>NZ_JBMMUG010000006.1:0-351635 GCF_049257255.1 Pseudoalteromonas aquimarina
ATTGCTTAAATTTTTAAAGAACAGTGCAAACAACCTTGTGTTTGCCGCGACGCTTTGTCGCTGTTAGGGCTGCGTATGTTACGCTTTCCTATTTTTTTGTCAACACTTAATTTTGATTATTTTTAAAAACTTTCAAAACTGAGTTTTACTTGACTCAACCAACTCGTGATTCGCTGCTATGCTGCGTCGTTCCCCGTGTTGGTGGAGGCGCATTATAGAGAGATCCGAATTTGGATCAACCCTTTTTTTTAAGTTTTTTGTAAAAAATAGCGATTTAATTCTAAATTTAACATCAAGGCTACAAAACCGTATGTTTAACGTACGATTTTGGGCATTTGAACTCAAAAAGAGGAATTTAAGTATCGAACAATCTTTCAGGATTGCAAATTTATATGTCAGATTTTTTAAAACAATATGAAATAAAAAAGGAGCCTTTTGGTTCCTTTCATTAATCAGCTAACTATTAATATAAGATACTGTATAGCTTACGACGGTATCTAGCCGCTAATTCATCACCATCTGGTAAGGTTGCTATTACATCAAGATACATTTTACGCGCATCGCCAAATGCTAAATCTTTTTGTAATACAGAAAACAATGTTTCTAAAGCTTCTTCTTTACGCCCTACTTGATCATATTGAACAGCTAATTTAACTTTTGCGTCAAAGTTAGTTTCGTCGTTGGCAATGTCTGCTTCTAATTGCTTTATCTCTGGCGAGTCTTTTGCCTGCTGAGCTAACTCAACCTTTGCCTTTAAGTTGTTAAAGTAGGCATCTTGGTCAACCATTGGGATCGTTGCAAGTAATGCATCTGCATCATCCACTTTTTGTATATTTAAGCAGATATCAGCAAGAATTAGTTTAACCTTACTATTTTGTGCATTTACATCATAAGCCTGCTTTGCTTTTGTATAGGCTTCTGAGAAATTGCCTTGACTTAAAAGTTGTTGTGCTTGGGTTACTAATAAGTCTTCTGCATTTGGTAAATGCTTTTCAAGTGCAGCATCTAGCATTTCTTGTGTTTGCGGACCTGGCAACATATCAACCGGAGTGCCGCCTTTTAAAAGTAAAATTGCAGGAATACCTTGCAGACCAATTTGCTGCGCAAGTTGAGATGCTAATGCTTGCTCTACATCACAATTAAGCTTAGCTAAAAGTAAGTTCTGTGAGTACTGCACTGCTTTCGCTTCAAGCATTGATGTCATCTCTGCACATTCAGGTGCTTGCTGAGTATAAAAGTATAATGCGATTAATGTTTCTGGAGCGGTCTCTGAAATGACCTGTGAAAAGCTATCTGCTGTTAGTTCAATAATATTGTTCATATTAATTAATTATTAACTTTAATTAGTGTCAATATGGAGGCAATATAATTAAAAAACAATGCTGAATAAGAGAATAGCAAATGAAATTTGTATTACTTAGCGCTTTAATCATCACAAGCAGTGCCGTTACAGCCAATCAATATACACCCGATATCTCCCAGCAAAACGCATTAAACTCACTTTATAAACATCTTCATCAACACCCTGAACTTTCATACCAAGAAAAACAAACTGCAAATAAGCTTGCTAAAGAATTAACTCATCTTGGTTTTAGTGTTACTGAAAATGTTGGCGGTTTTGGCGTAGTTGGTATTTTCAAAAATGGTAATGGACCAACGGTCATGCTACGAGCAGATACCGATGGTCTACCAATAATAGAAGAAACTAATAAAGATTACGCTTCAAAAGTAACCGTGATAAATAAAAGCGGTAATAAAGTAGGTGTGATGCATGGTTGTGGTCATGATATTCATATGACGAGTTTTATAGGTACAGCTCAACAGCTAGTAGAACACAAAGATGATTGGCAAGGTACATTAATGATGGTTGCGCAACCAGCTGAAGAAGTTGGTGGCGGTGCAAAGGCTATGTTAAAAGAAGGCCTTTATTCTAAATTTGCCAAACCTGACTATGTTGTTGGCCTACACGTAAGTGCATCAGCACCTGCAGGTAAAGTCGCTATTGCTCCAGGTTATGCGCTAGCAAATGTTGACTCTGTCGATGTAATTATAAAAGGTCGCGGTGGCCATGGCGCTTATCCTCATACGACTATTGACCCCGTGGTACTTGCCTCACGTACTGTACTTGCATTACAAACCATTGCTAGCCGAGAAATCTCACCGTTAGAACCTAGCGTGATTACTGTGGGTTCGATCCATGGTGGCTCAAAACACAACATCATTTCTAATCAAGTAAAGTTGCAGCTGACATTACGCTCGTATAACCCCGATGTACGTAATCAACAAATTGCAGCAATTAAGCGAATTACTAAAGGGATTGCACTTAGTGCCGGTCTTTCAGAAAACGAGTTACCTGAAGTAATCGTACATGAATCTGAAAGTATTCCGTCTACTTACAATAATCCAGAGCTTGCAACACGTGTCACCGCGAGTATTAAAAAAGCCATTGGTGAAGCCAATATATTAAAAGCTGAACCAGTAATGGCGGGTGAGGATTTTGGTCTGTTTGGCCGCACCGATGAAAATGTGCCAATCACTATTTTTTGGCTTGGCGGAGTTAATCCTACAGAATACGAGAACGCAATGAAAAATGGCGCTAAACTACCTTCACTTCATTCAAGTAAGTTTGCTCCGGATTACCCACTGACCATTAAAACAGGGGTAACCGCCATGAGCCAAGCAGCAGTCGATTTATTTAATAATAACTAAAGGACAACACACATGAAACATATTTTATTTATCGCATCGCTACTATTTAGTGTTGCATGTTTTGCTAATACACCTGTTATTAGCCAACAACAGTTATTAGAAAACCAAATGTCTGACAATGCCTATACGATTATCGATGTTCGCTCAGTTGAAGAATTTAATGACGGGCATGTTAAAGGCGCACTCAATATTCCTCATAATCAAATTGAAGAAAATATGTCGGTATTGGAATCGTTAAAAGACAAAACCCTGGTTGTGTATTGCCGTTCTGGCCGTCGTGCAGGTTTATTTGAAAAGGCATTGTCTGAAAAAGGATTTAAATTAAAACATTTAGAAGGTGACTACCTTGCTTGGAGTGAGAAGCAGTTACCATTAATTAAAAAGTAATTGCTCTGGGCTTTTGCAACTAAGCATTAAAACAAAAAACCAGCCACATCAGGCTGGTTTTTTTAATTCTCTTGATTTTATTCTTCAATCAGTAACGCTTTGATTTCTTCTTTAGCACCAAGAATATGCTGCTTAAGTAATTGGCATGCGTTACTTGTATCACCAGCACGGCAATAGTCAATTAACTGCTTATGCTCGCCACCCGCCTTTTTAATACCACCAGCCAATAATAAATGCATGCGAATATAGCGGTCAGAGTTCTTATTTAAAATATTAACTACTTCTAACGTTTGCGGGCGTTCAGCGGCTTGGTATAAGTAAGTGTGAAAGCTAGTATTAAGATCAGCCCATAAGTTTGCGCTGTCTTCATGAGTTAATGCTTCATCTAACTTTGCCAAAAGCGTTTCTGCATGATCAAAATCTTCAGGATTCATATTTGGAATTGAACGCGCTAGTAAATCGGCTTCTAACATGGCACGCAATTCAAATAATTCATCAACATGTGCTGCATTTAACTCAGTCACAATTGCGCCTTTGTGCGCTTGGAATTTAACTAAGCCTTCAGCTTCAAGTTGTAATAGGGCCTCACGTACAGGAATACGGCTCACATCTAGTTCTTCAGCAAGCGCCGCTTGGCGTAATGGCTGACCGGCTTTTACTTCGCCTTTTAAGATTTTTTCACGAATCGCATCAACCACAAATTCGGTACGTGTTTTATATGCTAGCCCCATTTTATCTCTTTGTATTTTGTATAAACTTGGCAATAGTTTATACAAATTATAAAAAAAGGCCAGCATAGCTGGCCTTTTACCTTAGAACGGGAACACACAATTATTTCATACGAACTCTAAAAGGCATTTTGTATACATAGAGGACGCAAGAATCGTTCTATTGCTTGGCTACCTACAGAAGTACTACGTACATCTGTTGAACTTGGGAATGGACCACCATGCATCATCGCATCGCACACTTCCACACCCGTTGGCATTTGGTTGTATATTAAACGGCCAACCGCATAACTTAACGCATCCACAATGTCAGCGTGTTGCTGAACCAATGCTTCACTACCATGAATGGTTGCAGTTAATTGACCTTCTAGTTCATCAATTAAAGCGACAAGCTCATCGTTTGATGAATACGTTACCATTAACGCAGCAGGCCCGAATACTTCTTCATGTAATGCTTTGTTGTTTCTAAATTCTGTTGCAGTCGTGGCAAATACTTGCGTACTACAACGAAGCTCTTCAGATTGACCACTTGCAACAAGCGTTGCATTATTTGCGAAGTTTTCACATCCTGATTTATACGCTTTTAAAATCGCAGGCGTTAACATGGCTTGCGGAGCAGAAACTTCCACCTCTTTAGCCACAGCTTGTTTGAAACTTTCAGCTTCTTCTTCAGCAATAAGCCATAAACCTGGGTTTGTACAAAATTGGCCTGCGCCCATATTTAGCGATGCAATAAATGTAGCCGCTAGTTTTTCTTCTTGGCCTTTAACAAAACCAGAAAGCAATACTTGCGGATTAGTAGAGCCCAGCTCGCCATAAAATGGAATTTGCTGCTTGCGTTGTTTAATGCTGTCTTGCAGTGCCATACCCACACCAAACGAACCAGTAAAACCAACTGCTTGGATTTTTGGATTTTTCACTAATTCATGACTTACATCGTAGCTTTTCGAATGAAGTAACTGGTAAACACCTTTTGGCATATCGCATTTAGTAATTGCCGCTTCAATCGCACGTACCACAATTTCACTGGTACCAGGGTGTGCCGAGTGAGATTTATAAACCACAGGGCAACCTGCCGCTAATGCCGATGCTGTATCACCACCTGCCGCACTAAAGGCAAGAGGGAAATTACTTGCACCAAAAACCGCTACCGGACCAATAGCAATTTTTGCCATTTTTAATGTTGGACGCGGTAAAGGCTGACGCTCAGGTAATGCTGCATCTTCAGCGATAAACTCAGCGTCTTTTTCTAAATTTGCAGCAAATAAACGTAACTGACCAACAGTACGACCTAGCTCACCTTTAATACGCATTTCAGGTAAACCCGTTTCTAGTGGTGTGCGTGCAACCAGCTCATCTTCTTTGCTTGCAAGCTCATCAGCAATCGTATTTAAAAACGCAGCACGCTGGGCTTTAGTGGTTTTACGATAAATCTTAAATGCAGCATCTGCCACATCACATGCTTGTGCTAACTGCTCAAGGCTACAGTTTTTAAATGCAGGCTCAAGTGGCGTATGGTCAAATGCATTTATTGCGTTAAACGAACCTTCACCTTGTGAAGACCATTCGTTATTAATAAAGCTTAATCCTGTAAACATTTACTCTCCCCTTAAACAAGTTGGAAACCATTTACGTAGGGATCATCATCATCCACTAGTATCTGGTTGTATCCGGTAATTTTTGCCCAACCTTGAATTGATGGCTTAATCGCAGTGATACCACCAATTTCAGTTACGGCTTCGATGGTGCCAACAAACTGGCTACCAATAATACTTTCATGAACAAACTTTTCGCCTGGCTTTAATAAACCTTTGGCATGCAGCTGCGCCATACGTGCTGATGTACCTGTACCACAAGGGCTTCGATCTATGGCTTTATCACCATAAAACACTGCATTAGCAACAGTAGAACCTTCAGTTTTTGGCGCACCTGTCCATAAAACGTGAGAAAGTCCTTTGACATTACGATCTTCTGGGTGAACACACTCCACTGCACGACCCGCAATTTCACGTACCAAAGGACTAAATTTTAAAATATCGCCAGGTGTCCACTTATCAATGCCAGGGAAGTTTTCCTGAGGCTCAACAATCGCGTAAAAATTACCACCGTAGGCAATATCAAGTTTGATTTTGCCAAGTTCTGGCACGTCAATTTCAATATCTCGATGCGCTAAATAAGCAGCAACATTATAAATTTTTACCCAATCAACTTTATTATTCGTCATTTGGTAATCAACATTAATCTGCCCTGCTGGCACATCAATTACTAATTTACCCGGTACTCTTGGTTGGATAAGGCCCGCTTCTAAACCTGCGGTTAAGGTACCAATAGTGCCGTGTCCACACATTGGTAAGCAGCCTGAGGTCTCAATAAATAAAATTGATGCATCAGCATTATCTGAGCAAGGTGGATACAAAAATGCACCCGACATCATGTCATGGCCGCGAGGTTCAAACATCAACGACTGGCGGATCCAGTCATATTCGCGCATGAAGTGCATGCGTTTTTCGCCCATCGTTTTACCTTCAAGCACAGGGTGGCCTGACGTAACTAATCTGACTGGATTGCCACAGGTATGGGCATCAATACAAAAATAGGTCCCTTTTTTCACTTGCTGCACTCCTATTTATTTTTACTTCACTTTATTCGAAATAGGCGCGCAAAAAATTGCGCACCTCGGCTAAAGGGGAAAGCCTAATTTTTTAAAAAACATATTTTGCTATAGCTACATAATTGCAATTGCTTTAAATACGTTTCACCAATGCTTTTTAGCATCCACTTTTGACATAAAAAGAATTGTGGTTGTTAACAACCATAACCGCTAATTTTCTTCAGTATTTGATGCTAAACAAAAAGCTTAAGCACAGTATCTAAAGCTAGTAGAGGTAAGAACCAACGCCAAATTCCAGATGATTCTGTGTAACGGCTGTATTGTGTAATAGCCTATTTGGTTAATTTGTTTTTACTTCGAAAAGTGATACTGTACATTGTATACCGATTAAGTTAATGTATATTGTATGCAAAGTAAAGTTATATTTTTATCAAATGAAAAACATCTCTAGCTCGGTTAATCAAAACGTTGCTGTTATTGGCGCTGGTGTAATCGGTATTTCAACCGCGATTCAACTACAACAACAAGGCTTTCAAGTAACACTGCTTGATAGCAAAGGTATTAGTGAAGGCTGTTCAAAAGGTAATGCCGGGCATTTTGCTACAGAGCAGGTATTTCCACTCGCGCAGGTATCTTTATTACCACAACTACCAAAAATGTTGCTCGACCCAAAAGGCGCTCTGCGAATTAGCCCGAGTTATTTGTTTAAAGCACTGCCTTGGTTTATGCGTTTTTTAGCAAATATGCGTCCGCGTGTATTTAATCGCAATAAAGATGCATTAAAACAGTTAAATCAGTCGGCAATTAACGCATGGCAGCGTTTAACTAAAACAACAAATACCGAGTCACTATTCCATTTAAATGGCAGCTTACTTACCTTCGAGTCAGAGTCTCGTAAAGATGCACTAGCAACACGTGCTCACTATAAAAAAGAAGGCGTAAACGTAAAGTTATTAGAAAGACACGAATTAGATGAGTTGCAACCGGGGTTACACCCAGCAATTACACACGCTCTTTACTTTACCGATGTAGGTCATACTTGTAGCCCGTATAAATTGAACATAGCACTGTTTGACTATGCAAAATCATTAGGCGTTAATTTTAAGCAAGTTGAAGTGACATCGCTTTTTTCAAGCGACTCTGGTGTGACCGTAAATGCCAAAGACGATGCGCTAGTATTCGATAAATTAATAATGTGTACCGGCGCACACTCAAAAGCACTTTGCAAACAGCTTGGTTATAAAGTACCTATCGACACAGAGCGTGGCTACCACTATATGGTATCCAGTGAGAAAATGCCCACCATGCCAGTTGTATCATTTGAGAAGAAATTTATTCTAACCCCAATGCAAGAAGGGCTTCGCCTTGCGGGTACAGTAGAATTTGCAGGTCTTTCAAAAGCACCAACCTACCGCCGTGCCGATATGTTAAAGCAGCTTGGCGAATCTATTTGGCCAAATATGGTAGACGACCACCCTGAGCAAGATAAAAAGTGGATGGGTTTTCGCCCTACACTACCCGACTCACTGCCTGTGATCGGGCGCGCACCTAAACACAACAATGTGTTTTTTAACTTTGGCCACCAGCACCTGGGCTTAACCTTAGCGGCCATTAGTGCTGAACTAATATCAGCAGAAGTACAAGACGCAAAACCGCAAATTGACCTTACGCCTTATTCCATCGCCCGTTTTAACTAAGCGGTAATACTACTTTCGCGACGCAACCACTTTCTGGGTGGTTGCTAAGTGAAATCACCCCATTATGCGCTGATACAATTTGGCGACACAGCGCAAGGCCTGTACCTGTGCCTTGTTTTTTGGTGGTGTATAAAGGCACAAAAAGGTTGTCAGGGTTACTTATCCCTGCGCCTAAATCTCTGATTTCAATTACCACTTGTTGCGCATCTTGTTTAAGTGAGACGTCTATCGTTTGCTGTGGCGCTGCTTCATGGGCATTTTTCAATAAATTAATTAAACACTGCTCTAGTTGGGCGGCATCCACTTCAAGTATGCAGTTGTCAGCTAAATGTAAATTACAGGGATACCCTAGTAACTCTGTACTACTTGAGATTATTTTTACTAAATCATGCGGTTTCTTTTGCGGCTCTGGCAAGGTAGCAAGTTGACGATAACCCTGAATAAAGGATTTTAAGCGGGTTGCACGTTCGCCAATAATGGTTAAGCCACCTTGAATATCTTCTTTGTCTTCGCCGTCAATCGGCAAACTCGATGATATTTTATTTATCGTGTCGGTTAAGCTAATAATGGGTGACAGCGAATTATTAATTTCATGACTTAACACACGCACTAAGTCTTTCCATGCTTTTTGCTCTTGATGGCTCAGTACAGTTTCTAAATCCGATAAAATAAATAAGTTATGCTGCTTACCTGCTTCTCTAAAATTATCACGATATAAGTGCAAGCGAGATGATGCTTGTTTATTGGCAACCATCACTAACTGATTATTTGGCGCATCTACAAGATCAACCAAATTTAAATCCGCAAGTGTATGGTTAATCAACTTGGACTCAGATTTTTCAAAAAAGCGCTCTGCCGCAGGGTTTGCCAAGGTAATTTTTTGATTTTCATCACAGGCGAAAATAATCACACCAATTTGTTTAATCAGTTTCGCTAATAACAACTGACTTTCTTTGTATTCAAAGCGAGTGGTAGATAAGTTATCCGCAAGTCGGTTAATCTGCTGAACTAAATCGCCGAACGCCGATGACTCAGCCGCCCCTTTGGCGCGCAAGGTGTAATCACCTGCATTTAACGCTTCAACTAAATTTGCTAACGATAAAAACTGCTCGTTTAATTTATCAAACAAATAATAAAGATTAATCGCCACCACTAAAATTAGTAACAAACTCACCAGTGCTTGCAAATAAATGCTGAAATCTGCCTGCCATATCATCACCAAGGCAATAAAATTACCCGGAAGCGCTGCCCACAACACTGAACGTTGTAGCTGATTAAAAAAGCTTTTCACGACTAAATACCAAATTTATCGAGGCGACGATAAAACGCACTGCGACTTAAACCAAGCGATTTTGCTGTATCTAGTGCATTACCTTGATATTCCATTAAGCGCTGTTCAATCACAGCTTTTTCAATTTCATCCATTGTGCCTTGGTACTTAGCGGTTATTTGTTCCTGAGCCTGTGGAACTTGAGTTGCAGTCGGCGTTAGCATTAAATGCTCTGGGCTGATTTCGCTTACAGCAAGTAACGTCGCACGCTCTAACGTATGAGAAAGTTCACGTACATTGCCCGGCCAATCGTATGCCAAAAGTGCATCACACGCAGCAGACGATAAACTCGGTGCTGGTTTGTTAAAACGTTTGGCAGCTTTAGCAATAAAGTTATTTGCCATTGGCAAGATGTCATCTTTACGCTCAGCTAAGCTTGGTAAACGCACCACAAACGTGTTTAACCGGTAAAGTAAATCTTGGCGAAACGTAGCATCTTCTACCATCGCATCTAAATTGGCATTGGTTGCTGAAATTAATCGAATGTTCGCTGTTTGCGTTTTACTTGAACCAACTTTTTCAAATTGGTGTTCTTCCAATAAGCGCAGTAATTTTGCTTGTTGTGGCAGTGGAATATTACCAATTTCGTCCATAAACAAGGTGCCTTTTTCGGCAAGCTCAACGCGGCCAATACGATTTTCCTTAGCATCGGTAAAGGCGCCTTTTACATGGCCAAATAGTTCAGACTCAAATAAACTTTCGCTGATTGCGCCCATATTTACCGAAACAAAACGCTCGTTATTGCGGTTACTCAAATTATGAATATGCTGCGCGAGTAAACTTTTACCGGTGCCATTTGGTCCTGTGATCAACACATTGATATCGGCTTTGGCGATTTGTTCTAGTTGTGCCAGCAGGGCTTTCATTGGGGCAGATTCAACAATCAGCTCACCATCACTTTGTGCTAGTTCGCTTTTTAAGTTTTGGTTTTCTTGGTTAAGCACTTGGTTTTGCAGCTTTTGCTCGCGCAGTTTCAGCTGATTGGTGATCACCGTTAATAAGCGTTCGTTTTCCCACGGCTTTTCGACAAAATCGCCCGCTCCGGCTTTCATTACCTCCACGGCGATTTCAACACTTGCCCACCCGGTCATACACACAATTGCCAAGCTTTCATCAAGGCTTGCAAGCTGTTCGGTAAGATTAATACCTTCCTGACCTGAGGTGGTATCAGCGTGATAATTTAAATCGATTAAAGCGAGATCAATGTCGTTTTGTTTTACAAAGAAAACAGCTTCTGCTGGTGAACTTGCTGTAGTGACTTTAAACCCTTCGCTCTTTAAAAATAGGCGAAGTGCGGCAACAATACTGGGATCGTCATCAGCAATTAAAATATGAGACACAATTTATCCTTTACTGCGTTAATTCTTGTTTGCTTATAAGAGCACAAAGGCTACTAGGGTCTGTTGACCTTTGCTGTTCTATTTTTGTTCTCTTTAAGCGTGCTTTTATCGCGGCGCTCGATGTGTGGCCTAGTAATCTAAGCGAATATCGAGCAACAATGATAAAAGTGCGCTCAAAAGAACCATTCGGCAGCGCTTGATTGGCTTTTCTACTGTGTTATCGGCTGACTCACATAGAATAACTATGCCACGCAGCCTCTGCCTTGTATAAAACCCAATCAAACTGCTGCAAAAACGAACTTGAAAGGTCAACAGACCCTAGACATAAGCGGGATAGTGGTTTTAGGGTAAAAGTTAACTTGGGTTAAATCAATAAATAATACCAATCCTTATAAATAATTAGGATTGAAAAAAGCCAGTGCAAGCACTGGCTTTTTAAGTTTTATCTATTCGTGTCTAAGTGCACTTGATGGTTCCATATTAAGTGCGTTACGAACTGGTAGCACAACTGCAAGAACAATTACCAAGCTAATTAACACGGGTACACCAATATAAACAAGCATCGAGCCCTCAGCCATACTGCCTTGCTCTAGCATTTTTATTAATAGCACACCAGCTGGAATACCTAAAATTAAGCCTGCCACTAGCTGCTTTGTCGCTTGCATTAAGTAGTGGTTATACACGTTGCTGTTATCTGCACCAAGCGCTCGGCGAACACCAATTTCTTGTGTTTTTTGCACAATAGAGTTAGCCATAACACCGTAAATTCCACTAAATGCAATCACCATTGACGAGATAGCAAACAAGATAAAGATGTTAGCAATAAAGTTCATACCCGATAAACGGCTATCAATGCCAGCTTGTACATCGGTAATACTGTAAGGTGCAACATCGGCATCTAATTCAACCGCTGCTTTATTTAATAAGCTTACAGGGTTATGCGTTGCAGGAGCTGTTGACGCACTTTTAATTACCGCATTCATATTCAAACGAGGAAACTGCTGATAAGCCAAAAACATCGATGCTTTATCACTATTGTGCTCAAAAGGTTGGCCGAATATGACATTGTTAGTAACACCTACAATTGTGACTACTGCATTATCCATTTCCATTAATTTAATACGCTTGCCAATTGGGTTTTCACCCGCTAAATGTTTTTCAGCAAAGTTTTTAGTAACAACCGCATTTAGACTTGCTCCTGCTGCATCGCTGTTATTGAAAAAGCGCCCTTCCAGTAATGTCATTTCCATTGCTGAAAAATAGTTGTTCATAACAATGCTGACGTTAGAACCTGGATAACTTGGGTTTTTGCCATAATCTATTCCCTCAACCGAGATATTTTGGAAAATACCCCAGGTATGCGGCAATGACTGGCTAAAAGTAACAGTTTCAACTGCAGGGTTTGCAGTTAGCTTTTCTTCAAGTGATTGATAGTACTGTTTTGCTCTTTCAATGTTTTCTTTTCCGTAGCGTTCGCTTGGTAGTGCAATTCGCGCTGCAACACGGTTATCAACCGCAACACCATAATCAGCGTCATTCATTTTGCTTACTAAATTAAGCATCGCCGCTGAAAGCATAATCAGCGCACATGATAAAGTTACTTCTAAACCAACAATGACCTTGCTAAGTAGACCCGCCGTTTTGCTTTGCGCACCGCGTGTACCGTCACGCAATACTGCATTAATATCGGTTTTAGTTGCACGCCATGCTGGTAAGCCACCAGTAATTAGTACTGTGCTTAACACTGTTACCACAGTAATCATTAAGCTTGTTTGCGTAAGCCCTGCTTGCCACCAAAATGGCGGTTCAATTGGCAGTGAATTTAAAAAGTAGTCAAACGTTAAATCTAACCCATAGCCTGCAATTAATACTGCTAAACAGCCAGAAAGCACACTAATAATTAAGCTTTCACACATTAATTGGCGAATAAGTACCGAACGTGGTGCACCAAGCGCTGTACGAATGGCACTTTCTTTGTTGCGTTCAATCGCGCGAGATAACAACAAGTTACCCACGTTCACACACGCAAGAACTAAAATAAACATCACAGCTAACGCCATAGCAAGTACCAGCGCATCGCCGCCTTTACCAATTTTTTCCATTTGGAAAGTCCAAACAAAGCCAATTTTTGTTGAGTTTAGTTCTGGATACTGGCGTGCAAATTCCGCAAAAATGGTCTCCATTTCGCGATTTGCCTGCTGCTCAGAAACACCTTCTTTTAGTACACCGTAAACTGCTACGAAGTTAGAATCTTCTCGTGCAATACCTTGGCTTTCAACTTTAAAAGGCATATACATTTGGGCAAAGTCAGGAAAACGATAACCAGGCTCTGTTACCCCTACCACTGTATGGTTTTTACCATCGATACGAACTTTTTGACCGACGATTGTTGGGTCTGACGCAAACATTTCACGCCACACTAAATCACCTAACACCACCACACGCTCATTGCTAGTAGAGTCAGCTTTTGTTAATAAGCGACCAAGCGCTGGTTTTGCCTCTGATACTTTAAAGAATTCTTCACTTACAAAGTGTGATGAATAGCGAATAGCACGGTCACTGGTTGAAACGGTTACTGTGTAAGTATCGTAAGCATCTAGAAACTCAAAGCTGGTTTGTTGATTTACAATGTCCAAGTATTCTTGGTAACGCACTGAAGTACCATCATACGCCACACCGTTTACTACCGTTGTCACTTTGCGTAAACGCTCGCCATCTTCAAGTGGGATAGTGCCGCTTAGCGTATTGAAAATAAAGCTAAACATATAAATACATAAGCTTAAACCAATGGTCATAACAAAGGTGGTTAGCGCTGCAAAACGTGGGTTTTTAAGCATCCCACGAACAGCATATAAAATATCGTCTAACATGGTATTTCTCCTTATGCTACTGCAACTTGCGCTTGCGTATCGCCAACAATGCGGCCATCAAATACTTCTACAATACGTTCTGCACGTTTTGCACCACGCGGGTCATGAGTAACCATACAAATGGTGGTGCCCTCTGCATGTAACTTGTCTAGCAACGCCATTACTAGCTCTGCATTTTTCGAATCAAGGTTACCGGTTGGTTCATCCGCAAGAATAATTGAAGGGTTACCAACAATGGCACGCGCTACAGCAACACGTTGCTGCTGACCACCTGAAAGTTGCGCTGGGTAATGCTTTGCTCTGTGGCTCATATCAACTTTTTCAAGCGCCGCTAGCGCCATTTGCTTACGCTCTGCTTTACTTAAGTCTTTACGATAAGTTAGTGGCAACGTAACGTTTTCTTCTACCGTTAAATCGCTAATCAGGTTAAACGATTGAAATACAAAACCGATTTCTTTGTTACGAATATATGCGCGCTGTTTGTGATCAAGCCCAGCAACCTGATGACCATTTAATTCAAAGCTGCCACCTGAGCAGGTATCCAGTAAGCCTAAAATTGATAGTAAGGTTGATTTACCACAACCTGAAGGGCCTGAAATTGATACGTACTCGCCTTGTTTAATATCTAAATTAATCTCGCTTAGTGCGTGAGTTTCAACTTCGTCAGTAGCAAATACTTTTTTTAGGTTTGTTAGTTTAATTAATGTATTCATATTATTATTCCTTCAAAATTCGTTATTAATGTGGTTTTGGATTAGTTAAGCGCAACACGTGCATGACGTGAAAATTCGCTTTGCTCAGAGATGACCACCTGATCACCCACGGCTAATCCAGTTACAATTTCAATTTCGGTACTTGATGCTTTACCGTAGGTCACCGCCACTTTTTCAGCGTAACGGCCATTTTCAACCAGTTTAAAAGCACTTAGGGTGCGCTCAGCTTGCGAAAATGCTGGGCGGCGAACATATAAGGTGTTACTTTTTTTAGCGACTATGATGTCGCCATCAACAGAAAGATCTGGACGCGCTTCTTGTGGTAATGGAGTTTCAAGCTCAACATCCACTTGCACTGTACCTTCTACAACTGCAGGGTCGATGCGTTTCACTATGCCCATAATGGTGTTAAAGCGAGTATCAATCGATACACTCTGCCCAAGCGCGATAGCGGATGCTTTAAGCTCTGGGATTTTTAATTCAGCAATTAAATCATCTTGCTTAGCAAATTTAGCAACATTACTACCAAGCGATACTCGCTGACCTAATTCAAGCGGCATTGCCTGTAAAATACCTGAAACTGGCGCCAGTACTTTTAGTGATGCAAGCTGAAATTCGGCACGCTCAATGGTTTTGTTTAGCTTTTCCAAACGCGCTTGCTGCGCGGTAAGGTTGGCCTTTAAATTTTCACCAAGTTGCATTTCACGGCGTTTATCAATCGCAAGGGTTTCTTTTAACTGTGACACAGTTAATTTTGAGCTTTCGTAATCAAGGCGAGACACCGTAGCGTTGCCTTTTTGAATTAATTGCTCTTCTGCTTGCAAACGCATATTGGCTTTATCGTAGGCCATTTTGGTTTGCAGCAAGCTTGCCTGCATATCCAGTAATTTGGTTTGTTGGCTTACTTTTAGTGCAGCTAGCTCTGCTTCAAGCGCTGTGCGCTCCCACTGTAACTCTTCCACTTTTTGCTTTAGTTCAGGGTTAGCAAGTTCAACAATTAAGTCGCCTTGATTAACCGCTGCGCCTGGCTTCATAAGAATTTTTTCTACTTTACCCTCAACATTACTGGCAACCCAGCGCACATCGCGCGGCGCTAATACACCGTGACCCGATACCTTAATTGTAAATTCACCAGCTTTAACTTCTGCTGTAAGAAGGTTTGAACGTTTAACAGTTGCACTTGCAAAATCCACCTTCGCAACGCCATAGACGGCGCCTGCAAAAAGTGCAGCTGCCATTGAAAATACTACTGCTTTCTTTTTGTAAAACGGTGTTTTTTTAGTTTTGATAATGTCCATTTTAAATGCCTAATCTGTTTGCATTGGTAATAGACTTGTATCAAAGAGCGTGCCAAACAATAAAAATAAATATTAACAATAAGTTATAGTTAATTTACGGTTTTAAGTTTTTTACTACATCCCACTTTTGGGATGACTTTTAAAAAACTACATCCCAAAAGTGGGATGTGGTTTTTTACTTAACTGGTTGTTTTTGCTTTGCGTTTATAGCGGCGCTTAAACGGTTTTTGTTTTGGCGGGGGTAAATGATTAAAGCCACTAACAGGTGTTTTACAGGCAAGTTCAATATGCCCTTGTAGCTCATTAAGTAGAGGTGACATAAAACTAGTATAACTACCATGCTTTTCAGCGATTTGCGTTAATTGTGCTTCCCAAAGCGCTGTCATATCGGGCTTTGTTAATTTTTCAGGTAATACATTAATGAGGGCTTTGCCGGTTTCGGTGGCTAATATGTGTTTACCTTGACGCTCTAAAAAACCGCGTTTAAACAGCAATTCAATAATGCCAGCGCGTGTGGCCTCAGTGCCTAGGCCGTCGGTGTCACGCAGGATTTTTTTTATTTCAGCGTCGTCCACATAGCGCGCAATACCCGTCATGGCACTTAACAAGGTGGCATCGTTAAAATGTTGCGGTGGCTCTGTTTGCTTTTCAACTAAGCGCCCTTGTTGGCAGGTAAATCGTTGTCCTTTTGAAAGCGCAGGCAGAGTGACTTCATCTTTTAATTCGCTTTTACCCATCAGCACTTTAAATCCTAGCTGGCTTTCGCGCTTTGCCGTCGCTTTAAATTTACCGCCAGCAATTTCAACCAACACGGTTGTGTCGTGATAAATATAATCAGGGTAAAACAGTGCTAAATATTGGCGGCAAATAAGACCGTAAATTTTTTCTTCTTCAAAGCCTAAGCTCGCACTTTTAAGCTTTTTACTGGTGGGAATAATAGCGTGGTGCGCCTCTACTTTTTTATCATTCCAACACTTATGCTTGAGCGAGGTATCTGCGTTTCCAATCAGCTCGCTTGTTTGCCCTTTGTTATTTTCCATTGCGCTAAGCACTTGTGGCGCTTCAAAAAAATGCTCATTTGGTAAATAGCGATTATCTGAACGTGGGTACGTAATCAACTTGTGCTTTTCATACAAGCTTTGGCAAATATCCAATACTTTTTTGGCTGGCATTTTAAATAGCTTTGCCGCATCAATCTGTAGTGCCGATAAATTATAAGGTAAAGGCGGCGCTTGTTTTTTAGTTTTTTCTTCAACAGATAACACCTGCCCTTGCTGCCCCGTTATCCGGCTAATCACATTTTCACAGAGGCCCTTATGCAACACACGGCCATCTTCATCTTGATATGGCAAGCACGCCTCACTTGGCAGCCATTTAGCTTGAAATTGCTCACCTTGTTCTGTGATATTCTCGGCGATTACTTCAAAAAAAGAGCGGCTAACAAAGTTTTCGATTTCTAAATCGCGACGTACAACTAAGCCTAAAATAGGTGTTTGCACACGACCCACTGATAGCACTCCGCTATAACCGCCTTGTTTACCTTTAATGGTATAAGCACGGGTTAAATTCATGCCAATTAACCAATCGGCACGAGAACGCGCTAACGCAGAAACAGACAGCGGTATAAAATCACGATTCGACTTTAAATTGGCAAGCGATTTTTTAACGGCATTTAAATTAAGGTCGCTAATCAGCAAACGTTCGGTACTATCAAGTTTTGTTTTTGATACTTTTGCCTCACTAATTACTTCATCCACCAGCAATTGTCCTTCTCGGTCAGGGTCGCCTGCATGCACAAGCTGGCTGGCTTGCTTAATTAGCTTTTTGAGCAGGGTAAGTTGTTTGCGAGTTTTGGCTTTGGCTTTTAATTGCCAACTGTCAGGCGCGATAGGTAAATCAGCTAAATTCCACTTTTTATAGCGTTCATGGTATTCGTCGGGTTCTGCAAGTTCCAGTAAATGACCAATACACCACGACACCACATCACCATTACCCACAATAATATGGCCATCCATTTTTTTATGAGGTTTTGGCAGCGCATCTGCGATAGCTCGCCCTAAAGACGGTTTTTCTGCAATATAGAGTTTCAAATCAAAATAAATAACTGTATATAATTACAGTTAACTATATCGCATTACAGAATAAATGCTAATAAAGAATTAAGCAGGTTGTGGTTTTGCAAAGAGTTTGTTTTTTAAATAAACAAAAATCGGTAACCAGCAGAGCGCTACAATCGCTGTTTCAAACACAGGGTATATAAATTGATATGGTACAAGTGAAAAGTTAAAGCTATTAAAGCCCATATCCATCGCTCGAAAAGCATTAAGACAAATAATAGGAATGCAAAAAAGCTGACCAAGCACAGATTGACGCCAAGAGACTTTATCTTTTAACCCTAAATAAGCGATAGTTCCCATCCAAGTTAAATCATGCATTAACCAAACAAAATAACGATATAAATTGCCAGAGTCCCATTCGATTAAATAGGGGAAATAAAAATTAGCGAGTAAAAAGAAAAAAGCGGTAGTTCCAGCAAAGATTGCTCCTTGTTTTTGCTTTAAAATAACAAGAAGTATAAATGAGAGAATAACTAATAAAGTGTGATATCTGCCTAATGAAATAAGCAGCTCGTTAAGTTGCATGCTTTATTCTTTTTTTATCAGTTCCATTACCGCCAGAACCATTATCACCACCCGAGCCACCGGTACCTGGCATATACGAATACTTATCTACTGTTTTCATAATTATCTTCCTGTAGTTGCTTTACCTTAAGGCACTTTACAAATTTCTTTATATGCTCAAAAACACAATTATTTTTAAGAGTGATAAGTTAGTTTCGGGTTTAGGCAGTGTATGCGCAATAGCACGTCCTAAATAAGGTTTTTCTACACTATAGAGTTTCAAGGTTAACAAGTTAACTGTATATAATTACATCTAACTATATCGCATTACAGAATAGATGCTAATAAAGAATTACGCGGGTTGTGGTTTTGTAAAGAGTTTGTTTTTTAAATAAACAAAAATCGGTAGCCAGCATAACAACACAATTGCAACCTCGCATAGAGGGTAAACAATCCTATAAGCAGTTGTTGATATATACATTTGAATAAATTGCATATCCAATGCTCTAAAAAAATTAACTGCAAGTAGAGGTATGCAAAACAGCTGACCAAGAACTGACTGGCGCCAATGTATTTTATCCTTTAGCCCTAGATAAGCTATTAACCCCATCCACAAAGTATCGTGTAAAATCCAAATAGGATATCTGTAAAGTTTATTAGAGTCCCATTCGATCAAAAACGGATAATAAGTTATCCCAATGAAAAAGAATACAAAAGTTACAAAGGCAAATAACGCTGATTCCTTATCTTTAAGCAGAAAAAGAATAATAGCTGCAATAAAAATAATGGAAGTATAATAGTTGCCCGTTATAACGAGCAACTCAACAAGATTCACTTTGAAATCTACTTTTTATCTGGATCACCGCCTGAACCACCGGTACCTGGCATATAAGAATACTTATCTACTGTTTTCATAATTATCTCCTTGTAGTTGTTTTGCCTTAAGGCACCTTACAAATTACTGAATATGCTAAAAAACACAAGTATTTTTTAATGAAAAGTTATTTCATTATATTACAAATACACGCGCAACTAAGTTTGTTAGCGTGTATTTGGTTATAACTACTATTAAGCTACTTTGTGACAGTGAGAGGTACTTCAATAGCCTGTGTTTGTTGGTTTGCCGAAGCCCAAATGCTATTTTGCTCGCCTGAGTAGAAACGTTTTACACATTTTTGATGTGCTTTAAAGTAAATAAAGGCACACAGCAGCGCAAAAAGCTCTATACCAATTTGTGATAACCCGTTTGCAGGCCAAATGCCAAAAGAGGGTATAAATAACGCAATAATCGATGTTAATGGCACCCATAAACACGCCACAATACTGACTTTAATTAAACTTATCGCGGCTTTTGCTGCACCAATTGAATAGCTTAAAGCAAGCGCCCCTATAAAGCAGCTATAGTAAATCCACATGTAGGCATGGTTAATATTTATGCTAGTCATGCTTAGCCATTTAGTGAGGGCAAAACAACTTATGACCCCAAGTAATGAGCCCAAGCACACCCCAATGGTGAGTTTTGCCATAAATTGCACTGACTTCGTTTGTTTACCTTGCTTTTGCCTGCGCTTTTCAAGCCAAAGTAAGTTGCCAGTGTAGAACAAAAATGCGCCGGCAAGCCCCATCACAAAATACAACCAACGGCCAAAGTTACCGCCATAACTGCCAAAATGCAGCGCAAAGTAAGTACTTACCGCATTAACCCAAACACCTTGATCACCACTTGAGATACTGCTGGTTTGAATGTCGAGGGTGTAAGGGTGCATAAAAATAAAATCGGTATTTGGCCCGCGCATTACTTCATTTTCGTTTACTAGTGAAATCGCCGCATTGGCACGCGCACCACTTAGCCCCGACAAACGAATTTCACTCACTTGGTAACCGGGCGCATAAGCTGCAGCTGTTTCAAAATAATCTGACAGCGTTGGTAATTGGTCTAGCGCGTATACCTGTTTGTTAGGTGGATCACTTGGGAACAGTTCATTATCGCCATACACTTGCGAAAGCCCCGCATAGAAGAAATCGTGAAAAGCAAACACCACAGCAGTAAAAGCAATAATGATATGAAATGGCAAACTGGCAATACCCACTAGATTATGACTATCAAGCCAAAAACGATTGGCGCCTTTTGCGCTACGAAGAGCAAAAAATGACTTAGTTAATGTGGGTAATAGGAAAATAACTCCAGACACTAACGCAATAAAATACAAAAGCGCAGCAAAACCCATAATAAATTCACCCAACATATGGTGCCCTGCTACTTCACCTAAAATACCGCCAGTGCGATGCAACATATCAACCAAACCAGAGAGTTCATTTACGGTGGCATCTTGAGTGATAATCTCACCCTGTTCATCAACTGTAGCGTGCACTGTTTGGTCATCAAGCCTCAATCCACGACCACCGCCTTGGCTGTACCAAGTAAAGGGTGATTGCGTATTTTCAAAGCTGATAACTAACTCTTTTTGTGCTTCGGGGTAATTGGCGAGCACTTTCGGTAATGCGGCTTCGATGCTTGCTAAATCAGTTTGTGGCAGCTGATAACTTGGCGGTGTTGCCCAATCATCAATTGCTGAGCGAAACATGGTAATACTGCCAGCAAAAAATCCAATAAACAAAAATAGCCCTGCGACAATACCTGTCCAAGTGTGTACGTTTTGGTATGTCCTTAAAATATCGCTTTTGATTTTCATAGCGCACTCCTTAATACCATCCAAACGCCATAAATAACTAAATTTGCTAAACCCAGTTTGAGCCATGCCTGCTTGCCACTTCTAAACAAGTAAATCAGTGACAATACACACATCCAAATTGGTGCAACCAACCACATATTAAATTGCACTCGCCATAACGCGCGTTCATTTGAAATAGTTTGATTAACATTGTCTGGACCAAACCACGCAAATAGCGCAATTAAGCCATAGCTCAGCAACAGTCCAAGAAAAATACCCGCTAAGGTTTTAGACCACCAATCAGCTTGCATTTTGATTTGTTGCTTACCTGCATAATCACTCATTTGTTTTTCCTTTAGTTAAATGGGCGAACGTGGGAAGCAAAATAATGCTTAACATAATCACCATTAAGCTAATAAATATTGCTGCCGAAAGTGCATATTTAAGTGCCATAGTGGTGATTGCCACGATAATAAGCAGATAGGCAACAGGCCTTAATTGTTTAGGCCAAGTTTTGGCAAACACCATTTGATGTTTATTAGAAAAATACAACAACGCGACTGCTAACAGCATTATTGCTATTGGCAGCACAGAAAAATAATCCATTTTTGCCCCTTCGAGTGTTGTGAATAAGAGATAAGTTATAATTTACATGATAATCATTTGCATTTAGAATAGCGTTTTTTAACTCTACTTTCAATCTCTTATAAAAAGGAATTACCCCAAATGCCTAACGTTAAAACGATTGGTGATTTTAAACTACACACGCTTTCTTTACTTGTTTTAACTTCTTTGTACTCAACGGCTAGCAAAGCCGAAGATGATCAAACTCTCGAATCAATAGAAAAAATTATTGTGATTGGTGAAAAAGCAGACCGCACCTTAAAAGATACAGCTTCGAGTGTGTCAGTCATTGCAGAAGAAACACTGCGTTCATTACAACACATAACCATTAGCCAAGCGGTATCTGAAATTCCTAACGTGGTAACACTTACAGGCTCCGTACCGGATATTCGCGGTGTTACAGGCAATGGTTCTGCAAGTGGATTTAATGGCGTAACTGGTGGTGCTCGTGCGCGTGTTTCAACATCAATTGACGGTGTAACTGAACCCTTTATGGCTGATTTAACAGGCGACAGCGGCATTTGGGATATTGAACAAATCGAGGTGTTTCGCGGACCGCAATCAACAAATAACGGTCGCAATAGTTTAGGTGGTTTAATTTACATAAAAACCAAAGATCCAAGCTACGACTGGGAAGGTGCAGCAAGGTTAGGCTATCGCAATCAAAACCAATATGTTGACAGTTCATTTATGGTATCGGGTCCGTTAATTGATGAGCAACTGGCATTTCGCTTTACTGGGCAACTGCTTGATGGTGAATCATTTGATAACAGTGTTATTTACGATACGCATAAGCCAGATTTTGACTTAAACGAATTAAAAACGACCCGTATAAAAGCAAAATTATTATGGCAGCCAAGCGCTGTTAAAGATTTTTCAGCCTTAGTTACGCTCTCGGATAATCAAGAAAAAGGCGATAGCGGCCGAAAATACTACACTGCGGATGACCCGTGGAATTACATTCCAACTGGTCAACGTTATATGGATACCGACTCAACCACGTTAAGTGTAAAACTCGACTATCAGCTTTCAAATAGCATCGCATTTGATTTATTAGTAGCGGGTATGGATTATCAATGGGGCTTTGACAGCTACGATATGAATATTGCTAACCAGCAAAGCCTAACGGTAGATGAAGACAACCTAACACTTGATGGCAAAATGCGTTTTGGATTAAACAATGCACAATTTTATGGCTTTGTTGGCCTTGCCTACTTTGAACGTGAACAAGATTATCAAAGTATTGGTGGCTCAATTTACCATGGCCACGATGAAAGCGACTCTAAAGCCATTTATGGTGAAGCTAGCTTCGTATTTGCTGACGATTTTACCTTAATTGCAGGTGGCCGTGTTGAGCGTGAGTCACAGTATCGCGATTTTGTGATGGATCAAGCGTCAGTGCTTGACCAAGCAAATACCATTACCTTACCTAAACTGGTTTTACAGTATGCAATTTCAAACAACACAACGGCAACAGTAAGTGCGCGCAAAGGGTATAACGGCGCTGGCGGTGCACTGGATTGGTATGCTGGTGAATATTACTACTACGATTCTGAATCGGTAAATACGTTTGAAGCGGGTGTACGTTCAAGCCTTAACAGTGGCAATATCAACCTAAGTGCAAACCTCTTCTATAACGACTATTCAGACTACCAAGCAACTGACTATAACCGTCGAATTTCTAATATTGATACTGTTACAACATTTGGTTTTGAAGCAGAGGCAAGCGCAATGCTAACTCAAGACTTTAAAGTAAATGCAGGCCTTGGCTTAATGCGCTCTGAAATTAAAGACTCCAGCCCTGAGTACGAACATGTTAACGGCAATGAACTAAGCTCAGCGCCAGGCATTACTGCTAACTTAGGCGCAAGTTACTGGCTAACCGATGCTTTATCGGCGCAAGCATCAATTAATTATGTCGATGAATATTATGGTGAAATCACTAATAGTGAAGAGCGTATGGCGGGTAATTATAGCGTTGCCCGTGTGTCGCTAAATTACGAACTGGAAAACTGGATTATTAATGCGTTTGTTAACAACCTGACAGATAAACAAGCGACAACAGTGTTTGAGCCTGCGGGCAGACGCTACCCTGATGGTTACGCAGCAATTATTGACCCACGCACAGTTGGTGGTTCGGTAACTTATCGCTTCTAATTTAGCTAACTGTCTATCCAAAGTTAATATTAGTTAAGCAAAAGGCCTCATAGTAATGAGGCCTTTTTTGTATCAACTGTGGTTTATGTTTACTGTAAATCGATTGGTGTCGACTCTTTTGCCTTACCTTGCATAATTGAGATTTCAACACGACGATTTCGGCGGCGCGACTCGTCATCTACATTTGGCTCTATCGGCCTTGTATCTGCTCGGCCAATCACCACCATACGGCCTTTATCAAACGACGGTGCTTTTTGCATTTCAGTTGCTACTGCAACCGCTCGTTTTGCTGATAAATCCCAGTTATTGGTATACAGCTCATTACTTACCTGAAAATCGTCAGTATGACCTGATACTGTGATTTCACCTGGTACATCATTAAGTAATACTGCGATTTCTTGAATAATTGGCTTAAATTGCGGTTGTAAAAACGCACTGCCCGATGGGAATGAGCCATTTTCACGAATGCGAATAATAATTTGCTGCCCTAATGATTCAAGTTCAATTGCACCATCAATAATTTGTTGTTCAAGTTGCTGCGCTATTTTCTTCAGCAGCTCATTAGTTTTTTCTTGTTGTGCTTCACTGGCAGTTTCTTTTGAGGTACTTGATGATTCACCACCGCGACGATTACCGCGTTGCTCTTGCCTACCACCGGCACTGTCTTCTTCACCCGCTTGAAACTCCAACATTTGCTGAGTCATTTCAACGGTTTGCTGTTGAATGGTTTCAATTGGTGTAGGGTCAGGCTTACCAGGGCGAAATTCCATAGCGATTACACTGGTACCCTTTGGAATGTCTTTTACTTCGATTTTGTTTTGTACACCAAATGCAAACTTCATCGAGCCAGCAATTTGCTTGAATTTCAACACATCCATTTCTGAAAACGCTAATAATAATACGAAGAAGCACATTAAAAGCGACATCAGATCAGCAAAGGTGCCCATCCAAGCCGGCAGTCCGGGGGGCGGGCATTTACATTCTTCAGCTTCGTCCGACATAACTTACCCCTCGGTATCTACTGCACGTTTAGATTCAGCTAGGTAGTTTTTCAAAATACCTTCAATTACTTTTGGGTTTTGTCCATCTTGAATACCTAAAATCGCATCTAAGATAAGTTTTTGGTTTAATGCTTCTTCATCCTTACGGTTTTCAAGTTTAGCTTGAATAGGAATGGCAATTACGTTGGCAAGGAACGCACCATACAGGGTTGTTAAAAGAGCTACCGCCATCGCAGGACCAATCGCTTTTGGGTCATCCATGTTAGATAACATCGCAACCAGACCAATCAAGGTACCAATCATGCCCATTGCAGGGGCAACGTCACCCAGTGCTTTAAATAAACCAGCGCCGGCTTCGTGCCTTGTGGTAGTAAGGCTGATGTCTTTTTGTAGTGTAGCACGTACCACATCTGCGTCGTGGCCATCTACCAACATATCAATGCCTTTACGCATAAATTGATTGGGAATTTCTGCTTCTTCAAGCGCTAAAAAGCCCCCTTTACGGGCTGCATCTGCAAGCTCTACTGATTTTTCGATTAACTCTTCTGGCGCTTCAATTTTAAACATAAAGGCTTTGCCAGCCACTTTACCTATGCCAAAAAATTGCCCCATCGTGTAGTTTGAAAGCACTACGAATAATGAACCACAAAATACAATTAATACTGATGGCACATCGACAAACATGCCAAGATCACCACCCATTACCATTGCCATCACAATGAAACCGACTGCGCCGACAATGCCTATAACCGTTGCTAAATCCACTTTGACTCCCAGTTGTAATGCTTATAAACCAAGTTTGGGTTTTAAAATTTGAGGCTCAATATGCTTACTCAAAGGTAAGATATCGTAACTATTATAATAATTTACTTTTATTTATCGGCAAGCGCTAGCAAAGTATTAGTGAAATTATTTTGCCTATTTAACAAGTTAAATTGAATTAGCGAGTCAATAACCATAAAATTAGGCCTCTTTATTTTAATTGCGTGACAGGTATCCCATGGCGAGCAAAAAACCCGAGAATTTAAGCTTTGAAGAAGCCATTTCTGAACTTTCTACCATAGTGAATGAAATGGAACGCGGTGACTTGCCACTGGAAACAGCGTTAAAGCACTTTGAACGCGGCATAGCATTAGCTTCTGTCTCATCAAGTAAACTTGAACAAGCGCAACAAAAGGTGCAAATCTTGATGGGCCAAAATGATTCGGCCCAACTCGTCGATTTTAACCAATAGGCTGTCAATTGAACTCTATTGAAACAATTATTTCTGCGTATTTACCACGTATAGAAAAAAATCTCAGCGAACTCACACCAAACACGCTCGAAAGTGACGAAAAACTCGTTGCAGCGTGTCGCTATAGCTTATTAAATGGCGGCAAGCGACTACGCCCAATTTTAGTGTATTTAACCGGTGAGCTATTCGCTGCTAAAGATGAAGATTTAGATCGCATCGCCTCTGCCATTGAATGTATTCATAGCTATTCATTGGTGCATGACGATTTACCCGCAATGGATGATGATGATTTACGCCGCGGCCGCCCCACTTGTCATATTGCATTTGATGAAGCGACCGCTATCTTAGTAGGTGATGCTCTACAATGCCTTGCGTTTGAAACCATAACCGAAGCGCCATTTGTAAGCACATCAGCACAAAACCAATTGAAAATTGTGCATACTTTGGCGAATGCATCTGGCTTAGTAGGCATGTGTGGCGGACAAGCCCTTGATATAGCTGCAACCGATTCAGTGATTTCCCTTGCACAACTGGAACGTGTTCATAAGCTAAAAACAGGGGCACTATTAAAGTCAGCAATTACTATGGGCGCACTTGCAGGTAATGCAAGTGAGATAGAAATTGCGGCGTTAGCGCGTTATGCTGAATCAATTGGCCTTGCCTTCCAAGTGCAAGATGACATTCTTGATATTGAAGGCGATACGCAGACGTTAGGCAAACCGCAAGGTTCAGACCTTGAAGCAAATAAAGCCACATACCCTGCACTACTGGGATTACAAGGCGCAAAAGAAAAAGCGCACTCGCTTGTGAACCAAGCAATTGATGCTTTGTCAGAAATAGACGCCGATACAGGTCGACTCAAAGCCATTGCAGAATATATAATTGCTAGAGATCACTGATCCCTAGTGCGCCAAATAACTTACAACAATAAATTGGCGACTTATTTTTAGGATAGAATTTAAAACATCATGACATTTGATAGTAGCAAGTATCCGTTATTAAGCTTAGCCAATACGCCGGAAGAACTGCGTGATATTCCGCAGCAAAACCTTGCTGAGCTCAGTAACGAACTGAGAGATTACTTACTTAATTCCGTTTCACAAAGCAGCGGCCACTTGGCATCTGGCTTAGGTACTGTTGAATTAACAGTTGCCCTGCATTATGTGTACAACACACCGTTTGACCGTTTAATTTGGGATGTTGGCCATCAGGCTTACCCACATAAAATTTTAACGGGTCGCCGTGAGCAAATGCACACCATTCGTCAAAAAGACGGCCTACACCCGTTCCCTTTCCGTGAAGAAAGCGAATACGACACATTCAGCGTTGGTCACTCAAGTACCTCAATTTCTGCTGCGCTTGGTATGGCACTTGCCGCAGAAAAAGAAGGCCAAGACCGTAAAGTTGTGGCGGTAATTGGTGATGGTGCTATGACTGCTGGTATGGCATTTGAAGCGATGAATCACGCAGGTGACTTAAACCCAGATATGCTGGTTATTTTGAACGACAATGAAATGTCGATTTCAGAAAACGTGGGCGCGCTTAACAACCACTTTGCACGTATTCTTTCAGGTAGTTTTTATACCAATATTCGCGAAGGCGGTAAAAAGTTACTTTCAGGCATGCCACCAGTAAAAGAGCTGGCAAGTCGTATGGAAGAGCACCTTAAAGGTATGGTAATTCCAGGCACCTTCTTTGAAGAGCTTGGCTTTAACTATATTGGCCCGATTGATGGCCACGACGTTGGCATGTTAACTGACACTCTTCGCAATATGCGTAACTTAAAAGGGCCTCAGCTGCTTCATGTTCGTACGCAAAAAGGTAAAGGCTACAAACCAGCGGAAGCTGATCCAATTGGCTACCACGGCGTACCAAAGTTTGACCCAAGTGAAACGAGCTTACCTAAGTCAAAACCAAGTGCACCGACTTTCTCAAAAGTATTTGGGGATTGGTTATGTGATATGGCAGCAAAAGACCCTAAACTAATGGCTATTACACCTGCCATGCGTGAAGGTTCAGGCATGGTACGCTTTTCAAAAGAATTCCCAAATCAGTATTACGATGCAGCAATCGCCGAGCAGCACGCTGTTACGCTTGGTGCAGGTTTAGCGTGTGAAGGGTTAACGCCTGTTGTCGCGATTTATTCGAGCTTTTTACAGCGTGGATACGATCAACTTATTCACGATGTCGCACTGCAAAACTTACCAGTGATGTTTGCCATTGACCGTGCAGGCCTTGTTGGTGCCGATGGTGAAACTCACCAAGGTGCTTACGACTTAAGCTTTATGCGCTGTATTCCAAATATGGTGATTATGGCGCCAAGTGATTTAGATGAATGTCGTCAAATGCTTTACACAGGTCATCTTCATCAAGGGCCAAGTGCCGTGCGCTATCCTCGTGGCAGTGCTGGCGAGTTATTACCAAATGACACCATGACAACACTTGAAATTGGTAAAGCCAAAGTCGTTCGTGAAGGCAAAGACACAGCTATTCTAAGTTTTGGTACTTTACTCGATGAAGCTAAGAAAGTTGCAGAAGAGCTTGATGCAACACTATTAGATATGCGCTTTGTTAAACCGCTTGATGGTGATGCAATTAAGCAACTGACTGAAACTCATAGCACACTAGTTACACTTGAAGATAATGCGCTAATGGGTGGTGCAGGCTCTGCGGTTAATGAATTTGTTATGGCTGAAAAGTTAAATATTCCTGTGCTTAACTTAGGCCTACCAGATGTGTTTATTAAACATGGTACGCAACAAGAGATGCATGCGGAGCTTGGCTTAGATGCCAACGGTATTGCACAAAGTATCAAAGACTACCTTTCTAAGTAGCCTATCTTATTAGAGTTCAGGTTTCAGAAACTTTCTGAAATCTGAATTCTTAATCCTGACACTCAACAATTTTAAATTTCTGAAATATGTAGCTTAGCTTGCTCAGTTTCAAGCAGCATTTCTAGCTGACTCGCAATGCGTTCACTGTCTTCAAATTCAAATGCATCTATATTATCTGAAAAGCTAAAATAGGCCACACTGCCCGGTTTTTTCGCCTTCGCTTTTTGCAGCGCAATGTCCGCAATTTTAATTGAAGTTTCCCAGCTAATAATTTGCCCACCCAGTAATGGAAGTGGATAAAACGCCCAGCCCACAGAGCCTGTTAATTTGGCTTTGCGGCCATCAGGCATCACAAACTCTTGCTCTGCAAGTTGGTGACTAATACTGCGCGCAAACTGATGCACAGCCCCTTTTTGCATGTCTCTGAGTAGAATAAGAAACTCATCGCCACTCCAGCGAACAACATAGTCGGCACCAAGCACTTGCTCAGTTAGCATCGAGGCAATTTGCTGCAAACAGTTATCACCAGCGAAAGAGCCAAACACATCATTCACATGGCTAAATTTATCTAAATTCAAAATCAGTAACGCCATACATTTACCCTGAATTTCAAGGCTTTCGCGGTTACTTTGGAAATGTTCGATATCTTTTGGCAGCTGGTCAAACAAGAAGCGACGGCTGCGAAGACCGGTCAATTCATCTGAGTGACTGACCAGTTTTAACCGATCATTTGCTTCATTAAGCTGCTCGTTCGCTGAGATAAGGGCTTGGGTACGCGTCTCAACTAAACGCTCTAGTTCTTCTTGCTTACGGCGCTCTTGATTGCGATAGAACAGAAACACAATATACAGAGCAAGAATAAACGACATGACTACGATTAAACGAAACACCACGGTTTCATCAAACGCTTTTGGAATGATGAGCGTTTGCGAAATGGTATCGGCGCTACTCCAATCTTGCGCTGGACGCTTTGCTTGTAACTCAAATACAAACTTACCAGCAGGTAAATTCGCATAGTTTGCTTCGCGACTGTTATTTGCTTCACGCCACGCACCATCAAGGCCAACCAAACGATAACGGAAATCGATATTCGACGCCGACTGATAATTTATTGCGGTATAACCGAGCGTTAGATTTCGCTCTTGGGTTTTGAGTGTCAAAGTATCCATTTCTGGCACTGGGTAAACATGTTGTTCACCACTATTATCGGCAGTTACGGTTTCAATAATCGGCCTAATGTCACTTTCGCTAAAAAGGCGGATATTCGTTGGAATTTCAACTAACCCCGATTTACTCGGATACCATAAACTCGAATCTAGTGATGCAATCGCCCCGAGTGCATAACCTGAACAACATTGACTGGTTTTGCCATCAAGTTGTTTATTGTATGGCGAAATAACTTGTTCTACTTGCAGTGAATGGGCGTTCTCTTCAAATTGTTTTACCGGCATACGGTAAACGCCTTTGCTGGTACTGACCCATAAATGTTGTAAAGCCTCGTCAAAATACAAACTTAAAATAGGGCCATACGGTAAACCATTTGAAACATCTAATTGACGCCAAACACGCTTATCACTGCGGTAAAAAAGACCGTTATTCTGGGTTGCAACAAACAATTTATTTTCAACTGGCAAAATAAAACTGATATGCGATTCTGCAAGGGCACTGCCCATTGCTAAACGTTCAATGCCACGCTCATTGAAAAAGTAAGCGCCGCGTGAAGTGCCTAAATAGCCATTACCATTTTGTTCATTGATAAAGGTGATATATTTGCTATCAAGAAACGAGTTATAAACAAACGAGCGAAGGCCATTAAATGCGAGGCGATACAAACCTCTGTCAGTCGCAATCCATAAACCGCCTTGTTCTGCACTTTCGATTGCAAACACCGCTGTAGAACGAAGTGCCGCAGCATCGAGTTTACGAAGCTCTTTATTATCGTAGACAAAAGCACCTCGGTTGGTGGCTATAAATAAACGCCCGCCTTGAAAATGCAAGTCATGTACAGTTAAACCGCCCAATTTGGCAGCAGCGATTTCAAGCGTAAACTTGTCTTTATCATCGAGATAACCAATGCCGCTGCTAGTAGCAAGCCACAGCTGATTATCTTGACCAAACTTTAGTGTGGTGACTGGCTGATTTAATCCTTTGCTGTCACGGTGACGTTTCACTTGGCTTGGACGCGCTTGCCATAAACCTTCCGTTAAACTAGCGAGCCAAATGTTATCGTCTTGGTCACGGAAAATATCTGAAAACCAGATGGTTTGTTCAAGATCAGATGGCTCAATCCATTGCCAAATACCACTGCTATCGCGATACAGCAAGCGTCCTTTGGTTGAGACCCACAGCGACCCATCCGAGTCATACATAAACTTATATACTGTGGCGTTATTTGCATAGGGCAATGAAAAAGGTCTTAACTCTTGGTCAATATCTAAAAAGTAAGCGCCCACTTCCGATGCAATAAACAAATCACCCTCAAGCCAAGCCATATCATACAGTACTGACTGGGCTAAGCGTTGTGGCAGTGAAATACGCTCTGTGATTTCAAAACGGATTTTACCAGTTGTGGCATTTGCCAAACTTTGTAAACGAAGCAAAAAGCGATCGTTAATCAACCAAATACCATCTGGCGAAAGTGCCATTTTGCGCACTTCACCAATCAGTTTTACTAACGCGTTACGTTTATTGCTGAAGTTATTATTGGTGTCGCTCACACCCAGCAGTTGAGAGATGGTATTGAGTTTTTTGTTGGAGTACAGATAAAGGCTGTTTGATGCAATCCAGATACGACCGTTGTTATCTTGTACAATATCGCGAACTGGACCATTTAAGCTAAAGCGTTCAAAGCTAAGCTCACTTGGGCTAAATTTTACGAGCCCATTGTCAGTACCAATCCACAGAAAACCATCGTTGTCGAGCAATAAGCTGTTAATTGCATTACTGGGAAGAAAGTCACTGTTGTTAACATTGAAATTGGTGAAGCGGTTACCGTCAAAACGGCTTAAACCAAACTGAGAGCCAATCCATAAATAGCCCTGCTGGTCTTGTACAATATTTTTAAGTGATTGTGATGCAAGTCCGTGCTGAATATGCCACTGCTTAACCACATAATCATCAAGCGATGCGTAGGCAAATTTAAAGGTACTTAAAAGTACTAAGGTTAATAACAGTATTAAGCGAAACAGCACGGTTTATCTCATTATTAAATTAGCCCGTAATAAAGCACTAACTGTAAGCACCCTAGGGAAAATATTCCAGCTAGAATATCGTCCACCATAATGCCAAAGCCACCTTTTACGTGTTTATCGAGCAACTTGATCGGCCAAGGTTTAACAATATCGAAAAAGCGGAATAAGATAAAGCCAACCAGCAAGGTTTGCCAAGAAATAGCCGCGCCAATCATGGTGATATAAAACCCAGCAACCTCATCCCAGACAATGGAGGGATGATCATGAACGCCAGCATCGCGACTTGCCACATCGCAAAACCAAATACCAATGCCACAAATTGCAACAGCCACAATCAACTGCAACCAAAGAGGCGACATCATCGTTAGTAAAATAAAAGGGATTGCTGCAAACGTACCGAATGTACCTGGTGCTTTAGGTGCAAGGCCTAAACCAAAACCTAGTGCACAAAAATGCGAAAACTTTTTTAAATTAAATTGTGCCACGCACACTCCTATTACTCTGCATTAAAATGCTCAAAACCACCCTGTTCAAGAGCGAAAGGCTTACCATTTAATGTTAATTCTACTTTGCCTGTGTAATTTGTAATTTGGCCAACACAACTTATTGCAACACCATATTGTTTAAGCGTCATTTCAACGGTGGTTCTGTGCTCTTCTGGCACGGTGAACAACAATTGATATTCATCACCATAAGCTAATGCATAATTAAGCGCAGCTTCAAGTGGCAACACTTCTTTAACCGTTGCAGCCAGCGGAATATTTTCAGCAAACAGTTTTGCGCCCACACCTGACATCTGACAAATGTGACCAATATCGGCAATTAAACCATCCGAAATATCAATACAGCTAGTTGCTTTGCCACGTAACATTTGCCCTGCTGCCACTTGTGGCGTTGGGTAATCAAATGCTTTATTGGCATCATTGAATTGCTGCTCAGTAAGCGATACCTTGCCATACTTGCTATCAATGGCAAGCCCTGCATCACCAAGTGTGCCAGTAACAAAAATCCAGTCACCATTTTTTGCACCACTTCGCGTCAGCGCGCAGCCATTTGGCACGAAACCTTTAGCACAAATACTAATCGTCAACGGGCCTTGCGTAGTGTCACCACCAACAATTTGCACATTGTAGTACTCAGCAATTTCATGCATTCCCTGCGTGAATTGCTCAAGCCATTGAGCCTCTGCTTTTGGCAAGGTAAGCGCCACAGAAATCCACGCAGGCTCAGCTCCCATAGCAGCGAGATCACTAAGGTTTACGGCAAGTGCACGATAACCAAGTGCTTTTGGGTCAATATCTTTAAAGAAATGAACCCCTTCAACAAGGGTATCGGTGGTTACTGCCAACTGGCAGTTTTCTGGCACATTAATTAGCGCCGCATCATCACCAATACTTAGTGACACATCCTTGCGTGCGACACCGCGCCCTTTGAAAAAGTGAGAGATTAATTCAAATTCTTGCATGCACAAAAAAGCCGGCCTAAAGCCGGCTCTCCAATTATTTTTTTCTAAGCTGATTTTGGGTCTTGTCTAGCACCCCATTAACAAACTTATGGCTATCTTCAGCGGCAAATAATTTTGCCAGCTCAATACCTTCGTTGATAGCAACTTTGTAAGGTACGTCTTCACGGAACTTAAGTTCATAACAAGATAGACGCAAAATCGCTTTTTCGATTAAATCGATGTCGTCAAAAGGACGATCTAAATGCGGCGTAACAGCCTCATCTAGCGCCTTATGATTTACCGCAACACCACGCGCTAAGTCTTTAAAGTAATCAACGTCAATTTTGCTTACATCGTTTTCAACAAGCATTTGTTGTTCGATATCTGCAACCGGATTACCGCTTACTTGCCATGAATAAATTGCTTGTAACGCCAGTTTACGGGCTTTACGTCTAGCTGCTGGTTTCATTAAGTACCCTTAAATTTGTTCTAACAGGTTAACCATTTCAAGTGCGCCAAGTGCAGCTTCGCCGCCTTTGTTGCCCATTTTGGTGCCTGCACGCTCAATCGCTTGTTCGATGTTTTCAGTTGTTAAAACACCAAACGCTACAGGAATATCATAGTCTAGCGATACACTTGCTAGGCCTTTATTTGACTCGTTAGCAACTAAGTCAAAGTGCGGTGTACCACCGCGGATAATCACACCAAGTGAAATGATTGCATCGAATTCTTTCTTTGCTGCGATGCGCTTTGCTGCTAAAGGAAGCTCTACAGCACCCGGTACATAAACAACGGTAATATCGTCATCGTTTACGTTACCAATACGCTTTAAGGTATCAACTGCACCATCAAGTAAGCTTTTACCAATGAAATCGTTAAAGCGAGAAATAACGATAGCAAACTTTTTCCCTTGAGCGTTTAATTTACCTTCAATCACTTTCATTTTATGCCCTTCTCTTTGGCTAATTCATTTATCGCGCAATCGCAAAGGCGCGGATTTTATCATACTAAATTAAATTTTTTTAGGCTTATTTTTAAGCTTATTTCGGCTCAACGTATTCAACAACTTCAAGACCAAAACCTGAAATTGCATGATACTTTTTCGGCATGCTCATTAAGCGCATTTTATGAATGCCTAAATCAGCCAAAATTTGTGAACCAACACCTACAGTACGCGAGGTGCCTTGGAACTTACGCACACTTGGGCTTTCACCTTTGTCTTGCGCTTCAAACGCTTTAAATAACGCTTCTAAATCTTCTGGATTTTCGTGTCTTGCTAAAATAACTAACACGCCTTCATTTTCGGCAATGTACTTCATCGCGCCTGAAAGCGTCCAGCTGCGATCAGATGCGCGATCTGAAAGCAAGATATCATTAAACGTACTTTGTAAGTGAACACGTACTAAGGTTGCATCGTTCTCTTTAACGTCACCCTTTTTCATCGCATAGTGAAGCTCACCGTCAATAGTGTCTTTGTAGGTGATTAAATCAAACTCACCGTGCTCTGTAGGTAGCTTACATTCAGCAACACGTTCAATAGTGGCTTCATTTAAGTTGCGGTACTCAATTAAATCAGCAATGGTGCCCATTTTTAAACCGTGCTCTTTAGCAAATACTTCTAAGTCTGGACGACGCGCCATGGTGCCATCTGGATTTAGAATTTCGACAATTACTGACGATGGCTCACAACCTGCTAATCGCGCTAAATCACAACCCGCTTCAGTGTGTCCTGCACGGGTTAAAACACCACCTGGCTGCGCCATAATTGGGAAAATATGACCCGGCTGTACAATATCTTCAGGCACTGCACCTTTTGCCACAGCCGCTTGCACTGTGCGTGCGCGATCTGCTGCTGAAATACCCGTTGTTACACCTTTTGCCGCTTCAATCGACATCGTAAAATTAGTCGAAAACTGTGCACCATTATTGCTTACCATCAGCGGTAAATTAAGCTGCTGACAACGCTCTTGTGTAAGCGTTAAACAAATCAAACCACGGCCGTGAGTCGCCATAAAGTTAATTGCATCGGCACTAATGTGCTCAGATGCCATAATTAAATCGCCTTCATTTTCACGGTCTTCGTCATCCATCAGAATGACCATTTTACCTTGGCGGATATCTTCAATAATTTCTGCTGCAGTGTGTAAGCTCATTTTGTTACCTTTGCTTGCGACTGGTTATCGATTCATAAAGCCAGCTTGCGCTAGAAGCTCATGAGTGAGAGTGCTTGTCGGTTTTGATTCTTGTTGTGGCATCAGTAATTGCTCTAAATAACGAGCAAGTTGATCCACTTCTAAATTCACTTTGCTACCTACTTTAAAGCCACGAATAGTGGTTTCGCCTGCAGTGTGAGGCACAATAGTTAGCTTAAATTCATTGCTGTTTATTTCGTTTACAGTAAGGCTAATCCCATCAATACATACAGAACCTTTATACGGGATGTATTTGACTAGATGTGAAGGTGCACTCAGCCAGTACTCAGTAGCACGTGCATTAGGTTCAATACGGGTGACGGTTGCAATACCATCAATGTGACCCGAAACTAAATGCCCGCCCAAACGCGACTGCGGCATTAAGGCTTTTTCAAGGTTAACCGTTTGTCCAACTTGGTAGCTTTCAAAGTTGGTGAGAGATAGGGTTTCTTTTGACACATCAGCAACATAACCTTGCCCGGTTAATGCAATCACGGTTAAACATACGCCGTTAGTTGCGATGCTATCACCTAATTTAACGTCGCCTAAATCCAGTTTGCCTGAGTTAATAGTAACGCGCATATCACCTGCAATCATTTCAATTGCAGCAACAGTACCCGTTGCTTCTATAATGCCTGTAAACATATTAATTTCTTTTTACCAATGCATGCAGGCAAATATCCTGCCCTACATGTTTAAGGGTTTTAATTTCAAGTTCAGGAACTTGAGACATGGCGTCAAACGCAGGCAAATTAATTAAACTTTTGCTGGTATGACCCATTAATTTAGGCGCCATAAATAGCACAAGCTCATCCACTAAATTCGCTTCAAACATTTTGCCTGCCAGTGTCGCACCTGCTTCTAGCAACACTAAGTTAATACTACGCTCAGCTAGCATTGCCATTAATGCGGGTAAATCAACTTTGCTATTGTTATCTTTCACCACAACTTGTTCAACAAAATGCGGCCAAGTGTGTGAATTATCAAGTGTTGTACGTGCAATAATTATTTTAGATTGTTGCTGAAATAACGCGAGGTCGGGTGTTAAACGATTTTGCGAATCAATAATCACGCGTATTGGCTGGCGAGGACTGTGTTTTGCATCATGCTCATCAAGTTCATCAAAGCGCACATTTAATTTCGCGTTATCGATGATCACAGTATCGGCGCCCGACAGCACTGCACAGCTTTCGGCGCGTAATGCTTGTACAACACGGCGCGATTCACTGGAGGTAATCCACTTACTTTCGCCATTATGCAAAGCAGTTTTGCCATCTAGGCTGGCTGCAAGCTTACAGCGCACATACGGCAAGTTAGCACGCATGCGTTTTAAAAAGCCTAAATTGAGTGCTTCTGCTTCATCGTTTAGTAAGCCAAAATCGGTTTCGATTCCGGCATCTTCGAGTATTTTTAAACCACGACCTGCGACTTCTGGGTTTGGATCAACCATAGCAGCAACTACGCGGCTAACACCCGCATTAATTAGGCCTTCAGCACATGGCGGCGTGCGACCATAGTGTGAACACGGCTCAAGCGTAACATACGCGGTTGCGCCTTTGGCATTGTCACCTGCCATTTTAAGCGCATGCACCTCAGCATGAGGGCCACCCGCTTGAATATGGAAACCTTCTCCAATAATCTGGTCATCTTTTACAATCACACATCCCACATTCGGGTTAGGTGTTGTGGTGAAACGACCACGTTTGGCAAGTTCGATAGCACGTGACATAAAAAAATGGTCACGTTCAGAAAAACGACTATCTAACATCTAATTATTCACCCAAACGCGCGATTTCTTCGCCAAATTCTTTAATATCTTCAAATGAGCGATATACGGAAGCAAAGCGCACATAGGCCACTTTATCGAGTTTTTTCAGCGCTTCCATAATAAACTCGCCAACCGTTTTACTGGCGACTTCACGTTCGCCCGTCGCACGCAGTTGTGATTTTATTTGATGCACCACTTCTTCTACTTGTTCGGTGCTAACAGGGCGTTTTTCGAGTGCACGGCGTAAACCATTGCGAAGTTTGTCTTCATTAAAGGGCTCGCGGCTGCCATCTTGCTTAATTACATGGGGCATCACCAGTTCCGCGCCTTCAAAAGTAGTAAAACGTTCGTGACATTCATTGCATTCGCGACGACGACGCACCTGATGACCACCACCCACTAAACGCGAGTCTATTACCTTAGTGTCATTAGCTGTACAAAATGGACAATGCATAAACAATTCCCGAAATAAAAAAGGCCGCAAAAAAGCGGCCTTATCATAACATGTTAACTATGAGAAAACATTATGCGTAAACAGGGTGTTTCGCACAAATTGCTTTAACTTTCTCACGAACTTCGTCTTGTACTTTAGTATCTTCGATGTTGTCTAGAACATCACAGATCCAACCTGTTAACTCTTTCGCTTCTGCTTCTTTAAAGCCACGACGCGTGATAGCAGGTGAACCAATACGTAGACCTGATGTTACAAACGGAGAACGTGGGTCGTTAGGTACTGAGTTTTTGTTAACTGTAATGTATGCATTACCTAGCGCTGCGTCAGCATCTTTACCTGTGATATCTTTGTTGATTAGATCAAGTAAGAATAGGTGGTTGTCTGTTTTACCAGAAACAACGTCGTAGCCGCGTGCTTTGAATACTTCTACCATAGCTTGTGCGTTCTTAACAACTTGTGTTTGGTATGCTTTGAACTCAGGCTCTAGTGCTTCTTTAAATGCAACCGCTTTAGCAGCGATAACGTGACATAGAGGACCACCTTGGCCACCTGGGAATACCGCAGAGTTTAACTTTTTGTAAATCTCTTCGTCGCCACAGTTAGACACGATTAGACCACCACGAGGACCCGCTAATGTTTTGTGCGTAGTTGTAGTAACAACGTGTGCAAATGGTACTGGGCTTGGGTAAACGCCAGCAGCAACAAGGCCTGCAACGTGTGCCATATCAACTAGTAGGTAAGCACCTACTTTGTCAGCGATTTCACGGAACTTAGCCCAATCAACAATACCTGAGTATGCTGAGAAACCACCGATGATCATTTTTGGTTTGTGCTCTAGTGCTAGCGCTTCAACTTGTGCGTAGTCGATTTCGCCTGTTTCTTCATTTAGGCCGTACTGAACTGCGTTGTACGTTTTACCTGAGAAGTTTACGTGTGAACCGTGAGTTAGGTGACCGCCGTGTGCAAGGCTCATACCTAAAACTGTGTCGCCCGGCTGAAGTAACGCTTGGAATACAGCTGCGTTAGCTTGCGAACCTGCGTGCGGTTGTACGTTTGCGTAGTCAGTGCCAAATAATTCGTTTGCGCGATCAATTGCTAATTGCTCAACAACATCAACGTGCTCACAACCACCGTAGTAACGCTTGTAAGGGTAACCTTCCGCGTATTTGTTAGTTAACTGAGAACCTTGTGCTTCAAGTACACGCGGGCTACAGTAGTTTTCAGACGCGATAAGTTCGATGTGCTCTTCTTGACGCTGCTTTTCTTTTTCCATTGCGCCAAATAGTTCTGGATCAAAATCCGAGATATTCATGCTACGTTCTAACATGGTTACTCCTAAATAGAAGATGGTTGTGGGATAAAGGGCGTATTGTACGCTTAAAAAGCGCCCTTGCCTACTTTGTCTATGTGAAGTTATTTAAACAGGGATTGAAAAATTTTCACAGTGTATTTTTAATGATATTTTTAAATCCATACATAAAAATTTAAAATACAAAAAAGAAGTTTCATTTAAATTAATTATAAAACTACCAATGTTTACCTAATGAAACAAAAAAGCTCGACTCGCCATCATCACTAAAACCAAAACCCACGGCTGCAGGGCCAAAACGGGTATCTGTACCGACGAATAAACTGCTGGCAAAAATCAGTTCTGATAAATCAACGCTTTGATTTACATTCCACACATTGCCTGCCTCTGCACTAATGCCCAAGTAAAGTGGCATGCTGGTCATATTGAGCATATCTCGGCCAAGATCATATTGGTAAATTGCCGCACCAAAGGCTTTTTTCGGACCATTTAAAACATTTTTGCCATAGCCCGATAAATTCAAAAATCCGCCAAGACCTTCGGTATTCACTGTAAACAGGCCATCTGAGTGATAGTTCGCAAATGACATAGTCCCGACCAGTGCGTGGTGTTTTATTGAAAATGCACCGCGCCAGTCAATTTTGTATTTTGAGCTGTAACGACTGCTTGCTGGGTCTAACCTGTCATCATAAGCTTCATTAAAACGACCATAATAAACTCGAAATCGATTGCCTTGGGTCGGAAAACTAATGCTGTCTAAACTGTCATACATCAAGGTCGAGAATACCCCCGTTTGATCATAAGGGAATTTATCATTAACAATCGATTTTTGTTCGAGCTCTCCAACATCGCGCAATGTTCCCACTTCAAAGCGCCAAAAATTATTGAGGTTATATCCTGCCGCTAAGTTGGCGCGAAGGTGATTTTTTTCTAAGTCAAAGTAAGCTTGGCTTACAGTTTGTAATTTATAGCGGTCTTGAATAAATGCGATACGGGCGCGAGCATAATAATCATCCTCGGCATTTAATGGTTGATAAAACTCTGTGGCAAAATACTCTTCAAAGCCAAGTGAAACCTCATTTCGCCATAAACCACCCAGCTCATTAATTCCAGTGCGGGTATATGCCATATCAATTGAAAGCACTGAATTAACAGTCACATCACTTTGATAATTGGCACCAAAATCTAAGTAATTTGGCCCCCAAGATTTACCCACGGTTTTTAATACTAACACTCGCCCTTGCTCGGTATCCTTAAACTCGGTCTCAACACGTTCAAACTCATTGAGCGCATATACTCGACCAACAGCTTGCTGTACATCGTGTTCAGAAGGCGTATCACCAGGTTTAATTGAAAAGTGTTTTAAAATTAGCTTGTTATGCACGTTAGAGTGATTATCTAGGGAAATCGCTAATACTGGGTTGTTAATTGGGTTAAACCATTGCTTACTGCGCTCTTGTTTATCTAAAACATAAGCTTGAAATTCACTGTCTGAAACTGATAGCGCCTTAAACCGGTGCACCGCATTTTCTGCGGCTTTAACACCACGATTTAACGATTCAGCTAAATCCGCCCAATCTGTAGTACTTAAATCATCAATGTCTGGACGAATATAAATATCTTTATCGCTCAGTAAACGTTTTTGCCATTGGGTCGATGCGTTAGTTAAAATAGTTGAAAGCTGGCCAAGCACTTCAACCGTTGAGGTAAACTCATTTGAACTGGCAAGTGCTGCACCGATATCAACGGCAATAATAATGTCAGCGCCCATTGCTTTTACAACATCAATTGGCAAATTATTGGCAATACCGCCATCCACTAATAAACGACCATCAATTTCAGTAGGCTGAACTGCACCAGGTACAGACGCAGATGCCTGCATCGCTTCGGCAATGCTGCCAGATGAAATCACCACTGCTTCACTGGTCGAAAGATCAGTAGCGATAGCACGGTATGGAATGGCAAGTTGGTCAAAATCGTCAAACAAATGTACAGTGCGCGTTGAGTTGCGTAGTAAACGACTCATACTTTGACCAACCAAAAGTCCTGTAGATGCGGTTATGGCGCCATTTTGAATACCAAGATTAAGCTTTAAATTATATTTATCTCGCAGTTCTTTATCGCGATAGCGCAAAATTTGCCTTGGAATATCATCAGAGTAACCTTGATCCCAATCTTCATTCAGCATAAATGCTTCAATTTCATCTGCTGAATAACCGAGGGCATACATACCTGCAACATAAGCACCAATGCTGGTGCCCGCAATATAATCAACTTTTACATTATTAGATTCGAGCACGCGCAAAACACCGATATGTGCGCCCCCTTTAGCACCACCACCGCCAAGCACTAAACCAACTTTAGGTTTCGCTTCAGCAAACACGGGCAAGCTTAAAATCAGTGAAGAAACCAATATAAAAACAGGGATTTTGCGAGCAGCCAACATAGTTAAGCAATTTCTATAATTTTTTTAATACCTTACCTTAACTTAATAGAATGTCATTTTAAATACATCACGACATTGAATGACCCCATTTATCGCACTACAATATGCAGCAATTAAATTACTAGAATCACTATAGGATTATTCATGCCTTTACCGGATAAGTTTATCTACACGATGCACCGTGTAAGTAAAGTAGTGCCGCCAAAGCGTACTATTTTAAAAGATATCTCGCTTTCATTTTTCCCTGGCGCAAAAATTGGTGTGCTTGGTTTAAACGGTGCAGGTAAATCTACCTTGCTTCGTATTATGGCGGGCGTTGACACTGAATTTGAAGGTGAAGCGCGCGCGTTCCCTGATACAAAAATTGGTTACCTGCCGCAGGAACCAGTATTAGACGAAAACAAAACTGTTCGCGAAACAGTTGAAGAAGCCGTTTCTGAAGTTAAAAACGCCCTTGCGCGTTTAGACGAAGTTTACGCTGAATACGCAATGGACGGTGCTGATTTTGATGCGCTAGCAAAAGAGCAAGGTGAACTTGAAGCAATTATTCAAGCGCACGATGGTCACAATCTGGATAACGCACTAGAGCGTGCTGCTGATGCACTTCGTTTACCTGAGTGGGACACACCTATTAAAGTACTTTCAGGTGGTGAGCGTCGCCGTGTGGCAATTTGTCGTTTATTACTTGAAAAGCCAGACATGCTATTACTCGACGAACCTACTAACCACTTAGATGCTGAATCAGTAGCATGGTTAGAGCGTTTCTTACACGATTACGAAGGCACTGTTGTAGCGATTACCCACGACCGTTATTTCCTAGATAACGTAGCTGGTTGGATTTTAGAGCTAGACCGCGGTGAAGGTATTCCTTGGGAAGGCAACTACTCATCATGGCTTGAACAAAAAGATGCGCGTTTGAAGCAAGAAGAAAAAGCGGAAAAAGCACGTCAGAAATCAATTGCGCAAGAGCTTGAGTGGGTTCGTTCAAATCCGAAAGGCCGTCAGGCTAAATCAAAAGCGCGTATGGCACAATTCTCAGAGCTACAGCAGTCTGATTATCAAAAACGTAACGAAACTAACGAGTTATTTATTCCACCAGGTCCTCGCCTAGGTGATAAAGTACTTGAAGTAAGTAACATCAAAAAAGGCTACGGTGATCGTGTGCTGATTGATGATTTAAGCTTCTCAGTACCAAAAGGCGCTATCGTTGGTATTATCGGTGCTAACGGTGCAGGTAAATCAACTTTATTCCGTATGCTTAGCGGTCAAGAAACGCCAGATGCAGGTAACTTTGAACTTGGTGAAACGGTTCAGCTTGCAACGGTTGATCAGTTCCGTGACGATTTAGACGGCTCAAAAACGGTATTCCAAGAACTTTCTGAAGGCCAAGATGTACTGAAAATTGGTAACTTTGAAATTGCCAGCCGTGCTTATGTATCGCGCTTTAATTTCAAAGGCAATGACCAACAGAAATACGTTAAAGACTTATCAGGTGGTGAGCGTAACCGTCTTCACTTAGCTAAGCTTCTAAAAGCTGGCGGTAACATGATCTTACTCGATGAGCCTACCAATGACCTCGATGTTGAAACACTACGTGCCCTTGAGAATGCGATTTTAGAATTCCCAGGCTGTGTAATGTGTATCTCGCACGACCGTTGGTTCCTTGACCGTATTGCTACGCATATTCTTGATTACCGTGATGAAGGTCAAGTTAACTTCTTCGAAGGTAACTACACCGAATACGAAGCATGGCTTAAGAAAACGCTTGGTGCAGAAGCTGCGCAACCTAAACGTATTAAGTACAAGAAAATCGGTTAATAGGTTTTCACGCAATACAAAAAAAGCCCGCACATTTGCGGGCTTTTTTAATCCGTTTAATGCTAACGTTTTAATACTGCTTCAGGCTGATTAAGTAGTTTAATCAGCGGATTGTCAGCAAGTACTTTCTCTTTTAAGAAATAACCGATAATTAAGCCCACAACAAATCCACCAATGTGTGCGCCATAATCAACACCGTCTTGTAGCGCAACTAGACCAAAAATATTTATCGCAATCCAAATCGCAAAGAACCAAACCGCGCTAAGCTTTTTCTGATAAATAATAAACATAAAGGTCAGGCTAGCGTGTCTAAACCACATTAAATACATACCGAATAAACCAGCGATTGCACCACTTGCACCAACCGATGGAATATTTGGATTTTGTGATAAAAGCAAACTAAATAACGAAGCGCCTAAGCCACATATAAGGTAATAAGCAAGGTACTTTTTATGGCCTAACGCATCTTCTAAATTGTCACCAATGATATAGAGAAAATACATATTCCCTACCAAATGCATTACCGAGCCATGCAAAAACACACAGGTCAATAATGTCCATACTTCTTGACCATTCATCACATCTTTAGGGGTAAGTGCAAACGTTTCAATAACAAAATTAAAGCTTTCGATATTAAAGAAATAAGCACAAAAAATGATGATATTAAGGGCGATTAACGACCAGTTAACCCAAGGTTTTGATTTCGTTTTTAAGTTATATTCCACTGGCATTTGCGTTAAAAACTGAAACAAATAGGTTTTCCAAGACACCTTTTTATTCAGTTCATCTAACGCGCTACGCAGTTCTGGACTATTTTCTACCGAAGTTAGCTCGTCTTTATCAATCCAACTGCCATCACATTTGCGGCAAACATCAAGCTCGGTTTCATAATCTTTTAATAGATGCACCGCTTCTAAGTGCTCGCCACAATCAGGGCAATTTAACTCTGTTTTACCAAGTAGCTCACCAAAATGATGGCTATAACATTCACCAATCGGGCCATCATTAATCTCTTCAATCATGCGGTTAACTTGGTTTTTCTCAAACCATAATCCACCACATTGACGACACACATCGATTTCTTCACCGCAATAATGTGTCACTTCTAACGCCACATTAATACATTTAGGACAACGTTTGGTCATGGCTCATTACTCTCCTTTTAATACGCCAATTTGTATATCTTCTTTTGCAAGTAATCGTTTAAGGTCATCGGCACTTGCTTTTAATGTGAGCAACGGGCCATTTTTAAAATATTCCGTTTGTTCTAATAATAATTTTGAAGCATGTTTTGAACCAATCGCCCAACGACCCACCTGATCTATCGTCCGATCGGCTTTGCCGTAAAAACGGCGCACTTCCGATAAAATTTCGCTCGGTGTTTCTAGCGTTGTTGGGTTATATTTCATTGTTTGCCAAACATATTTGTCTAGCATTGGGCGCTGCTCAAGAATCACGTTTTTAGGTGGGCTTTTAGCGAGTATTTGTGCGTAGGCTTCTAATTCAATCACCGCATCATTTAATTCATCGTATAACGACATGCGAAGATAATAGTTGTCTTCCATTTTACTTAGCGTATCGAATTTTAGCGCTTGTTCTAAACCGCTTTGCGCGGCCAAAAACACCCCAACAATGGTCGATACAATCATAAATACTTGGTTTAACCAAAAGCCGGTTTTTTTCAATTCACCGTGGTCAATCTTTTGTTTTTCAATGCATTCTGTCACTTGTTCTGACATGATTTTTCCCTGTAAATTTTAATTCCATAATTGGCGCCCGCTATTTAAACATATCAGCATGAAAATATTTAATATTTTTTGTTAATCAGCTATGCTTTAGTGATGACGATAAGGAGCGTACCTAATGCAAGAAAGACGACAGTTCACCCGTATTATTTATCGCACCCCTGCCACCTTAACTTTTCAAGGTGTTGAGTACAGTGCTGAGCTTTTGGACCTTTCACTAAAAGGTGCACTGATTAAAAAACCTGAAAACTGGCCTACGGCGTGTGATCTTGCTAAAAGTGCAACGCTATCGTTTCAGTTATCAAACAGCGATATTATTATTGAAATGATGGTTTCACTTGCGCATGTTGAAAACACACAATTGGGATTACGCTGTGAACAAATTGAAATCGACAGTGTGACCCACTTAAAACGCCTTATCGAATTGAACATGGGAGATGAAGAAGAGCTTTATCGCGAGCTTGAACATTTATCTGTGCTACAAGACTAACCTGCCTCAGTATGCGTAAAACATTAACTTAATCCTCGCATACTGCTATTTGTTTTTTGGAGTATAACAATAATGATTATGGATTCACTTGCGGGCTTTGTTCCGTTTTTGCTTTATTTTGCCCTTGGTTATGTATTAATTCTTGGCTTTATTTTTATCTACACACTGGTTACCCCACACTGTGAATGGACCTTAATGAAGCAAAATAACCGCACAGCTGCAGTTGCCTTTGCCGGTGCGTTTTTAGGTTTTACCCTACCTGTTGCCAGTGCCGCTATAAACTCTGTATCAATTATTGATTTCTCGATTTGGGGTGTTATTGCCTGCGTAATGCAACTAATCACCTTTTTTGCTGTTAAAATTTATATGCCTAAAATTACTGAGCGCATTAATAACGATGAAATCAGCGCTGGTATCTTTTTAGCCGTTGCTTCACTTGCAACTGGAATTTTAAATGCCGCCTGTATGACTTACTAGGAGGCACCATGAAGCGAACTAGTAAACTCAAACTCACACTAATGCTCGGTGCTGGTTTTGGATTGACCGGCTGTGGCGAAAGCGATGAATCCGCGCTGTTATTCAAAGATGTTGATGACTGCGAACAATGGGGTGTTGAACGCTTAGAGTGTGAAGTACAATATCAAGAAGCCCTTGCTAATCATCTTGTTGAAGCACCTAAATACACATCCGAATCTAACTGTGAAAGTGATTTTGGCTTTGACCAATGCGAGCGTGATAACAACAGTATTTGGCGACCTATTATGGCTGGTTTTATGATTGGCCTTGTCGCTGAAGCAGTTGATGAAGCACTGGATTACGCGAAAAAGAAAAAGCGTAAAAAATATGCCTACTTTGGCGGTAGTTCTTATGGTGGCAGTAAGCCGCTGTATCGCTCAAAAGATGACTTTTTTAACTTCCGCAATAGCAATAACCAACTGATTGGCTCGATTAACAACCGTGGCACAGTTATGGTTAAAAAGTCGAAAGTAAAATTTACTTCGAAACCTAAATCGGTGTCGCGTTCTCGCGGAGGATTCGGTAGCCGCGCTTCTTCACGGAGCTATGGCGGTTAATGTTTCGCCGTAATGCACCTATTCGGCCTGATCTTAAACAGCAGGCCGAATACTTTGGCTTTGAATTTTCGACGATTGATGGCGAAGTTTACTGGGATGAATCTGCTTATTATCAGTTTACCCTAGCGCAAATCGAAAACGATATTGAAGATCCAACCAATGAACTTGAGCAAATGTGCTTACAAGCCGTCGAAAAGGTAATTAACGATGAGTATTGGTTAACACAATTTGCCATTCCTGAAGACTTTTGGTCATTGATAAAGCGCAGCTGGCAACAAAAAGAACCAAGCCTATATGGCCGCATGGATTTTTCTTACCATGGTAAGGGCCCTGCAAAACTATTGGAATATAATGCCGACACGCCAACTTCAATTTACGAAGCTGCGTTTTTCCAATGGATGTGGTTAGAGCAACAAGTTGACCGAGCTGTACTTCCCCGTCAGGCTGATCAATTTAACAGCATTCAAGAACGTTTAATTAACCGCTTTAGCGAACTCAATTTAAAGCATCAGCTGAGTTTTTGCTATTCAGAGGGGTCGCTCGAAGATAAAGGCACTGTCAGCTATCTTCAAGATTGCGCATATCAGGCAGGCATTGCAACAGCACGCTTTCCAATTGAAGAAATTGGGGTTGATCATAAAGGGCAATTACTTGATCCCGAAGATACGCCAATCAATCACTTATTTAAGCTCTACCCTTGGGAAGACTTGTTTAAGGACGCGTTTGCCAAACACATAATAACGACCCATACCCGCTTTATTGAGCCTGAGTGGAAAGCAATTCTGTCGAACAAAGCCTTGCTGCCGCTACTGTGGCAAATGTTTCCTAATCATCCCAACTTGTTACCTGCCTATTTTGCAAATAATATCGGTGATGGTTTAGATAATGGTTATGTGCAAAAACCGATTTTTGGCCGTGAAGGTGCTAACATCACTTGGCATCATCCAACCAAAGGTCGAGTGCACAGTGAGGGTTGCTACGGTGAAGAAGGCTATATTGTGCAAGCACTTGCGCCACTACCTGTTTTTGATGGCAATCATACCTTAATCGGCAGTTGGCTGGTGAATCATCAAAGTTGCGGCTTAACTATTCGCGAAGATAGCTCGCCAATCACCCAAGATACCTCCCGATTTATACCTCACATTATCCTAGGTTAAATTTAATTGATAATAGTTATCATTTTTATTGACTTGAAAATCTAAGCAATATACTCTTACTTCCATAAAGCCTTTGCAGGAAATAACCATGGAAGTTTTATTGATTGCTTTTTCATTTGTGACGGTAGTCATCGCAATGTCGTGTTATTGCAAAAGTAACCAGTGTGCTGAAAGTATGCGACTTGATAGTAATAGCCCCATCGGCCTTTATTGGTTATTAGCGGTGGTATCTTCGGCGCTTGCGTTATTTACAGCGGTAACAGCACTGGGCGTTTATGAGGGTACACTTGCTTGGTTATCCATTCATACGCTTATTTTAGTGCCGATTCTATTGTTCTCCCCGTTCAATCTCTCACAAGATGACAGCCAATAAAAATAGCGCCATAAGGCGCTATTTTTTGTATTCGATTGATGATTTCAGTACTTACTCTTGAAAGTAAGTGCCCCAGCCATCGTATTCCACACCCGCTTTTGCAGCGAGGTCGATAAGTTTATCAACATCTTCAAGAATAAGTTCTGCATCAAGTTCGCACTCTACAACAACGTCAAAGCCCCAAATTTTGCTGCCATCTTCTAATTCAAGTTCAGCTGGGTCTTCAACATCAAAGCCAAGTTTAAAAGCAGCAAGCGCAGCTTCTTCTAACTTATCAAAATCTTCACATACAAAGTGGTGTTCTACTTCATATAATTTGTCTGGATTTGAGCCATCTTCTAATAATGACTCAACAATATCTTCACTAATTTCGCGCCAGTTTTCCACAATCGCTCTCTACTTTAGCATCTAGCTGTTCAATCTTATTTTGCATCATAGCATGGATTCGTTTCGCATGCTCTCTTGCTGATACATCCTTATCTAATGAGATTGGATCAAGCAACTCAACATAAATAGTTGGATTTGACCAACGATTTAATTTAATACGGCCTGTTGTGGTGCTCATACACACCGGAACCACTTCCACTTCAGCTTGCATTGCAGTATGAAACGCGCCCGTTTTAAACGGCAATAGTCCTCGGCCATAACTGCGTGTGCCTTCAGGAAATAACCAGACTGAAATTTTATCGTTTTTGATTTTTGATGCCGCTTTATCAATCGTGCCTTTGGCTTTAGATTTGTTATTACGGTCAATTAAAATATTTCCCGAGAGCCAGTAAAGCTGGCCAAAAAACGGAATAAAACGAATGCTTTTTTTGCCAATGCTTACGGTATTCTCTGGTACCGCATTGGTTACGGTGAATAAGTCATAATTATTTTGATGATTCGAGACAAACACGTATGACTTTTCTTTATCTAATTTATCAAGTCCTTTGATATCTACTTTTGCACCCAAAAGTACATGCATACTACCGTACCAAGAAGCAAAACGGTGTACATGGTTTCGGTTGAATGGCATGACTAAACACAACAGCAAACCAAAAATCGCACTGAAAAAGATAAAAATCGCAAGCAGTACTAAGCGAACAGCAAATATCAAAATAACATCTCCAATAACTAAGCGCGCCATTATACGAATTTTAGCTAACATGTGTAAGCTAAAAAACACAGTTTATAAAAAAACCAGTCCCAAATTGAGACTGGTTTTCGCTATTTTAACGTTTTTCGACGCTTTTCGGCACTAAGCTTTGTTACTACTCTCCGGTATTTTCCGGATCAATAGCCTCGTCGATCAGTTCTTGTGCGGTGGTAAACTCAACTTCCATTAAGTCCACACGCTGTAAACCACGCGGTAACTTATTACCTCGTCTGCCACGCTCACCATAGTAATGTTCTAAATCACTCGGTTTAAGTGTGAGTTTACGCTTACCAGCATGTAAAGTAACAGATGCGCCATCAGGCACAATACCCAGCACTTTAACAAACTCTTCACGCGCCTTAACGCGGGCACTAGGAATAGAGATAATCTTATTACCTTTACCTTTGCCTAGTTTTGGTAAATCACGAATTGGGAAGATCAGCATGCGCCCTTCGTTCGAGATTGCTAAACAGCGGTCAGATGTAATATCGTGAATTGGTTGCGGCGTCAGTAAAAGTGCAGCTTCTGGAATACTTACCAGAGCTTTACCATTTTTATTTTTACTGACTAAATCATTAAATTCAGCAATAAAGCCATAGCCCGCATCAGATGCCATTAAGAAGTTTGCTTTTTCTTCACCCATCACAACGTGTTCAAGGTTAGCACCAGGAGCAAGGTTAAAGCGGCCTGTCATAGGTTCGCCTTGGCTTCGCGCCGACGGTAAACTATGGGTTTCAGTTGCAAAAGCACGGCCTGAGCTATCTAAGAATACACTCGGCTGATTGCTGCGACCTTTAGCTAGCGACTTAAAGCTGTCGCCTGCTCTGTAGCTTAAGCCCTCTGCATCAATATCATGGCCTTTAGCAAATCGTGCCCAGCCTTTTTCAGAAAGCACTACTGTTACACTTTCTGACGGCATTAAGTCTTTTTCACTTAGCGCTTTTGCTTCGCCACGCTCAACTACAGGTGAGCGACGCTCATCACCATAAAGCTCAGCTGCTTCTTGAATTTCTTTTTTCAGTAAGGTCGACATACGACGTTCTGAACCAAGTGTTAATTCAAGCTTATCACGCTCTTTGGCAAGCTCATCTTGCTCACCGCGAATTTTCATTTCTTCTAATTTAGCAAGATGGCGAAGTTTAAGTTCTAAAATCGCTTCTGCTTGAGTTTCGGTGATACCAAAACGCGCCATTAGTACTGGCTTTGGTTCATCTTCCGTGCGGATGATTTCAATCACTTCGTCGATATTTAAAAAGGCAATAAGTAAGCCTTCTAAAATATGTAAACGCGCCAACACTTTATCCAAGCGATATTGTAAACGGCGACGCACTGTTTCGCGTCTAAATACTAACCACTCAGATAAAATTGTTTTTAAATCTTTAACTTGCGGGCGGCCATTTAAACCAAGCATATTTAAGTTAACACGGTAACTGCGTTCAAGATCTGTCGTTGCAAACAAGTGCGCCATTAATGGCTCAGCTTTAATGCGATTTGAACGTGGTACAATTACAATACGTGTTGGGTTTTCATGGTCTGATTCATCACGTAAATCAGCTACCATTGGCAATTTTTTCGCACGCATTTGCGCTGCGATTTGCTCAAGCACTTTCGCACCGGAACACTGATGTGGTAAAGCCGTAATTACAATATCGCCCTGCTCTTCGGTATACACCGCGCGCATTTTGATAGAGCCTTTACCAGTTTGATACATTTTGCGAATTTCAGCCTTCGGCGTGATAATTTCTGCATCAGTCGGATAATCAGGGGCAATTACCATATCTAAAATGGTTTCAAGTTCAGTCTTTGGCTGATCCAATAGCGTACAACAGGCATTAGCTACTTCACGCACATTGTGCGGTGGGATGTCTGTTGCCATACCTACTGCAATACCGGTTATCCCGTTAAGTAAAATATGCGGTAATCGTGCAGGTAATACTTCAGGCTCTTTCATAGTGCCATCGAAGTTAGGGATCCAATCAACTGTGCCTTGGCCTAGTTCTTTTAATAAAACCTCAGAGAACTTAGATAAACGCGCTTCGGTGTAACGCATTGCGGCAAATGATTTAGGATCATCTGCCGCACCCCAGTTTCCTTGACCATCCACCAGCGGGTAGCGGTAAGAAAACGGCTGCGCCATCAGTACCATGGCTTCGTAACACGCACTATCACCATGAGGGTGATATTTACCGAGTACATCACCCACGGTACGGGCTGATTTTTTATATTTAGCTGCTGCTGATAAGCCTAGTTCACTCATCGCATACACAATTCGACGCTGTACTGGTTTTAAACCGTCGCCAATATGTGGCAGTGCACGGTCTTTAATTACATACATCGAGTAATTTAAGTAGGCGCTTTGCGTAAACTGCGCCATTGTTTGTTGTTCTATCCCTTGCATTGCGAGGGTATCGAGATCTGACATGCTCGTTTACCTAAATTTTTTATGCTTGTTATGAGTTCCACGAATCCGCTTGGTCACCACTGGTTTCTAGCCATTCACGACGATCGCCTGAGCGCTTTTTGGCAAGTAACATATCCATTACTTCTAGCGTGTCTTCATCGCCGGCTAAGCTTAATTGCACTAAGCGACGGGTATTTGGATCCATTGTCGTCTCACGCAGCTGAATTGGGTTCATTTCACCCAAACCTTTAAAGCGTTGTACATTCACCTTGCCGCGTTTTTTCTCTGCTTCAATGCGGTCTAAGATGCCGACTTTTTCATCTTCATCAAGGGCATAGTAAACCTCTTTACCTACATCGATACGATAAAGTGGCGGCATTGCTACATACACATGACCTTGCTCAACCAAAATAGGGAAATGCTTCACAAACAGCGCACACAATAGTGTTGCGATGTGCAGTCCGTCGGAATCCGCATCCGCTAAAATACAAATCTTGTGATAACGTAAATTTGATAAGTCGCTTGAATCTGGGTCCATACCAATCGCCACCGAAATATCATGTACTTCTTGTGACGCAAGGATTTGGCCTGATTCCACTTCCCAAGTATTAAGAATTTTACCGCGCAGTGGCATCACCGCTTGGAATTCACGGTCGCGGGCTTGTTTTGCCGAACCACCCGCAGAGTCACCCTCTACTAAAAAGAGTTCACTGCGTTCACTTTCTTGCGTACTACAATCGGTTAATTTTCCCGGTAAAGCTGGGCCTGAGGTGACTTTTTTACGCACTACTTTTTTCGCAGCACGCATACGTTTTTGTGCGTTGCTAATACAAATTTCAGCAAGTAATTCGGCAATATCAGTGTGTTCATTTAGCCATAAACTAAATGAGTCTTTCACGACACCAGAGACAAACGCAGAGGTTGAACGCGACGATAGTTTTTCTTTGGTTTGACCTGCAAATTGCGGGTCTTGCATTTTCACAGACAATACATAGCTACAGCGATCCCAAATATCATCAGGGGTTAATTTAACACCGCGAGGCAATAAATTACGGAATTCACAGAATTCACGCATCGCTTCTAGTAGGCCTTGGCGTAATCCATTTACATGAGTACCACCTTGTGCCGTAGGAATAAGGTTTACATAACTTTCAGAAACCCCTTCGCCACCTTCTGGTAACCATAACACAGCCCAATCAACACCTTCGGTGGAGCCCGCAAACTCACCCGTAAATGGCTGTTTAGGCAAGACTTCATATTCTTTTAATGCATCTGCTAAATAGTCTTTTAAGCCATCTTCAAAGAACCATTCAATCGTTTCTTTGCTTTGCTTATTAACAAAACGAATGCGTAATCCAGGGCACAGAACCGCTTTTGCTTTTAATAAATGCTTTAGCTTACTCAGTGAGAAGTTGGCAGAATCAAAGTAACTGGCATCAGGCCAAAAATGAACAGAAGTACCTGTGTTGCGCTTACCCACAGTGCCAACTTCGGTTAAATCTTGTACCTTGTCGCCATTTTCAAAAGCAATTTCATACACTTTGGCATCACGACGAACTGTAACCAACACGCGTGTTGATAAGGCATTTACTACCGAGATACCAACCCCGTGTAAACCACCTGAAAATTGGTAGTTTTTATTAGAGAACTTACCACCGGCGTGTAGTTTAGTAAGGATCAGTTCTACCCCAGGTATACCTTCTTCTGGGTGAATATCAATCGGCATACCACGGCCATCATCGATTACTTCCAGTGAATTATCTTCATGGAGAATGACATCTATTTTTGATGCATGCCCCGCTAAAGCTTCATCCACACTGTTATCGATAACTTCTTGACCAAGGTGGTTAGGACGGGTGGTATCGGTATACATGCCAGGGCGGCGTTTTACCGGTTCAAGTCCATTTAATACCTCAATGGCTTCTGCATTGTAATCTTGTGTCGTCATGAAATGCGGTTCTTTTTATATTAATTATCTTTGGTGACCTAGTTTCCCTTGTGGGTAAAAAATTCTAGGTTTTAGCGCGTTTTTTAAAGTTATAACTGTTTTACGATATTTTCAGGAAATCTACAATATCTGGGAAATAACGTTCGAACCCAATAAAACTGTGATCGCCAGCAAATTCAATACGCTGACGGCAGTTTTTATAATAATCGACCGCCTGTGAAAAATCTAATACTTCATCGCCCATCTGCTGTAAAAGTAAAATCAACTCAGGCTGAGACAAGTTTGCAATGTAAAACTGCTTTAACTGCTCAACATGACGTTCAGTCACATCGTAATAGTAATCTTGATACGGGTTGTACTGCGTACCTAGGTAATCATGCATTAGGTCAAATGGTGCAACAGCCGGATTAACAACCACCGCTGGTAGTTGATAACGCTCGGATAAAATAGTTGCAAAGTATCCGCCCAATGAACTACCTATTAATTTTGTATTAGGTGTTATTAACGCTTCGAGCGTCAGCAAAATTTCTCGTGGTTCGTGGTTTAGTTTTGGTACTAAATACTCAACATCATGATGTTTCGCTAAATACTGACCAAATTGTTGTGCTTTAAATGATTCTGGTGAGCTATTAAAACCATGAATGTAAATTACGCGTTGTTTAGCCATACGACCTGTGTGCTTAAACTGCCATTTTGTTGTAATCGTATCACACGAAACGCCGGACCTAAGTCAACTTGCTGCCAATCTGGGGTATTTTTCTCAAACTGAATTGATGTGGCAGGCGTTGCAAATACCGCAAAACCGTCAAATAACCAGCTGTATTCATTGTGCACATGACCATGAACAAGGCCTTTCACATGACTATGACGTGATAGCAAACTAAGCAGCTCATCGCCATTTTCTAAAATGTGTTTGTCGAGATAACCATTAATGGCAATGGGGTGATGATGTGTAAATACTAAGGTAAATTTTTCGCTATTGTTAAGCTCAGATGCAATTTCAGTGAAGTGCGTTTCACTAATAAGCCCCGCGGGTGTTGGCCCTTTGGAATTTGCCAATAACACTTGCCAATAAGCGTTTTGCAACAACTTGCAACTGACAATACCATACTGCGTAAACACGCGGTTATAGACATCAAGTTCATCATGATTGCCCGGCAGCCAAAAAAACTTGTCAGCAAGCCCCGCTTCCACCACAAGTTGCGCGAACAAGTGATACGATTCTTCGCTGTGATCTTGCGTTAAATCACCACCAAAAATAATCGCATCACAGTCAATAGACTTTATACGCTCGAGAGTTTTACGAAGATAATTTGCCGTATTAACATTAAAATATTCACCCTCGTGATTAGCAAAAACATGGCTATCGGTGATATGAATCAGTGTTAATTGGTTACTCTCAATCTGCGCTTTTTGCTCAAACCACGCCATGGTCGGTATCCCAATGAAATGTACTTCTGCCTTGGTTGATACAGTATTCCAACCAATCTTTTAAAAACGCATTAAGTTGATATTTTTCATCTTTTTGGTGCATATCTGGGTTGGGGTAACCATATGCAGGTTTAACCCGTTTTGGATAATATTTACATACTACTTCAGCGACTTTTGCATCATGATACACACGCACATTTAAGTCGGGACGTGTAAACCCAATTACTTGATTGTCAGTCTGCTTTAACGACACTAGATTTGTATATGGCGATGCTTCTAACACGGTTAAGGTAAATTCAAAACCGCCAACTAATACTTTATTTACAGCGCCTTTATCATTTTGTTTTGGCAACAGGCGGTTTATGCGCGCATAATTTTGCTCACATAAACGAATATATTTCGGTAAATTTTGTCGATAAGCCTGTGCTAACACGTAAGATACTTCTCTCTTATTGCTTCAATATTCAGTTTAAGCCATTGCAAACAAATCACAGTTGCTGCGTTATCCATTTCACCTTCATCAAGTAACTGAAACGCCTGTTTAACCGGTAAAACATGCACTTTAATGTCTTCACCTTCATCAGGCACACCGAAAAGCCCACCCGCTTGTGATAAATCCGCTTCAGCATAATATAAGTATAAACGCTCAGAGGTACCACCGGGGCTTGAAAGGTACGATAACATAAACTCAAGATTACTAAGCTCAATACCCGACTCTTCTTTCGCTTCTTTTTTGACTACGCTTTCGTAATCGGTACTGCCATCTGTCATCCCGGCGATCACTTCCAATAGCCATGGCGATTTCTTGTCACTCAGTGCACCAATGCGAATTTGCTCGATAAGTAATACCGCATCCAATTTTGGGTCATAGGGTAAGACCGCAACCGCATCGCCACGTTCAAAAATTTCACGAACAACAATATCGGACTGGCCGCCAGCAAATAATGCATGACGAAAATGGTATTCGTCTATTTTGAAGAAACCGTTAAATGTGCGCTTTTTAGCGACTATTTCTACATCTGATTGGTTGAATTTTGTAATTTTGGCCATATTAAACGAATCAATTAGTTTAAAATCTATTCGATAATCTATCGATTTTTCGGTATTTTAGCTTAATAAGTCAATAAAACGAATTTTTCATATTCTGTTACACTTGAATACTTTGTTTTACTGTATTGTTTTTCTAATCAATAAAAAAACACGCTAAGATGCTTTCAAAAATTGTCTGGGGATGACAACAACTATGAAAAAGAAACTATTATCTGCGCTTGTTGCATTAACATGTGGCTTTTCAGTAACGCATGCAAATGCAGAAGACTTAATGCAAGTATACGAAATCGCACTTGCTAACGACCCTGTAGTATTAAAAGCGAAAGCAACACGCGACGCTCAAGAATACAGCACTGATATCGCAATGGCTCGTTTACTACCGCAAATCGGTGCAACAATGGGTTATGAAAAAACAGACGGTGACCTGGGTGACTCGGATGTATTTAGCCGCGGTATTAGATTAGACCAAGACCTATTCAATTTAGGCTCGTGGAAATCACTAAATATTGCAGAGAAGCAAGCACTTCAAGCAGATGCAAGCTATCAGCTAGCACAGCAAAATCTCATTGTTCGTGTTTCAAATGCCTATTTTAACGTGCTTGCACGCCAAGACGATTTAGAGTTTGTTCGTGCAGAAAAACGTGCAATTGAACGCCAGCTTGAGCAAACAAAACAGCGCCATGCGGTAGGTCTTACAGCAATTACTGACGTACATGAAGCACAAGCTCAATACGATAACGCTGTAGCACGTGAAATTGTTGCAATTAACGATGTTGAAACAGCGCGTGAAAACCTTGGTGAAATCACTGGTAAGTATCACGAAAAGCTAAATGCACTTAACACAGATAAATTTTCAACAGTAAAACCTGCTCGTAAGAGTGCTGAATTTGTTGAATCTGCAAAAGAAAATAATATTTCCCTGCAAGTATCTCGCGTATCTGTGGACATTGCGAAAGAGCAAATTGAACAAGCTAAAGCTGGCCACTACCCAAAGCTGACACTATCAGCTTCTTATGGTGATAGTCTTGGCGAAACTGGCCCTCGTAAAGATCAAACTAAAGTAGGTTTAGGTTTCTCTGTGCCAATTTACCAAGGTGGTGGTACACAAGCTGCGGTAAACCAAGCAACTGAATACTTTGTTGCTGCTAGCCAAGAATTTGAAAGTGCATACCGTAATGTTAACAAGCAGGTACGCACATCTTACAACCAAGTAGTATCAGATATCGCAACTTACCGTGCACTTGAGCAAGCAGTAGTATCTGCAGAAAGTGCGCTGCAAGCAACAGAAGCGGGTTTTGAAGTGGGTACACGTACTATTGTTGACGTATTACTTAGTACTCGTAACTTATACGATGCAAGCCGTAATTTATCAGCGGTGCGTTACCGTTATGTAGTATCAACTTTAGGCTTAAAGCTTGCAGAAGGTACCCTGTCTCGCAGTGATATTGAAGCAATTAACCGCGGTTTAAACTAAGCTCGGTAATGTAATTTTTCGTGGGAATAAATCTATTCCCACGTTTTCCTTTCTTTTTGATATACTCGCGCTAATTTTTTACTTTTTGCAAATGATATTGTGATCACTAAAGCGCCTTTTTCATACTCTTTTCTCGCTCCTAAATATTGGCTCACTTGGTTAAGTGTACTTATTCTCTATTTGCTTTCGTGGTTACCATACAAGCTACAAATTGGCCTTGGTAAATTACTTGGTCGTTTAGTTTATCGTTTTGTCAAAAAACGCCGCAAAATTGCCGAGGTCAACATTGCACTGGCATTTCCTGAATTAGATAAAACGGCACAAGCCAAACTTGTAAAAGAAAATCTAGAAAATACCGGCATTGCCATTTTTGAATCGGGTATGGCGTGGTGGTGGCCCCAGTGGCGCGCCAATAAACACTTTGGCGGCATTACCGGTTACCATCATATTGAAAATGCGATTAACAGTGGCAAAGGTGTATTGATGTTAGTGCCACATATGATGCACCTCGAAGTTGCAGGTCGTATGATGGGCATTCAAAATACCGGTGTAGGTTTTTATCGCCCCCATAATAACCCGTTAATGGAATACATCATTGTTAATGGTCGCCTGCGTTTTAGTGAGGCGTTAGTTACCAAACGTGATGTAAAGAACTTATTAAAGGCACTCAGCAAACAAAAACTTTGTTACTACTTGCCGGACCAAGACTATGGCCGAAAACGTTCTGAATTTGTGCCATTTTTTGCAGTAGAAGAAACCTGCACCACAACGGGCACCCTAATTTTTGCCAGCAGTAAAAACAGTGAAACAGTCGCACTTTCAACTTATCGTAAAGACGGTAAATACTTCTTAGATGTCAGCCCAGTATTTGAAAACTTCCCAACGGGCAATGATATTGATGACGTTACCCGTGTAAACAAAGCAATGGAAGACGCGATTCGTAAAGCGCCTGAGCAGTACTTGTGGTTGCACCGCCGCTTTAAAACACAAAAAGATCCAAACGCTGAATCTCATTATAAAAAGTAACCTTTATTAGTTTGCCCAAATAGCAATACTGTTTACTATTTGGGCACAACTTATCTCACATATACCAGTAAAAATGCTTTTTAGCTGCTGCTAATAACCAACTAAGCTCTTATATTAATTTAAATTTCAACTTAAAATACGAAATTAGTATTATGCAAATTAGTATTAGGTTAAAGCTATTATTGACCTGCTTTAATTTTAAACATTGTGAGTGTTGTTGTGTGGTTTTGGCTTAAACATTTATCCCTAGGTATTATCTTAGTTGCAGCTGCACTGTACTTACTGCTGGGTAAAGGCCCGGTTTTTGATACAAATACAAAATCCAATCCCGCGGCTGAAGGCCTTTCAAATTTTTATAATAGTTTTCGCAGCACACTTAACTCGATGACCGAGCGGGAAAAGTACGTAATCCTTTTAGGTGAACCAGAAGTATCACTGGCTGAAAAACTAAAACAACGCAGCACTTCAAATAAAATCCCAGCTAACTGGCGTGGCGAAATTAAAGCGCGCCGCTTTGCTAAAGGTGAAACCCTTAAAGAGGTACTTTCTGAATTTGCTGAGCAAGAAGGTATTGAGTTTTTATGGTATCTCGATAAAGACTACATCATTAAAGACAACTTCCGTGTCGACGAAACGTTTATCACCACACTTTACCAAGTATCAAAAGCCATCGACAGTGACTTTGAAAATGATGTCTTTGGCTTCTTTTGTTATAAACATGGTACTGCGGTAATCACCGAAAATCCTACCCGATATGTGCGTGATAACTGTGTAAAAGCAACGCTTTAACACAATTATCACTTACCATAAACTCACGCTAAGTACTTTTGCCAAATAGCAATTATTGCTTGAGTTTTATCTTGAACAGTTGCCACGCTAACAAGTTTAGCCTCTTGGCGTAAACTTACTTGATGGTATAACTCGCGTAGCTCACAATAAGCTGATGTAAGCGACAACTTTTCATTTTGCTCAATTAAACCAAGTTCCGCTGCGCGCTCAAAAATACGAATGTTATCCGAATACTCAGAGATCAACGGCTGTTGATGGGCATTTGCTAGTACAAAATATTGGGCTAAAAATTCAATATCAGCCATACCACCTAGCCCCTGTTTAATATCAAAAAATACCTCATCCCCTTTCATAAGGTGATCGCGCATTTTTTGTCTCATATTAACAACGTCATCTTTTAGCTTTTGTTGTTCACGTGTCAGCGACAAGACTTCTTTTCGAATAGCATTAAAGCGTTCTTGTAATTGAGTTTGACCATAGGTCATTCTGGCACGCACTAAGGCCTGATGCTCCCAAGTCCATGCTTGTTTCAGTTGATACTCTCGGAAGGTTTCAATATTAATTGCTAATAAGCCAGACGCTCCTTCTGGGCGTAAACGGGTATCAAGTTCATAAAGAATGCCTGAAGCTGTGCGTGTATTAAATAAATGCAGTAAGCGCTGAGCAAGCTTTAAATAAAACTGGCGAGCATCAATTTGCTTGTCGCCATTGGTTTGACCATTACCGTCACTATTATGCACAAAGACTAAATCAAGGTCTGAATCATAACCTAGCTCAATGCCACCAGCTTTGCCATAAGCTATCACTGCAAAGCCTTTTTCATCGTCATTTGCAGCAGGCGGATAACCAAAACGTGCTACCATTTGCTGCCATGCTAAGTTAACGCACTGACTTACAATGGCTTCTGAAAGCGCTGTTAAGTGGTCACTTACTTTCATAACATCAAGTACACCTGTGGCATCAGCTGCCGCAATTTTTAATTGATGTGTTTGTTTAAATTGACGCAACGCCTCCATTTGCATTTCAAGGTCATTTTCGTCAATTCTTAAGAAATACTGACGGATTTCTTGTTCATAACCACTCAGTGGCAGCGTGCGATAAAGCTGCGCTGGGTCGATTAATTCATCAAGCAAAATTGGATAGCAGGCTAAATGATCGCCAATCCATTTACTATGTGCACACAGTTTAAATAGTTGATTCAGAGCACCTGGGTTTTCTAGCAATAATTCTAGATAGGCAGTACGTGAAATTACCTTCTCGATTACCGCTAGAACTCGTTTCAAAATGCTTGGCTGACAGCCGCATTTATCCGCTTGCTGCAATAATTTAGGCAGTAGTTTATCAAGCACATCGCGGCCGCGACCGCCGAGTTTTCGTTTACTGCTAAGCACTTTAAAATCATGCAAAACACTATAAAAATCAGTATCTCCAGCAAATAATTGGTGCGATGAAATCACCTCAATGCTGGGTTTTTCCCAAAGTAATTCATAGCGCGAATCAACTTCTTGCTCATCATCCTCTTCTGAACCAATCATGGCGTTAAATTCAGTATGAATAATTGCCATTTGAGCGTTTATCTCAGCGATGGTATCAGCATACTGCTGCTTACCTAGTAAGGCACTTAAGCGTTGCTGGCCAAGTTCATCTTGTGGCAAGGTTTGCGTTTGCTTATCATCAAATTGCTGTAAATATTGTTCAATTCGGCGTAAAAACAGATAACCATCGGTCAGTGTAGCGGCAACATCTTCTGGTACTTCATTAAGCTTAGCAAGTGCTTCCAGTGCACTGCAAAACGATTGCACTTGTAGACTTGGCTCACGCCCACCTCGGATCATTTGTAGCGCTTGCACCACAAACTCTGCTTCGCGTATTCCACCAGCACCAAGCTTAATATTTTCCGTTAACCCCTTGCGTCTCACATCTTGAGCAATCAATGCTTTCATTTTTCTAAGTGATTCAATCACCGAAAAATCAATATACTTACGATATACAAACGGCCTTAAAAGGTCATAAAATTGCTGCCAATAGGATGATTCACTTCCCAATAACCTCGCCTTCAACATGGCGTAGCGCTCCCAGTCGCGGCCCTGCTCTTGGTAATACTCTTCCATGGCGTTAAAGCTCATAACTAAAGGACCACTGTCGCCAAATGGACGCAAACGCATATCCACCCGAAATACTTGCCCTTCAGGCGTTACTTGATTAAGTGCAGCAATGGTTTTTTGTGCAACCTTAGTAAAGAAAACCTGTGCTTCGCACGACTTTCGCCCGCCTTGTGTTTCAACTTGGTAGGGATAGGTAAAGATCAAATCAATATCAGATGAATAATTCAGTTCAAACCCGCCAAGTTTACCCATGCCGAGGATCAACATAGGCATTGCTAGCCCGTCACTATCGATGGGGTTTCCCCAAACACTCGCTACTTGCGCATAGGCCCAGCGATAGGCTGAATCAATCAGGGTTTCACTTAACTGAGAGGTATAACTGATGCTGTCGCGAATATCGTTGCCATCAACCAAGTCTAAGTAGGCTAATTTAAGCCAGTATAAGTTGCGGTATTCTCTTAAGGCTTGAAAAGCTGCACCTTCATCGATTGTCTCAAGTGATTGTTGAAAAACCTCTGGCGTATGTCGCGTTGCAAGCCAAGTTTGGTCTTGTAAGTAATTAATAAAGTTTGGGTGCTGCTCTAAAATACGAAAAGCAAAATCACTTAATGACAATAGCGTCACAATTTTAGGATCTACCTTGTCTTCACCAAACAGTTCAGCAAAACGCTGCTGCCCGAGCTGTTGTAAACCTTGTGCTAACTCCATAACTTACTTACACTCTTAACAATTAATTTTTCATGCTAGGTTAGTATCTTAGCAAAAAAGAACGCTATTTTTATGTCTTATATCACGCTCTCGAACGATCTTTTAGTCGCATTTGCCATTACCGGCTTATTAGTATTATTAGTGCTTATGGTGGTAAAGAAGCAATTACGCGCTTCAAGCTCTGATTACGACTTAATGAATGAACTCGCCAAGAAAGACAACTTTGCGATGGGCATCAGCTATGCCTCATCAATTTTCAGTATTATTTTAGTAGTGGGGTTTATCGCAAGAGAATTTAACCTTGCACAGTGGCAAGAAAGCCTACCTCATCTTGCCTTAGCACTCGCATTAGCATTGAGTTTTATCTGGCTAGGTAAGTGGATCCATAACAAACTTATTTTGGCAGACTTCAATGAAGCTAGAGCAATTGAAAAACGAAATATGTGCGCTGCATTAATAGATACTGGCGTATTACTGGCAAATTCAATCGTGGTATTAGGTTTATACAAATGGTCAAAAGCAACCAATTTAAATACCTTTCTTACCGATATTATTGCTTTTAGCGCGATTCAAATTGTTATCTTACTGCACACTCGTTGGCAAGAGCGAGGCTTTTCAGCAACTAACCAAGGTGCATCACTGCAAACCTATTTTGCCTATGATAATACCTCGCTAGGGCTTCGCTTTGCAGCCCGTATGATTGCGTTATCACTGGCGATATTTGCTGCATTGTCGAGCATTGAATTTATTCCAGGCAACTTTATCGACAACATCATTATGATTTTGCTGAATGTAATTGTATTTGTTGCACTGCATCAGATTACTGCATTTTTGGTACTTAAATTAGCGCTGCCAAAAGTGCAAACCAATATAGAGGTTGAGCAACAAGATAATATCGGCATTGCAAATATTGAACTTGCAGTGCATCTTGCAATTGGTATTTTGCTTATACGCTTATTCTCAATTTAGCCTTGTTCTGCTTTCCAAAGCGAAAAATTCGCATAGGGATAATCGGCGCCAGCCTGCATTACACTTGCAAGTAATGTGTAGGCGCCAACCCAAGCTTCTTTTGTTTGCACAGTGAAATCTGCACCTAAGCCCTGCTCTAGTGTCCAAAGCAGCGCTTCAGCAACGGGCTGGTAGTCGGGCATCGAGACGCCATAGGCAATATGACGTCGTCCTAATTGCCATACAGCCATCTCTAACTTATCAAGTTGCTTAAGCCCTCGCACCACAGTGGTTAAAATGGTGGCAAGCTTCTTTCCCTGCTCTTCAATATCGCCTTTAAACAAGGGTTTTAAGTGTGGCGCTATGGTAAATAAGCGCTGATAGAACATGGTGGTTGCGTCACTGGCAATCGGCACGACTTTTTCCCAAGACGATTGCACGAGTTCGATTTGTTGTGGCGTCATAGCATTATTATTTTGTTTTTGATAACAAAAGCCTAGTCCAGTTAGCTAAGAATACCAACTTGTACTGGGCGAAAATAAATAAGCTAACGTGTTTGCCCTTTCCAACGGAACAACAGCGAACCTAACAGCAAAAATAAGATACTCTGGCCAACTAAAATAAAAATTTGCGGTGCAATTTCAACAAAGCCTGCGCCTTCAAGCATGACCGCTCGTGCCCCAATCAACATTTGCGTAAGCGGGAAGATTTGCGAAATTGCTTGTACAAATGCGGGGCTACCTTCTAGGGAAAACCACACCCCAGATAACATCATCATCGGCCACGATACTAAATTTAAAATACCCCCCGTAAATTCTTCAGACTCCGAGCGACAGGCAATCAATAATGAAAGTGAAATAAGTGCAAAAGCACCTAATATGCAAAGCAGCAATAACCACCACATATTACCCAACAAATAAAAATCAAAGATAAAATTACAAGCGACAAAAATGCCTGAGGTGAGCGCAACCACTATCAGTAAGCGCGACACAATTTGCGCCGCTAAAAACTCAACAGGTTTTAATGGTGTTGCACTTAAACGCTTTAACACCGCATTTTTACGATAGCGTACAATCACATAACCTACACCATACAAGCATGAGAACATCATATTCATTGCTAAAATTCCGGGCACTACCCAATCTAAATAACGAATTTCCTGCCCTTCGATGGTCTCTTTGATAAACTCACTAGTGTGATGTTGTGTAGTTTCTGCAAGCAGCAGTTTTTCGGCAATATAGCCATTAGCTGAGCTTGCATTAACCCAATATTGGCTATCATGAAAACTCACTAATAAATCCAGTTTATGCTGCCTAAGCTTATCAATCGCATTTGATTTATCGCTATATTCAATAAATTCTAAATGTTTATACTGACTAATACTGTGCTGTTGCAAATCGCCTAAATAACCAATTTTAAACAAGGTTGGATTATCATTTTTAAAAATAAACGCAAAGCCAACCACTAACAAAATTGGGAAAGCAAGGTTCCAACCGAGCGCTGAGCGATCGCGGAAAAACTCGTAGTTTCGCGCCACAAGCACCGCTAAAAATCGTTTAAACATGTTGCGGCTCTCCTTCATTTTGTAGCGCATGCCCCGTTAATTTGAGGAACAAATCATCCAAATTAGCCGATTTAATTTGCAGCCCTTGCAATGAAATTTGCTGCGCTAACAAGCTCGCAATTGTGGTTTCGGTATCGTCGGTATGAATAAGCGCACTGTCTTGACTAAACTGCACATTGCTTATCTGATGTGATGGCGGCAGGTTCTCTTTCGGTAAAGAAATAAGCGCACCTTTAAAGTGTTCGCGTAATAGGTTTTCTGGGCTATTCATCGCTATCACTTTTCCCTTATCCATAATCGCGATTTGATCACATAAATACTCAGCTTCATCCATATAATGCGTCGTGAGTAAAATCGTTTTACCTTGTGCTTTTATGTCATTTACTAAATCCCAAAATAAGCGACGACTGTGGGGGTCAAGCCCCGTTGTCGGTTCATCTAAAAAGATAAGTTCTGGATCATTAATTAGTGCCAGTGCCAGCAATAAACGCTGTTTTTGCCCTCCAGAAAGTTTACGGTGATCTACATTAATAAAATCACTCAGCTGACATTGAGCTATTAAGGTTTCAAGAGGTACAGTTTTGCTATAAAAAGAGGAAAATAAATTAAGTGTCTCGCGCACCGTTAAATAATCTTGCAGCGCGGTATGTTGAAACTGAATACCTAATTTCTGAAAATCGTCACGGGTGATCTGCTCACCATTAAATAAAATTTCACCTGAGCTCGGGGTTAATATCCCTTCCAGCATTTCGATTGTGGTGGTTTTGCCTGCACCATTTGGTCCAAGTAACCCAAAGCAAGACCCTTTTGCCACTTTAAAATCGATTTTATCGACCGCATAAAAATCAGAAAACTGTTTGCTGAGCTGCTTTACTTCAAGAATTGTTGTCATAAGCGCCTTTAATACTTGCCTTTATTGATTGGCTTTTCATACCATATAAGCATATTAATCTTCGAGAGTCATTATGCGCATTCCCCATATTTATCAAGATGGTCCAATTGTTGTCGGCACAGAACTGCAACTTGGCGACGATGCCGCTGGACATATAGGCCGCGTTTTAAGAATGCAGCAAGGGCAACAGGTTAGCCTATTTAATGGCGAAGGCGGTGAATACCTTTGTACCATCTCACAAGCGAATAAGAAAAATGTGTTTGTGACGGTAGATGAATTTCACGATGTAAGCAGTGAATCACCGCTAAAAATCCATTTAGGCCAAGGGATTTCTCGCGGTGAAAAAATGGATTTTACCATTCAAAAATCGGTTGAATTGGGCATTACAGAAATCACCCCGCTTTTTAGCGAACGCTGTGGTGTTAAACTGCAAGGTGAGCGCCTTGATAAAAAGCACCAGCAATGGCAAAAAATTGCAATTGCTGCAGCAGAGCAGTCTGGCCGTAATTTTGTGCCAGTTGTTCATCCTCCTATTAAACTGGAGCAATGGCTTGCACAACTAACAGATGAAACCAAACTGACGTTACACCCGCGTGCCGAGCACAGCATTAAAACCATTGATAGCATCAGCAACTTCAATCGTCAGAACATGCGTTTTGTGGTTGGGCCTGAGGGAGGTTTTACCGATGGCGAAATCCAAGCAACGAAAGCTGCCAATTTTATCGACATTAAACTTGGGCCACGTGTACTTCGTACTGAAACCGCAGCGCTCACTGTTTTATCAGCATTGCAACTTGCTTATGGGGATTTAGCTTGATTTAAACCTTAAGCATCCCCATAACATAGAGAGTTGAAAATAAAGGAAACTAACATGACGATTAAGCTTGGCATTATTTCAGATCCCATTTCAGGATTTAATATTAAAAAAGACACCGGCTTCGCCATGATGCTCGAAGCGCAAAAACGTGGTTTTGAAATTCATTATATGGAAATGAATGACCTGTTTTTACGTGGTGGGCAAAGTTTCGCAACGTCGTCAGTTGCTACTGTGTTTGATAATACAGAAAAATGGTATGAACTTGAAGAGAAGCAAACAATCGCCCTTGCTGATTTAGACGTTATTTTAATGCGTAAAGATCCACCATTTGATACCGAATATATTTATGCTACTTATCTATTAGAGCGTGCAGAGCAAGCAGGTACGCTGGTTATTAATAAACCGCAAAGCTTACGTGATGCTAACGAAAAGTTATTTACTGCGTGGTTTAGTGAACATACCCCAGATACATTAGTAACGCGTGAGCAATCACATATCCGTGCATTTCTAGAAGAGCACAAAGACATTATTCTTAAACCGCTCGATGGCATGGGTGGTGCATCAATTTTCCGAGTTAAACAAGACGACCCAAACATTGGTGTTATTTGCGAAACACTTACTGCACACGGCAGCCAATATGCGATGGCGCAAAACTTTATTCCAGCAATTAAAGACGGTGACAAACGTGTGCTTGTGGTCAATGGCGAGGTAATTCCCTACTGCTTAGCACGTATTCCACAAGGCGGTGAAACACGTGGCAACCTTGCTGCCGGTGGCCGTGGTGAAGCACGTCCAATCACCGAAGTTGAGCGTAAAATTGCCGAAGCTGTTGCGCCAACATTAATTGAAAAAGGCCTTATTTTTGTTGGTCTAGACATTATTGGTGACAAACTCACCGAAATTAATGTAACAGCACCCACTTGTGTGAAAGAAATTGAAGCAGCTTATGATATTTCAATTACTGGTAAGCTATTCGACGCAATTGAGCAAAAACTAGCGCATACTAAAAGCTAAAGATAAGGCAAAAGGTGCTAATCGATGAGTAAGCAAACCGAGTCATTACAAAATACCTTTTTAGTTGCAATGCCAAACATGCCCGACCCACGCTTTAAACACAGTGTGACTTACATTTGTGAGCACAACGAAGATGGCGCAATGGGGCTTGTTATCAATCAACCAACCAATTTAACCGTTGGTGAATTACTCGACCAGATTGATATTGAAAATAACAAAATGGCAAGTAATAGCAGTATTGCGGTAATGTCTGGAGGACCGGTTCATACCGACCGCGGTTTTGTATTACACAGCAGCAAGCCTGGTTACAGCTCAAGCTCTGCCATCAGCTCTGAAATCATGATAACCACATCAAAAGATGTATTACATGAGTTAACAAGCCATGATGCACCTGATCAATTTCTCATTACGTTAGGCTATGCTGGCTGGGATCCCGGTCAGCTTGAGCGTGAGTTAATTGAAAATACCTGGCTTACTGTGCCAGCTGACCCAGAAATAATTTTTAACACCCCAGCGCATTTACGTTGGCAAAAAGCGATAGAAAGTTTAGGTATTGATGTAAATAAACTTTCGCTTTATTCAGGACACGCTTAATGAGTAAAAATCCAATAGGTCAACGCACCTTTATGGGCTTTGATTTTGGTACTAAAAGTATTGGTATTGCTGTAGGGCAAGAGGTATCGGGAACTGCAACGGCACTCAATGCATTGCCTGCGAAAGACGGTATTCCTAACTGGGATAATTTAAAGAAGATACTTGATGAATGGCAACCCGATCTATTAATTGTTGGCCTACCACTGAATATGGACGGCACCAATCAAGAGGTAACATTTAAAGCGAAAAAGTTTGCTAAACGTTTACATGGCATGTTTGGTTACAACGTTGAAGTGCAAGACGAACGTTTAACCACAGCAGATGCAAAGGCGCGCTTATTTGACCATGGCGGTTATCGCAATCTCGCCAAAGGCAAAGTAGACAGTATGTCGGCACAAATTATTTTAGAAAGCTATTTTGAAAGCCTTTATGGAGACTAAGCACTTGCTTAGTCTTTATTTATCAACTCACTATTTAACACTTTCACACTCCCTTCTTCAGGAATAAAACCCGCCTCAATATACGCAGATTTAATACGCTTTTGCTCGGCAAGAATAGCCAAACCTTTTTGCAGTGCAGCAAACGCCACTTCGCCATCAGGGTGGTTTTTACTCACTACAAAATGACGACTGTCGTTAAATGTAAGCGCGATACCAGGTACTGCTAGTAATTCAAGAGAATGCAATTTATAGCGATTATTTACTGCTGGCATAAAAGGCAGTAAAACAAAATCAGCCCACTTTTTATCAACTGCGCGAATTTGCTGCAACCACTCATCATCTTGGTATAGTTTTTTAAGCTTCAAGCTCTTAAGAGTTTCCCAATCTGCATGCCAGCGTGGTGTTGAAATTGACGAGAATTTTCTGAAGTCGTCAAGGCTATCAATAGCAAATACCTTACGGTTTTCAGGATGCGCAAATACGCCTGCTAGATATTCGCCTTTGCGAAACACAGGTTCTGAGATATAAGCATATTCAGCAATTTTTTCAGCATCAGCATACCAATAAGTATCAAAACTAAGCAGCTGTTTGCCACGCTCTAAAATATTGGTATTTCTGAGCGTGACTTTACCAACTTGGTAGTTAAACTCTTTGTTAAAGCCGCCAAGTTTAAGTGCTTGCAAAGCAAGCACCATATCCACTACATCACGGCGCATGCGATAACCTGTAAAAGAGGTAATTTCATGCACATCACGACCTGCAACAAACGCCTGAAAATCAACATACACATCATCTCTGATATACATATCAATCTCATTGGGTGCTTTTGCAGCATATGCAGCAAAACCTGTTAACAGATTAAATAAAATGAATACTAAAACTTTAAAACGGCATAACTTCAACATAGACGCTTCACTTACTACTGATTTTTATCTCCATCAAGACCATCAACAGTTACACCTTGTAAGAAGCCGGCACCCTGCTGTTCATTATTACGCAGCTTGATCATCAAACGTAAATCATTTGGCGAATCAGCATGATGCAGTGCATCCGCGTAATTAATACGGTGTTGCTGATAAAGATCAAAGAGCGCTTGGTCAAATGTTTGCATACCCATATCACGTGATTTAGACATGGTTTCTTTGATTGCACCTACCTCACCACGTTTAATAAGCTCTGCCACCATTGGCGAATTAAGTAATATTTCAATGGCAGCTGCACGGCCATGGCCGTCACTGGTAGGTACTAATTGCTGCGCCACAATAGCGCGTAAATTAAGTGCTAAATCGTATTTTAACTTGTCGTGTTTTTCTTTAGGTACTAAGTGCATAATACGGTCAATTGCTTGGTTCGCGTTATTGGCGTGCAGTGTTGCCACACATAAGTGACCTGTTTCAGCAAATGACAATGCATATTCCATGGTTTCTTGCGAGCGGATCTCACCAATCAAGATAACATCAGGCGCCTGACGAAGAGAACTTTTCAGCGCAGATTCAAAACTATCAGTATCAAGCCCCACTTCTCGCTGAGTTACAATGCTCTTTTGGTGTTCGTGTACGAATTCAATTGGGTCTTCAATAGTTAAAATATGCCCACGTTGATTACGGTTACGATAGCCTAAAAGCGCTGCTAGTGATGTAGACTTACCGGTACCTGTACCACCCACAAATAGCACTAAACCACGTTTTGACATAATCACGTCTGTTAGTACTGTCGGTAAACCAAGGTCTTGTACCTCAGGAATAGTGGTTACAATACGACGAATAACCATACCCGCATTATCACGTTGCCAAAAAGCGGATACACGGAAACGACCTGAATCACGTGCAATCGCGAAGTTACACTCTTTAGTTTCGTGGAACTCTTTAATTTGCTTTTCCGTCATAGCCGATTCAACCATAGCAAGTGCTTCATCTTCAGATAAATCAGCTTGGCCAATTGGACGTAATTCACCATTTACTTTGGCACTTACCGGTAGATGTGTTGAAACGAATAAATCCGATGCTTCGTTCTCTACCATTTGTCTTAAAAAATGATCAAGATTGTACATAAATACCTCTACAAACTATCGAGCACCTGCCCCGAAGTTATTCTTATCATGCGCTTTTGCATAAGCATCTTGCTGTGTAATTAAACCGCGGTTAAGTAGATTAGCTAAACACTGATCCATCGTTTGCATACCATGCGATGCACCCGTTTGAAGCGACGAATACATTTGCGCGATTTTGTCTTCACGAATAAGGTTACGAATCGCAGGGGTACCAATCATAATTTCGTGCGCCGCAATACGTCCGCCACCTACTTTTTTCACAAGGGTTTGTGAGATTACTGCGCGTAATGATTCAGAGAGCATTGAACGTACCATGTCTTTCTCTTCACCTGGAAATACGTCAATAATACGGTCGATGGTTTTTGGCGCAGAGGTGGTGTGAAGTGTGCCAAACACTAAGTGACCCGTTTCTGCTGCCGTCATTGCAAGGCGAATGGTTTCAAGGTCACGTAATTCACCAACCAGAATAACATCGGGGTCTTCACGCAGCGCTGAGCGAAGCGCATTGCTAAAGCTGTGCGTATCTCGGTGTACCTCACGCTGGTTAATTAAGCTTTGTTTGTTGTTGTGTACGAATTCGATTGGATCTTCGATAGTTAAAACGTGGTGATGCTTGTGCGCATTAATGTAATCGATCATTGCAGCAAGTGTGGTTGACTTACCCGAACCTGTAGGCCCTGTTACCAACACTAAACCACGCGGGTTGTTTGAAATATCTTTAAAAATCTCAGGGCATCCTAAGTCTTCAAGGGTTAAAACCGTGCTTGGGATAGTACGAAATACAGCTGCTGGACCACGGTTTGAATTAAAGGCATTAACACGGAAGCGCGCTAGGTTAGGAACTTCGAAAGAAAAGTCACATTCTAGGTTTTCTTCGTATTCTTTTCGCTGCTTATCATTCATAATATCATACACTAAGCCGTTTACGTCTTTTGGTCCAAGTGCGGGGATATTAATTCGTCTTACGTCGCCATCAACGCGGATCATAGGTGAAACACCTGATGATAAGTGTAAATCTGATGCATTATGTTGCACACTGAATGCCAGTAATTCAGTAATGTCCATTGGATTGCTCCACTAAGTTACTTATTTGAATAATTATATGATTACAATAGCAGAACGACTTAAAATAGCCTATGACAGAATCGCAAAAGCGATAAAAAATTCTCACATTTCAGGGCAAAAAGTGGCTTTATTGGCGGTCAGTAAAACAAAGCCTAGTACTTTAATCCGAGAAGCCTACCATGCAGGTCAGCGTCAATTTGGCGAATCATATGTGCAAGAAGCCGTGGATAAAATCAATGAGTTATCTGAATTAAACGATATTGAATGGCATTTTATCGGCCCTATCCAATCAAATAAAAGTGCACTTGTAGCAACTCATTTTGATTGGGTACAAAGTGTTGACCGTATCAAAATCGCCAGACGACTTAATGAGCAACGCCCGCAAAATAGCGCCAAATTAAATATCCTTATCCAAATTAACATTGATGATGAAGACACAAAATCAGGTTGCACAATTGACGAATTACCCGAAATTGCCGCCTTTGTTGCCAATGCAGAGAATTTAGTACTGCGTGGTGTAATGGCAATACCAAAGAAAAGCGAAGCAACCAGCGAGCAACAAGCCAGCTTTGCCAAACTTCACGGTTGTTTTACAGAGTTAAAATCCCAATATCCAACTATAGATACGCTTTCAATGGGCATGAGCAACGATGTTGAAGCTGCCATCAGTCAAGGCAGTACCATGGTGCGAATTGGCACAGATATCTTCGGCCCAAGAAACTAACTTAACACTAAAAGAGAGTCCTTATGTCACAAAAAACCATTGCATTTATTGGTACCGGAAATATGAGTTACGCCATTATTGGCGGTCTTGTTAACAGTGGCTTCAGCCCAGATCATATTATCGCAACCAACCGCAATGCAGAGAAATTGGCTAAAGTTGGCGATGACTTTGGTATTCAAGTTACTAGCGATAATATTCAAGCCATTAATCAAGCAGATTTTGTTGTGCTCTCGGTTAAACCACAGATGATGGAAGCGTTATGTCAAACAATTAAAGATTCTGGCATCGCTTACCAAGACAAAGTGTTTATCTCCGTTGCTGCGGGTATTAAAGTTGCACGTTTACAAGAGATGTTAGATCACCCAGTTAAAATGATACGCTGCATGCCAAATACGCCAAGCCTTCAAGGAAAAGGCGTTAGCGGGTTATTTAGTAACAATACGAGCGATGAAGAAAGACTGTTTGCAACTGAAGTATTCAGTGCAACCGGTATTGTCATGTGGCTTGATAAAGAAGAGCAAATTAACGATATCATTGCAGTAACAGGCTCATCACCTGCTTATGTTTTCTTATTTTTAGAAGCGTTAGAGCAAAAAGCTATGTCACTTGGTTTTGATGCCGAGCAAGCCCGCCAATTAGTACAACAGGTAGCAGTGGGTGCTAGCGATATGGTGGCAAAATCTCCTGACTTATCAATCAGTCAGTTACGTGCTAATGTTACTTCAAAAGGTGGCACAACGGCCGCGGCCATTGCGCATTTAGAGCAGCAAAACTTAGCACAAACAGTTGCAGATGCGATGGATGCGTGTATCGCTCGCGCACAACAAATGGAGCTAGAATTCTAATGAATGATGCATTTCGATTTTTAGTCGAAGTCATTTTTGACTTGTATTTAATGGTAGTTTTACTGCGTTTTTGGCTGCAAACAGCACGCGCCGATTTTTATAATCCGCTCAGTCAATTTGTAGTAAAAGCCACCAGCCCGTTATTAAACCCTATTCGTAAAGTAATACCTGGACTTGGCGGTTTCGACCTTGCATCCTTGGTACTTGCTTTTATTATTGCCGGTTTAAAAATCACCACGATTTCACTGCTTTTCTTCTCGGTGTTTGAGCCGGTAACTGTGCTTATTGGTAGCGTGATTACAGTAATAAAAGAAGGCTTAAATTTAGTATTTTGGGTATTAATTATCCGCGCTATTTTAAGCTGGGTAAGCCAAGGCTATAATCCAATTGAAGCTATTTTCCACCAGCTAACAGAGCCAATGCTTCGTCCAATTCGCAAAATTATTCCGCCAATTGGCGGGTTAGATTTATCGATTCTTATTTTAATTATCGGATTACAGTTCTTACAAATCCTATTCCTTGATTTATTTAGATAAAAACGAATAAATTCAGGTAGAATAAAAAAGCCGCAGAGTGCGGCTTTTTTGTCATCTATACTAATATTAATTTTTCCATTTAAGGGGCGAATTATGAAAACCCTCATTTCACTTTGTTTAGCATGTTGTGCATTTATAACCACAACTGTTTTCGCCAATACCGAACAAGGTGGTCAATATAAAGAGCTTGGCAATTGGCAAGTACATTACATTGCGTTTCCATCAACTGTTTTACAACCTAAAATAGCTCAGCACTACGGTATTGAACGAAGCAATTATAATGCTGTTATCAATATTTCAGTGCTCGATAAAAAAAGCAAAGAAGCGCAAAAAGTAAGTATTTCTGGCACTGCAAAAAATTTATTGGGGCACACAGAAAAGCTCTCTTTTAAAGAGATTGTTGATGGTGAAGCCATTTATTACATTGCCGAGCTTGGCTATAGCAATGAAGAGCTTTATCGCTTCAACCTTGATATTAAAGGACAAAACAAAACTGAAGTATTGAAGTTTCAACAAAAATTCTATGTTGACTAAAACTTTAGTAAACACCTTAGTTTAAACATTAAAAAAGCGCCTTTCGGCGCTTTTTTAATTAGCAATACTTACAAGCCAAGTGCTGCCATCATTTTCTGACCAATATCAACATGGTGCTGCATTGTTGAAAATTGCTTAGTTACACCTTCAGGACCAAATGCGTATACCGGCACTGGCGCAGCTGTATGCGTACCTGTACCCCACACCACATTTTGGTGATGCGCTAAAGCACGACCAATTTTTGCAGTGTGATCTTCGTCTGCATAAACATAAAACTCGTTAAAGTCTTCAAATTTAGGTGTTACGTCAGCACTTTGATAAGAATGACCTGGTGTGTAGTAAGGGTTATTTTCACGCTCACCTACTTTTTCAGCTTCTTGCAACGTTACCTTATAAGCACTGTAATTATTGATTGCAGTCATCCAATCATTGGCTGTTGCCGCATCAAAGTTCCAATCTGCATTTGCCATATCTAGCATGTCAAAGAATGTACCCGACTGCTTGTACAGCATTTCTAAATGGCTTAAATCACCAAAGTTAAAGTTTGGCTTATAGTCACGACCTTGCATACCGTCACCAGGCAGTGTTGTTGCCTCTGGCATATTGTAACGCGAGTAACTAAAACCAAAACTACCCGTTTCATGGTCAGCGGTAACAACTACTAATGTGTCATTACGGTCTTTCACCCATTCATGAACAGCTTCAACAGCTTCATCGAACTTAAGTAGCTCATGTAGCATCCAACCTGCATCATTAGCGTGACCTGCCCAGTCAATTTGACCACCTTCAATCATTAAGAAGAAGCCATCTTCATCTTTTGATAGCACATCCAATGCTTTCATTGTCATTTCTTTTAAAGAAGGCTGAGAGCAATTATCAGCTTCTTTACACGCAGAATATGCAATACCGTCTGCCATACCTGAGTTAGCGAATAAACCAAGTAGTTTTGTTGTTTCAGTTGCGTTTAGCTGCGCTTTATCAAATGCAAGCTCATAACCAAACTGCTCTTTCGCTTCAACAACAAGGTTGCGGTCATCACTACGCTTTGATTTTTTATAAACTGATTCTGGTGCGCCTAATGCCTTCATTACGTCACGATCTGCCGCATCTGTTTTAATATCTGATGGTAAAAATACACGAGCACCACCTGAAAGTAATACATCGACATTGCCACTTGCAATTAGCTCTTCAGCAATTTCAGGTTCTAATGAGCGGTGCGGTTGGTGCGCAGCAAATGCAGCGGGTGTAGCGTGAGTAATACGTGTATCAGATACTAAACCCGTTGCTTTACCTGCTTTTTTCGCTTTTTCTAAAATAGTCTCAACAATATTACCTTGTTCATCTAGACCAACCATTTCTGAACCGGCAGCAAGGCCTGTTGCCAATTGTGTTGCAGAACATGCTGAGTCAACAACTAGTTTGCCATTAGCACCGTGTGGGGCATTTAGAGATAATCCCATAACACCTTGATTAGCAAATTTCGAAAGCGCTGTTACACCATTTTTACTTTGGTATGTTGAGTTTGGTGCGCGGCGTGCATATTCTTCTAAAAGACCAACTTGTTGAGGACCCATGCCATCGCCAATCATTAAAATCACATTTTTTACTTCAGTGATTACGGCCGGTGGTACTTCAACCTCTTTAATCACTTCAACTTCTTTGATTACTTCAACAATTTCCTTGTCGTCTGAACCACAACCCGTCATGAATAAGCTAGCAATTGCTAGGGCGACACATGTTTTTTTCATTATTTTGTACCCATTTGAATTAAATTTTGCGATAGCCTACTCACCAATTGTTAAACTAAGATTTCATATTTATGGCATTTAGAATAATCACTCAGCACTTAACTCATTGAAAAGTAACTATATAACATTTCAAAAATCTACTAAGCATTCACTCTTTGCAATTGATATAATAAGCAAATAGTCACCCTATACAGATATGAATATGACATTTGAAAAAATTGTGTTGGCAACAGGCAACAAAGGTAAAGTAGCTGAACTTGCCGACAAACTTGCAAGCTTAAATATTGACGTTATTGCACAGTCAGAGTTTTATGTACCCGAAGTTGCAGAGACTGGCACAACCTTCATTGAAAACGCGATTATTAAAGCAAGGCATGCCGCAAAAGTAACTGGCCTACCAGCAATTGCTGATGATTCAGGTCTTGAAGTAGAAGCCCTAGGCGGTGCACCCGGTATTTATTCCGCACGTTTTGCCGGTGTTAATGCCAATGACTCCGACAATATCGACAAACTATTAGCCGAACTTGGTGACAACCCAAACCGCACTGCGCGTTTTTGGTGTGTACTAGTGCTTATGCGCCACGCTGATGACCCAACCCCTATTATTTGCCAAGGTGTATGGCAAGGAGAGATTTTAACTGAGCGTCAAGGCGAGCAAGGCTTTGGCTATGACCCTGTGTTTTTTAGTAAAGAAATGAACTGCAGCGCTGCAATGCTAGATAAAGCTACCAAAAATAGCTTAAGTCATCGTGGAAAAGCACTTAGTCTATTACTTGAACAATTAAAGGCGTTGTAATGAAACTGCCACCGCTTAGCCTTTACGTCCATATTCCTTGGTGTGTGCAAAAATGCCCCTACTGCGACTTTAATAGTCATGGTTTAAAATCGGATATTCCCGAATCTGCCTATGTACAGCACCTACTTGATGATTTAAAAACTGACTTAAGTTATGTGCAAGGGCGCAAGCTGACAAGTATTTTTATCGGTGGGGGCACTCCCAGTTTATTTACTGAACAAGCGATTTCAGATTTACTTACTGGCATCGAACGCCTTATCCCTTTTGCCAACAATATTGAAATTACCTTAGAAGCCAACCCTGGTACCGTAGAGGCCGAGCGATTTATTGGCTATCGTGCTGCTGGCGTAAACCGTATTTCAATTGGCGTGCAATCACTGCAGCAAGACAAACTGAAAAGCCTTGGTCGAATTCATGATGCTGATGAAGCTATTAACGCTGCCAAACTTGCTAAAACAATTGGTTTAAATAGTTTCAATATGGACTTAATGCACGGTTTGCCCGATCAATCCATTGATGATGCACTTAGTGATTTAAAGCAAGTGATTGCACTAAATCCTCCCCATATTTCTTGGTATCAACTCACCTTAGAGCCAAATACGCAATTTGCCTCGAAACCACCGGTGCTGCCAGAAGATGAAACTTTATGGCAAATTCAAGAGCAAGGTCATCAATTACTAAGCGATGCCGGTTACCAGCAATATGAAATATCAGGTTATGCCAAACCAGGGTTTCAATGTCAGCATAACTTGAATTATTGGCGCTTTGGCGACTATTTAGGTATTGGCTGTGGTGCTCATGGCAAAATAACCGACTTAGCCAGCAATCAAATTACTCGTACCGTAAAGGTTAAGCACCCTAAAGGTTATATGGATTTAACCCGCCCGTATCTGTTTGATAGTTGGCAAGTTGACGCTGACGAACTGCCTTTTGAATATTTTATGAATCGTCTGCGTTTGCAAGAGGCATTCAATATCAATGAATTTGTTGAGTTAACAGGCTTGCCTATTGAGCAGGTGCGTTCTAATTTAAATCAAGCAATAAATGCAGGATTAATGCAACAAAACGACAATATCTGGCAAGTTACCGCAAAAGGTCACCGCTTTTTAAATGACTTGTTACAATTATTTGTGTAACGTCGTTGCAGCGACCCATGCAAAACAGTAACGTTTGTTTAATCACTTCGTTATAAACTTCATAACTATAAAGGTAAAACACAATGCTTAAGCGCTCATTAATTGCAGCAGCAATCAGCTCTGTTTTTTTAGTTGGTTGTCAATCACCAGCAACAACACAAGATACAACTGCTGAAGTAGTTAAACAACAATCTGAAAGTGAACGTGCTAACGCGTTCTTTGAAGAAGTATTTATGCGTGGTGTAATGCGCAGCCCAGTTTATCAAACCTATATGGGCATCAAAAAAGACTACGATAAATGGGATGATGGCTCTGAAGCACGTGCACTAGAAAATTTAGCCCTTGCTAAGCAAGACCTTATCACGCTTCGTGCATTTGACCGCAGCAAACTAGATGCGACAACACAAGTAAGCTACGACCTAATGGAACAAGGCTTAGAGCAAACTATTAGCGACTTTAAGTGGCGCCATCACACCTACCCTGTTAATCAAATGTACGGCACACATTCGATGATCCCGGCATTTTTAATTAACCAACATCAAATTACCGATGTATCTGATGCTAAAGCGTATATTTCACGTTTAAATGGTGTGCCAACGGTATTTACACAGCTTGAAAAAGACTTAGAAACACGTGCTGAAAAAGGCATTATTGCACCTAAGTTTGTATTCCCACATGTAATTGACTCAAGCAAAAACATCTTAAAAGGCGCACCATTTACCACAGGTGAAGACTCAACTTTACTTGCTGACTTTAAACGTAAAGTGGCAAAGCTTGAAATCGCACAAGATGAAAAAGATGCACTTGTTACAGATGCGACAAAAGCACTTAAAGCATCTGTAGGCCCTGCTTATGAATCGCTGATTAGCTATTTAATTGGTTTAGAATCTCGCGCAGATAATCGCGATGGTGCATGGAAGTTCCCAGAAGGCGAAGCTTACTACAACAACGCATTAGCGCGCACAACAACCACTGAATTAACAGCTAAAGAGATCCATGCAATTGGTTTATCTGAAGTTGCACGTATTCATGATGAAATGCGTGAAATTAAAGATAAAGTTGGCTTTAAAGGCGACTTAAAAGCATTCATGGAATTCATGAAAACGGATAAGCAGTTCTACTTGCCAAACACTGAAGAAGGTAAAGCAAAGTACCTTGCTGATGCTACAGCGATGATCGACAACATGAAGTCGCGTCTTGATGAGTTATTTATCGTTAAGCCAAAAGCAGACATGATTGTTAAACGTGTAGAAGCATTCCGTGAAAAAGCAGCGGGTAAAGCATTTTATCAACAACCTGCACCAGATGGTTCGCGCCCTGGTATTTACTATGCCAACCTATACGATATGGAAGCGATGCCAACTTACCAAATGGAAGCACTTGCTTACCATGAAGGTATTCCAGGTCACCATATGCAAATTGCTATCGCACAAGAATTAGAAGGCATTCCTAAGTTCCGTAAATTTGGCGGTTACACAGCATACGTTGAAGGCTGGGGCTTATACTCAGAGTTAGTACCAAAAGAAATGGGCTTGTATGAAGACCCTTATTCAGATTTTGGTCGTCTTGCGATGGAATTATGGCGTGCATGTCGTTTAGTTGTGGATACAGGTATTCACGCAATGAAATGGACACGCCAACAAGGTATCGACTACTACGTAAATAATACGCCAAATGCAACATCAGACGGCGTTAAAATGGTAGAACGTCACATTGTAATGCCTTCACAAGCAACGGCATACAAAATCGGTATGATCAAGATTGTTGAACTACGTGAAAACGCGAAGAAACAGCTTGGCGAAAAGTTCGATATTCGTGAATTCCACGATGTTGTGCTTAAGAGTGGTCCAGTACCACTTAACACTCTTGAAGGCTTTGTAAACGAGTGGGTAGCAAGCAAACAAGGTTAATAAGCGATAAAAATAAAAGGCGTATAAAACGCCTTTTATTTGTTATCAATTAAGATACAAAAAAGGCCGCAATTGCGGCCTTTTTTAATCTTTTCTCAACGCGATTAACCGTTGATGAAGTCGATACCTTCTTGAATGTCTTTGTTAAGCGTTTCAAGCATGTCGTTCTTCGCTTTCTCTTCGAATGCGCTAAGCTCACCGTAAGAAAGAATTTCTTCAACACCGTTTTTACCTAAACGTACTGGGTGTGCGAAGTAAGCAGCATCACCCCCTTCAACAGCAACGTATGCGTAATCGATAACACCTTCTTCACCTTGTAAGCCTTTAACTAAAGACTGAGTGAAACGTGCAGCTGCTGCACCCATTGAAAGTGTTGCTGAACCGCCACCCGCTTTTGCGTTAACAACTTCAGTACCTGCGTTTTGAATACGTGGAGTAAGTGCTTCAACTTCTTCTGCTGTAAACTCAACACCTTCAACTTGTGAAAGAAGTGGAAGAATAGTTGTACCTGAGTGGCCACCGATTACTGGCACTTTAACTGTTGCAACGTCTACGCCTTTAAGTTCAGCAATGAACGCTTCTGAACGGATAACGTCTAGTGTCGTTACACCGAATACACGGTTAGCTTCGTAAGTACCTGCTTTTTTGAATACTTCAGCAACGATTGGTACAGTGCCGTTTACAGGGTTAGTGATAACACCTACAAGCGCCTTAGGACAGTTTTTAACAATGCCTTCAGCAAGAGTTTTAATAATGCTTGCATTAACATTGAATAAGTCAGCACGGTCCATACCTGGCTTACGAGGCATACCCGCTGGAATGATTACGATATCAGCATCAACTAACGCTGCGTCTAAATCGTCTTTACCAAAACCTTCAACTTTAACTGCAGTTGGGATATGTGATAGGTCAACAGCAACACCTGGAACAACTGGTGCAACATCGTATAACGATAGTTCAGAACCAGCTGGTAATTGTGTTTTAAGTAATAAAGAAAGGGCCTGGCCGATACCACCAGCTGCGCCTAAAACTGCAACTTTCATGTGAATTCTCCGTGATTAGAGGTAGGTATTTAAAAAAGTGCCATAAAGATAATGAAAAGTGCGCATAAAAACAAATAAAACAGCCATTTTTTATATAAATAGCGACCATAGTTGTAAACTTTATACGGCCCGATTAGTTGACAACGCTATCAATTAAAAAAATCCGGTTTTTCTTGAGATTTATTCAACCCTAATTAAATTAAGATTACGATTTTATTAATGCAATTCACCTTAACTTGTGTAGAATTTAGCATAACGTCCATCAATTGGTTAAACAGCCCGTTCACATGCAAATACAAGACAAACAAGAAGCGCTGGTTAAAGCGTTCAAAGCCCTTTTAAAAGAAGAAAATTTTGGTTCACAAGGTGAAATTGTTGATGCCTTAAAAGACATGGGTTTTGACAATATTAGTCAGAGTAAAGTGTCTCGCATGTTGAGCAAATTTGGAGCTGTGCGCACTCGTAATGCTAAGCAAGAGATGGTGTATTGTTTACCTGCTGAAATGGGCGTACCAACCGCGAAAAGCCCTCTACGCCAACTGGTAATCGATATTATGCATAATGAAATGATGATCATCATTCGTACCAGCCCAGGTGCGGCGCAGCTTATTGCCCGTTTACTTGATTCACTCGGTAAAGCAGACGGCGTACTTGGCACTATTGCAGGTGATGACACTATTTTTATCGCACCAGCGAAAATATCAGAAATTGACGTTACGCTTGAGAAAGTTAAAAACTTATTTGAAACGGTATAACAGTCAATTAAGAGAGTTTTGTAAAACAAAACTCTCAAACCCCACTTTGTTATACCTACCGCGCTAACTCTCTTAACATATTCACCGAAGGTGCAAAAAACGCCGCGCCAAAATCACTTTTAGCAAACTCCAGCCACATATCAGGACCATTATCATCAATGTAGCCTAATCGATGCTTTAATAGCGTTTGAAAGGCGTAACCGTTATTAGCGCAACTAATAAATAAAAACCCTTGCTGGTTAATATCAGCAAACGGCATACCTTGATTTAAAAACAGCGCATTGCCATGCTCGTCATAAAGCTCTGTACGTTCACTGTGGCTGTTTTCAGGGGCACAACTCACCTTTTGATTAGCACTTGCAGTACGTCCCATTACCACTTCTTGCTCTGCTTTAGAAATTTCTTGCCACGCTTTTAAATCGTATCGATAACGCTGCACATGAATATAACTTCCTGCAGCAAACGCTAAATCTTCATCACCTACCAGCGCCACGGTTTGTTTTTTACGGCCATGGGGATTAGCAATACCATAAATAAAACCATTTAAGTCACGACCATCTAAGTAATGAAAACACTTAACTTGCTCAATCAGTTCAATATCGCCACTGAGTAGCTCAATCACTTCCATTACAAATAGATGCACTACATCAAGGCGGTCAGCACGAATTTGGATCATTAAATCAATCGGCCTTGATGGCGTGGCGTGTTCAAGGTGTTCAAATTGGGGAAAGCCAGCGAGCGTTTTAGGCATTTTACTCGGGTAAATATGCGGCCAAAATTGCGAGCCTATTGCTACAACACATGAAACAAGTGCTTCAGAAAACTCATGATCAAAGCGTTCTTGAATATCAAGAATACGTGCGAGTTTGCCTGAAATACTGAGTTCTTGCCCATCTAATACATTTAAAAACAGATGAACACCATGCAAGTTAGCTTCAGCACAAACTCCTGATTGCGCTTGTGGCATACTTAGCTTCCTATTTTAATTTTTATTAGTATAGGCGAAATAATTAACTAAATGTGGCTTAACATCAATAGCTAATCGTTGACCAGGCTGATAACTTTGATGTTCCGCACACGGTACCTCAAGCTCTTGCTGATCTAATTTCACACGGCACAAGTAGCGATTGCCTACAAAACGGCTAGCAACAAATTCGCCCTGCCCTTGGTCATCGGCACTAAGAGATAGGTACTGAGGTTTTAAATAAATACAGCCTTTACCTGAAACAGGCCCCTGCCCGTTCATCACAGGCTCCAGTGAATTAATAGTACCGAAATTGGTATTAAACTCCGTGCCCGACTGTGCATCAGCGTCAATAAAAATACCTGCACTTAAGAAGGCCGCTACGCCTTTGGTTGCAGGTTTTCGATAAAGTGCCTCTGGCGTGCCTAATTGAGCAATTTTACCTTCTTCCATAATTGCTAATTTATCAGCAAAAGCGAAGGCTTCTTCTTTGGAATGGGTAACGAAAATAGCAGAGACTTGCTGATCTTTAATGATACGGCGAATATCATCAATTAATTGAAAGCGAACTTGATGGTCAATATTTGAAAATGGCTCATCGAGTAATAACAAACTTGGCTTGTATGCAAGAGCGCGGGCAATCGCAACGCGCTGCTGCTGACCACCAGATAGTTGATGCGGGTAACGCTCTGCAAATTCATCCAGTTTAATTAACGAAAGCATCTCTTTAACACGTTCTTTTCGAACGGCAGCACTTTCTTGATGAAGGCCAAAGGCAATATTTTGCTCAACAGTTAAGTGCGGAAACAGCGCATAATCTTGAAACATCATACCAATATTGCGCTTTTGTGGAGGCACATACAGCCCTTCAGCATTAACCGCAACTTGTGCAATTGAAATATCCCCTTTGCTAGGTTTTAAAAGCCCAGCAATAGCTTTAAGTGTGGTTGTTTTACCGCAACCACTAGCACCCAGTAAGCACACAATTTCATTGTCTTTCACCTGCAATGACAAATCCTTCAAAATAGGTTTGCCATTGTAGCTATATTCCAAATTGTTAATCGACAAATTACTCATGAGACGCTTTGGTTTCCATTGTGTTATTAACTAAATATAAAGGGATTAACCCAACTAAAACAATAAATAATGCCGACACTGAGGCCAACTCTAATTGTTCGTCACTGACATATTGATAGACGTAAGTTGCCAGTGTTTCAAAGTCAAATGGGCGAAGTAACAGTGCCGCTGGCAACTCTTTCATGCATTCGATAAATACGATTAAGCCCGCAGTTAACATCCCTCGTTTAAGCAGCGGTAAGTGTACAAGTCTTAATGTTTTTCCTTCACTGACCCCCATCGAGTGGCTCGCCATATCAAGCGATGGCGAAATGCGCGCATAACTCGATTCTATTGCACCTTGTGAGATTGCGTAAAAACGCACAACATAGGCAAACATGAGCGCAAACAGCGTACCACTGAAAATTAAACCTGGCTCTTCAAACCACCCCGTTGACTCAGCAAATATATTTAATTTTTCATCAAACACAGTAAGCGGTAACAACACGGCAATGGCAAGTACTGTGCCGGGTAATGCATAGCCTGTACTCGAAATTTTACCTGGGAATACTGCCCAACGAGAATTTGAAATGCGCTGATAAAAATTAATAAGTACACTTAAGGCAACGCAAATTACACTGACAATTAGCGCTATTTTAAGGCTTTGCCATGCATACAAAAATGCATCACTATTCCATGCTTGGCTAAAGTAACTCACAGCATAATTAGCGAGAATTAAGATAGGTAACAAAAATCCAGCAAATAAAACTAAACAACAATAAAGTGTTGCAGCCCAAGCCGATGTGCCTGAAAGGTAATATAATGGCCCAGTATTTTCACTTGCAGAACGCTCAAAGACAGCTTGATTACGACGACTAAACTTTTCTACGCCAATTACAACAAATAAAAACAGTAACATTATGCCAGAAATTTTAGCCGCAGCGGTTAATGAGTAGTAACCAAGCCAAGTATCGTAAACGGCTGTTGTGAGGGTGCTTACAGCAAAATAATTAACGGTCGCAAAATCAGCCATAGTTTCCATACTGATTAAAGCGAGCGCAGCCGCTATAGCCCCTCGACCAAGCGGTATAGACACCTTAAAAAAGCTCTTTACGGGCGAATAACCCATCACCTGGCTAGCTTGCACAAGTTTATATGATTGTTCTTTTAACGCGGTTTTAAAGATTAGAAAGAGATATGGGTATAACACCAACGCAATCATCACCATTGCACCGCCCAGTGTGCGAATATCGAAAAACCAATAATCGTCTGGTGATTGCCAGCCAAATACCGCACGCAGCCATGATTGCACAGGGCCTGCATAATCAAATAAATCAGTATAAACGTAGGCAATAATGTAGGTAGGCATAGCTAGTGGCAACATCAGCGCCCATTCGAAATGCTTTTTACCCGGAAAATCACTATAGGCACAAAGCCACGCAAGCGGCAGTGCAATTATGCTACTGAGCAGACAAACGCCAAAAATAAGCACCACGGTATTGTAGGTATAGTCCCACAAAACGGTCTGTTTTAAATGCTCAAATACCTCGGTATCAGGTTGAAACGATTCAAAAATCAGGAACAATAACGGAAGCGACAGGCAAAAGCCTGTCGCATAAGCAATTAACTGCCATTTAGACAGTGAGAAGTTAAAGCGCATTAAAGATCAAATTTTACCTCGTCGATCAGCTTCAATGCCAATGGACGGTATTCACTTACCTTTGTTAATGGCAGCGCATCTTCCTTAAATTTGCCCCAAGACGCCACTAACTCAGAAACTTCAACATCCGGTTTTACCGGATATTCCATATTCACAGAAGCATACATATTCTGAGCTTTATTGTCAGTCATAAATTCGATTAATTTTAACGCGTTAGCCGTGTTTTTACCGTGTTTGGTTAAAACCGCACCAGAAACGTTAATATGTGAACCGCGATTCGTCTGATTCGGGAAGTTAATGTATACAGATTCAGCCCATGGCACCTGTTTTGGGTCATTCAGCATTTTGCCAAAATAGTAGCTGTTACCTAGTGCAATATCACAAAGACCTTCTTTAACGGCTTTTACTTGTGCGCGGTCATTACCTTGTGGCTTACGTGCTAAGTTAGCTTTTAACCCTTTTAGCCATTCACGCGCCTCGGCTTCGCCGTGGTGAGCGATCATAGAAGCTACCAGCCCTAAGTTATAAGGGTGCTTACCTGAGCGCATGCAGATTTTGCCTTTGTATTCTGGTTTTGCTAAGTCTTCGTATGTTAGAGAGTCCAGCTTGCCCACACGGTCTTTAGACGAGTAAACATTGCGAACACGTTTAGTTAACGCAACCCAGCTGCCTTCATCATCTCTAAATTGTGCTGGAACATTCTTTTCAACAACGTTACTTTCAATTGGTTGCACTAAGCCTTCATCTTCTAATTGCAGTAACGCACTAAAGTTAGATGTAAGGACCATATCAGCTTTAGTGTACTTACCCTCTTTTTTAAGCTTTTCAATTAAGCCTTTTTTGGCAAATACAACTTTGGTTTCAATACCGGTTTGTTTTGTGAACTCTTGTAGTATCGGCTCAATTAAAAAACCCTGACGATACGAGTAAATATTAACAACATCTTTTGCTGCAACTTCACCAGCTGCAAGTAACGCGAGTAATGCGATTGCTTTTTTCATATTGAAGAACCATAAATAAGAAGTATTATCACTTGAATTGTATCTATCTGATGTTGAATGTACAGTAATAAATTGAGCTGATTTAAAATTAGGTCAATTAACTAAAACAAAATACCAAAAACGACATCGCCTAATTTTTTCGTGAGATATATCTCACAGAACTCTCATCCTTTTCTCAAAAACATCTCTGCACCACCCCACACAAAAACACCAAGCGTTTGTTTTATATAGATTAAACCTCTAAATTCAGTGTATTTCAGTAATAAAACAAATTCCTTAAGTGATTTATCTAGTTTTCTTCAACAACGAATTCTCTAAAATTAACACTGTCAAAAGGAAATGGACTGAATTGACCTTACTTAGGATTAGTAAGCGGCAGGAGCTGGTAGGATTTACTAGATGGAATTTGGGCTAGGATGCCAAGGGAATTGATGGTTTACAGGATGTGAACCTTAAAAGGATTTTCTTACAGGACTGTAATTTGGATTGATGGACTGAGCAAGGAATTAGCTCATTGACGAGTCACGTCAAAATAAGGATATCAAGGATTGCAATTATACAAACAACGCATATTTGCATAGCAGGATGCTAAAAAGATTCCGTTAAGGCGCAGCTTCAAGCTGCGCTTTTTATTTGCCTAAAATTTATCTCACAAAAACTCAACAAGCTGATGTTGCTAATTTAAGGCATTACTTAACTCACTTCCCTTTTAAGAAATTACTCATTTCTAAAATCAGCAAAATAACATGCTAGGTTCTGCAATGGCCCAAGTTTATCACGCAAGTTTTAATCGTGTTATTACGGCACTAATTTACTGCGCTTACCTTTTAAATACGCATTTCTAAAATCTATAAAATGACGCTCTAGTTTTTGTGATGCATCAAGCTCACCTGCAAGCTCTAACACCATTATTGCAACCTCAGCAGTACCAAGTTGATGTTCAAAGGCAGCAACACGCAAATGATATTCTGAAAGCTTTTCAGGGCTTATAGATAATATTGGGAAACCGTCAAGATAAGGACTCTTTCGGATCATTTTCTTGGCTTCACGCCAAGTACCATCAAGAAAAACAAATAATGGCTTTTTGCCTGCGACTCGTTCAACCTGTTTTACAACCCGCTCGGCAGGCATATTTTCTTCAGGAAAAACAATAAAAGGCTGGTAAATATCACTTTGTAATAAACTTAAAAGTGCATCGTCCGGTTCGGTTCTATCCCAGCGAAACGCATAGTTTTCTGGCACAATATCCGCAATTAAACGGCCGGTATTTGATGGCTTGAAACTCTCATTGTGATACATCAACAAACAAACAGCTGCATCGCAATTTGCCTTTTCAATACCATGGCAAATACATAAGGTTTCAGATAACAAACAATGCTCACAACGCGATAATTTTGAACCACGCGCCTTATATTCACGCTTCGCTGCGGCAATTTGTTTCTGTCTTAAAGCTAAAACGGAGTTATTCAAACCAATACCATTGAAAATAAAAAGCGGCAGTCTATAGGCAATTTCAATTAAACTCTAGTTAAAAGTTAAAATTGAAATTCACAGAAAAAGATCTTTGCATCATAGGTATTTTAGCTACCCCCGACACAGGATAAAATGTTTCTTCATCAAGTAAATTAGTCGCCTTAAATGTGATAGAACTATCACTGCTTAACTGCGCCTTTAATGCATAATCTAATTGTGCGTTGTTGAATTCACTGTGTTCATAATCCGACTGGTTACGATAAATAATTACAGAATTAAATACACCCAAAGACCAATTTGCATTAATTTGCCATGTCCTTTTTGGTAAATCCTGAATTATTTCCTGCGGCGTATCTGAAGAAAATAATTGAGTCGCGTACGCTGAAAGTAAGACGTTTTCAAATAGATGATAGGAAAAATTCAACTCCACACCATTTACTCTTAACTCATCGGAACGATTACTAAATAAATTCCGCCTAACTATCTCCCCCTCAGTATTTTGATATTCAACTGGCTTCCCGTCTAACGCTTTCTCAGTTAAGTTTGAAAATAGGTTCGCACCTACTTGCCATGTATCTTGCTGATAATTGAGAGCAAGCTCAATTGAGCTAAATTCTTCGGGAGATAAACTTGCTGAAATCTCTGATAGCACCCCCTCAACATCGAATGCTTGCGCTGCTACAAAGCTACGGGTCTCATCATTTAATAAATACTCTTTTAGTCCCGGCGCACGCAATGCCGTGTTGTAGAGTAGTTTGCTTGTTAATCGCTCAGAAATAGACCACACCCAACTTGCCCGTGGTGAAAACACCGCAAAGCTATCTTCTTTGTATTCGCCACTGTCGTATCGCCCACCCAGTGTAAAATAATTGTTTTTCAGTGCTTTAAGCGTAAATTGATACTGCGCTAAATAACTTAAGAGTTTTACATCATCGGAGGCTTCTCGCGCTTTCTTAAATGCACTCTCATCTACATTTGAAAGGGCGATATTTGAGGCAAAATAGCCACCTCTATCAACTCGCCAATCCGAGTTAACTCCAACAATTAAGTTATCACTATTATTGATTTGCCAATTAAGATTTAACTCCACCTTTTTTGATTTAACATCAACATGATACTGATCAAATGTATCTGAACTGCCCGCAATTTTTTGTGCTCGACTGAGATTGACAGCCAAACCAGATTCCAGCGATTTATTTTCACTATAATTCAGGTCCAGATTTAATTGCTCATTAATTGGCAGTACCCATTGTAAGTAGTTGACTTGAGTGCGCCATTTAATTTGGTTCTCAGGAACAGAATAATCATTTTGCCAATGTTCGCCTAAACCAGAATCTCTTGCTAACCTTATGAATGCATAACGTAATTTTCCAATTTTTTCATCATTCACCTGATGACGAAAATAAACCATACTGGCTGATTGCTCATCATAATAACGCTGTAATTCAGAAAAGTTAGGCCCGACATATTGTTCTGACGATTCTTTATGAGAGCGACTAACGGTGATACTTGATTGCCCTAATTTGGAATCTGTTGCTGCCTGAAACCCTGCTAAAACGCCATCTTGGCTATCATGGCGTAACAGCACATCTACTGAGTTACTTTTGGGCTTAGAGACTAGCGATACAACACCGTAAAACGCACCATCTCCGTATAATGAGGATGCAGGCCCTGTGAGCATTTCAACTTGGTCAACAAAGAAAAGTGGCAGCTCATATTCTATAGGCGCCTTATTTGCTCTAGCATGATTAATCTCAATGCCATCCAATAGCATTAAGTGCTTATTATTTTCAAAACTTCCTGCTTTTTGCCCGCGCGTAGTGAGTATTCGCTCGCCATATAAACTATAAGTAGAATAACTAGGTGAAATATCAGCTAGCTCAGCAATTGTTGGTACAGCTAATGCGCTGATGTCTTGCTGGTTAAACACATTAACAGTGCCTGGAGCCAAATAGAGAGGTGTTTCAGTTTTTGTTGCGGATGTAACTTTAACAACTAATAGCTCATCGATACTTAAATCATATAAATCAATTTCATCCCCATGCGCTACAGAACAAAAAAGTAGTAACGATAAACCAGATATGCCTCGCATACTAATACCCGAATTAAGCGCTTTTAGTTAATTATAGACAATAAAAAACCCAGCACAGTGGCTGGGTTTTTCTAAAGAAGAATTAGATTACTTCTTTTTAACTGCTTTTTTGTTTGGAAGGTCAGTGATTGAACCTTCGAAAATTTCAGCAGCAAGACCGATTGACTCGTTCAGTGTTGGGTGAGCGTGAATTGTTAACGCTAGGTCTTCACCATCTGCGCCCATTTCAACCGCTAGGCCGATTTCACCAAGCATTTCACCTGCGTTGATACCAACCATTGCACCACCGATAACGCGACCTGAGTCTTTATCGAAGATAAGTTTAGTTGAACCTTCAGTACGTGCTGAAGCGATTGCACGGCCAGATGCAGCCCACGGGAATACCGCAGTTTCAATGTTAAGGCCTTGCTCTTTTGCTTCTTTCTCAGTTACACCAACCCATGCGATTTCTGGATCTGTGTATGCGATTGAAGGAATACACTTAGGATCGAAGTAATGCTTCTTACCAGAGATAACTTCAGCAGCAACGTGTGCTTCGTGAACAGCTTTGTGTGCAAGCATTGGTTGACCAACGATATCACCAATCGCGAAGATGTGGTTTACGTTTGTCTTCATTTGCTTGTCAGTGTTGATAAAGCCACGCTCATCAACTGCAACGCCTGCTTTTTCAGCGTCAAGTAGTTTACCGTTCGGTGTACGGCCAACAGCAACAAGTACTTTGTCGTAACGAACAGCTTCAGCTGGTGCGTTTTTACCTTCAAATGAAACGTATAGACCGTCTTCTTTCGCTTCAACAGCAACCACTTTCGTAGAAAGCATGACGTTGAACTTGTTCTTAACGTACTTTTGGTAAATCTTGATAACGTCTTTATCAGCTGCTGGTACTAGTTGGTCAGCAAATTCAACAACGTCGATTTGTGAACCTAGTGCACGGTAAACAGTACCCATCTCAAGACCGATGATACCACCACCAAGTACTAATAACTTTTCAGGAACATCTTTAAGTTCAAGCGCGCCTGTTGAGTCAATTACACGATCATCTTCTGGGATGAAAGGTAAGTTAACTGGCTGAGAGCCTGCAGCAATAATTGCGTTGTCAAAAGTAACAGTAGTAGTACCGTTTTCGCCTTCAACAGCAATTGTGTTAGAGCCTGTGAATTTGCCGTAACCGTTAACTACGTTAACTTTACGCATTTTCGCCATACCGTCTAGGCCGCCAGTAAGTTGACCAATTACAGACTCTTTCCATGAACGGATTTTGTCTAGGTCGATTTGAGGAGCACCGAAAGTAACACCGTGAGACGCCATTTCAGCTGCGTCATCAATAACTTTAGCTACGTGTAAAAGTGCTTTTGAAGGAATACAACCTACGTTTAAGCACACACCACCTAAAGTATTGCGTGATTCGATTAATGTTACATCTAAACCTAAATCAGCAGCACGGAATGCTGCAGAGTAACCACCAGGACCACCGCCTAGTACAACAACTTGAGTTTTGATTTCGTTGCTCATGTTATTACCTTAACTGTTATTCGAACGGGATAATACGAGAATTGTATCACCCAAACTCCTGCCTATTTATCTCAATTAACAAGACTTTGGGCAGATAAATTAATATTGCGCGAAATTCTAGCATTGCCGTTTACATATGTCGTGCAATTTTCAAGAGATTTCGTTCAATTAATACTATTTGCTATAAACAAAACGCATAACCGAAGTTATGCGTTTAAGTTCGCTGCAATTTTTACATTACTAACTGGCGAATGTCGCTCAGGTAAGCTGCAAGTGTTGCAGTAAAGCGTGCTGCTAACGCACCGTCAATTACACGGTGGTCGTATGAACAGCTTAGCGGCACCATTAAGCGCGGCTCAAATTCTTTACCATTCCACTTCGGCTTCATGTCTGACTTAGATACACCTAAAATAGCAACTTCTGGTGCATTTACGATAGGCGTAAACGCAGTACCACCGATGCCACCCAGGCTAGAAATAGTGAAACAACCGCCCTGCATATCTGATGCAGTTAACTTGCCATCACGTGCTTTAGCAGAGATTTCCATCAATTCGCGTGAAAGCTCAATGATGCCTTTTTTGTTCACGTCACGTACAACAGGAACAACTAGACCATTTGGCGTGTCAACCGCGATACCAATGTTTACATACTTCTTAAGAATTAAGCTTTCGCCATCTTCAGACAGTGATGAGTTAAACGTTGGGAACTCTTCTAGTGCTTTAGCCGCTGCTTTCATTACGAATACTAATGGAGTGATCTTCACACCCATTTTCTTCTTTTCAGCCAGTACATTCTGCTCTTTACGGAATGCTTCTAGCGTGGTGATGTCTGCTTCGTCAAACTGTGTAACGTGTGGGATCTGTACCCAGTTACGGTGAAGGTTTGCACCAGAAAGCTTTTGAATACGAGAAAGTTTCTTCTCTTCAACTTCACCAAACTTGCTGAAGTCTACTTTCGGCCAAGGAATTAGGTTTAGCTCGCCACCACCGGTGTTGCCACTTTTAGATAGTTGACCTGATTCAACTTGCTTCACTAACTCTTTCACATAGTTTTGTACGTCTTCTTTAAGTACACGATTCTTACGACCCGTACCTTTAACGCGTGCTAGGTTTACACCAAACTCACGTGCTAGACGACGAACAACAGGTGACGCGTGTGCGTATTGGTCGTTCGCTACAAACTCATCTTTTTGTGCTGATGCTGCAGGTGCCGTTGCTGGCGCTGATTTTGCCGCAGGTGCTGCCGGAGCCGCTTGTGCAGGTGCTGCCGCTACAGGAGCTGCAGCAGATGCAGAGCCTTGCGTTTCAAATACAAATACCAGTGAGCCAGTCGATACTTTACCGCCAACTGCAACCTTAATTTCTTTAACCGTACCTGCAAATGGTGCTGGTACTTCCATAGAAGCCTTGTCGCCTTCTACGTTTAAGATTGATTGGTCAGCTTCAACCACATCGCCTACTGCAACCATAATCTCAGTGACTTCAACTTCGTCGCCGCCAATGTCAGGTACGTGAACTTCTTTAAGTTCTGCCGCAGCTGGTGCTGCTGGAGCAGGCGCCGCTGCAACTGGTGCTGCAGGTGCTGATGCACCTGTCTCAAATACGAATACTAGCGAGCCCGTTGACACTTTGCCGCCAACCGCAACCTTAATTTCTCTAACCGTACCTGCAAATGGCGCTGGTACTTCCATAGAAGCCTTATCGCCTTCTACGTTTAAGATTGATTGGTCAGTTTCAACCACGTCGCCTACTGCAACTAAGATTTCAGTAACTTCAACCTCGTCACCACCAATATCTGGTACGTGAACTTCAACTAATTCAGATGCCGCTGCTGGAGCAGGCGCAGCCGCTGGGGCTGTTGATGCTTCAGGCTCGGCCTCTGCAGGTGCATCACCCGCAGCATCAAAAATCATAATTAAAGAGCCAGTTGCAACTTTGTCGCCTTCAGCTACTTTAATTTCTTTTACTGTACCCGCTTGTGCAGCTGGCACTTCCATTGAAGCTTTATCACCTTCAACTGAAATAAGAGATTGATCAACTTCAACTGTGTCACCTACTTTAACTAGGATCTCAGTTACTTCAACCTCATCTGCACCAATGTCTGGAACATGAATTTCGATTGCCATTCTATCTGCCTCTTATGCGTATAGTGGGTTAGTTTTGGTTGCGTCGATATCAAATTTCTTGATAGCGTCAGCCACAACTGTTGCGTCAACTTTGCCTTGCTTAACAAGTTCAGTTAACGCAGCTACAACAACGTAACCTGCGTTCACTTCGAAGTGACGACGTAAGTTTTCACGGCTGTCTGAACGACCGTAACCATCCGTACCAAGTACTTTGTAAGATGCGCTTGGCATAAATGCACGTACTTGATCAGCGTAGTTCTTCATGTAGTCAGTTGCCGCAATCGCTGGCGAATCACCTAGTACAGATGTGATGTACGGTACTTTTTGCTCTGATGTTGGGTTAAGCATGTTGAAACGTTCAACATCTTGACCGTCACGCGCAAGCTCATTGAATGAAGTTACCGAGAATACATCTGAACCAATGCCATACTCTTCGCTTAAGATCTGACCTGCTTTACGTACTTCGTTTAAGATAGTACCTGAACCCATTAGCTGAACGTGTGCTTTGTCGCCTGCATTTTCTTCAAGCTTGTAGATACCCTTACGAATACCTTCTTCTGCACCTTCAGGCATTGCAGGTTGAGCGTAGTTTTCGTTCATTAGCGTTAGGTAGTAGAACACATTCTCTTGCTCAGGACCGTACATACGGCGAATACCATCTTGTAAGATAACCGCTACTTCAAATACGAATGTTGGGTCGTAAGAAATACAGTTAGGAATAGTACCCGCTTGAATGTGCGAGTGACCGTCTTCGTGCTGTAGACCTTCACCGTTAAGCGTTGTACGACCAGCCGTTGCACCTAGTAAGAAACCACGTGCCTGTTGGTCACCTGCCATCCATGCCATATCGCCAACACGTTGGAAACCAAACATAGAGTAGTAGATGTAGAATGGGATCATCGGCAGGTCATTCGTTGAGTATGACGTTGCAGCAGCAACCCATGAAGACATTGCACCTAACTCGTTGATACCTTCTTGTAATACCTGACCTGATGTTGCTTCTTTATAGTAAGAAACGATGTCACGGTCTTGAGGCGTGTAGTTTTGGCCATGTGGGTTGTAAATACCGATTTGACGGAATAAACCTTCCATACCAAAGGTACGCGCTTCGTCAGCAATAATAGGAACGATGTTTTTACCTACGCCTTTATCTTTTAATAAGATATTTAGCGCACGTACATAACCCATTGTTGTTGAGATATCACGTTTTTGCTCTTCAAGTAGCGGCTGGAACTGTTCAAGTGTTGGCAGTTCAAGGGCTTGCGTGAAGTTAGGTAAACGCTGTGGCGTGTAACCGTGTAATGCTTTACGACGCGCATGTAAGTATTCGTACTCAGCTGAACCTTCTTCAAGTTTCAGATAAGGAAGCTCAACTAATTGCTCGTCAGATACCAAGTCTTCAAGACCAAGACGTGAACGCAGGTGGGCAACGTGCGTCATGTCCATTTTCTTAACTTGGTGCGCGATGTTTTTACCTTCAGCCGCTTCACCCATGCCGTAACCTTTAACAGTCTTAGCTAGGATAACTGTTGGACGACCTTTCGTTTCTTGCGCTGCTTTAAATGCTGCGAACAGTTTTGAAGGTTCATGACCACCACGCTTAAGTGCGAAGATCTCTTCGTCAGTCATATCAGCAACTAATGCTGCTGTTTCTGGGTAACGACCGAAGAAATGTTCACGTACGTATGCACCATCTTTTGACTTGTAAGTCTGATAGTCACCGTCGATTGTTTCGTTCATAAGCTGTAACAGCTTACCAGTGGTGTCTTTCGCAAGTAGTAGATCCCAACCAGAACCCCAAACTACTTTGATAACGTTCCAGCCAGCACCTTTAAATAGACCTTCAAGCTCTTGAATGATCTTACCGTTACCCATTACAGGGCCATCTAGGCGCTGTAGGTTACAGTTGATTAGGTAACATAAGTTATCTAGCTTCTCACGCGCAGCGAAAGAAATGGCACCACGTGATTCTGGCTCATCCATCTCACCGTCACCTAAGAACGCGTATACGCGCTGCTCGTTCGTCTCTTTAAGACCACGACCTTCTAAGTATTTAAGGAAACGCGCTTGATAGATTGACGCGATTGGGCCAAGACCCATAGATACCGTTGGGAACTGCCAGAATTCAGGCATTAATTTAGGGTGCGGGTATGAAGAAATACCGTTGCCATCAACTTCTTGACGGAAGTTATCAAGCTGCGCTTCTGTTAGACGACCTTCTAAGAAAGCACGTGCGTAGATACCCGGTGAGATGTGACCTTGGTAATAAACTAAATCACCACCGTCTTTCTCGTTTGGTGCACGGAAGAAGTGGTTAAAACACATTTCGTAGAATGCAGCTGAAGACTGGTAAGACGCCATGTGGCCGCCTAACTCTAGGTCTTTTTTAGATGCACGTAATACGATCATGATTGCATTCCAGCGCACGATTGAACGAATACGACGTTCAATTGTAGTGTCACCTGGGTATGCAGGTTCTTGATCTGCAGGGATAGTATTCACATAGTTAGTTGTGATACCAGTTGGCATATCTACGCCATCAAGACGAGCTTGCTCTAGAACTTGTTCAAGTAAAAATTGTGCGCGTTCAACGCCTTCTTCTTTTACTACTGACTCAAGCGCTTGCAACCACTCTTGGGTTTCTAACGCGTCAACGTCAATTTTATTGACTTCAGACATATGGAGTGTTCCTTATGTTTAAATTCAAATTTATCCCTAACAGATAAATCGAGTTATGTTTCAAATCGTTTAATTTTTTTGCGAACGGCGTAAACTGCGCTCAATACGAGAGTGCTCTTTACCCGCTTGCAATAAAGCTTCTTCAATAAAGGCCAAGTGAGCATTACTTGCATCACGTGCTTTATCTGGTTCACCTGTAATCACAGCATCAAATAAGGCTTTTCGGTGTTCTGCCAGCTGCGTTTTAACATCTGATTTTTGCACTAACACCATTAAATTCTGCTGAATATTTTGCTCAAGTAATGATTTCATACCGCGGATCAAATGCAATAACACCACGTTATGTGATGCCTCTGCTACGGCAAAATGAAAGGCATTGATCATTTTAGCTTGTGTTTCAATATCATCTGCTGTTGCAATGGCATCAAAACATTTAGAAATATATTCAAAATCTGTGTCTGTTCCGCGCAGTGCCGCATAGTATGCAGCAATCCCTTCTAAAGCATGACGAAACTCAAGCAGATCAAATTGTGATTCAGGGTGTTTCGAAATCAAATCAAAGAGCGGATCTGTCATGCCACCTTCGAGCTGATTTTTTACATAAGTACCACCGCCTTGACGACGGGTAACTAAGCCCCTTGCTTCAAGCTTTTGAATTGCTTCACGTAAAGAAGGACGAGAGACTTCGAATTGCTTTGCTAATTCGCGTTCAGGCGGTAGCTTTTGACCAGGCGCAAGCGAGCCCTCAAGAATCATATTCTCAAGTTGCTCTAAAATAACATCCGACAGCTTAGCTGCTTTTATCTTAAATGACATAGGCTTATAAGGTAACCTTCTGTTTTCCTGTTCCTAATCAAACAAATATAGTGTTAAATTTGCGAAAGGTAAATTGGTCATACCAAAATTAGCGATTAAATTATCAGAAATACGGTGAATAGTCAAAATTATCAAGATTAATGGCATAACTATTCAAAGCCACAATTTTGACTAAGTTTTTAATTGTTAATGTAAGGTAAAAAGCGTTACTGGCCATCGTATTAATGGCAAAACAAATATAAAGGTAGACAAAATTTACCAGAAGAAAGGGTAAAAGAATAAAAAAGTAAAATGGTCAGACCAGATGAAAATAAGGTTCAGGGTTCAGGGTTCAGGGTTCAGGGTTCAGGGTTCAGGGTTCAGGGTTCAGGGTTCAGGGTTCAGGGTTCAGGGTTCAGGGTTCAGCAAAAATTCTGAAACCTAAACTCTGAAATCTCAATTCTTTTTTAACCAACCGAACCAAGCAAGGTCAAAATTGCTATCGCAGCTAGCATCAAAAGCATATTTCGTTTAACAAGGCGCACCATACATTTCGCTTCAAAACTACAGCCAATAAACTCTTTTTCTACGCGCTCTGCGGCAAGAGCAATATCACCTATTACACGTCTATTGGGCACCGAAAAGTTAAATACGTATTTAAGGTAGGTGGATGTACCTTGTGAAAAGTTACCAATAATCAAGTAGCCAAAACTTACGATTCGTGCTGGCATCCAATCTAACCAGTAAAGTGTTTTATGCAGAATTTTTTTGTGAGCTTTAAAAGCCGAATCTGATTCATTTCGTGTTATATCAGCAAAGCTTCGAATTAATGAATAAGCAAGTGCACCACACACACCGAATACCACAAACCAAAATATCACCGCGCCGTAATAACGGAAATTAATCCACGCAATTGTTTGCCCTAAAGTTTCACCGCCTTGTTGCTCAGTACGTTTTTGGCCTAATTGCATTGCATATAAGGTAGCTGCTTCTGTGTCTTGCCTTTGTAACGCATTTAAATAGCCTTTATATTTAGCACGTAAGTAAGCACAGCCAAAGCACACTAAAAGCACAACCACATTAATTGCCAGTTCAAGAAGCACAAAATCAAATGTTTCGCTTACAGCAAAAAGTAATAAAACAGGAAGCAGCAACCAAACGAAAAAATCAGCGCGCCTTTTATAGATACCTTTAAATAAGCTATTTGATTCACTCACGCTAATGTAATGCTTTATATAGGTGCTCAATTGCCATGCATCTTCTTTCGCGGCAAGTCGCTCTATAATAAGTGCCAAAATTATCGAAATTAAAATCATTATTTGCTCTACAAACTAATTGAAGCGCGAAAGCGCTGCCAGTCAAAATAAGGGCCAGGGTCAGTTTTACGCCCTGGCGCAATATCACTATGACCAGTTATATTATGCTCACTCAACGTAGGATAATGTTTTATAAGCGTTTTGACTAGTTGTTCTAAACTAGCATACTGCACATTTGTGAAAGGAACATGATCGCTTCCTTCAAGCTCAATACCAATACTAAAATCATTACACCCTTGCCTACCCTCATATTCCGACACACCCGCATGCCATGCGCGTTTATTAAACGGCACATATTGAATAATTTCCCCATCACGACGAATCAAACAATGCGCTGATACTTCAAGGCCTTGAAGTTCTTTAAAGCTTGCATCAGCAGTACAGTCCAAGCAACCTAAAAATAAGTCTGTAATGTAAGGTAACCCGAATTGCCCTGCTGGTAAGGAAATATTGTGAAGAACAATTAAAGAAATATTTTGTTCATCAGGACGCTCATTAAAATGAGGAGAAGGCAAAAAGCAAATACCTTGCAATACGTGTTGTTCTATTTTCATGTTTTTAGAGAGAGTTCAGATTTTAGTGCCCAGATTAACAGGTCTTAACATTGGCTGAAAGAAATCTACATGCTAAAACCCTGAAATCTGAAATCTGAAATCTGAAATCTGAAATCTGAAATCTGAAATCTGAAATCTGAAATCTGAAATCTGAAATCTGAAATCTGAAATCTGAAATCCAATAAAATCATAGCCAACTTAAAATCAACACGATAAAATTATTGCAACATTCATTATTTGTAATTTCACTATGGCTCTCTCTCAACAATTAATTTCTCAACTTGTTAAATCTGCACTCGACGAAGACTTAAACTACCAAAGTGCTGATGGCGATATCACTGCACAGCTTATTCCGGCAACACAACAAGCAAACGCAAAAGTAATCACCCGAGAAGCAGGTGTATTTTGTGGCAAGCAACTTATTTTAGAAGTGTTTGAACAAGTTGACTCGAGTGTTGAAGTAAACGTACTTGTTGAAGATGGCGATACCATCGAAGAAAAGCAAACATTATTTACTGCCGTTGGTAATGCACGTGCAATTTTAACTGCTGAACGCACCGCACTTAACTTTGTACAAACCCTTTCAGGCACGGCAACCACTACTGCCCACTATGTAAAAGAGCTAGCTGGTACAGGCACACAACTACTGGATACTCGCAAGACCATTCCGGGCTTACGCTTACTACAGAAGTATGCCGTAAAATGTGGTGGTGGCGAAAATCACCGCATTGGCTTATTTGATGCCTTCCTTATAAAAGAAAACCATATTGCCGCTTGTGGCGGTATTGAAAATGCGGTTTCACAAGCAAAAGCCAACCACCCAGATAAAAAAGTCGAAGTGGAAGTAGAAAACCTTGAAGAACTGCAGTTAGCGCTAGATGCTGGCGCAGACATCATCATGCTAGATAATTTCACTGTTGAGATGATTAACAAAGCAGTTACAATTACTGATAAACGCGCCAAATTAGAGGTGTCGGGCAATATGACATTAGAGACCTTACGCACCTTTTCACAAGCTGGCGTCGACTTTATTTCATCAGGCGCTTTGACAAAACATGTAAAAGCGCTTGATTTATCAATGCGTTTTGAAAATAATGGCGTTTAATTAGCGAGTTGAAACTTTTTCATACTTTAAAACATCATGCTTAAGTATGATTTTAGGAACATGTAAGCTAATTGTAAAAAAAGAAGCTACACAAGCGCAAAGTCTCGTGCTAGCATCTAATTAGAAATAGCGAGTACAGGATGTACAGGCTAACAATAAGGAATTAGTTTTGTGCTTAATTAACCAACTAAGCAATACCTTTGAGTGGTTTTTTAGGGCAAATTAATAATTTTTTATGGTTTTGTATTAATCGCTTAGGGAAAAGTTACTAATACTTACTTTCTCATTTGAGAAAGTTAACTATACTAATGATGGAATGAGTAAATTCAGGCTTACTGCATTGCTCTTTTATATAACTTAGCCCCATAAACACTCGTTAGAGGTACATTATGAAAAACATGAAACAAACAGCCCAGAAGGGTTTTACACTTATCGAATTAATGATCGTTGTTGCAATTATCGGTATTCTTGCAGCAGTAGCACTTCCTGCTTATAACGACTACACACGCGACAGTGCAAACAAAGCATGTTTAGCTGAAGCTTCAGCTTTTGTTCGCGCAGGTATTGTTCATACATCAAACACTGGTACAGCATGGGCAAACGGTACTGCAGAGCGTTGTGTAGGTCTGACAGGTTTTGCTCCAGCAGCTTCAGGTGCAGCTCAATTTGACGCAAAAGCTCCTGGTGAAGCTGCTTCAGTTGAGTGTGAACTATCTTCAGGTAGCTGTAAGCTTCTTAAATAATTATATTTTATATTATAAAACTCGGCTTTCGCCGAGTTTTTTTTTATAGACACTCAGCATTACCTTATTTATAGTAATTTAGCATTTCCATGATTTTGAATTAAACAGCATGCAACTCTCTTCACCTCTAATAAGAAAACTTTCAAGCTATGGTTTCCTTGATATTAAGAAGCTATCATCTGATTATTCAGGTTCTTTAGCTGAACATATTTGCCAGATTAGTAATATTTCACCTCACGAGCTAGCTAAGAAAGCGGCAGCGCTATTTCAAACGCCATTTTTATCAATAAAATGTATTGATTTGGACATGCTTCCAGATGGTAAAGAGCGCAATGAAAAACTTATTAAAAAGCATCGCGTTTTACCAATTTCAAAAAAAGGCAAAACTCTTTATTTAGCAAGCGCAGATCCCACCAATTTTGATGCCTTTGAGGATTATGAATTTAATACAGGGTTGCAAACTGAAGTCGTTGTCGTTGCTCATGATGAATTAGAAAGTGTTATTGATTCTCTATTCGAAAAAAATGACGGAATTGAATTAAATGATGAACAACTAAATGAACTTAGTGGCGTTAGCGCTGATATTGATACACATGCTCAAGAAGAGAATGATATCAATAACAAAGAAGAAGATGCTCCGATTATTGTTTACATTAATAAAATTTTAATGGATGCAATTAAACGAGGGGCTTCCGACTTACACTTTGAACCTTATGAGCATGTTTACCGTATTCGCTTTCGGGTTGACGGAGTATTACATGAAGTGGCTAACCCACCTATTGGGTTAGAAAGTCGAATTTCTGCTCGTATCAAGGTAATGTCTCAACTGGACCTTGCAGAAAAACGAAAGCCTCAAGATGGACGCATAAAATTAAAAATTACCGCGAAAAAAAGTATCGATTTTCGTGTATCTACTCTACCAACCCTTTGGGGTGAGAAAATTGTAATGCGTATTCTTGATTCATCAAGCGCTATGTTAGGCATTGATGTACTGGGATATGAGCCAGAACAAAAAGAACTCTATTTAAATGCCCTTGCACAACCTCAAGGCATGATACTCGTAACAGGTCCAACGGGTTCTGGTAAAACAGTATCTCTTTATACCGGCCTTAATATATTAAACAAACCTGAGCGAAATATTTCAACAGCTGAAGATCCAGTTGAAATCAATTTAATGGGTATAAACCAAGTACAAATAAACCCAAGAGCGGATATGACCTTCGCTAATGCGTTACGCGCATTTTTACGTCAAGACCCCGATATTGTAATGGTTGGTGAGATACGTGATTTAGAAACTGCTGAGATTTCCATAAAAGCCGCGCAAACGGGTCACTTAGTGTTAAGTACGCTGCATACCAACTCAGCTCCTGAAACACTAACCCGTTTAATGAATATGGGTGTGCCATCATATAACATTGCTAGTTCAGTTAGTTTAATTATTGCCCAGCGCCTTGCTAGACGTCTCTGCCCAGTTTGTAAAGAACCAGAAACTCTTCCTGAGCAAGAACTTTTAAAATTAGGTTTTGATTCAGAACAAATATCATCGATGCAACTATATAAAGCCGTAGGTTGTGATAAATGTACTGAAGGATATAAAGGCCGAGTTGGTATATATGAAGTGATGCCAATTACACCAAGAATTGCTGAAGTAATAATGCAAGGTGGGAATTCATTGCAAATTGCACAAATTGCAGAGCAAGAAGGCATTAATAATTTAAGAAAATCAGGTTTAGTTAAAGCAGCTTCAGGTGTTACGAGTATTGTCGAAATAAATCGTGTTACTAGTTATTAAACTAGATCCTCTCGTTTAATAACGCTAAACTGATGAGTTATAATCGTCCTGCAGGTGGTTAATTAAGGATAAACAATGGCAAAAAAAGATAAAAAAAATAGCCTTACTACATTCGCTTGGGTTGGTGTGAATGCGCGAGGCAAAAAAATGGAAGGTGAATTAAATGGGCCAAGTGTGGCTATTGTAAAAGCCCAGCTGCGAAAACAAGGCATTATTCCTTCTAAAGTTAAGAAAAAAGCTCAACCTCTTTTCGGCTTAAATAATGAAAAGCCAATTAAACCAAAAGATATTGCTGTTTTCACTCGACAACTCGCGACAATGCTACTTGCTGGTGTTTCATTAATTCAAGCATTGGATATGATTGCTAATGGCTCTGAAAACAAATCACTACAAAAATTGATTACTAAAATTGCAGATGAAGTGAAAGCCGGTGACCCTTTGAGTAATGCTCTTAGAGCGCATCCTAAGTATTTTGATGATCTTTATTGTGACCTTGTTGAGTCTGGTGAACAATCGGGTGCTCTTGATAGAATATTTGACCGAGTTGCACTTTACAAAGAAAAGGCTGAAGCCCTTAAGTCAAAAATTAAAAAAGCAATGTTTTATCCAATAGCAGTTCTTACAATTGCATTTATTGTTACTGTGATTCTATTAATATTCGTTGTTCCTCAGTTTGAACAAGTATTTGCTGGCTTTGGTGCAGAGTTACCAGCATTTACTCAGTTTGTTATAGGAATATCTGAATTTATGCAAGCTTATTGGTGGATAGTTTTTGGAGTGTTATTCATCGGAATAATGCTCTTTAAAAGAGCCCATCAATCAAGTAAAAAAGTCCGTGATAATACAGACAAAGCTGTTTTAAAGTTTCCAGTTGTAGGAACAATTCTGCACAAGGCTGCTGTGGCCCGTTATGCACGAACATTATCGACTACATTTGCAGCAGGTGTACCTTTAGTTGATGCACTAGATTCAGCCGCTGGAGCCTCTGGCAATGCATTATATCGTGATGCGATTCTAGACATAAAAAATGAAGTAAGTTCAGGTAATCAAATGAACTTTGCTATGAAAAACTCAGGGGTTTTTCCTGATATGGTTGTTCAGATGGTTGCCATTGGTGAGGAATCAGGGTCATTAGATGAAATGCTTGGTAAAGTTGCTAGTATTTATGAATCAGAAGTTGATGATGCTGTTGACGGCCTTTCAAGCTTACTCGAACCACTGATTATGGCTGTTTTGGGTGTTCTTGTTGGCGGTTTGATTGTTGCAATGTATCTACCTATCTTCCAATTAGGTAAGATTGTAGGTGGTTAAGTTCTAATGAGCAGTATCTTAGAGACTTTTACAAACACAGCTTGGTTTTATTATTCGACAGTATTTTTTGTAAGTATTTGCATTGGCAGCTTTCTAAATGTTGTTATCTATCGTTTACCTAAAATGATGGAAAACGAGTGGAAAGCTGAATGCAGTTTATTGCTTGCTGACAACTTAAAAACGCCTTATGAAGCTAGTTCAAAGGCATTTAACTTGATAACGCCAAGCTCTACTTGCCCGCACTGTAATACGCAAATTAAACCTTGGTTCAATTTGCCAGTATTTGGTTGGTTATTTTTACGTGGTAAAGCCGCCTGCTGTGGTAACAAAATATCGGTTAGATATCCGAGCATTGAGCTTTTAACGGGTCTTGCTGGCCTTGTTATTGCTTACAATTACGGCGTGACTGAGCAAGCTGGTTTGTATTTAATTCTTACTTACGCATTAATAGCACTTATATTCATTGATATTGACCATATGCTATTGCCCGACCAAATTACTTTACCGCTACTTTGGTTGGTGTTGCTAGCGTCAGTAGTGGGGCTAACCATCGATCCAGCTCAGGCGATTATTGGGGCTGCTGTTGGTTACTTAGTTTTCTGGTCTGTCTATTGGGTATTTAAACTACTGACAGGTAAGGAAGGTATGGGCTATGGCGACTTTAAGCTCATGGCTGTCTTTGGTGCATTGTTAGGTTGGCAGTATCTACCTATGATAGTGTTAATGTCGAGTTTAGTTGGTGCTGTAATTGGCATCACACTGCTTTCAATGCAAGGTAAAGACAAAGCTACCCCTATTCCATTTGGCCCTTACATTGCCATTGCTGGGTGGATATCACTAATATGGGGCGAATCAATTCAATCGGCATATTTAAATTTGCTTGCTGGTTAATATGGCTATTCCTATTTTAGGGCTTACCGGTGGCATCGCTACTGGTAAGTCGACTGTTTCGAACTTTTTCAAAAATTTGGGTATTACAATTGTTGATGCTGATTTAATCGCCCGTGAAGTAGTTGCCCCGGATACTCCAGCCCTTAAAGAAATTGCAAAGCAGTTTGGTCCAGAAATATTGCTTGATAATAGTGAACTCAATCGCACTAAGTTACGCCAAATTATTTTTAAAAACGAGTCAGATAAATCATGGCTAAATAATTTGCTGCATCCCATTATTCGCCAAGAAATTATAAAACAATTAAGTGAAGCAAAAGGGCCATATGTTATTTTAGATGCCCCACTGCTGTTAGAAAATGGCTTAGACCAACTCTGTGTTAAAACCATCGTAGTGGATATTCCAACAGAGCAGCAAATTGAACGCGCAACATCTAGAGATAATGTAACTAAAGAGCAAATTATAAAGATAATTGAGTCTCAAATGCCTCGAGCTGAAAAACTCGAAAAAGCTGATTTAATCATTGATAATTCAGGTTCGATTGAAAATACTCAAAACCAAGTATTAACTATTCATAATTCATTACTACCGAATTAACTTTTCCCTGCAACAAACTTACTTTTAAAACATCTTACCAACCAAAACTTGCAATCTTCATTTTCTCAACAACACTTAAGTATATGAAAAATTGGGGGCAAGTTATGAATGTAAACTCTCCGCTTATTCGTAAGTGTGTTGCACTTGGCTTTATTCCAAGTGATAAAGTATCTGTTGCATCAACGGCTAATATTCACACAAGTGAGTTTATTCTCAATAACAGTAACCTTTCATCCAAAGAGTTAGCCAAACATTGCGCGTTATGGTTCAACCTACCAAGTCTTGATCTGACAAAAGTAGATCCAAGCAATGTACCACTCGATAATATCAGTGAGGAGCTTGTAAAAAAGCATCACCTAATCCCTTTATCGAAAAGAGGTAGAACCCTCTTTTTAGCAACTTCAGACCCAACTGATTTTGATGCCTTTGAAGATTTTGAATTTAATACTGGCCTGCAAACAGAAGCCATCGTTGTTGATTACAATTCTCTAGAACAATTTATTGAATCTATTTTTAGTAAAGCTGATGCGCTAGATCTTTCAGAAGATGAGTTTGAACAATTTGGCGATATTGAGGTATCAGATACAGAGGCTAACTTATCAGAAGATAGCTCAACTGATAAAGATGATGCGCCCATCATTGTTTATATAAATAAAATATTGATGGATGCCATTCGTAAAGGTGCATCGGATTTGCACTTTGAACCTTACGAAAAAACCTATCGTATCCGTTTTCGCATCGATGGCATTTTGCATGAAGTGGCAACACCACCACAAATGCTTTCATCACGAATATCCGCACGTGTAAAAGTTATGTCACGATTGGACATTGCAGAAAAGCGTAAACCGCAAGATGGCCGCATTAAGCTAAAAATAACAGCGAAAAAAAGCATTGATTTCCGTGTATCAACATTACCAACCCTCTGGGGTGAAAAAATTGTAATGCGGATTTTAGACTCCAGCAGCGCTATGCTCGGCATTGATGTTTTAGGTTATGAGCCAAACCAAAAAGCAATGTATCTCGATGCTTTATCACAACCTCAGGGCATGATTTTAGTAACGGGTCCTACAGGTTCCGGTAAAACGGTATCGCTTTACACCGGCCTTAATATTTTAAATAAACCCGAGGTAAATATTTCTACCGCAGAAGATCCTGTAGAGATTAACTTGGTAGGCGTTAATCAAGTGCAAATTAACCCAAAAGCCGATATGACTTTTGCTAACGCACTCCGAGCTTTTTTACGTCAGGATCCTGATATTGTCATGGTGGGCGAAATACGTGATTTAGAAACAGCTGAAATCGCAATTAAAGCAGCGCAAACTGGTCACTTAGTTTTAAGTACACTGCATACTAATTCAGCTCCAGAAACCCTTACTCGCTTACTAAATATGGGCGTACCTGCTTATAATGTTGCAAGTTCAATCAGCCTCATTATTGCGCAGAGACTTGCTAGGCGCTTATGCAACAACTGTAAAGAACCTGAATCTCTACCATTTGAGGAATTAAAATCACAAGGGTTTTCTGACGAGCAAATAGCTTCTATAACCCTTTATAAAGCCGTTGGTTGTGAGCATTGCACTGAGGGTTACAAAGGTCGTGTGGGTGTTTATGAGGTAATGAAGATAACACCTGAAATATCACAAATTATAATGTCAGGTGGGAACTCACTGGATATAGCAAAAGCATCATTGGAGAGCGGTTTTAATAGCTTAAGAATATCAGGCTTAGAGAAAGCGGCAAAAGGGGTTACCAGTCTTGCTGAAATTAACCGAGTAACAAGTTATTAAAATGCGTTTTGATATTTCGTATTAATAGCAAAGCTCTTTTATCTAAACTTTACTCTAGTAAGTTTATTCTCTAACATTCTTTTAAAATAATACATCGGATAACTGTAGTGCCAACATCTGTAAACTGCCCAACATGTAAAAAAGAAGTTTTATGGCAAGCTTCATCTGAATTTCGCCCTTTTTGCTCAAAGCGCTGTCAACTGATTGATTTAGGCGAATGGTCTGAAGAAAATCACAAAATTTCAACACCACTTACCCCTGAGCAAGCATTTACACCAGAAAACATTGAAGATATCGAGGCTATGCTTGCAGCTAATCAAGAAGGTTTTTTCAAAGAATAACACAGTTAAAAAAGTGCAACCCTAGGATTGCACTTTTTCGTATTCTTAACTTTCTTTCTTGTGCTGTTTTGCCATTTTTGTTTTGCGCTTTTTCATCATCTTTTCAAATTTTTCTTGCTGCTCTGAAGTAAGCGTATTCCAAACCGCGTTTTTATTTTTCGCCTTTAACACAGCCATTTCCACTCTTTCGCTTTGACCTTTGGCAAACGCTTGACGAAAAGCAGTTTCATCAAAAATTTCAGCATGAACAAGCGCTTTAATCTCGCTGCGCTTGTTTGGATGTGCTTTTTTAAACCCTTCCATTGCTGCTTTTTCAGATTCAGCAATCGTTTTAATTTTCTCTTGCTGAGTGGTTGTCAAGTCAAGGCGTTCAACTGCTCGCTCAGATAGCAACATTCGATAAATATTCATACCTGCATTATGAGGTTTCGCTTCTAGGGCTGTACTTGCAAACGCTGCAATTGAAATTGCCGCAGCTGATATTAAAAGTTTTAAGTTCATAACATTCTCCAGTTAGGTCTCGTTTAATGTTATGGTTACTTTAACAAGCCCAATGAAAAGCAACGCAAAGCAATGTAAAGGTTATGTAAATTGCTTTTTGCCGTGTAAAAATGCACTTAAAATACACTTATTAGCTGTACATAATTAGGTATTAACATGAAAGTACTCTTAATAGATGATGATATAGAACTTGTTGAGTTATTAACTGAATACCTTTCATCGCACGGATTTTCAATCACCGCTTATCATCGGGGTGACACCGGCTTATCACACGCACAAACACATGATTATGACGTGATATTATTAGACGTGATGCTTCCAGGCATTGATGGCTTTGAAGTGCTAAAACAGCTGCGCCAAACCAAATTAACGCCGGTTATCATGCTAACAGCTAAGGGCGAAGATTTTGACCGAATTTTTGGCCTAGAACTCGGCGCCGACGATTATCTAGCAAAACCGTTTAACCACCGAGAGCTATTGGCGCGTGTAAAAGCCATTACACGACGAATCGAAAATATCCAGCAACTTCAAGCCAATAATTCGTTAGAAGAAAATGGTATACGCCTTACGCCGCATACACGAGAAGCTTTCGTTGCTGAGAATAAAATTGAATTAACAGGTACTGAGTTTGAAATCTTGTTTTTATTACTGAACAATCAAGGCGAAATTGTAAGTAAAGAAGCAATTAGCGAACAAGTACTTGGCAGAAAATTAGCCCCTTTTGACCGCTCAATTGATATGCATGTAAGTAATATTCGCAAAAAGATTGCGGAGCACATTGAACAAGAAAAAATAAAAACAGTCCGCGGTGCTGGCTATATTTTACTTGGGAGCGCCTAATGCTAAAGCTTTTTAATCCCAGGAATTATCTATTTTTTAAGATATTTGGTTGGTTTTGGCTCACTATTTTATGCACTTTTTCAGTGCTTTTCTTGCTTAGTCAGTTAACTGAGACTAGCGTTGATAGTCATACACTTCACGGGCCTAAGCTATTAAACCTCAAACGTCTAGCAAGCGGCTTAGAAAGAGCGCAATTGAAAAAGCCCGAAAAAACACTAGAACAATTGGCATCTCAGCCACGCATCTCACGTCATCGCTTACTTTATTTTATGCTGCCTGACAGCAATATTGCTTTTTTTAATCAACAAGCTAAAGAGCAACCTGATGTCAGCTTATTGGCATTCACCCAGCAACTTGCGCCACAAATCATAACAACAGCGCAGTATCGCGCTATGGGGCCTATTAAGGTGAATTATCAAAACCAAGACTACCTTATGTACGATATCGAGCCTTGGCGTTCACCTCCTTTAGGTATTCGCATCGTGTTAATGCCGTTATGGCTAAAACTACTCGTTGTTATTGGCGCAACTCTGTTACTCAGCTTGTTCTTTAGCCGAGTTCTAATTAAACCAATAAATGCGTTAAAACATGCGACCTCACAATTAGCAAATGGGCAACTCGATACTCGCGTAGAGATTACTAATAAGTCAGGAGATGAGCTTACAACGTTAGCAAAAGACTTTAACCAAATGGCACAGCGACTTGAGTCTTTAGTTACTAGCCAAAAACGGCTTATGGCAGATATCTCTCATGAATTACGTTCACCACTTACACGGCTTCAAATGGCAACGGGGCTTGCTCAACTAAAGCAATCAAGTGAACAAGAAAGTTATTTGGCCCGCATTGAAAAAGAGGCAAATAATTTAGATAAAATGATATCTGATGTATTAAAGCTATCACGGTTAGAAGCGAATAATCAGTATATTGAAAAAGAGCTGCAACCTTTACAATCTATTTTACAACAGGTGCTTAAAGATGCTGAATTCGAGTCTGAACAACAACAAAAAACACTCACAATTAGCGGTGCTAGTCAAAAACAGCTACCACTAGATGCTGCATTAATCGCCAGTGCTTTTGAGAACATATTAAGAAATGCAATTAAGTATGCTAAGTCTGCTATTCACTGCACTATTGATGACAGCGAAAATAACACCATTATTACCATCTGTGACGATGGTGATGGCGTAAGTGACGCAGATTTACCTTATTTACTAGAACCGTTTTACCGGGTTTCACAATCACGTGAAAGGCAAAGCGGCGGCGCAGGGCTTGGTTTGGCAATCGCCAAACAGGCAATTGAATTACATCAAGGTACTATCTCATTAGCAAATCAACCAAACTCTGGGTTAAAAGTAACCATAACGCTAAACAATGAAACAAAATAATATTGACCAATTTTGGCAAAATGTAACGCATGCAAAATTTAGCTTTCATGGTAACCAACTTAGTTACGCATTTATTATTCCAGAAAACGCCAAAGCGGCCATAACAATCGTTAATGGCCGCTGCGAGAGCTATCTAAAATACCAAGAGGTCGCATACGATTTTTATCGCCAAGGATTTGCCATTTTTATGTTTGATCATTTGGGCCAAGGCCTTTCTAGCCGTTTACTTCCAGTAGCTGATAAAGGTTATATTCATCACTTTAATGATTATATTGAAGGTTTAGCGCTCTTTGTAAACCAAGTTGTAAAAGCAAACTGGCAAGGCACTCATTTTTTACTGGCGCACTCTATGGGCGCTGCTATTAGCTACCTATATCTTGCAAATCACCCTCACCCTTTCAAAAAAGCGGCGCTTAGTGCCCCAATGTTTGGTATTCCAACCCAAGGCTTGCCCTATTCAATTGCAAAATTTTTAGTAAAATTATTAAATGCGATTGGATTCAACACTCGTTATTTTTTTGGTCAAGCGGGTTACCAAGAAAAGCCATTTTTAAATAACCAACTGATGAAAAGTGAGCCGCGTTACGCAGCATTTAGAAGACTTTATAAAGAAAACCCTGGCTTAAAATTAGGTGGTGTAACTGTAGGCTGGTTAGCACAAGCCTTTAGCGCAATTGATCAAATAAGCAAAACGCCAGCCGCTTTACCAATCTTATTACTGCAAGCAGAAAAAGACTCCATTGTAGAAAATAGCGCCCAAGATGAAGTGGTGCATAACAACTCCCTCATCCTAAAGAAAGTATATTCAAATAGCTGGCACGAAATTCTGTTTGAGCAAGACCACATACGCAGCCTTGCCTTAAATGATATTTGTGATTTTTTTAAAACGGATCTTTGTGAATAAGTACGTCGACTTCACCTTCAATTATTTTATGAATAGCGGCTTCAACCTCTTCAGATATTCGATGAGCATGCGCTAAAGTTAAATTGCTATCTAGCTCTAAATGCATCTGAATAAACTTAGTTGGACCACTTTGACGCGTTCTGAGCTCATGAAAGCCCAATACTTCTGTATGCGCTAAAATAGCTTGTTCAATCTCAGTTTTAACGTCATCATCCAGCTCTTTATCCATCAGGTAGTCTGTCGCCTCGCGAGCAACATCATAGGCATTATAAAAAAGGTAACCTGAAATAAGCAGGGTAAAAATACCATCACTATAAACCCAGCCGATGTTAGCCAGTACAAGCGCCACAATGACACTCAGGTTTAACAGTAAATCCCCTTTGTAATGTACCGAATCAGCTTTAATCGCAACTGATTTAGTTTGCCTTAGCGCCCAATGCTGAATAGTGATTATTAACAAAGTACAAAACAGTGCATAAACACTCACTGCTACACCCGTCATTACCGATTCACTAACAACTGGGTTTAACAAACGCTCCACACCGTAAAAGGCAAGTAAACACGCACTACCAGCAATAAACGCAGCTTGCCCCAATCCTACTAAAGATTCAGCTTTGCCATGACCGAAACGGTGGTCATCATCGGCCGGAACTAAAGCAATTCTAAGTACCCAAAAATTAATTGCCGATGCAGTTATATCGAGTAAAGAATCCGTCAAAGAACCAAGCATGGTCGTAGAACCAGTACTAAGCCACGCCCAAAACTTTGCAGCAACCATGGTGCTTGCTAACACTAACGTTAGGCTACTAGAGAGCTTAACCCAATATGCGTAATCTTTTTCTTTCATTATAAACTGTGTTGCCCCTGTGAAATTTGAGCAAAGAACTATTGCTATTACTTATAGTATCGAACCTGAAAGCTTTGATAAACTAGTATAAAACACTTAATCGTAGGTTAAACATGTTAGATATCGTGCTGTACCAGCCAGAAATACCACCAAACACAGGTAACATTATTCGCTTATGTGCAAATACCGGCTTTAAACTACATTTGATCGAGCCGTTGGGTTTTGATTGGGATGATAAGCGCGTGCGTCGTGCGGGTTTAGATTACCATGAATTTAGTCATGTAGAACGCCACGCCAACTTAGAAGCTTTTTTAGAAAAAACCCAACCTAAACGAGTGTTTGCTTGTACCACCAAAGGTTCTGGGCACTATCATAAAGCACAATTTGAACGCGGTGATTGCCTTTTATTTGGTCCAGAAACACGCGGATTACCAAATGACCTCATTGAATCATTACCAAATGAGCAACGTTTACGCATCCCAATGATGCCAGACAGCCGCAGTATGAACTTATCAAATGCCGTAGCTGTTTTCGTGTATGAAGCTTGGCGACAGTTTGATTTTGAGGGCGCTATTTAATAAAAAATTAATTTCACATCTCAATAAGGCGCTTTTAACTCGCACTTTGCAAAAATTAAACTAAGCTCAATTTAAAAACACTTGCTAGACAGTTTAATTGAAGCGCCCTACTCTTTTTCATTGTTGCTTAACGTTATTTATATGCCTATTTGTCATATTCAAAAGCGATGCAGATGATATTTCATCACAAAGATTAATAGCGTTAACCGATTTTAAGCAACAGAATATTACTATCAATGATATTGCATCATTAAAAAATGGTGCATCGTTAATTGCGAGCTCGCAAGGCTTGTACATGTTCACGCCTAATAAGCTAGTAAAAGTCAGTGATGACACCTTAAAACACTTAAGTAAGTCCTCATTCCATCAAATTGAGCGTGTAAATAACCTCCTATTTTTAGCGACTGATAATCAACTTTTAGAATACAACCTTGAAAATCCAGCACTTGAAACACGCTATAGTGAACATGTTTCAAAGCTAGCTAGTGCACATAATCAATTGTTTTTTATTAGTAAAGGGCGACTATTAAACTACCAATCAGGATGGCAGAAACCTGAAAATCTCACCGCAGCACTTAGTGAATTCGTACTTGATTACCAAATCGTTAATGACCATACATTTTGGCTTACAACAAGTTCAAATAAATTACTCTATTTTGAAAAAACAAAAAATATTAAGAAAACATTTAACTTATCAAACCCAATAAAATCACTTTTTATCGACAGAAAGAACAGACTTTGGTTTACCCAAAATAAGGCTCTTTATTTTATTAGCCCTAGCACATTAGAGATTGAAACCACTGAAGTTAATATTGAAATTGATGCCATTTATTCTATTGGCGGATCTTCCTTATTGCTTGAAAGTAAGGGAGATATTTATCAATATCATTTTGACATTGGCAAAGTGAATGCTTTGAACCTTTCCCTAGTTAGTAACATTTATCCTCTCTTAAATGGCGATATTTTATTAAAACATCAAAACACCAATTGGTATTTAACTTCACTAAACGCACTCAATATCACACCATCAAAATTAGAAAATGTGTTTCGGGAGCAATTCTCAGATTACAATTTTGAACAAATTCAGTGGCATGGAGAGTATTTTTACTTACAGAACAAATTTGGTTTATGGCGCTACCACATTGCCAGCAATCAGCTTTCACATCTTATACAACAGCAAAACATTGAGCATTTTTACTTAAACAATCAAGGTGAGTTATGGTTTTCAGATGCGCAATATATTTACACTTTTGATCTTAAAAGCCACCAACAGCAAACTAAATTCCCTTTTACCCATTCGGTTGCCCTGATTGGTGATGGAAAAAGCCCACCCTTCGTTGTCACCACAAAGGGCATTTACCGAAACACGGGCGATGTTACATTTGCGTTTTTTAATACGCCTCAACACGTTGGCGAAATCGTATCTGCTAGTTTTTATAATGGCCTGTTTTTCTTAGCAACAAATAACGGTTTTTGGCAAATCAAAAAAACGGCAAATGAATGGCATTATGAGCTTTTATTTAAAAACACTGTGCACAGCTTTACGCATCAACAAGAGCGCTTTATCTGGCTTCATACAGATGAACAAGTGCTGTTGTTTGATATCGAGTTAAAGCAAGTTGCTGCCAGGTTCGATACCACAGCGTTTTTGCATAGCAGTTTTAACTTTTACTACGATAAGCAGCATTTTGTTAAAGATAATCAAATTTTCTCTTACCCAGTTACAAATTCAGCTGCTATCTATCCACTTACTGGGTTAGCAGTTAGAGAAATCAATTTAAATCAGCAAAGCAGTCATTTAAGCACCGATACGCTTGTCCTTACACAGCAAGAAACAAATATCGTCATTTCGCTTTTTGATAATGATATACCAGCTAACGCGATTGCCCTCAGCTATCGGTTTTCAGTGGATATGCCTTGGGTAAACTTACCACAAGGACAAGATACGATTGCACTCCTTGTGAATAATAAAGCATTGCAACAAATCTCAATTTATAACCGTAATGGTTTAACTCAGCAGCCCATATCAATTAATTTTTCACATAATTATTTTCAACTTAATGCTTGGCAAGCTGCTACACTATTGCTGCTTTTTAGCCTGTTTATCATCTCGTTTCTTTGGTGGTTTAAACACCGCAAAGATGCTCAATATGGGCTAACATCTGCCCTTCTTGCTCAAACCCAAGAAGCTGTTTGGATCAGTGATGAAGCGCTCAAAGTACTTAATGTAAACAAAACGTTTTACACCATTACCGGTTTTAGCCAAGCGGATGTTAAAGGAAAGCAACTCAAAGTATTTGATGGCGAATCCCGTAACACAAAACTTGAGCAAATTATTAAACACGCAATTAAAGATAAAGGCTCATGGTCTGGTGAGATTTGGAGCAAACGTAAAAATGCTGAGTTAATTGCCATTTCATTGAACATTACCAAAATCAAGCTGCCAAGTAAGTTAGGTCTTGATACCGAAATTCATTATGTTGGCATGTTCAAAGATATCACTCAGCAAAAACAACAAGAAAAACAACTAAGGGACTTAGCCACACGGGATCGAATTACCGGGCTACTAAACCGCACAGTGTTTATTGAACAACTTAACTTGGCAATTAATGCAAGTTCAAGTAACCAACCTGAATTCTGCGTCTTGATTATCAATCTAGATAACTTTTATAAGATAAATGATGCACTTGGCCATAGTTACGGCGATAGAGTTTTAAAAATGGCCGCCCAGCGACTTGAACAAACAATTTCGCCAAATTTCACACTTGCGAGCTTAGGTGGTGATGAGTTTGGTATTTTATTGCCACCTCATGTTTTCACACCATTGAATATTTTTAATATTAAGCGACTTTGTGAAAAGCTTCTTTCTGAGCTGTCGCGCACCATGTTATTAGATGATTTGGACTTATGTTTATCTGCCAGTATAGGCGCTGCAATTTACCCCGATAATGGCTATGATAGTGAATCAATATTACGTAGCGCTGACTCGGCACTGCAGCATGCAAAATCTAACGGCAAAAATACTTTTCAAATATTTAATCGTGCTGTAAAAACCCATTCGCCTGCATCACTTTCAATCGAAAATGAAATTAATCGCGCTATTGTTGAGAAAGAATTTATCTTGTATTACCAACCTAAATTTAATACCCGAACCAATCAAATTTGTGGTGTAGAAGCGCTTGCTCGCTGGCCTGATGGCAATCAAGAGATCCGCAGCCCCGCTCAGTTTATCTCCGTTGCAGAAGCCAATAACGCCATTATTCCATTAACTCGAGTATTGATTGAGGTGTGCTGCCAACAAATAAAACAATGGCAACAAAAAGGGGTAAAGCTCAACGGTCGTGTGGCATTAAATTTATCAGCTATTCATTTTCAGCGCTCAGATTTAATTGAGGACTTAACAAATTACCTGCAAAAATACCAAATATCAGGGGACACCATGGAGCTTGAGATTACCGAAAGTGTCATGATGAATGACCCTGAATTTGCACTGCAGCAAATGCTCAAGTTAAAGCGTTTGGGATTTACCATAGCCCTTGATGATTTTGGCACTGGCCATTCGTCATTAAGTTATCTTAAACAGTTCCCGATTGATCGCCTTAAAATAGACCGTTCATTTGTGATTGATATCGAAAAGTCAGAACAAGATAGAAATATCACCGCAACCATTATCCGTTTAGCGAAATATTTGAATATTGATGTTGTTGCCGAAGGGGTTGAAACCGAAGCGCAATCTTATTTCTTGCATGTAATGGGATGTGATGTTGTGCAAGGTTACTTTTTTAGTAAACCGCTACCCTGCGATCAGTTAGAAAAGTTTATCGAACAAACTAAGGTACTAATAAATCATCCTAAATCAAATTAAAAAGGCTTTAACCTAAGTTAAAGCCTTTTTTAAATTAAGCTTCTGCTTTTTTCTGTCGACCAAGCAAATTCATAGCGGCCAGTTTTACATCCTGCCCTTTATAAAGCACATTGTAAATCTGTTCACAAATTGGCATTTCAATGCCTGTTCGCTCAGCAAGCAAAAACACTTCTTTGGTATTGCGGTAACCTTCTACCACTTGACCAATTTCTTGTTGTGCTTGCTCAACAGTTTGACCTTTACCAAGTGCTAAACCAAATCGACGGTTACGCGATTGATTGTCGGTACAAGTTAGGATTAAATCACCGAGGCCCGCCATACCCATAAAGGTTTCTTGTTTTGCTCCTAGAGCAACGCCAAGACGTGTCATTTCCGCAAGACCGCGCGTAATTAACGCAGTACGTGCATTAGCGCCAAAGCCAAAGCCGTCAGAAATACCCGCGCCAATTGCAATCACATTTTTAATTGCACCACCGAGTTGCACACCAACCAAGTCATCATTGGAATACACGCGGAAAGAACGACCACAGTGCAGCATTTCAGAAACATCTTCAACTAACTTAGTATCCGCTGAAGAAAGAGAAATCGCTGTTGGTAATCCAATAGCCATCTCTTTGGCAAATGTTGGCCCAGATAACACACCGAGGCTAACATCATCGCCTAGTACTTCTGCAGCTAATTGCTGCAATAAACGACCAGTGTTAGGCTCAAGCCCTTTGGTTGCCCATAAAACTCGTGCTGTCGGTCTTAAATGCGGTTTAATTGCCGTTAATGTTTCGGCAAATGCATGGCTAGGTACAACCACCAGCACCACATCTGATGATGAAACTGTCTTAGCAAGATCATCATTTAATGCCAAGGTATCTGGAAACGCTGCACCAGGTAAATAACGCTGGTTTTCACGCGCTGTTGCGAGCTCTTCAATTTGTGCCTTATTGCGTCCCCATAGAACCACATCATGTCCATTTCGGGCAAAACAAATAGCAAGGGCGGTCCCGTAAGAGCCCGCCCCTAGTACTGCAACAGCATTATCTGCTGAAGTAGTCATAACAAATTATGCGTCAGCAGCTTGTGATGCTTGTTGTTGCACGTATTGCGCAAATAATGCATCAAAGTTAACTGGAGCAAGGTTTAACTGTGGGAACGTACCACGGTTAACCATGTTTGAAACGGCTTCACGTGCGTATGGGAATAATACGTTAGGACAGAAAGCACCTAGCATGTGTGCAAGTTGACCTTCGTTAGCAACGCCAATTGCGAAAATACCCGCCTGCTGTACTTCACATAAGAACGCAGTTTCTTCACCAATTGTAGCGTGAACAGTTACAGAAAGAACTACTTCAAAAACACCGTCGTCAAGTTTGTTTGAGCGTGTATCTAGGTCTAATTTAACTTCTGGCGCCCACTCTTTTTGGAAAATAGCTGGTGAGTTTGGCGTTTCAAATGATACGTCTTTTACATAAATACGTTGAACTGCAAACTGAGGACCTTCTGCTTGTTGTTCTGCGCCTAAGTTTTGATTCTCTTCTGTCATTTTAATTTCCTAAAATTTATTTTATACAAGCAAACTGTCAAGACGACCAGACTGTTCTAACGCCATCATATCATCACAACCACCAATGTGTTGATTGTTAATGAAAATTTGCGGAACAGTGTAACCACCGTTTGCTTTTTCAATCATTTCATCGCGAAGTTCAGGCTGAGCTGCAATATCAAACTCAGTAAACTCAACACCTTTTTGCGTTAAAAGCATTTTCGCTCTTACACAAAATGGGCATGTTGGTTTTGTGTAGATAACAATATTCGCCATGATTATTTTCCGGTTGTAAGCGGTAAGTTAGCGCTTTGCCAAGAAGTAATACCACCTGATAAAACATTTACCTGCTCATAACCTGCTTTAACCAGTCCATTTGCAATAGACTGTGCAGTCATACCTGAAACACATACCAAGATAATTGGGTCAGATTTAAACTTTTCAAGGCCTACAAACTCACCTTGTTTTGCTTTTTCTGCTGCAAGGTGAACACTGCCCGCAATATGACCTTGGTTAAAGTCTTTTAAGGCACGAATATCAACAACATGGCCGTTTTCACGGTTGACTAAATGCGTCAGTTGTTGAGGGCTAACCTGTTTCACAGCTGAAAAGCGAGATTTAAACCACCCAAGTACAATGGCGCCCAATAAGCCAACCCAAATTAAACATAAAATCAGGTTGTTAGTAACAAATTCGACAAATTGTGCCATCACTTTCTCAATTTTTCTTTACATTAAAAGTGGCCAAGTATACACGGATGATATGAATAAATTCTAGCTCTGCTAGGGTTTCAATTGAAAATTTTAAAAGCACATAGCTTAACTGCTGAATCTGTGGTGAAAAAATGATATAAAAGACGCGCTATTTTGTGCGCTGTGCTTATACGCGCAATTCTATTTGAATGAGGAATGAGAATGTCGTTACAGAAAAAACCATTAGTACTGATTATCTTAGATGGTTGGGGATACAGTGAAAAAACCGAGAGCAATGCTATTTTAGCAGCAAACACCCCGGTAATGGATCGTTTGTGGAAAGAATACCCAAGCACACTTATTTCAGGTTCTGGTTTAGATGTAGGCTTACCTCATGGTCAAATGGGTAATTCTGAAGTGGGCCATGTGAATTTAGGTGCTGGCCGCATTGTTTACCAAGACTTTACACGTATTACTAAAGCAATTGACGATGGCGAGTTTGCCGAAAACCCTGCCATTGTAAATGCGATTGATAAAGCCGTTGCTAACGACAAAGCAGTTCACCTATTAGGCCTTTTAAGCCCAGGTGGCGTGCACTCTCATCATGAACATATTATTGCTGCTATTGAAGTTGCAGCAAAACGTGGCGCTAAGAAAATCTACGTTCACGGCTTTTTAGACGGCCGTGATACAGCACCGCGCAGCGCAGAACAACCAATTAAAGATATCATAGCAAAATGTGAAGCACTTGGCGTTGGTCAAATTGCCAGCTTAGTTGGCCGTTATTTCGCAATGGATCGTGATAACCGCTGGGATCGCGTCGAAAAAGCCTATAACTTAATGACACAAGGTAGCGCTGAATACAGTTTCAACTGCCCATTAGTCGCATTAAATGCAGCTTATGAACGCAACGAAAATGATGAATTTGTATCTGCTTCAGCTATTTTAGATGGCGACAAGGCTGCAACCATCAATGATGGCGACGCAGTGTTATTTATGAACTTCCGTGCTGACCGCGCTCGTCAAATGACACGTGCATTTGTTGATGCTGACTTTGCTGGTTTTGCCAAACAAAAAACTCCTGCTCTTGCTGATTTTGTTATGCTGACTGAATACGCCGCAGATATCAAAACTAGCGTTGCTTTCCCACCAGAAAAACTCGCAAATGTGTTTGGTGAATGGTTAGAAAAACACAACAAAACCCAACTTCGTATTTCTGAAACAGAAAAATACGCACACGTTACGTTTTTCTTCAGTGGCGGTCGTGAAGCGGAGTTTGAAGGTGAGGAGCGTGTTTTAATTCCATCACCTCAAGTTGCAACGTACGATCTGCAACCAGAAATGAACTCGGCAATGCTAACCGACAAATTAGTTGAAGCAATCGAGTCTGGTAAATACGATGCAATTATTTGTAACTACCCGAACGGTGATATGGTTGGTCACTCAGGAGTATTTGATGCTGCAGTTAGAGCGTGTGAAGCTGTAGATAGTTGTATTGGTCGTGTAGTTGACGCGTTAGAAAAAACAGGTGCAGAAGCACTTATCACTGCCGACCACGGTAATGCTGAGCAAATGGTTAACCCTACAACGGGTCAAGCGCACACAGCACACACCAGTGAGCCTGTACCTTTTATTTATGTTGGACGAAATGCGACACCACTTGAAGGCAAAAAACTAAGTGATGTAGCGCCAACAATGCTTCACCTGATGGGCATGGAGCAACCAAGCGAAATGACTGGCGAAACCATTATGAAGTTGAACTAAACCATGCGCGGCTCTGTTTTATTAGCTGTTATATTTGTATTAGCTTGCCAAGTGCAAGCTAATACCGAGCGTACTAAAGACGACCTCAACCAAGTTCAGCAGCAACTTAAAGACACCAATAAAACATTTAAAGAGCAGCAAATTCTGCTTAGTCAAATCGAACAAGATCTCAAAAGTGCAGATGCAGCTATTGCTGCCAGTTCAAAAAAACTAAAACAACTTAAATTTGATGTTGAATTAAATCTCACCGAGCAGGCAACCTTAAAAGACAAAATAAAATCACTAGAAAACGATAAAACAAATCAGCAAGCAGCTCTTGCGGCACAGCTTAAAAGTGCGTTTATGACGGGTAATCATGACTATGGCAAATTATTACTCAGCCAAGACCAAGTTCAACATGTAGAACGCACATTAAATTACTATCAATACCTTAATAATGCGCGCATAAAAGAGCTTGAAAAATTAAAAGCAACACTCATTGAACTAGAAAATAGCCGCCAACTGCTTGCACAAAATCAATCACAACTCGAAGCCTTGCTAAAAACGCAAGAAGAGCAGCAAAACGCGCTGCTAGCAGCCAAAAAAGAACAAAAAGAAAAATACCAAACATTAAAAAATACGTTGCAAAAAACCCAATCACAATTGGTTTATCTCAAACAAAATGAGCAAGTTTTAAAACAAACTCTAGAGCAGCTCAGCCGAGATTTAGCGCAAAGTGAAGTTAAACTTGATGGCTTACAAGCGCGTAAAGGCAAACTCGATTGGCCCTCTCGCGGTAAACTTACCCACCGTTTTGGCCAGAATAAGCATGGTAGCCTGAAATGGAAAGGCGTTTTAATGAGCGGCAAAGAAGGAGCGCCGGTTAAAACTATTGCTGATGGTCAGGTTCTTTTTGCTGACTGGTTAAAAGGGTTTGGCTGGGTTATTGTGGTTGATCATGGTAAAGGATTTATGAGCCTTTATGGCCATAGCCAAGCACTTTTAAAAGAAGTTGGTGACAAAGTGAAAGCCGGTGAACAAATTGCTTTAGTAGGACAAAGCGGTGGACAATCAAATCCTAGTCTATACTTTGAAATACGGCATAAGGGAAGAGCGGTAAACCCTGTTAAATGGTGTAGACGAATTTAGGATTCAAAATTGGCTACACCTCATTTGAGGAGTGAGCCAATGACTTTTTTTCTTAACACATTAAAAATAAGCATATTGGTTTGTGTTATTTCGATAACACCTGCATGGGCTGAATCAAAAGCAGCCGCACAAGTTTCAATTGCTGAAGTTTTAGCAAATATCCAACATTTTTATGTTGATGATATTGATGCTCAAAAACTCAATCAACATGCAATTGAGTCAATTTTCAAACAGCTCGACCCACATTCTGAATTTCTCGATCAAAACGAACTTGAAGCGTTATTCAATGTTGCCAATGGCCGCTACACCGGTCTTGGTATTGAAGTTGAACAGCGTGAAGAGCACATTGTTATTGTTGCAGCAGTGGAAAACTCGCCAGCCCATACTGCTGGATTAACCAAAGGTGACATTCTGTTAAAAGTGAATGGCACTTCGGTAATTAATCAAACCATTAAACACGTTTCACAGTTAATCAATCAAAAACAGCAGCCACAAGTCACCCTGACAATCGCACGAAGTGGACACGTGGACCCGCTGTTTTTTGAGGTAGAACGTAAAAAAATCGACCTTAAAAGTGTGCGCGGTAGCATCAATAATCAAGGTATCGCTTACCTTCGCATTATAAACTTTAACAACCACACACTTTACGATGTTGCAAAAGAATTGGCACATTTGTCGCAAATTGTGGCGGGAGATATAAACGGCCTCATTATTGATTTACGTGACAACCCAGGTGGCATATTAGACAGCGCTATAGAAGTATCTGATTTATTTTTAGAAAGTGGCGTAATTGTTAGTACTAAAGGACGTTTTGCTGAAGCCAATCAGGAATATTATGCACAAGAAGGTGACGTATTAAGTGGCGCACCAATCATTGTTTTAATTAATGAAGGCTCTGCATCCGCTGCTGAAATATTAGCGGGCGCACTGCAAGACAACCAGAGAGCGCAATTAGTTGGTACTCGTTCTTATGGTAAGGGTTCGGTGCAATCACTTATCCCGCTTGGCGATGGTCAGACAGCATTGAAACTAACCACGGCTAAATATTATACGCCTAGTGGTCGTTCAATCGAGGGCACGGGCATTTTGCCGGATTACCCAGTTTTACAAAATGAATTAGCGCGAAATGAACGTTTTTCTGCGCTTAAGGCCGACACCTTCGTTAATGCGAAAGTGCATGATCTTCAACTTGAAAAAGCATGGCAATTATTGGAAAAATAAGTCATCATAAATTAGGTTTCGAGAGGGGCTCATGATGAGCCCACACTAAAATATAAGAATAATAAGAATACGTGTGCGCCCATTTATTTACTTCGTTTTACTAATATTAAACATATATAGTGTGCAATGCTTTGCTGCCCGTGTTGCCATTCTCATTGACGATATCGGCAATCATGCGAATGATCTGACTGCATTAGATATATCAGGGCAATTGTCATACGCTATTTTACCTTTCACGCCGTATGCGAATTCATTTTCAAAACGTGCCGCCACACTCTCTCGCGATGTAATACTGCACGTTCCGATGGAAGCTATAAGCGGAAAAGCACTCGGTCCTGGCGCTTTAACTTCTAATATGGACAAAGATGCACTGCAAAAACAGTTAAATGCCGCTCTAGATAACTACCCTCAAGTGATTGGCGTAAATAACCATATGGGTTCGTTTTTAACGCAGAAAGTTGTGCCTATGGCATGGACCATGGAAGTGCTTCGCGACCGCTCTTTATTTTTTATTGACAGCAAAACATCAAAAGATAGCCAAGCACAAAATATGGCAAAGCTTTTTGGAGTTGCTAATGCCTCTCGTCAGGTGTTTTTGGATAATATTCCGAACGAAAAGCAGATGATGTTTAGACTTAGGCAATTAATTCATATTGCTAAAAAGTCAGGTTCAGGCATCGCTATTGCACACCCCTACCCTGAAACAATCAAGTTTTTACCCAATGCCATCACGGCATTAAAAGAAGAAGGTATTGAATTAGTACCAGTGTCGGATTTGATTGTGGACAAACCGATTAGACTGGCTAATCAGTCAAATGCTGATTAATTAACCGATTAACAAGAAGATAAAGCAATAAGTGTTTATCTTATTGCTTTATTTGAAAATTAAACCTTACGCAAACATTGTTTTCGCGTCACTGAGTAACTCTTTGTACACATCGCTTTCTAAAACACTGATATCTGCAAGTACACCTTTATCAACATACGTTTGAAGTGCAGCTTCTTGGTCCTTCACATTGAGTAAACCTTCGCTGATTGCCGCAATACGAATAAAATCGACATAACACGGTTTTTCAGGCTTGTACTCTGGGCTTGCCCAAAGTTCTGCGACTTCAACAAAGTCATCTGTAAAATCCCAAGCGCGCATAATCTGACCACCAATCCTGCCACCCAGCTTTTGAATGGCTTGTGCTAAAAACTGTGGGTTAGCAAATACATCCTGATGACGCTCAGCTTCGGTAAGAATTGGTAAAATACCAATGTTGTATACAAGCGATGCCAATGTGATTGTGTCGATATTAAGCGAGCTGTGTTTATTTTCTTTTAAATGTAAGTTCAACAAAGTGATTGCTGATGAAGCAACATCAACTGTTTTTTGCCAACTTTTAGAAAGGTACTCTTTTACAATTTTATTTTTAGAAACAAACAGTTGCTCCATCGCCATTGCTGTTGCAATGTTTTTAATTTGTCTTAAACCAATACGTGTTACAGCTTGATTTAGTGTTGATACCTTAACAGCGCGTCCTAAAAATGCACTGTTGGCTACTTTTATCATGCGTGCCGATAATGCAGGATCATGAGCGATAACATCGCTCATTTCCATTAAATTAATCTCGGGGTTGTCTGCAGCTTCTCTTACCTTAACTGCAACTTCAGGAAGGGTTGGTAACACGAGCGTATCGTTGTTAATTTTCTCAACTAAAATGGTAAGTAATGCGTTTTCTGTAGACATATAAAAATCGTCCTTTTTATAATTTTCTGTTTGCCCGAGCGAACTCGTTGCACCAAGTAACCAACAGGTTTCAACCAACATATTTAATATTTAAGCAAATTTTGATTATAGTTTTATGTTATATTTCAAAGCTCTTCAAAATAAGCTTAGCCTAAATATCGCACTGCGTTAAACAATTTATTCGGTTAAATTAAATTGTTCAATTAATGCGAGTAATTGCTCGTTACTATATGGTTTCGCTGGAAAAGTTCCCCAGACCGGTTTTGGCCATGCAACATCATTTTGGTAACGCGCAATATGATGAATATGTAATTGTTCAACAACGTTACCAAGTGCAGCAACGTTTAATTTATAAGGTGAGAATACATCACGGATCAAATGCTGTAATTGACGTGACTCATGTTGCAGGTCATCTTGTTGAGCATCATTTAAATCAATAATATCTCGCGCACCTTCAACCTTAGGTACCAAAATAAACCAAGGATATTGACTATCATTCATTAAGAGCACTTTACAAAGTGACCAATCAGCTATTTCAATACAGTCTCTTTGTAACTCTTTTGCTAACTCAAACATTACATTACCTTTTTGAATATTTACGTCGTTTATAGCAATTAGTTGCCATTAGATCTATATCTTCATACCATTTGGCAATCACACATAACTGTAACTAAGAGTAAATAATGAATAAGACATTGATTGCTTTAGCAGGGGCAAGTTTAATAAGCGCTTCAGCTTACGCTGAGCCACTAACCCTTGAGCGCATATTTTCTGACCCAAGTTTGGCAGGTAAAGCCCCTGTAAAACTAAAGTTTTCCCCTGATGGAAGCCGTGTTACTTACCTACAAGGTAAAAAAGAAGACTATAACCGTTACGATCTTTGGGAATACAATTTAAAAGACAAAACCAATCGTTTATTAGTTGATTCAAACAGTATTTTCTCTGGCCCTGAAACTTTATCAGATGAAGAAAAAGCACGCCGTGAACGCATGCGTGTATTTGGTAAAGGCATCATGGAATACATCTGGTCTAAAGATGGCAAAGCACTTCTTTTCCCATTAAACGGTGATATTTATTACTACGATCTTGCAAAACAGCAATCTCGTAAACTGACTAACACACCTGAATTTGAAACAGACGCTAAAATTTCACCTAAAGGCAATTTTGTTTCATACATTCGAGCGCAAAACCTATTTGTACAAAACTTAGCTACAGGACAAGAAATTCAATTAACCAAAGATGGCGCTGATACCATTAAAAATGGTATGGCTGAGTTTGTTGCGCAAGAAGAAATGAGCCGAATGACAGGCTATTGGTGGAGCGGCAATGAAGAAAAAATTGCATTTACACGTATTGATGAATCACCTGTAGCGGAAGCTATTCGTAACGAAATTTACGCTGATGAAGTAAAGCTATTTAACCAACGTTACCCATTTACCGGCACTAATAACGTCGATATTCAACTGGGAGTTGTTAGCCTTAACTCACAGCAAATTGATTGGGTTGATATGGGTGAGGATAAAGACATTTATCTTGCCAGAGCACAATGGCTAAAAGATGATAAAACACTGTCTTACCAATGGCAAAATCGCTCGCAACAACGTTTAGAACTGCGTTTTTATAACAGTGATAGCAAAAAACAAAAAACAGCACTGACAGAAACAAGTAACACTTGGATTAACCTGCATTTTGATTTGCGTTTTCTTGATGACAAAAAGCACTTTGTTTGGGCATCTGAGCGTGATGGCTTTAAACACCTTTATCTATACAAAGTAGATGGCACCTTAGTACGCCAAATTACACAAGGTGATTGGATTGTTGAGAGTATCAAAAGCATTGATGAAAAAAATGGCTTAGTTTACTTCTCAGGCCGCGCAGATACACCGCTTGAAAGTCACTTATATTCAGTAAAACTATTTGAAAAATCAAAACCTCGTCGTTTAACTGAAACAGGTAAATTCCATTCAGTTGTCATGGCTAAAGATAACCAAACCTTTATTGACCGAAGCTCTAGTGTAAACCAGCCTGCACAAGTATCACTGCGCGATAATTTAGGTAACTTTATTACTTGGTTAGAACCAAATCGCCTTGATAATAATCACCCATTAACACCTTATCTAAATGATTTAGTAGAGCCAGAATACGGCACATTAAAAGCTGATGACGGCCAACAAATGCATTATCGTTTATTTAAGCCTAAAGCGCTTGAGGCTGGTAAAAAGTATCCTGTAATGGTGAATGTCTATGGCGGACCTCATGCGCAACGTGTTACCAACAGCTGGCGTAGTAAAAACCTCTATTTCCAATATATGGTGCAGCAAGGTTACATTGTATTCCAACTAGATAATCGTGGTTCATATAATCGTGGTAAAAAGTTTGAAGATCCTATCTACAAACACTTAGGTGAAATTGAAGTACAAGACCAAATTAAAGGTGTTGAATTCTTACGCACTCTTGATTACGTAGATGCTGAACGAATTGGTATTTATGGCCATAGCTATGGTGGCTATATGGCACTAATGACAATGTTTAAAGCGGGTGACTACTTTAAAGCTGGCGTATCCGGTGCACCGGTAACAGATTGGGCACTTTACGACACTCATTACACTGAGCGCTACTTAGGTCACCCAGACACAAATGCACAAGGTTACGAAAAGAGTGCTGTATTCCCTTATGCAGAGGGCTTATCTGGTCCATTAATGATTTATCATGGCATGGCCGACGATAACGTATTGTTTACCCATGCAACTAAGTTATTTAAACAATTACAAGATAACGCTCAACAGTTTGAAATGATGACTTACCCAGGCTCTAAGCACAGCCTGCGAGGCAAAAAAGTGCAAACACATTTGCATCAGACAATTACTGATTTCTTTAATCGTCACTTCCAAAAATAACGACTAAACAATTAGTCTTATCAATAAAAAGCGGGCTTGCCCGCTTTTTCTCTTTCTTTTATAAAATAATGTCTTAGGTCAAATTATATTTCGAAAAATATAGTCTAATATTAAAACAACAAATCAAATAAGGGTGGCATTATGACAACACTTCGCCGCATCACTATTCAACAACGTTTAGCCATTCTGGTTGGCTTAATTGTACTCGGCTTGGCATTATTAAGCGCCGCCACATTAAACTCTCAATATCATTTATTAAAAGATGAGTCATATCAAAAAACTCAAAGCATAGTGGAGGCTGCGCACAGTATTATTACTGCTTTTCATAACAAGCAAATAAATGGCGAATTAACTGAAGAACAAGCCAAACAAGCAGCAAAATCTGCTATTAGTGAAATGCGTTATGAAGGAAACAATTATTATTGGATCAATGATACGTCGCCTACCATGATCATGCATCCAATGAAGCCAGAATTAAATGGCAAGTCATTAGCGAATGTTAAAGATCCAAATGGTGTAGCCCTATTTGTTGAAATGGCCAATATCGTTAGGCAAAAAGGAGAAGGCTTTGTACCTTACCAATGGCCGATGCCTGGCGCTAAAGATCCTGTTGATAAAATATCATATGTAAAAGGGTTTAAACCTTGGGGATGGATCATTGGTTCAGGCATTTACTTGGATAATCTCGATGAACTTTTTGCCGAGCAAGCAACCAAATTGTTAATACAAACTATCGTTATCATTTTACTTGTTGGCGCATTAGCTTATTTTATTGGCAAAAGCATCATCGCTCCAACTATCCAAGCTACCAAGTTAATGAAAGATGTAGCGCAAGGTGAAGGTGATTTAACGCGTAAACTCTCAACCGATGGTAACGATGAAATCGCCCGTTTATCAGCATACTTTAATGAGTTCTCAGATAAAATGAGGGATTCCCTGAAGCAAGTCGCTAATGCATCACAACAAGTGTTACACCAAGCAAATATGGTGGCACAAACGAGCGATAACAGCCAAGAATATATCCAAATGCAGTCAGACAATACCACACAAGTTGCTACTGCTATGGAACAAATGACCGCACAAATAAGAGAAGTAAGCGATAATGCGAACGCAGCGGAACAAGCTGCAAATCAAGCTCGAGAAAACACCCAGGCCGGTAAAGATGTTGTAACTCAAACAATTGGTCAGATTGAATCACTCTCAAATAACATAGACCATGTAAGTGAAGTAGTAGCATCACTGGCCGCTGAAAGTGACAACATTGGTGCCGTGCTTGATGTTATTAGAGGAATTGCGGAACAAACTAATTTACTGGCGTTAAATGCTGCAATTGAAGCTGCTCGCGCCGGTGAGCAAGGACGTGGTTTTGCTGTTGTAGCAGATGAGGTGAGAACACTTGCAAGTCGAACTGGGCAAAGCACAGAAGAAATTCAACAGATGATTCAAAAACTGCAACACGGTGCTCAAGAAGCGGTTTCCGCGGTAACAGCTTCACAATCAACATCAAAAGAAACGGTGACTCAAGCAAGTCAGGCAGATGAAGTACTCAATCAAATTGATGAACTAATGAATGTTATTTCAGAAATGAACAGTCAAATTGCTCGCGCCACAGATGAACAAAGCCAAGCAGCAAGTGAAGCTAATATGCGCATAAACGAATTAGCGGGTATGGCCGATGAATCATTAAATAACACCCATCAACTCAACGCTGCAAGTAGTGAATTAATTGCAAGCAGTGAAGAAATGAGTTCGGTTGTAAATCGCTTTAAATTGGATTAAACAAAAAAGGCCAAACTGAATTTGGCCTTTTTTATTGCGCTTCTAATTTAATTAAGCACAGAATGTCGCATAAATACTCGCTAGTGATGCAGCGGTTGGTTTACCATGTTGCCAATCGCCACCTTCAACGCCACTTCCAGCAATGTCCACATGTATATATGGAATAGGTAATTCTGAGCTTGCACCGTGTTTATCTAAACCAGAAGCCACAGCTAAAAATGCCATTGGGAACTGGTGGCCACGTGCAGTAATTGCTGATGGTGCATTGTTACTTGAAAGTACATCATCTGCTAATGTTTTAGGTGCGATAAAGCTGTAGTCTTCACGGCGCTCACGCGAAACTTCTGAGCCATCTGCCCATAAATCACCTTGCGCTGCGATGTTATGCGATAAGTTAAGTGCTCTTGATGCACCATTTTCAACCAGCGCAGTATAAGGCCCCATAGCGCGTGCGGCGTGACCTGTTAGTGTTGCAACAGTAAATACAACCGGATTCACTTCACCTTTTGCAACATCTTTAATTTCACTTAGCAAATCACCCATTGCTAAACGACCTTCAGCATCGGTGTTACCAATACGTACGCGTACACCTTCACGGCTAGTTATAATTTCATCTGGTACAAAACAGTCAGAACCGATTGAATTACGAACAACAGCTAAGTACGCGATTACTTTAACGCCTTTAGGTTGATGTTCTGCTAGACTTTTCATAAAGCCCGCAACAGATGCTGCACCACCTTTATCTCGACTCATACCAGCCATTGCGCCACCTACTTTTAAGTCAGCACCACCGGTATCATATACAAGGCCTTTACCTACAAATAAAAGTGTTCTTTCAATATCACCTTGCGGTACATATTCAAGTTTAATTACTCTTGGATGGTGGCGTTCAACCGCATATGAAGCACGCGCAACGGTGCTAAGCATCGGGTAATTCTTATCTATAAATTGTGTATCTGAAATCACCTCTACCGAAACCGAGGTATTTTCAAATAAGGCTTCACAATACTCAGCAAATCTAGGCGGAGCCATACGCTCTGGCTCTGTACCACATAGATCGCGAGCAGCATACTGACCCATTGCAATGGCATGAGCATAATGACTATCAAACTCACCAATCATAGTAATTGACTGAATTGGTTCAATTTCAGCACCATGAAATTCTCGTGCTTCAAGTGGTTGCCATAATGCTTGGCAGGCACCTAAATAAGATACAGTTATTGCTTGCTGATAGCGCGCATCATGATTGCCAAGCACTAGAATCGCGGGGTTTGTTGAGCCGGCTTGTTTTGCTTCTAAAATCCCTTGTTTTGCTGCATCAAAATAACGACGCACATCATCATAGTCACGGTTTAATGGACCTGTTGGCGCTAAAATTAGACGCTTACCAGGCGCTTCATCATTTACCAATAAAAGTGATTTTTGCCCAATACGTCTGTCGTACTGAGCCGTCTTTAAAACACTTTCTTTAAATTCATCTGGTAAAAGAGATAAGTCTGGCGAGATAATAATTAAGCCATCAACGTATTGAGGTAAATCTGAAATAGATGTCGCTTGAAGCGCCTTAGGTGAAGTCATTTTTAAACCTTACTGAACGAATTATAACGCTGTTTAATATCGCGTTAGTTTAGAAAAGATGGCTTAAATATGGGGTTAAATTTATAAAATTCAAGTTTCAAACATAGCAAGCTGCTCATGAGCACATTGACTATCAGCAATGCCAACGCCTATACCCAATAATCTCACTCCTTTATTTGCCCCGCGCTGGTAGGCTTTTTCAATTAAGCTAGCAAAAATTCCGTCGTCTAATTGATTACAACTATAATCAGCTGTGGTGCTCACAAAATCATTAAATTTAACTTTAACTGACAACTTAGATACTTTATTTATCAAACCTTTAGCCTCAAGTCGCTTATTAAGCTCAGCACGAAGTTTTGGCAGTTCTTGCAAACACTGCTCAAGAGATGTTTTGTCGTATTCATAAGTATGTTCAACTGAAAGTGATTTTCTAATTCGAGACATATTAATACTGCCAATCACTTCCCCATTACACTTTTTAAAAAGCTCAGCCCCCCAATTGCCAAACTTAACCTGCATTTGGTTTAATCCCAAATTAAGCACGTCTTCCCCAACAAATAAGCCAGATGCATTTAATTTCTCCAGAGTCACTTTTCCTACCCCTGGAATTTTTTTGAGGTTGAGCGACTTCAGAAATGTATTTACGCGGTGAGGTGGAATTAAGCAATAACCGTTAGGTTTATTTTCATCACTGGCGATTTTAGCTACGAACTTAATTGGCGCAATTCCAGCAGAGGCTGTTAACCCCGTTGTTTGATAAATTTCGTCTCGAATAGCATTGGCAATTAACGTTGCGCTACCAGAATGAAGTTTGCAATCTGTTACATCAAGATAAGCCTCATCTAATGACAGTGGCTCTATTAAATCCGTGTATTTAGCAAAAATCTCGCGCACTTGGCATGAAACTTCTTTATAAACCGACATTCGACCTGGCACAATCAGTAAGTCTGGGCACAATTGCAATGCTTTATAGTTAGACATAGCAGAACGAACACCATACTGGCGCGCAATATAATTTGCAGTAGCCAACACCCCTCTTCGGTGTTTACCACCTATAGCGATGGGCTTATCTCTTAAATCGGGATTGTCACGCATTTCAACAGCGGCATAAAAACAATCCATATCGATATGTATAAATTTTTTCAAAATAAAAACACTGTTTATATATACAGTTCTATTATGAACTATTTAAATAACTTTCAGCAAGCCTATATTTTTAGTCAAAATCCCTAACATTTAGCTTTAAACACTAAACACATCACATAATTAAAAATCAAACTATTGATAAATATGACAATAATTTATGGCACCGTTTCTGCTTTAGAAATGAAAATTATAATATTTGAAATTTATTCAAGGATTTTTATGAAATACTTAGTTTTAGCATCAGCACTTACTCTTCCATTACTAACAGGTTGCGTTGTCGCTGTTGGTGGAGATGGCAAAACCAGCCATACTTCTAGCTGGGAAAGAACCCATGAGAACAATCGTAAAGCAATCGCAAATATGGAACTTGGTAAAGAGTACCAACAAGTAATAAATAAATTGGGAACACCAAGTTTTTCTGAATTAGTTAAACAAGGCGATACTGAATTTCGTGTACTTTATTACGCAACAAACTCAATTCATTCTGATGGAAAAACCACTAAGGACGAATGTACACCGCTTGTTTTTAAAAATAATCAGTTAACTGGTTGGGGCGAAAATGCGTTAAACCAACTTAAAAACTAGTCAATTCAAAGGAGCAACTAAGTTTGCTCCTTCCTTCTAAAAACTCCAAAAAACTATTCATTTATAAGCATTTACAATTAACCATTGACTATTACGATAAGTTTCGTAATATTAAATACGAAAGGCATCGTAATTAGGTGGATAAAATGGATAGATTTAATCTGGTAATTGGTCATAACGACCCAGCATTCAAAGACATTATCTCAAAACAAATTGATAACTCGCTTTTTGCATTAAGTAATGTTGAATCTTGTTTTACGAATTTAATAAAAGCCTGTAAAGAAACAAGCGCCAAAGTACTCTTTATTCAAAATGAGCTAATCAAAGAAAACGATTGGATTACATTACAATCGTTGGCAAGTTCAACTGAAATAGTACTGTTATCTAATAATCGAATTGATGCCGCTAAGGCATTTGAGTTTGATTTATTTGATTTTATATTGGAGCCTATTGCGAGTTCTCGTCTTGGCAAAACATTTGATAAATTAGCTCGCTTGCTTTCCCCTGAGAAAAAGCAGTTTGACCTTGTGAGTTCATTAATGCAAAAGCTTACCCCAAATAAGCCAGATGATCGTCAAATTGTTCTAAAAGACGCTGGTCGCATTAAATTTTTAACACCTGATGAAATTTCATGGGTTGGCGGTGCTGGCAACTACGTTGAACTGCATTTAAGTGAAAACGAACGCACTATTCTTCATCGTCAAACATTGTCTTCAATGGAACAACAGCTATTGCCTTACGGGTTTATACGAATTCACCGCTCTGCAATTATTAAGAAGCAAGCTATTCGCGAAATACGCCCAACTGACAACGGTGACTATATTGTAACGCTTAAAAATGGGGCTAATCTCAACCTGTCTCGACGTTACAAACAAAATATGCACGAGTTAATTTGTTGACAAATTAACTCAATCACTTAGAGTAAAGATTAATCTACGAAAAGTGACGTAATTATGAATAAAAATAAACGCGTACCTACCAGTGCTGAGCTAAATATTTTAAATGTGCTTTGGCGTATTCAGCCTGCTACGGTACGAACGTTACATGAACATATCAGTGAAACGCAAAAAATTGGTTACACCACTGTTCTAAAAATGCTGCAAATTATGCATGAAAAAGGGCTTGTCACCCGTGATGAATCAACCCGAGCTCATGTTTATTCTGCAGCTAACTCTGTGGAGCAAACACAATCTTCTTTGCTGTCTGATATTGTCAATAAAGCATTTGGTGGTTCACGTTTTGATCTTGTTATGCGCGCACTTGGCGACAAAGCAAGTTCAGAAGAAATCAGTGAAATTCGTACTCTTTTAGACTCTCTTGAAAAAAATAATAAGTAAGCAAACACTATGGATATATTGCCCTCATTATTAGAAAGTGACCTTCTGCATTCTATTTCTCTAACTCTTTTACACTTTTTATGGCAAGGTTTAGCAATTGCTGGCATTCTTTTGTGTGTTAAAAAACTCACAAGCAATAAACACAGCGAGCTTCGTTATTTAGTTTCGTTATTAAGTTTAACACTGTGCGTTATTGCCCCTACAATTACCTTCTTGCTTATATCACAACCAGAGCAGACAAGTTTAGCAGCTCCCGCCCTTGCAAGTTCAAGCGTGATTTCCGTTGCAACTCAAGCTGATGTCATAGGTCAATTGTACCTATCCGATTTCACACCGCTGATTGCTGTCGCTTGGATGTGTGGTGTTGCCTTGCTAAGTGTGCGACTTGGCTGGCAAATGTTGCAAGTTCATAAATTGACTACAACTAACATCGTGCAGCCTTCAGACAAACTGGAACAGATCTTTAATCAACTTAAGCTGCAACTATCTGTTGCTAAACGCTCGCGCTTAGTTATTTCATTAACAGCACAAGTTCCTATGGCTATTGGTTGGATTAAACCTGTCGTACTTTTACCCGCGAATTTAGCGAGTGGACTTACTATTGCCCAACTAGAAATGTTAATGGCACATGAGCTTGCTCATATTAAGCGCTACGACTACTTGGTAAATTTGATTCAAACGTTTGTCGAATTAGTATTATTTTTCCACCCCGCAGTAAAATGGATCTCAAAACAAATTCGTATTGAACGTGAATATTGTTGTGATGATATTGCGCTACATCATTGTGGTAATCACTTACACTACGCACGCGCGCTTACTGAAGCCGAAGTACTGAGACAAAACATTCCAGAACTTGCCATGGCTGCTACTGGCGGTGATCTGAAGTCACGTATTCACCGTGCAGTTGGTCAACATAGTTGTGCACCGCGTTATGGTAATCAGTGGCTTGCAGCTTTAGCTGCTGTACTTGTGATCCCAAGTATTTTCACTGCTTCAAAAGTAATTGCAATGACTCAAGCTGAGCCTATCAAGACAACCCCGCTTGAGAATCAACATGTGATGGTACTCGATGCAAAACCTGTTGAAACTAAAAAAGTCGAAGCATCAAAACCTTTAACTAAAAATGAACAAGTTTCGAGCAATACCGTTTTAGATAGTGCAAATAATAAAACCGAATTGAAAGAAACCGTTTCTTCGCAAGTAAGTCAATCTGCTTCATACGAACTGCCAGAATCTGAATCTGCCGCCCCAATTGCACAAGCAGACATAGTAAATAAACAAACTGCCTACGAACAATTAGCTGAAGTTGTTGAAGCGCCAGAAATCGTTTCACTTGCCACTAAGGATGCTGTTAACACAGAAGTTGAATTTGTAGAGAACCAAGAGCTTGCTATTGAAACTCAAGATTCAAAAGAAGAAGTACAAACGTCAGTTAACTTAGAGATGACTAATGTAACTACACGTGCCTTTGAGCAATCCCAGCCTGTAATTGTTGAAGAGCAAACATTAACATCATCTGAAATTACTGAAACAGAAGTGCTAACTGAGGCTGTTTCAACTCCTATTGAGAAAACAAAATTTGTCGAGGCAAAACTGCTTGAGTCAGTAATGCCTGAGTACCCAAGAGTTTTTTCTAACTTACAAGGCCAAGAAGATATCTCTGTTACATTTACAGTTGATGTAAACGGTAAAATTACAGACATAGAATATCAATCTGGTGTACCTAGAAACTTTAAGCGTACAATTTCTAGAGCGTTACAAAAATGGCGTTTTGAACCTGCATTACAAGGTAATACAAAGGTTGAATCTAAAGTTAGCAAAGTCTTCAGTTTTAATGACCCAAGCCAATTCTTGAGACCAGTTACCGGAAGTAGAATTGCTAGAAGATTTTAATAAAACACTTCAATAACATAATAAAAAGGCCATCATATGATGGCCTTTTTATTCATTAAAATTTTTTAGTCTTCTAAATAATACGGTCTTTATTCCAGCGACGCTCTTTTGCTAAGCGCTGTTTACGTGCTTCGCACGGATCGTCACAGTCACATACCTTGTCTATACCCATTGCACCTAAACCACCACAGCTACTCGCCATTGATTTCTTTTGCACAATAACACCTACAGCCATTGCAAGTGCGATAATAACTAATAATCCAAATGTAAGAAAAAAGATAGACATAGTTGGCCCCTTAAAAAAGTGGTGCAATTATACGACTTAATAGTAAAAAATGTAATAACGAATTGGTGAATAGTTAAGCCAAAGCAAGCTCTGACAACACCTAGCATAAAAGAAGAAAAGTTGGGTAGTTTAAAAATCTAAACTACCCAACAGAAAAAAACTTATAGGTATGGCTCAAAAGCCTTACTTGCGAAAGTGACAAGGCCTTCAGGGGTCTTACTAATTAAGTAAACAGGAAGGTTATGCTGTTCAGCATAGAGTTTAGCTTGCTCTGTACCCATCACTGTGAGCGCTGTAGCAAGTCCATCAGCCGTCATTGCAGATGAGTGTAGTACAGTAACCGAAACTAAATCTTGGCGCACTGGCTTGCCTGTTTCAGGGTGAATTAAATGAGAATAATGCACACCATCAACATCATAAAAAATGCGATAATCGCCAGATGTTGCCATCGCAATATCATTTACTCTAATTAACTTATGAAACTCACGAGTACCCGGCGCTGCATCCGGTTGTTCAATTGCTAACACCCAAGGAGAGTGATTTGGTTTATGGCCTGATGTACGAATTTCACCGCCAATTTCAACCATATAATTAGTGAGAGAAAGTGAATCTAAATACTCTGCAACTTTATCAATGCCATACCCTTTCGCTGTCGCAGAGTAACTAACTTCAAGTCCATCTACAGTTTTCATAAGGCCATTAGGTGTCAGTTTTAGTTTATCAACACCAATACGCTGCTTAATTTCAGCAATTACAGCATCACTTGGAATCGTTTCAGGGCGATTATCAGGACCAAAGCCCCACAAATCAATTAAAGGGCCCATAGTTACATCTAGCGTGCCTGTACTTACCCCTAAGCGAATAGACTCTGCTGTTACACGGCGAAAATCTTCAGAAATAACAAAGTTCTGGCCGGCAGGTAAGCGATTGAACTGATTGATTTCCGAATCTGGGATATAAGTAGACATTGATTGATTAACGTCTTTTAAAATCTTAGTAACATCACTAAATAAGCTTAGCTCAGTTACTTTTTCTTCAGGCACAAACACCTTAATTGTAAAGGTGGTACCCATAGTTTTTCCTTGAAGTAATACTTCTTGCATCTTGGATTGACTAGGTGCCTGGTCACAGCCTATCAATAAAAAAAGAAATAAGAAAAAAACTGAGTAATAAAATCGTTTCATAAATTTTCAATCTTGCATAAAAAAGCTCCTAAACCATTATAGCTGATTTAGGAGCCTGAACTGTATCGTAAAAATTTATCTTTTTACGTTAAAATTAACCACCGAAGTCATCAAGTAGGATGTTTTCATCTTCAACACCCAAGTCTTTCAGCATGTTAATTACTGCCGCGTTCATCATCGGCGGACCACACATGTAGTATTCACAGTCTTCCGGTGCTTCATGATCACGTAAGTAGTTCTCATAAAGTACATTGTGGATAAAGCCTGTGTAACCTTCCCAGTTATCTTCTGGTTGTGGATCTGATAATGCACAGTGCCATACGAAGTTATCATTTTCAGCTTGTAGGCCGTCAAAATCTTCAACGTAGAACATTTCACGCTTAGAACGCGCACCGTACCAGAAGCTCATCTTACGGTCAGAGTTAAGACGCTTAAGTTGGTCGAAAATATGCGAACGCATTGGCGCCATACCAGCACCACCACCAACGAATACCATTTCTGCGTCTGTGTCTTTCGCAAAGAACTCACCGAACGGACCAGAAATTGTCACCTTGTCACCTTCTTTAAGTGACCAAATGTAAGATGACATCTTACCGCAAGGTAAGCTTAAATCACGCGGTGGCGGCGTAGCGATACGCACGTTAAGCATGATAATGCCTTCTTCTTCTGGGTAGTTAGCCATTGAGTATGCACGGATAGTTTCTTCGTCAACTTTTGACTCAAGTGCAAAGAAGCCGAAGTGTTCCCAATCACCACGATACTCTTCTGGAATATCATAGTCTGCATATTTAACGTGGTGAGCTGGCGCTTCAATCTGGATGTAACCACCTGCACGGAAAGGTACAGATTCGCCATCAGGAATTGCAAGCTTAAGCTCTTTGATGAATGTTGCTTTGTTATCGTTAGAGATAACTGTACATTCCCACTTTTTAACACCGAAAATTGACTCTTCTAGTTCAATTTCCATGTCGCCTTTAACAGCAACCTGACATGCTAAACGACAACCTTCACGCGCTTCACCTTTAGTAATATGGTCAAGCTCAGTTGGTAGAATATCACCACCACCTGAATGAACGTCTACGCGACACTGGCCACATGAACCACCGCCACCACATGCTGAAGATACGAAAATGCCCGCATCAGCAAGTGCGCCTAATAGCTTAGAGCCAGGCTGAGTAACGATCGCTTTTTCAGGATCGCCATTAATTCCAATTGTTACGTTGCCGCTTGGTACTAGCTTAGATTTAGCTGCAATAATCACTAAAACTAACACTACAACAATAGCGACGAACATGCTTACGCCTAATACAACAGTTTCCATCGTATAGTTTCCTCGCTACCTTAAAGTGAAATACCAGAGAATGACATAAAGCCAAGACCCATAAGACCTACAGTGATGAAGGTAATACCTAAACCACGTAAACCATCAGGAATATCAGCATACTTCATCTTCTCACGAATACCTGCTAATGCAACAATCGCAAGCGCCCAACCCACACCAGAACCGATACCAAATACCACTGATTCTGTGAAGTTATAGTTACGCTCAACCATGAATGCTACTGCACCAAAAATCGCACAGTTAACAGTAATTAGCGGTAAGAAGATACCCAGCGCGTTGTATAGCGGTGGGAAAAACTTATCTAATGCCATTTCAAGGATCTGAACAAGTGCAGCAATAACACCGATGAATGTTAGGAACTTAAGGAAGCTTAAGTCAGCTTCTGGGTAACCTAACCACTCAAGCGCACCTGGAGCAAGCAAGTTGTGGTAAACCAAGTTGTTTACTGGTACTGCAACACCAAGAACGAAGATTACAGCAACACCAAGACCTAAAGAGGTAGTAACTTTCTTTGATACAGCTAGGAATGTACACATACCTAGGAAGAAAGAAAGCGCTAAGTTTTCAATGAAAACCGCTTTGATAAATAGATTAATATAATGTTCCATCTCTTACCTCTTACGCTTTCTCTACTTGGTCTTTCTTATAAGTACGAAGTACCCAAATGAATAAACCAATAATGAAGAAAGAACTTGGTGGAAGAATTAGAAGACCCATTGGCTGATAGAAACCACCTTCAGAAACTAAAGGTAAGATTTCAACATCAAACAGCGTACCTTTACCGAATAGTTCACGAATGAAACCAACTGTAAGTAGTACTACTGAGTAACCAAGACCATTACCAATACCGTCTAGGAAAGACATCATTGGTGGTGACTTCATTGCATATGCTTCCGCACGGCCCATTACAATACAGTTAGTAATGATTAGACCAACGAATACCGAAAGCTCTTTCGCTGTTGCGTAAACAAACGCTTGTAGAGTTTGGTCAACAACGATTACTAATGATGCAATAATCGTCATCTGTACGATAATACGTACGCTTGATGGAATATGGTTACGGATCATCGAGATGAATAAGCTCGAGAAAGCCGTTACTAATGTCAATGCGATTGACATGATAAGCGCATTTTTAAGGCTTGAAGTTACTGCTAGTGCAGAACAAATACCCAGTACTTGAAGTGCAATTGGGTTGTTCGCAAAAACAGGACCAAACAAGACTTCTTTCATTTCTTTAGAATTAGCCATTAGTTCAATGCTCCTTCACGTACTTTCGCAAGGAATGGACCAAACGCTTTTTCGCTTGTCCAGAACTTGAATGTGTTATCAACACCAACCGAAGTAAGCGTCGCACCTGATAAACCATCCACTTTATGCACGTCAGAACCTGCTGTACCTTTAACGATATCAACTGGTAACTGCTTTTCTTTCCACTGAGCAGTCCACTTAGGGTTTTGGATTTCACCACCAAGACCTGGAGTTTCGTTGTGCTTGTAGAAGTTAATCGCTTTAACTGTTTTAGTGTCAGTATCTAACGCTAAGAAACCATACATAATACCCCAAAGGCCGTAACCTTGAACTGGTAGAATAATAGTTTCAACTTTACCGCTGTCATTTTTTGCAAAATAAACTGGCGATTCAGTTGTCATACGCTGAACACCTGCTTTGTCATCTTTCTTGTCTAATTTAACGCTGCGTTTAGCGTCAAACTTAGTCATTTCAAAATCAAAGCTGTTTGGATCTGTGTCAACAAACTCACCTGTTTTCATATCAACAACGCGAGCTTCAATGTTTGCATTGAACGTAGCAGACACATCTTTCACGTCAGCAAAACCAGCAGCAGCTAGAATATTACGCTGAACGTCTTGTGTTTTGTTTGCTTGCTGTAGAGGACGAAGTTGAACAGCTGCCATAGATACAACAACCGCACACACTAAACATAGGCCAACTACAACACCAAGTGTTTTGCCGATAGATTCGTTATTACTAGCCACGAGCCAATCTCCTCTTGATGTTCGACTGAACTACAAAGTGGTCGAATAACGGCGCAAACAAGTTAGCAAATAGAATCGCTAGCATCATACCTTCTGGGTATGCAGGGTTTACTACACGGATTAAAACAACCATTACACCAATAAGAATACCGTAAGCCCACTTACCTTTATCTGTGAAAGATGCAGAAACTGGGTCGGTCGCCATGAAGAACATACCAAATGCGAAGCCACCTAGGACAAGGTGCCAATGCCAAGGCATTGCAAACATGTTATTGGTTTCAGAACCGATACCATTTAGTAGGAATGACGTAGCAACCATACCAGCAAACACACCTAGTACGATGCGCCATGAAGCGATACGGAAATAGATTAGTGCTAAACCACCAATCATAAGCGCTAGCGTTGATGTCTCACCCACAGAACCTTGAATAAAGCCGTAGAATGCATTTAACCATAGTTCCATGTTGTTGTAGTCGATGCTACCAACAACAGCTTGACCTAGGTAAGTTGCACCTGAGAAACCATCTACCGCAGTCCACACAGTATCACCTGAGATTTGTGCTGGATATGCAAAGAATAAGAACGCACGACCTGCTAATGCTGGGTTTAAGAAGTTACGGCCTGTACCACCAAATACTTCTTTCGCCATTACTACACCAAAGGTAATACCTAGTGCCACTTGCCAAAGCGGAATTGTCGCAGGCAAGATAAGAGCGAATAGTACTGATGTTACGAAGAAGCCTTCGTTAACTTCGTGCTTACGAACTGATGCAAATAGTACTTCCCAGAAACCACCTACCGCAAACACAGTTGCGTAGATTGGTAGGAAGAAACAGGCACCATAGAACATTTTCGCGCCCCAACCAGAAGTAGCGGTTAAATCACCACCAAAAAGTTGGAATAACGCAACCTGCCATGAATCACCTAAAGCAAAACCATTAGCAAGCGCGATTGACGCTTGATGACCAATGTTAAACATACCAAAGAACATAGCTGGGAATGTTGCCATCCATACTAAGATCATAATACGTTTAAGGTCGATATTATCACGTACGTGAGAGCCAGTTTTTGTTACATGACCTGGTGTATAGAAAATTGTCGCAGCTGCTTCATACAGTGCATACCATTTTTCGTGTTTACCACCTGGTTCAAAATGCGGCTCGATATCTTCAAGAAACTTCTTTAAGCCCATGGGATTAACCTTCCTTCTCAATAGTAGTCAGGCGTTCACGAAGGATTGGACCATACTCGTATTTACCTGGACAAACGAAGGTACATAGCGCTAAATCTTCTTCATCTAGCTCAAGTGCACCTAGCGAAATCGCACCATCTAAATCACCCGCGATTAAATCACGAAGTAATAATGTAGGAAGGATATCTAAAGGCATAATGCGCTCATAGTTGCCGATTGGCACCATAGAACGGCTTGAGCCACCTGTTGATGTCGTCATTTTAAATAAACGACTAGGCGCTAAATGCGATAGGAAAGTACGTGTTACTGAGAACTTCTTCGCACCTGGAGCGATCCAGCCAAATAGTTCTTTTTCACGACCTTCTAACAATGCAGTGATCTGGTTGTGGTAACGACCTAAGAAAGCATGAGGACCGCTAGCCGTAGTACCCGAAAGTACAGAACCTGAAATCACACGGTTTTCGCCATCTTCTAACTCACCTGCAACGATGTCATCAGTAGATGCACCTAGTTGAGTTTTGATTAAACGTGGGTTTTTAACTGTAGGACCAGCTAAAGACACAACACGATCAGTGAAGATTTCACCTGTTAGAAATAGCTTACCGAATGCAATCACATCTTGGTAACCTAAGTGCCATACTTGCTTGTTAGCAGAAACAGCATCTAAGAAGTGAATGTGAGTACCAACTAGACCTGCGGGGTGCTTACCACCGAACTCATGTACTTCTACTTGAGCTACAGATGAAGAAGGAACTGTTGCACCAGGCGCTTTACAAACAAACACTTTACCGTCAGTTAAGCGAGAAACAACCGCAAGGCCTGCTTCAAATGCTTCAGCTTGCTCAGCAATAACAATTGCTGGATCCGCTGCTAATGGGTTTGTGTCAATTGCAGTAACAAAAATCGAGCTTGGCGTTGCATCCAAAGCTGGAACTTTGCTAAATGGACGGGTACGAAGCGCCGGCCATTGACCTGATTCAACCAGTACTTCTTGCACTTTTGCACGGTCAAGGTTCGCTAGCTCACCTGCCGAGAAAGACGCAAACGTCACTTGCTCACTGCCGTTAACTTCAATAACAACAGATTGCAAAACACGCTTAGCACCGCGGTTGATTTCCTTAACAACACCAGAAGCTGGTGCAGTATATTTAACGCCAGGAGTCTTTTTGTCTTCAAAAAGAACTTGGCCTTTTTTGACTTGGTCATCCACACGAACATGCATGGTAGGACGCATACCAATAAATTCTTCACCTAGCACAGCGACTCGTTTAACGGCAGAACCGTCATGAATCACCTGCGAAGGTGCGCCTTCAATTGGCAAGTCCAGACCTTTTTTTATGTTGATCATACGCACTTGCATTACATTAATGAAAAGAAACTGAAAAATCTAACCATGTACCACCAAACATTCACAAAAGTGCAAATATTAGGCAATACAATCGAATCTATACATATTCCCCGAATTTTAACATTAATTCGGTTGACTATGCGAGTCTAAATTGAAATTTATGCTTACAAATTAAAGCCTAAAATTTGTACTTTACAAGTATCTAAACGCACTAATCTTCTGGGTCGATCACCAATTTAAGGAAATCAATTAGCCAAAAGTGTTACGTGAGAATTTTTCAGCAGGGATAAGATAAATAGAAATGAGAATTAAGAGTCCAGAATATCGGCGCTCTACACACCAACCTTCTGAACTCTAAATAAGAGAATCTGAGTTTACACTAACTCGATATCTGCAACTGGGTTTACATCAGCGTCATAATCTACGCTATCAATACCAAAACCGAATAACTTTAAAAACTCATTGTGATAGCTCACGTAGTCAGTTAATTCGTCAATTGTATCTGTATCTACTGTATCCCAAATTGTTTGAACGCGTGCTTGAACATCATCTTCCAATTCTTTGTAGTTTTGGAATAAATGACCACCATCATCAAAACGCGGATTGTCACCGTAAAGGTTCTCACGGAATAAGCCATCAATTTGTTCAATTGTGCCTTCGTAAGTGCCATCTTCTTTCATTACTTTGAAAAGACCTGAAATGTAAAGTGGCATAATCGGAATTGCAGAGCTTGCTTGGGTTACAACAGCATTTAAAGAAGAAACATACGCTTCCCCTTTAAGGTTAGCTGTTTTCTCTTTAATCGCTGCTGCTGCACGGTCTAAATCTTCTTTCGCTTTACCAATTGTTGCATGACCGTAAATTGGCCATGTTAATTCTTTACCAATGTAGGTATAAGCAGATGTTTTAAAGCCATCAGCAAGAACGTCAGCCTGTTGTAGCGCATCAAGCCACATTTCCCAGTCTTCACCGCCCATTACTTTTACAGTATTTGCGATTTCTTCTTCGTTTGCTGCTTCAACCGTCACTTCATCAATAACACGCTTAGAAGTATTTAAGTTTTTGGTTGTTACAGAGTTACCAATTGGCTTAAGTACTGATGAATACGTTTCACCCGTATTAGGATCGGTACGACGCGGCGACGCTAAGCTGTAAATTATAAGGTCTACTTTGCCAATCTCTTCTTTAATGGTTGCAATCGTTTTTTCTTTTAATTCATTAGAAAATGCATCGCCATTAATATTTTTTGACCAAAGACCAGCCGCTTCAGCTTCAGCCTGAAACGCAGCAGTGTTATACCAACCCGCTGAGCCTGTTTTTTTCTCTGTACCTTCTTTTTCAAAAAAGATACCTAACGTCTTCGCACCAGCACCAAATGCTGCTGTAATACGAGATGCAAGGCCGTAACCTGTTGATGCACCGATCACAAGTACATTTTTAGGACCGTTTTCTAACTGGCCTTGTGACTTCACATATTCAATCTGTTCTTTTACATGAGCAGCACAGCCAACAGGGTGTGCATTTGTACAAATAAAACCACGAATTTTAGGCTTGATAACCATAAGTTAATTCCACTTTTACCTAATAAAATCTTTTAAAATTGTTGCTAGTTTAAAGCAAAGCACTGATAAACAGGTCTGATCAGCAAATAATTTTCATAAAAAAGGGGCTTACGCCCCCTAACATCTTATCTTGTTATCGATTCGAATAATATTCCATTTCCGAAATCTGATGGTACGCCTTAACTTGCTGAAGAAACTCAGAGTAAGAACGCCATACTTTGGCAACCGCTTCATCATTGCGCGCTTGCTCGCTAATTACTTCCATAGTGGCTGCTTTTAGCGCCTGCATTACTTCTGGCGAGAATTTACGCAGCTTAACATTGTGCTTGTTTTTCAGCTGATCAAGCGCTGTGTTATTGCGTGCAGTGTATTCATCAAGCATATCTTGATTAGCAGTACGCATCGCTGAGGTGACAATAGCTTGTAAATCACTTGGTAATGAAGCAAACGCCTCTTTGTTAATTAAAAACTCTAAATTTGCGCCAGGTTCGTGCCAGCCAGAATAGTAATAAAACTCTGCTGCTTTATTTAAACCAAATGCTAAGTCATTGTATGGACCAACCCATTCCGTCGCATCAATAGCACCAGTTTGCAGCGCAGTGAAAATCTCTCCGCCTGTCAGCGATAATGGCACGCCACCGAGTTTTTCAAGCACTTCACCGCCTAAACCTGGAATACGCATTTTTAGGCCTTTTAAATCCTCAACGCTATTTACTTCTTTTTTAAACCAGCCTGCCATTTGCACACCAGTATTACCACCAGCCGCAGGAATTAAGTTATAAGGTGCATAAAGCTCTTTCCATAATTCCATACCACCACCGTGGTGTAGCCAACCGTTAACTTCTTGCGCGTTCATACCAAATGGGATTGCCGTAAAAAATTGTGCAGCAGGAATTTTACCTTTCCAATAATAAGCAGCACTATGACCCATCTCAGCGGTACCACTTGAAACCGTATCAAATACTTCAAACCCAGGCACTAACTCGCCCGCGCCATAGACTTTAATTTTTAAGCGGCCATTACTCATCGCTTCTACATTTTCTGCAAAACGCTCTGGCGCTGTACCGAGCCCAGGGTAATTTTTTGGCCAACTGGTTACCAACTTCCATTTAAAGTTTTGTTGAACTTCAGCTGTATTTGTTGTTGCATTACTTGTTTGTTGTTCTTGACCACAACCACTTAAACCAATTGCCAAGGCAATCGAAGTGATTAATGTACTGAGTTTTTTCATGCTTCCTCCGTGCGTTTTATTTCAACCGATAAGCTAAGCGTAGAGTTTGCCTGGTAACCAAGTTACTAAGCTTGGATATGCAGCCATTAACGCCAATAAAATCAATTGAATAATAATAAAAGGTATCACGCCTTTGTAAATTTGCGAGGTCAACACTGATTTTGGTGCAACACCGCGTAAATAAAATAGTGCAAAGCCAAATGGCGGGGTTAAAAACGAGGTTTGTAGATTCACCGCTATCATAATGCCAAGCCAAATAGGATCAGCCCCCATCATTAATAAAATTGGCGCAACGATTGGCACAACCACAAAGGTGATTTCAATAAAATCCAAAATAAAGCCAAGTAAAAACATCACCAACATTACAACAAACATCGCGCCAAATAAGCCACCGGGTAATGCTTCAAACATTTCTGCAATCAGCTCTTCGCCACCAAATCCTCTAAAAACCAGTGAAAACAGTGATGCACCGATTAAAATCATAAACACCATGGCGGTGACTTTGGTGGTGCTTTGCATTACCGCGTTTAGATTTGTGAGGTTAAACTGCTTTTGCCAAATGGCTAAAATAATCGCACCAAATGCCCCCACTCCAGCGGCTTCTGTTGGTGTAGCAATACCAAACAAAATGGAGCCAAGTACAATAAAAATCAGCATAAGTGGCGGCACAAGCGCTACAAATAGCGATACTTGCTTACGCTTTTTAATATGCTCAATGTCTTCATCAAGTAATGCTGGAACTTGTTCGGGTTTAAATATCGCAACAAACACTGAGTACAGAATATAAAGCCCTACTAAAATCATGCCGGGGATCACAGCACCTGCGAACAAATCCCCTACACTGACATTTTCAGGTGAAAAAATTCCCATATTAAGTTGTGCTTGCTGATAGCTACTCGATAGCACATCACCTAACAATACCAGGGCAATTGAAGGCGGAATGATCTGACCTAGTGTGCCGGTTGCAGTGATAATACCGCAGCTATATTGCTCGCTATATCCGCGCTTTAACATCGTCGGTAGTGCAAGTAATCCCATGGTAACAACTGTTGCGCCTACAATGCCGGTACTTGCAGCGAGTAACATTCCAACTAAGGTTACCGCTATGCCCATGCCCGCTTTGCGTTTACCCATAACCACGGCCATGGCATCTAGTAAATTTTCAGCAACTTTCGATTTTTCCAGCATCACGCCCATAAATACAAATAACGGCACGGCAATTAAGGTGCTATTAGTGACTATGCCAAATAAGCGATTTGGTAGAGCGTGTAAAAACGCGCCATCAAAAATACCAAAAAGACTGCCAATTCCGGCAAAGATAAGTGCAGTACCGGCAAGTGAAAATGCCACAGGGAAGCCTAACAATAAGACTAAACAAACACACACAAAGAGAAGAATAGCCATGTATTCCATTAGCTTTCTCCTTTTTTAAGCAGCACATTTAAACTTTTACAAAGCTCACTCACACTTTGTATCAGTAATAAAATACTCATCGCTGGAATTAAGCTTTTAAGAAGATAGACAAAAGGTAAACCGCCAGCCTCTTGAGACTGCTCTTTAATTTGCCAAGACACAGCGACATAATCAAAACTCACTAGCAAAATAAAAATAGCCACAGGCCACAGCAAAATTAAATGACCAAGTAGATTCACCAGGGCTTTTTTAAAGGGGGAAAAACGGCGGTAAAACACATCAACACGCACATGCTCATCATGTTTAAGTGCATAGCTACAGCCGAGCATAAACAAATAAGCATGGAGATAAAGAACAGACTCTTGCAGTGCAATCCAGCCAAGGCTAAAACCATAGCGTAAAAGCACAATGGCAAACATTAATATCACCATGGCAAAACTAAACCAAGCAATACTTCGCCCGATAAATTCAATAAAATTATCGAGCTTATTGGCTATTTTAAGTAAGTTTGACGAAGGCGAATTGGAACTGACTGCATCCATGTTAATTATTGTTATCGTTTCAAAAGGGAAAATGTAACACTTAATTAACAGGGTTAAAAGTCCAACCTGTTGAGCATACACGGCTGGACACAAGCATATTGATAGTATTGTTTAGTTACATATCAAATTTAGAGCCACCTAAACATTTTGGCGAATTGGGAATATCAGCATTTTGCCACTGTGTTGGCGTGTAAGTATGAATTGCTAACGCATGGATATGATTTGCTAATTCATCCGCCAATACGTCATTGATCATACGATGACATTGCAGTAGTCGCTTACCTTCAAAATCATTGCTGACAAGAATCACCTTAAAATGAGATTCAGTGCCACGGCTGTGCATATGGCTTTCATTAATTACCTCTAGGTGATCATACGTAAACGCATTTTTCAGTTTTGATTCGATTTGCTCTAACATCGACATAAGTGTGCCTCTTAAATATTTTTCGCCATTATACGCCACAAACATTGCGAAAAGTCAGGTTTATTCGTCCATCAACAACCCGTTTTTGCACGGGTAACGAATGCTGATAATTCTCCTGACTACGTCCGGTCATTAATAAGCAGCTACCATTAGCAAGCGGTAAGTCAGTTACTTGTTTTGTGTTATTTTCTCGTATCTTAAACTTGCGCACAGCACCAAGTGAGACAGACGCAATAATTGGTGAAAAGCCAAGTTCAGCTTCATCATCTGCATGCCAACCCATTTTATCTTCACCACAGCGATACCAATTAAGTAACACAGCATTAAATTGTGTACCAAACCAATTATTTAAGGTGTTTTTTAAATTAAGCACACTGGCATGCCAAGGTTCTGGTAAAAACAACTGGTGAGAATAGCGATATCCAGTGCCTTTATCCCCCATATAAACTTGCTTGCGAGGAATCGTATGCGCTTTATTAAATATGGTTAATGTTGGTTGCTGCCAATTGAGTGATAGTAATTGTTGATATAGCGCATTTGCTTTGGGCTCAGCAATAAAGTGCTCAAAATAGTAAAAATCTGGCAATACGCACTTTGCCTTTTTTATTCGCTCAATGCTGTTAGGATCATTCCAAGCCATGATAAACTATGCACCTTTACAACTAAATTAATAACGTCGTTATGTCGCAATACCCTTCAGACCAGCAGGTAAATGAAATCGCACAGCTTGGCGAAAAAACCTTTACTCTTTCTCGCTTTCCGCTAAAACAAAAAAATGCGAGCCTTCAAGCATGGGACGCTGCAGACGAATATTTAGTTAATTATATTGAAGAACACCATCAGGTCACAAGTAACACAAAAGTACTTGTTATAAATGATGGGTTTGGCGCGCTCGCTTGTGCATTTAATAATGCATTTATTTACCATTTGAATGATTCGTTTGTTGCAGAGCAAGCTGCCCAATACAACTTAGAGCAAAATCAGCTTGATAGCGACAATACCGTTTTTCTAAAAAGTTTAGACACTCTGCCAAGTGACATTGATTTAGTACTGATAAAAGTGCCAAAAAACGCGGGATACCTTACCTTTTTACTCAGTCAGTTAAGCAAAGTATTACGCCAAGACACGCCAATTATTGCAGCGGGTAAAGTAAAAGACATTCACTCTTCGACAATTCAATTATTTGAGCGTTTTTCTGGGCCAAGTTCAACGACCTTAGCGGTAAAAAAAGCCCGTTTAATTTTAACTAAGCAACATAACAAAGCCCAAGATTGTAAATTCCCTGTAGTTTGGCCACTGGAAAAATCACCTTTCACTATTACGAATCACGCGAATGTATTTAGCCGTGACTCGCTAGATATTGGTGCTCGCTTTTTTATTAATTACTTACCCCAAGGGAACAAAAAGCAGCGTATCGTTGATTTAGGCTGTGGTAATGGTGTAATTGGGTTAACAACTCTTGAGCGCTGCCCTAACGCACTGGTGACCTTTGTTGATGAATCAGCTATGGCGGTTGCTTCAGCTAAGCACAATGTCACAACAAATCTGCCAGAACAGCTAGAAAACTGCACTTTTTTACACAATGACTGTCTGACAGGCTTAGAAAGTAACAGTGCCGATTTAATTTTATGTAATCCACCATTTCACCAACAACAAGCCGTTACAGACCATATTGCATGGCAAATGTTTGTTGATAGCTTCCGCTGTTTACGTGAAGGTGGCGAATTACGTATTGTTGGCAACCGTCATTTAAATTACCATGAAAAGTTAAAACGCCTATTTGGTGGCTACAAACTATTAGGCTCAAATAAGAAATTTGTCGTTTTAAGCGCTAAAAAGAGAGCATTATAACTATGAACTCAAAATATAAAATTACCCTATTCGCCCTAACAATGGGTTTAATGGCTGGCTGTAGCTCAACTTCACAGCAATTTATTTTCAGCCCGAATTACACGCAAACACACCAAAAATCAGCACAGCAAGATGTGAGCTTATCAGTCAATGATAAACGTGCCAGCTTTACTACGGTGACTATCAAAAACAGCGATGGTACAAAAGCACTTGCAGATAAATACCTTGCAGATTCAATTACACCTGCTGTAGAACAAGCATTAGCCCAAGTTGGCGCTAATAACAGCGGTATGGGCAAAGCGCTCGACGTTAATATTCAGCAACTTAATACTGTCATTAATCAGCAGTTGCACAAGCACACAACTACCACAAAAGCTGAATTAGAGGTGGTTATCGAAACCACTGAACACCGTTTTGCAAAACGCTATAAAGGTAACAAACAAAGCGAAGCACCGCTTGGCTTTGATAAAGCCAAAGTAGAGCAACAAGTAAATCGCTTACTTGAAGAGATGATCACTCGCATTGTGACCGACCCTGAATTTATTAACGCAATCAACCGCTAGGAGTAAAGGTTAATGAAATACTTAATATCACTACTGATTGCGCTAACAAGTTTTGCCAGCAGCGCCAACCTTGTTAAGAAAGGCGAATTTGTTCAAAAAGATAACGCTTATCCAATGGTAAAACTCACTACCACTATGGGTGATATTGTGGTTGAGCTAAACCGCCGTAAAGCGCCTATCACAGTGAATAACTTTTTAGGTTATGTGGTAGATGGAGGTTACGAAGATACCGTTTTCCATCGTGTTGAACATGATGCCGAACAAGAGCGCGACTTTGTTATTCAAGGTGGTGGCTATGATAAAAAATACGACGGCGCTTATATGGGTCCTGAAATTCCCAACGAAAGCGGTAACGGTCTTAAAAATGACATGTATACCATCGCGATGGCTTACCAAGACCGAAAACCACATTCAGCTACACGCCAATTCTTTTTTAATATGAATGACAATGATCATTTAAACCCTGGTCGTGAATGGGGTTTTGCAGTATTTGGTTATGTTACTGAAGGCGCTGAAACGCTTGATAAAATAATGCGTGTAGAAACAGGATGCCACGATAAACTTGGCTGGTGTTTTGTACCAAAAGAGCCCGTTGTTATTTTAAAAGCGCAAGTACTTGAACCAGCTCAATAAGCACGTAATTTAATAATAAGAATAACAGGTTAAACATAACAACTATGGTTACAGTGTCAGAGTATCTTGGCTATTTTAAAGACCGCCGATTAATCAATATTTTTGCCTTTGGCATTACCAGTGGATTTCCTTGGGTATTAATCGGCTCAGTTATGTCTGCCTGGCTGAAAGATGAAGGCCTTTCACGCTCAATGATTGGCCTTTTTGGTATTGTATTTGTTTGTTATAGCGTTAACTTTTTGTGGTCACCTTTAGTCGATCGCGTAAAGCTCCCTTTGTTACACAAACAGCTCGGTCAACGCCGCAGTTGGATTTTACTAAGCCAAGTATGCATCTTGTTTGCAACGCTGTGGCTAAGCCAAGTAGATATTCAAAGTCAGTTGTATTCTGTGGCACTGTGCTGCTTTGTTATTGCGCTGGCAGGTGCGACACAAGATATTGCTATCGATGCTTTTCGGATTGATACCCTTGATGAAAATGAAACCCACAAAACCACAGCGGCCGCCACGATGGCGACCTCCGGTTGGTGGACAGGTTATGCATTATTAGGCGCTTTACCATTTTATATTGCTGATTTACCAAATTGGCAATGGACACAAGTTTACTTGGTTTTAGCCTTGGTTATGTTGATGTTGATGCTAGGTGTATTTTTCGCAAAAGAACCAAAGTCCAATCGTGAATACGTACATAAAGCACTTGAAGCAGAGTTTATTCAAAACGATTCCTCTCTAGTTAAACGTATTGGTGCCTGGCTTTGGGTGACCGTTGCTGCACCAATCAGTTCATTCTTCAATCGAAACGGCATTAAAACTGCCCTTGCCCTGCTGGCGTTTATTTTTCTTTTTAAAATTGGTGAGGCCTTTTTAGGGCGCATGTCGATTGTATTTTACAAAGAAGTTGGTTTTTCTAATTCTCAAATTGCCACTTATTCAAAGCTTGGCACCGGCTTAATTACGATAATTTTTGCCTTTCTTGGCAGTTTATTTAACTCTCGCTATGGCATTGTGAAAGGCTTATTTATTAGTGGCATTGCTATGGCTGCATCGAATCTGATGTTCTCATTAATAGCCATGGTTGGACCAAAAGAAAGTCTTTATGCTATGGCTATTTTGGTAGATGGCTTTACTCAAGCTTGGTCACTGGTTGCTATGGTCGCGTTTATTTCAATGCTATGTGATCGTGCCTTTAGTGCTACACATTATGCATTATTAGCATCACTGGGAAATTTAGGCAGAACGTTATTGTCGGGTTCTTCAGGGTATCTGGTCGATTTTCTTGAGGGTAATTGGGCGCTGTTTTTCTTAATTACAGCCTTGATGGTGATCCCATCATTGATATTTTTATATTTGATAAAAGATCGCTTAATGGCATTAGAAGTTGACTTCTACAAAAAGCAATAATGCATCCATGCATCATTAAAATCTATTTTATTAAAGTGAATGATTATTCACTTTTTAAAATAGTTAAGCCTTCAATTGGGTCAATTTCAAGCGCTTGGCAGTAACGAATAAATTCAACTACGTCTAATCGACGCTCTTGATTTTCAATTTTACCAACAAATGAATGCGGTGTACCAAGTACCTGTGCAAGGCTGCGCATAGTGTGGCCTTTCTCTTGGCGTTTGACTTTAAGCCATTGTGTTAGGCGCGAATTCTCTTCAGATGCAACCGTTTTCCCCATCATGATTACTTCTCCTATTGATGATTGGAAATACTTTTTTTATCTACCAAACAAAACCACACTTAGAATATTGATTAAAATATACAATATCTAGTATAAATTTTAGTTAAGGCATTCTACCTATTTTGAGTAATTGCCCTATAAAGTTTGCGGTTAATCCACAAAGAATAGCGACTAAATGCAAAAAACAGAAATATTTAATATAAGTAATTATTAAAAGTGCATAAAAATTTAGTATTAATATTTTTCTATATAACCCTTATTAACTAGCTTTTAGTAAGCAACAATTTCCCCTACTGGCAGCATTGAGTTTTTTGCTATACCCTATTAAAACAATAACTAAGTATTCATCTATATGATTAGACTGTTTTTTATACTCCCTATTCTATTGTGCTTTGCGTGGTATTACTTTTTAAAAGTGAACAACATCCCTTTAAAACAAGGCAAGAAAGGGTTTTTCTATATTTTGGCCTTAAGTTGCATCATTTTAGGCTTTTTCACCTTAATGCTACATATCACAAAAACGAACTGACAAAAAAAGAGCATCAAATGATGCTCTTTTTTAGTTATATACCCAAGCCACCTGAAGATGCATGCTTCAGAGCTATCACAGCGCTTTCAAGTCAAGGCGTGTTAATGAAGGAATGTAGGTACCTTTCAAATTAACACAACGTAGGATTGAATGTGCTGTGAAGCTCCTAAAGGGCAAGGTTAAAAAGCATTTATACCGCGTTGCCCTACAAGGTGACAATGCAGGAGCACATTGTCTTTATTGATCTTGAAAAGGGAACACCATTCCCTGCAATCAATGCCTTGTCTAAATGCTTTTTATCTCTTGCTGAAATAAAGTATCTTCAGGTGACTTGGGTATATGTATTTTCAATTCGCTAAATTAGCTTGCTAGTTTGTGCTCCACAATTTCAGCTTCGTGGTATTTAACAGGCTTTTTTCGAAGTGCTAATAAACAAGGTGTTAAAACCAAAGTAAGCACAGTAGCAAACGCCAACCCTCCTGCAACAGCAGTTGAGAGTTGCACCCACCATTGCGTAGATGGTGCACCAAATGCAATCTCACGGTTAAATAAGTCTATATTGACCTGAAGCACCATAGGCATTAAACCCAAAATAGTGGTTACCGTTGTAAGTAACACAGGTCTTAAACGCTGTGCCCCTGTACGAAGTATTGCTTCATGTTGCGCCATGCCCTGCTTGCGAAGTACATTATAGGTATCAATTAATACAATATTATTGTTCACCACAATTCCCGCTAGTGAAATAACACCGATACCTGACATCACAATACCAAAAGGTTGCTGCAGAATGATAAGCCCCAAGAACACACCTACGGTTGAGAAAAGAACCGCACTTAAAATAAGCATGGCTTGATAGAAGCTATTAAACTGGGTAACTAAAATAATGCCCATCACAAAAAGCGCCACTAAAAAGGCTTTTTCTAAGAACACCATCGATTCATCTTGCTCTTCATTTTCACCGCGCACTTTAAGTTTTACACGCGGATCTAAGCCTTGCGCTTCTAATTGCGCCTGCAAACGAGGTAACGCCTTAGAAAGCTGCTCCCCCGCTTTAACATCTGCATTTACCGTTACAACGCGATGACTATCAACACGGTTGATAGTATCGACTTTTTGCACCGCTTTTCGCTCAATGAAATGAGTTATGGGCACTTGGCCATGTTGTGTTTTAACACGCAATGTTTCAAGTCTGCCTAAATCACGTTTATCTGCTGGAAAGCGAACGCGAATATCAATTTCATCGTCCACATCATCAGGGCGGTATTCACCAAGTTTAAGGCCATTTGTCACCATTTGAACATTGGCACCAAGCATGGTTGCATCCGCACCAAAACGCGCAGCATCTGCACGGTTAAGTTTCAATTGCCACTCAATGCCTGGTTTTGAACCTGAATCATCGACATTAATAAACGCACCATCATTTTCTATCGCATTACGAATTCGACGCGCTTCTTCATTAAGTGCATCTGGGAATTTAGAACTGAGTTCAATTGATAAATCCTTACCCCCTCCAGGGCCGTTTTCATCCTTGCGAATTTCAATTTCGACGCCAGCTAAATCTGATGTATTACCTAACACTTCTTCAATAATTTGATCAGCCGGACGGCGCTCATCCCAGTCTTTTAGATTCATACGAAGTGAACCTACAATGTCCTTGCCGCCAGAGCGAGAATAGAGCGTTTTAATGCCTTCAACAGGTAAAATACGTTGCTCAATATCTTTCATGATTTGGTCTTTTTCATAAATCGACAAATCACCGTAACTGCGTACTTTTAAATTAATACCATTAGGTTCAACATCTGGGAAGAATTCCATACCCAAACCTGAAAAACCGTAAGCAATAAATACCAATATTGAAAAACCGATTGCAGCAAATAAACTTAGTAATGGGCGTTTAATTGCACGGTCTAGTAAACGTACATAACGCCCTGTCACACCTTGCAACTGTGTTAAATTGCCTTCTTCTGCTACCAATAAATTTTGCTTTTGCTCAGCTGTAAGCGGGCGCACTTTCCCAATCAGGCTACCAATAGTCGGTACAAACACTAACGCCATCACAAGTGATGCAGACAATGTCGCTATTAGAGTGATTGGTAAGTATTTCATAAACTCACCCATCATACCCGGCCAGAAAATTAGCGGCGCGAATGCAGCTAAGGTAGTGGCGGTTGAAGCAATAATTGGCCATGCCATGCGTTTAGCAGCAACCGCATAGGCTTTTTTACGCGGCATGCCTTCACTCATCATGCGATCAGCAAATTCACTCACTACGATGGCACCATCTACCAACATGCCCACAGCCATAATTAAAGCAAAAAGCACAACGATGTTGACGGTTAAGCCAAAAATCGCAATCACTAAAATACCCGTTAAGAAAGAGCCTGGAATTGCTACACCCACTAAAAATGCTGAGCGCGTGCCAAGAATCGCAATAATCACAATCACCACTAAAAGTACGGCAGAAAGTACATTATTTTGTAAGTCTGAAAGCATGTCTTTTACGTCTTTACTCATATCACCGGTGTAAGTCACCTTAATATGATTCGGCCAAATTGCTTTGCTTTCTTCTACTTTGGCTTTTACTTGATCAACCGTGTCGATAATATTTTCACCAGCACGTTTTTTAACTTCCAGTGATACGGCTTGTTGACCATTAATACGAGCAATTGAGTTTGGATCTTTATAAGAACGCCTAATTTGCGCTACATCCATAAAGCGCACAACTTTATCGCCCGACACTTTAACCGGTTGTTCCATAACATCTTGAATGGTTTCAAAAACGGAAGGGATTTTTACCGCAAAACGGCCTTTACCTGTATCGAGTGTGCCCGCTGCCACTAAGCGGTTATTATTTGTTAATAAGCTATAAATATCATTTTGGTCAAGGCCATACGATTCCATTAGAAGTGGATCGACAACAATCTCAACCATATCTTCTCGCTCACCACCAATTTCCACTTCAAGCACGCTCGAAATTGATTCAAGTTCGTCTTTTAAATTACGTGCAATGGTCAGTAATCCGCGTTCAGGAATATCGCCTGACAGTGTTAAAGTAATCGTTGGCTGCTGATCTTCCATCAGCACTTCGTGTACTTCTGGCTCTTCAGTTTCTGAAGGCAACTTAGCTTTTGCCAGTGACACTTTATCGCGCACATCGGCAAGTGCCTCTTTGGGATCAGTACCAGCAAAAAATTCAAGCGTAACAGAAGCATGACCCTCGCTTGCCACAGCGGTCATTTCCTTCACACCTTCTATAGCACGCAGTTCAATTTCCATGGGACGAACCAATAGACGCTCGGCATCTTCAGGCGAAATACCATCGTGCACTATCGACACATAAATAAACGGAATGGTTACATCTGGATTTGCTTCTTTTGGAATGTTTTTATAAGTCACCCAGCCAGAAATAATTAACAATATAAAAATTGATAATACCGTACGGGTACGACTTAATGAGGCATCAATCAGGGTACGCATAGATAACCTCTACTCTTGCTCTGTAGCAAAAACCGGCTCAACGGTGTCACCAATGCGCACAAATCCTTGCCCTAAAGTAATCACATTTGCTTTGTCGCCAAGCCCTGCCATCCACACACCGGATGCTTCTGATTTAACAACATCAATTTGGGAGAACACAACACGGTTTTCACTATCAACCGTTTTTACGCCGATATTGCCATCTTCATCAAGCGCCATAAATGCAGGACTTAAATGAATCGCCTTCACTTCATCATAGGTAATATCAAGTTGGGTTGAAAATCCTGCACGATATTGCATATTTGGGTTTTCAAATGCGGCTTCAATTTTAAATGTATTCGTATTGTCATCAGCGACAGATGCAATATAACGAATTTTACCTGAGTACGTTTTATTATTAATAAATAAACCAGAGACGTCTTGCCCTACTTTTAGCCCCATCACTTCTTTTTGCGTAACGTTAGCGCGCACAATTAAAGGGTTTAAATCTGCTAGCTCTAAAATTGGGTCGCCACGGCCTAAGTAATCACCTAGTTCAACTAAACGCTGGTTAATTACTCCTGAAAATGGTGCACGAATTTCGGTGCGTGCTAACGAAAGCTCTAAATTAGCTAAGTTAGCTTTTGCTTGCTCAAGACTCGCTTTTGCTCTTGCTAATGCTGATTGATCATTTAAGCCTTTTTGCTTGAGTTTTAACGCACCTTGATATTCAACTTCACTTTGCGCTAAAGAGGCTTTAGCAGCTGTGATCTGTTGGTCTAAATCAGATTTATCCAATTTAAGAATCACCGTACCACGCTCAACGAATTGGCCTTCTTTTACCAAAATTTCAATTACTTCACCTTCTTGGCGTGCAGCAACACGGGCAACTTTATTTGGTTCAGTGCGACCATAAAGTTGAAGCGAGCGATTAATTGGCTTGGCATAAAGGGTTTCTACTTTCACCTTAGCAATGCGTTGCTCTTTTTTTTCTGTCGATTGTTCGCTTGCGTTTGAGCCACCCGACATCATCCACAAAATAATAAAAATCGTTATAAACACAGCAATAATGTAAGGTTTTTCGTTGAGCTGAGTACTCAGTTTTTTGAATAGGTGCATTCCCTTCTCCAGCACATATAGGCAGCAATTTCTCAATAGATGATAATCTTTCTCAACAGTATATGTAAGTTAAAAAATGTAACATCTTCAACATATTTACTTCATTTTATTGCCCAGAGCCTAAAAACAAAAATGCCACTGTAAAAGTGGCATTTTTAAATTTAGTTTGTAAACCCATTTAGTTAAACACTAAACGATGCTCCACAACCACATGTAGTTGTTGCATTAGGGTTATTTACGAAGAAACGAGAACCTTCTAAACCTTCGGTATAGTCAACTTCACCGTCAACTAAGTACTGCAAACTCATAGGATCAACCACAAGAGTTACACCGCTTTTCTCTATTTCTAGGTCACCCGGATTGGTTTTCTCATCAAATGTAAAACCATATTGGAAACCTGAACACCCACCACCTGTTACATATACACGTAATTTTAATGCTGGGTTTTCTTCTTCCTCGATAAGCTGCTTAACTTTATCTGCAGCTTTGTCGCTAAATTTAATTGGTAATTGATCAGACATACTTCGACCCATCTATATGAATGGGCGAATTATCTAATACCTGACCAATTTAATCAAGTTTAGCGCTATCGCCTTTTGTACTAATTAAGTCGTTATGTATCTAAACCATTTTATTGCGTTAGATCATTAACTATTGGGTAAATTATCTTATTTTTTATTACTATTATGCTGTTATAATTAGAGCACTATTAACCCACTGAATTTCCGACAACAAGCGCATGACATTTAGCCAAAAAGTAACTAATAATTTGGCGACCTTACGTAGGGTCGTGGCTCGTCCTAAATCGAGTATTCAATTAGCGTTACTTGGTGTTCTTGCCGGTCTTGTTGCTGCGATGTTGATTATTATGTTTCGCTTAGTGGTATTAATTGGCCAAAGCGGCTTTATTAGCGAATACGATAACTTCACTCAACTTCCTGAAACTGAAAGATTAATATTACCAATTCTCGCCGCAGTATTTATTGCAACTTTCGCTTACCTAACTGGTTTTAAGCATTATCGCCTAGGTATTCCCTACGTTATTCACCGCATTAAACAAAATTATGGGCAAATGCCGATTTGGAATGCGGTAAACCAATTTGTTGGTGGTGCGATTGCATTAATTAGTGGCTTTTCGGTTGGGCGAGAAGGTCCTTCCGTTCACATGGGTGCCGCAGGTGCCAGTGTTATTGCCAGTTATTTACACCTACCTTATAACGCAATGCGTACCTTAACTGGTTGTGGTGTAGCAGCTGGTATATCCGCTTCATTTAATACGCCGCTTGCCGCGGTTATTTTTGTAATGGAAGTCGTGCTTAGAGAATATAAAGTACATATTTTCGTGCCGGTTATTCTTGCATCGGTAACAGGTGCGATTACTACGCAGTTTGTATTTGGCTCAGACTCTGAGCTGGCGCTGATTCAAGTTGAGTCTATTCCGCCTTGGCATTACCCATATTTAATTGTTTGTGGCATTGTGCTCGGTGCAGTCGCTTATGGTTTTAACAAAAACTTGATGCTAATAATTCGCACGTTTAAATCGGTAAATATGTTCCCGCGTTTAATCTTGGCAGGCATTATTACTGGCGCGATTGGCTACTTAGTGCCACAAGCAATGGGTTCTGGCATGAGCGCCATTGATATTGCCGTGAGTTCACCTGAACAAGTGCAACTACTGACCACCATTTTAATTGCTAAGCTATTAGCAACCTTATTTGCATTAGGTTTAGGTATCCCAGGCGGAATTATTGGCCCCGTCATTGGATTAGGCGTTATCTTGGGCTCATTAATGAGTTATTTTGCGCACTTTATAAATCCTGAAGTAAATATTACTGGCACCTACGCTGTACTTGGCATGGCGGGTTTATTGGCAGCCACTTTAAATGCGCCACTTGCAGCACTGATGACAGTAATGGAGCTAACCGCGAGTCCGACTATTATCGTGCCAGCCATGTTAGTGATTGTGTCTGCTTATTTAACAGCACTTCAAGGTTTTGGAAACCGCTCTATCTTTTTGCAACAGCTGGATTTCCAGGGTTTAAAATATCAAGTATCACCAGCGGTTGAAGCACTGCAAAAAGTTGGGGTGTTGGTTGAGATGAGTGATAAATTCAATTTACTTTACAGCGATGATAAATCGCTTATCGCAGAATCTTTAGATGCGGCTGATGCCCAAACTCCATTAATTGTCTTTGACGAAGAAAATGGCTATCGCCTAGCTGAATATGACTTGAACTTAACCGCAGAAGAAAGCGTTACTATTCGCTACATTGAAATGCAAGGCGTATCGAGTCAAGCCACTTTAGGTGATGCCTTTGAAATACTCAGAGACAACCGTTCTGGTGTTATCTACGTATATGATCAGCTAAAAGACAATGATATTTTAGGCATTATTCGCTGGGACGATATTCGCCAGATTTTAATGATCCGCAATGCACTGCTTTAGGACCTAACAATAATGAATACCCTTTTACTAATAAAAGCACTACATATCTTTTTTATGGTGGCTTGGTTTGCAGGCATATTTTACCTTCCCCGTTTATTTGTTTATCACGCAATGACAGAGGAACGCAGCAATAGCGCCATGCTTAAAATTATGGAACGTCGTCTGCTGTTTTTTGTTACCCCATTTGCTGTTTTAACAGGTGTGTTTGGTATTGCCCTTATGCATATGTACGGTATGGAGTGGGTAAAATTAAGTATTTGGCTTCACATTAAACTGAAGCTGGTACTACTGCTTTATATCTATCATGGCTATTGCTTTAAATTACTTGCTGATTTTAAGCATGATAGAAACAAACGAAGCGATAGGTTTTATCGCATTTTCAATGAATTACCTGTTTTAATATTGCTAGCGATTGTGATCTTAGCAGTAATGAAACCAAGTTTTTAAAAAATCTGCTATATTAGCGCCCGAAAACAACTGCTCAGGACCTAAATCATGTCAAACTTTGTTGGCCAACATATTCTGTCTGTAAATGAGTTAAACCGCGATGCGATTGAAACCATTTTCGATGTTGCTCGAAAAATGGAACCGTATGCGAAAAAGCAAAAACGCACAAAGGTACTTGAAGGTGCCATTCTTGCGAATTTATTTTTCGAGCCAAGCACGCGAACTCGTGTAAGTTTTGGTACAGCATTTAATTTACTCGGCGGACTCGTTCGTGAAACAACGGGAATGCAATCTTCTGCGCTAGCAAAAGGTGAGTCACTTTATGATACTGCTCGCGTAATTTCATCATACGCTGATGCCGTTGCAATGCGTCACCCAGATGCGCACTCAGTTTCTGAGTTTGCTAGCGGTTCGACAGTACCTGTTCTTAATGGTGGCGACGGTCCGAATGAACACCCAACACAAGCGTTACTTGATTTATTAACGATTGATAAAGAACTTGCCCGTTTTGACCGTAAAGTTGACGGCATGCACATTGCCCTTGTAGGTGATTTAAAATACGGCCGTACCGTACATTCGCTATCAAAGCTTTTATGTCACTACAAGGATATCAAGTTTTCACTTGTTGCCCCTGATGGTCTGCAAATGCCAGATTACATTGTTGATGCAGTCACTAATGCTGGTCACCAAGTTGATATCGTGAGCCAAATGGAAGGCAACCTTGCTGCTGATATCGTGTATCAAACACGTATTCAAGAAGAGCGCTTCCCATCGCAAGAAGAAGCAAATAAATACCGCGGTGGTTTCCGTATCAGCCAAGCAATTTATGACGCCCACTGCAAACCTAACTCAGTATTGATGCACCCACTACCGCGTGACAGCCGTGGTGATGCCAATGAGCTTGATAACGACTTAAACAGTAACGATAACCTAGCGATTTTCCGTCAAGTACAAAATGGTGTACTGGTACGTATGGCGCTGTTTGCATTAACGCTAGGTGTTGACGGTCTCGTCGACAAATATGAAACCGAAGTGCCATGGTTTAGCCGTAAGCAAAATACCTAACCCTTAGCTGGAACAAATTATGACAATTAGCCAAGATTTATTTGATAGAGCACAAGCCTCTATCCCAGGTGGTGTTAACTCACCAGTGCGCGCATTTAATGGTGTAGGTGGCACACCACGCTTTATCACTAAAGCTGAAGGTGCATTTACGTATGACGCCGACAATAACAAGTACATTGACTATGTTGGCTCTTGGGGCCCAATGATTTTAGGCCATAATCACAGTGAAATTAAGCAAGCAGTGCTTGAAGCCGTTGAAAACGGTTTAAGCTACGGCGCGCCTACTGAAGCTGAAATTTTAATGGCCGAAAAAGTAAAAGCACTAGTACCATCAATCGAAAAAGTACGCATGGTTAGCTCAGGAACTGAAGCCACCATGAGTGCTATTCGCCTAGCACGTGGTTTTACCGGCAAAGATAAAATCTTAAAGTTTGAAGGTTGCTACCACGGTCACGCTGATTCACTCTTGGTAAAAGCGGGTTCTGGCGCACTGACTATGGGCGTACCAAATTCACCGGGTATTCCTGAAGACTTTGCCAAGCACACGCTTACTGTCTCGTTCAACAAACTTGATGAAGTAAAAGAAATCTTCGCAAAATTTGGTGATGATATCGCGTGTATCATCGTTGAGCCTGTTGCAGGTAATATGAACTGTATCCCACCAGTTGAAGGCTTCTTAGAAGGATTACGCGCCGTTTGTGACGAATACAAATCAGTACTTATTTTTGATGAAGTAATGACTGGCTTCCGCGTTGCAAAAGGTGGTGCACAAGCATATTACAACATCACGCCAGACCTAACTTGTTTAGGTAAAGTAATCGGCGGCGGCATGCCAGTAGGTGCTTTTGGTGGTAAAACTGAAATCATGGATTACATCGCACCAATTGGCCCTGTTTATCAAGCGGGTACGCTTTCAGGTAACCCAATTGCTATGGCTGCTGGTTTAAAAGCTCTTGAGCTATTAGATGTTGACGGTCTTCACGACGAGCTTGAAGCGAAAAGTAAGCGTATTTGTGAAGGCTTTAAAGCAGCGGCTGAAAAAGCCGGTATTGAGCTCACTACTAACTACGCTGGCGGCATGTACGGCTTCTTCTTTACATCTGAAGAAACAGTAACCACTTACCAGCAAGCAACAGAATGTGATTTAGAACGCTTTAAAAAGTTCTTCCACTTAATGCTTGATGAAGGTGTTTATCTTGCACCAAGTGCGTTTGAAGCAGGCTTTGTTTCAACAGCACACGGTGATGCTGAAATTGAAGCAACTATCGCAGCTGCAGAGCGTGCATTTGCTAAACTTTAAGCAAAACCTAATTCATTAATTTTAAAACCACGCAAAAGCGTGGTTTTTTTTTGAATAAAAAACAGCAAAAACTCGTTCTTCTTATAGACTTAAAACTAATTAACTTGAGCTCAGGTTAACTTCCCCAACGCTAAAGGATGCGAGTTTATGTCTCAGCCTAATCGCTTTATTCTTCCTGCCATTAATTTGATGGGAAAACTGAATTACTCAACCAAAATTATTACTGTCGTCTGCGTATTAATAATTCCACTTGCGATTAGTTTGCTATTCCTAAATTTACAACTTAATCATCAAATTTCTCAGCACCAAAAAGAACTAACAGGAGTTAAAAATTACATCCCTTTACTGAATGCAATCATAAACAATGAGCTTAGTTATTCGGCGAAAAACGACTTTAATGTTCGTGCAAATAGTCCATCTGAAGCCCTTACTGAAATATCAATCCAAAGCCAACTTGCAACCGATAACAACTTAGCAAGTAACTTTCTAAACCGTGCCATAGTTGAGGATTTCCCACTACTGGTAACCAATGTTTATGCAGTAAAACAAGCTACTCAAACAGTATTAAATGAGGGAAGTTTTACACCTGATACGTTTATCCAATTATCAAATCAAACCAAAGCGCTACCGCGCTTAGTTACCAATTTAGAAAATAAAGTGTTAGTTGCGATGCGCCATAACAAAGAAACAAAAACAGCATTGCAAAACTCTTTAGAAAACACAAAAAAAGCGCTTTCTAAATATCAGCAAACCATAAAAACTCAAGTACTCGACCCTGATAGCATCGCACTATCAACAATTGCGTTTAACTCTTTAAACCAACAAACCATTTCAGCACTAAAAGAGTTTACCGATACGCTACTGCCACAACTAAAAGACACTGTGACAAAGCAGATGTCGAGTGCGCAACTGATCCGTACTAGTGTTTTGATTGCTTCTGTTAGCTTTATTGCATTAGCGCTTTACTTAGTAACTGGATTCTACTTTGCTGTTGTGCGCACATTAAGCAAGCTTTCAACGACAGTAGAGCAAGCCGCTAATGGCGCACTAAACATCAAAATTGACCTTGAAAGCGAAGATGAATTAGCTGACATAGGCCATCAAATTAACTTTATGCTGACACAATTTTCAGCACTTGTTGAACAATCGCAGCAAGCTGCACTTGAACTCAATCAAGCAACATCACTTTTAGCAAATGCCAGTGATGCAAGCCAACAAGATGCGATGCAACAAGAACAAAAAATTGCGGAAATTGCCCATCAACTCAATGAAATGAGCAATTCAGCACAAGCTGTTGAGCAACAAGCCACGGATGCCCAAACACTTGCTAAAGAAGCCAGTGTTCATGTGCAACAAGGCAGTCACAACACCTTAAATTTGAGCCAGCATATGGCAGAGTTACAACTCGATTTTAAAGAAAGCCAAGCCGCACTTAACAAACTCGCGGAAGATACGCAAAACATTAGTAATGTAAGTGTCGCAATCAGTGAAATTGCAGATCAAACCAACTTACTGGCACTTAATGCCGCAATTGAAGCAGCGCGCGCTGGAGAGCAAGGTCGAGGCTTTGCCGTTGTGGCTGACGAAGTTAGAACGCTTGCTGCGCGCACTCAACAACAAACGCAAGAAATTCACACCATAGTTAGTACCTTGCAAATAGCAGCGAAAGATACCCAACAAAAAATGCAAAACAGTGTTGATAAGATGGAACAAGGAGTATCGCAAGCTAATCAAACTCGCGATATTTTAGCCAATGCCGAACATGATATGACATCAATAGATCATTCTGGTGCAGCCATTATGGAACAAGCTAGTTTACAAACCAGTAATACACTTAATGTCGTTGCACATAGTGAAGAAATCAGCCAACTTGCCAAGCACAGTTTAGGCTCAGCTCAAAGCACTGCGGCAGAAGCCAATCACATAGTGCAGATTACCGAAAAGTTAAAACTCGCCCTAGGGCAATTTAAATTATAACCATTGCAACTGTAAAAGCAGCCGAGCTGTATTAATTACAGCGCGGCCTCGCATTAAATTGCTCTGCAGGAATTGGTAATTTTAAAACCGTGCCACAGCCTGGTGGTGCTTGCTTACCTGTTTCTGTATTTACAAACGCCCATTTTATTGAAGGAGGGCGTGCCGTCGCAATTGACTCTGGATTGAGCTTTCTTAAATAGCGAATATACAATTCAAGCGCCCCTACACTTCCGGTAAGCTTAGTTGGTTTGTTGTCATCACGACCCACCCAAGTAACCGTTACCGTGTTTTGATCAAAACCTGCGTACCAACTATCTCGTAAGTTGTTGGTTGACCCTGTTTTACCCGCTAGCTGAATAGTTGGGAAATGCTGTTTTAAACGTTTCGCTGTGCCTTCACGCGTCACTTTCTGCATTGCATACTTGGTCATATAGCTAGTAGCTGGTGAAAAACGTCTTATCGGAGTGCTTTGATGCTGATAAATCAACTCACCAACCGCATTCGTAATTGCTGCAACTGAGGTGATTTTGCGGTAGTCACCATCAAACGCAATGGTTGAATACATCTGTGCAACATCAATAGGCGAAAGCTCTTGTGCGCCTAGTAATAACGACGGGTATTGATTAATAGACTGCTCAACCCCTAAGCGTTTAATCGACTCAGTGACAGCTGGTAAGCCAAGATCTAAACCAACCGCCACTGCTGGCATATTAATACTTTGACTAAACGCCTGATAAAGTGGCATTTTACCGCGGAATTTTTGGTCAAAATTAGACGGTGACCAAGTATGACCGGCTTCATCACCAATTTCCATTGGCTCATCGTCAACCAAACTGCCTAAGGTATATTTACCTGACTCAAATGCCGTCATATAGATGGCTGGCTTAACTAATGAGCCTATATTACGTTTGGTATCTAACGCGCGATTAAAACCATTAAAATCACTGTCCCTAGCGCCCACTAATGCTGAAACACCGCCATATTTGATGTTTACCGATAACATCGCAGCTTCTAAATTTGACGTTGATTTTAAACGTTCTAAATAAGGTAAGCCACTTTCAAACGAGCTTTCCATTGCAGCTTGTTTTTGTAAATCGAAATACGTAAATACCCGTACCCCAGCATCAATAGTGTCTTTCGAATCAAGAATATCCTGTAGTTCGCGGCGCACTAAATCCATATAACCTGGATGCTGATTAATATCAAAACGCGACAGCGGCTCTATTTTAATGTCACGCGCAAGTGCCAGTTTGTAGCTTTTCGTTGAGATTAAACCGTTTTCAACCATTAAACGCAGCACTAAATCACGCCTTTCCATCGTACGCTCTTTAAAACGACGCGGATTGTAGTAACTCGGCCCTTTGACCATCGCTACTAATAAAGCAACTTGGTCGTATTCAATTTCATTTAGCGGTTTACCAAAGTAAAACTCACTGGCAAGACCAAACCCGTGTACTCCTTGTGAGCGCGACTGACCAAGGTATACCTCATTCAAATAGGCTTCTAAAATCTCATCTTTGCTGTATCTAAAGTCTAGAATTAAGGCAATTAGCGCTTCGTTAATTTTACGCGTTAGGGTGCGGTCACGACTTAAATAAAAGTTCTTAGCTAATTGTTGCGTCAGCGTGCTACCACCTTGTACTGTGCGACCAGCACGGATATTAGCCACAAGGGCACGGACAATTGACCATACTGAAACACCATGGTGTTGATAAAAGTCGCGGTCTTCAACCAAAAGTAAGGTTTCTTGCACTACTTTAGGAATATGACTGAGCGGCACAAACTCACGATCTTGTTTGGTTTCGTTAGCAAGACGCGCCAGTTGCACTGGCTCTAATCGCGCCATAGACAAGCTTTCCCCTTGCTCACCTTTAATCGCTGCAAGCTTTTTAGGGCCAAAAATTAAATCAAACCCCAGTTGCTGCTCAGCACCATCATAAAACTCAAAAGCGCGGCGATAAATGCGGATGGAGTTGCCTTTAATAACATATTGCCCAGTATTATTAATACGATTAACTTCAGAGTAATTTAAACGCTGCAATTCCCAAATTACTTCATCTTTTGATAAATACTGGCCGGGATAGAATGTCATCGCACGCGCGTAAATCTGCGCTGGCAACTGCCATTTGTTGCCTTCAAATTTGTGGCTTATTTTGCTATCTAAGTAAATCAAATAAAGGGCAAGTGCCAAACATAGGCCAATACCAAGCTTAAATGAAAAAACAGCAATACGTTTAATCCAACTCGGTTGATTACGTGTTGGAGCTTGCTTTTTAGCGCGAGGTTTCTTTTTGCTGGCCGTTTTTGCTGTTGTGGCTTTAGCTGGTTTCTTTTTATCTGTCATTGCACTTAGAATTGAGAAAAATCGTGTTAATCATACCGATTTTTGTATCGCATTTCATTGCCAATACCACTTTAAACCCCCATTATAACTTTCAAATGATTCTTTGTTGTACATTAAATAAACTGCGCTTGGTAACAGGCTCATACAAAATCATCAGAATTAATAACAGCAAAGCGTTACTCTAAAAACTCATTCTAAAAATCAGAAGGCTAGCTATGAAATACGCAAAATTAGGCAGTTCCAATCTTGATGTTTCTCGTATTTGTTTAGGCACCATGACATGGGGTGTGCAAAACAACCAACAAGATGCCGATCAGCAAATTGATTTTGCCAGTGAATGTGGTATCAACTTTATGGATACAGCTGAAATGTATGCTGTGCCCCCCACACCAGAAACTTACGGTAAAACAGAAGAGATCATTGGTAATTACTTTGCTAAAAACCCACAGAAACGAAATGACTGGGTGATTGCAACCAAAATTGCAGGCAATGGCTTACCTTGGGTAAGAAATGGTTCAGACATCACTGGTCAAGCGGTTATTGACGCTGTTGATGCATCTTTAAAACGCCTACAAATCGATACCATCGACGTATATCAGTTACATTGGCCAAATCGTACTTCACCGCATTTCGCAAAGCATAGACCAAATCAGATTAGTTTTACTGATGTCGATACAAAGGCACATAAAGCACAAATGCTCGATATTTTGCAGGGGCTTAACCACTGTATTAAAGCTGGGAAAATCCGCCATTTTGGTCTGTCAGATGACACCACTTGGGGTATTCATACGTTTATTGAGCTTGCCAAAGAGCATAATTTGCCAAGACCGGTATCGATTCAGAATGAGTTTAATTTACTGCACGCAAAAGATTGGCCGTATTTAATTGAGCACTGCGTGCACGAAGACATTGCCTATTTACCTTGGTCGCCACTGGCAACTGGCATGCTAAGCGGTAAATACCTCAATAATGCACGCCCTGAAGGCAGCCGCTGGACACTTATTCAGCGTCAAGGGTTATTTAGAGATACAGAGTTTTCACAGCAAGCCGTTGCTGAATATTGTCAACTTGCCAAAAAGTTAGGCATTACACCTAGCCAACTGGCACTGGCATGGTGCGATAAAGTTGATGGCGTAACATCGACCATCATTGGCGCAACGACACTTAAACAATTGCAAGAAAACGTGGCAGCATTTGAACTCGACTTGCCAGCTGACTTTATGGCACAAGTGGATGAAATTTGGCGTAAATACCCGCTGCCTTACTAGTCTACTTAAAAAGTGTAAGCACTAACTGCTTTAGGTTTACGGGAATAATAACAAACAACGCAATCCCAGATGTAAAATCTGGGTTTGCATTACAATAAAAGGTAATTTCAGGTTTATCACTTGAAAAAAAGGCGTCTAGCTCTTGTGCATTGTAATTACTGCTGCGCCCTGTTTTCACTAAACACGTGGTTTTTGTATAGCTACTCTCTATGCCTGAAGCGTTAAACAACGCAAACAAAGATTGCCCAGCGTTTAAAAACTGCTTGCTGGGATAAACAATTGCCACACGTTTAGCTATTGCGCGATACATTGCTGGGCTGAGCATAGTATCGGCATAATAAATTTGCTGCCAAGGATGCGTTAACCAGTATTTAAATGCCTGCTGGATTGAAAATGAAAGGGTATTGCCACCTTGTCGGAATTTAGGATAAAACCCCGCAGATGCACGAATTAAAACCTTTTTATTTGAGCGTTCAAAGGTAAGTAAGCAATAACCGACAATACGCTCATCAGCATAATACAGTCGCAGCACGCGCTTAAACGCTTTGCTATCTTCAAAGTACTTTAAATAATACTCATCGCATGAAATGCCTTTAAAACAACTAGCAAAAATTAATTTTAGTTCGCTAATATGTGCATCATTAAGCCAGTTATTAGGCCAGCTAAAATCTTGCGTTTGTTGAAGAGTACCCACTTAACCGCCAAAATAGAGCTTAAACTCTAAACAGCATAACAAAGCTAGTTTATCCAAATCCATAATAAACTAAACAAATTTGACTATTCTCGCGTACAATCACTATTAATCTCAATTGCGAAGTATGCTTATGTCTAAATACAACAATCAAACATTTTTGGGCTATCTTGGCTTAGTGCCATTTTTATTGTTAGTAGGTGCCCACTTTTTATTTGAACACCCATTATTAAGCCAAGCGTTTTTATTTTACAGCATTAGCATTATGAGTTTTGTGGCTGGCAGCCTATGGCGTACATCAAATAGCAATAAGTTTAATTGGCTGGTAGTGTTACCGACAATTCCAACGCTGGCACTTGCCCTCTTCGATACAAAACTTGCCCTACTCTATTTAGGTGCATGCTATGTGTTTATACTGGCATTGCAAAAGCGCACAGAGGATTGGCCGATTTTAGCGCCTGATTATCAGCGCATGCGTGAACGCATTACTGGGGTAGTATTAGTGTGTCATTTATTCTTTGCAGCACAACTGCATCATAACGTGACCCAAATTTAACTTATACCGCAAAAAAGCAGAGTGAAATTACATTCTGCTTTTTACTTTGTTAGTTGCCTTGGCATTAGCGGGATCATCCGGCCAGAAATGTTTAGGGTAGCGTCCTTTCATTTCTTTTTGCACTTCGCGATAGCTCGATGCCCAAAAACCTGCTAAGTCCTGAGTAATTTGCAGTGGCCTCATGGCGGGTGACAGTAGCTCGATAGCAAGCGCTAAATGACCACTAGCAAGGGTTGGCGTAGTGGCAACACCATACATCTCCTGCATTTTCACAGCGAGCTTTGCTGGTCCATCAACTTGATACTGAATTTTTAGTTTTGACCCGGTTGGTACAGCAAGACGTTCGGGCAACAGCTCATCTAAACGCGTTTGCTGTTGCCAATCAATTAGGTTTTTGAGCGCAGGTAAAATCGCTACTTTTTTTAGGGCGTTCAGGCTATTTACGTCGCGTAGATAAGGTGCCAACCAGCTTGCCAAGCTCTCAAATAAACACTGTTTATTGATGGCTGGAAATTCATTTGGCAAATATTTATGCGCAAGCGTTAGTCTCACTATATATTGCTCAGCATCTTCATCTAAGGTAATTAATTGCCACCCTTTTTTAGCGATAATGCTGCACCACGCAGTGGCTTTTTCATCCGCACTTAAGGTTTTACAGCTTGGTTTTCGCGAAAGCACGAGTTGCCCTAAACAGTAATGGGTTTCAGCAATAAAGCGCCCAGCATTTTCATCATACTGCGCAATCTCTTTATTGGTAAACAAATAAGGCAATACACTTTCAATCAGTGTTAAATCACATTTACAGGCATTAAATATATGCTGCCCAGTGGCACCGCCCATATCGCCTATACAAAGCAAAGGGTCTTGCAGCGGGAAATCGGAATGTAACGTGGCACCTGCACCGTTAGCTAAACGCAGGCCATTTCCGCGCTTTTGTGCAATTCTATCGGGAAATGCAAGCGCCATAACGAGCGATAAATACTCAAGGGAAAGGGTTCGAACCGCTTTTAACTTTAAGCGTTTAAGCCAAAGTGTCAGCTCTTTTTCAAAACTCCCATGCGGCGTATTAAGTTGCAGGGTCAGACCTGTAGCAATATCACTGCTGCGATTCGTTTGACTGGTAAAAAGTGCGACCAAGTAGACAGCTAAATGATAAATACCAGAGTAATTCGCATCGAGCTGCTCAGCTTTAATCAGCATATGGGCAAAGCGAAGTTCAGTACCATAACTTAACATTTTTCTGCCAAGCGTAGTGATTTTGCCATCAGCATCTATCGCCTCAAGCATCAGCAATAACTCGGTTGCTGCAGATATTTGTTTTGCGCTTGGTTTATCAAGCAAGACTAAATCGTTGATGTGCGTGCCCCAATTAGCGCACTCTAAAACAAGTTGGCTAATATCGCTTCGCAATATTTCTGGGGTTGCATGATTAGCACGGCGTTCAAACAGCTCTTTACTACCAAGGCGATAAACAACACCCGCTTCGATTCGACCCGCACGACCCGCACGCTGAATCGCTGACGACTTTGCAATATTCACAGTAAGTAATTGGCTGATGCCATTTTTAACATTGTATTGGGTAATTTTCTCTTTCCCAGAGTCCACCACAATTCGAATGCCATCAATGGTCAAACTGGTTTCAGCAACATTCGTGGTAAGCACGATTTTGCGTTTGTCACCGTCACATGGTTTTAATGCTGCTTGCTGCGTTTTTTTATCTTGCTTGCCAAAAAGCGCATAAATAGCCGTATTTTGCTCAATAAGCCCTGCATTTTTAGCATCAAGTAAGGCGCTTTCAACGGCTTTAATTTCTTTCACACCCGGTAAAAAAACTAAAGCACTGCCCGTTTGCTCAGCCATGGCTTTAAGTGTAAGCGGCGCAATGTGTGACAGCCAATCAGCTTCATTAGTAAGCGGCGTATAAACTTCAGAAATTGGAAACTGACGGCCTTCACTTTGTACTAAAGGCGCATCAAACTCTGCTGATAGCCGCTCGCCATCTAAGGTTGCAGACATGATCAGCAATTTTAAATCGTCGCGATACGCCAGTTGCACCTCAAATGCCAGTGCCAATGCTGTTTCAGCCTGAATTGAGCGCTCGTGAAACTCATCGAAAATAACTAAATCGACCCCGTTTAACTCAGGATCGTCTTGTAACATGCGAGTGAGCATGCCTTCGGTGACAATTTCTAGGCGTGTTTGTTTGCTAACAATACTTTCACCTCGAATGCGTAAACCAATGATTTGCCCTAATGGTTCATCTAAGCATTCAGCCAGAAAGCTTGCGATATTACGCGCAGCGAGCCTACGTGGCTCAAGCATAATAATACGTTTAAAGTGGTTATCTTTGATTAGCTGTAATGGCAACCAAGTTGATTTACCGGCACCCGGTGGTGCCTGCAATACAACTCGCTCGTTATTTGATAATTCAGTAACTAGTGTGTGATAAACACTTTGAATGGGTAGCAAAACTAACGTCCAACAATTTTTTGCTGAAGTTTAACTGTTTTGCGTTAATTTCGCAGTAATCGGCAAGCAAATCGCTATAAATAAGCCGCTAACAATCAAACAAGCCACTAGCCCAAACTGCTGATAAATCACTCCTGAAAGCACAGTCCCAAATAACCTGCCGCAAGCATTCGCCATATAATAAAGCCCCACATCCATTGATGCGCCTTCATCACGGGCATAATGCACAATCAAAAAAGAATGAATAGCAGAGTTAATGGCAAAAATAATTGCAAAGAGTATCAGTCCTAAAATAGCGATATCAACTAATGGCACTCTTAGGTAAGAAGCTAACAGCATTAGTAATATCACCATTAACAGCGCGATTGCAGCAATCAACGCAGCGCGCGCATTGGCTTGCTTATTCAATAGCTTAAACGCTTTTGGCGTAGTTGACTGAAAGATGCCATAAATAATAACCCAAGCTGCCATCATGGTGCCCACTTCTGTACTTGTCCAACCGGCTTGCATGGTTAAAAAAACGGGTAATGCAACAACAAACCATACATCGCGACTGGCAAATAAAAAACAGCGGGCAAACGAGAGTAAGTTTACTTTGTTGCTTGATGAAAATATTTGACTGAATTTGGGTTTAAACGCTTTTGCTTCTAAGCTCCCTTTTAATTGCAAAGCCACCAGCAATGTAATTACGCCAAGCCCTGATGCTAAAATATATAAACTGTGTTGATAACCAAATACCGCTAACAACAACCCACCTAAAAAGAAACCGCAGCCTTTTAACGTATTCTTTGATCCAGTTAGCAGTGCAACCCATTTAAATAGCGTGCTATTTTCATTTTTAGGTACCAACTGTTTAATTGCGGTTTTAGCACTCATTTTATTGAGGTCTTTAGCAATACCCGATATGGCCTGCAATGCCATGACATAAGCAACACTCAACCACTGAATTTGCGCCAGTAACACCAGCGCACTTATTTGCAAAAACAGTCCACTAAACAAAGTGATCTTCAAACCAAAGCGCGCACCTAACCAACCGCCAAAAAGGTTTGTCACAATGCCAAAAAATTCGTAAAACAAAAACAGCATGGCAACTTCAATCGGTGAATAACCAAGTGTATGAAAGTAAAGCACCACCAACATGCGCAGCGCGCCATCGGTTAACGTAAACCCCCAATAAGCAAAGGTGATTTGAATATAGTCTTTGATACCCTGATTAACTGTTTTTGTTGCTGCTAACATAGTTTTAAGTTTGAGATATAAGAGAGTTTTAGCGCCTAAACCAAGGCGTTTTCACGCCAAGGTTTAGCAGAAGGTGTCAATATGAGGCAATTTAAGAAGCCGCAATCATATTCACAATATCGTTCATACGCGATACATAGTTTATTTCGTTGTCGTACCATGCAAGCACCTTAACAAGGTGACTATCAATTACTTGTGTTGATAATCCATCAACAATTGCACTATGGCTATCACCGACAAAATCAACAGAAACAAGCGGACGCATTTCAATATCTAAAATTCCTTTTAGTTCACCGTTTTTAGCTTCTTCAAAAGCATTATTAATTGCTTCAACGCTGGTCGGCTTTTCCGTTTCAATAACTAAGTCTACTAACGAGCCGCTTAATAAAGGTACGCGAACTGCTAAACCATCAAGCTTACCTTGCAGCTCAGGAAAAATCGTCATAATTGCCGTTGTTGAGCCAGAACTTGTTGGAATAAGCGACTCACCACAGGCACGAGCACGGCGTAAATCTTTATGCGCTTTATCAACAATCGTCTGCGTATTGGTAATGTCGTGAATGGTGGTCATAGAACCACGTTTAATACCCACCGTTTCTTTTAGCACTTTAATCACAGGGGCTAAGCAGTTGGTGGTACATGATGCTGCCGTTACTACTTGATGCTTATCCGCTTGGTATAAATCGTGATTTACGCCATAGACTAAATTAATCGCGCCTTCGTCTTTAACTGGGCACGATACCAACACACGCTCTAATCCTTTATCAAGTAACGGCTGAAACAGTGTTGATTGACGATATAAACCAGAACAGTCAATCAGTAAGTCGATATTGTCTACCGGTAATGCGGTTAACTCTTTTTCATGTAATAACGCTATTTTATGCTCTTCAACATAAAGAAACGCGTCATCAGCATGAATTGCATTGTCTTTAAAACGCCCTTGAACCGAATCAAACGCTAATAAATGTGCAATCGCTTCATTGCTGGCAGCTGGGTCGTTAATATAAACCAGCTGATGATTTCCCTCTGCAAGCACAATACGTGCTAACAACTTACCCATACGGCCAAAGCCATTAATCGCAATTTTCATAATAATCAGCCTAACAATTTGAAGATTTAAAAGACGTTAAGTCGCGCTGCACTTGGCAATCGCTTTTGAGTGAATCGAGCGTAAGCTTTAATATCGTTAATAATGGCTCTGTCATCGCTTGATTAAGTTGATAAAAACGCCACGTACCGCGAGTAACTGACTCAACTAACCCTGATTTTTTTAGATAACTTAAATGACGACTTACCGATCCTTGTGGCATTTCAAGTACAGTAACGAGATCACAGACACACACTTCGTTATGTTCTAAAATTAACGCCATAATTCTGAGGCGTGTTTGCTCACTGAGCGCTTTGTGAAATTGTGCAACAGCCATAAATTCGCTTAGCCATATATACGCATAAGCAAATATTAAAAGATGATAGATAAAAATCAAGAAAATAAACGGTTATTTTTTGGCTTAGATTTTAGCCAAGAAAACAAAGCGCACATATTCAATTGGTTATCACACCAAGTTGATGATAAACGTAAGTCTGTGTTGCAAAGCAACTTACATTTAACCCTAGCATTTTTACCAAATGTGTCGCCTGCAAATGAATTGCTACTTATTGAATATGCAAAAAGCCTAACATTTTCCTCATTTAAATTACGCTTTGCAGAGACGGGCTATTGGCCAAATACGGGGATTTTCTTTTTAAAGCCATGCGAATTAGTCACACCGCTGAATGTGCTTGCAACCTCACTGCGCACTGAGGGAGAGCGTTTGGGTATTTATCAAAATCCGTTTGATTTTCATCCCCATGTAACGCTTAAAAGAAATTGCAAACAGCAACCTGAAATAAAAAAGGCTATAACGCCCTTCGAAGTAGAATTTAAAGAGTTTAAGTTATTTCACTCAACACGGGTAAATAACCAGTTACGTTACCTACCCATGAAAAGCTTTAAACTAACGTGCTGAATTAAGAAAGCTGACGTTTAAAATCTTTAATGACGTTATTTAACGTGTTGATGATTTTTACATGACTAAATGCAAGCTCTTCAAACTTTAAAAGTGTTTCATCTGTTACTTTTGTCAGTTTTGCTTCTTCATCGTTAGTGAGTTCTAATTGACTAAAAATCTCAAAAAAAGCCAATGATTGGTTGCTTTGAATTTTTTGAGTCTGCTCGGTAAAGTGCCCCATTTTTTGTTGAAGATCATCCAATTCAAAGGCTATTTTCTTAAAATAAAGCTGCTTTACATACTCTTGATTAAGGGTATTAATTTGATGATTAGCACACTCAATATAGGCTGCTACCACATCTAAAATTTGACCTTTGCGAACCTCATCTTCAGGCATATTTTTTATCAAAATACAGATATTATTGTCTTTGAAGAAGTATCTGCGCCCAGCATTGATGATGCGGTCATCACGTTGCATTACCAATTTAAAGAGATCTTCTTCCATACCGCTGGCACGTGCTGAAGGACTGTCCCAATAGCTGATTTTGGTGTTTTCACTGTATGCAACAGAAGCCGTTAGCTCTAAGCTCTGTAAATAAGAAAAGATCTGCAGTAAAAATTCATCATAATTAGTACATGATAAGCACGCTTGAATAGCTCTTGCGGTGTTACCCCACATAAATGAATCAGACATAGCTGAAAACACCGCTGTGTTGGCATTTTGTTCTGCTATTTTAAGGGCATCGAACTCTTGCTGGTTGGCTAACGCTTTTTTAATTTTAATCATTAACAGTGGCGGAATAAACGTACGTTTATCAATCCAATCTGCGGCACCTGCATCAAAAGCAGCCATTTTTACCTCAAGCTCTTCAGAGGCACTTAAAAAAATAATTATCGGGGGATTGGTTTGTTTTTTAACGTACTTAATTAACTCAACACCATTACCATCAGGAAAGTAATAATCTAATACAATGACACTAAAATCCGATTGTTCACATAATGATTTCGCCTGCTCTAAGCTATACGCTTGTGATACTTGGTATTCTTCTGTGAGACTTGAAGCAACGAGGTCATTTAAACAGACATCATCTTCGGCGATTAATAAGTTAATTTTCATAATCTAAGCACGTTTTTAACTACAACTTTAAGCATAGGATAATATCACAAATTAAAAAGCCCAATAGCAATAAGCATTGGGCTTTTAAAGAACTTTGTAACTTAACGTTACGCTTTTAATTTACGACTTAGATATTGCCTCTTACAGTCACAAATTCAGGGTATGCATCTACACCACAATCATGTTGGTCCATACCGTTAATTTCTTCTTCTTCGCCAACACGAATACCCATGGTTTTCTTAAGTACTGCCCAAACAATATAAGAGCTAACAAAAACAAAGCCAAAGATAACAAGTGCACCAATAAGTTGATTAACAAAGGTTGCATCGCTATTGGAAAACGGCACTAACATAAGACCTAAGAAACCACACACACCGTGTACAGAAATTGCACCAACTGGGTCGTCAATTTTCGCCTTATCAAGTGCTACAATGCTAAATACAACTAAGCTACCACCTAAAGCACCGCCTAATACCGCAAGTAATGGGCTTGGTGATGCAGGCTCTGCTGTGATTACCACAAGACCTGCTAATGCACCGTTTAACACCATGGTTAAATCAGCCTTGCGCCATAACACTTTACAAAGTAGTAAAGCGGCAATTGCACCAGCTGCAGCTGCTGCGTTGGTATTCAGTAAAATTTGGCTTACTGCAGTTGCATTTTCTTTGTCTGAAAGTAGTAATTGAGAACCACCGTTAAAACCAAACCAACCCATCCACAAAATAAACGTACCAAGCGTTGCTAATGGCAAGTTAGAGCCTGGAATTGGATAGATCTCACCGTTTTTGCCGTATTTACCTTTACGTGCACCTAAAAGTAATACACCTGCAAGCGCAGCTGCTGCACCCGCCATATGTACGATGCCTGAACCTGCAAAATCAACAAAACCCATCGCAGATAAGAAACCACCACCCCATGTCCAGTAGCCTTCAAGTGGATAAATAAAGCCTGTTAAAACAACACAAAATACTAAGAAAGACCATAACTTCATGCGCTCAGCAACAGCACCAGAGACAATTGACATTGCCGTTGCAACAAACACTACTTGGAAGAAGAAGTCTGATTGTAATGAGTGATTTGCATCCGAAGCTTCAGTACCAATTAGTGCACCTAGTGAAGGTAAAAAACCGCCTTCAGCGTTGTCCACATACATAATGTTGTAGCCAACAATTAAATATACGGTACATGCAATTGCATAAAGTGCCACGTTTTTCGTTAAGATTTCAGTGGTGTTTTTAGAGCGAACTAAACCAGCCTCTAACATGGCAAAACCTGCTGCCATCCACATTACTAATACGCCCGACATTAAAAAGTAAAAAGTATCGAGTGCAAATTTCAATTCAACTACTGTATTTTCCATGACATTCCCCTTAAATTGCTGCTTCGTCTAGTTCGCCCGTACGAATACGAACAATTTGTTCTAGGTCGTATACAAAAATTTTGCCATCACCAATTTTACCGGTTTGTGCCACGTTGCTAATTGCTTCAATAACACGGTCTACATTGTCACTTTGTGTTGCAATTTCCACTTTGATCTTTGGAATAAAATCAACTTGGTATTCTGCACCACGATATAATTCAGTATGCCCACGTTGACGGCCAAAACCTTTAACATCAACTACTGTCATGCCCTCAATGCCAAGATCTGACATTGCCTCTCTCACATCATCAAGCTTAAATGGCTTAATAATCGCACTGATCATTTTCATAAGATGTACCTGTTGTCGTTTTTTTAATTTGTACAAGTTAAATCCAACCTTTGTGCCAATAATATTTTTTTATCTAATTCATAAGGTTAAGTAATTTACAATGTGTTACAAGAAAGTTAACGCACCACAAGGGTGCATAAACATTGGCTTTATGAACGTTTTGGTGCAAAAAGAGAAATATTGAAAACTTGCTTTAGTAGCCGTTTTTGACACAATATGAACCAACGGAGTTGGTATATAACCCTGAACTTTACCAACTCAATGGAATTAAAAATCAATAACAAAGGATATATAAGCACATGGCTTATTGGGTTATCCAAGCGCTTATCGCGGTCATTCTGCTAGTTGGTGGTTTGTCAGATATTGACACTGACAAAGACATGCATGGCATAGCGAACATACTTGCTTATACAGGTGTGAGAATCTGCATTTTTTTTATCATCACTCACTTTTTAATTCGAGCCCCTCTACAATTCCTGCGTGAAAAAGACACAGGAATATTAAAAAGATTATTATGTGGTTTCGTACTTGTTTTAATTGGTAGCATTATTGGCACCAATGTACGTGAAGTAAGTCGCAATTATTTTGTGCCAATTCATAACGAAATCGCTTACTACCAAGCTAACCCTGATAAAGATCCGCTAAATCAACCCATAGAAGAAAAAGAAGAAACTGAAGACACTCAAAGCAAAGAGCAACCTGATGCCGATACATCTGCTAAAGCTGAATTTAAAAAAGGCTTTAAAGAGGGTTTTGATCAAGCACACATCAATGCACGAAAAGAGCTCGATAAAATTCATCAGGGCGACCAAGAAGCGATTGACCGCGCTTATTCAAAGCGATTTAAATCTCAGCTTGGCTTCTTTTCTCTATGGTTACTTTTTTATTTCCCACTCTCTGCATTGAAACGTGGTTTTCAAGTTAAAAACCAACTAAAACAAAGCCAAATTGCCTTATTAATGAGTCAGCTTAATCCGCATTTTCTGTTTAATTCACTTAACAGTATTCGTGGCATGATTTTCGAAGATAAGCAACTCGCCAAAGAGCTGATAGATAAACTTAATGAGCTGTTTCGCTACAATTTAACTGCAAATAAACATCCCACTGTAAAATTAAAAGAAGAACTGCGTATTTGTGAGTTTTACCTCGATATTGAGCATATCCGCTTGGAAGAACGTTTGTTAATTGAAATGCACGTAGATGAAACCTGCTTAAACATTAAAGTGCCTACCATGGGCATTCTAACCTTGATAGAAAACTCTATTAAACATGGTATTGCACCAAGGCAAGAGCAAAGCTTGTTGGTTGTTGATATTTCAAAGCATAAAAACCAATTAGTGGTTACCGTAAGCAACCCCACTTACACCGGTAACTACAAAGTAGAAAGTACAGGTACTGGCCAAGAAAACCTGATTAAACGCTTACAGCTAATGTACAACGAAAACGCTTCACTAAACGCCGCGTTAAAAGACGATAAATACGTTGCGTGTTTAACGTTACCACTTTAATAAAAGGTCCTAATACGGTTATGAATTTCAGTTATATTCGAAATACCAGCCCTAATTATTGGCGTTATCAAGGGCCTATTTTAGTTATTTCATTCTTAGTAAGTTATTTAGGTATCTGGGGTGTGTTTCACGAGCCTGATGCTGAATCAATGCCAATTATTCAACTTGGTTTAGTTGGCGCGTTGATACTCACCACATATCAATTAATCATGATCTTTGCAGTATTTCATATTGTGCTGCGCGGTATTTATAAGCATTACAAAAACTTTGCAACAACCAAGTGGAAGTCGTTTTTACTCATTTTGGCGAGCTCTACTGTGACCGCTTTGGTGATTATTGCTTTAGACTTTTTACCAATTTTAGTCTCGCTTACACCCTACTCTTTAGAAGAGTATGTGAATAGCATTATGCACCTAGACACTTTAGGTGAATCGCTAGTTGCTTATGTAATTTACAATGTTGTTTTTATTGTTGTTTGGGCTTACTTTTATGTTTTTGCCGCCGGCATTTCTAACTACAAACAACTTGCTCTGTTGTTAAAGAAACAAAAACTGCAAATTTTAACTAATCGCGTTAATCCGGAGTTTTTGTTTGATACCATGGAAGCGATTAAGCAACAAATTGATATTGATGAAGAAAAGGCGGCAGAGCTGGTTACTAAGGCGTCTGATTTGTTTCGTTACAACTTAATGTCCAGTAAAGCTGCTGATGCAAAACTAAATGATGAAGTCACCAGTTTAGTTAATTACCTTGATTTATTAAAAGAGCAAAAACGTGCGCCCGTAAGCCATAATATAAAACTTCATGACGAAGCGGTTGGACCAAATGTGCCAAGCATGTCATTAATTTTTATCTGTTCGTTTTTACTCAATACCGCGCGCCAACGTGATGGTGAGCTCAGTATTGTTGGATTTATTAAACACAATAAATATCGATTAGAAATAGCCCACCAAAGTCATGGTAAATTCTTTTTAGATACAGAACATTACGATAATGTAAAAAGCCGCTTAGAGCATATGTATGCGCAAGAAGCGAGCATGGTAATGGTGAAAAAAGGTAAACATAGAAAAGTGATTATTGAGTTGCCGATTGATTGGCAACAGCAACTCGAAAAAACAGCGTAACCACTCATCTTACTTTTTTGCCGTTTATCATTTTAATTGGCGAGATAATTATAAAATCGATAGACTCAAAATAGTCTGTCAAAAAAGAGACTTTCTTTTTATATGTTTGAAAAAAATGCGGAAGCACCATTAAATCCACACTTCTTGTTTAATAGCATGAATGCTATCCGCTATATGATTTTCGAAAATCAAGATTTAGCGAGCGACTTACTAGGCAAATTAGCCGAGCTAATTCGTTATCAACTGAATGATGGTGTAACAAATACAAGCTTTAGCGATGATTTAACACAGCTTGAACATTTGCTTGAGCTCGAAGCGCTGCGCTTAGAAGAAAGGTTTACCCTGACAAAACATTTATGCAAACTGGTAAGCCCTCACCCATTGCCTTGCTCAGTACTTTTACCCTTAGTTGAGTATGTGTTTATCAAAAAAGATATTTACAGCGTTAGTCACAACGAACTCATTATCACAACAAAAGAAGTTGGCAGCGCTGTTGTTTTTACACTTAACTTAACACAATCACCCAGAATCAAGTCAGGCGATTTACCGCTAGATAACCTAATTACCCAATTAGGCATGGGCAATATTTGCAGTGCAACACAAACATGTGATGCAAACACTTACACGATGGAGTTAACTTTTAACAATGAGTATTAGAATAATAATTGTTGATGACGAACGTCTTGCACGCAGTGAATTAAAGCGCCTGCTGTCAAAGCACAGCCAAATTGAAATTGTTGATGAAGCCAAAAATGCTGAAGAAGCAAGTGAAAAGATTGCAGAGCATAAACCAGACGCTATCTTCCTAGACATTCACATGCCTGGCGCTACGGGTTTAGAGTTAGCCGAATCTCTTGGTGATGATGTAAACATTATTTTCTGTACTGCGTATGACCAATTTGCTGTTGAAGCATTTTCGTTAAATGCCATGGATTACTTAGTAAAACCTGTAAACCCAGCGCGATTAGCCGAAAGCATTGAAAAACTCGAAAAGCGTATTGAACAAAATGCATCCAACACGGGTTTACCTGATGACCATAAATTAATGGTAAAATATGGCGAAACCATGCGCATTATCGAACTTCGTGAAATTATTCGTTTTGAGTCAATTGGTAACCATGCAGCAATTTACACACCACATGGTAAAGCATACCTACACAGCTCATTAAACAAAATTGAAGCTAAATTAGACGAAAGACATTACTTTAGAGCAAGCCGTTCAGATATTATTCGACTTGACGCTATCGAAAGCATGGAACAAGCTATTAGCTACGGTTTAACTGCAACTTTAAGCAATGGTCAAACTGTGGAAATTTCTCGCAGACAGGCAACAAAATTAAGACAACTGCTTGAGTTTACGCAGCTGTAAAAGATTTCAGATTTCAGATTTCAGATTTCAGATTTCAGATTTCAGCATATTAAAAGCTAAGAGCGTCGATTATGGGCTCTTAGCTTTACGCTTAAAACGTTTCTTTATTGGTGGATCACCACCTGATTACGCCCACCACCTTTAGCATCATAAAGCGCAACATCGGCGCGATTAATAAGCTCTGTAAGCTCTTCATCTTGTTGCAACTGTGCAACACCAGCACTGATTGAGAAACTAATAAACTGACCAGCTGCTTCAACTTGCATATTGGCAAGTGAAAAACGCAATTCATCGAGCTTTTCAAATGCGCTGTCTTGATCTTCGTTATTAAACAAAACGGCAAATTCTTCACCGCCTAGACGCGCCATCAATACATTGCCAAATTGCTCAGCCATTTTGTTTGATAAAAAGCTCAGCACTTCATCACCGGCTTGATGACCATAGGTATCATTAATTTGTTTAAAGTGATCAATATCTATTACCGCTATACTTAGTACAGATTGCTCAGCGACTTTTTGCTCTGCTGCTTGATAGAAATAACGGCGGTTATATAACCCAGTTAAATAATCTTTATTTGCAGCATCTTTAATGGTTTCAATTAAGTTTAGTTGCTCCATTGTCATCATTACACGGCAATGAAACTCTTCTGGCGCAAAAGGTTTTGTTAAGAAATCATTTGCACCATGCTTAATAAACTTTGCAGATAAGCTTTGGCTGCCAGAGCCCGAAATTCCGATAATACCTAAACTGTCACGCCCACGTTTGGCTCGAATACTTTTAACCAGCTCAAAACCATCTTTCTTTGGCATCGCATAATCAGTTAGTAAAAGCTTTATCGTCTCATCAGCTAATAATTTTTGATACGCCTGCTCGCCGTCTTCTGCCTCTTCGACATGATAAAGCAAACGTTCAAGGTTTTGGCGCATCATAGTTCGGCTAGTTTGCGAGTCATCCGCCACCAACACCTTAGTTCCTTGATTCCCAAGCAACTGAGCGAGTTGCTTTACCGCATAAGTATAAGAGTCACGGTTTTCTTTTAACACATAGTCAACAACACCCATTTCAAGCATTTGCTGGCGTTTAAATTCATCGATACTGCCAGTAAGTACAAGTGTTGGAATACCACAACGTAAGGTTAACGTTGCAACTTCACCATTACTGGCGTCAGGTAGGTTTAAATCAACAAGAGCAAGGGTATATTTGTTGTTTTTAATCAGTCCCGCAGACTCACGTAATGATGCGGCAAAATCTACCGGCACTGATAAATATTGTGATACCAAGTGACGCAGCACTTGCTGCACCATTTTGCTGTCTTCAACGATTAAAATACGTTGCATAGTTACACTCCAACTAAGCTTAGCTGCCTTTATATAGGCTTATTATTTTCACACCCTTATACCATAGAACCATTAAAAAAAGGGTAACAAACGTCACCCTTTTTATTAAAATCCATGAGATTATTCGTAACCACGAGGGCCTTTATGTTTAATTATGGCGATATAACCGTGCCAACTGGCGTAGCTAAGTAGCGGCATAATTACAATAAATCCGGTTGCACCGGTTACAAAGCCAAGAGCAACTAATGCAACAATACAAAATGCCCAAACAATCATTGCACCTATATTTTCTTTCACTGCATTAATAGATGACACCACGGCTGTCATTATATCGACTCGGCGCTCCATCATAATTTGTGGGGTAAATGCTGAAATGGCAAATACACTACCAAGCATTATTGCACCTATAAATGACCCTAGGGTAAGAAAAGCTGATAGTTCTTCTAACGTTGGATTTACACTATTTGGATAAAGCGCATGCACTAAGGCCGCTAAACGCATCCAAATAATCATCACCACCATAAGTAAAATTGCAAACCCCCACTCCCCAACAGGGTTACGGAACATCGATTTTAAACTGTGACTCAAGGTGGGTTTATGTTGTTTTTCAAGCTCCCATGCAATGTCATATAAACCAACAGCAAAGGCTGGGCCAATCAAGGCAAATGCTACGGTTGCAGGTAAAATCACTAAGTGCGTGCCAGATTGATAAACAAAATACAAAATAGCAATGGGAATAATACTAAATATTACCCCGTAAAACAGGCTTAAAATGGGTGCACTTGCCATATCTTTAAAGCCAAGCGCGAGCCAATGCAGGGGGGCAAAAAGTCCAACTTTATTACATTCTAAACATCTGGCAAAAGTCGTATGCTTATCTGCTACTGGAGTTTGAGGCATAACTTTCTCCTTATTTGAATCAGTTAGCTGAGACAGAATTTATCGTTTTAATATACGTAACTGGGAGCTTTATAAGTTCAGCTTTATTTTCAGTGTGTTCTCAACTGCAAAAGCAACCATTAACTTCGCTTTAAGTGACTAAATAACCTTACAGATAATTACTCACAGTTTTTAAGCGCTATTAACCAGTATAGGGTAGTTTTAGTAATTCAACGAAAAAATGCCTATATTGGTCTCACTCTCTTTGACCTAGTAAGTTGAAATTAAGTAGTCTGTTTATTAACTCAACAAACTATTTTATAGGCAGTGCCAACATGAAAAGACTTTTCCAGTTATTTGTTTTTTCTGCACTTGTGATAAGTAGCCAATCACACGCGACAGAAAGAAAAATAACCATAGACGATAAGCAAACTTCCAACCATCAAGCTAAAATCTTAGGTAAAAAGATCAAATACAGCGCAACGGTTGGCACGCAGCCAGTGTGGGATAAACAAGGCAACCCTATTGCCAGTTTGCATTATACCTACTACCAAAAATCAGATGTTGAAGACTACAGCAAACGCCCTTTATTGATTTCATTTAATGGCGGGCCAGGCTCTGCATCAGTATGGATGCACTTAGCCTACACAGGGCCAAAAATTCTAAATATTGATGATGAAGGTTACCCAGTCCAACCATATGGTGTAAAAAGCAACCCTTATTCAGTACTTGATGTTGCCGATATTGTTTACGTAAACCCTGTAAACACAGGCTACTCTCGCATACTTGAAAACGACAAAGGTGAGCTGCCAAGCAAAGACAAACAAAAAGAGCTATTTTTTGGTGTTAATGCCGATATCGAATACCTTGCTGAATGGATCAATACCTTTGTAACGCGCAATAATCGCTGGTTATCACCAAAGTTTTTAATTGGTGAAAGCTACGGTACAACCCGTGTTTCAGGCCTTGCCCTTGAACTGCAAAACCGCCAATGGATGTATTTGAACGGGGTGATTTTAGTATCACCAACGGAAATCGGCATTAAACGTGAAGGCCCGGTTGAAGCTGCTAACCGTATTCCTTATTTTGCCGCAACGGCTTGGTATCACAACAAGCTAGATGCCAAATATCAAAACATGCCACTAACAACGTTTTTAGCCGAAGTTGAAGATTTCACTATCAATAAAGCCATTCCTGCTATTAGCAAAGGTGGCTTTATCGATACAAACGAAAAGCAGCAAATTGCCGCAACAATTGCTAACTACACCGCATTAAGCGAAACCTTTGTACTACGTAATAACTTGGATATTCCAAATGATGCATTCTGGAAAGAGTTATTGCGTGAAGAAGGTTTTACGGTAGGTCGTTTAGATTCTCGTTATAAAGGCATTGATAAACGTGATGCAGGAAGCCGCCCTGATTACTGGGCTGAATTAACGTCTTGGCTACACTCATTCACCCCAGCAATTAACTATTATTTACAGCAAGAACTGGGCTACAAAACTGACCTTAAATACAACATGTTTGGCTCTGTTCATCCATGGGATCGCACAAATAATAAAACCGGTGAAAACCTGCGTTTAGCTATGGCGCAAAACCCTTATCTTAAAGTGATGGTGCAGTCTGGTTATTTTGACGGTGCAACGAACTACTTTGATGCCAAATACACCATGTGGCAGTTAGACCCAAGTGGCAAGATGCGTGAACGCTTAAGCTTTAAAGGCTACGAGAGCGGCCATATGATGTACCTTCGCCGCGCTGATTTAGAAACTTCCAACCAAGATGTACGTGAATTTATTTTAAACGCGCTGCCTACAGGTGCCGCTAAATACTAAAAGAATTCTCAACTCAACCACCAAAGCGGCATCTAATGCCGCTTTTTAACTTTGCAAAAAAGCTTTTAACAACTATATACTTAGCAAAACAATAAAATTTGCCTTGTATATGAGCTATCGCATTCAATTCGCACAATTAAATAACGGTGTATCAGCCGAGCAAGCGAAGTCTATTTTAACCACAAAACTTAAGCTTTCAGACGCGAAGGCAAGTCAGTTTCTTGCGGGCAAGCAAATATTCAGCCCCATAGCTCATGAAAAAGCGGTTAAACAGCAAAAAACGTTTGCGGCATTAGGTATTCAAGTAGACATTATCAGCACCAGCAAATCAAACGCGCAAGAACGCACAAATGATGTAGATGAACGCATCTTAGCTGCGCTTGACTACATCACCACTTCGATAATTCGCTTAGAAGAAAAAGTAGATGATTTAGCTCGTTTACAACAACTGCAAAATGGTGAAACGGATCTTGAGCTTGAAGTTGAAAACACAAATAGCTGGGGCGACGATTTAGAATTTGATGAAACGCTCGAAACCACTAGCAAATCAAAGAATATCAATTGGTTATTCATTATTTTGATTGTTATTCTGCTTTCTCTTTTAGGCGTAGTAATCGCATTCCCAGACTTACTCCCTTTTTAAATACTGATAAACACCATGGATCGTCAAAATATTCGCAAGTTAATGCGAGAACGTCGTACTGCGCTTTCAGAAAATGAACAACTGGAAGCCGCGAAAAAAATTAAAGTGAACATTTTTCAACACTTAAAAAACCCGAATATCAACCGTGTTGGCATTTATTTATCAAACGACAGCGAAATCGATACTTCCTTGATAATTGAGGAGTTATGGCAAAGAAACATTGCTGTTTACCTGCCTGTACTTCACCCCTTTTGTAGCGGTTACCTACTCTTTCAAAGGTATGAGAAAAATTCACCCATGGCGCCAAATCGCTATGGTATCTTGGAACCCAAGTTAAATTGTAGTCAGGTTTGTCCGGTTGAAGACTTAGATGTGCTATGCACACCACTTGTTGCTTTCGACCTACAAGGTAACCGCCTTGGAATGGGTGGCGGCTATTATGATCGCACCCTCGCAAAATATTACCGCGAGACGCTAAGCAAGCCAGAAATAGTTGGTCTTGCCCATAATTGCCAACAAGTTGACCAGTTACCAATTGAAAGTTGGGATGTACCACTTAAAACCATCGTAACACCAAAAAAGTGTTATTTATGGTAAGCATGTAACAGCCAACTAGGTATAATAACAACTCTATTTCCGTTCAAAAATTAGGCCTTTATCTATGACTCAAGATGAAATGAAAAAAGCAGCTGCATGGGCTGCACTCGAATACGTTGAAAAAGACAGCATTGTTGGTGTTGGTACAGGTTCAACGGTAAACCACTTTATTGATGCACTGGCGACGATGAAAGATGATATCCGCGGTGCCGTTTCGAGTTCAGAAGCGTCAACTGAAAAGTTAAAAGCGCTTGGTATTGAAATTTTCGAACTCAACGATGTTGATAGCTTAAGTGTGTATGTTGATGGCGCAGATGAAATCAACACTCTTAACGAAATGATCAAAGGTGGTGGTGCAGCTTTAACACGTGAAAAAATCGTGGCAGCAGTAGCAAAACAGTTTGTATGTATTGTTGATGAGACAAAGCTTGTCGACGTACTTGGTAAGTTTCCGTTACCTGTTGAAGTGATTCCAATGGCACGCAGCTATGTCGCCAGAGAATTAGTAGAGCTTGGCGGTGATCCTGTTTATCGCGAAGGGGTTGTAACGGATAACGGCAATGTCATTTTAGATGTGCACAATATGCATATCGACAATGCCAAACAGTTTGAAGAAAAAATAAATCAAATTGTTGGTGTAGTAACCAACGGTTTATTTGCCCACCGCGGCGCAAACACAGTGATTGTAGGCACTCCAGAGGGTCCTAAAACACTGAAGTAATTTTTAGGAAAGGTTATGAGCAAGGTATCGTTAGCAAAAGACAAAATTAAAATTTTACTGCTTGAAGGCGTGCACCAAAGTGCCGTTGAAACGCTTAAGCGTAATGGTTACACCAACATTGATTATGTTAAAACGTCCTTGCCAGAGCCAGAACTAATTGAGCGCTTACGCGATGCCCACTTTGTTGGTATTCGCTCGCGCACTCACCTAACAGAAGCAGTACTTGAGCAAGCAGACAAGCTGGTTGCAATCGGCTGCTTTTGTATTGGTACCAACCAAGTATCACTCGATGCTGCACAAAAATTTGGTATTCCAGTTTTTAATGCACCATTTTCAAACACACGTTCAGTAGCTGAGCTAGTTTTAGGTGAAATCCTATTGCTATTACGCGGTATTCCTGAGAAGAACGCAAAAGCGCACCGTGGCGAGTGGGATAAATCAGCCGCAGGTTCATTTGAAGCGCGTGGCAAAACCTTAGGTATTATTGGTTACGGCCATATCGGTACACAGCTCAGCATCATGGCTGAAAACATTGGTATGAAAGTACAATTCTTTGATATTGAAGATAAGCTTGTACTTGGTAACGCAACGCAAGTGGCTAACCTAACCCAATTATTACAAACTTCAGATGTTATCAGTTTGCATGTACCTGAAACTGCGCAAACCAAAAACCTAATTGGCGCTGCAGAATTAGAAATTATGAAGCAAGGCGCGATTTTAATAAACGCATCACGTGGTACCGTAGTGGATATTGATGCACTTGCCAGCAGCCTGCAAGAAAAGCGACTTTCCGGTGCTGCAATCGATGTATTCCCGGTTGAGCCAAAAGGCAATAACGAAGAATTTGTCTCACCACTGCGTGAATTCGACAATGTAATCTTAACGCCGCACATCGGCGGTTCTACACAAGAAGCGCAAGAAAACATTGGTGTTGAAGTTGCTGGTAAGATGGCAAAATACTCAGATAACGGTTCAACTGTTTCAGCGGTTAACTTCCCTGAAGTATCTTTACCTGAGCTTGCAAACCGCAGTCGTTTACTACACATCCACCACAACCGCCCAGGTGTATTAACGCAAATTAACCAAGCGTTTACCCAGCACGGCATTAACATTGCAGCGCAGTACTTACAAACCAATGAAAATATTGGTTACGTGGTAATTGATGTAGAGACAGATCATTCAGAAATTGCACTTAAAGAATTACGCGCCATTGACGGTACTATCCGTGCCCGTATTCTTCACTAACTGCAGTATTAAAACAGCATAAAAAAGCAGCATTACGCTGCTTTTTTTATGCCAAAGCAAATTTAGAAAAGCGCTTCCAGTGCTTGTGACAATGAACTTACACCAATGACTTCCATGCCTTCAATTTGCTCTTTTGGTTTATTGGCTATTGGTACAATGGCGCGTTTAAAACCATGTTTAGCCGCTTCTTTTAAACGTTCTACACCGCTTGGCACAGGGCGAATTTCACCGCCTAAACCCACTTCACCGAAAACCACAAGCTCACGAGCCAATGAGGCATTTTTAAAACTTGATACAAGTGCCGTGATCAAGGCTAAATCGGCACTGGTTTCAGTGACCTTTACACCACCTACTACATTAACAAAGACATCTTGATCAGACACTTGTAGACCGCCATGACGGTGAAGCACCGCCAATAACATCGCCAAACGATTTTGCTCAAGACCAACAGTAACACGCCTTGGATTGCCGAGCTGCGAATAATCCACCAGCGCTTGCACCTCAACTAATAATGGGCGCGTACCTTCCCAAATAACCATTACCAGCGAGCCCGGAGTTTGTTCATCAGAGCGGTTTAAGAAAATAGCCGATGGGTTACTTACTTCTTTTAAGCCTTGTCCCGTCATGGCAAATACGCCCAGCTCATTCACTGCACCAAAGCGGTTTTTATTGCCACGCAACGTTCTAAAGCGGCTATCACTACTGCCTTCAAGTAAAATAGAGCAGTCGATACAGTGTTCTAACACTTTAGGACCGGCAAGAGTGCCATCTTTAGTCACGTGGCCGACCATAATAATCGCCACTTGGTTTTGCTTAGCAAAACGCGTTAAGTAAGCCGCACCTTCGCGCACTTGAGATACACTGCCCGGCGCCGACTGAATATCGGCCATATGCATGACTTGAATAGAGTCAATAACCATAATTTGTGGCTTTTCTCTAAGCGCTAATTGGCAAATTGTTTCGACGTTAGTTTCGGCAAGTGTCTTAAGCTTATCTGTTGGTAAACCAAGGCGTTTTGCACGCATAGCAACTTGCTGTAATGATTCTTCACCAGTGACATACAAGGTATTCATGGTTTGCGCGAGTAAACACATGGTTTGCAGTAATAAAGTACTTTTACCCGCCCCCGGTGAGCCGCCAATCAATATTGCACTGCCAGGGACCACACCACCACCAAGTACACGATCAAACTCGGTAAAGCCAGTGGTAAAACGCGGTAACTGTTCTAAGTTAACTTCATCCAGTGTTTGTACTTTTGCTTCAATGGCACCAGCATAACCTGATGTAGCACCTGCTCGTGGCGTTTGCTTTATCGAAGGTACTCGAAATTCAGTCACCGTATTCCACGATTTACACTCACCACATTGCCCTTGCCAACGCGCGAATTCTGCGCCACACTCACTGCAAACAAACGCTGTTTTATTTTTACCCATAAAAACCGACTCTTATAAGTTTGAACGCAATTGCTGCCAACCACGTATAGATCAACATAAGTTGCTAGGATACTGGTATAGTAATTGCTTTACTTATTTAATGATGCTTAACCGCATTGTGCGACAAGCTAAAATAAAAATTGTCTGGTATCTTAACCTATTCACGCAGGCAGAATAATAAAAAAATAAGGAACGCTTCTTTTTTATGGCTGAAGATGTATTGATAAAGTATCAATCGCTTATCGAAGAACTAAAGCGGGATTTAGGCCGCCCAAATTTCGATGCGGTTTTTGCTAAAAAGACCAAAACATTAAGCAGTTCAGACAGATTCCTCATTAAAATGGAGATGAATCGTCTTCTCCAGCCTATCAATCGCTTTATTGATTTACGTGGCCAAGTTACCGGCGAAGTGCGTGCTTATACCTATAACGGCAAGCAACACTTTATGGATGAAACCGCCATCAATGTATTTGAGGCAGGAATTCGCCGCTATAAGCGATATACCCTTGCCGTTTATGAAGCGGTTATGAATACCGAAAATAATCACAAAGTGATGCAGCGTAAAGCGCAAGAACGCGGTGAGCTTGCACCTCAACCAACCACAGCCAAAACAAAAGAAGAAAAGCCAAGCATTAACTGGGTGTCGTTTGCCTCTTATGAGTCGCGCTCTGAAGAGCGTATGAATTACTCTATTAAAGTAAAACTCTATTTAAGTTCTGGCAGCGAAATAGAAGCGTCGACGTCAGATATTTCTGTCAGCGGCTGTAAAGTAAAACTACATTCGCGTTACCAGCTTGCTAAAGGCGAAACACTCAGAATGCGCTTAGTTGGGTTGGAGCAAGATTTTGAGCTTGGTATTAAAAACGGCCTCGAGTACGAAGTTGTCGCGGTAGAAAAAATCAATGCGGACCACAATTATGTGCGTATGAAGCGTACTTTCAATAACGAAAGTAAAACCATTGATGATTTTCTAAAAAGCTTTATTCATGGCAACAAACGCCGCTACAAAGTTAACCTCGATAACACCCTTGATGCAGTGATCGTTAAAGGTTACGAGCAGTATTACCTGCCGCGCGTTTCGTCATTATTTTTATTTTTAAGCGTTAAAGATGCGCGCGTTAGTCCCTCTTTAGTTCTGACAAATGAAAACAACCTTAATGTGGCGCGCTATTTTAACGACGAAAACCGAAATTCGGTGCTGCCGCAAGTACTTAATCCTGCGCGTATTAATCAGCTAATTAAGTCACCGGGCGATGTAAAGCAACTCAACTTATTTTGTTTTACCCACACCAATAGTGGAAAACTATTTTTTTATTCCGCTAGTGAGCAAGAGCTCAATAACACCCCTAACTTACGCAATTTATTTTGGGGTTTTGCCAGCCAAAAACCTAGTTTTCGTATTTTTAATGTGCAGTTAATGCCGTGCTCAAGTGAAGATAGTTATATACCGCTCTCATTACCCGATAGTGCCAGTAGCGAAATAGCTAAGCTCAACAAACCTCCCTCACCACGAGTGCAAGGTATTGTTAAAGATGCAAAATATTTAGCTCTGATCACAGATATTACGAGTACGTCTTCAACTGAACAATTTAAACAAATTACCTTTGATAAAAGCCATGTAAATCATTTAAAACAGTATGGCCATCAAAAACTGCGCAGCTATCCAAGCCTTGAATTTGTTGCTCTTGATTATATTAATTTACGTAACGAAACCCGTTATTTGTATAAAACGCCAATTCAATTAGAGCAAGAAGAAAAAGGCGACTTAACAGGGCATACCCTTGATTTTTCAATTAATGGCTTACAACTTGAGCTTGCCTCTCCAACCGATTATGAAAAAGGGGATTTGCTGCTGGTAGCATTACCAGAATTGCAAAAGCTCACCAAAAAGTTTCAGCTAAGCAAGTTACCCTATGAAGTGATGGCGGTTAGTAAAACAAAAACCATTGTTAATTTACGTAGCTATAAACCAACGACAGATACAGATCACCAAGGTGTTCGCTTTTTTAATCAGCTCATTGCTAATAATAAATCTAAGCTGGTTGCATCAGAAGAATCACCAAAAACGCCAGGGCTTTCAACCGCACTGCGAAATATGGTGACTAAAAACGTTTGTCAGTTCCCGTTTTATCTACACAAACGTGGCACGCAAATCAAAGTGGGCGCAATTGCTAAAGGGGTTTATCCAAACACCTGTCATTTACTGTTAAGCCATATCGCAGGGCTAAATAAGCCATTTGAGTTTAAACAGCTGATAAAACACGATGATTTTGAAAATATGATTGCACTACCATTAAAAGAAATGGCACGTCATGATGCGCCATTACAATTTGATTTGTATGTGCGTTTACAACCAAAAGAGCGCGATGCGGATAAAGCATTTATCACTGAGCTACTTGATTTCAAAGCACTAAACGACCGTAGTAACTTTGTTAAAGCGAGCGTAGCAGAAGAGCTGTTTTTTGCTTTCCGTTTATATATTTCGCGTACCGGTCGCCCCGACACTGACTATATAGCCAAAGAGCTTAGCTATATCAGCCAATATGCCCAGCATAAAGCTAAAGATTTAGAGGAAGAGCTGTGGTCGGTTATTGGTGTTGGTGACGCGGTGGATATCACCCAAGAAGTATTAACCCGTTATGGCGTTTCTGCTGATGTGCAAGAAAGCCTTAATAAACGCAAGGCGCTTTGGTCAAAAACAGCGCAGTACCAGTTAAGCAATTTGTTTGAGTAGGTTTAACTAATTAGATTTAAAGCGCTGCGATGTTATTCAGCCTGAGTTAGTAAGCCTAATTCAGGCCGAAGTTCACTTACCTATTCAGGCAAAGAAATAAAATACAGCACCTGTAGAAGGCTGCCAAAATTGACTGCCACATCAGCTGTTTCAGCAACAAGCGGCTTGCCATGAACCGCCACACCAAGGCCACTTGCCGCCATCATCACTAAATCATTTGCACCATCGCCCATCGCAATCGTTTGTGAAATAGGCAAATTTAGCTCATTTGCATAGTGAGTTAAAAAACGCGCTTTTTCGTCAGCGTCGACAATCGTACCCAGCACTTTACCTGTAAGCTCTGCGCCGTTGTCTTCTAAGGTATTCGCGTGAATTGCATCTAGCTGCAGAAGTGTTTGTACGCGCTCAGCAAATGGCACAAAACCACCTGATGCAATGGCAAGTTTCCAGCCTTTTTCCTTCAGGTGCTGACACAGTGCCTTAACCCCAGGCATTAATGGCAAGTTATCTTTAAGCTCTGCCATTAACTCAAGCGATACCCCCTCAAGCTTGGCAACACGCTTTCGCAAACTTTCAGAAAACGGTAATGCCCCTTGCATTGCTTGGCGTGTCACACTGGCCACTTCCTCATAGACATTTGCTAAACGGGCTATTTCATCAATACACTCAATTTGAATGGCCGTTGAATCCATATCCATCACAAGCAAGCCTGGTTGATTTATAGAAGGCGCATTTGCAAATACATTAACTTCCACCACTTCACTTGGCGCTAAAAACGCTTTAAGCACCTCTTTTGTGTTTTGTAGCGATGCCTGAACATGCAACGCAAGTGCATTTGGCAACTCTGGATGAGGCGCAACTTTTGCGATTTTAGCAACCGATAAACTCGCAAGAGCCGCTAATAATTCATCGCTTATAGCAAGGTTTGACTGGGTTGTTGAAAGTAACACGTAACAAGTCGCGTTTTCTTGATTATTAAATTCAGCAACTTGATGCCATTGATTGGTGTGAATATGCGAGAAAAATTGCTCAAATTCCGCCATACTTTCAAACATAAGAGACTCTCTTACAGCTAGACTTTGGTGTTGTTGCAATTTAACCAAGAAAACAGCACACTGTCCAAAAGGCATTGAGCAATATGAAAAAAAACCAAGACCGCAATCCGGCTTTCGCCTCCACATATCAGAGAATATCGCGCTTAATGATAGCTGCGATATGCCTTATTGCGCTCACCCATATTGGTTTTAATACTAGCTTTAAAGGCCACCAAATCCTCGATAAACAAAGCAAAACCACTGCGCAAGGGCTTGCTCAGCAACTCGCTTTAGGTGCGCGCTTTGCAATTCAAGAAGAAAACAACAAATCACTTAATCGCTTAGTAAATAATTTTGCCCAAGATGAATTTATTCAAACTGCCGCAGTTTTCGATAAGTACGGTAATTTACTTGCTCAAAGTAACTTTGCAGCGTCGTATCAAGATTTACTAAAAACCCCTAATGCCTTGCCTGGGTTATCAAAATTAGCAACCCCTGTGATAAGTGACGTATTCGTGCAAGGCAAACGCGTTGGTTTTGTTAGGCTCACTTATACTTTTCCAGCAGCAATTCGCGAAGGTCATGACTACCTTCACGAAGTAAGTAAGCAAATTGCCCTTATGTTGATTTTAAGTGTGGTACTTACTTGGGTGTTAGCGCGTAAGATCAAGCGCTGGCAAGTTAAACGTTATATACGCAATACCGAGCAAGAAGAAGCATAAAGCTGCTCGGCAACAAGGTGTCGCGCACTTTGCGTTTCAACACCTTTTAATTCACACAGCATATCAAATACACGAATAATCTGCGTTGGCACATTACGCTGCCCCTGAAAACCATAAAGCGGCATTGATGGCGCATCAGTTTCAAGCACTAAGTGCTCAATTGGCATATTAGCAATTACATCGCGGGTTTTCTCGGCACGTGAATAAGTGATTGTGCCTCCAACACCTAACTTAAACCCTTGCTCAACGTAGTAATTAGCAACCTGAGCTGAACCACTAAACGCATGGATGATGCCACCAAACTTTGGTTTTAGTGTTTTAAATGCTTCAGCAATTAAATCATGACTTTTTCGGTGATGCACCACCAGCGGCAATGACAACTGATTTGCAAGTTCAATATGCTGTAGAAAAAGCTGCTGTTGGTCATCGAGCTTTTCGATACTACGGTCGATACCGCACTCACCTATTGCCACCAATGACTCGCGATGACTTTTGGCAAGCGTTGCAAGGCGTTCGAAATCGCCTTCTTCATACTCATTTAAAAAATACGGGTGCAACCCAAGGGCTTTGTAAAACGTAATGCCCTGGGTATTTTCAAAGGAAAGTAGCTTGTCGCTTTGTGCAAACGTTACGCCCGGCACCAGCATGTGCGACACATTAAAGTGTGCCGCATCTGCTAACACCTTGTCACGGTCATTTTCAAACTCGTCAAAGTCGATATGACAGTGCGTATCAAAAAACGCCATATTATGGATTTAAGCGCTGTTTAGTCCACACGCCACCTTCAAGTTTATACATAAAGCGGTCGTGCAAACGGTTTGCACCGCCTTGCCAAAACTCAATTTGATGCGGCTCAATGCAGTAGCCACCCCAAAATGACGGCAATGGTACTTCGCCTTCACTAAACTTATTTTTAATTTGCTGGAATTTTTCCATCAGCACTTTACGCGATGAAACCGGGCGACTTTGCGCCGATGCCCACGCAGCAAGTTGACTCTCTTTAGGACGTGATAAAAAGTACTTAGTCACCGCCAAATTTGATAATGGCTTTGCCGTACCATAAACAATCACCTGACGCTCCAAGCTGTGCCAAGGAAAATGCAAACTCACCTTGTTATTGCCCGCAATTTCCTGCGCCTTACGCGACTCAGTATTGGTAAAAAAGACAAACCCATTTGGATTTACATCTTTTAATAACACAATACGCTGCGACGGCTGACCATTGCTATCTACCGTTGCCACAACCATGGCTGTTGGGTCATCTAGCTTAGCGTCTACCGCTAATTGCAACCACGATTCAAACTGCTCAATTGGATTGTCTAACAACTTCTCTTCAGACAAACCATCCTTTAAATACTCACGGCGAATATCATCAATTTTCATCATCTTTTCCAAAAGATATTGTATAAGCTTATGGTAAACAGATACGTGTGAAATACCAATAAAGATTGGTTATATAGTTGATTTAAAATAAAGGATTGGGGTTAGATAGTTACCAAAGTGTTCAGCATCTTCATCTCAACAGCAGTGTAGTTTGACAGCATATTTGTCGCGCTGGCGACGACAGCCAAAGGGCGGCATGCGCCGGCCTCCCTTTGGAATCCCTCGGCGCCCCAAAATCAAACTAATTCTTCAAATACAATTTAAAAGTGAACATAAACGCCATGAAGCAACGCGCTAAACATCCTTGTACGCTTTCCAGCTCGAAGTCCTTTTCTCGCGTTCATAGCTAGCCGAACTTCGTTCGTCTCAAGACGCTATTCACCCATGCCTACATGGCTTGCTCGACCGCTTCGCTCCCTGTCTCGCATTATTCATTTAAATTGTATTTTCAGGTTTGATTTAATGGATGACGAAAGACCGAAGCAACGCTTCGCAGCTTGAGGAAGTGAGGCGTGTGGCCTACAAGGACGTAGGGCATTAGAATAATGCAGGAGCGATTATCGAGATGACCGATGGAACCAAACTTCATGGATTAATTATTAACTCAAGTCTATAAATTGTTAGTTATTCTAAAATAACCAATTACCGTAACTGTGGGATACAACGTACTGCACAATTAACGACTCAAATCCATTAATTTAGCGACCTAGCCTATTTATGAATTTTCGCTGCTATTGAAGACAGTAAAAAACAAAGCTTTGCTTCTAATAAAACATAATAATCAAGAAGCCAATGCCATTACTGTCATCGGCTTTGACTTACTATTTGATGTTATGAAGCACTGCAATTATATTGTGATTGTTTAAGACAAATTGCTTCAGCCTCTTCAACTGACTCACCGCCTAAACAATAATCAAGGCGAATTAACTTTTCTTCAGCGACAGCGTTACCATTTTGAGCCTGCACCCAATTCCATTTTCTAATGATTTTCTTACTTGGTTTATATATTACTTTTTCAGGAACGCTTTGAATAAGTTCGACAGAGTCTGTTTTACCTTGCTCATTAACAACCACCTTAAAAATCCCACAACCCGCGATGCCTTTTTTCGCTAATGATATCGGATATTTTGGCGTTACTTGTTTTTCCCTAATCCAGTTTGCTTTTTCTTGCGTAGGCTCCAAGTGTGTCAATTTAACATCAGCAAAAAGTGTTTTTGCATTTAAAGTAAAACACTGTACAGACAACATAATGAGTAAAATCGCTTTTTTCACACTTATTCCTTGCTTATTTAGCTTCCTTTGAATGAACTTATAAATTACACACTTTTATTAAGCTTTTCAATAAACTAAGCATAGTTGTATTGAAGCCCATAATAACACCTAGCAAGAAAGCAAGAAAGCAAGAAAGCAAGAAAGCAAGAAAGCAAGAAAGCAAGAAAGCAAGAAAGCAAGAAAGCAAGAAAGCAAGAAACTCATAAAATCTTATTTAGAGAGAAGATTCAAGCAGCTAAGCATACTTTAATATGTGATTCGGAAATTATTGAAGAAGAAAATTGATGCCATTTGCAAACTAGTTCGCATTTAAACAAGAAAGGTTTTTAATCTAGCCCCATGAGCATAGCCTGCTATGTGATTGGGGTAGATTAAAAACCTGACGCAGTATTAATGCGAAGTAGGAAGCAAATTACATTTGCTCCATTACTTCGATGCCTAGCAGATCCAAACCTTTTGCCAATGTCTTCGCCACTAAATTACACAGCATTAAGCGGCTTTCTTTAGTTGCTGTCTCTACACCCTCTTTTAGTACCGGACATGCTTCGTAGAAGCTCATATATAGGCTTGCTAGTTCATATAAGTAGCTACATAGAACGTGCGGCGTCGCGTCACCAATCATTTGATCTAGCACTTCTTCAAACTGGATTAGTTTGATTGCTAGCGCCTTTTCTTGCGCTTCAACAATTGAAATTGGTGCATTTAAGCTTGCAGCATCAATACCTGCTTTACGGAAGATACTGCGCACACGCGTGTATGCATACTGTAAGTAAGGCGCTGTTGCACCTTCAAAGCTCAGCATGGTATCCCAGTTGAAGATATAATCGCTGGTACGGTTCTTCGAAAGATCCGCGTATTTCACAGCACCAATACCTACTTTACGAGCGATTTCAGCGCGTTCTTCTGCGCTTAGGTCTGATTCACGTTCTGCTAGTTTGTCAGTTGCGCGACTTACTGCTTCTTCTAATAGTTCAGCTAGTTTAACTGTGCCACCAGTGCGGGTTTTAAATGGTTTACCATCTTCACCCATCATAGTGCCGAATGGGCAGAACTCATACGTGGTTTCATCACGTAACAGGCCTGCTTTACGTGCAGTTAATTCAACTTGATTGAAGTGTAAGCTTTGACGCGCATCTACAAAGATTAAAATACGATCTGCGCCTAGTTTGTTAGAACGGTAATCACACGCTGCTAAGTCGGTAGTTGCATATAGGAAGCCGCCACCTGATTTTTGCACGATAAATACAGATGGTTCACCGTCTTTATTTGCAAGCTCATCAAGGAATACTACTTGTGCACCTTGGTCTTCAACGGCAATGCCTTTTTCTTTAAGTAATGCAATCACACCTTGCAGCGCATCGTTATAAGCACTTTCAGCTTTAATATCTTCAGGCTTAAGCGTAACGTTTAGCTTTGCGTACACTTCTTCAGAGTGTTTTACTGACGTATCAATAAATAGTTTCCACAGCTTTTCACAGTGTGCATCGCCACCTTGTAGTTTAACTACGTAGTCACGTGCTTTATCAGCAAAACCGTCTTCATCGTCAAAACGTTTTTTCGCATCGCGGTAGAAAGTTTCTAAATCAGCTAAAGCTACTGATTCAAGATCAACACCTTGGTTAAGTAAGTCTTCTAAGTGCGCAATCAACATACCAAATTGCGTACCCCAGTCACCTACGTGGTTTTGACGTGTAACTTTGTCGCCGCGAAACTCAAGTGCACGTACTACCGCATCACCAATAATGGTTGAGCGTAAATGACCAACGTGCATTTCTTTTGCAAGGTTTGGTGATGAGTAATCTACTACCACGTTTTGTGCGCTAGCGTGCTCAGCTACACCTAGTTTTTCATCTTGGTTTGCAGATACAAGCGTTTCGGCTAAAAACTCTGGCTTTAAGTGAATATTAATAAAACCTGGGCCGGCAATTTCAGTGTGAGAAGCAATATCGCTCACGTCTAGATTGTCGATAATTTTTTGCGCTAGCTCACGTGGGTTAACACCTAGCTTTTTAGCCGCACCCATAGCACCATTAATTTGGTAATCACCAAACTGCGGGCGGGTACTTTGCGTTACCGCTGGATTGGTATCTTCTGGCAAGCCTGCTGCAACAAGTGCTGCAACGGCCTTTTCTACTAATATCTGACGAATATTCATTCTCTATTTCCTGTTACACACCGCTTAGGAGTAATCTCAACCAAGCCATGTCATTTTTATTCGTTTTAAAACTGATAACTACACACATCAGGTTATCAATGTAACTTAACTTTTTTACTAAATAAATGCTTCTAAAGCCAAGTACTTAACCTTTCCATCGGTAATTTATCAATTGTTGTAACGCAGCCGCCGAAGTTTTGGGCGTTAGGAGTTTAGTCCGCTAAATGACTAATGCCAAAACTGACGGCAATAAAGTTACAACACTTTGATAATAAGCCGATTAGTGTTCACGCGTCTGATGGAACACTACTTCCGGATAACGCTCTTGCGACAAGTTTAAGTTAACACGTGTTGGCGCGATGTACGTTAGGTTATCACCACCATCGAGTGCTAAGTTTACTTCGCACTTACGGCGGAATTCTTCTAACTTTTTCGCATCATCACAGGTTACCCAGCGCGCTGTTGCAACACTTACACCTTCGTACATGGCGTCTACGTTGTATTCCGCTTTTAAGCGCGCTACAACTACATCAAACTGAAGCACACCTACCGCACCTACGATTAAGTCGTTATTTTGCAGCGGTCTAAATACCTGTACTGCACCTTCTTCCGAAAGCTGGATAAGGCCCTTAAGTAGCTGTTTTTGCTTAAGCGGGTCGCGTAAGCGAATACGACGGAATAATTCTGGCGCAAAGTTTGGAATACCACTGAACTTAAGCTTTTCACCTTGCGTGAAGGTATCACCAATTTGAATTGTACCGTGGTTGTGAAGACCAATAATATCCCCTGCGTATGCTTCAGCTGCGCGCTCACGGTCGCCAGCCATAAAGGTTACCGCATCAGAAATGCTGACCTTTTTACCAATACGCACATGGTCCATCTTCATACCTTGCTCATATTTGCCCGATACAATACGCATAAAGGCAATACGGTCACGGTGTTTCGGATCCATGTTTGCTTGAATTTTAAATACAAAGCCTGAGAACTTTTCTTCTTCAGCAGTAACAACGCGATCATCTGTTTGACGCGGCAGTGGTGATGGTGCCCACTCGGTTAAACCGTCAAGCATATGGTCAACACCAAAATTACCAAGTGCAGTACCAAAGAATACCGGCGTTAATTCACCTGCAAGGAAAAGCTCTTTATCAAATTCGTGCGATGCACCCACAACAAGCTCAAGCTCTTCACGCAGTAACTCTGCTAACTCTTCGCCAACTGCTGCATCAAGCTCAGGGTTGTCTAACCCTTTAACAATACGTACTTCTTGAATTGTATGGCCTTGACCTGTTTGATATAAAATTGTTTCATCGCGGTGAAGATGGTAAACACCTTTAAACTCTTTACCACAACCAATTGGCCATGTGATTGGTGCACAGGCAATGTTAAGTTCGCTTTCAACTTCGTCCATTACTTCCATTGGGTCACGGATATCACGGTCAAGTTTGTTCATAAAGGTAACAATTGGCGTATCGCGCAGGCGCGTAACTTCCATTAGCTTACGGGTACGGTCTTCTACACCTTTCGCGGCATCAATTACCATTAGGCACGAGTCAACCGCGGTAAGTGTACGGTAAGTATCTTCCGAGAAGTCTTCGTGTCCTGGGGTATCAAGTAGGTTTACCAAACAGTTATTGTACGGGAATTGCATTACAGACGTAGTAACCGAGATACCACGCTCTTTTTCCATTTCCATCCAGTCTGATTTAGCATGTTGATTCGAACCACGACCTTTTACTGTACCTGCTTTTTGCAGAGCTTGTCCGAAAAGAAGTACCTTTTCGGTAATGGTTGTTTTACCCGCATCCGGGTGGGAGATAATCGCAAAGGTGCGACGTTTGCCAACTTCAGTTGAAATACTGGACATGAATACCCGCCAATCGCTTAAAATTCAAGGTTAAAAATGGGGCGAAATTATACCTGTTTACCCACTTAGAGTGCAATTAAAGCGTAGCCAATATGTGTGTTTTTTCGCTGAAATTAGGTTTTTAATTTTATATCCAACTTAAAGCCATAAAATTTCAATTAAATTCCTCTGAAAAAATTACCGTGTTGAATTTTATTGCCCGTGTTAGAATCATTTTTGGTACGCATATTATTGGTTTAATTAATTTTTGCACCAAAACATAATCGCCAGGGAGGTTTAGGTGACAAGCAAAGACGTGTTAATACAGCTCGCAAATTTACGCTTTCGATATCAAAGCAATGACTTTGATACATTGCATAACATCTCGCTGACCATCTCTGCTGGTGAATGTATTGGCTTAATTGGACCAAATGGTGCCGGCAAATCAACGCTTATTTCGTTAATTACTGGGTTACTGCAACCTTCTGCGGGTTCACTTTTTTACCAACAAAGCGAAGCTCAACAAGCCTTTATTAAACAGTACTTAGCCCTTGTACCGCAGGAATACGCGTTTTATGAAAAGCTTACCGTTATGCAAAACCTTCATTTCTTTGCTAGTTTACTGACAAATATTGATGAAAAATCAATTCTTGAAGAAGCACTCATTAAATGCCAATTAGACGCTGTTGCTACAAAAAAAGCACAGCATTTATCAGGTGGTTATAAACGCCGCTTAAATTTAGCGATTGCACTGCTTAAACATCCTAAAGTACTCATTCTTGATGAACCAACGGTGGGTATCGATCCCATTTCCCGCGAGTTAATTTTGACTTTATTGGCAGATTTAAAGCAGCAAGGTACCACCATTATTTATACCTCACACTTATTGTCAGAGGTGGAGCAAATCTGCGATCGCATATATGGTTTAAAGCGCGGCGAATTAATCAATATTAATGCCATTGGTGATAATGCACCGCTGCAAATCAGTTTTGCTGAAACTATCAGCAATAGCACCTTTTCTGAAATTTCTGCGCTTATCCCAAATGTAGTTAAAACAGGTGACAGTCAATTAACCATTGAACGATGCAAAGAGCCGCTATTTATACTGGCGCAACTTAATCAACTTTCGCTGCCAACCATCTGCGAGATAAATTTCTCAACGCTGCATTTAGAAAACTATTACAAAGAGTTATTTACAGAACAATGATTAAAGCCAGCATCACCAAAGAATTTAGGCTGATTTTTAGCGACTTACATAGTTTAGCTGTGCTTTTTTTAATGCCTATCAGCTTTATGTTGATAATGACATTTGCGCTCAGTAACAAAGCGCAAGACATCACGCAATCGGTCACTATCAATATTAGCAGCAATAGCACAAATCAAGCCGAAGCCTTACTTAACGTGTATTTAGATAATGCCGGGTTTAAGCTTAATGAAGCAACTAAGCCTGATGTCAGCTTGATTTTATCAGCGCAATTTGAACAAGCCCTGTTTCAAGATGAGCCTGAAAAAGTGGTGTTGTTTAGTAAAAAAAATTCGCTTTCTCCCCAAATTGCAAGCTTGGTAGAGCAGCACCTACAAATTGCGCTAGCCAAAGTGAAACTGCATTTGTACTTACTTGATACTGGACAAATATCAGAGTCACAGCCACTTAGCGAACAAATAGCTAGCGTGACATCACAAACAGATCAACTCAAGTTAGTTGAGTTTAGTCATCAAGTGAGTTATCAAGCCGTGCAACACAGCATTCCCTCATGGCTTGTGTTTGGCGTGTTTTTTATTGTGTTACCTATTTCAATCACGCTTATCAGTGAAACACACAACGGCACTTTAATCCGAGTAACGACTTTTCCTATTTCAAATAAGCACTATTTTGCGGCCAAATTACTCGCTTTTTATCTAGTAAGCCTAGCGCAAGGTTTAGTGTTACTGGTTATTGGTTTTTGCTTTATTCCGCTCCTTGTTGATGTGCCAAGCGTCAGTATCGGACATTTAATTTATGCTCTGCCCTTTTTAGCTATTACCTGTGCCAGCGCAGTGACATTTGGTGCGCTTATCGCAAGCCAAATTCAAACTCACGAACAAGCTATTGTGGTAGGTGGTGGCACCAATATTTTACTTGCAGCAATAAGCGGCTTAATGGTGCCACTAGACATTATGCCTAAGGCCATGCAATCTATTGCGCAGCTTTCGCCGATGCATTACGCATCAACCGGACTTAAGAATTTATTTATCTCTCACTCAGAGTTACTCACATTTAATACTAGCCTGCCTTTGATTGTGTTTTCAGTGGTTTGCGGCGTGTTTGCATTGTGGTTATTTGAGTTAAAAGTTAGGAAGTTAAAATGGAAATAGAAGAATTAAAAAACAAACTAAAACAACTTATTGTTGAAGAATGTGACAAGGAAGACGAGATAGAATGGCACGAAATTGAAGACGATGCGCCACTTTTTGGTAATGACTCTAAAGTGGGTTTAGACTCGCTTGATGCACTGCAACTTGCGCTTATTATCAAACAGCACTTTGGCATTCGTGTCGAAAGCTCAAAAGAAAGCCGTAAAGATCTGCATTCAATCAATAGCATTGTTGCTTTAATTCAACGTGAAAAAAGTAAAGAACTTGCCTAGTTACATCATTGCAGCTGATTCGTGGTCGGCATGTGGCCGCGGTGATGCTATCACCTTTTCAACGTCACAGTATCAAACCGTATTAACGGCTGAACAAATAAGTGTGCCGTTTTTTGCGATGCAAGATTTAGCGGTAGATACCGATGAAGCTCGTATTTTTGAAGCGCTTCATACGGTTGTTGCAAGTGCCATAGCAAAGGCCGAGCTTACGCCATCGCAACTAGCAAATACAGCGGTTGTGCTTGGCTCAACGAGCTTAGATGTTAGCAGCGTAAAGGCAAAACCTGAGCAAACTATTTGGCTTACCGACACCGACAGGTTAAGTGGTTATTTAAAAGCACAATTTGCCACCTCAGATCTGCACTTAACCATAAATACGGCATGTACCGCAGGTACAAACGCGGTTATTTTAGCCGACCAGCTGTTAACGCATAACAGAGCTGAATTTGTTATTGTGGTTGGTTGTGAGTTTTATAACCCACTCACCGTCGAAGGTTTTTATTCACTTGATTTACAAAGTGCAAACGGCCTCAAAACCTTTAGTGAAGCGCGCTCAGGTTTAGTGCTTGGCGAAGGTGTAGCTGCGCTGGTTATGGCTAAAACCGCCAGTAAACAGAAACAAATGAAAGTACTTGGTTATGGCACAGGTTGTGATCATTACAGCTTAACCATGACACAAGAGTCGGGTGAGCATATAAACACAATTATTGATCAGGCGCTCAACAAGGCACAGTTAAACGCTGAAAACATTGACCTGATAAAAGTGCACGGTACCGCCACATTAAATAACGACCAAGCAGAGCTTAACGCATTTAACCAAGGCTTAACCCACGCTCCTATTTTTGCTTTTAAGCCTTTTACAGGTCATACCTTGGGGGCATGTGGCGTTTTAGAATTAGCATTAATGGATCATTTACTAAAAACACAAAGCGTTATTCCACTGCCAGATTATGTGCATAAAGAGACGGTTTTAAAACCATTTAGCCAAGATAAAACGCTAAGTGATTATCAGCATATTTTGTTAAACCACTGTGGTTTTGGTGGTAATAATGCCGCCATTATTGTTGAGGTCAATAATTGTGGAGGTCAATTATGACCATTAAAATTATCGACTACGCAGTAATCACTGAGCCTCGTGAAAAAACCAATAAGCAACTTCGCCAAGAGCTAAAAAGTGAATTTGGCATTAGTGGCCGCCGCTTAGATAATTTTACGTTAACTGCGATGAAAGCCTTGGCAAACGTACAAACCAGTTTAAAACCAGAGTGTAAATATTCATTATTCAGTGCCGCACAGTATTTTTCTTTGGAATTATTGCAAAGTTTATTACTCGACTTAGCCAAAGATATAGCACTAAAACCACTCGACTTTGTTGCCACTGTTGGTAATGCAGCTAACTACTATTTAGCGAAAGAATTTAAATTACATGGCAGCAATTTATTTTTGGGCTGTAGCGAGCAAAAACTGGCTAAAACCTTACTCACTGCTGAGCTTGATTTACTCGAAAAGAATTCAGATGCTGCGGTATTATTACTCTGGCATGAAACTGAAACAACTCGCCGCTGCGATTGTTTAATCATTGAGTTAACAGATGAAGCGCACGCTTCAGCATTGATAACTGATATTAACGAGTTAACAGAGTTAATAGCTAAAGGCGTAAAACCACCCTTTAATTATCGCTAATGTGCAGACAAACCCTATAAAAGTAATTTTATTTACGTTTGTCTTTAACTAAACGAATATCACTTTGCTGGTTGTTTGTTAGCTGAAAACTGGTTTTATTAATGGCTGGTTTGCCACGAAAAAGCATTGGGTTATTTGAAAAACCTACCGCTTCTTTAGGAATGCCTGCACGTGAGAGGTCGAGCGTTTGATTGGCGTTTTCATCGACATATAAACGCACTGCGTACCATGCGTTCGGTAATTGCGTAAATTCAACACTGATATTTTGACCATTTATAGGCAAATGTTTTTCAGCAAGTGCGCTAAGTTTACTCCAATCTTTAAGCTCGTTTGCAAATGGCGTTTCTGATTGGAAAAGTTGAACATGTAAGGTACCTATTGCAGCAACTTCATTTTCAATATTCAGTGACAAAGTGTTGGCCATTGCAGCGGAATTAAACCAGCCGGCTAATAAAAAAGCAGTACACTTTAACACTCTCATACAAATCATCGCTCAAATAAGATTCACTTAAATATTAATGTTTTATATAATAACTTCTTTTTAATGGAATAAATACTGTCTTAACAATGCGCAAAGTTCTTACTGTTAACTTCTCTCAAACTGGACAACTCTCGAGCATTTTGCAATCAGTTGTTGGGCCTATCAAGGAAAATAAAGACATTACTGTTGACCACTTGGTGATCAAACCTAAAGTAAACTTTCCTTTTCCTTGGCCGTTTGGTCAGTTCTTTCGTGTATTTCCTGAAACTGTCGCAATGGACCCGATTGAGTTAGAACCCTTTACCACTCAGTTTGAACAGTACGACTTAATCATTCTTAGCTACCAAGTGTGGTTTTTAACGCCCTCGCTGCCTATTTCATCATTTATGCAACTGCCACAAACCAAAAAGCTATTTAACAACACTCCTGTTGTTACTGTAATTGGCTGCCGTGGTATGTGGTTATCAGCACAAGAAAAAATGAAGAAATTATTAGCGGATGCCAATGCAAAACTGGTTGATAACGTTGTACTGAGTGATGACTGTGGCGCGGCGTTTAGCTTTTTAGCAACACCGCTATGGATGATGACAGGTAAGAAAAAACCGCTTAGCTGGGTACCTGCTGCTGGGGTATCTGAAAGTGACATTACAAATGCTCGACGTTTTGGCGTAGCGATAAATCAACGTTTAATGTATGACGAAAGCGCTATTACAAGCCCAATGTTAAGTGGTTTAAACGCTGTTAAGATAAATGAAAAATTAATTGCAAGTGAAAGAGTTGGCAATCACAGCTTTTCTATTTGGTCGAAAATTTTAAAAAAATTTGGCTCTCAGCAAAGTATTGGTCGCGCCATCGGTTTAAGTATCTATGTGGTGTTTTTAGTTACACTTATTCTTACCGTTGTACCTATCACTGCAATTATCAAAAAGCTAATAGCGCCTTTAACTCGCAATAAAATTGCAAAACAAAAAGCCTATTTCGCTGAACCCTCAGGAGAGTAGTATCATATGGGAAGCCCTGTTTATATTACAGCGATGGCTGATGCTTTACCGAATAAGCCAGTCTCAAATAAAGAAATGGAAAATCTGCTCGGAATGGCTGGTAACAGACCTTCAAGAGCACGCGCAGTGATTTTGCGCAGTAATAAAATTAAGCAACGATATTACGCGATTGACCCAGAAACAAACGAATTTACACATACCAATGCCGCCCTTGCAGCTGAAGCAGTACGCGGACTTTTTCAACATGAAGATGAGCTTAAGCAAATTCAAAGTTTAATTGCCAGCACCAGCCAAGCGGATCAAACTCTGCCTAATCATGGCGTAATGGTACACGGAGAGCTTAACAATCCTCCTTGTGAAGTTGTTTCAACTTCGGGTATTTGTTTGTGTGGTGTAACTGCGCTTAAATATGCTTACCTCAATATAAAGGCACAAGAAGTCGAAAACAGTGTGGTCGTTGCCAGTGAAATTGCCTCTAGCATGATGACGGCTAAAAACTTTGAACAAGAGTGCCAACACAAAGTAGACACCCTAGAGCAAAACCCTGAAGTAGCCTTTGAAAAAGACTTTTTACGTTGGATGCTATCTGATGGTGCAGGCGCAGCATTTTTACAAAATAAACCTGTTGCGGGGCAGCTAAACCTACGCATTGATTGGATTGATATTATTTCATATGCCAATGAATTAGAAACCTGCATGTATGCAGGTGCGGTGAAAAATGACGATGGAAAGCTCACCAGTTGGACGCGCTTTTCAGCGGAAGAAGTTGCACAGCAATCAATGATGACTGTAAAGCAAGATGTGCGTTTACTCAATGACAATATCGTTAAATATACCGTTGAAGATGCCCTTAGCCGCATTATTCAAAAACGTAAACTGATTGCCAGCGATTACGCGTTATTTGTACCGCACTACTCATCAGGTTATTTCCGTGAGCGCTTATATGCTGGGCTTGAAAATATTGACTTCGCTATCCCTTATGAAAAATGGTACACCAACCTAACAGAGCGCGGTAATACCGGTTCTGCATCAATATTTATTATGCTGTCAGAACTCTTGCGTTCGGATAAATTAGTCAAAGGGCAACAACTGCTTTGCTACATTCCTGAAAGCGGTCGTTTTTCCAGTGGCTTTATGCAATTAACGGTTGAATAGCGGTGAAAAAAGAGCACGTCCCACAGGACAATTCGAAAATTTACCAAGGCCAGTCAAAACTGGTTTATGCAGTTGATGAAAGTGGGCACTACGCAGGCGTAAAATCATCAGGTTGGGAAATTGAATCGTTCGCTACGCAATATGCTGTGGACGACTTAAATGAACAAGCTGTAAGTGCACTTTTGGATGCACAGCAAGATAAAGTTTCTCCTTTGAAATACCATATGCTGTGCGCAAGACACGACGTGTTATCGTTATCGCAAGTGACGGGCTTGTTCCAATGGCGCATTAAACGCCACTTTAAACCCAAAGTGTTTAACACACTTTCAGCTAACATTCTCTCACGCTATTGCGAAGCACTTGCTATTAGCGAACAGCAATTAAAGGATTTACCAGAGCATCATGATGCCAGTTTTAAACAACCTAGTGCATAAGCAATCGTCACATTGTGAAAGCGGTGTAGTGTCGAACATGTTGTCGACGAATGGCCTTACTATTTCAGAGCCTATGGCATTTGGTATTGCATCCGCAATGAGCTTTGCCTATTTACCTTTTGTAAAAGTTGCTGGTATGCCGTTAATTGCGTATCGCATGCCGCCAAAAACGATCATTAACACGGTCAGTAAAAAACTGGGTATTAAGTTACACCGTGAAAAGTTTTCGAGCGCCGAAAAAGGCATGAAAAAACTAGATGAGGTTTTAGCCGAGGGAAAAGTTGTCGGCCTACAAACGTCTGTGTACTGGTTGCCTTATTTTCCTGATGAAATGCGTTTTCATTTTAATGCTCACAATTTAATGGTGTACGGCATTGATGAACACAATAATTACCAAATCAGCGATCCGGTGTTTGAAAATACCGTAACCTGTCCTAAACGCGATTTGGAAAAAGCCCGTTTTAGTAAGGGCGCGCTTGCACCAAAAGGGTTAATGTATTGGGTTGATAATGTACCCAGTGAAGTCGATTTAACACCACATATTTACTCTGGCATTAAAAAAACAGCAAAAATGATGGCTGGTTTGCCTGTACCCGGCATTAACTTGTTTGGTACCCAAGGCATGGAAAAGCTTGCAAAAGATATTGAGCGATTAGATCGAAAACCGAAAAAATATCGCCATTTATTTCTAGCACATATTGTGCGCATGCAAGAAGAAATTGGCACCGGTGGTGCGGGCTTTCGCTTTATGTTTGCCAGCTTTTTAGATGAGGCTGCAGCCTATACAAACAACCAAGCAATGTTTGAAGCGTCACAAATGGCGACAGATATTGGCGATAATTGGCGTAACTTAGCCTCACTTGCAGTAAACCATTGCCGCAGCAAAACACCTGTGCCACTGAGTGATATTGCAGCGCAATTACGTGATTGTGCAAAGCAAGAAACAGCGCTTAGAACTCGCCTACTGGCAATTAAATAACCGCTTAATTGCTCTCAAATTTTGACCTATGTGCTTGGTTGTTTACAACCTATCACATAGGCTTTTCGCATAAATACCTATTGCAATTAAACTGTGCTATGGTTGAGCTATAAATCTAATAAATGTCGAACCAAATTTCGCAATTATGGCTAGCCGAATTAATTTGCTTACGTCTGCAATCCTGTTATCAGTTTCTGCACCTGCAGCATTTGCTTCAAATGCTGATTATGATCTTGATGCCTTACAAGCGCTTAGCTTAAAAGATTTACTAAATGTACAAGTGCAAACTGCTAGCCTTAAACATCAGTCTTTATTAGATGCCCCTGCCAATATAAAAATCGTCACTGCTGAGCAAATAAAACAACGTGGCTATCAAAACTTAATTGATATTTTACGCGACGTACCGGGGTTTGATTTTGCCAATCACCAAGATGCGGCTGGGGAATACACCAGTCATAGTATCAACCGCGGTATTGGTGGTACTCCTGGTAATGTTCAATTACTAATTATGATTGATGGCATTGTGCAAAATCACATTGCCTTTAATTGGTCTCAACCTTGGGGAAATCAGCAAATTTTAGCTGATATTGAGCGTATTGAAATAGTGCAAGGCCCTGGCTCTGCAAGCTATGGTGCCAATGCTTATTCTGGTGTAATCCACTTTATTACCAAAAAAGCGCAGCAATCATCTGGACAACGCTTAAGCGTGCTTGCAGGTGAACATGGTGAGCGTTCAATGCAGTTTATGCTTAACCAAAATATCTCTGAATTTAGCTTACAATTAGCTGGGCGTTATTTCACCCGTGATGGTGACTCTGGTTTAGAAAGTTATGATCCAGCTGGTTATTTTACCAATCACCTATACCCTAATTATTTAACGCAGCAGTATGTTAACGGTAATTATATTGCTGATGGTTTAAACCCACTGGCGGGGCAATATCAACAGGCTGGATTTAATAACCAAAGTGATGATTCTGCACTAAGAGGTAAGCTCGTATGGCAAAACCCTGCAAGGCATAACGCGGGGATTAGTCATTTTGAAATCGGTTTTAATAGTTGGGAACAGGAACAAGGACTTGCGAGTTATGTTACTGGATTTGAATACCAAACACGCGATGCTTCCTACAAAAAACACCACAGTGCACAACATTATTATATTGATTTAGACTATCAGTTTTCACATCAGCTCGAACTTTCTAGCCGCCTATGGCAAAGAGAAAATAAACAAGAGCCCGATACCGGCTTTAAGTACAGCTATCGCTTTGTTGATTTAGTTAAAAGTTATCATAGCCTGAGCAAACAAAGAGCGTTTGAACAACAGCTTAATATTTCAAAATGGCACGATATTGACTGGCAACTCGGTTACCGTTTAATGCGCTCAGAAAAAATGGGGCAAATAGTCTCACTGGGTGATTATCAAATTGGTAAACAAGCTTCAACCTCATCAGATTGGTTGCTAGCAGAAGCAGGACTTGGTCTTGGTAATTATACCGAATCCCCAGTTGAGCAAATAGACGAAGAAGCGCTTTACGCTGAGGCACAAGGCTATATTACCGATAAACTTAACTACACCCTTGGTTTTAGATACGACCGAAGCGATGCATTTGGCACAACCACTAATCCTCGTGCAGCAATTAACTTTAATGCCAGTCAAAACCTTGTATTTAAACTACTTTATGGCGAAGCGTTTCGTGAACCAAGCGTATTTGAGTTAAATGACGAATTTCGCGGTAATGCAAATTTAAAACCAGAACAAATAAAAACGACCGAGTTAGTTAGTCATTACTTTTATGAACAATCAAAGCATCAATTAGATTTTAAAACTGCATTATTTTATAGCCAAGAAGATAACCGTATCACCCTTGATGTGCATGATGCTGATGCTAGTTTCCGCTTTGCAACAGCAAGCACAGTAAGCTATGAAAATGCAAAAAACAGTGATTATTGGGGCGTCACATTAGATACCAGCTATAGCTATAATCAATTGGTATCAGCTTATTTTAATTATCATTATTCAGATGGTGATCAGGATTTAGCTGCAAATGCACTTAACCACACGACAGATCATAAAATTAACTGGGGAATTAACTACCGTTTAATGCCGCATTTAACCATTGATTTTAGAGCAAATCATTTGTTCGGCCGTAACGCCCCTCTTAGCAATGCCTATTTTTCAAATAATGTGGAAAACCTTTCACTTTATAATTTAGTACTTTCTGCGCCTAATTTAAGCTTTTCTGGTGTAACGCTTACTCCACAACTTATTGTTAAAAACCTCTTTGATAAACAGTATGTGTTAGTTGGCAGACAAGACGGTGCAAGTGATGTAAACGCATATGATATTAACAATAATGCAGACCCAAATGGCTTTACACCTGCATATCATCCGCAACTTGGTCGTACACTTGCATTTCAGTTGTTAGTTAGTTTTTAAAAGAAAATAAAGAGTTAGCAGTTAGCAGTTAGCAGTTAGCAGTTAGCACACAAAGCTTTAATTATAGAGCGTTGCAATATCAAGTACTGTTTTATCCCAACTGAGTCCGGTAGCATCACTGCTTTTTTTATTTAGATAAAACATGGGACGGCCATTTTTCACACTTAGACCTAAAGTAATACCCTGCTTAACCATATCGATATCATTGGTCACTAATAAGCTTGAATGTTTAAGGCTGTAAATAAGCGCATCACTTAAATTGATCTGCTCATCAAGATAAACAATATCATATCCTTCTGATGGTAGTTCTGTGCCATATTTGATGGCACCAAGCTGCTGATTACGCTGTTTTGCTTTTAGCAAATTAAACGCTTGATATACATCTTGGTTATTCACGACAAAAATTGACAGTTTTGGCTTTTCAGAAAGGGCCTTTTCATAAGGCATTAATTTAGAAAGCAGTACAACCTGCAAGTTCGCAGGTAGCTCATTGGCAATAATTTGCCAAGATAAGCTGAGCAGCATCAAAAAAGAGGCTACAAATAAGCTATTTTTCCATTTTAAGTTTAGCAACACAGTTCTATTGTCACCTAGCTGTAAACCTTATACATACGCTTATTTAAACTCTCCCTATCAATAAGCTATCGCACTCCAAAACGACCATGCAACATACACGCAAATTATTGTACTGATTGTAATTATATTCTTATACTAGTACAAAAATATGCTAGATTATAGAAGAACTTTTGTTGAAAAATGGAAAACGATGAATAACAACAAGTTGAGCGTAAGGCTGCTGTGGTATATTACCCCGCTTGTGATTATTCCAATGGCAATACAAGGGATTTTTTCCCTGACGAATGTAACAAGCTCTTCTGAAAAACAAGCAGAAGCTATTGTTACACGCTTTGTTGAGCAGCAAGTTAATAAGAGCCAAAATTTTACCCAATTTTATAACTCAATAATTGAGTTACTTTCTGCCTCGCCTGTTTTAAACAATTACCTTATCTATAGCTATGATGAAAATGACAAACCATCAAAAGAGCGCACTAAACTTGTATCATCATTAGTTGACGAATTTGGTAACTACGTTGACTCATTTCCACATATATTAAGTATCGGGGTAATTAACCCGCAAGGCGATGTACTTAGTTATTATCCTAAAGCTGTATTAGAAACCCGCGATAGCTACCCATTTAGCAATCAACTGACAAATAACCGTAAGCAGCAAAATATTTTCTTTATTTCTGAGAACGATGAAACGTCAATTTACCTCACTTATCGCTTATTTGATTCACGCTTTACGCTCGACTCACCAAAAGTACTAGGCTATTTAATTTTCCATATAGATAGCGATGAAATCGCCAGAAGTGTTGCCAATGATTACTTTTCTGACACAGTCAATTTTATTATGGACAATTCAGGTAAGATCCTGTTTTGCAATCAAACTGACCTCAACAATAACTATGTGTCAGAATACGAATTACAACTGCTAAAGAAAACTGCCAACACTGAAGAGTTTAATCAGCTTTCGCTACATACACTTGCTGACGATACCCGCATGATTTTAGCTAACTCAATGGGTAATGATCTGTACTTTGTGACCGCACTTAATAAAAATTCGCTCTATAAAGCTGGTCAAACAATCACCATGTATACTGCCCTGCTCATTTTATCTACTGCGATATTTTTACCAGGTATTATCTTCTTAGTTGTACGCCGCATGCTGCTTAAGCCCATCGAATCTCTTGCTGAAGCCAGCCATAAAGTGGGAGATGGCAATTTAAATGTGAAGTTACCGCAAGATCGAAAAGACGAACTTGGTATGCTATTTCGTGATTTTAATCACATGGTTAATCAAATTAAACAATACCAAACTGAGCTTCTTGATTACCGTGAGCACCTCGAAGAAAAAGTGGTTACCCGTACCCAAGCAATTGCAAAAATTAATAAAAAGTTAGAAAAAGCAATTGTTGAAGCGGAGCAAGCAAACCACCTAAAAAGTCGTTTTCTTGCCAATATGAGCCATGAAATTCGCACGCCACTTACAGCAATCATGGGCTTCACTGAAACCATTTTAGGGCAAGAATCTAACAATAAAAAAGCAAAATACTTAAGCACGGTTTTACGTAACTCTAAACACCTGCTTGAACTAATAAACAACATTCTCGACTTATCAAAAATTGAAGCCGATAAACTGGAAGTTGAAACGCGTGTGGTTGAGCTTGTGCCATTTATCAATGACATAAAAAGCATCATTGAACCAATGGCCCTTGATAAAGAGCTCGCTCTCTCGCTGAATATTGACTACCCGCTGCCAAGCATTATTCACAGTGATGAAACCCGTCTAAAGCAAGTTCTACTTAACATTTGTACCAATGCGGTTAAGTTTACTGAGAAAGGCGAAGTAGCCATTAATGTGCGCTATTCACCTTCAACAGAAAAGTTGATTTTCACTGTCACCGATAGCGGTATCGGCATGTCACAACAAGAACAAGAAAGAGCTTTTAAACCGTTCGAGCAAGCAGATATTAGCACCACTCGTAAGTTTGGTGGTACAGGGCTTGGGTTGTGTATAGCGAAAAACCTAGCGCAAATTTTAGGTGGTGACATAACTGTAACCAGTAAGCTTAGCGAAGGTAGTAAGTTTGAAATAATCGTTGCTACCAATAACCAAAACCATAAAGTTGAAATGGTTAGTAGTGCGCATTCAGCAAAAGCAATGCTTAAAGAAGAATCGATTGCGCATGCTCAGCAGTTTGAGGGCAATATTTTGGTTGCTGAAGATAACAAAGATAACCAAGATTTGATCCGCTTATTACTAAGCCAATGGGGCATTTCGCCAGATTTTGCCAACAACGGTGCTGAAGCCGTAGAGCAAGCGCTCACCAATGACTACGACTTAATCCTAATGGATATGCAAATGCCTGTAATGGGTGGTTTAGAAGCCACGCAAATGCTTCGTAATGCGGCATATGATGGCCCAATAGTGGCACTTACCGCTAATGTGATGAAAAACGATGTAGATGCCTACCTTGAAGCAGGTTGTGATAAAGCACTAGCAAAACCAATTGATAAAGTTCAGCTTGAACAAACGTTACAACAATACTTATCACTTGAACGAGATAGTCAGCAAAATTGGGAAGAGTTATTCCAAGGCGAGCGTTTTAAACAAATCAGTGAGAACTATAAATCGAAGCTGCCAAATTTATTAAAACAAATTGCTCAACTTAATGAACAGCAAGACCTTAACGAGCTATTAGCCCTTGCACACAGTATTAAAGGCAGTGCAGGTTGTTTCGGCTTTAATCACATTAGTGATGCAGCTGCTGAGTTAGAGTCTTGTATACGAGAGCATAACGAAGAAGGTCTTGATTACCACATTCTAAAATTAGAGCAGGCGATAATTTTTATATTAAATCTAAACGAAGACGACTAAACGGTAAGTGCCATTAAAATAGCGTCTTCGCGACCATTCTGGCTTGGGTAGTAACCCTTACGAATACCTACCTCGACAAAACCCATACAATTATACAAGCCAATGGCACTTTGGTTTGATTCGCGCACTTCTAAGAAAATATTCTCGCCTTGTGCATTACTCACACTTGCCAATAAATGATTGAGCATTTGTTTAGCAAGGCCTGTTCCTTGATAATTTGGGCTTACACAAATATCCGTTAAGGTATAATCAGGCCCTACTTGCTCCACAATATAAAAAGCAATTAGCTCATCGTTATTAAAACAGCCATAAGCACTGTAACGCCCAGATAAACACGACAGCATTAACTTTTCTGACATCGGGAATTGATGACATTGTGTCTCTATCGTCATCAGATGTGAGATATGAGTGTGATCTAATTTAATTAAGGTAGTTGCTGCCATAGTGTTTGCCATAACGCTCTTTTTTGTGAGCTTGTCAGTCCTTGATTATTCACTTTGAGTCGCTTACTTTCAACTTCAAATGGAACAGGTAATGTGCAAAATTCGAGTTTAATGTTATGCGACGTTAACACTAATTGTAAGTCTTTTTGCAGCTGGATTAACTCAGGTTTTAGTGATTTATTCTTTTGCTTTAATTGCAGCAATTCAATATCTAAAAGTGAACAAAGCCAATCAATGTGCATAAAGTGATTAATTTTTTGGAACAAAAGAATATTTAGAAAGGAAGTGGCAGGGGCGACAGGACTCGAACCCGTAACCGTCGGTTTTGGAGACCGCTGTTCTACCAATTGGAACTACGCCCCTGCAATGACGTCGCATTATAAGGACTCTTTGCTAAAGGTAAAGAAAAAAATTCAGAAAAAAACTCACTTGCTCAATTTACAAGCAAATATTACAATTCACGATTGACCTTGCTCATAGTTTGTCCGAAAATTAGGTAAGTGCTTAATCAATTCGGAATGGAATCTGAAGCAGAGGTAATTTTGCAAAAAGATCTCTTAAACTCCGTAGTAAAAATAACAAAACATCGCGATGTAGACTCTTTAGAATTAAGTCTACTGTCAACCATAAGTGAGTTTTTATCCCCCACTGAAGCCGCCCTTTATAAAGATCTATCGCGCTTTAATAGCGCTGGCATTGAGAAAAGCGCATCCATTGAGCTCGATAAAACTGGCGCACTGAAGTGGTCATCTCGAAAGATTATTTCAAACCCAAGCAAAGAGCTTAGTTGCTGTATTGAGTCTGCTTGCACTATTAGTTTACAAGACAAGCAAGGCAATGAAAGACGCTGGATCCCCGTCATTATTGATGACCAAGTTTTGGGGGCTGTTTATTTAGTTGTTAAGCATTTAACGTCAACAGAACAAGTTACACTCAACGCCCTTTGCCGCATCTATGAAAATTATTTAACCATTTTAAATGAAAGTGAGCGCGACAAGTTAACGGGTCTTTTAAACCGTCAAACGTTTGATAGAAAAATTAAACTGTTGCTTGAAGACCAACTACATTCGCATAATTCGCCTGTAGAAAAAGGTATTCGCAATAAACACTATGATGAATCTTCTTGGTTAGCAATTCTTGATATCGACCATTTTAAACAAGTGAATGATACTTATGGCCATGTATGTGGTGATGAAGTTTTACTAACCTTATCACAAAAAATGCAGCAATTTTTCCGCGCGAGTGATCTTATTTTCCGCTTTGGTGGTGAAGAGTTTGTAATTGTATTTGAACCGACTACTTTACTTCATATCGCTACTAAACTCGCTCATTTTCAAGACTTCATTAGCGATCAAAAATTTCCTTTTGTTGAAGAGCTCACGTTAAGTATTGGTTTCGCGCGAATGAGTCCTTATGACTTTCCTATTTCAGTTATCGAAAATGCCGATAAAGCTCTTTATGTGGCCAAAAATAACGGTCGCAATCAGTGTATTTATTACGGTGATATTATTAAATCAGAAAACGAAAATAACCCTCCAACTCACGATATTGAATTGTTTTAATCAAATAAAAAACGCCAGCATTAAGCTGGCGTTTTTTATTATCTTTTATGTAGGGTTTATTCCCACTCAATTGTCGCTGGCGGCTTACCAGAAATATCGTAAACCACACGCGAAATACCATCGATTTCGTTGATGATACGGTTTGATACTAAACCCAAGAAATCATACGGTAAGTGTGACCAACGCGCTGTCATAAAGTCGATTGTTTCTACACAACGAAGTGATACAACCCAATCATATTTACGCGCATCACCCATTACACCTACTGACTTAACCGGTAGGAAAACGGTAAATGCTTGTGACACTTTATGATAAAGATCTGCTTTATGAAGCTCTTCAATAAAGATAGCATCAGCACGACGAAGTAAGTCACAGTATTCTTTCTTAATTTCACCAAGAACACGTACACCTAGGCCAGGACCTGGGAATGGGTGACGGTATAGCATGTCGTATGGCAGACCTAATTCAAGACCAATCTTACGTACTTCATCTTTAAATAGCTCACGCAGTGGCTCAACAAGGCCCATTTCCATATCTTCAGGTAAACCACCTACGTTATGGTGAGACTTAATTACGTGCGCTTTACCTGTTGCTGATGCAGCAGATTCAATTACGTCTGGGTAAATTGTACCTTGCGCTAACCATTTAGCATTTTGGCGTTTGCCAGCTTCTTCATCGAATACTTCAATGAAAGTATGACCAATTGATTTACGCTTAGCTTCTGGCTCATCAATACCTGCAAGGTTCGCTAAGAAACGATCTTCAGCGTCTACCTTAATGATGTTTAAGCCAAACTTATCGCCAAACATATCCATTACTTGCTGACCTTCGTTTAAACGAAGTAAACCGTTATCAACAAATACACAGGTTAGCTTGTCACCGATAGCACGGTTAATTAGCATCGCTACAACCGATGAATCAACACCGCCAGATAGGCCAAGAATAACTTCATCATCACCTACTTTTTCTTTAATACGCGCAACGGCATCTTCAATAATTGATGCTGGTGTCCATAATTTTTCACAGCCACAGATATCAATTACGAAACGCTCTAATAAACGTAAACCTTGATGCGTATGTGTTACTTCTGGGTGGAATTGCACACCGTAGAACTTTTTCTCTTCCCAAGACATTGCTGCATGTGGGCACGTATCAGTTTTAGCAGTTGTGGTAAACGTCTCTGGGATTTCTACCACCTTGTCACCGTGGCTCATCCAAACGTCAAGTTTGCCAATGCCATCTTCGATGTGATCTTCAATTGCATCAAATAATGCGCAGTTGCCTACTTTTTCAACTTTCGCGTAACCAAACTCTTTTTTATCAGAGCTGTGTACTTGACCACCAAGTTGCATTGCCATTGTTTGCATGCCGTAACAAATACCAAGTACAGGTACGCCAGCATTAAATACATACTCAGGAGCACGCGGGCTGTTTTCTTCAGTAGTGGACTCTGGGCCACCCGATAAAATAATACCTTGTGGGTTAAATTCGCGGATTTGCTCTTCGGTTACATCCCATGCCCATAGTTCACAGTAAACACCGATTTCACGGATGCGACGGGCGATAAGCTGAGTGTATTGCGAACCGAAATCTAAAATCAGAACGCGAGAATCATGAATATTTTTGCTCATTAGTTGTCTCTTTCTAAAAATCCAACAACTCGATTGAAAACGGCAATTTCAATCGGGATACAATTAACTAAGGCTAGCAAAAAGCTAGCCTTATCGATAAATAAAAGCGCGAATTAACCTAAACGGTAGTTAGGAGCTTCTTTTGTGATTTGTACGTCGTGAACGTGCGATTCACCCATACCTGCTGCGGTAACACGTACAAATTGCGGCTTAGTATTAAGCTCTTCAATTGTTGCACAGCCAGTAAGACCCATAGCGCTGCGAATACCACCAACCTGTTGGTGAATAATGTTTGCAATAGGACCTTTATAAGCAACGCGACCTTCAATACCTTCTGGCACTAGCTTCTCTTCAGATTTTGCATCTTGGAAATAACGGTCAGATGAACCTTCTTTTTGGTTCATTGCACCTAAGCTACCCATACCACGGTAAGACTTGTAGTAACGGCCTTGATAAAGCTCTACTTCACCTGGTGCTTCTTCAGTACCTGCTAGCATTGAACCAACCATTACCAGTGATGCACCAGCAACAAGTGCTTTAGCAATATCACCAGAGAAACGAATACCACCGTCAGCAATAACTGGAATATCACGACCTTTTAAGCCTTCAACTGCATCTGAAATCGCGGTAATTTGAGGCACACCACAACCCGTTACAATACGTGTTGTACAAATTGAACCTGGGCCGATACCTACTTTAACAGCATTCGCACCAGCATCAGCAAGTGCTACCGCACCTTCTGCTGTTGCAACATTACCCGCAACGATTTGTAAGTCTGGGTATGCTTCACGTGTTGCTTTAACGCGGTCGATAACACCTTGTGAGTGACCATGCGAAGTATCGATAAGTAGAATATCAACACCTGCTTCAACTAACGCAGCAATACGCTCATCAGTGCCAGCGCCAACGCCAACAGCTGCACCTACGCGTAAACGACCTTGTTCATCTTTACACGCATTTGGTTTTTCTTGTGCTTTTTGGTAATCCTTAACTGTGATCATGCCTTTAAGTTTAAAGTCATCATTCACAACTAAGATTTTTTCGATACGGTGCTCATGCATAAGACCTAAAATAGTTTCACGGTCAGCACCTTCTTTAACAGTTACTAGCTGATCTTTTTTCGTCATTACAGTCGAAATAGGCTGGTCTAGTTTTGTTTCAAAACGCATATCGCGGCTTGTTACAATACCAACTAGATTGTTATCAGTATCAACTACAGGGAAACCTGAGAAACCTTTATCGTGTGCTAATTGAAGTGCACCTGCGATAGTCAGGTCAGCAGTAACAGTAACAGGATGAGAAACAATGCCCGCCTCATACGTTTTAACTTTACGTACGTTGGCAGCTTGCTCAGCAATTGTCATATTTTTGTGGATAAAACCAAGACCACCTTCTTGCGCTAACGCAATCGCTAAACGCGCTTCAGTAACTGTATCCATAGATGCAGAAACGATTGGCAGATTTAGTTCAATTGTTTTCGTTAGACGAGTTTTAAGGTTAGCTGTATGTGGTAATACAGTTGAGTGGCCTGGTACTAATAGTACGTCATCAAAGGTTAAAGCTTCTTTAGCGATCCTAAGCATTTGCAACTTCTCATGATATATGTGGGTATAGGGAGTTGCGGGTGGATTTTATCAGCGAATCTCGTTCTAGTAAAATAAAATTTGATATTTTGTGTTAGAATATTTTCCATTCAGCGCTAAATCAAACTGTTATGTTGCAAAATCAGATACAAAAAATTTATACCGTTTCCCTGTTAAACAAAGAGATCCGCTATTTACTTGAGCAAAATTTCTTTTCATTGCAACTGACAGGTGAAATTTCAAATTTTATTGCGCCAAGTTCGGGCCATTGGTATTTCAGTTTAAAAGACGATAATGCACAAATTCGCGCTGCCATGTGGCGCGGCAATAACCGTAGCGCAACTTTCAAACCAAAAAACGGTGACCAAGTTTTAGTTCGCGCACGTGTATCACTTTACGAGCCCCGTGGTGATTATCAATTAATAGTTGAACATATTGAGCCAGCAGGTGAAGGCCAGCTAAAGCAAGAGTTTGATGCGCTTAAAATCAAACTGGCTGGTGAAGGTTTATTTGCCAGTGAATTTAAAAAGCCACTACCCAATAACATTCGCCGTTTAGGTGTCATCACTTCGCCTACTGGCGCTGCGATTAAAGATATCCTTACGGTACTGGAAAAACGCGCCCCCCAACTAGAGGTGGTAATTTACCCTACGCTAGTGCAAGGAAATGAAGCACATTTACAGTTAATTGAACAATTACAGCTTGCTAATCAGCGCAATGAAGTGGATGTTATTATTATTGGCCGCGGTGGTGGCTCAATGGAAGATTTATGGTGTTTTAACCACGAAATGCTTGCACGTGCAATTTTCGCATCTCAGCTACCAGTTGTAAGTGCTGTTGGTCATGAAATTGATACTACTATTTCTGATTATGTTGCCGACTTACGTGCAGCAACACCATCACAAGCAGCGGAAATTGTAAGCCCAGACAAAAACCATTTAACTCAGCACATTGATGTACTGCAAAGCCAATTACATCAACACATGGTTAAGCATTTACAAGTTGCATCGCATAATTACCAAGTACTTGAACAACGCCTATTACGATATCACCCTAACAACCGTTTAAACCAACAAGCACAGCTACGAGATGAGCTTGAAATTCGTTTACTGAACAGTATTAGCCGCCAACTTGAATCCGCTAAATATAATCAGCACGCATTAAAAGCAAGATTAGAAAAAGCGACGCCTCAAACCAAGCTTACTCATGCGTCGCAAAATCTACAAAACCTTGTAACACGGCTGCATTCAAGCCAAGCCAAGCAATTAGAGTTTTCTGAAAAACAACTTGCGGTATTGGCTGCAAAATTAAATGCCACCAGCCCACTTGCAGTATTAGCGCGCGGCTACTCAATGACGCAAAAAGACAATAAGGTTGTTAACTCTGTTGAACAACTAAACGAAGGTGATCACCTTATAACTCAATTTGCCGATGGCCATATCCAAAGCACTGTTACACAGGTATCAAAGCGCGATGATAAATAAACAACAGGTGATTGAAACGCTGATATCACAACTTGAAAATAGCCTAGAAATTGCTGTGCAGTCGGCAAAACACGCTCACCAAGATGCCACTCATGAGCAAAGCAAGGCTGAAACGCAATACGACAGTTTAGGCATAGAAATGGCGTACCTTGCTGAAGGACAAAGTAAACGTATAGAGTCACTTAGACAAGATATTCATGTACTTAAAGAAACGCAGTTTCCAAATCAACACGAGCAAGTAAAGCTCGGCCATCTTGTTCACCTCGTTGATTGCCAAGCAGACACGCCATTATGGGTGTTCATTTTACCCGTTGCTGGCGGCAATAAAGTAGTACTAGATGATGTCGTGTGCCAAATTGTGACACCGAATGCGCCAATTGCAAAAAAGCTATTAAAGCAATTTGTTGGTGATGAAGTTCGTTTTGATTGGTTAACTAAAGAGTACGAAATTTACGAACTTATTTGAGTATAAAATCAGAATGTGCTTTTATTAATAAATATTAATGTTTAAGTGTAACCTGATGTATCGCTTATCTTTTTTGTTTTTTCTGATATTCAGCAGCAGCCTTGCCTTTAGCTGTGAAATTATTATGGGTTACCGCACAAGTGCACGCTTACCTTTAATAGATGCCATGCCCTCAGATAACGGACTTTACAACGCAATTTTTAAACGTGCAGCAGAAAGTATTAACTGCACATTAAAAGTTAAAAGAGCCCCCAAAAAACGCATTATCAAATTACTCAAAGAAGGGCATGTCGATTTTTACCCAGGTTATGGGTTTAGCAAAGAGCGCAGTAACGATATTTATTTTTTTGAAAATGGCTTAACCAGCCATAGCGTTATACTGACACACAAGGATATACCCGAGGTAAAATCGCTCGATGACCTAAATAATAAAGTGTTACTAAAACCCTATGGTGGTAGAAAGTTAGAAGTTGAGCAACAAGATATTTTAGTGCGTTACGGGCAAGATTTAAGTATAAGCGATGCTGTTAAAGTGCTTGAGAAAAAGCAGGCTGATTTTTTTATCTACAACAAAGCATCGATAACCTATTACTTAGCAAACAACACTAAAGCACAAGTAAAAATTCATGAATGCTGTTCTGACGCAAAACCGATGTATTTAGGATTTTCCAAAAAATCAAAGCACTTCAATGCAATAAAAAATGAAAATTACCAAGCGGATAAAGCCACTTCAATCGATAATTTACCTTATAAAATGGATGAACGTTCAAAAGCCAGCGCATTTGCTAAAGCAATTAATGCGCTGTCTGAAAGTGGAGAGATTGCGAAATTAGAAAAGCAGTATTACAGTGCAGCACTCGATAGCGAGCAAACGGCTTCATCCGACATATCTGATACAAAGCACTGATCCATTGTCTCTGCTGGGCACTCTGTAGTTGGCTTACCAACCACTTTCGCAGGCACACCTACAACAGTTGTGTGCTCTGCTACATCAGCCACGACAACAGAGCCTGCGCCAATTTTAGCGCCTTCGCCTACTTCAAGATTACCTAGCACTTTGGCACCTGCACCAATCATCACACCGTGGCGAATTTTCGGGTGACGGTCGCCCTGCTCGTTACCAGTACCACCTAACGTAACCCCTTGTAAAATTGATACGTTATCTTCAATAACTGCTGTTTCACCTACAACAATACCCGTTGCATGGTCAAACATGATGCCTTTACCCACTTTACATGCAGGGTGAATATCAACACCGAACACTTCTGAATTACGACTTTGAATAAATTGCGCAAGTTCTTTTCGGTCTTGACGCCATAAGCAGTGTGCTAAACGATGTACCTGAATCGACTGAAAACCTTTAAGGTTTAAAAGCACCGTTAAGTAATTATCAACCGCAGGGTCGCGGTCTCGCACCGCTTTAATATCGTGCGCAACGTTATCAAGCATGGTGTCGCAATTAACAAACGCTTGGTCAAATAGCTCACGGAAAGTAAAGGCTGACACCACGGCATCTGATAACTTATTCGCCACAATAAAGCTTAACGCAGAACCTAAACACTCGTGATTTAATACGCACGAATAAACGTGGCTCGCCAGTAACGGCTCTTTTCTCACTAAGGCTTCTGCTTCTTTACGTAATTCTTGCCAAATATTATGACGCATAACAACACCAATCACTTTAACTACTTTTAGCTCTATAGCTTAATTTTAAACGAGTTTAACGCTTTTTGTTAACTTGGGTAAGTAATTAAAGATAAGTTGTTAGACTGATTTATTTGCCTTTAGATAAATGTGTGCTAGAAATGGTGCCCCCTAATCAAAAATAACCGAATACTTAAATGAATAAGAATGTTGTACTTTTGGCCTTTTGCCAAGGACTTATAACCACAGGAAATATTTTACTTGTCACCATTTCCGCGTTGGTTGGCCAAGCATTAAGTCCAAGTACAACCTTTATTACGTTTCCTGTGGCAATGCAAATGCTCGGGCTTTTAGTGACCACCATCCCAGCATCATTAATTATGGCCAAAACAGGCAGAAAACTTGGATTTAGCCTTGGTAATAGCATAGGCATTTGCGGTGCTGTGCTTGGTTATTTTAGTTTGATGCAAAGCCAGTTTTGGCTATTTAGTTTTGCCACATTTTTAATCGGTATTGGAATTGGCTTTGCCACGCTTTATCGCTTTGCTGCAATTGAAGCAAGCGACAAACCAGCCGTGGCAATCTCAACCGTAATGGCAAGTGGTGTGGTAGCTGCAATACTTGGCCCTAATCTAGCCGTTTGGGTAAACCATCACTACCCTACGCTCAATTATGCTAATGCATTTATTGCACTCGCATTTTTATATTCCATCGCGCTAATGCTACTACAGCTAGTTAAATTTAATGAGGTTTCACATAGCCAAAATAATGGGGAAAGCCGACCATTAAAAACCATTATTACAGCACCTAAATTTATGACCGCTGTTTTTATTGCCATGGTAAGTTATACGGTTATGAACTTACTCATGACAGCAACACCATTGGCGATGCATCGCCATGGCTTTGACTTAGCACAGTCGGCACTGGTGATTGAATGGCATGTACTAGGCATGTTTTTACCTTCATTTTTTAGCGGTAAATTAATTGAGCGTTTTGGCCAAGTCACCATGATGTATGCAGGAATTGTATTAATAGCGCTCTGCTGCTTAGTAAATTTACTGAGTTTAAGCCATTGGCACTTTTTAGCAGCATTATTTTTACTCGGTGTCGGTTGGAATTTTATGTTTATCAGTGCGACTCAAATGGTAAGCCAAACATATTTACCCCATGAACGGGCTAAAGCCCAAGCGACTAACGAGTTTTTAGTGTTTAGCATGGTGACGCTTTCTGCGTTAAGCGCAGGTTGGTTAGAAGCCACTGTAGGTTGGCAAACATTAAACCTAGTTACCTTACCTATTTTAGTAGTAACAATGACTTGGTTAACTGTTTATAAAATAAAGCAAAAAGCGCAGCTAAAGGTTAATTTAACGACAAGCTAATACCCTTTTTAGCTAGGGCCTGTTGACCTTTCAAGTTCGTTTTTGCAGCAGTTTGATTGGGGTTTATACAAGGCAGAGGCTGCGTGGCATAGTTATTCTATGTGAGTCAGCCGATAACACAGTAGAAAACCCAATCAAGCGCTGCCGAACGGTTCTTTTGAGCGCACTTTTCTCATTGTTGCCTGCATGGATGCAGGTAAGGGGCGTTAGCAGGACGCGGAAGCTTTGCTCGATATTCGCTTAGATTGCTAGGCCACACATCAAGCGCCGCGATAAAAGCACGCTCAAAAAGAACAAAAATAGAACAGCAAAGATCAACAGGCCCTAGTAAATTGTGCTTGCAACCATTGATATAAAATCGTGAGTTCAGCTCGCTGGGTATGGCATTTAGGTGTGACAAAGTAATAACTAAATGGCAATGTGATTTGCGCTTCACCAATGCGTTTTAGTTGCTTATCGTTAATTAAAGGTTTTACTAGCTGATGCCAAGCGAGTGCTTTACCTACACCATTTTTAGCCGCATTTAATGTAAGGCCTACTTCATCAAACACAAATTGGGCTGGCATTGAGGGTAGCTGAAAATGCTTTTGCCAATGCTGCCAACTTATGCCACCGGGCTTGTCTTCCATTCCTGCAGCATAATGAATCAAAGGCAATTCATGCTGCATTTCATAAACATTTGGCGCACATACCGGATAAACCACTTCATTTGCCAGTTTTTCAGCAACACCATTCGCATATTTGCCATTACCAAAATGAATATGACAGTCAATATTTTGCTGCTCAAAATTAACGATTTGATGTTGGCTAATAAAATGAATTTGAAAATCAGGTAGTAAAGTTTGCAGCTCAGCTAAGTTATTTACTAATACACAAGAAACAACACTTGGGATTGCCGCTATAACCAGCTTTTTTACTTTCGGAGCTTGCGCTTTCTCAATACCAAATTCTAGCTCTGAAAAGGCTTTTTTAACTGAGCTATAAAGCTGTTTAGCTTCGCTGGTAAGCGCTACACCTTTTGATTGGCGAATAAACAATTTTACATCTAAATGCGTTTCTAGCTGCTTCATTTGATGGCTTACGGCGCTTGGTGTCAGATGTAGTAAATCACTGGCCCGGCTAAAATTAAGTTGCTCAGCAACAACAATAAAGGTGTATAAATTGGGTAATTGGCTGCTAATCGACATTTATGATTCAAATTTAATTCATATCACTTAAAATTATTATCACTTTATTTAACAACATATAACAAGCAGAATTCACCTCAACAGGTTATTAATAAGGAAATAAAATGTCGCAACACAGCGCCATAATTGAATGGCAAAAAGCGCCAAATGAGATGTTTATTGATGGTAAATATAATCGTGCGCATCAATGGCATTTTGATGGTGGTTTTTCAATGCCTGCATCGCCCTCTCCTATGATAGTACCGATGCCTTTTTCAAACCCTGAATTTGTTGACCCTGAAGAAGCTTTTATTGCCTCGCTCGCAAGTTGCCATATGTTGTTTTTCTTACATTTTGCTGCCGATAAAGGTATTGTGATTGAGCGTTACTCAGATAACGCAATTGGCGAACTTGCTAAAAATGATAATGGAAAACTGTGTATTACGGGTGTGACGTTAAAACCTGAGGTGATATTGGCTGAGCAATCAATTGCGCATAAAAAAAGCTTGGAGGATTTACACCACCAAGCTCATGAAGCCTGCTTTCTAGCGCATTCAGTTAATTTTGAAATTACGATAGAAAGCCAAAAGACAAGCTAACGCCCGTCGATAATCAGTAAAATAGTTGATTATCAATTGAACGGCTGAGGTTATTCATCCATTGGCCGTATTTTTTATGAATTGAGTCACCATCATACTTCATATTCATTGAATCTTTGTATTTAAGGCTATACGATTTTTCATCATATACGATATCAATTTTTACTTGATGCTTTCTTACATCAAGCAAACCTGCAATCGTGCCTTCACTAGTAGCTTTACACATCCAGCCACGTTGCTGACACGCACTAATAATAGCTTTTTCAACATCTTTTTTAGTAAGCGTTTTGTTTGCTGATGAGGTAATTTGGTGTTCATAATCACGAACAGGAATACTTTTACAAGCAGCAAGAGAGAGAGTAACAGCTGCGATCAGCGCAATTTTCTTAAACATTATTGAGTCCTTTTAATTTTGACGATGACATTTCCATCGTAAGGTGCGAATTATTTCATTGAAGTGCTTAATAATCCAGCGCATTTTTTAAAATAACAGATGCTGATAGAGCATTTAATAGCCTGGTGCTATGAGAAGAAAGTTAAGGCCTGTATACCCGTATTGATATATTTAGTAACAGCCATAAGCTTTGGTTTGTGCTCAAAAACGTATTTCTCCGCGCTTTAAATAATTTATCTAGATGAAAAAAAGCCCGCCATTGCGCGGGCTTTTTAACTTTAACAACGTTTACTTAAATACGTCTTTCACATCCATCACTTCGATATTGGCTTTATCGATAGCTAGCTTGTAGCTTTCAATCACCTTATCTTCATCGGTAAGTGATTTTGGTTTTTCAGCATTGTATTTAAGCGGCGAAACCGTTTCGTTTGCTAAGCGCGCTTTCATGTCTTTTGCATCACCGGTAATAAATACATAGTGAATGTTTTTATTTTGCAGGTTGTCACGAATAACACGATTTACATCTTCAACAGTTAAGCTCGCAAGCTGCTTACGCACATACGCAACAAACTCATCGGTATTGTAGAACTTGCTATCGAGTGCATAACCTAGCTGGCGATCTTGGCTTGCAACCATTTGCGGCACAAAGTTAGTTAAGAAGTTACGAGTTGATTCGAAATCTTCTTTGCTCATGCCATTTTCAATTAGCTTATCAAGCTCGTATTGCGCAACACGTGTTGCAAAATGCGCATCATTGTTAGAACGCAGTGGGCGTAACCAAATTTGGAAAATCTGCTCAGAGCGACCTAAGTTAGCATCTGGTTTGGTTTGATACATACCACGCGGGAAGTATTCAATATACGCATAATCACCATAGTTCATACCACGAATTTGGCGAATACGCTGATACAAGAAGCTGTTTGAGTTACGGTGCTCACCAAAATAAGAACGCATTAGCCAAAGTGCCGCCCAATCTTTATCGCTACGGATCGTATCGATCGGGAAACCAAAGCTCACCGCTGTTGATTTAGCTGGCTTTTCTACGATGGTTGCATGACGACCTTCCAACTTAGGCGCATCAGCAATCCTTAAGCGCTGTTCACTGCCTTCAGGAAGTGTGCTTAAGTCTTTAAGCAGTTTTGCTTTTGCTGCATCCGACATAGCGCCTGAGATACCGACATTTAATTTAGCTTGAGTAAATTCAGCTTTATAAAATGCTTTTAAGTCTTCAAGTGTGAGTGCTTCTAAATCAGAAATATCACCATAGTTGTAGCTTTCATAAACGTGACCTTGGTAAAGCTTGCTGTATAACACTTCTTTGCCAAGTTCTTCATCGTTAGATGCTTTTAGACCCGCTTTAATACCATCTAGCTGCTCTTTCTTTAAACGCTTAAAGTCATCTTCACGCCAGCCAGGATTAAGTAGTTGGTCACTAACAATTTTGTACCACTCGTCTACCTTGTCTTTATTAACACGACCACGGAACGACACCATTTCTTTATCAATTTGTACCCCAAAGCTACCAGCAATTGGGTAAAGTGCTTTTTGAATTTCTTTGTAAGAGCGCGACTCAGAGCCACCGCGTGCAATCATATTAGCAGTGATTGCTGCAAGGCCTTTTTTACCTTCAGGATCAGCTGCTGCACCAGTGTAGAATAATAGGTTTACGTCAACTAACGGTGAGCTGCTGCGCATATCAAGTACAGAAAATTTTGCATCGCCTTGCGGTTTGCTCATTTCGGCAACAACACCGTTTAAGTCAACTTCTTGCTCAAAACCTTTAACCGATTTAAGTGCCGACATAGTCACAGTTGTACGGCCCGAGTCAATAAAGTACTTATTAGCAATTTCACGAATATCTTCTGCAGAAATGCTATCTGCAGTCGCGTAAAGCTGATTAATAACTTCTGGGTCACGCTCAAAATGCATGTAGCTCGCAAGAGTTGACGCAATTGCTTGCGATGAATCAAGACCATTAACAAAGCTGTACTTTAAGTTAGACTTTAAGTTAGCGAGCTTATCTGCATCAACTAACTCAGTACGCGCTTTTGCGTAGGTACGATTAATCGCATCACGTGCTTTTGCTAAATCTTCTTCTTTTTCAACTTTTACAAATACGTGTAATAAACCCGGATCTTTGGTTTCTGGGTTGTAAGTAAACATTTGGCTAGCAAGCTGTTTCTCAACAACTAACTCTTGGTAAAGCGCTGAGTTATTTGAGAAATATAGTTGCGAGATTAAATCTACCGCAGCACGGTCTTTTTCCGTTGGCTGCCACGCAGGGCCTTTGTAAGAAACAAGTAACCAGTGGCCTGGTAAACCTTCGCTTTCTTTATGGAGGTATTTTGCCGCTGTTTGCTTTGGCTCAACTGGAATATCGGCAACATAATCGCCACGCTGCCAATTACCCCAATGCTTTTTAACCAGTTCAATGGTATCGTTCGGGTCTACATCACCAGTAATAATGAGCGATACATATTCTGGCTTATAAAACTTTTTAAAGAACTCTTCACCATAGGCCATTTGATCTGGCATTTTTTCGATGTCTTCAAAAAAGCCCATTGTCGTGTGCTTGTAGGTATGCTTTTCAAACGCTTCATTTCGCACTGCACTTAAAAGCTGACGAATTGGGTTGGCATTGTTTTTAAGATATTCACCTTTAACCGTCAGCGCTTCAGTTCTAAATTGCGACTCAGAATATTTAAGGTTTTGGAAGATATCGCCTTTAATTTCAAGTACTGTTTCTAAATGCTGCTTTGAAAAATTAAGGTGGTAGTTGGTGTAATCGTTTGTGGTGTAAGCGCGGTTATCTACCCCTGAATTTTTAAGAATATCTGAGTAAACATCTTGCGGGAATTTCTCAGAGCCTTTAAACATCATATGCTCAAAGAAGTGCGCAAAACCTGTTTTACCAGCTTCAACTTCGTTACGTGAACCTACTGATACTGGAATTTGCAGTGAGACTACATCTGGGTAATCTGTTTTAACCACCAAAACTCGAAGACCGTTATCAAGCTCTTCTAACACGTAATCTTGTGCAAATACTTTGTTTTCAGCTTTTACTGACGTCTCTGCTTGTGCATTGTTTGATGATGTTGTGCTATTACAACCAGCAAGTGATAGTGCAATTGCTACACTTGCCGCAACCAATTTAAGTTTCATACTGTTTCCCTTGGTTTGGATTATTTTTCTATAGAATTTTTCTAAACTGGGTAATTATGGCGATGTTAGCGATGTTAAGCGAGCAATTGCGGTGAAATTCCTTCAAATTGTTTGCTGTTTCCTAGTCAATAAGTAATCTATAATCCACTAAAAACAAAAAGAAGCGCTTATGTTCAAAGAAGTTTTGACCTCTATCAAACCTACAAAATTATTTTTTGTACTTATTATCTTCGAAGTTGCACTAGCAATCAGTTACCTTTATTCCAGTCAGATTCTACCCACATCATCTATAACTCATTGGGTAAACTTAGATGAAGAAAAAAATATTCCAGCTATTTTCTCATCACTTCAATTAATATTTGTTGGTGTTGTATTAATAAAAATCCGTGCCATATCACCAAAAGTCACAGCTATTGGTTTTTTATATGTTATTGGTTGGCTTTTTATTTTCTTAGGAATTGACGAGGGACTGCAAATACACGAGCGCATTACGCGGTATTTTAAACACATTGACTGGTTACCTCGTTTTGAAGGTGATCACGGAGCCTGGGTCCTGCCTTATGTACTATTAGCGTTTGTCATTTTTTTATTATCCATTGGTTCAATAATAAACCTCTTAAAGAATGAAACAAAGCACAGTTTAATGATGGGATCTGGAGTACTAATTTTACTAGTTTCAGCTTTAGGGTTAGAGGTTGCTAGCTATTTATATATACGGGGGCAAGATCTACCCGATATCTATTACATATTACAAGTAGCAACAGAAGAACTTGGAGAAATGGTTGGAGTAAGTATTGTTCTCTGTAGCGCTTTAGATTTACTTCAAAAACGGAGACTGTAAAAAACCTTCACAACATGAATTTATCTCAACTTGAATTACAAAAATTTTCAGTCGCAATTTCAAATTTCAGCTATTTAGACGTCTAAAAGGCTGCTATAGTTACTGTATCGAAATTATTTATGGTACGGAACAATGGCTTTATCTTTACAACAGAAAATTCAAGACCCAACGCAAGGCGTTTATTTAATTGGTACTACGCCACCAAAAATGGGTACTGAAAAAGATAAAGTAACAGAAATTGCCAATAAGTTATTAGGTCGTTTACATGAAATTGAATATGACGGACTAGTAATTTATGACATTCAAGATGAAAGTAGCCGTACCAGCGTACCACGCCCTTTTCCGTTTAAGCACACTGTAGACCCTCGTGAATACAGTTTGCTGTTAAGTGACTTATCAGAGTTAGATGTAATCACCTACAAAAGTGTAGCGCAGCGTGGTGTAGAAGAATTTAACGCATGGCTAACAGAAACCAAAGAAAAATACTCTTTGAACAATTTAGTTTTAGTAGGTAGCCCATCATCGGAAGGTGAAATTAAATTAAGCTTACCTAACGCGTATAACGCATTAAGTGAGCATCAAAATAAGTTTTTCTTAGGTGGTGTTACTATTGCAGAACGTCATGCATCAAAACGTAATGAACATGAACGTTTATTAGAAAAAACAGCACAAGGCTGTGAGTATTTTATTTCTCAAGCGGTATATGATGCGCAGGCAACAATCGACTTAATCACAAGCTATGCCCGCAGTTGCAAGCAACAAGGCCTAACGCCAAACCGTATCATATTAACCTTTACACCGTGCGGTAGTGAGAAAACTTTAGAATTTATGCAGTGGCTTGGTATTTCTGTGCCAGAAGCAACTAAATGGCGTATTTTAGATTCTGAGCAATCACTTAATGAATCAGTGCGTATTTGCCGTGAAAATCTAAACCTTATTTTACAAAGCTGTGCTCATTTAAATGTGCCACTAGGTTTAAATATTGAGAGCTTAACCAACCGTAAAGAAGAAATTGATGCATCAATTAATCTTTACCGCTTATTAAAAGCAACGATGGAATTGAACTTAGCTGAAAAACAACTTGCGAGTTAATTGAGCTCGTTAGGGTTTAACGGGCTTAGCCCAGCGATAGAGTGGCGTATAGCCACTTTTTCTTTAAGCCCTTTAAAATCATATTTAGCCCAATTTATTTTCGCTTTTTGTTTTTGAAAATGCGCAACATTATTTTTTGTAACCACGTCTAAATTAAAGGTCAGTTTTTTATTACTTTGTTTTGCAAAAATATCCTGGCCATTGTCATAAAGTAAAAGGCTTATAACCGCCCACGCCCCCATAATCTTATGACCACCAATTGATGCACTGATGGATTGCTTTTCAACTGCTTTTAAAGCACGCGGTATCCAATCAAACCCACCAATAAAAATGTCTCTATTAGGAGTTCTACCCGACTCTACCGCTGCTTCGCTGGCACCTAGCGCCATTAGATCAGATGCCGCCCAAATAATATTTATCTCAGGAAAGCGTGCTAAGAGCGCTTTGGTTTGCTTAAAAGCAACTTCTTCAGACCAACCGGCGTGTACAGCCTGATAAACAATACCTTGATTACTTTCATAGTATTCACGCATGCCATTAAATCTTGCCTCTGACTCACTGCCATAATGGCCATTAATAGCAACTACTTGGGTTTCTTTATTTGGTAGTAAGTCTTGCTTTAATAACGCAAGTGATTGGGCTAATTGCTTTCCCGCATCGTGATTATCAAAATAGATTTCACCTAACCAATATTTATACTTATCACCTGCTAAACCAATTTTATCGCGCTCTTCACCAAAAATTGTTTGCTCTAAAGTGACAAACTTAATTTGCTCTTCTTCTAAAAGAGACATTAATGCATGGGAGCCGCCAGGATAGTTAAGCACAATGGCATAGTTTGGCTTTTTATTTTTTGCCAAATAACTCTTAAGTGCAGCCAACTGCACAATGCGGTTGCCTCCGCCATAAATCACATCTAATTTGGTGCCAAGTTGTAATGCGGCTGATTGGGTAATCTCTTCAACACTTTGCCAAAAAGGTTCGTTAGGTATGGACGGGTTTACAAATAAAATATCGAGCTCAGCGCGCACTGAACTTGAGAAAAAAATTACCAATAATACAAGGTAGTTAAGCGCTTTTATCATTTGCCCGAAAACTCACATAATCATTAATAAAGTATTATCAAAGATAACCGCAAAAGCGAATTAAAAGATTAAAAAACCAATAAAAGAAAGGGTTTACATTATGATTTTGCTAAAACCATGTTTTTATAAGCTAAACAGCTAGCTAAAAATGTGATTGTAAATAGAAAAGGGAGAAGGTATCTCCCTTTTTTTGAGATTAAAGATTTGGCCCAAGCCAACGCTCTGCTTCTTCAAGGCTCATGCCTTGACGTTTAGCATAATCTTCAAGCTGATCTTGCTGTATTTGAGCAACGGCGAAATATTTCGAATCTGGGTGAGAAAAATACCAACCAGAAACTGCAGCACCTGGCCACATAGCATAAGAGCTTGTCAGCTTCATACCGATGCGATTTTCAACATCGAGTAACTGCCATATTTTTTGCTTTTCAGTATGCTCTGGGCACGCAGGGTAACCAGGAGCAGGACGTATACCTTGGTAGTTTTCGCGAATAAGCTCATCGTTCGATAAGTTTTCATCCACAGCAAAACCCCAAATTTCTTTACGCACGCGTTCATGCAGGTATTCAGCGAACGCTTCAGCTAAGCGGTCGGCAACAGCTTTTACCATTATCTTGTTATAGTCATCTTGCTGCTGCTCGAATATATCCGCTAAATCGTCTTCTTCTAACCCGCCAGTTACCGCAAATGCACCAAAGTAATCTGGTGTACCTTTTGGCGCGATATAATCAGCTAAACAGTAATTCGGGAAGTCCTTTTTCTCGGTTTGCTGACGTAACTGACAACTTGTCACAAACACGTCGCTACGCGACTCATCGGTGTAGATTTCAATATCATCTTCAACACGGTTTGCTGGGAAGATACCCATTACGCCTAATGGTTGTAGCTTGTTTGATGACGCTAAATCATCGAGCATCTCGTTAGCATCTTTGAACAGTTGCTTTGCCTCTTCGCCAACAATTTCATCTTCTAAAATGCGCGGGTATTTACCTGCGAGCGACCAGGTCATAAAGAAAGGTGTCCAGTCGATATACTCACGCAGTGTCTCAATCGAAACATCTTTAAACTCGGTTACACCCAGCTGTTTTGGCACCGGTGGTGTGTAATTTACAAAATCAATTGGTGCGCTATTAGCACGTGCAGCTGCCAAGGTAACTGGTTTTGAGCGTGGGCGTTTACGCGCTTGCTGCTCACGCACTTTTTCATACTCTGCAGTCGTTTTTGCTAAAAACTCCGGCTTTTGCGTTTTGCTTAACAAGCTTGACGCCACACCAACCGCGCGCGATGCGTTATTTACATACACCACGCCTTTGTCATATTCCGGTTCAATTTTAACCGCTGTATGCGCTTTTGATGTTGTTGCACCGCCGATTAATAACGGAATATCAAACCCTTGGCGCGTCATTTCTTTTGCCACATGGACCATTTCATCAAGCGATGGCGTAATCAGGCCAGAAAGACCAATAATATCGACTTTTTCTTCAATCGCGGTACGTAAAATAGTTTCTGCAGGTACCATTACCCCAAGGTCAATCACTTCGTAGTTATTACATTGCAGTACTACACCCACAATGTTTTTACCAATGTCGTGTACATCACCTTTAACGGTAGCCATTAGGATTTTACCGTTGGTTGCGCCCTCTTCTTTTTCGGCTTCAATAAACGGATCAAGATAGGCAACCGCACGCTTCATTACACGCGCCGATTTAACTACCTGAGGTAAGAACATTTTACCTTCACCAAACAGGTCACCTACTACGTTCATACCGTCCATTAATGGACCTTCAATTACTTGAATTGGTTTGTCTGCTTGTTGGCGAGCTTCTTCGGTATCTTCATCAATAAACTCGGTAATCCCTTTAACAAGAGCATGCTCTAAACGTTTTGCAACAGGCCAACTGCGCCATTCTAAATCTTCTTTTTTCGCTTCAACACCCTTGCCTGAGTATTTAGGCGCAAGTTCTACTAAACGCTCACCAGCTTCTGAATCACGGTTAAGTACTACATCCTCAACAGCATCACGTAGCTCTTTGGGAATATCATCATAAACCGCGAGCTGACCCGCATTTACGATACCCATGTCCATACCCGCTTTTATGGCGTGATATAAAAATACCGAGTGAATGGCTTCGCGTACAGGGTCATTACCACGGAACGAGAAAGACACGTTAGAAACACCGCCCGACACTTTACAGTGCGGTAAGTTTTGCTTGATGCGGCGCGTACCTTCAATAAATTCAACCGCGTAGTTGTCGTGCTCTTCGATACCCGTAGCTACCGCAAAAATATTCGGGTCGAAAATAATGTCTTCCGGCGGAAAACCAAGCTGTTCTACTAAAATACGGTACGAACGCTGACAAATTTCAAATTTACGGTCGGCCGTTTCGGCTTGCCCTGTTTCATCAAACGCCATCACAACAGCAGCTGCACCAAAACGCTTAATGATTTTAGCTTGCCTGATAAACGGCTCTTCACCTTCTTTAAGTGAAATTGAGTTAACGATTGCCTTACCTTGAATACATTTTAAGCCTGCTTCAATTACATCCCACTTTGACGAGTCGACCATAATCGGCACACGTGAAATGTCTGGCTCTGACGCAATTAGGTTTAAAAAGCGTACCATTGCCGCTTTTGAGTCCAACATGGCTTCATCCATGTTGATATCGATAATTTGCGCGCCGTTCTCTACTTGCTCACGGGCAACTTCGAGTGCGGTTTCGTAATCTTCTTCTAGGATTAAACGCTTAAATCGGGCTGAGCCCGTAACATTGGTACGTTCACCAACATTGGTAAATACTGCTGTACTGCGTGTCATGTTTGCTCCTAGTTTAAATTACAGGCTTCAAGGCCAGCTAAGCGCATACGCACTTCAAGTTCTGGTAATTGGCGTGGCGCTACATTTTTGGTGCCTTGATACATAGCATTAATGTGCTCAGGCGTTGTGCCACAACAACCACCAACAATATTAATAAAGCCCGACTCTGCCCAATCGACGATTTCTTTTGCCATTTCGTCAGCTTCTAAATCGTATTCACCAAATTCGTTCGGTAAGCCTGCGTTAGGGTGAACTGATACAAAGGTTTCACACACACGCGATAACTCTTCTACATATTGGCGCAATAAATCTGGCCCAAGCGCACAATTAAGGCCAATTGAAATTGGCTTAATATGACGAATAGAATTGTAAAAAGCCTCGGTTGTTTGGCCTGATAAAGTTCGGCCCGATGCATCAGTAATGGTACCTGAAATCATTACAGGTAAAGTCACGCCTGCGCGCTCAAATGCTTCTTCTACCGCAAAGGCAGCTGCTTTTGAATTGAGCGTATCAAAAATAGTCTCAATCAAAATTAAATCTGCACCACCTTCAATCAGTGCCAGTGTTGATTCAATGTAGGCTTCTACAAGGGCATCAAACGTAATGTTTCTAAATCCAGGGTCGTTTACATCTGGCGAAATAGAACAGGTTTTTGACGTTGGACCAAGCACCCCCGCTACATAGCGCGGCTTAGTTGGGTCTTGTGCTTCAAATTCATCACACACTTTGCGCGCCAATTTTGCCGATTCAAGATTGATTTCACGGCTTAAGCTTGCCATTTCATAGTCTTCCATTGAAATGGTGGTCGCGTTGAAGGTGTTGGTTTCAATAATATCAGCGCCAGCGGCTAAGTATTCACGGTGAATTTGTTCAATGATCTGTGGCTGAGTTAAGCTTAGTAAGTCATTGTTGCCTTTGACCAACACATGCCAATTTGCAAAGCGTTCACCGCGATAATCTTCTTCTTCCAGCTTGTATTTCTGGATCATGGTTCCCATTGCACCATCAAGAATATGAATACGCGTTTTTAATGCAGCGCTTAGCTGCTGTGATTTATTCGGCATAGTTGTTAGTCCTTACGTCTTGACTGACTAAGTTAATATCATATGGCGTGGTTTGATAAACGTAGTAGTTTAACCAATTTGAAAATAATAAAAAGGCGTGGCTCTGCCAAGTTTTACTTGGTTTTGCACTGGCATCATCGTTGGGAAAATAATTTTCCGGCTTAGGTGCATTTTCATCACCTTCTAAATCACGCAAATATTCTTTTTGCAGAGTGTCAGCATCATATTCAGGGTGCCCTGTTAAAAATACCTGAGAGCCCGATTTATTCTTAATTAAAAATGCGCCAACTTCAGGCGAACCTGCAATAACCTCTAATTGGCTATGGTTTGCAATATCGGCCTCATTAATATGGCCATAGCGCGAATGCGGCACTAAAAATTCATCATCAAAACCACGCGTTAGCGCTGCGTGTTCAAAATAACGCAAATGTTTAAATACACCACACAGCTTTTTCGCTTTTAAAGTGCGCTTTAAACCATAATGGTGATACAAACTAGCGTGTGCTGCCCAACAAGAAAATAAGGTAGAAGTAACATGATGTTCCGCCCAATCGAAGATTTCTTGTAATTCTTGCCAGTAACCAACATCGCTATATTCAAGGTGAGCCAACGGTGCGCCTGTCACAATCATGGCGTCGTAGTTTTCGTTTTTAACTTCTGAAAAATACTTATAGAACATATCTAAGTGTTGCTCAGAGGTATTTTTACTGCGATGGGTATCTAAGCGCAATAACTCAACATTTACCTGCAACGGAGAGTTAGCCAGTAAACGGATGAACTGCACCTCAGTTTCAACCTTATTAGGCATTAAGTTTAAAATAGCTAATCGCATTGGACGGATCTCTTGTGTTTTAGCTCGGCTTTCGGGCATTACAAACACATTTTCTTGCCTTAAAGTGTTAATGGCGGGCAACTGATCGCGCACTGTGATTGGCATCATTTTATCCTTATTACTGTGGTAGATTGGCTAATTATGAACGGATAGCCAGAAATATCAAGCTCTAGATGTTTAGATGTCCAAATGATTTTTGTATTTTGCCAGATAACTTCTATAGTTTAGGTAATGCTGACTTTTTGAAGTGGGTTATGTAACCCGTGTTAACACCGACAGATATTGACCAAAAACATGTTATTGAACGCATGACAGACATCGTTGCCTGCCTAAACAGTTGTGCTTCAATTGAAAATTTTTTGCTGGATATTCACTGCATTTTACAAAAAGTCACTTATGCAGATAATTTTTATGTTGTATTACAAGACGAAAACGAGCGTCTTACCTTCCCTTACTTTCACGATGTAAAAGACAATATAAATGTAGACTCTTTACAAGGAATCGATAAAGAGGCTTTAAGCCATACCCTTACCGCCTATGCCTTATCAGGGCATAAAGTATGTAACTATCAAGAAAGTGATATTCAAAACCTTATCGACTCAGGCACAGTGAATATGCTTGGCAGTTTGCCAAAGCAGTGGTTGTGCTTTCCGCTAACCCATCATGATGTGTTTTTAGGTGCATTTATCATTCAGTCTTATCGCAATGAAAATGAGTATGACAGCACTATCGTTGATGTGCTTTTTACTATTAGCCATGTTATTTCCTCAGCGCTGGATGCATTTCGAATGCAGCAAGCTTTGATGAAAGCAAACAACAAACTACAAAGTTACCAGCTCGAATTAGAAGCAAAAGTAAAAAAGCGCACAGAGCAACTTGAACAAAGTGTAAACGAGCTCAAAAAGGAAGTGGCATATCGTAAAGAGTTGCAAAGTGAACTCGAACACGAATCTTTACACGATAGTTTAACTAAGCTCGCTAATCGCAAATACCTTTTCAAAAAAATTGATGAATTATCTGCAAAGCACCTACGAAATCCGCAAAACATTTTTTTAATGTACCTAGATTTAGACGGGTTTAAGCAAGTGAACGATAACCTTGGTCATCCTGCTGGCGATGCCGTATTAGTTGAAGTTTCAGAGCGATTACAAAAAATGATTCGCCCTTATGATTTTGCCGCCCGCGTTGGTGGTGATGAATTTATTATTATTTTCGACGAAAATATGACATACGACGAGGTTTGTACTATTTCACAACGTATTATTGATGCTGTTTGCGATAGAATTTCTTCTGAAAATCAAACAGTCACAGTGGGTGTAAGTATAGGAATTTCATCTACTGTGCTAAATAGCCTCGCTCCTACCGATCTAATTCATTATGCCGATATCGCCCTCTACCAATCTAAAGCCAATGGAAAACGGCAATTTACATTTCATCAAAATAGCTAAGATTGCTACAAAGCCTATTTTTAATAAATTACATCAAGTGCTTTACTAACAGCGGTTTACCACGACTAATTTGATTGGCTTGTGCTAAAAACAACTCTGCCGTTGCCATTGCGTCAGTTAACGCGTTGTGACAGCTGTATTCAGGCAAACGATAACGTTCACGGCAATTTGCTAAGGTTAGGCTATCTTGTGCAATCACTTGGCCTTGTCTTGCTAAGCGTTTATGTTCAATTTGCATGGTATCGAGTATGGCAAGCGGCTTATGTAAAAAGCCCGCTTTGTTAAATGCCAAGCGCAAAAATGACCAATCCAATTCTTGGTTATGAAAAATTAATATTTTGTCATCAAGTAGTTCATTTAACGCTTTAAGTGCCTCATTTAATGGCACTCCCTGCGCTAAACTATCGCTATCAATACCATGAAAAACAGGGCTTTGATTGAGATTACTTACCTGATTATTTATAAAGTGCTGGCAATTTCCAATTTGAATTCGCTGATGACTGATTGGCACCCAAGCGATAGAAACGATTTCATCTTGTTTTGCATTTAGGCCAGTTAGCTCTAAATCAATCACCAAATAATCGGTTTTAAAGCAATTGGCTTTTAACACATCTGCGTCTTTATCTGGTAACACAAAAAAACGCTTTAATGATTCAAATAACCCCATCATAAACTTCCTCTTGCAAACTTAAAGGCAGCCGCTTGTTGCGCCTGTTTAATTAAGTAAAAAGCTTCCTTAAGTTGGTGTCTTTCAAGCGAAGTTAAATCTTCTGGGTCAATACAGTTGGCTGGTAAGCCTTTTTGTTGCAACTGTACGTTTAAACGCAGCTGAGTAAGGTAGCGCCAACAGTCTTTCAAATCATAAATATCTGATTTATTTACATCCGGCTTTTTAGAAAGTGCACCTAGGCGCTCTAGGGTATTAGCAGCAGTAATATTGTGATGTAAGGCATATAAGCGAACAATGTCATTAATAATCGCAACACCACGTTTTTTTAAATCAAGATAGCTGTGCTTTTGCTGATTTTTCTCAAGCTTAAACTGGTTAAATAAGCCGATAGGAACAGAGTTGGCGTTGATATCCGTCGCCATCGATGCAAAAAATATTTGATTTTTAGTGGTTGTTAAAATGCCTTTACTAAAAGAATCGAAAAGGCCTTCTGAACCTTCAACAAAGCGAATATCAAAAAAGATTTTACAATTTAAAATGGCCTGAGGTGATGGGCTTTTAATCCATGAACTAAACTGATTTAGCCAACCCGACAGTCCCATTCGGCAATTATCGCGGCTTGCCATAATGCCACCGGGGCATTCTTTAATACCGCAGGCAATTAGGTTGTCACAAACAAATTCCCCCATTGCTTTAAAGTAATCCAATTGCGGCTGTGTAAGGTTATCTGGCAGTAGTAAACCATTGTCTTGATCTGAGTGTAGAGTTTGCTCTTCTCGCGCTTGTGAGCCAAAACAAATCCAACTAAATGGTGTGGGTGCTTTACCATTTTGCACTTGAAATAATTGAATAAGCCTTGTGGTCATCGCATCGGTTATACCACTGAGTAATTTACCAATTAAGCTGGTATCTTCTACTCTGTCTGAAAAGCCACGTAATAACTCAGGAACTTCTAGTGCGTAGCGTTTAATATCAGCAACACTTTCAGCTTTATAAATACGGCCAATTAACTGCACTGGGTCGGATTTTTGTTGGCGTAATAAATCGGTTGCGGTGATCATCCCTATTGGCTGATATTGCTCATCAAGCACAGGTAAGTGGTGAATATTTTGCTTTAACATTAAGTGAAACGCAGAAAACACTCGGTTATGCTCAAATACATGCTTAGGGCTTGTTGTCATAATCGTTGCGACAATATCATTTGGGCTTCGCCCTTCAGCAAGTACTCGATTGCGAAGATCACGGTCAGTAATAACTCCCACCAGCTTGCTATTTTCGGTGATCATCAATGACGACACACCAAACTGGCTCATGGTTTTAGCGGCATCACAAATTTTAGTGTCTGGATCGGCGGTTACCGCACCTTGCTTCATAATTTCACAAATGCGTTTGCTCGACCAATCGTCACTGCGTTTTTTATAATTTACACTGAGTAATCGGTTGGCATGGGCTCGTACAAAGTATTGCGCAAATGCTTTATAGTGTTCGCGCAAGTAATCCCAGTGCATTTGGCTAAGCAAATAAACAATACCTTCGTTTTGCACTTCTAGACGATTGCTGATTGGCTCACCGGTAAGTAACGAAGGGTAGCCAAAGTAATCACCTTCACTTAAGCGCGCTACAACTTCGCCGCTACTGTCTAAAATATCATACAGTCCTGAACGAATTAGAAATAAACATGGTGCACTCGAATTTAACCACTGGTTTTGGTTTTCTGGCGTTAAATAAACCGCCTCTAGACTTTTTATAAAGTACTCTGTTGCACTGCTATCTAGATCATTAAACGGTGCTTGAGCTTTAATAAAACGTCCCACTTCATTGAGCTCTAATGCCATGATCACTCTCCTTAACTGTATCCAACCTATCACTGTGAAAAAGGTTAAAAGAACCTAGGCTGTTTTCTGACTCTAGCAGAGCATTAAGCAAAAAAAAGCCCGACTATAGTCGGGCATTGAGCGTTATATTTGATTTAACTCAAATAGCTGGTTGATTAGTGAGCATGTGCTGCACTTGAACCTTTCGGATTACGAATATCTTCAACCATTTGCTGAATTTCTTCAGGCGCTTCAGAAGTTACTTTACATACTAAGAAAGCAACACCAAAGTTTACTAGCATACCGATTGTACCAATACCTTCTGGCGAGATACCAAATAACCAGTTAGCAGGAACGTTCGCACCTGGGTTTACAAACTTGAAGTAAATGATGTAACCAGCGGTGAACACAATACCTGAAATCATACCTGCAATCGCACCTTCTTTATTCATACGCTTAGAGAAAATACCCATTAGCAGCGTAGGGAAGAAGCTCGATGCAGCTAGACCAAAGGCAAATGCCACAATCGCTGCTACATACCCCGGCGGATTTATACCGAAGTAAGCAGAGATGGTAATCGCTATCATTGCTGCAAGACGCGCTGCAATCAGTTCTTGCTTATCACTGATATTTGGTTTCAAGGTACGCTTCAGTAAGTCGTGCGATACCGAGGTTGAAATAACCAGTAGTAAACCAGCTGTTGTAGATAATGCCGCTGCAATACCACCAGCAGCAACTAATGCGATAACCCATGCTGGTAAGTCAGCAATCTCAGGGTTTGCAAGTACCATGATGTCACGGTCAATCTTAACTTCGTTTGCACTGTTAGGATCTTCCATTTTGCCTGCCGCATAGTACATCTTGCCATCTTCATTCTTATCGTTGAATGTGATTAGACCTGTACGCTCCCAGTTTTTAACCCAAGCTGGAGCTTCTGCGTATTCTGTACCGCTACCGTCTTTACCGTTAATGGTATCAATTAGGTTTACACGAGCGAACGATGCAACAGCAGGTGCTGTAGTGTAAACAATTGCGATAAACACTAATGTCCAAGCCGCTGAAATACGCGTGTCTTTTACTTTAGGCACAGTGAAGAAGCGAACGATTACGTGAGGAAGACCCGCAGTACCTACCATTAGGGCAGCAGTAATTGCGAATACATCGATCATCGATTTAGACCCTTCGGTGTATTGGGCAAACCCGAGTTCGGCACTGAGTCCATCAAGCTTATCAAGTACATACATTCCTGAACCATCAGTTAATGTTGCACCAAAACCTGTTTGTGGTAGTACGTGACCTGTCATCATCAATGAGATAAAAATTGCAGGCACTAGGTATGCAAAAACTAGTACACAGTACTGAGCAACTTGCGTATAAGTGATACCTTTCATACCACCTAATACTGCATAGAAGAATACGATTACCATACCAATGTAAACACCAGTTTCGATATCAACTTCTAAGAAGCGAGAGAATACAACACCTACACCACGCATTTGGCCAGCAATGTAAGTAAAGCAGATAAAGATTGCACAGATAACCGCTACCGTACGCGCTGTTTGCGAGTAATAACGGTCACCAATGAAATCTGGCACAGTAAATTTACCAAACTTACGAAGGTAAGGTGCTAAACAAAGGGCAAGTAGTACATAACCACCGGTCCAACCCATAAGATATACACCACCGTCGTAACCTACGAACGAGATAATACCCGCCATAGAAATAAACGATGCAGCACTCATCCAGTCAGCCGCAGTTGCCATACCATTTGCTACAGGTGGTACACCACCGCCAGCAACATAGAATTCTTTAGTTGATCCCGCACGTGCCCAAATTGCAATGGCAATGTACATTGCAAAGCTTGCACCTACGATGATAAAAGTTAGCGTTTGAACGTCCATTATTATTCTCCTTACTCGTCAACGCCGTACTTTTTGTCTAACGCAGTCATCTTACGTACGTAAACAAAAATCAGGGCAACAAAGGTATAAATGGCGCCCTGCTGAGAGAACCAGAAACCTAATTTAAAACCAAAGAAACGGATTTCGTTAAGCGCATCGACAAATAAAATGCCGCAACCATACGCAACGACAAACCATACAGCTAAAAGCTTAAGCACCAGCGAAAGATTTTCCGCCCAATATGCTTTGGCTTGGTCATTATCTTTAAAAGCCATTTTTATATCCCCTAGTCATGCAAAATTGCACGTTAATTAATCGTCATCATTGACTCTAGCAACGCAAACGCAAGATTAAAGTGCGACCTTAGTCGTAACATTTTATTAACTTAACTGGGTAAGCAAAAACATTTATGAACATAAAATAAGCTAAAGCGAGTAAAATTAAGGCTTTCAAGGGCACAAACATTACGTTTACGTAAACGTAACGGGTGACTTTTACCAGCACGTACGACATTAGTCGAATATGTTTGGTAAGTTTTGCATTGATTGAGCAAATTCAAGCGTTTGCAGTTAATTTGAATGGTGTGCACAGTTTCATCAAAAAATGATAAATTAGCTTAACTTCAGATAAGAATAATAAGAGTTACTATGACAATCGCGCTGATTTTTGTTGCCTTAGCCTATATTGGTGTGCTTTTTTGGCTCGCCAACTGGGGGGATAAAACCACTCCTTTGGCAAAAAAGATTAGTCACCACCCGTTTGTATACTCATTTGCGCTAGGTATTTATTGTACTTCATGGACATTTTACGGTGCGGTAGGAACCGCAGCTAACTCAGGGTGGAGCTATCTGCCCATTTTACTTGGCCCATCACTGCTATTTCTATTTGGCCACAGCTTTTTACGTAAAATGATTTTGGTAAGTAAAAAGCAAAATATCACAACCATTGCCGATTTTATTTCAGCACGTTATGGCAAAAGGCAACTTACTGCCATCTTAGTTACTTTTATCGCGTTACTTGCCACTATTCCTTATATTGCATTACAACTTAAAGCGCTCAGTACCAGCTTTGTGCTCTTACAAAGCAATAGCGAAATATCAGGCAGCATGATGGCCTTAATGGGCACCCTGATTATGGCAATTTTTGCCATTTACTTTGGTACGCGCAAAGTGGATGTTACCGAATACCGCTCAGGTTTAATGTTAGCTGTGGCCTTTGAATCAATTGTTAAATTGATTGCACTTGCAGCAGTTGCAGGGCTTTCATACTATGTTTTCACTAACTACCAAGATGGTATGTGGGATTACTTTGTAACGCAAATGGCTTTTGGTCAGTGGCAAAAAGAAGACTTTTTCAGTTTCAATTTTGTCGCACAATCATTAATGGCTGCTGCAGCTGTGATCTGTTTACCGCGCCAGTTTCATGTAACCGTTGTTGATAACCAAGATATTAATCATTTAAAAACCGCGCGCTGGGCGTTTCCATTATATTTATTACTCACCGCTGGCATTATTATTCCCATAGCAACAGCAGCGATGCACCCACAAATTGGTGGTAACGCAGCCGCCGACAGCTTTGTATTAGCATTGCCACTTGCGCAGCAAAGTAACTTTTTATCTACTTTTGTATTTATTGGCGGGTTGTCTGCTGCCACCGCAATGATTGTAGTGGCAACTCTTACCCTTAGCACCATGATCTCAAATGACGTGGTGCTGCCACTGATGCTACGTCGTAAATTTAAGCGCAATTTAATAACCACCAGCTACAAGCGCCGTATTTTATTAACCCGCCGCTTTACCATTGCAGTCATTTTAGGGCTCTCTTATCTCTACCAGCAATTGTTTGGTAACCAAGCAGCCCTTGCCAGTATGGGGCTTGTGGCATTTTCACTAGTGACTCAACTAATACCGGCCGTGGTTGGCGGGCTTTATTGGCGCAAGGGCCATGCAAATGGTGTTTATGCTGGTTTATTAGCAGGCTTTGCCTGTTGGATACTCTTTTTAATGCTACCGCTTTTTGAAGGGGGTGTTATTTCGAAAACGGCAATGCAACAAAGTGTAATTACCCAAGGTACTTTTGTTGCACTGATAGCTAATATCATTTGCTATATTGTTTTTTCACTAGGTGCTGACGAGCGTTTAGTAGACCGCATTCAAGCTGCTGCATTTGTAAACCCTAAAGAGCAGTTAAAGCTCGACAAGCATCACAGCAAACAAATTAATGCCACGGTGTACGACTTAAAAGTGCTACTGCAAACGTTTTTAGGTATTCAGCGTTCCAAGCAACTAATTGTGCGCTATACCATGAAACATGACTTTGCCGATGACAACGATACACCTACCAGTGATTTTGTCGATTTTTGTGAGCGGGCGCTAACAGGTGTACTTGGTGCATCGTCTGCTAGGGTTTTAATTGGTGCCGTTATTTCAGGCAAACAAATGGCTTTTGAAGAAGTTGTAAACTTCTTTGATGAAACCACGCAAGCTATTCAGTTTAATCAAAACCTATTATTTACCTCGCTCGAAAACCTCAGCCATGGCATTTCCGTTGTTGATAGAAACTTAAAACTAGTTGCCTGGAATAGACGCTACACCGAGCTATTTGAATACCCCGAAGGCTTTTTAGAAGTAGGCCAGCCGATTGAAGAAGTGATCCGCCATAATGTTAGTAAAGGCGAATGTGGCCCTGGTGAAATAGCAGCGCAAGTAGATAAACGCGTGCAGCATTTACGCAACGGCACGTCGCATCACTTTATTCGCCGCAGACGCAACGGCCAAGTAATCGAGATGATTGGTAACCCACTGCCCGATGGCGGCTTTGTAACTTGCTTTTCCGATATTACTACGCACATCGAAACGCAAAATGCCCTAGAAGAAGTTAACATTGACCTTGAAAATCGCATTGAAGCGCGCACATTAGAGATTCGCTCGATCAATGAAGATTTAGAAGCTCAGATTGAAAAGCGAATTGAAACCGAAGCGCAGCTTAATCAAGCAAAGCTTGAAGCAGAAAAAGCGAATGACAGTAAAACACGCTTTTTAGCGCTTGCTTCGCACGACATTTTGCAACCTCTTAATGCGGCTAGATTATATTTAGCGGCGGTTGACCAAACCGAACTTTCAGATACCAACCTCAGCACCATGGAAAAACTGGGTGACAGTTTAGATTCAACCGTGCACTTAATGTCTGGTTTATTAGAAATTGCCAAATTAGAACAAGGCGCAATGACCCCTACCCCGCGCCACTTTCCAATTAACGATATTTTAGGCCCTCTAAGTAACGAGTACATTATTTTAAGCAAGGAAAAAGGCCTTAACTTTAAAGTGCGCAGCAATGACGCAATCGTGCATGCAGATACCACCTATTTACGCCGTATTATTCAGAACTTGGTATCAAATGCAGTGAAATACACCGAAACAGGTAAAGTGTTGGTTGCCTGTCGCAAACGTAAACATGAGTTACGAATTGAAGTATGGGATACCGGCCCTGGCATCAGTGAAGTTGAACAAGCCAAAGTATTTAATGATTTCTACCGCATTCAAAGCAACGACAATAAAGGCCTTGGTCTTGGCCTAGGCGTAGTTAAACGTATGGCGGACATGATGTCATTAAAGCTTGAGCTAAAATCAACGCCCAATAAAGGTAGCTGTTTTGCCATTGAAGTGCCTTACGGTGATATTAAGTTAGTGCAAGAAAAAACTACCAATAAAGTTATTCTTGATAACAAACAAACCCTTAATGTATTAGTTGTTGATGACGAGCAAGAAAATCTAGACGCTATGGGAGCCTTAATGCGTAAATGGGGCTGTGAATACAGCGCCTTTAATGCTGTTGAAAATGTACTGGCGTTTGCTAATGAAAACGAGGCTCCTGACTTAATTTTGATGGATTACCAACTAAGTCATGATTTAGATGGCGTCTCGCTTATTGAACAGTTAAGAACGCACTGGCAAAGCAAAATTCCTGCGGTACTCATTACGGCAGTACGCGATGATGAGCTAAAACGCAGTACCAAAGAAAAAGACATTCACTATTTGAGTAAGCCGGTTAAACCCGCAAAGTTAAAAGCGCTAATAAAACACACCAGCCGGTAATTGAAGCATTTAGGTTTCAGACGGTTACTTCTGAAACCTAAATTCTAAGCATTAAAATTAAAACTGGTAGTTAACGCCAATAGCAAGTGATGTCGAGTCAAGATCACCCATATCAAAATACTGAACACCAACATCCATTCCTAAACCAAAATCCCAAACGTATTGCCAACCTGCCTCTAAATACACACCTGTGCCTGAGTCATCCAGCAATAGCCTGTCGTCGCGCGAAATTTCATAATCATAAAAATTAGCACCAACTTTCGCGTATAGACTGTTTCGCTTTGAAAGCGGCATAGCAGCTTTACCAGCAAGCACAAAATTTGTTACTTCTAGTTCATCTGCACCAATATTAAACATTGAGTCATTGCGGTCACGACAAGTAAAACCATCATCAAAATCTTCACATTCCCAATCACTTTCATCAATACCAAAATTAAATCCCACTTCAAATGATAGTGTTTGATTGAATTTATAGTTGTAGTAAGAGTAAAAGTTAGTGTAATCCTCATCTTTCGCGTTTTTCAGGTCAACATTACCTGATGCAATCTTGCCACCAAAAGTGTGCCTTTTTAGTTCTGTTTGTTCTGCGGTATTTGCAAATACCGCCGTTGATGAAATAAGAGATAAAGCGACTAACGTGCGCGCTATTTTAGAAACTGCCATTTTGTGCTTCCTTTGCAAAATTAAACTAAGGCTAGTGTAGTGTGCTTTGTACCGAAAATATGTAAGCAATTGTCAGAAATGGTTAGCTACTTTTAACGCAAAAAAACGAAAACTTATAAAACAAAATTTACTGAAAATACCCCCAAACCTTTTATTAGTATTTTTTATTGATTACATAATAAAAATATATAAATATACACCCATTACTTTTGCTGTCTGGAACGAGGAACCATGAAAAAAGTACTGCTGGCAGAATGCCCTGATGAACCAGGCCTTATCGCTAAAATAACTAATCTCTGTTTTGAACATAAGCTTAATATTATTCGCAACGACGAGTTTGTAGACCGTGAAAACCATCGATTTTTTATGCGCACCGCTCTGCAAGGGGATTTCGCAAATAGAAATTTGGTTGAGCAATTAGCCGCTATTTTACCTGATGGTTCAAACATCAGTTTAAAAGGCGAGGAAAAGGCCAAAGTGGTATTGCTCGCCACCAAAGAGGCACACTGTTTAGGTGGTGTATTACTTAAATGCTTTGAAAGCGCCATGAATGTAGAAATTCAAGCGGTAATTGCTAACTACCCAGACCTAGAGCCTCTTGTAAAAGGCTTTGATATACCTTTTTATTGCATTAGCCATGAAGGCCTTACACGCGAACAACACGATGCAAAGGTGGCTGAAAAAATTAATGAATTTAACCCTGACTTAATTGGCCTTGCCAAGTATATGCGTATTTTAAGCCCTGAGTTTGTGGCCGAGTTTAGCGGTAAAATCATCAATATTCACCACTCGTTTTTACCTGCGTTTATTGGCGCAAAACCCTATCACCAAGCATTCCAGCGCGGCGTAAAAATGATTGGCGCCACCGCCCATTTTGTGACAGATGAACTCGATGAAGGCCCGATCATCGAACAAGATATTTGCCATGTAAACCACGCACAAAATGCCGAAAAGCTAGCCGCACTTGGCCGCGATGTAGAGAAAAACGTATTCTGCCGTGCTCTACAGTGGGCAGCTGAGCAACGGATATTTATTAATGGTAATAAAACAGTGGTGTTTAAGTAACTATTCCCCTCACCTCCATGTATTCCATAAAGCCCATCCATGGGCTCTATGTTACTTTTCTTTATTACAAGGTCCGTCTTTTCATCTAAAGACCGCCTACGGCGTTCTAATTTGTTCCTGACAAATTAGTGCTTCGCCAAAGAAAAAGTAACCACAAATTTATCGGGAATAAATTTGAACAGCGAAGCTGGCCCGAAGGGCGAAATACAAGGATGTATTTCGTAATAGAAAGGCGACCGCTCTATCAAACTTTATCCTCAAAGCAACTTTGAATTTTTAAATAAACGCCATGAAGCGGCATCCATGCCTAAGCATGGCTTACTCGACTAGCTAAGCTCCATGTCTCGCATTATCAATTCAAAGATGATTTTCGGGTTTGATAAAAGCGAAAATAATTTTTAGCAACAGTCTTCAAGGTCAGCAATGAGCGAAAGGTTCACATTTAATATGTTTTGCGAACTTCACTTTTTAGCCACTGAATTAAAAGTTTTCTCCATATTTAGGAAAATGAGGAAGTTGCACGTTTTACTCTTAGGTTACATGCAATAGCTTAATGATTTTAATAACTAGCAATCAAGTATCAAGTTTGGTACTTATATGAGAGTCATAACAGTGCGTGGCGTTTAGGTAAAAAGTATAATTTTTGCACTATTTAATTATTAAGTGTTTAGATAACAATGAAAGTGTATCGAATATTCGCTGATCATTACCAATTCTATATATATGATTCTGATTATGATCATTACTCTGATGAACGATTAAATTGGGTTAGTGCTATAGCAAAAGATTTTGGCTATATTTCGACAGAGAAAGCCATTTACGTGAAAACAGTATCAGATCTAAATGATCATAGAATTCGAGTATTTATAAACCAAGAGCCAAGCATAAGCTATGAACGAGTATTTTCGACTAACATAGAACTTGAATCAGGCAAGCTTATCGTATCAGCACCAGCAAATGATGAAGAAAATGATTTTGTTCTCCCCCTTGAGCCTGGGAGTTATAAGATATCTGTTTGCGGTAATTCTATCGGAAAGGATATGTTTTCATTTGATACTGAATACTACGAAGAAATGGAAGACTCTGAATATTTCAAACATGATGAATTTGAGAACTATGACATTTATCTGAATAAATGTAATTAACAATTAGCAATAGGCTGTTGAGTGTTGCAAACGGCTACGTTTGGTACTGAACAGCCTTTAGAAGCAGATATATAGATTCACTCCCTCACCCATTAATCAAACCTGAAAACATAATTAAAATGAATAATGCGAGACAGGAAGCGAAGCGGTCGAGCAAGCCATGTAGGCATGGGTGAATAGCGTCTTGAGACGAACGAAGTTCGGCTAGCTATGAACGCGAGAAAAGGACTTCGAGCTGGAAAGCGTACAAGGATGTTTAGCGCGTTGCTTCATGGCGTTTATGTTCACATTTAATTTTGTTTGAAGATTAGTTTGATTTTGGGACGTCGGGGGAATCCAAAGGGGGGCCGGCGTTAGCCCCCTTTTGGCTGCTGTCGCCAGCGCGACAAACATAATTTACCAATGCACAGTAGCTAGAATATAACCCCAAACTACCGTTTATGTTTTTGAGAACTTTCAAAAGCTAAAAAGTCATTAAACCGTTACAATTCCTAGCGGCTCAGCACTTTGCCATGCACCACGAGTAAAGTCAGGAATATCTACTGACTTCGCACGATTATTCAATGACTCAGCACTGAGTGGGCTAATTACCGACCATGCTGCGCCATCGTAAACATCTTGATCGAGTGGCTCGCCATTACGCAGGCAATAAATCATGCGCCAGAACATTAAGAAGTCCATGCCGCCATGACCGCCGTTGCGCTCGGCTTCTTTACCCATTTTAACCCACAATGGATGGTCGTATTTGTTATACCATGATTGCATATCGTAATCCCATTCGTGGAAATTACCACTGCCGCCCTCTTCTAACGCAATGCGATTTGGGAAGCCTGCAAAAACACCGTTAGTGCCTTGAATAAGATTATGGCGAGAATACGGGCGTGGCGTTGTAGTATCGTGCTGAACCATAATGGTGCGGCCTTTCACTGTTTTTATCAACGTGGTACTCATATCACCGTTGATATAATTGAGTTGGTTGCGTTGATGACCTGCAGGGAACTCTTTTTGCGCGTAAAGTGCACGCCCAAGTGCCGGTGAACTCATTGAGGTTAGATAATCAAAACGATCGCCACGGTTAATATTCATATATTGCGATACCGGGCCTAAACCGTGAGTTGGGTATAAATTACCATTACGTTTTGCATGCCAACCTGTGCGCCACGAACCCGTTTTAGTTTCAAGTTCTTTCATTTGCCAGCGCAGCTCATGAATATAAGCCGCTTCGCCGTGTAGTAACTCACCAAACAAACCTTGGCGCACCATGTTGAGTACCATTAACTCATCGCGGCCGTAGTTCACATTTTCCATCATCATACAGTTCTTTTGCGTACGCTCGGCTGTATTAACAATGTCCCACATTTCTTCTACTGTGGTGGCTAGCGGTACTTCAACAAATGCATGCTTACCACTTTCCATCGATTCAATTGCCATTGGCGCATGCCATTTCCATGGCGTAGAAATAATTACAATATCAATATCTTGACGGTTCAGCATTTCACGGTAGGCATATTCGCCTGTACCGTAAAGTGCCGGCTGTTTATGGCCATTATCAGTTAGAAATTTCGCTGAGCGCTCAAGCACTTCTTGGTGGTTATCACAAATTGCCACAATTTCAGCGCCTTCAATATGGCTCATGCGTTTAACATGGCCATAACCGCGTTGACCCACACCAATAAAACCAACACGTACCACATCCATTTTTGGTGCAATTAAGCCAATTACACTTTTGCCCTGCTGTTTTGCTGGTGTAAATTGATTATTTGACGTTGCGCAAGCAGCGGTAAAACCCGCAGCTGCGGTGACAGTTGCCGCTTTTAAAAAGCCGCGACGATCCATATTTTTCATGTGTATATCCTTTGAACGTACTTTCTTTTTGTTATTTACAATTAATACCCCATTGCTTATTTCAGGGCAAAGCAATGCGATTAATAAATCTATAATGTTGAAAAACAAAAACGCAGCCTAAAGCTGCGTTTTATTTATCTGAACAAAATTTCTTTTAAGGTGTGTTCTTTTTTAAGTAAATCTTTGTACAGCGCAAATTGGTTGCGTGCACGGTCAAGATTATGATTATCACGGTGAATCGTAAAATAGTTATCACCATCAAGATAATCAGTTAAAAAACGCACGCCAATCATAAATGTCATCACTTTGGCGCCTAACCAAAAGCTTTGCTTTTCTTTATCTGACAAGACATTTTTGAGCGGCTCGACATAGCCTTCAACAATTGAAGCAAAGATATTTTCGCGCACTTTTACTTTATCTAGGTTAGTTGAATCTTCCGCTTCTGGTGAGCAAAAAGTGCGTACCATATCACCAAAGTCAAACATCCAGTAACCCGGCATACAGGTATCTAAATCAATAACTGCTTTTGCTTGATCAGACTTTTTACAAAATAGCATGTTGTTGATTTTGGTGTCGTTATGACAAGCACGTACTGGTAAGTCAGGTACAATTTCACCAATTTCTTCAAGCAATTGGCTTTGTTGCTGACAAAATGTAATTTCAGCTTCGCACTCATCTACACGAGCAACTTTATCGGCCTCAACCGCTTTATTTAATGCGTTTACGCGCATTTCTAGATTATGGAAATCGGGAATAACGGTTTTTAAACTATCTGCTTCAAAATCATCAAGTGCTTTTGCAAATTGGCCAAATGCGCCAGCCGCAATTTTCGCTTTTTCGCTTGATTCAACCACATCTTCACTGTAGCTGCCGCCAATAAACTCAAGCGCACGCCAAGTTTCACCATTAAGGCGAATTAAATGACTATCATCTTGCGTTGCTACATGTTTTATAACATCAAGATCATAAGCATTTTTTGCTGCTTTCTTGGTCAGGTGTTTCTCAATTTTGCGCGCATTCGATACTAGCGCTTCAGAATCGGGAAATACCTGGGTATTTAGCTTTTGCACTACTAGATGCTTTTTCGGCGAACTTAGCAGTAATGTTGTATTGATATGGCCACTGCCAATCGGTTTTATTGAAATATCGTCCTGCCCAAGGCCAAATTGGTCTGACAGAACTAACGCTTGCTCTTGATACGTCATTGTAATCTCTTGCAACTGCTTTTACTTACTCACTTAATTGCGCAGCAACATGATGCAAATCATCGCTATAGGTTACACCCAGCCACAAATCCTTGGCAGGTAATAACTCAATAATTTGCCCATGCTCGGCAATTAAATACTGAATTTGGTCCGGTAAAAAAAACTCACCATTGATAGCGCTGTCATGCTCTTTCAAAAAGTCGATAAAGCCATCTTCTAACTGAGTGAATATTTTATAACTAAGCGCCCAAATGGTCATTGATGCATATACCTCTGGTGAGAGTGACACTTTATCACCAGAAGGTGTTTCACCGTTAAGATCTGCATCAATATTTAATACTTCGGTGATTTTATTTAGTAATGTGCCATTTAGCTCACAAATACCGCGATTAACCCCGCCTTGGCTGGTTAGCGTACTCACAAGTGGATAGCCTAACAAACGCCAACACCCGTTATTTTGCCAATCATTAAGCAAGGTTGAAAAAGCCGACTTGCCATAATAATCATCCGCAGTAATAACCACAAAGTGTGGTTTTACAAATGATTTAGCCGCCAATAGCGCATGTCCTGTGCCCCAAGGTTTTTCACGAACACTGCTTTTTTGTTGGTAATGAGGCGGTACATCTGAAATAGACTGAATAGCCAAATCTACACTTAAGTTTGGGTTCAATCGGGGTAAAATGTGTGCTTCAACTGTCTCTTTGATTGCTGCATTCACAACTAACACTAAATGACGAATGCCAGCATCAAATGCATCTTGAATGCTTAATTCAAGCAAGGTTTTGCCAATACCTGGCACTTCAGCAAGTTGTTTATTGCCGCCAAAACGTCGGCCTAAACCACCAGCTAAAATAACTAAACTAACATCGCTTGGATTAATTTTTGCGCTTGATGTGCTATTAACGCAACTTCCGTGCACCATAAACTTTGCAGAATTATTAAACTAAACAAACGATAAATTCTACAAGGCTTTCTGAGCAAATGCATTAACTAATTTTACGCAATAATTAGGTTGGTTACTGACTTTCAAGCCATACAAGTGCATCGTGATGATTATCAAATGACTTTATTTCTCCTGGCATAAACCAGTTAGAAACTTGCATTACCCCTTTTTGCCAACGTTGGGAGCAAATCACTGCTATTTTTTCAAATTCTCGGCGATGTTTCATACCAAACTTAAAATCATCCCATGCAGCATTCACTGTCCAGCCATCAAGCTCTGTGATATCTATCAGCACATTTAGGTGTGGTTCTTTTACTTCACTGAGCGCGGATTCAATGGTTGGTATCATATACTCATAATCATCGTGATGTAGCGTACCAAAAGCGCGAATATGGATAAAAATAGTAGAGTTAACTCGACTTAAGCCAATACTGATACCGTGTGGTTTCATATGCTTTCCTGCATTCAATTAAGTATTCAGATTTAAGATATTAGTCAACTTTCAGACAATAAAAAAGCGCTCTAGGAGCGCTTTTAAAAACATATTTGATTTGGATTAATGTTCTTCATTTACAATATTTAAATTGTACTTTGGAATTTCAACCACTAAATCTTCATCAGCAATAATAGCCTGACAGCCAAGGCGCGACTCAGGCTCTAAGCCCCACGCTTTATCAAGCATATCATCTTCAAGCTCATCACTTTCTTCTAGTGAGTCAAACCCTTCACGCACAATAATATGACATGTTGTACATGCACATGACTTTTCACATGCATGTGGAATTGAAATGCCATTTTTAAGTGCAACATCAAGCACCGTTTCACCGCTCGGCGCTTCAATTGCAGCACCTTCAGGACAAAGCTCTTCGTGTGGTAAGAAAATAATTTGTGGCATATTAAACCTCATCTACCGACTGGCCAGTTAAAGCCTGTTTAATTGAATCGTCCATACGGCGTGATGCAAACTCACTGCTTGCTTTATCAATTGCTTCGATGGCTGATTTTAATTGGTCTGGCGTTGTCGCCGTTTCGCGAAGAACAGTCAGTTTGCTGATTTCGCTTTCTAATTCACTTTTCTCGTCGCTTGACAGTAAATGGCCGCTTTGTGCGATCGATGCATTAAGTGCTTCAATAACACGCAGTGCTTCAACTTGCTGCTCTTTTAGCATGCGCGCTTGCATATCGTCTTTAGCATTGACCATAGACGATTTAATCATGTCTGCAACTTGGTCATCTGATAAACCAAACGATGGTTTAACCTGAATTTCTGATTGCACGCCTGTTGATTTTTCCATAGCGCTAACACTTAACAAGCCATCAGCATCCACTTTAAAGGTAACACGGATATGCGCTGCACCCGCAGCCATTGGCGGAATACCTTTTAGGCTAAATTTAGCAAGCGAACGACAATCATCTACCAGTTCACGCTCACCTTGTAACACGTGTAAAGACATTGCCGTTTGGCCATCTTTAAAGGTAGTAAATTCTTGTGCACGAGCCACAGGAATAGTGGTGTTACGCGGAATAATTTTCTCAACCAAACCACCCATGGTTTCTAAACCAAGTGACAGCGGTAATACATCTAGTAGTAACATATCTGAATCAGGTTTATTACCCACTAAGATATCCGCTTGAATTGCAGCACCAAGGGCAACAACTTGGTCAGGATCGATTGAGGTTAATGGCTCTTGACCAAAAAATTCACCCACTTGCTCACGCACGATTGGCATACGGGTAGAGCCGCCAACCATAACAACTTCAAGTACGTCTTCTTTTTCAACACCTGCATCTTTTAGTGCGCGACGTGAAGCACGTAGTGTTTTCTTAACTAAGCTTTCTGCTAATTGGTTGAAGAAATCTTTGGTTACTTCGATAGTAAACTGCTTATCACCCAAGTCTAAACCAACGTTTACAAGATTGTAACTAGTAAGCGCTTCTTTACATGCACGGGCTTTTTCCATAAATAAGCGAAGCGTGTCTGCATTAGGTGTATGAATGCCGGTTTGTTCTTTAAAGTAATTTACTAGCAGTGCGTCAAAGTCATCGCCGCCAAGGGCTGAGTCACCGCCTGTTGCCAGTACTTCAAAAACGCCTTTATTTAAGCGAAGAATTGACACATCAAAGGTACCACCACCTAAGTCATAAACTGCAATAACACCTTCTTTGCCTGAGTCTAAACCATATGCAACTGCGGCTGCGGTTGGTTCGTTAAGTAAACGTAATACTTTTAAGCCTGCTAGCTCTGCCGCATCTTTGGTGCCTTGGCGCTGTGCATCATCAAAATACGCAGGTACAGTAATTACCGCACCGGTAATTTCTTCACCACCAAAACTATCCATTGCACGCGCTTTTAACGCTTTTAAGATTTCACTTGATGCTTGAATAGGATTGATATGACCTTGACGTGTTTGAATTGCTAAAACGTCGTTTTCATTGCTAAATTTATACGGTAGGTTATCAGCAATTTCGCTGATTTCTTGGAATGATTTACCAAGAAAACGCTTTACTGAAATTAATGTATTTGCAGCATCGAGTGGCGCATCTTTCTTGGCTTTTTCACCAACGGTAATGTCGTTTTCGCCGTAATGCACTGCTGAAGGTAAAATTGTTTTACCCATTAAATCTGGCAGCACTTTGCTCTGGCCACTTTGTACCGTTGCTACCAGCGAGTTCGTGGTTCCTAAGTCAATGCCAACTGCTAATTTGTGCTCATGGGGAGATGCACTTTGGCCTGGTTCTGCTATTTGGAGTAACATGTTTCTCGCGTCCTAATTAGTCATCGAAAAGCGAATCTTCGATGCGCTCTAATTCTTCTCGTAATTTATAAATAAACTTAAGTTTGCGTACAATATCTGCGGCGATTAAAAGCTCGCTCTGCTCGTTACTGTCGATGTACTTTTTGAGCTCTGCATAATAGTCTTGATGAAGTGCTTTTACATGGCCTTCAAATTGCTCAATTGCCGCTTCAGGATCTGCTGCGTCAGCTATTTCGCTAAGCTCTTCACGCAATTCCATTTGTTGCATTAAAAATTCAGGGTCTTGCAACGTTTGCTGCTCAGCACGAATATCAATGTGCTTTTCAGCAAGCATATATTCAGCGCGCTTAAGCGGTTGCTTTAGTACTTGCAACGCATCATTTAACTCAGCGGTTTTTTGCACAGCAAGTAATTGATGCTGTGAGCTTAAGCTGGCATGACGATCAGGGTGAAGAATTTTTTGCAGTTCGAGGTAGCGTGCATTAACGATATTGAGGTCAACATCAAATTGAACAGGGATTGCAAATAACTCAAAGTATTTCATAGTAACGAAAAAATCCTCGCTCTTAATTGCACACAAGCCCCGCAATTGCAGGGCTTAAAAAATGGTATTAAACAGGGTGTGTTATACGGTGAAGCTTTCGCCGCAACCACACTCACCATTTTGATTAGGGTTGTTGAACTTAAACCCTTCGTTTAGGCCTTCTTTAACAAAGTCCAGCTCAGTACCATCGATGTAGACTAGGCTTTTACCATCAACAATAATGGTTACACCATTGTACTCAAAAGTTTCATCGCCATCTGCTAGTTCATCAACAAATTCTAAAACATATGCAAGGCCTGAACAGCCTGTGGTTTTAACTCCAACACGTAGGCCAATGCCTTTACCACGGTTGGTTAAAAATGAACGTACGCGATCTGCTGCTGCATCTGTTAAAGTAATTGCCATAGATTATTCACCGTGCTTTTTTTTGTAATCAGCAATCGCTGCTTGGATTGCATCTTCCGCTAAAATTGAACAGTGAATTTTAACTGGTGGTAATTCTAATTCAGCAGTGATATCAGTATTTTTGATTTCAGCCGCTTCATCTAAGCTTTTACCTTTAACCCATTCAGTTACCAGTGAAGACGATGCAATTGCACTACCACACCCGTAAGTTTTGAACTTCGCATCTTCGATGATGCCATCGTCAGATACTTTAATTTGCAACTTCATTACGTCACCACACGCTGGTGCGCCAACCATGCCCGTTGCTACGCTTGGGTCGTTCTTATCGAAAGAACCTACGTTACGTGGATTCTCTACATGGTCAATTACTTTGTCACTATATGCCATTGCTTGTTACCTCAATACCCAATTCATTTAATTAGTGGTGTGTCCACTCAACTGACTCTAAATCAACACCGTCTTTAAACATTTCCCAAAGTGGAGACATTTCGCGTAAACGGCCAATTGAGTCTTTGATTAGCTGAACAGTGTAGTCAATCTCTTCTTCTGTCGTAAAACGACCAATACTAAAACGAATTGAGCTATGTGCTAATTCGTCGTTACGGCCAAGAGCACGTAACACATAAGATGGTTCTAAACTTGCCGATGTACATGCAGAACCCGAAGATACTGCGATATCTTTAAGCGCCATAAGCAGTGATTCACCTTCAACATAGTTGAAAGAGATATTTACAATGCCAGGCACTGATTGGTCAGGTGTACCATTGAAGTATACTTCTTCAATATCAGACATAATGCCGTCGATTAAACGCTTACGTAGTGCTGCAATGTGTGCGTGGTCTTTGTCAAAATCTTCTTTTGCAATTTTGAACGCCTGACCCATACCCACGATTTGGTGAGTAGCAAGTGTACCTGAACGCATACCACGCTCATGACCACCACCGTGCATTTGCGCTTCTAAACGCGCACGTGGCTTACGACGTACGTAAAGTGCACCAATACCTTTCGGGCCATACACTTTGTGACCAGAGAAAGACATAAAGTCTACTTTAAGTGCTTGCATGTCGATTTTTACTTTACCAGCGCTCTGTGCACCATCAACATGGAACATGATTTTACGTTCGCGACACATTTCGCCAATTGTTGCGATATCTTGTACTACACCTAATTCGTTGTTTACGTGCATTACACTTACTAATACGGTGTCATCACGCATTGCTGCTTCTAGCTTTTTAAGATCAAGTAAACCGTTTTCTTCAACATCCATATAGGTTACTTCAAAACCTTGACGCTCAAGTTCACGACACGTATCTAATACTGCTTTATGCTCAGTTTTAACTGTGATTACGTGCTTGCCTTTCTTTGAGTAGAAGTTTGCAGCACCTTTAATTGCCAAGTTATTTGATTCGGTTGCACCTGAAGTAAATACGATTTCACGTGGATCAGCGTTGATTAATTCAGCGATATCATGACGTGCTTGGTCAACCGCTTCTTCTGCTTGCCAACCAAAACGGTGTGAACGAGAAGCTGGGTTACCAAAATTGCCATCCATTGTTAGACACTGCATCATAGCCTCAGCTACACGCGGGTCGACAGGTGTTGTGGCGGCATAATCTAAATAAATTGGTAACTTCATATTTACTTGCTCCGAATTGCTACATTTGGCAACTAATGTTGATATTTTCGAGTTGGCTGAGTGACTTTTCGATGGCTTTTTCAACCGTTTGATCTTGACGATCAGCAACGCGTTGCACATCTTTTTTGGCAACGAGCTCAGCTAACGTAATACTGTTTAAAAACTCTTCGATGCGCTGACTTAGCTCACTCCATAACGAGTGCGTTAAACAGCGAACACCATTTTGGCAATCGCCTTCACCACCACAACGAGTGGCATCTACCGATTCATTGACTGCAGATATAATATCACCTACTGATATTTCAGATGCTTCTTTACCTAGTAAATAACCACCACCAGGACCACGAACAGAGCGTACTAAATCTTGCTTGCGCAAACGCGAAAATAACTGCTCAAGGTATGAAAGTGAGATGTCTTGTCTTTCTGAAATTTCAGCAAGGGGAACTGGGCCAATTTTAGTATGAAGCGCCACGTCTAATAATGCAGTAACTGCATATCGACCTTTCGACGTTAATTTCATGCTAAGCCCCCATAATCAATAAGAGTGCGAATTTTAATTACCTGACTAAGATAGTCAAGTATTTATTGTTCGCACTTAGGTTATTCTTTAGTCGCGTTGTTTCTCGTCTTCGCAACCAATAACCTAGTAATTTACTCAGGTATTATTTTAATTACCTGAGTAAATTAGTCAAGTATTCTCTTTATACTATTCGCACTCTTTTTTTACGACTGATTTATCAATAGAGGTTAAAATGCCGCGTAGAATGTTTAGCTCTTGTTCTTCTGGGCGAGCGCGATTAAATAAACGGCGTAACTTTGTCATTACCTGACCTGGGTGCTGCTTAATAATAAAGCCTGTGTCAGACAAGGTTTTTTCTAAATGTTGGTAGAAAAGTTCCATCTGTTCTGAGCTTGGGTATACCGTATCATCTTGCTCAACAGGCTGTTCACCTTTAGCTAAAAAGCGCATACGTGTTTCGTAACATAGCGTTTGCACTGCCATTGCTAAATTTAGCGATGAATATTCAGGATTAGCAGCAATACACACATGGTAATTACAAAGTTGTAATTCTTCATTGGTTAAACCGCTATTTTCACGACCAAATACTAATGCCACATCACCTTCTTGCTCTGTGCCTGCTAGTAGCTTTTCACCACACTCAACTGGGTCAACCATTGGCCAAGATAATGTTCGTGAACGTGCGCTAGTGCCAATAACCGTATTACAATCAGCAATTGCTTCTTGCAATGTATCTACCACAACAGCATTACCCAATACATCAGTTGCACCTGCAGCGAGAGCACTTGCATGACTGTCGACCGGGTTTACTGGATCTACTAAGTAAAGCTTGCTAAATCCCATTGTTTTCATTGCACGTGCAACAGAACCAATATTACCTGTATGTGAAGTATTAACGAGTACGATACGAATTTTATCTAGCGTCATTAGTTGGTCTTAAACTCTTAAATTTAATCTGGCGCGGATTTTAGCCTACTCATCTTTAAATTTCGACTATTACACCGCGAATAACGATTTTTTCGTTGGCAAGTTTGATTAATTGTTAACCAGAGATTAAATTTATTATTTTGGTTTACATCAGTAAAAAAGTCGCTAAAATAGCGCGGCTGAACTGAGGGGTGGTGCCAATTAATCAAATCTCAGTAGTTAATGAGTTCTTTTAAAACCTAAAGGTAAAGCTATGCATCCAATGTTAAACATTGCGGTTCGCGCTGCGCGAAATGCAGGTAAAGTTATTCTTCAGAAATATGAAGAGAGTGATAAAGTTGAAGTACTTCAAAAAGGTAGCAACGACTTTGTAACTAACGTAGACAAAGACGCGGAAGCAATGATTCGCGACACTATTTTAAAGTCTTACCCTAACCATAGCATTATAGGCGAAGAGCTAGGTCAACAACTTGGCAGCGACGCTGATTACCTTTGGGTTATCGATCCTCTTGATGGTACTACAAACTTCATCAAGGGCATTCCTCACTTCGCGGTTTCTATTGCATTAAAAGTTAAAGGCCGTACAGAACAAGCTGTTGTATACGATCCAATTCGTGGCGAATTATTTACTGCAACTCGCGGTCAAGGCGCACAGCTAAACAGCAAGCGTATTCGCGTTAACAAAGCAACTGACCTTTCGGGCACTGTATTAGCAACTGGCTTCCCATTTAAGCATAAGCATCATATGGAAGAATATATGAACGCATTCAGTGCGTTATTTATTCACACTGCAGATATGCGTCGTGCTGGTTCTGCAGCACTTGATTTAGCATATGTTGCTGCTGGTCGTGTTGACGGTTTCTTTGAAATTGGCTTAAAACCTTGGGATACAGCTGCAGGTCAACTACTTGTTAAAGAAGCAGGTGGTTTAGTAACTGACTTTGCTGGCGGTAACAACCAAGATAAGTCAGGTAATATTGTATGTGGCGCACCAAAACTTGCACAAGCAATTGTAAAAGAGCTTCGCCCACACTTAAGCGATGCATTACTTAAATAATTGCTAGCTTTTACTAGGTTTTATAAATAAGGAAGCAAATTGCTTCCTTATTTTTTATACCAAAGCGCTTTATTGTCTAATATTGCTGCATCCGGAAAATAATCATTCTCAAGTTGCTGCTCTACGCGCTCATCCAGTTTTAATTTTGCGAGCGTATCTGCAAAGTAGTCATCAAATAACTTATCAAATCGACCATCGTTCACCATTGCTAACAAACCACTTTCCAGTGCTGTAGCCAGTTCACTTTTGTTTTTATTTACAAAAAAGTAAAACGCTGCGGGATAACTGAGTAGATGCTGCTGCTCAATAGACAAACCAAGTTTATTAAACTCCGCCAATTCATCTTGAATTTCAATTACGGAACGGGGGAAGTAATCAACTTGCCCACGCGATACCATCGTGAACATAGCTGGGTAATGGGCAAATGGTTTCACACGGTAGCCATTTTGCGCCAAAATTTTTGTATCAGGCCAATCGTGCCCCTGCACTGCTGTTAACAATTTAAACTTATCGTCGGTGATGGCACTGAATTCGGGTTGCCTTTGCTGATTTATCAGTGCAATGCGTTTACCTATTAAGCCTTTGAAAATAGGAATGGGAATGGCTGTGGCTATGGTTTCACGATCAGGGCTTGTCATGCCCCAATGAATATCCACGTCACCTTTACTCAGTTTTAGCAAGGTACGTTGCTGATGAGGGTGCACAGGAACATGCTCAAATTGATAAGCGTGATTTGCCAGTGCCATCTCTAACAAGCTAACAATATAATGATCTCTGGGATATAGCTTGCGCTGCTCTTTAGCTACTTTAACAACTTCGGTTGCCGCTGCTGAGCATATAGATAATGAAATAAGTGCTATAAAACAATATGGTACATTTATTCTCATATTACTTGCCCCAAATATAGCTCGAGTAATCTTAAGTTAAAGCAAGTTATTGATGAGGTAAAGCGATTGTTTTTCAATCACCGCTAATTCACTATTTTGCGACAGGTAACCTGACTATCGCCATTGTCGGTCGTCGGCGTTTGCAAATAAACAAATGGCTAGCCACAAAACGCTTCGCTTCTTTTTTTGCATCGGTGGCAAGTGCTGCTACTTGATGGCTATTCTCACAATGTTCAATGTCTGGATTAACTAGGCCGATTGATAACGTAAGTAAAGGTACAAATTTTTTCTCACCTTCACGATTTGTCGCCCAGTAACCGCCTGCTGAGACATGCTCTGGGGTAAAATAGGCTTTTACCGCAGTTTCAAATTCAGTAATAATTTGCTGGCATAACGCCTCACCAATACCACTTGGGCATACCAGCATAAAATCATCACCGCCAATGTGCCCTATAAAGCAGTCTTTACGATTACATACCTGACGGCAAATATCTGCGAGTAACTTAATCACCATATCGCCACTGGCATAACCATAAAGGTCATTAAACTGTTTAAAGTGATTTAAATCGATATAGGCCAATTCAAAATCATGCTTTGCATTTAATCTGCGTTCGATATTTTCATTGATGGCCACATTACCCGGCAACATAGTTAACGGATTTGCATGTTGCGCATTTTTAATTTTTTCATCGGTGATGTGCTTTAAAATATCGCGAATGGGCACCACGCCTAAATACGCACCTTCTTGTGTAACAATAATATAGCGACGAATATCAAAGTCTGAGTCAGTAATTTTTTGACTTACAGAGTCCAGCGCTGTCAATCTATCAACAACCAGTGGCTGATTATCCATAATCTCAGTCACTGAGTGTTTTGCATGAAGTGCCGCACCATAGGTTGAGGAGAATAATTCCGACAGCTGATCTCGATGCAAAATACCAACAGGGCGACTCTCTTGATTTAATACCACTAAACTTTGCAGTGACTTATCTTGCTCAAAATACTTTTTCGCCATACCACAATTGGTTGTAGCCAAAATCGATTGCTGACTAAGCAGTAAATTACCAATAAAGCGTGAATAGTTTTGTGTGTTACGTGGCATATCAACGAGTTTTTGTGCAGCAATGCATTCAGCAAAGCTTTGACATGGTGATAATGCGGGGCGCTCCAGTAAAAAGCCCTGCGCTAATTCAACGCCTAAGCTTTTTAATAGTTCAAGTTCTTGCGTACGCTCGATACCTTCTGCGATAACTCGGGTGTTAGTGATTTTTGCAAGTTCCAATATCGAACGTAAAAACTCTTTTTTCACCACACTTTTATCGCAATGATCAATAAAGTAACGGTCAATCTTAACGATATCAGGTTTTAATTCAGACCACTGTTTTAAGCCACTGTAACCTGAGCCAAAGTCATCAATAGCAATATGCAATCCTAAATCGCGGTAATGCTTTATTGCTTCAAATAATAAATCACTTTCACAAAGTGGCTCTCGCTCGGTGATTTCGATAACGACACGAGAGGTTGGCAAACCGTATTTTGCTAATAAATGAAGCGTTTCACCCTTGGGGTGAGTCGCTTGCAATAAGGTCGTTGGGCTCACATTAATAAATAACTTGCCTGGTAGACCTTGTTTTACAAAGTTTTCTATCGCTTTTTCACGGCAAAGTAATTCTAATTCGGATAGGCAAGCATCTTTCTCTGCCTGCGCAAAGAGTTCTAATGGACTATACAAACTTGAATTTTCAGGTCCTCGTGATAAAGCTTCGTAGCCTAAAACCGTTTCTTGCTCAATATCAAGAATGGGTTGAAACAGCGTAGTAATCAAACGTTCTGACAAGATTGTTTTTAAGCTGTTCGATTGTTTCAAGTTTTGCATAATTCACCTCTTTACGGATGGCGAATATAGCAAGTGATAGTGACAAAAATATGTCAGTGATTAAGTATCAGAAAAGGTTGCAATTATTTCATTTTAAAATTACAACCTTTTGAAATTTAGGTTAGTTTAATGCTTTTTCTACTTGCGAGAAGTGTGCAATAACTTCAATAATTTCAAGCTCTGCACTTTCGCGCATTTCAGTGTTATTGATACCCATTGTTGCCATCGCTTGTACCGTTGCAGGGTGAACGAGTAAATCTTTAGCATGGTAGCAGTTAGGATCATCAAATTTTGGTAATTTGCCATCTTCGTGGTAGCCGGCTTCAATTTCTTCAAGCGGTAAGGTAGGAATAATATCCGCTGCATTATTAAGTGCAGTTAGGTACTCATTACACTTTGGATGCTTAACAATAAATTGTGAAATAATCTCTTTAGAACTCGCCACAAGCTCAGCTGATTTTTGCGCAATATCAGCATCTGGTTTTGCTGTTTTAATCATACTAACGAGCTCTTTTGCACCTGCTTTATATACGGCGAGCTCTTGATTAATAACAGGGGCTTCTGCCACTACTTCAGCGGTTGTTTGATTTTCACCACACGCTGATAAAAGAGATGCTGCCACTAAAGAAACCAAAACAGATAACTTTGTCATTTTAATGCCTTTGAGAATGTTTATCATTTTCATGTATCATACTAAAGACACAAAAAAAGGCCAGTACTAACACTGGCCTTTTGCAAAATTATTACAACACAGCCAAATTAAGGCATATTGTCAAATTCAGCACCTTCTTTCTCAACTTCTTCAGGGATCAGATCTTCTTTGCTGATACCCATCATTACCGCAACAGAACTTGCTACGTAAACAGAAGAGTAAGTACCGATAAATACACCAAACAATAGCGCTGTTGCAAAACCATGAATGGTTTCGCCGCCCCATACAAATAACGCAACAAGTACCAAAATCGTGGTAATTGATGTTACTAATGTACGGTTAAGTGTTTGTGTAAGTGAAATATCTACAATTTCAATGGTGTCATCGACACGGATTTTACGGAAGTTCTCACGAATACGGTCAGATACAACAATCGTATCGTTGAGTGAATAACCTATTACCGCAAGTACTGCCGCAAGTACGGTCAAGTCAAAAGGTAAACCTAATACAGAGAATAAGCCCACGGTTAAGATAACGTCATGAGCAAGCGCTGCTACCGCACCAACCGCAAAACGCCATTCAAAGCGCATCGCAACGTAAAGCAAAATACAGATTAGCGCTGTTAACATTGCTAAGCCGCCCTGCTCTTTTAAATCTTCACCAACACTTGGACCAACAAACTCAATTGAGCGGATCTCAACCTTTTGGCCCGCCTGAACAAGAATGTCGAGTACTTGGTTACTGATCATATCAGCCTTTTCACCTTCACGTGGTTCAAGACGAATTTTTACGTCCTTACTCGAACCAAACAGCTGCACCTGCGCATCAGGGAAGCCATTTTCATGAAGCGCTGAGCGCACAACTTTAAGGTCAGCTGCTTGCTCAAAACCAACTTCTACCGTAGTACCACCGGTGAAATCTAAACCAAAGTTCATACCTTTGGTAAAAAACGACACAAAAGAAGCAAGGATCAACAGTGTTGAAATTGTCATTGCGATTTTACGCAATGACATAAACTTAAGTGTTTCGTTTAACTTTAATAACTGCATCACACTCTCCTAGATAGATAACTTCTCAATGCGCTTACCACCAAGTAACGCGTTAACAATTGCACGCGTACCAACAATAGCGGTGAACATTGACGTTACAATACCGATAGCAAGAGTGATTGCGAATCCTTGAATAGGACCTGTACCAATCGCGTACAAAATCACAGCTGCGATTAAGGTTGTGATATTAGCATCGAAAATGGTGCTAAATGCACTGTCGTAACCGTGGTGAATTGCTTGCTGAGGACTGCGTCCGTCAGCCAATTCTTCACGAATACGTTCAAAAATAAGTACGTTAGCATCAACCGCCATACCAACGGTAAGTACGATACCGGCAATACCTGGTAAGGTGAGTGTTGCACCCGCAAGTACTGACATAGCACCAACAATTAACACTAGGTTTAATCCCAGTGCAATGTTTGCAATCAAGCCAAAACCTTTGTAGTAAAGCAGCATAAATACCAGTACGAAAACAAAACCGAGTACTACTGCAGTAATACCTTTTTCAACGTTTTCAGCACCCATGCTTGGACCAATGGTACTTTCAGCAACAATCTGAATTGGTGCTACAAGCGCACCTGCACGTAACATTTCAGATAAATGCTGCGCTTTTGCTGGTGTATCAATACCTGTGATTTGGAAACGACGACCTAAACGCTCGTTGATAGTCGCTTGGTTAATCACTTCTTCATGTTTGATTGGTGGTAATGCTTTACCATTTTCATCAACCTTGCCCGATGGACGGTACTCGATGAACACAATCGCCATTAAGTTACCAACTTCATCTTTAGTAAATGAAGCCATTTTTGAGCCACCTTTACTATCAAGTTGCAAACTAACTTGCGGACGTTGATATTGGTCATAACCCGCTTGTGCGCCGGTAATATGCGAACCTTCAAGCATTACGCGTTTTTTCAGTAATACTGGACGACCATATTGGTCATTGATTACTTCTGAACCCGGCGGCATACGACCCGCTAACGCATCGCGAACGTCGTTATCTTGGTCTACCATGCGTAGCTCAAGTGTTGCTGCTGAACCTAAGATTTCTTTCGCACGCGCAGGGTCTTGAATACCCGGTAATTGCACTAAGATACGCTCTTTACCTTGGCGCTGAACATTTGGCTCAGCTACACCAATTTGGTTAATACGCTTACGAATAATGATTAAGTTTTGTGAAATCGCATAATCGCGAATTTCTTTCAACTTAGCTTCTGTTAGTCTTACGTTGAATGCAAGGTCATTGCCGCGGTCATCGCGAAACTCAAGGCTAGGGTTATTCTTTTGTAGGAAGCTTTCAGCCGCATCTTTGTCTTCGTTATTACGGAAAACAAGTTGAACACGGTCAGAGTTTGCGACTTCGCGAATACTGCGGTAGCGGATTTTCTGCTCACGTAAATCAGAACGGAAATCTTGTTGCATTTGCTTAAGTTGGTTGTTGATTGCTGTTTGCATATCAACTTCCATCGTAAACTCAACACCACCACGTAAATCTAAGCCTAACTTCATCGGCGCACCGCCCAAGTTTTCAAGCCATGCCGGCGTTGAAGGGGCAGAGTTTATAGCAGCGATATAGTTAGCGCCTAGGCTTTCGCTTAGTACGTCTTTCGCTTTTAACTGAGTTTCTACATCATTAAAACGAATTAGAATTTGCTCATTTTCTAGTTTGATTGATTTAGCATCAAATTCATCTTTCGTTAAAACGTCTTTTACTTTGTCGAGATCAGCTGTTTCAATTACAGCGCCTCGCGCACCTGAAATCTGTACGGCAGGATCACTACCGTACATATTTGGTGCAGCGTAAAGCATACCGAGCAATACCACTGCAACCACCATCAAGTACTTCCATAATGGGTACTTATTAATCACAACTTGTTCCTTTGATTAAAGTGCTTTCATTGTGCCTTTAGGCAGCACAGCTGAAATTGAACCTTTTTGCACAGTTACGTTAGCTTGGTCATTAAGTGCAACTACAACAAAATCTTTGTCGTCAGATACTTTCACGATTTTACCCACTAAACCACCCGCAGTAAGTACTTCATCACCTTTCGCCAATGCTGACATTAGGTTCTTGTGCTCTTTAACACGCTTTGCTTGTGGACGGTAAATTAGGAAGTAAAATACTAAACCGAAAATACCTAGCATAATTAGCATTTCCATGCCGCCACCAGCAGGTGGAGCACCCGCACTTGCATGCGCACTTGAGATAAATAAACTCATGGTTGATTCCTCTTAAATTTTATTAGTCTTCAATTTGTTTTAATTCTGGTACTGGTAAGCCACGTCGTGCATAAAAATCAGCAACAAACTCATCCAGCTTGTTTTCTGCAATCGCATTACGCAGGCCTTCCATTACGCGTTGGTAATAACGTAAGTTATGAATGGTGTTTAAACGTGCACCTAAAATTTCATTACACTTATCAAGGTGATGTAAATAAGCACGAGAGAAGTTTTGACAGGTATGGCAATCACACTCAGGATCAAGTGGGCCGGTATCTGTTTTGTGAACCGCATTACGGATTTTAATTACGCCACCGGTAATAAATAAGTGACCGTTACGTGCGTTACGCGTTGGCATAACACAGTCAAACATATCAATACCGCGACGCACAGCTTCAACTAAGTCTTCAGGTTTACCAACACCCATTAGGTAACGCGGTTTGTCTTCAGGCATTTTGTAAGCGCAATGATCAAGAATCTTAATCATTTCTTCTTTTGGCTCACCAACCGATAGGCCGCCTAAGGCATAACCATCAAAACCGATTTCTTCTAAGCCTTTTTGTGAAATTTCACGCAGCTCTGGATACATACCACCTTGAATAATACCAAACAGCGCAGATGGGTTATCACCGTGACCTTCTTTTGAACGCTTTGCCCAGCGCAACGATAATTCCATTGAATCACGCGCTTCTTTTTCAGTTGCTGGGTACGGCGTACATTCGTCAAAAATCATCACGATATCTGAACCTAAATCACGCTGTACTTGCATTGCTTTTTCAGGTGAAAGCATGATTTTTTCACCGTTTACTGGCGAACGGAACATTACGCCTTCTTCAGAAATTTTGCGCATTTCGCCTAAACTGAATACTTGGAAACCGCCTGAATCGGTAAGAATTGGTTTATCCCAGCCCATAAAATCATGTAAATCACCATGTTGTTTAATGATTTCAGTACCTGGACGAAGCATTAAGTGAAAGGTATTACCCAAGCAGATTTCAGCACCTGTGCCTTTTAGCTCTTCAGGTGTCATGCCTTTAACAGTACCGTAAGTACCCACAGGCATAAATGCAGGTGTTTCAACAACACCGCGTTCAAAAATCAAACGGCCGCGACGCGCCTTGCCATCTGTATTGTCTAATTCAAATTTCATAAAAACCTCAAATGCCGGAAAAACAGTCCAACTTTTACTCAACTTCATCAATTGAGCGTAAAATAATCGGTCGATTTTACCTGCTTTGACAGCACAATACTATGGATATAGGGATGAGATAACAGAAATAAAAGTGGAAAGTGAGATTTACGTGTAAAGCGATGTAACTGAGTTACATCGCCAGTATTTTTTGAACCAAGTGTTAAAGGTCTTTTTTGGTTAAGAACATCGCATCACCGTATGAGAAAAAGCGGTATTTTTCTGCAATTGCGGTGTTATAGGCGTTCATAATATTCTCTTGTCCTGCAAAGGCACTTACCAACATAATCAGCGTTGATTCTGGTAAGTGGAAGTTTGTGATCATTGCATCAACCACCTGAAACTCGTAACCCGGATAAATGAAGATATCGGTATCGCCGTAGAATGGTGCAAGTTCACCTTCTGATTTCATTGCTGCTGACTCAAGTGAGCGCATTGACGTTGTACCAACGGCAACAACGCGGCCGCCACGTTCACGACACGCTTTAATTTGCGCAACGACTTGCTCTGGCACTTCAATGTATTCTGAGTGCATATGGTGATCTTCTATTTTATCAACACGAACAGGCTGGAATGTACCAGCACCCACATGCAGCGTTACAAACCCTAAATCAACACCTTTGTCTTTTAACTTTGCTAATAACGCATCGTCAAAATGAAGGCCTGCTGTTGGTGCAGCAACTGCACCTGGTTTTTCACCATAAACAGTTTGATAGCGATTGCGGTCTTTATCATTATCAGGGCGGTCAATATAAGGCGGTAATGGCATATGACCGATGCGCTCTAAAATATCAAGAACGCCCTCTTCACCTTCAAACTTGAGCTCAAACAATTCACCCTGACGGCCTTGCATTACAGCAGTTGCGCTACCTTCTAAAATAAGTTCATTACCTACTTTAGGTGACTTATTTGCACGCACATGAGCAAGCACAGTGTGTTTGTCGACGACACGTTCAACGAGCACTTCAACCTTACCGCCTGAAGTTTTTTGACCAAACATACGCGCTGGAATAACCTTTGTATTATTAAAGATAATCAGATCATTAGGGTTCACAAATTCAAGCATATCAGCAAACGTATGATGCGTAATCTCACCGCTATTACCTTCGAGCTTTAACAAGCGACTCGCTGTACGCTCTTCCATTGGATAGCGGGCAATTAGTTCATCGGGTAATTCAAAGTTAAAATCAGCAACACGCATTTAGTATTCTCACTTGGTTGTCAGTACTCAGGGCATACTTGGTTAAAGTGGCGCCGATTCTAGTGTTAGTGATGATTTAAATCAAGGAAAACAGCCCGTGCAAAATATAACCTACTGTATTGAATAGAGATAGATTTTTGACCATGCTGAAAATGCCAATTTTACTTGAGTTAACTACCTAAAATAGGTATCTTTTGGCATTTGAAAATCTAAGTTACCAAGGAGTGGTTGGCTGATTTAGAGGTACAGTTTCAATGTCGAATAAGCTTAAATTACTGGTAGTTACACCAGATATTAAGCTATCAACCCACCTTGTTGATGCGTTAAAAAATGTCGATGTATTTGATATTGAGCTTAAAAGCAATAGCTTAGAGGCCCTCGATTTATTAAAAAAGCAATCGGTAAACCTAATCATCACCGATTTGGCTATAGGCGAAATTGATGGATGGCGCTTTTCTCGCATGGTGCGCTCAGGCCTATTAGCGACTGCTAAAAACACCCCTATTGTATTAATTCCACCAACCTACTGTGAACGCATTGCCGAAACAACTGCACGCGCATACGGTATTGATGCCATTTTACAGCATGATAAATTAAAATCATTGCCGCATTTACTTGCCAATATCTTATCAGAGCACATGGATAAGAGCAGTCGCTTACCACTGTTACTGGTTGAGTCAAATGAAGAGCGCGCTGCACAAATTAAGCACGATTTAGAATTAGGCTTTGCCATTACCAACGTAGATAACTGCGCCACTGCACAAACTCTAATTCAGCAATATAAATATGCCATCGTTTTAATTGATGCGACTCATGGTAGTTTTGACCGCGTAAATAACTTTTTGCAACAACTTAGAATTCACCGCCCCAATCAAGCAGTAGTGACCATAATTGATAGCCAAGATGCTGATTTTGCTGAGCAACTACTACTATTAGGGGTGACGGACTTTATTCGATTACCATTCAATCACAACATCATTAACAAAGTTTGTGAACAAGCCGCACGACGCGAAGACTTTATGGTGAGCTATGATGAATTCGCAGACAAAGTAGAGCAACTGAGTAAAAGCCAGCAAGGTTACAAAGATTTATTCTCTGCCCACCAACGTATTTTAATGCACTTGAATACCGCGGTAATTGAAATCGATCAGGCTCAAAATATTTGCTTTTTAAACCCCGCTTGGGAAGCGTTAACGGGCAATGGCTTGCAATCGAGCTTAGGAATGCCGCTAACATGCTTTTTCCCGGCTAAAGATGCAGCAAAATTAAGCGAATTAATTTCATCGATAAAAATGACACCTGGCAGCAAAGATAAAGTTGAATTACAGATCAACCATAAACTTGGCCATCAAATTTGGATTGAATGTAAGCTTCAATCGATTAAAGAAGCGCATGTTAAAAGTAACATTACCTTAAGTATCGATAACATTGATGAGCGAAAACAAGCTGAATTTAGCTTACAGCACTTAGCGCATCACGATACGTTAACCAATTTACACAATCGCTACTTTTTTGATCAACAACTCAATTACTTTTGCAAAAAAATTGATGATAAACAAGAGCATGCTTTACTTTATATCGATTTAGATCACTTCAAAATCATTAATGATTCTCAAGGGCACCAACAAGGTGACAAAGTACTACAAAAAGTTGCTGAGCTGTTTGAGCAATGTGTGTCTGGTGATGCTTTAGTATGCCGCTTAGGTGGCGATGAGTTTGCCATTATTTTAGAAAACACCGACTTACTTGATGCCCATATGATTGGCGAGAGCTTATGCCAAACAATTGAGCATCAAAGTTTCCGTTTTGGTGAACAAAACTATTCAATTAGCTGCTCTATTGGCCTGACGCAAATTAATCAAAAAAACTGCGATGCCAGTGAATGCTTAAAACAAGCAGATATTGCTCTTTACGTAGCAAAGAGTCGCGGCCGAAATATTGTACATTGTTATTCAGAATCAGATGCCAATACCAAACAATTACTGTCAGGTATTACATGGGCACATAGCATTAAAGAAGCGTTAAAAGCCCAAAGCTTAACGATGCACTTTCAACCTATTTGGTGCTATAAAGAGCAAAAAGTCAGTTATTACGAAGCCCTTGTGCGTTTAATTGTAAATGATGAAATTATTTATCCAAATCAATTTATTCCATCTCTTGAACTGGTAACCGACATTGATTTACTTGACCAAAATGTCATTGAAAAAACAATTGCACTGCTGGGCGAATATCCTGAATTAAATAAAGTCGCAATCAACTTATCGGCACAGGCATTTAATAATGCCAACTTGTTAAATACCATTGCAGAAAGTATAAAACTACACAATGTCAGCCCAGACAGACTGACATTTGAAATTACCGAGTCGGCAAGTATTAGCAATCTTGTTGCAACTACAGCCATGATTACCCAATTACAAAAGATTGGCTGCCAATTTTCGATAGATGATTTTGGCACTGGTTTTAGTACCTTCAGTTACCTAAAGCAACTGCCTGCAAATCAAGTGAAAATAGATGGCTCATTTGTTAAAGATATGACCCAAGACAGCATTGATAAAGCTTTGGTAAATGCGATAAAAGACATCAGTCATTCACTTGGAAAAACTTGCGTTGCCGAGTATGTAGAAGACGAAGAAACCTTTGAATTACTTAGAGAAATTGGCGTAGATTACGCGCAAGGTTATTATATTGGCAAACCCGTTGCTGCAGCTGAAATCCGCAAACAAAAAAACATTTCAACGAACTCAATCGCTTAACAATTTTTACAAAGTATTTTAACAAAACCATAGGAAAGCGAACAAAGAATAGGCTAAACTGATCCCATACGGACATACAATAAACCATTCAAATGAGTGAATGGATTGAAGTTAAAAACGGGAGGGACTATGGCACTATTTATTTTTTTACTGCTTATAGCAAATGTCCTGATTTGCTACTTTTGTTACTTAAAGGCTTCAGAGAAAGGCTACCCAAAAGCAGTATTTGCTGGATTAGGGGCGATACCTTATTTCAATTTAGTTGTACTTGTTTATTTACTCTTTTTACCAAACGTTAAAACTGAAAGTTTATTAAATTCAAAAGCCGCTAGTTAAGCGGCTTTTTTGTTTTTTTAACGGTGAATTGATAGTTTAAATATCACTTTAAAATGTGTAGCTTTGGGCGCTAGCTAGTAACTTTTTCGCATCCATATCACCCACAACACACTTGTTTATTTGCGCTTTATTAAATACAAATACCAAGTCTTCTTTATTGCCTGTCGCATTATCAATAATAAAGTTTACATACTGGTTTTTGTTAAGTCCTTTTAGGCCAGCACCGTAATCACATAAGGTTTGTGCAAGCGTATTACTCACAACCCGAATATTCTGCTTACGTACTTCAGCTAATTTTTGCTGTTTTTCCTTAGTGGTTGATTTTATTTTGTCTTTTGCATCATCACGCTTATCACGCACTTGTGCTTTTTCTTTTTCAAGCTTAGCGATTTTAGCTTCTAGTTTAGCGATTTCTTTTTCTACCGACTTTTCATCTTTCTCTTTTTGCGCATGTCTGCGTTCAAGGTTTAAATCACGACGTTCACGCTCAACTTCTCGTATCTGAAATTCAATTTCGCGCTCTTGTTCTGCAAATTCTCGCATTTTATCTGATGACTCTCGCAATGTTTCCATGGCAACTTGATACGATTGGTTAGCGGCTTCGATGCGCATTTCTTCCGCTTTAATCATCATCTCCGCTTCATCAAATTCAACATCAAAATCAGGCTGTACAAAGAATTGTTTCCACCCACCAAAACTACCAGAGATACCTTTAGCACTGATGTTAAATACATAACCTTGCTCTGCTAAGTAAGCGCCTTTAATTTGTCTTACACGAATTCCCTGTTCAGCATCGAGCGATGCTTTGAGAATATTACTCATAATACTGATTTCTTTTTGGCTTTTACTTACAACATCACTTTCAGCTGCAGCCAAAACCGCTTGTGAAGTTAATAACGTTAATGGAATCAAAAAACGTGCATTCGTTTTCATGATTAGTTCTCCCATATTTGGTTTTTGGCAATTGATGACTGAGGCTGTTGTTCAACCTGTTGTGCCAGTTCATTAAGTTGCAGACGAATTAACGCCTGATCCTGTTTTCGTATTTGGTTTAAATCGGCAACCAACGCGCCAATATCTTCTTTTCGCTCTAATCGCCCTTGGTCAATCGCTTCTTTAACGAGTGCATAAGTCGCTTCTGCATTGTTTTTTTGTTGCTCAACAAGCAATGTTTGCAGCTGCTCAAAAGTCACTGCCGGTGCTTCTGCTGATTTATCAAAACTTATCGCAAAGCCAGAATCACTGTAATTAATTTCAGCGCGTAAAAAGACTAAAGAACACATAACCACTGAGCACGCCAGCGCTGCCGGTGCAAACCAAGCTGCAAGTCGGCTGCTGATAGGTGTAGGCTTTGGCTTTTCAAACCAAGTTGCTTCCCTTTGCCAATGTGGTACAGGTGTTTCTTGATATTCATTTGCTAGTGTTTGCCATTGCTGACTATTTGCGAGCAATTCAGCATAAACTGAATCTTGTTCTAACAAGCTTTTCTCTTCTGCTGAAAGCTCTCCACTTTCTAGCCATTTTTGGAAAATAATATCTAAATTAGCCATTTAGCACCTCCAAATCTTGACGCAGTTTCGACAATGCCGAATATAAACGGGATTTTACTGTATTGGTTGATACACCAAGCTGCTCTGCTATTTGATCAAATGTAAAATGTTGGAAAAACTTTAATTCAACCACTTCTTTTTGCACCCAAGGTAAGTCATTTAATAGCTTTAACACTTGTTTGTTTTGCTCTGCCATAAACACCATAAAGTCAGCTGGTTCAGGTGTTTTGCTCTCTGCAATCAGCATTTCTTGCTGTTCCTCATCAAGCACTTTTCGTGCGCGATAAAACTCAACACAGCGCCGATTTGTAATCGCAATTGCCCAGGTTTTAAAGCTCGACTCAAAACGATATTTATCCAACGAGCGATAAATGCTCATAAAGCTTTCTTGCATGATTTCGAGTGCATCATCTGGGTTACTCACCATGCGCAAACAGCTATGATAAATCGGCTTTTCATATTGCTTAACTAACGTAAGCCATGCCCGTTTATCACCTTGCTGCGCTTTTTTTATTAACCCTTTTTCGCTTTGAAAGAACACATATTCCCCAGCTAATTGTTTCTCTGTTTATGTAGTCGAGCATTGTTCAAAAAAAGTTTTAAATTTTTTAATTTTTTTTAGCGAGCGCATTTTTCAGCAAAGAAAGGCTTCAGTTTGTCGCATAACAAACGGAAATCGCGAATGCGGCCTGAGGTTTTACGCCACAGAATACCAATATCACGGTACGCTGTGTCTTGCGCGGCATTAAATACCATAGGTTTATGGGCAAGAATACCGGCGTTGATTGCCATTTGCGGTAAAAAGGTCACACCAAGTTGTTTTTCAACCATGCTAAGTAAAGTGTGCAAGCTTGCCGCTTCAAAAGGATTGATACACTCACTTTTACTTAAGTGACAGGCACTCAGTGCATGATCTGTAAGACAGTGTTCCCGCTCTAGCAAAAACACGGAAGAAGGAGGTAATAAATTAAAATCAGCAATACCTTTTGCCGCTTCATAGTCTTTGTGCATCACCATATTAAATGGGTCTTGTGCCAAAATATGCGTATGGAATTTTTTGGTGTTGTAAGGTAGCGCTAAGAGCGCAACATCAACTTGTCCTTTTTCCAATTTATCGAGTAAGTTATCACTGGTATCTTCAATTAAAACTAATTCAAGCTCAGGGAATTCTGTGGCACATAAATGATAAAGATCAGCGGCAATAAAACTTGCAACAGTAGGGATAATGCCAATTGTAAGCTGCCCTTGCAGCGGGTTTAAAAAGCTTTTAGTAAGCTCTTTTACACTGATTGTATCGTCGATAATCTTACGCGCACGCTCAACCACCTCTTCACCAATCGCGGTGAACATAATACTACGATTTTCACGCTCAATTAGCTGACAGCCTAGTGTTTCTTCGAGGTTTTGAATTGCACTGCTGAGAGTAGATTGACCGATAAAACACGCTTCAGCAGCACGGCCAAAATGTTGATGTTGGTGAACAGCGAGTAAGTACTGAAGTTGTTTAATACTTGGAAGGTTTTTCATCGTTATAACCGATTAAATTCTAATTAATAACGATAAAAACAAATTAACACATGAAAATCAAATATGTCTTTGTAATTTAATAAACTAATACCAATTCTGTTAAATATGTGATCAGGGATAGCGCTGGATAAATGAAATGATAACCAGGCGGAATTTTTCTTATGTAGTTATTCTACATTGATAAATTCTAACGCAGTTAGCATGATATTTAGTCCGCTAGGATGATCAGCTACTTAAGTGAATTGGTATAATTTAAATTGCATAAATTTAAGACAAAAAAAGACCCCATTGCGTGTTCGCATATGGGGTCTTTTCAAGCTAAAAGTCGTTACACTTGAAGGCCAAAAATAGCCGCCAATACATAGTAGATAACAATAGCTAATACTGCGCCTACTGGCAAGGTAATAACCCAAGAAACAACGATATTTCTTACAACACCTAAGTTAAGCGCCGCAATACCGCGCGCCATACCAACGCCCAGTACAGCACCTACTAACGTTTGTGTAGTTGAAATAGGTAAACCTGTACCCGATGCAATAACAACGGTTGATGCAGCAGCAAGTTCAGCAGCAAAACCACGGCTAGGTGTTAAGTGTGTAATACCTTCACCAATAGTTTTAATTACTTTCTTACCAAGGATTGCTAAACCAATAACAATACCTAAACCACCAAGTGGTAAAATCCACCACACTAGCTCTGATTTCTTAACAATTTCACCATCATGCTGAACAATACTTACTACCGCAGCTAGTGGACCAATCGCGTTAGCAACGTCATTTGAACCGTGCGCAAATGCCATACAACATGCAGTTACAATCATTAAGATTGCGAATACTTTTTCAACGTTGTTGAATTGCATTTCTTTGTCAGCAGCTGGGTCCATTTTAAGACGTGCAATAAGCACTTTACCTAAGATAGCAACTGCAACAGCAGCAGCAATAGCAATGCTGTAACCTTCAACAGCACCAAGTTCTAAACCAACGTGCTTTAAGCCCTTTTTGATAGTAACTAGCGCCATAACAAATGCTGCAAGACCCATGTACATAGGCACAAAGCGTTTTGCATTGTTAAGTGGTGAGTCAGTATCAAAAATCAGTTTTTGCGCACTCATGAAGATTAGATAAGCAATAAAGCCTGAAATCGCTGGGGTAATAATCCAACTACCTACGATACCAGCTACTTTGCCCCACTGAATCGCTTCAGTACCCACTGCAACTAGCGCAAAACCAACGATTGCACCAATAATTGAGTGTGTAGTAGATACCGGCCAACCAAGGTATGAAGCAACTAATAACCATACACCTGCAGCAAGTAGTGCTGAAATCATACCAATTACAAGTGATTCAGGAATAGCGACGAAGGCTGATGAGTCGATGATGCCTTTACGAATGGTTGATGTTACTTCACCACCTGCAAGATAAGCACCCGCAAACTCAAAAATCATAGCGATAATAATCGCTTGCTTAATAGTTAGCGCTTTAGAGCCAACCGATGTACCCATCGCATTGGCAACGTCGTTCGCACCAATACCATAAGCCATGATAAATCCCACTACGGCAGCAATAATCACCAAAGTGGAGCCGTAATTTGCAATAATATCCATCAAGTAACCTTTAACTTAACTTTTTTAAATTAGTTTAATTAACGTGCTAGCATCAGTTCTAAACGTGAACCAACACGCTCAGCGATATCTGCTAAATCACCCACCCACTCAAGGATCTTATATAAGAACATCACATCGATCGGGTTTAATTCATTTTCGATTTCACGCAACTGACGACGCAAAGTAATTTGCATTTCATCAGTGTCACGCTCAATTGCGTCGAGTTCTTCTAGCATATTTTCAACTAACGTTACTTCACGGCCACGGAAACCCGTTTCTAACAACTCATCAAGTTCATTGATTGCTTTAGAAGCTTGTTTTGTCGCGTCGATACAACGATTAAGGTAAGTAATAAAATCAGCTTGAATTTGCTCAGGGATTTCCATTTCACGACCGAGTACACGGCCTGCTATGTCCTTAGCTTTGTTAGCAATTTTATCTTGTTGAGTGATCAGTTCTAGAAGATCTGTACGCTCAACTGGCAGGAATAATCCACGAGGTAGTTGCAAACGAATATCACGTTTAAGCACATCCGCTTTGCGTTCTAAGTCGCGAATATTAATGCGGATCTCAGATGCTTGTTGCCACTCTTTATTAAACGCATGTTCAAAGAAAGACGTTAACAAAGCACTGGCTTGATGAACAATTTTTATATGCTCTTCAATTGGTTTGATAGGAGATTTCGCAAAAACCCCTAAAAATGCATTACTAGCCATAATTGACCCTTAAATTTTAAAAGCGCGCAAATTTTACCGTAATCAGTTACAGGTGGAAAGGCTTTACCACATAACTATTTCATTAAGATGATATTCCTTAACTTAGATTATCAAACAATTAAATTTACGCTAGTGAACAAACTAAAATTTTGCTGAATCTTGCAAAAACAAAAAGGGGTAAACGCATTTTAAGCATTTACCCCTTTATATAAATTTCTTTTAATTACTTGCCGATAATATCGCGCTCAATATCATCTTGTGCGATATGACGAATATCTTTACCTTTTACAAAGTAAATCACGTACTCAGCAATATTTTGGCAACGATCGCCAATGCGTTCAAGTGAACGAACTGACCACACTAAATCCATTACCTTTGGAATTGAGCGTGGGTCTTCCATCATGTAAGTCATAATCTGACGCGTTAACGCTTCATACTCGCGGTCAACTTTGGCATCTTCTTTATGTACACGAAATGCAGCTTCAGCATCCATACGTGCAAATGCATCAAGCACATCGTGTAACATTTGCGATACATGGCGACCCATGTTGTCGATATTACCCAGTAAACCCTGTTGATCTTTTGCTGTTGACTCAAGTGCTACTTTTGCGATGCGGCGAGCTTCATCACCAATGCGCTCTAAATCCGCAATGGTTTTAGCAATCGCAACAACTAAACGTAAATCGCTTGCTGCTGGTTGGCGTTTTGCAATAATACGTGTGCACTCTTCATCAATGCTCACTTCCATTGCATTTACTTTGTAATCGCCAATCTCTACTTTTTTTGCAAGTTCAGCATTGTTGTCGTTTACTGCATCTAGTGCTGAGTTAAGTTGTTGCTCAACTAAGCCACCCATTGCTAAAACATGATTGCGAACGTTTTCAAGCTCTTGGTTAAAGTTACCTGAAATATGCTTTGAAATATTATGATCCATAACTTTAATCCTTACCCGTAACGACCAGTAATGTAGTCTTCAGTTTTCTTTTTCTTCGGTGTGGTAAACAAAGTGTTTGTATCTGAGTATTCAATCAGTTCACCCATATACATAAACGCTGTTTGATCAGACACACGCGCCGCTTGTTGCATGTTGTGCGTTACAATTACAACCGTGTATTTATTTTTTAAGTCGTTGATTAACTCTTCAATAACCAAGGTCGAAATCGGGTCAAGTGCTGACGTTGGCTCATCGAGTAACAGTACTTCAGGCTCAATCGCGATTGCACGTGCAATAACTAGACGCTGCTGCTGACCACCCGACAAACCAAATGCGCTGTCGTGTAAACGGTCTTTTACTTCGTCCCAAAGTGCTGCGCCACGAAGTGAAGCTTCAACAACTTCATCTAATTTACGCTTATCTTTAATACCTTGCAGGCGCAAACCATAAACCACATTTTCATAAATTGATTTAGGAAATGGGTTTGGACGCTGGAATACCATACCAACGTTACGACGAAGCGCTGCAACATCAACGCTTTTGTCATAGATATTTTGGTTATGTAGCAAGATTTGACCATCAATACGACACGTATCGACTAAGTCATTCATGCGGTTAATACAACGTAATAAGGTTGATTTACCACAACCAGATGGACCGATAAACGCGGTTACCTGACCCTTTGGAATCTTCATGCTGATATTGCTCAGCGCTTGCTTATCACCGTAGTAAAGGTCCAAGTCTTTAATTTCAAGAGCAGTTTGTTCTGCCGATAAGTTTTCTAAATCAAGCTGTAAGCTAGTTGCAGATTGATTAATTTCTGGAGCAACAGTAATCATTTTTACTAAACCTATTAAACTTTTATCACCGCAGAACAATTAGTGTTCTAACGACCTGAATTTTTCACGTAAGTGGTTACGAATACCAATTGCTGTGATATTCAGTGCCACAATAACTGCCACAAGTAAGAATGCTGTGGCATATACTAGCGGACGCGCCGCTTCAACATTAGGGCTTTGGAAACCAACATCATAAATGTGGAAACCTAAGTGCATAAACTTTCTATCTAAGTGTACAAACGGGAAGTTCATATCAACTGGTAGCGTTGGCGCCATTTTAACTACACCCACTAACATTAGCGGTGCAACTTCACCCGCTGCTCGTGCAACCGCAAGAATTAAACCTGTCATAATCGCAGGGCTTGCCATTGGTACAATAATACGCCAAATAGTTTCCGCTTTAGTTGCACCGAGTGCCAGCGAGCCTTGACGCACTGAACTTGGAATACGCGATAAACCTTCTTCTGTTGATACAATAACGACCGGTAGAGTCAAAATCGCTAGTGTTAATGCTGACCAAATTACACCAGGCGTACCAAATGTTGGGCCTGGTAATGCTTCAGGGTAAAACAATTGGTCAATGCTGCCACCAAGCATATAAACAAAGAAACCTAAACCAAATACACCGTAAACAATCGATGGAACACCCGCAAGGTTAATTACCGCGATACGGATCATTTTAGTAATAGAGTTTTTCGCTGCATATTCGTGTAAGTAAATCGCGGCGATTACACCAAACGGCGTTACGATTACCGCCATTAACATAACCATAAATACGGTACCGAAAATCGCTGGGAATACACCACCTTCGGTGTTCGCTTCACGTGGATCATCACTTACAAACTTACCAATCTGTTTGAAGTAATGGCCCACTTTGGCAAGTAACCCCATATCGTTAGGTAACGTTACATCAAGTACTTGGTAAAGTGGGATAGTCACCAACTCACCACGCATATCTTTAACAATCACTTGGTCACGCTTTGCTGCATCACGGAACTTAAATAGCTCTTTTTCAAGCACTAAATATTGTTCGCGGTACGCTTTACGCTCGGCTTCAAATTCAGCTACTTTTTCGTGAGTTAGCTCACCTTTTAAATCAAGCGCTTTTTCTTTTAAACGTAAGCGTTCTAAGTCGTAGTTAATATGACCAATTGGCCCATTTTGTAAGTCTAGCGCTGATTCATTAAGTTCAACGGCACGCTCAACAAGCTCGTCTAGTACAGTTAACTTTTGTGATTCCTCAACTACTTTGCCGTCTTTGATTACGCTTTCAATGTAACCATAAAAGTTACCATTTTTGCTGCGCTCAAATACTGCTAATTGACTTGGTGTTGATTGCTCTACAATATCCGTTGCTAAAATCCAACGGAAATCTAAGTCTACATATTCACGGTTACCTGTTTTAATCAGTAAACGTTCAACTTCATCACCAGTAAAACCGTGCAAATCAACATTTGCCGCTTTTAAACGCTCAACAGGCACCATTTCACGGTCATAAATTTCACCGATAACGGTTTCTTTCACATCGCCACGGTGCATTTCAAACTGCGTTACTTCTGCAGGCCAAAAGAAACCTAAACCACGACCTGCAATCATTGCCAGCAAACCAATTACTGAAATCAAACTGATACTTACTGCACCACCTGTCATCCAAATCCAAGGTGAGCCAGATTTAAACCACTGCTTCATTTATTAAATCTCCTAACCTTACAGTGAACTATACTTTTCACGTAAACGCTGACGAACAAATTCAGCAATCGTGTTAAAGATAAAGGTGAAAATAAACAACACAAATGCCGCTAAGAACAGAATGCGATAGTGAGTACTTCCCACCTCTGACTCAGGCATTTCTACTGCAATGTTAGCTGCAAGGGTACGCATACCTTGGAAAATACTCCAATCCATAATTGGTGTATTACCCGTTGCCATAAGTACAATCATGGTCTCACCAACAGCACGACCTAAGCCCATCATTACCGCTGAGAAAATACCAGGGCTTGCTGTTAGTAATACTACGCGCACAAGCGTTTGCCACTGCGTTGCACCAAGTGCAAGTGAGCCATTAGATAAGTGCTTAGGTACACTAAATACCGCATCTTCAGCAATCGAGAAAATAGTTGGAATAACCGCAAAACCCATTGCAATACCCACAACTAGCGAGTTACGTTGGTCAAAATCGATACCTAACTCATTGGTAATATAACGACGCACATCACCATCAAATACCCATAATTCAACTGCCGGGCTAAGAGCAAATGCAATATAACCAGCCAGTAATACCACTGGAATAAGTAAAATTGCATGGCTGCCATCAGGAATTCTGTGACGAATTGATTCTGGTAAGTTCTGCCAGAAGAATGCTGTTAACAAGATGGCGACTGGCGTTAACAACAGGATCAGCATAATCGCAGGCAAATGAGATTCAATTAATGGCGCTAACCAAAGACCCGCTAAGAAACCTAGAATTACCGTTGGTAATGCTTCCATAATTTCAACGGTTGGCTTTACAAAGCGACGTAGCTCTGGCGACATAAAGTATGCCGTGTAAATTGCTGCAGAAAGTGCAATTGGTACTGCAAATAGCATTGCATAAAGGGCAGCTTTAATTGTACCGAATGAAATTGGCACCAGTGATAATTTCGACTCAAAGTCATCACTTGCCGAAGTTGATTGCCAAATATAAGCAGGTTCAGGATAACCTTCGTACCACACTTCTTGCCAAAGCGCTGACCACGATACCTCAGGGTGTTCGTTTTCAATATTAACTACAACAAGTTGATTACCTGCGAGCATTAAAGCAGCATTTGAACGTGGCGAGATTGAGAAGAAATCAATGCCCGCATCGCTTACTTTGCCTGACCATAACTTGCTTTCACTGGTTGTATAATAAAGTGATAGTTCGCCTTCACTATTGGTACTAAAGAAAGTACGACGGTAAAACTCACTATATAAGCCAGAGATATTACTATCATTGCTTGCAAATGAACGGATTTTGGCAAATTTACGGCCTTTCTCACCGTTAATTTCAAACCATTGTGAAATTTCACCGTTATCATTTACTAACATCAGAGAGTTAGCACCTGAAAGCAACTGCATTTTCACTAAATTAGCGTTTTCTTGATTAGCAGCAAGCACTTGAATTTGAGTAATATCTTCAATATCGCGTGTGTTATAAATGTAGATTTTATTGGCTACACGGACAAATGCACGGCTAAAATCAGGTGAAATAAGCAATTCATCAACTTTACCCTCAACAGGGATTTCAGTTACTTCACTTGACCATTCCATTTCGCCTGAGAACATATTCTCTTCAGCTGACAACATGCTCAATAAAAGACGCTTATCACCTGTAATAGCCAATACACCTAAGCGGTTATCGTCAGCCACATAGCTAAAAGCAAATTGACGAATAGATGCACCTTCGTCATCTATCATCACTTCATTTTCACCTAAAGGGTAAGCGATACTTGGTTTAATGGTGCGGCTATTATTGGCAAAACCAACTTCAAACTTTGGTTCAACAACTTTAATTGCACCGTTTTCTAAACCATACGCATACATACCTTGATGTGGAGCGGTACGTGCAAAACTAGTAACAGCTGCATCAAACTCAACATTAAAGCTGGTAAGCTTGTTGCCAAAGTTTTCACCTTTAATGGTGTAGTAGCTTAATTCACCTGAAGGTGTAAATAGATAAGCTATTTCACCTTGCTCTTCCATGCCACCTGCAATGTATTCTTGCGAAGCCGGAAGTGTAAATTGATTTCTCACTTCAACATGTGCTGAAGCAAAAATTGGCTGAACTACATACAAGAGATAAAAGAAGATCAACAGCAGAGCAACCAGAACTAACGTACCGCCTGCAGTAATGCTGTATTTAGCTAATTTATCTTTGATCAGTCTGTTTCTATTAGTATTGAAATCAACACTTGGCGGATTGGAACTCATCCACTTGCCCTTTAAAAATAGAATTAAGATTTAGTTGCCGTGCATTATATTTTGTCAAGATGACAGAAATGTTACAACCGCTGTAATATTTCGTTTTTATTACCGAAAAGTTACACTCAATACGTTAACAAATTTTGACAAAATAAGTTGGACAAAAGAGCGCCAATAAACAATACTTAATCGACGCCACATACCACTTTAATCCTTTGAATTAGCTAACAATTATTTCTTTATTTTGTGTGGCGTGGGTTGCGCTAATTAGATAACGAGACAAGTATATGAAGCAGTTAGTATTAACAATTATTGGTCCTGACCGCTCAGGTCTAGTAGATGAACTATCCTCAGCGGTTCTGGCAAACCATGGAAACTGGCTTGCCAGTAATTTAAGTCACTTATGTGGGCATTTTGCTGGTATCTTACAATTAGAAGTTGCAGAAGAACATTTATCAGCGCTTGAAAGCGCGATTCACGCTATTCCAGATTTAGAAGTTAAAATTGAAGCTGGTAAAGAGCAAGTCACCAACTCAAACCAACTTCTTAATTTTGTTATTACCAGCAACGACAGGCCGGGCATAGTTCAAGAGCTTTCAAGTGTACTTCGCCATAAAGGTGCGTCAATTGTACATTTCACCTCTAAACAACAAAGCGCTCCAAATTGGGGTGTGCCTCTGTTTAATGCTGAAGCTCGTGTTGAGCTGCCTTCTGGGCTTAGTAAAGATGATGTGATAGAAGCACTTGAATCTATTACCTCAGATCTAATCGTCGATATAGAAACTGAAGCTTAAATCAATGCGCTGAGTATCAGCACAAATATTTAAAACAACATAAAAAAGGGAGCTACAGCTCCCTTTTCTTTTGATTTTTTTATTAAATATTTACAAATACTTCGCCAAGTATTTTTTAAAAATAGGATCTTTTTCAGCTAATACACGCTGCTCAGCCAAAATGTCATGCAAAATTTGATTTGAAGTCAACGGATTCGCAAGCACAACGCGAAAAACTACTGTTGGTAAATTATCGTATTGATATGGCGTTAAACGGGTACGAGAAACAAACGAACGACCTGCTTCTCGCTGGCGCTTTTGCATACTTGCTATAAAGCGGTTCAATGCGGCGAAAATATCTAGTTTCGTTTGTTCATCAGCTGTTTTTAGTACCTCTTTAATCTTTTCAGGCACATAACGGTAAGTTAATAAGCAAAGCTCTGGTTCTGTAACCAGCTCAAAATCATCTGTTTGCTTAATAAGTTCTGCAAAGTAGCGTGCTTTTTCCAAGCTTTTATCAATTAACATTTCGTAGCCTTTACGACCAATAATTGATAAACAAGCGTGCACTAGCATCGCCATACCAGGGCGGCTGCCTTCAAGCGTATGCGAACCTAGATCTTTTGAACCTTTACGTAAGATATATTCGGCGTGATGTTCAACTACATTAACAGTGTCAGGTTCTTTGAAAAGCACAATGCCTGCGCCCATTGGCACATACATTTGCTTATGCGCATCAATGGTAATTGAATCTGCTCGCTCACAGCCAGCAAGTAAAGTACGGGCATTATTTGATAATAACGTCGCACCACCCCAAGCGGCATCGATATGGAAATGACAATTAATTTCTTCAGCTAAATCAGCCATTTCATGCAGCGGGTCAATATTGCCTGTTTCAGTTGTGCCAGCAACACCAACAATTGCCATGACCTTAATGCCCTTTTCAGCTAATTCTTTAGCTTTTTCACGCATTTTAGCAACATCAACACGATTATTATGGTCAGTTTCTATCGAGACTATATTGCTGCGGCCAATGCCGAGCACATCAGCTGCTTTACCTAATGAGTAATGCCCACGCTCTGACACTAAAATAGCTAAGCCTTTGTAGCCATAATGCATCATAGCAGCAACTAAACCGTCGCTGTTTATGCCATTAAAGTCACCATCAGGTTTAAGCAGTTTATTACGTGCAACCCAAAGTGCAGAAATATTGGCTACGGTACCACCTGAACAAAATGCACCTAGTGCATTTTTCGCATTGTGCATCCATTTACGGTAGAAAGCATCATCTTTGCCATAAACCATGTGGTGCATCATACCCAATACTTGACGTTCAAGCGGTGTAAAAGCTTTTGATGTTTCAATCTTTACCAGATTTTGGTTTAACCCCACCATCAACTTAGACAGAGGTAAAACAAAATGCGGTAACGCTGAGGTCATATGACCAATAAAGCTCGGAGCAGACGTGTGAACTGAATGGGCAACCAACTTTTCCATCAATTCTTGAGCATGTTCAGAAACGAACCTTGGCTCTTCAGGAATAATGGCTGATTGGAAGTCTTTTTCGATTTCGTGCAATGGTTTTTCTACCGCTGCAATATTTTCGTTAAGAAAACCTGCTAGATTACTCGAGATCTCTTGCTCAATTTTAGCCAAAGTCGAGCCCGGCGCCTCTGGCACCGTAAAAATTCGCATTAAGCTTTCTTCAGACGCTATTGCTGGGCGCACTGCTTGACGTGTTTCATCAACCATACTACTCACTTTACCCAAAAAGTGTTCAAACATATTCATAAAAAAAGGTTGTCAACTCTACTTCAATTACAAGAAAAAGTCTCGTAATTTGCACAATATCTACAACTTCTACTGTAAAAAATCAGCTATATTTACTAATATTGGGTACTAAAAATAACATAACCCTTTGCTCGCTATACAGTAAAGCAGTATTTTTCAGTTGCGGCAAAAATTAGTTAAGGCAAGGATTTGCATGTATTACTCGAATAAAGGAATCCGCTGGATAATATTTGCCAGTTTTCTTTTTTTAGCCAGCCTTTGTGGCTATGTCTATTACATTTACTCCCACACCTACAATGACATTATGAAAGATGTCGATGCGAGGCTTTTAAACGCTGCGCAAAGCGTTAAATTTATCCTTGGCGAAGATTATCATAACAACATCACTGGCCCAGAGCATATCGACCAGAAAAGCTATTTACTCAAAAGTAAGCAGTTATCTGAGTTTGCAATGCAGTTAAAGCTAGAATACGTTTACGCCATGATACTCGAAGGAGATCAAGTTTATTTTTCGGCATCGAGTTATACCAACAACGATATAAAAAACAATAAACTGACCTATTTTTACGATTTATACCCTGAGGCGACTGAGTCAAATAGAAAAGCGTTTTACTCAACAGGCCCCGTTTTTGAGCATAGTGAAGATCAATGGGGACACTTTCGCACCATTTTCTTACCATTCCAATCGGCTGATGGCCGCACCTATTTAACAGGTGCAGATATCACCATCACTGATTTAAATGAGCAGCTTGCTGCCAGTGTGACGCAAGCGATTATCACAGCCTGCTTTTTCTTTTTTATCGCAACCTTAGTGGGTGCGTTTTACATTTACCTTTTAAAACAAAATTTAACACGAGACCCTGCAACTGGCTTTGCAAACCATATCGCGTTGGAGCGAAAAATTCACCAAACGCCACAACTGCATATGCAACTAGCAATTATATTGGTTAGTGATTTAGAAGAAATTATCAGTTTTTATGGCTCGCACATTGGCGATACAGTAATGCATAAATTACTTACGCGATTAGATAAACTTAAAAGTAGTGAATGTTCATTGTATCGTTTATCAAGTAATAAAATTGCCCTCTTAACAACTCATATCAACAACACCGAATGCGTTAAACAAATTGAAAACTTAAATAAAAACACACCGCTTTTATGTGATCCATTTATTTACGTGACACTGTGTGCAGGCATTGCATCAGGCAATAAAACACTCTTAATTGAAAATGCACGCATCGCCGTAGAGCAAGCCAAGCGTTCTCGAGAGCTGGTTGTGTTTTATTCCGATGCGATGAATACCATCAAACATCAATATCAACACAATATAAAAATCGCTAAAGATGTACGTGAAGCCTTCAATACTTCACAGGTGCACGCCTACTTTCAACCTATCGTATCAACAGATGGCAATGAAATACTTATGTATGAAGGGCTTGCCCGCATAAAAATGAATAACACTCTCTATGAGCCAGACTATTTTCTTTCTGTAGTAAATCGAAGCCGCATGGATGGACAACTAACTCGTATTATTTTCCTCGACTGTGTCATGCGTTTTCGCAAGACCGATTTATGTTGGAGTATGAACCTTACCGCCCAAGATATGCTAGACCCAAGCCTTGCAGCCTTTTTTGATGATGAGTTAAAACGCTACCCTACGCCGCAAAACATCACATTTGAGCTAGTAGAAACCGAAGCTGTAGCTAACTTTAATGAAGTTAAAAGCTTTATCACTATGGTTAAACGCCATGGCGCTAAAGTATTTATCGACGACTTTGGAACAGGCTACTCAAATATTTCGAATATTCTTAAACTGGAAGTTGATGGCATTAAAATCGATAGTTCATTGGTATCACAAATAGTGAAAGATGAAGAGGTATTTTTGTTTATACAACACATTGCTAGCTTTGCTAAAAAAGTAGGTTTAACACTGATTGCTGAAGGCGTCGAAAACAAATTAGTCGTAGATAAGTTAGCCCAAGCCGGCATAAATTATGTGCAGGGCTATTATTTTGCTGAGCCAGCTCAAACGCTGGCTCAAGTAGAACAAGGGTTATCAGCTAAAGCGAGTTAAGATCGATTTGCAGCCGGTGGCTTTGTTGGCCACTGGCCCAATATTTACGCTCAAATGGCGTAATTGCAGTGTCGGCACTGTAAGGTGCAACAGAGACATCCACGCCAGCTAAACCTAGTGCAAAGGCAAACTCATCAACATAGGTTTGCCAATTACTTCTCACTTCAAGTTGCCCACCAATTTTCACAATATAAGGAAAGACAGGTGCTCCATGCCAGCGACGCCCTAAATGCTTAGCTTTAGGCCACGGATTTGGGTACAGCAAATAGTGGTGAGTCACTTGCCATTGATGTTCCACCACTAAACGCCAAAAGTCATTTAAATCAGCGCGCACTAACAAGTATTGGCCATTTTCCGTTTGTTTGTACTCAACATCATGTTTTTCTAAGCGATGTGCTGATTTATCAATACCAATTACTAATGCTTCTGGGTGCTTACGCGCTAAGTTAGCGGTACTTTCGCCCACGCCACAACATGAATCGAGAATAATTGGGCCGTTAAAGCTTTTTACCTTTTCGTTAACTTCATCAAAAGCAGCTTGCGTATGTGCAGCAATCGGCTTTTTAAATTCAGTACTTAGATGCTTGCGCACCACTTCTTCTAACTTTTCATTTAGTCCTTGTTGATTCGAACTAATACTTCTTGAATTTGCGTCAGACATATTTCTATCAGTGGCGAATGCCAACCCCTTTATCAATTAAACGGTATGCCATAGCAAATAAAGCGCTAATAAACCCAATAATCACTGCAAATGCCGTTGTGATATCCACATCCGAAACACCTAAAAAGCCGTATCTAAATGCATTTACCATGTAGATAATCGGATTAAATTGTGAAACTCCTTGCCAAAAATCAGGTAACAAGGTGATTGAATAAAACACGCCACCTAAATAAGTTAGCGGCGTTAAAACAAAGGTGGGGATAATACTGATATCATCAAAACTATTAGCGTATACCGCATTAATTAATCCACCTAAAGCGAATACCGCAGCGGTAAGTAAAACAGTAGCAAAAATAACCGCCACATTATGAATTTGAATATCAACAAAAAACAGCGACAAAATAGTCACTATAATGCCAACACATAAGCCGCGCGCCATACCGCCGCCCATGTAACCAAGTACAATAATGTAAGTTGGCACAGGCGAAACGAGTAACTCTTCGATGCTTTTTTGGAATTTTGTTGAGTAAAAACTCGATGCTACATTGGAATAAGAGTTAGTAATCACCGACATCATTATAAGACCCGGTACAATAAACTCCATATAGTTAAAGCCACCCATATCGCCAATGCGCGAGCCTATTAAATTACCAAAAATAACAAAGTATAGTGACATGGTAATTGCTGGCGGCACTAACGTTTGCACCCAAATACGAGTAAAACGAATACACTCTTTAATCCAAATGGTTTTTAATGCGGTAAATTGATTACTCATTATTGCTCGCGCCCCTTTTCCACAATCGCAACAAACAGCTCTTCTAATCGATTCGCCTTATTACGCATACTTAGCACCGTATTGCCTGACGCACTTAATGCGTCAAATACACCATTTAACCCTTGTGATTTTTCCACATCTACTTCGATTGTATGGTCGTCAATCTCACGAGTTGTGTAACCATCAAGAGAAAATGCCGATGTTGGCTGTTTTAAATCAAGAATAAAGGTTTCTTTATCAAGCTTTGCCAACAGTGACTTCATATTGGTGTTTTCAATAATTTGACCTTTATCGATAATCGCAATGTTTTTACACAACATTTCCGCTTCTTCAAGGTAATGAGTAGTGAGGATAATCGTAACGCCTTGCTGGTTTATTTCTTTTAAGAATTCCCACATCGATCGGCGCAGCTCAATATCTACACCGGCGGTGGGTTCATCTAAAATCAGCAGCTGCGGTTTATGCATTAACGCACGTGCTATCATTAAACGACGTTTCATACCACCTGATAAGGTGCGTGCTTGCTTATCTTTTTTATCGGCAAGACCAAGTTGTGCAAGCAATTCATCAGCACGCTTGTGCGCCTCTGCGCGAGGCACGCCATAGTAACCGGCTTGGTTCACTAAGATTTGATTAAGTGTTTCAAACTGACTAAAGTTAAATTCCTGCGGTACTAACCCTAAATTAGTTTTAGCCTTGCCAAGGTCAGTATCAATATCATGACCAAATACTTTTACCGTACCTTTGGTTTTATTTACAAGCGAAGAAATCACGCCAATTGTGGTCGATTTGCCTGCACCATTAGCACCTAACAGCGCAAAAAAGTCACCTTTTTCGACCGTTAAATCAATTCCTTTAACAGCTTGAACACCGTTACTGTAGGTTTTTTCTAAACCAACAATTTCGAGAGCTTTTGTCATTGTGTTTTGCGTTCCAATTTTGGATGGATTAATTAGCAGCCGTAGCCCCAACGTTTAGCCAGCGTATGCTCAATAGAGAGATGATCTAAAATACGCGCCACCATAAAGTTAACCAAATCTTCAATTGAGCTAGGGTTATGATAAAACCCTGGTGCTGCGGGCATAATGGTTACACCTAGTTGCGCCAGCTTATGCATATTTTCAAGATGAATCGCACTCAGCGGTGTTTCGCGCACCACCAGCATTAATTGGCCTTTTTCTTTAATCACTACATCTGCTGCACGCTCTAATAAGTTGTCAGATGCGCCATGACTAATCGCCGATACCGTGCCTGCACTACACGGGCACACAATCATCTTTTTAGGTGCTGCACTACCCGATGCCACAGGGCTAAACCAGTTATCTTTGCCAAATACTTTAAGCTGGTTTGGCTTGGCATTGAATAAGCTAGATAGTTGCTCAGTTGCCTTTTCTTCGTTGCCAGACAGCTTCACATCCGATTCCGTATCAAGCACCACGCGGGCTGCGCTTGATACCAAAACAAATACTTGGTGATTTAACGAAATTAGCGTTTCAATTAGTTTTAAACCATACGGCATGCCTGAAGCACCGCTAAGTGCAACGGTAATGGTTTCATTAAATTCATGGTTTTGCGTCATAAAAAGCCTATTTGTTGGCAAGCGCATCTAAAATACGATTATGAATATTTTCAAAGCCACCGTTACTCATTACCAATATATGGTCGCCTGCAGTTGCTTTTTCAAGTAGCGTTTTAATGATCTCGTCGGTGCTGTTAAAACATAGAGCGCCAACCTTATTGGCAGCGTCTTTGAGTGACCAGCTTAGGTTCTCTGGCTCAAATAAAATCACATCGTCGGCATTTTCGAGTGACGCTAATAATGTATTTTGATGCACGCCCATTTTCATTGTATTGGAACGTGGTTCTAATACGGCAAAAATACGCGCTTGGCCCACTTTTGCTCTAAGCCCAGCTAAAGTCGTTTTAATAGCAGTTGGGTGATGGGCGAAATCATCGTAGAGCTTAATGCCCGCAACATCGCCTTTTAATTCCATACGGCGTTTTGGCGAAATAAACTCAGCCAGCGCCGCAATTGATGTTTCAACAGGAATACCCACATGACGCGCTGCTGCAATCGTCATTAAAGCGTTTTTAACGTTGTGCTCGCCAATTGCTTGCCAGTTCACACGCCCAACGATATCGCCACTAAGCAGTACATCAAACTCACTGCCATCTGCGTTTACAAGTTGGTAATCCCAGTCATTGCCAAGTTGCTCTTGCTCACTCCAGCAGCCTTTTTCTATCACTTGCTGAATATTCACATCATCGCTTGGCCAAATCACTTTACCTTGCCCTGGTACAATGCGTAATAAGTGATGAAACTGTTTTTGAATAGCCGCTAAATTTTCAAAAATGTCAGCGTGATCAAATTCAAGGTTATTGAGAATTAAGGTGCGCGGCAGATAGTGCACAAACTTGCTGCGCTTATCAAAAAATGCGGTGTCATATTCATCTGCTTCTATAACAAAAAACGGTGTTTTACCTATGCGCGCCGACAAGCCAAAGTTTTGTACTACGCCACCAATTAAAAAACTTGGATCAAGACCTGCGTATTCTAATACCCATGCAAGCATACTTGCAGTGGTAGTTTTACCATGGGTGCCCGACACCGCTAGTACCCACGCATCTTGCAGTACATTGTGCTTTAACCATTCTGGGCCCGACGTATAAGGAATACGATTTTCAAGCACATATTCAACGCATGGATTACCACGGCTCATAGCATTGCCAATCACCACAATATCTGGTTGTGGTTTTAACTGAGCAACATCGTAACCTTGAATTAGCTCAATGCCTAGAGACTCAAGTTGAGTACTCATTGGTGGGTAAACGTTTTGATCTGAGCCTGTAACTTTATGGCCCAAGGATTTTGCAATGGCTGCGATGCCCCCCATAAAGGTGCCGCAAATACCTAAAATATGAATATGCATTGTTGTTGATTCTTGTCGTATAAATTCGATATGAGCTTTAAATAGATTAACAGTTCAATAAAAAAGCCCATTAGATTTCGCTAATGGGCTTAGTATGCCATAACTTACTATTTAGGTGTTAAATAGGTGAGCCCGGCGGCATCGGCAGTGGCTTAAAGTGACCTTGCCATTGACCCTCTTCTAACGATTTAAATAAGATATTCGCAAGATATTTCTTAAAGTTATCATTAGAACGCGCAAATTTACGGGCTATAAATTCAATTTGACCAACTAACTCAGCTTGTACCTCTGGGTCGGTTTTATCACTAAGCGCTGCATTTACTAAATGATATGCCGCCACCATTTGAATACGTTGAGATACTTGGTGTGCCATACCTTGTTTTTGGCTATCAAAAAATACCTGCTCACTAAGTTGAAATAACACATTACGCGCACTTAGCTGTTTGCTATCTCGCATCGCTTGGAAATGAAGACGATTTAGACGCTGTGAATTTAGCAATAATGAGAGTGAATGATTTGCAGAAACTTCCGGTAATGCTAACGGATCAAGTGTCAAACCAGTACGGCCGATTAAGCTTTCACGCGTTTTGTATTCTCCGTAAGCTTTTGGTGTAATCACATCAAGCACGTGTTCAGGCACTACTAACTGGTTCGCATCAAGCGTTGTTAATAACGCACTTAGTGCTTCTTTTTGCTTAGCAACATCAACAAGCTTGTTACCTTTAAAAGTATCACCACTACGTAATTCATACTCGTAATCAATGCCTGCAATCAATTTAACCACAGCTTCCGTTTGGTAACGATGAAATAAATAAAGTGGAATAAACACTTCTTCTAGCTGTGATAGCGCCGTACCGTTTTTAATATTGTGAAGGCCAAACTTCGCCATCGCTTTTTCGCGAATAGAAAGCACTCGGTGTAGCTCTTGGCTAGGATTTTCGCCGTTATCCCACAAATGTGCAGTTGGGTGTGCGCCGCCTTTAGCGCGTGCATCGCTATCGGAAATAAACTCAAGACCAAGGCGTTTGTTTTCCGCTAAGATTTTTTCAAGTTCTTTTGCTTCAGTCAAAATCGGAAAATCAGAGTAACCATATTTCACAACTTGAATATCCCACACACCTAAGCCTTTGCCATAGCCATTTTCAGTGTTAAAGCTACCATCCTCTTTAAAACTCACTAAAGGATGGGGGTAATCCATTACCGATGCGCGGTCTTTTACTGACGCAGAAAAGTTATGCGCAATACCTAAGGTATGACCTACTTCATGCGCACTTAATTGACGAATACGGTCAAGCGCCATCGCATGTAATTTTTCTACCGTTTCATCGCCTTTTAGATAAGGTGCAGCAAGTGCTTCTGCAATCAGAATATCTTGACGCACACGCAGCGAACCAAGAGTTACATGACCTTTAATAATTTCGCCTGTGCGTGGGTCGATTACACTTGAACCGTATGACCAACCACGAGTTGCACGGTGCACCCATTGGATCACGTTATAGCGAATATCCATTGGGTCGGCTTTTTCAGGTAGAATTTTTACTTGGTATGCATTTTTATAACCCGCTGCTTCAAAGGCTGCTTGCCACCATTTTGCACCATCGAGTAAAGCTGTTTTTACAGGGTCTGGTACACCTGGGTCGAGGTAGTAAATAATTGGTTTAACGGCTTCTGAGATTTCAGCTGTTGGATCTTTTTTCGCTAAGCGATGTTTTGGAATATAACGCACATACATCGACTCTGATAAAGGCGCCGCATAGTCTTTATATTCTTCGCTCCAAAAGCCCGATTGCGGATGGAATTTACGCGGTTTAAAACCATCATCAGGTAGTTCAATTAACGAATGATGTAAATGTACTGAAATAGCGTATGGATCTGGCGCTACTTGTTTTATGTATTTACCCGGCTTTGTGCCATTAAAACTAACAATCGCTTCTAACTCGGTATTTTTAGCAAACGACTTAGAACGCGGCATATAAACAGCACTTTTACTTTTATCAAGGCTAAAACTACCTTGTTGCTGGCTTGCAAGTGTGCGACTAACACCATGCACATCGGATAGTAAATAAGGCGTGTAATCAATTAACACACTATCGTTATTTGCTGCTTTAATTTCAAAACCGTGCAATACGCTAGAAGCAAATGCTTCACGAATACTTTGCTGCTCAGCTGCGTTTGAGCTGTTAGCACGGTAGTAAGTATTATTTTGCTTTAATAAAAGTTTATTACCGTGTTTTTCAAACTGCACAATTTTGGTGTCGCCCAGCTGACCTCGGTCAAGACCAATATCATTCGACCCTAAGCCGTAAGGCATGCTTAATTGCAGAAGAAATTCTTGATTAAATTTATCTACTGCTAAATAAACTTTGCCCGAAGTATTGTCATAATAAAAGGTAAAATAACCCGGATAACGATTCATTTCGTTAGTAAATGCATCAATGGGTTTCAGGGTTGCCTGCGCTTTTGGTATACTTAACAGTAACAAAGCACAGATCAGCAGAAATGGTTGTACTAATCTTTGCATCTTCTTTGTTATTTCATTATCAATGGTGCATGGTGCTTAAATGATACACAAGCTAATGTACAATTGTATACAAATTTAACTGAGCGCTACCGAAAGGTTGCCTGTTGCCACCCTCTCACTTTATGTGGCAATAAGCTAATAGTCAGGATTATATAATGCGTAGACTTCCACCAGTATTGATCGAAGACGGCTGTCCTCGTGATCTTTTATCATTGATCAGAACGATTCTTGCTGCTTGTAAGGAAATTTCATTCCGTGTAAGCCAAGGTGAATTATCAGGTGTTTTAGGTTCAACCTTAGATGAGAATATTCAAGGTGAAACTCAAAAGAAGCTTGATGTTTTATCGAACCAGTTACTTAAAGATATTCTACTTGAGTCTGGCTACGTAAAAGCCATCGCGTCTGAAGAAGAAGATTATACTGTTGCTGGCAACCCTGATGCTGAGTACATTGTTGCATTCGACCCACTTGATGGTTCATCAAATACCGATATTAATTCGTTAGTTGGTACTATCTTCTCAATTATGAGAGCGCCAAAAGACAAAGCCGCTGATGATCAAAGCATTTTCATGCAGGCAGGCAAGCACCAAGTCGCAGCAGGTTATGTACTGTATGGCCCATCCACTATGTTAGCGCTAACTATTGGTAAAGGTACGCGTTTATTCACATTAGACAGAACACACGGCAGTTTCTTACTTACTGAAGATAAAGTAGCTATTCCTGAAGACACTAAAGAGTTCGCAATTAATGCATCAAATCAGCGCCATTGGATAGCACCAATGCAAAACTATATTGCTGATTGCCTTGCTGGCGAAGAAGGCCCGCGTAAGAAAAACTTCAATATGCGTTGGATTGCCTGCATGGTAGGTGATGTTCACCGTTTATTATGTCGCGGCGGTTTATTTACTTACCCTGAAGACACGAAAAACCCAGAAAAACCATTCAAACTGCGTTTACTTTATGAAGCAAACCCAATGGCAATGCTAGTAGAGCAAGCTGGCGGTGTTGCATATGCAGGACTTGACCGTATTTTAGATATTGAACCACAGGAAATTCACCAGCGTGTTGCTGTTACCATGGGTTCAAAAAATGAAGTAGAGATTTGCTTGGATTATCACAAGTAAGCACTCTTTATTTTGAGTATTAAAAAACCGCGATTTACGCGGTTTTTTAATTTAGAAATCTCATATTTTGAATCAAGCTACTTTTTGGCAGCTGGTGTAATCAACACTTACTTTAATAGCTAATTCTTGCTGTGATTGCGTGATTACATCTTTTGCATGACATACACATTTACCACATTGACTACCTACACCTAAACAACCACGCACATCACGAATAGAATCCATACCATCGGTTACGGCCTGTTTAATCTGTTTTTCAGTAACTGCATGACAAATACAAACGTACATAATAAGTGAGTGCTTTCAAAATTAATTACACTACAAATTTTAATGCTATTGAGAATAATTTTCAATAATATTAATAACTGTAAAAACAGCTATTTACAAAAAAGCATTAATAACCCCACGTTTGTCCCTTCAAATTTGCCCATGCTCTGCAAACGAATGAGTATTACCTGCAGCGATTATAATGTGATCTAAAATACTCACATCAATCAAATCAAGCGCGTCTGAAAGTCGCTTTGTAATTAATTTATCTGCCTCTGAAGGCTCAGCAATACCACTTGGGTGGTTATGTGCCAAAATCACATTAGCCGCATTGTATTTAAGCACTGTGGTAACAACCTCTCTTGGGTAAACCGATGCCGCATTAATAGTGCCTTGAAATAAATTAATCGATTTAATGAGTCGGTTTTGACTATCGAGCAGCAGCAAGTAAAAACACTCTTTGTGCTCTTTTTGTAGTTCGCACTTTAAGTAATTGATTACCGAATAAGGTGAATCAAATACGGCTTCTCGCTTAAGTTGCTCAGCAAAAAAACGTTTACTCAATTCAAGCACAGCTTGCAACTGTACATATTTTGCAGGCCCCAGTCCCAATTGCTGGCAGAATGAATCACACTCTAGTGAAAACAGTTGACCAAGCGAGCCTTGTTGTTTGAGTAATGTATCGGCTAACTCAATGGCGTTAAGCCCTTTAATACCGGTACGTAAAAAAATCGCCAGTAGCTCGGCATCGGTTAAACTTGATGCACCTTTATTTAATAACTTTTCTCTTGGTCTTGCCTCGATGGGCATTTGATTTATTTGCATTTAACAATCCTTGTTAAGCTATTTGTCTTCATTTAATAGTATAGCTAGCCTCGCCAAAAATTATGGAAAATGGTATGGTTTAGCTAATTTAAAAAATGTCATTAATTATTATGTCGAAGAAAATAGTATTGGGAATTACGGGCGGTATTGCTGCTTATAAATGTGCTGAATTAACAAGGCGTTTAACCGAAAATGGCGCGCAAGTTAAGGTGGTAATGACCGACTCTGCGCAACAGTTTATAACCCCGCTTACCATGCAAGCCGTATCAGGAAACCCAGTTTCGACATCCTTACTTGACCCAGCTGCAGAAGCGGCAATGGGCCATATTGAATTTGCTAAATGGGCTGACCTTATTTTAATTGCACCAGCCAGCGCTAACACCATCGCCAAAATGGCGCATGGTATGGCCGACGATCTATTAACCACCTTGGTACTCGCTACACCGGCTAAAGTAGCGATTGCACCGGCGATGAATCAGCAAATGTACGCTCACCCTGCAACCCAGCAAAACTTGCAAAAATTAAGTGAATATGGCGTTTCTATTTGGGGACCTGCTAGTGGCGAGCAAGCCTGTGGCGATGTAGGTAAAGGCCGCATGTTAGAGCCAAACGAGCTAGTTGAGTTGTGTTTAATGCGCGAAGATACCCCACTGCTAGCAGGTAAAACCGTTACTATCACTGCCGGACCAACCCGTGAAGCGCTTGACCCTGTGCGTTTTATCTCTAACCACAGTTCAGGAAAAATGGGATTTTCATTAGCCCGTGCTGCAAAAGCGCTAGGAGCTAATGTAAACCTAATTAGTGGCCCAGTGAATTTAACCACACCGAGCGAAGTAAATCGTTTTGATGTAGAAAGCGCACAGCAAATGCATGATGCTGCGATGGAACTGGCAGTTAATTCAGATGTATTTATTGGCTGCGCTGCTGTAGCCGATTACAAGGCAACGACAACTGCAAATAATAAAATTAAAAAGCAGGGCGATACCATGACTATTGAGCTCAGCAAAAACCCTGACATTATTGCCTCAGTTGCAGCACTTGAAGAAAATCGTCCGTTTACAGTGGGTTTTGCAGCCGAAACTAATGATGTTGCAAACTATGCCAAAGGCAAACTAAAAAATAAAAATCTCGATATGATTTGTGCTAATGACGTGTCCGATTCTAGCATTGGTTTTAATAGTGAAAACAATGCGATGACACTCTTTTGGCCGGAAGGTGAACGCCATTTATCACTGCAATCAAAACAACAAATTAGTCATTTAATATTGAAAGAAATCGCGTCAAAACTCACAGCTAAAAAGTAAAAAAACTGGCATCTAAAATCAGAAGTAATTAAGATAAGCGCCTCTTGAGGTTGATAATAATGATAAGAAGTAAGGGATAAAAATGCCTGCCACAAAACGTAGTAATCGCAAGGAAGAAATCTTACAAGCACTTGCGCAAATGCTTGAAACCAGTCCAGGACAGCGTATCACCACGGCAAAACTAGCATCTGAGGTAGGTGTTTCAGAAGCGGCGCTTTACCGCCACTTTCCTAGCAAAGCACGTATGTTTGAAGGCTTAATCGAGTTTATTGAAAATGCCCTGCTTTCTAATATCAATATTATCTTAGAAAAAGAAAAAGACACCCACAGCCGTATTCATAATATTTTATTGCTACTTCTTAGCTTTGCTGAGAAAAACCCTGGTATTACACGTATTCTTACTGGTGATGCATTACAAGGTGAGCAAGAGCGTTTACGTGAGCGCATTCAAAGCTTATTTGAAAAGTTAGAAACTCAACTAAAGCAAGTATTACGCGAGCGTAAATTACGCGAAGGTAAAACCTTTACCCTTGCTGAAGAGCAACTAGCTAACCTTTTACTTGCTTACGTAGAAGGTAAAATGAATCAATTTGTGCGTTCTGATTTTAAAGCAAAACCAACCGCGCAATTTGATGCTCAGTGGTCACTTTTCACCTTAGCTTGGCACTAAACTCCTCGCGTTGAAGTAAACCTTTTACTTCAACGCACTATTTTGCGGCTTATCGCATTCTCTTTCTTCTTTTTGGTTTCTGTTTACACTAGAGCTAATAATTAGCACTAGGTAATCATTAATGAAACTCGCGTTTACACTTTCAAGCTTAGCGTTAGCAACCAGTTTTGCATTAAGCGCCAGCGAATCTCTTCAATTTAAAGACGTGTTTGATTTTAAATACGCAAAATCTACCCAACTTTCAGAGCAGGGAAATTTACTCGCATTTAGCGCAAGCCCTTATCGCGGTAACAGCGAAGGACAGGTTTACACGCTAAATAACAAGGCGCTACTTGCAAGCGTTGAGCGAGGTACATCACCGGTTATTAATAAAAACGAGAAATGGGTCGCGTTTACCATTAAGCCTGACTTACTAGCCAGTGAAAGTGCATCAAAAGATAAAAAGAAAAAGCTAAAAAATGATTTATCGTTAGTAAACACCAGTTCAGGTGAGATCATCACTTTTGAACGTGTTGAAGACTTTGCCATTTCAAATGATGGTAATTGGCTTGCTTACCGCACTGAAGTTAAGAAAAAAGACGAAGAAGAAAGTGATAAAAAAGCAGATAAGAAATCAAAAGACAAAGACGATAAAGACGCAAAATTAAAGGCGGATAAAAAAGATAAAGTTTACACCCTTAACATTGTAAACTTAACAAACGAGCAAAAACATTCGATTGAAAACGTACTTTCTTACGCCATTGCACCAAGTAGCGCGCAGCTTGTTGTGAGCCAAGTAAGCAAAGAAGGCGATAAAAACGCCATTAGCCAAATTGCCCTACCAAATTTTGAATCGAGCAGCTTATTTACTGAGCCTGGCGTTGTGGCAAACAAACTTGTATGGCACCCAGTTAATGATGTTCTAGCGCTTTCGGTCGGTAATTACGTTAATGATGATTCACGCCGCCGTGAGCATTCACTTTACTTATGGCAAAGTGAAAGTAATCAGTTAAAGCAAATCGACACACCTATCGAAAATTGGTTTATTGGTAAAACAGCTCAACTGAAATGGTCTGAAACTGGTGAGCGCCTTTATTTTGAGACACGCCCATTACTCTCAGCAAAAATTGAACAAAAAAAATATAAAGAGCAAAACGACCTTTATGATTACGATGTGATTCGTGACCAAAAAGGTTTAAAAGTATGGCATCACAAAGATCCTGAAATTAAGCCGCGCGAAATTCAACAATGGAATGAAAAGAATAAAAATCGCCATTACCAAGCGGTATTTCATTTAAACAGCGGTAAAGCCGTACAGCTCGAAACTGAACTGGTAACGGATATAAGCCTACACACTGAAAAACAATTCTTACTTGGTTATAGCAATAAGCCACATCTTCACAAAATTATGTATGATGGTTTCTTTGCTGATTACTATGCGGTAGATACTAAAACAGGTAACAGCGTTAAAATTAGCGAAAACACCCGCGAGCGTCCTACCCTTTCACCTAATGGTCAATTTGCCGCATACTTTGATAAAGGCCAAGTTCAACTTAAATCGCTTAAAGACGCCAAGCTTAATGCTATCACCAAAGGCATTCGAGCCACTTTTGCCGACGACCAACACGATTATCCAAGTGAACAACCTGGCTATGGATTTGCAGGCTGGAGCAGCGATAGTAATACCCTTTATGTATATGACAAATATGACATTTGGGCATTTGATGTAAACACGCAGCAAGGCGCGCGTTTAACTCATGGTTATAAGAACGAAACACGTTATCGCGTTAAAAACTTAGATAAAAACAAACTATCTTTTGATTTAAACGATACCTTATTACTTTCAAGCTTTAACCTAGAGAACAAACAAACCGGCGTTGCAAAACTTAATTTAGCAAACAATCAGCTAGAACAGGTTTTAGCTGGCGAAGCGCGTTTTGACCTAGTAAAGAAAGCCAAAAATGCTGATACACTAATTTATACACGCCAAAGCTACCATGAATTTCCTGATTTTTGGTTAAGCGACACGTCGCTTTCTTCATCAACAAAATTAACTAACCTGAACTCGCAAAAAGAGAATTTTGCATGGGCTAGTAAACCAGAGCTGGTAAAATATAAAGGCTATAACGGTGAAGATTTGCAAGGCGTGTTAATTAAACCTGCTGGTTATAAAAAAGGCGATAAAGTACCTGTGGTAATTTATTTCTACCGCTATATGAGCCAACGTATGTATGACTTCCCGAAAATGGAGTTAAACCACAGACCAAATTTCCCAATGTTTACCTCAAATGGTTACGCTATCTTCTTACCTGATATTCGTTTTGAAATTGGACACCCAGGTAAATCATCTACTCAGACTATGATTAACGCAGCACAAAAACTGATTGATATGGGTGTTGCAGACAAAGACAAAATTGGTTTACAAGGTCACTCGTGGGCAGGTTACCAAAGCGCCTTTATGGTAACGCAAACAGATATGTTTAAAGCAGTTGTATCGGGTGCACCAGTGTCAAATATGACCAGTGCTTACAGCGGTATTCGTTTAAAATCAGGTCTTGCACGTCAATTCCAGTACGAAACTGGACAAAGCCGCATTGGCAAAGACTTGTTTGAAGGTTTGGATCTTTACATTGAAAACTCACCGGTATTCTTCGCAGATAAAGTGAATACACCAATTATGATTATGTTTGGTGATGAAGATGGCGCTGTGCCTTGGCAAGAAGGCATTCAATATTACTTAGCGCTTCGCCGTGCAGGTAAAGATGTGATTTTCTTACAATACGAAGGTGAACCACATCACCTGAAGAAATTTCCTAACCAAGTGGATTTCTCAATTCGTATGATGGAATACTTTGATCACCACCTTAAAGGTAAGCCCGCACCAAACTGGATGCAAAATGGCGTGCCGTTTGAGAAAGAGTAATCTAATTTAAATACTAAAATGGCGAGCTATTAGCTCGCCATTTTTTGTTTAAGCTGAACTTGAGTTATTTAACCTAAGCTTAAGTTATTCAGTTTAGCTTAAGCTAAAAACCGTATAGTTGTTTTCAGGAAGGGAATTCCGATTGAGTAAAGTAACATTCAAAAGCCAACTCTTATGAGCTGGCTTTTTTTCTACCTTTACTAAAGTCAGCTGATTTACCACCACGCGACTTATTACCACCCACCTTAGGTTTTGTATTTGCTTTATTAAACTGACCAAAACCCGTATGGCGAGAAAGTGCAGGCCTGCCACCTTTACTCTGACTAGACTTACGCTGCTCATCTCTTGATTCTGCAGGCACTAAACAGTTAGGACCATTACCAATAAGGTTCGCCTTGCCCATTTTCTTTAATGCCTCACGGATCATTGGCCAACCGGCAGGGTCGTGATAGCGTAAAATCGCTTTATGCAAGCGACGTTGACGCGCCCCTTTTGGCACACTAACAACTTCCGTGTTGTTCTTAATGTTCTTGAGCGAGTTCATCTCGGTATGGTAAATGGTAGTGGCATTTGCCATCGGCGACGGATAAAAATTTTGAACTTGATCTAATTTGAAATCATGGCGTTTCAGCCATAATGCCATATTGACCATATCCAAATCTGTTGTACCTGGGTGAGCAGAAATAAAATACGGGATTAAATACTGTTTTTTGCCCGCTTCTTTTGAGTACTTTTCAAAAAGTTCTTTAAAGCGATCATACGTGCCCATACCCGGCTTCATCATTTTAGATAATGGGCCATTTTCGGTATGTTCTGGGGCAATTTTTAAGTAGCCGCCAACGTGATGTGTCACTAACTCTTTAACATAGTTAGGGTCTTCAATGGCCAAGTCATAGCGCACACCTGACGCAATAAGTACTTTTTTAATGCCTTTCACTTCACGTGCTTTGCGATACAAATTAACCGTTGGCGTTTGGTCAGTATCCATATGCTTACAAATATCAGGATAAACACACGATAAACGACGGCAAGTGCTCTCAGCTTTTTTGCTTTTACAGCGCAGTTTATACATATTAGCTGTTGGGCCGCCAAGATCAGAAATTACGCCAGTAAAACCCGGTACCTTGTCACGAATCTGTTCAATTTCATCAATAATTGATTGCTCAGAGCGACTTTGAATAATTCGCCCTTCATGCTCAGTGATTGAACAAAACGAACAACCACCAAAACACCCACGCATAATATTGACCGAGGTTTTGATCATATCGTAGGCAGGAATTTTCTCGTTACCATAACTAGGGTGAGGCACACGTTGGTAAGGTAAACCAAACACGTCATCCATCTCTTGTGTTTCAAGAGGAAATGCCGGTGGATTGACCCAAACTGAACGATCACCATGACGCTGGAAAAGCGCGCGGGCACAACCAGGGTTGGTCTCTTGGTGTAAAATGCGTGATGCATGGGCATACAAAGGCTTATTTACACTTACCTGCTCATAAGCTGGCAGCTTTACATACACTTTTTCCCACGGTTTTAAACGCGGCGGCTGAATAGTAATTGGCTGAGCTTCAACGCCCAGTTCAATACCGGCTTGCTTAAATTCTGATTTGCTACAACCTACGTCATCTGCACCATAAGGGTTTGGAATTGGGTCTATTTTACCAATTTTATCAATCGCGGTAGAATCTGAACCGCGCCAGCCTGGTAATGGCTCTTTACGAATAACCGCTGTACCACGGATATCATGCATTTCGTCCATGGTTTTACCAGCGGCAAGACCATGTGCAACTTCAACTAGCGGCCTTTCAGCATTACCATAAATTAGAATATCGGCTTTGGCGTCAAAAATAACACTGCGACGTACTTTTTCAGACCAATAATCAAAATGAGCAATACGGCGTAAGCTTGCTTCAATGCCGCCAATAACCACTGGCACATCTTTGTAGGCTTCTTTACAACGCTGGCTATATACAATCACAGCGCGATCAGGGCGTTTACCACCGACATTACCAGCCGTATAAGCATCGTCATGACGTAAACGCTTTTCAGCAGTATAGCGGTTAATCATCGAGTCCATATTACCCGCAGTTACACCGTAAAATAAATTCGGCTTGCCTAGCGACATAAATGCTTCTTTTGATGACCAATCTGGTTGCGCAATAATACCTACACGAAAGCCTTGCGCTTCAAGTACTCGGCCTATCACCGCCATACCAAAACTTGGGTGATCAACATAGGCATCACCCGTAACAATAATTATGTCGCAAGAATCCCAACCAAGGGCATCCATTTCTTCTCTGCAGGTTGGTAAGAAAGGTGCTGGGCCAAAACACTCAGCCCAATATTTTGGATATGAAAAAAGACTACGCTCTGCTGATAAAGCAGCCATAAAATGCCCCTAGAATAAAATGGCCGCAAATTATAGCTGAGTTTAGCGCCCGCCTCTAGTGTTTATTTTTTAGACAGCAAGAATTGTTTTAGCTCTTCAAATGGCATTGGCTTAGCAAACATAAAACCCTGGGCCTCTTCACAGCCCATAAGCTGCAAGCAACTGGCTTGTTCCTCGCTTTCTATTCCTTCAGCTATTGTGTTTAAACCAAGCTTTTTACCTAGTGATACAATCAGCTCAGCAATGGCACCACTATCTTCAGGAATATCTTTTACAAAGGCACGGTCTATTTTAATACGATTGAGCGGCAGTTTTTTCAGATACGACAATGACGAAAACCCTGTGCCAAAATCATCAATTGCAATCTCTAACCCGTGTTCTTTTAGCTCGGTGAGCGCCTCAACCACAATTTCAGGCTCATCCATCACAATACTTTCAGTTACTTCAAGCTCTATTCGATTGGGCGAAATATGATAGTTTGCTAATGTCTCTTTAACTTTTGATACAAATAGAGGATCACGAAATTGTGGCACAGATACATTGACTGCCACACGCATATCAAATCCCAAAGTTTGCAACTCTTTTTGAGTTTTACAGGCTTGTTCTAACACCCACTGACCTATCGGTAAAATCAGCCCGGATTGTTCTGCTAAAGGCACAAAAATCGCTGGAGAAATAAAGCTCCCCTGCTCATTTGGCCAGCGAAGCAAGGCTTCACAGCCAATCACTTTTCGTGTATTTAAACAAAGTTGAGGCTGGTACCACACTTCTAGCTTATGCTCACTAAAATCGTGACGAAGTTCTTTTAAAACGCCAAGTTGCCATGCCATTTTTTCTTCCATTTCAGGAAGATAATATTCGTAATTAAATCTAGAATGTTTTTTGCCTAAATTTAGGGCGATATAGCATGACTTAAGTGTATCTTTGCCGACCTTATAGAAGTATTGCTGTTCACATACCCCCAAATGAAAATTCACAGGGAGCAAATGCTCTCCAGCAAGGAAAGGCAGCGATAAAATATGATTTAATGAATCTGGTGTTACTTTTTCAGACTCCACCAATGCAGCAAACACATCTGCGCCAATGCGCGCAAAATAACGAATGCCAATCACATCTTCTTGAATACGCGTAGCAACGGCTTGTAATAGCAGGTCACCAACATCTTGGCCTAGACCGTTATTTATCGATGAAAAATCAGCAATATCAATAAAGTAAAGTGTAAACTGGTTTGCATTCTCTGAGTAAAAACGCTCTATTTGATTAATAAAATCATTACGGTTTGGTAGTTTTGTAAGTTTATCTTTATAAGCTGCATCACGTAACTCACTGAGCATACGCACATTTTTAAACGCAACTGAAACGTTTTGTAAAAAGATTTCAATTAGCTTAATTTGCTGGTCGTGAACCATTTCTTTGGTCTCAAGATAAATGGCAAATTGTGATTTATCATCTTCAACAAAAAAGCAGCTGTCATGATCTGAAATTTGATGTGTTTTACTCGATAAGGCTTGCTGTAAAACGCCAAGTGCACGACTATTGTCAATTTGTTCAATACCTTGCCAAACCGTGCTTTTATATTCTTCACTGCCACCCAGTACAGCGGAACGCCCACCTTCAGCAGTAACAATCACACCATCGCCAGTGCCATCTAGCAGTTTAGCTATTTGCTCTATAACTTGCGAAGCAAAGGCACTTAAATCCTCCAAACCATTAATCGATTTTGCAGCATCAAGTACTTTTTCAAGACCCGTGTTGTGTTCTGATAATTCACATAATTGCTGATAAGAACGTAATGCTGTAACAAGTGAGGTAACTAATTTTGCCCGAGTAAGCTCCGTTTTAGTTTTATAATCATTGATATCGTATTCACGAATAATGTTTTCTTCAGGGGCGTAACCCGGTTGCCCTGTACGTAAAATAATTCGTAATTGTGAATTGTTAAGCTCTTCACGAATGCGTTTAACAGCCACCAGCCCCGCATCATCCGTTTCCATTACAACATCAAGTAACACCACAGAAATATTGGGGATTTCAGCTAGCTTATTAACAGCTTCTTCACCACTGTAAGCATGATGAAATCTCAGCTGTTTATTCCAAAAAGAAAGGCCTGATAGAGCAAGCTGAGTAACAGAATGTACTTCAGGCTCATCATCTACAATCAAAACATCCCAAAATCCAGAGTACTGTTCAGGGGTTTCGTCATCATCTTCATTCAAGAATAAAAACTGTTCTTCGGCAGGTTGTGTCATGAAACCTCTACGTCGTCACAAGACCTTTGAACTTTTTCTCTGGTCACAATTATTTTTTCTTATTGGTTAAATACTCGCCATACGGTAGACCGTAAATCTCGGTACTAAAGCAACGTTAGCATCAGTCACTTACCTAGTATAGACTATTAATTATAATCTTTAAAAATACTATGGTTAGATTAGTATTTTATAAAATAACGGAGTGAAATGCGGTACTTAATTCGCACATTGTTTAGTTTAGTGTTGTTTATAGCCATTGCCAGCGCACTATTGCCAAACCGTTATACCATTGCAAAGACAGTAACAAGTCATTGCACACAAGCGCAGTTTGAGAACTGGGTATTGGACTTAGCTAATTGGCACTTTTGGACCCCCTTTGCAACCTATGAAAAGACATGGAAAGAATTAGAGCTCGCCAACAGTAATAAAATTGGTGCGTATCTTAAGTGGCAAAGCGGCGATAATATTGGCGAAATGACGGTAACCGCTATGACCCAACAACGGATGTCTTATACCAGCGTAATTGAGCAACACACCAATATAGGACATATTGAGGCCTTACCGTTTGCTGAGCAGTTACAAGTCACTTGGTCAATTGAAGGAGGAATTAACGCCCCAATCATTGGCAGCATTTTGACGCAATATTATAAATATAAAACGCAGGATGCGATTGATTTGGGATTACGAAATTTAAATTCCCTGTGTAAAAGTCAAAGGCTGGATAAATAGCATGGCGATTAAACCCGTAACTGCACAACAACATTTAGCGCAAATAATTAAAAATAAAGTGGGTGTTGAACACACTAAATCAGACTCTGAAGCGACTACCAAACGCTTAGCACAAGACACTGTTTCAAAAACAGTAAATCCTATTCCACATTACAACAGCACTGAAAGTACACTACAGCGCGCTCAAAAACGCCGTAAACTCGCTTTGGTAAGAAAACAAAACAATATCGAATCAATTCTGGGCTTAGCACAGCATTATTGCCCTCCGGTAACCTCTCAAGGTGAACCTGATCCTGACTGGATTGAGCGTTTTTTAGAATTAGCCGAAGATACCAGCAACAGTAATATTCAAAAATTGTGGGCTAAAGTACTGGCTGGTGAAGTGATTAATCCTGGTTCCTTTTCTTATAAAAGCTTAATTACGCTAAAGCACATTACCCCAAAAGAAGCAGATGTTTTACAAATCGCAACAGGCTGTGCAGGTAAATCAGCAAATGATGGATTTCACCAAATAATTACTGGTAGCTACCTTACGCCAAGCTTGCTTAATTTTTTAAGCCCAAACAAAAAAAGCTACGTTAATCTCAGCAGTGCAGGCCTTAATTACCCTGACATTCTGACGTTAATCGATATTGAATTAATTTATCAGCAAGAAATTGAATCAAAAGCGTTTGAAAGAGGGGAAAGCCAAAGCTTAAGTTTTGCCAATGGCACCTTAACACTAACTGCTAAACGTAAAGGGTGTATTTTAACTTACTACAAATTTACGCAAACAGGTTTTTCGTTAGCGCGCTTAACAAGCAACAAGCTAAGTAATCAGTATTTGGAATGTTTAAAAAAGGCGTTAGAGAAGAGTTTTGAAGTCAATTTTGCCAACAAATAAGGTTGGCAAAATTGTCACTATTTTGAATTAGAAGTGAACTTGCAAACCAGCAAATAAACCATCAACTTCAATATCAGTGTAGATATCATCAACATCATCAAGCTCTAACAACATTGAACGATAACCTGCTTTAATCGCTACATCCACCGCCATATTATCAATGAATTCCCAAGCAACACCGATTTGGTAATCCTGAATTTTACTATCGCCAATTGATAATAGCTGACCTTCAGCAAATGCACTTAAGCCCGTAAATGGTAAGCCAAATTGCACAGCGCCATAAGCCATCGGAATAAAGCCGTTAAAATCGACAGATTCTTCGCTCATACCAAGGCTTTGATCATCACCTTTTACAGCTACGTAACCGTCAAACTGCTTTGCAGATAAACCTAAGTCAATCGATACTAAATCATTGTCAAAAATTTCATAATAAAGCACGTAATCAACATGGCTTAAGTCACTATCACCAGTGACTGTTGAGTTCACTTTAAATACTTTGTCGCCGAAGCCAAATGAGGTATTTAAATTCGCATCAGCATTTAACTCAAGCTGGGTGTACTTTAGCTTTACATTTGGCACTAACGGGATTGGATGCTCAAATGCAGCGTAATAGCTACCGTATTCTTTGTCTTCAAAATTGAAGTTTTGCAGGTCACTTGATGTACCTAAACCACCAGATGATTGAGCAGCCCAATAATCACCACCCACATATAAACCCAGTAGCGTATCGGCCTTTACTTGTGGTGTCATCGTTGCAGCCATTAGCGCTGCACCCAACATTATTTTTTTCATTATGTTATCCCTGAGAGAGTAATTCTGATAATTCGATTATTGCCGCATTAGCACGCGATAAATAATTCGCCATTACTAATGAGTGATTTGCAACAAAACCAAAGCCACTACCGTTTAACACCATTGGGCTCCAAACGCTTTCTTGTGTCGCTTCAAGTTCGCGCATAATTTGTTGCACACTCACTCGTGCATTTTTCTTTTCTAGCACATCAGCAAAGTCTTTTTCAATGGCAGCAAAGAAATGCAATAACGCCCAACTTGCGCCACGCGCTTCATAAAATACGTTATCAATTTCAAGCCAAGGGGTTTTTACAAGTTGATGTGCTGGTGCATAACTCGCTCTTTGCGCAGCTGAATCACCAGCAAGATCAGTATTAACTTTATTTTGACCTACACTGCTACTTAACCGCATGCTTAAGCTACCTAAGCGTTTTTCCACTTCTTTTAAATAAGCACGTAAGTTATCAGCGCGTGCATAAAATTGCGCGCTCGAATCTACAGGGTTTGCAATATCTTTGCGGTAGCGAATAAGTGCGTCGATGCCTTTTTGGTATTCATCTTCTGCACTTGGTAATAACCATGCGGTTGAATTGATATTAAACTGAGGCTGGGCCGTTTTGAGCTCTGGGTGTTCAGTTGATTGAGACTGTGAGCGGCTAAAATCTTTGCGCATTGCCAGAGTAATGTCACGGGTCATTTCAAGTACACCAAACTCCCATGAAGGCATATTATCCATAAGCACAGAAGGAGGCATAACATCATTCGTTAAGTAACCACCAGGCTTATCGAGTAATGCACTGGCAACTTCAATTACAGCCGTTGTTGTAACAAAGCCTGTGACAACTTGTTGCTGTTGCTCTTGTGCAACTTGTTCAGCTCGCTGTTGAACATTAAATACTTCTGGTTCAATGCTCCAATAAACCGAAATTAAGTAAAAAAATAAAAAAATAAACGCAACCGCAGCTGCTATTTTACCTTTGTGTTGCATATCCCCTCCTAATGGTGGTGATGCTGATGTTCATTCTCAATACTTTCATTAATGCCAACAATAGTTGCTTTAGCATTAATAGTAAGGCCAGAAACAAAATTAAATTGTGCGTTTAGCGTTTCACCTTTGATTAATTTCGCTTCAGGTGAAAAAAGCATTAAATGCAAGCCACCTGACTGAAACACCTTAGTCGAGTGCGCATCAATTGCCAATTTATCTAGTTTCACCATACTCATCATGCCATTTTTTTGAATATGATTATGAATTTCAACGCGGCCAAGCTGTTCAATTGACACTGAACTTAGCGCTAAATTTTTATCCGAATGATTTGCAAGTTGAAAATACCCTACGCTTGAAGGTGCACCAGGAATAAATTCGCGCACAGTAAAATCAGATACCACAACCTGATTGGCTGCTAATGAAAAAGAAAAAAGTGAAATAACTAAAAATAGGTAGCGTTTTAACATGTTAATCCCTCTATGTTTTAACTCAGTATACTACAGAGGAAGATGCAAAAAGTACCTGAAAATTATTAATTATTGTAAATTGTTAGGGGCTAATTGACTTTGCCCCCACAATCAAAAAAATTAATAATATCTTGCTGGAAGTACCATTGCGGCAACAAAGTAAGCAAGTAGTGTTGCAACCGGAAAAACGAATAATGCAGCCAGCGCTCCGAGTCTCACGCTCCATATTGGCAAATTATTACCAAGCGCTAAACCGGCGCACACACCTGATACCTTTTTGTTTAATCGGTCTTTATAAAAACTACCCTTATTAACTTGATAACTCATCATCGCCTCCTAAGCCGCTTTTTTAGCAACTTGTTCTTTTAAGCTCGCCAATTCAGCATCTAACGCATCATTTTTGTCTAGATCATCAAATTGCTGCTTTAAACTTGAGCTTTGTGTTACCTCATACGATTCAATTTGTGCTTCAATGCGGTCAACTTTATGTTCAATTTCAGCAAAGCGCTCTAATGCTCTGTCAATCTGTTCACTGTGTAGTTGTGATTTTGCTTTTACGCGTACTTCAGCTGATTGAGAGCGAATTTGATATTCTTTTAATTTGCCTTTTGCCTGCGATAACTTTTCATGCAGTGAATGACTGTCTGCTGAGACTTTGCCAAGCACTTCATCAATGCGCGTAATTTCTGGTGCGATAGCATCAATCTCTTTATTCGCTTTTTGCTTTTCAATTAATGCTGCTTTTGCTAAATCCTCACGCTCTTTTTGCAACGCTTTTTCAGCTTGAGCATGCCAGTAATCTGCTGACGTTTGTTGTTTAGCTAATTTACGTTGCAAAGTTTTCTTCTCAGCAATAAGACTTGCAGAAGTTGAACGAAGCTCTACTAACGCTTCTTCCATTTCTTGCACCATAAGACGTACTAATTTTTCAGGGTCTTCTGCGCGATCTAATGCTGCTGATACATTTGCTTGGATAATATCTGTTAAACGAGTAAAAATGCCCATAACTCTCTCCTGTTGATGACTGATATTTTTCTCTGACAATTATCTATTCCAATCATTGTGCCAAAAACAATTAAACATTAAATATCAAACACTTAACATAAGACAAATTCTTCAACTCATTTCATACTGGTCAATTTAACCAACTAGTTAGCGTTTTTAACTAAAATTTTAATCCAAGAGTTAAAAGCGATAGCTTTACCATTTTTTGAATGAATCAAATAACATCGCGAAGGAAATAAAAGCAAATTTAATAAAGGTGTGAAGCGAGTTTAAATCCCAGTACGAGTTTTAAACAAATAGTTAAAATAGGTCACAAAAAAGAATGGGAGTTTTTAATAGAGGTGTACTAATTAAACTTAGTTTTTGTATGGCACTAAGCCAAAAGGCAGGAAGAAATCAAAGCGCATTCGTTACTATTTTGATAGTAACAAGCTGCGCTGTCCCATTAAGCCATGCCATACACCTACAGTGATAAGTAAGCTAATAACAGGTAATAAAAATAAGCTAAATAAATCAAATAGGTCCAACATTTTAAGCTCCTTGTTCACACGTTAAATGCAAAATACTCGCTACACTTGGTACTTGCTCACATATTTGTTCAATATGCGTTTGTTTTTCCGCTTGCGTCGCAATAAAGCTTTGCAGCAGTAAATTAATAAGTAACAACGCTGTAGTAACTATTTTGGCTAACATAACGTCTGCTTCGAAAATTCATATCTTGCCTAATACATAACAAAGAGCGTGCCAAATAGTTAACAAATTGATTTATATAGAAATAACTTTCAAACCTATTATTCAAACATAAAAAAAGGCTAAACAATGGTTAAATTCACCACTATTTAGCCTTCTCTTTTCCCGAAAGCGGAATTTGCTTTTCCCTATTTCGGGATAGTGTTATTCAGGAACAAATGCCAACGCTTCTTCTAATAGCGAAATTTGCGCATCTTTTTTGTGACCATTTTCAGATAAATGCCTACGATATGAACGAGCGCCTGGCTGACCTTGGAAAATACCTAGCATATGCCTTACAACATGCCAAAAGTTAGCGCCCTGTGTCATTTCTGATTCGATATAATCAAACATATTACGCACTACCTGATGACGAGAAAGTATGACACTTTGCTCATCACCATAAATAGCACGATCTACTTCTGCCAACATATAAGGGTTTGCATATGCCTCACGGCCCACCATCACCCCATCAATATGCTGTAAGTGTGTTAAGCATTCTTCGATGGTTTTCACCCCGCCATTGAGTGAAATATGACAGTCCGAAAAATCTCGTTTAAGTTGATAAACGCGATCATAGTCAAGCAGCGGGATTTCTCTATTTTCTTTCGGGCTTAATCCTTGTAACCACGCTTTACGCGCATGAATAATAAAATCACGACACCCCACGTTATAGTTTGCTTCAATCAAAGCGGTAAGAAATTCGTAAGAGTCTTGTTCATCAATACCAATACGTGTTTTTACTGTGACAGGAACGTCTGTTTCAGCTTTCATTGCTGCAATACATTCAGCCACTAACTGAGGCTCAGCCATTAGGCAAGCACCAAAGCGGCCATTTTGAACGCGATCTGATGGGCAACCTACATTCAAGTTAATTTCTTGATAACCATATTGGTCTGCACGTTTTGCACATTCAGCTAACGCTTTAGGATCTGAGCCACCTAACTGTAACGCTACCGGTTGTTCATGTTGGCCAAAGTGTAAGTAATCACCTTTACCAAAAATAATGGCACCAGTTGTTATCATTTCAGTGTATAACACTGAATGTTTAGTTAATTGTCGATGAAAAGTACGACAATGCCGATCAGTCCAATCCAGCATTGGGGCTACAGAAAAACGTCTATTCACGCTACACCTCAGTAAATATGGGGTCGCGATTCTACTCGATTTTTTGCTTTTGCTCAATTTATATTCATAAACAAGCTTGCAAATAAAGACTTAACTACAAATAGTTAATTTTATTGTGGTAAGATGACTTTGATATCGAGGAACAATTTTATGACCGTTGAAGCATTAACAGAAAAAGCGAAAGTCGTTTGTAACGATAAAGGGGTTCGCTTTACCACAATTCGCGAAAAAGTTTTTCGCTTATTAGCTGAAACTCAAGCTGGAGTTGGCGCATATGACTTATTGGAGCAGTTAAAACAAACTGAACCAAATGCAAAGCCAGCCACAATCTACAGAGCGCTCGATTTTTTAGCGGAAATGGGGTTCATTCACAAAATTGAAAGCACCAATGCATTTATGCTGTGCCATCATTTTGAACACACTCACCCTGTGCAGCTGCTAATTTGCGAAAAGTGCGGTCATGTGGAAGAGCTTCACTCACATGCAATCGCTCATGAATTAAATAATCAAGCAAGCGAATTAGGATTTAAAGTCGTTTCACAAACAATCGAAGCGCGTGGAATTTGCACAAAGTGCCAATAAATATCAGAATTAGTTTGCAAAAACTGCAAGTTCATTCTTGAATTAAAGATGATAAACGCCTGAATACGGAACCGGACTAAAATATGAATGTAGAATTCATCAACCCTTTTATTTCTTCATTACTCAATGTGTTATCTACGATGGCGCAAACTGACTTAACGCCTGGCAAACCCAAAATTAAGAAAACAGAAGTGGCTGTTGGTGATGTGTCAGGTCTTATTGGTATGGTTGGCCCGCAAACCAAAGGGTCTCTTTCAATTACCTTTGATGGCGAATTGGCCATGACGATTATGGAGCGCATGCTTGGTGAGCGTCCAGAAAAAATAAATGAAGAAGTAACCGATATGGTAGGTGAAATTACGAATATGGTTGCCGGTGGCGCAAAAAACCTACTGGGTGATAAAGGGTATGAGTTTGATATGGCAACACCTGTTGTGGTTTCAGGCAAAGAACACACGATTACTCACAAATGTGAAGGGCCTAAGCTCATCATGCCATTTACCTCTGATTTTGGTGCTGCTCATATTGAGGTATGTTTCGATAAGCTTTAATTATTATGTGGCAACAAAAACGTATTCAGTTAAAACCTCGCTCGCGAGGTTTTCATTTAATTGACAATGAGTTAATTAAACAACTTCCCGAAATAAGCCAATACCGCATTGGTATTCTTCACTTATTCATTCAACACACTTCTGCTAGCTTAACGATTAATGAGAATGCTGATCCCACAGTGCGTATCGATATGGAAAGTCACTTCAATAAGTTTGTACCTGAAAGGCAAAGTTATTATCAGCATGATTATGAAGGCGATGATGATATGCCTGCACATATCAAAGCAAGCACTTTAGGCTCGAGTATTAGCATCCCAATTACCGATGGTAGATTAAATGTTGGAACCTGGCAGGGAGTTTACCTTGGCGAACACAGAGACTACGGTGGTGCTCGCACTTTAGTGGCAACGCTCCAAGGAGAGCTGTTATAACTCTCTCCTTTATTTGTAAAGAGCGTTTATTCTTGAATATACTTATATTCTACGCGCGGAGTAATATTACAAAGTAGTTCGTAGGGGATCGTAGTCGCAAATTGTGCAATTTCTTCAACGGGTAAATTTGGTCCCCAAAGCTCAACTTCATCACCAAGTACAACCGAATCGTCATCACCTAACTCAACCGTGATCATATCCATAGAAACGCGCCCAACAATTGAAAAGCGCTTTCCATTAATAATTACTGGCGTGCCATTGGGTGCATGTCTTGGATAACCATCACCATAACCCATTGCTATCACACCAATGCGGGTATCACTGGCTGCTCGCCAAGCGCTACCATAACCCACAGTTTCACCCGCTTTAACATTGCGGATTGCAATAATGCTCGATGTTAAGCGCATCACGGCATTAAGTTGGTGATCTTTACCGATTGCCCCTAGCATAGGGGATACACCATAAAGCATAAGCCCTGGTCTTACCCAATCACAGTGACTATTTGGCCAACCTACTATGCCTGCAGAATTAGCTAAACAAAGTTCATTATCTGAACTAGTGATACTTTGGAAAAATTGCGCCATTTGCTCGTTGGTTTTACTGTTTTCAGTATCATCGGCACAGGCAAAGTGTGTCATTAACTTAATATTTGGCGCAACATTTTCGCAAGCATCTAATCGCGAATAAAAGTCACTACATAAACTTGGTTCAATACCTAGTCGGTGCATTCCCGTATCAAGTTTTAGCCACACGGTGATTGGACTAATAAGCGCCGTGTTTTCAAGCATAGAAAGCTGCGCTTCATCATGTACAACAATATGAAAATTGCTGGTTGCAGCAATGGCCAAATCTTCTGAACGAAACACACCTTCGAGTAACACTATAGGCTTTATTACACCGCCCGCGCGTAATGCCAATGCTTCATCAATGCGTGCTACCGCAAATGCATCGGCATCTGCAAGATGCTGCGCTATTGTTACTAAGCCATGGCCATACGCATTAGCTTTTAAAACCGCCATAATGCGAGCATTTGGTGCAAGCTGTTTTACACGCGTAAGGTTACGATTAAGCGCTGTTAGATTAATTTCGGCACATGCTAATCGCATTAATAGTCATCGTCCACAGCAGGTCCCGCATAATTATCAAAGCGCGAGAATTGACCTTGGAAAGTTAAGCGTACTTTACCAATTGGACCATTACGTTGTTTACCGATAATGATTTCTGCCACACCTTTATCTGTCGAATCTTCGTTGTACACTTCGTCACGGTAGATAAACATAATTAAGTCGGCATCCTGCTCGATAGAGCCTGATTCACGTAAGTCAGAGTTAATTGGGCGTTTATCGGCTCGTTGCTCTAGCGTACGGTTAAGCTGAGAAAGCGCGATTACAGGGCATTCGAGCTCTTTTGCTAACGCTTTAAGTGAGCGAGAAATTTCTGCAATTTCCAAAGTACGATTATCTTGTAAACTCGGAACACGCATAAGCTGCAGGTAATCCACCATAATCATGCTGATACCGCCGTTATCTCGCGCAATACGGCGTGCACGTGAACGCAATTCAGTAGGCGTTAGGCCAGATGAATCATCCACATACATTTTACCTTTTTCGATAAGCAAGCCCATGGTCGATGAAAGACGCGCCCAGTCATCGTCGTCAAGTTGACCAGTACGTACTTTTGTTTGGTTAATTCGACCGAGGGATGCCAACATCCTCATCATAATTTGTTCTGAAGGCATCTCTAACGAGAAGATAAGCACTGGCTTATCTTGGGTCATTGCCGCATGCTCAGCAAGGTTCATTGCAAAGGTGGTTTTACCCATTGACGGACGTGCAGCAACAATAATGAGGTCAGACGGCTGCATACCTGCTGTCATTTTATCTAAGTCGGTATAACCTGTACTTACCCCAGTTACACCATCTTGTGGTGATTGGTATAACTCTTCAATCTTATCAATGGTTTTTTCTAGAATGTTATGAATATTCTGCGGACCATCTGAGCTTTTAGTACGTTGCTCAGCAATTTTAAAAACTTTGGTTTCAGCTAAATCAAGTAAATCGTGGCTATCGCGCCCTTCAGGGTTATAACCTGCATCTGCGATTTCGTTGGCAACATGGATCATTTCACGTACAACTGCGCGCTCGCGCACAATTTCAGCATACGCGTTAATGTTGGCAGCACTTGGAGTGTTTTTGGCTATTTCACCTAAATACGCAAAACCACCAATCGAATCAAGTTCGTTGGTTTTTTCTAATGTTTCAGAAATCGTAATTAAATCGATAGGCTGACCGCTTTCAACCAGCTTTTCCATTGCTTGGAAAATCAACTTGTGGGTGCGGGTATAAAAATCTTGTGCAACAACACGTTCTGCTACACGGTCCCATGCTTCATTATCCAGCATCAGTCCGCCTAAAACGGATTGTTCCGCTTCAATGGAGTGCGGAGGAACTTTTAAGGTATCTAACTGTTTATCTGCTTTAGCCATGATTAGATTTAACTCGAAGTGAATCTAGCTATTCTAACCAGAACCAATAAAAAAACCCAGCGTTGGGCTGGGCTTTATTGTCGATAAGCGGTGTTTAGTTATATTTCAGCTCAATGCGACCATTAACGGTATCAATTTCAATATCAACATCGCCGCCTTTAAGTTGAAACTCTAATGCACTTGATGGACCATACTTTGCTTTTTTAGGTTTATCCTTCGATAAGCCATTGCGAATTTTACCACCCGCATGCGCATTAATTTCGATTGCAGCTGAGAGATCTTGCGGTAGCTTTAACACAATGTCGCCATTTACGCTTTCCGCTTGAATATTGGCACCACTGGTGAGTGCTTCCATTGACACTTCAACTTCACCACCTACGGTTGTGATATCAAGATTTTTGATGGTCTCAGCATTGATTTCAACATCACCATTAACGGTTTCAATGCGCACATCTTGGCTCTTAGTAGTGCTTTTTAAATCACCGTTAACAGCTTCAAAGCGAATTTCACCTTGTGAGTTTGTGTCATTCACATCACCATTAACGGTTTCAATATGAATACGCCCATTTAAATTAGCGGATTTAATATCACCATTTACTGTATCTAAACTGATGCGGCCTTCAACATCTTGAATATCAATATCCCCGTTTACGGTATCAAGTACAATACCTGAACTTAGCGCAGCAATATCCATGTCGGCATTTACACTTTCAATGTTAACCAAATTATTTTTTGGTACATAAATAGTCAGGTTTGACCCTTTGCTATTTTTATTCTCATAACGGTGTGGCATTTCAACAACAAACTCTGTGCGACCACCGCTTTTATTACGGAAGATATACCCCTCAGCACGCTCATCTATGGTGCCAGACACTTGCATTTGCTGTTTATCCCAGCCTTTCAAGGTAATTTTGCCTTGATCATTTTCGATAAAAATTTTGTTGTTTTCAGGCACATCAATTGTTTTATCAACAAGTTCGCCCGCCAGTAATGAAAATGAAAGTAAGCTTGTACATGCAATGGCTAATAATTTCATAACGATTCCTCTTAAATTTGTTGCCAGCTAGGCTTGTGAACTTTATTAATTAAATCAAGTTGCTGCTGGTAAACTTGCGATAACATTCTAAGTAATGTGGCGTTTTCTGGTTCATTTTCTAATGCTAACTTAATCGCTTTTTCAGCATCTTCTAATTCCGCCAATTGCGCTTGCCAGTTGTCTGCAAGGGCTTTCTGATCACTGTATTTAACTAGTAACGCCTGTTTTTCTTGCTTAAAGGTCTGGGTCATCGCCTGTAAACCGGCTTCATACTGATTACTCTGCTGGTTAAAGAACACTTGATAACTTAGTAACCCCAAACACATACACGCTGCAAGTGCGGTTACCTGTTGCCAAACATGTGATTTTTTTTCAGTCTGTGTTGGCTGCTTAGCAATGGCGTTTTCAACACCTTGCCATAAGTCTTTCTTAGGGCTGATTTCAGTTGGCAATTGAGCAACTGCGTCATCTAACACTTGATCTAAATTAGTCTGTTTCATTACTCATCCACTCTTTTAATAAACTGCGTGCTCTATGGTATTGAGCTTTTGATGACCCCACCGCCATATTTAATTGCTCTGCAATTTCTTCATGGCGATACCCTTCAACCGCAAACAACACAAAAACCAGACGTGCTTTTTCAGGTAAGCGCACTATGTATTTATCTAACCCATTAAGGTCGTTACACATTTCGACTTCTTGCTCAGGCATACCTGCTTGCTCAAAACTCACCACTTTTTGCAACCAATTAGTTTGCTTTCGCAAATAGCTGATTGTGATATTGGCAGCAACACTGTGCAGCCAAGTCGTAAACTTTGCTTTGCCATCAAAACTCGATAGCTTTTGCCATAACTGAACAAACACTTCTTGTAGTGCTTCTTCAGCAAGGCTTTCATTTGCTGTTAAACGTAAAGTAAGAGCAAAAATGCGTTTATAGTGACGGTTGTACAAGTCATGAAATGCCTGCCTATCACCCATATTTACTTTTTCGATTAACTGCAGATCAAAGTTTGCTTCTTGTTCTTTGACAAAACGCTGCTCTGCATCAATTAACACGTCAACTTCCTTTGTGTTGTTATCTTGTTGATTACTTTATTAGACGTAAGAAGGGTTTGGAAAGGTTTAAATGAAAATTAATTTTTTTGAGAAAAAATAAAACGCCCTTTTAAAAGAGCGTTTTACATTTAATGATAAGTTATAAATAACGCCAGCCTTTGAAGACGAGCTTTGTTGCACCACAACAGGTAGAAACATTACCAATTTCACCTAACTTAGTATCGTAGTGAAAACCTCCCGCACCATCAATAGATACCGTTTTGGCACGAATTGAACCCATTGTTGAACCGCTTGCTTTTATCAACGCATCTGTTTTAGGAGCATAAATTGCAGCATAAAAATCACCTGTAGCATTTACTTTTACACCATCTTCACCTTGGTAAGATGAGTAGATTGAAAATACAGGGTTACCTGATTCAGTTATACCTTCAGTCTGAACCACACCTTTTTGAATATGAACTTTGCCTGTTACGAATAAAGTAAGGCTAGCGCCATCCTCAATTTCTAATTTTGAAGACCCACTTGTAGTCAAGGTAAAGTCACCATCTACAAATAAATAAACATCATTATTTGCAGCAATTTTTAATGCTCCACCATTAAGTAGTAGATCCTTAACTTTGAACATTGGCACGCTTTCACCAGTAGGTAATTGCTCATTTCTTGCTGATAAACTAGGAAATGATTCGCCCCAAACTGGCGCTTGTGATGGAGCTGTATATGACCTTTCATACAGCGTATAAATTGAATTTTCACTTCTCAAAGCAAGCGATTCTAAGCCAAGCTCTTTGTATTCACTCATATTGTTATCAATACCAATTGGATCACAGTTTTTTGCTGGATCTGTAGTGTCAAAGTTTTCATCAATTTCACTATCAGGCGGACGTGATGGCACTGTTGGCACATTTGGAAGTACGTTAAATGTAGAGTCGGTATATAACAAACCATCTTGATTGTACTGCGAAGGCAAAGAATTAGGAGTCGTAAGTGTTCCTCCGTACATAATATCTTTACCGTTATTCTCTCGGTTTAGCACCTCATTTAAGCGACCGCTGCCTAGCGTTAGATTTTTTTCAGCCCGAATAACACCACCTATTTGAGTTTGTGCAAGAGTAACGTCCCCGTTTGACAAAACATCTCCAGATACAGAAATATAGATAGTCTCTCCTTCAGGCATTTCATCACTTTTTCGGCCATTTTGCGGGCCTACATCAATGGTTATATTGCCATTTGCATGTACATCACCATAAACTGTTGCACCGCCAGACAATTTAATATTACCAGTTGCACTCACATCGCCCCAAACACTGGCGCCACCACTCAACGTCACATGACTATCTTGATGAATAGTAGTAGTTGCTGATGCAGGGATCGATGTTTCACGAGAATATGCCCCTAAACTGGAGTTATAGGCATCTATTCGACCACCCGCGGTAGATGTAACGCCTTCACAACCAATTAAACCAGAAGAAAAAGCAGACGCAGCACCTTTATTTACCAGTTCAAAAAGTGCAACTGTATTGTTTGCACCTTCAAAGCGCTTACCGTCACTGCTTAACTCCAACAAGCCGTCACTGTTAACACCTAACTGAGCAGCATAAGACATATTATCGGTTTCTGCACTGCCAGTAATATAAGGATTTTCACCTAAGGTATCGTTTATTAATTCCGCAATGGTTGCATCTGGATTTTTACTCAATTCTTCAATTACACGTTTATGTGTCTCAAAAATCCCTTTCTCAGACACTAAACGGGCATTCATTTTCTTTTGATAGTTACCCGTTAAACGTTCTTGAATAAAGTTATCACGCAATGAACTCAATACGATAATGCTCGTCATTGTGGTTAATATCATTACAGAAAGTAAGGTAAAACCATTTTGCTTATTCATTAATTCAATGCCTCTTCTAGTATTTTGCCGCTAAGAGCAATATCTATTCGAAATCCATTTGCCAGCATATCCACATTTAAATTCTCTGGTATTAATGTGATCTCTACCAAATTACCATTTATGCGATAACTAATATCTTGTAGGCCAGTTAATAAAACTTGTTCATCGGCAGCATTTACCTGGCAGCGTAATTGACTATCAATCAAAGTAAAGGTCTCGATAAAAGGCACTGCTGGCTTAGTACTATTGCATGCGGTCGCACCTGAAGTTGCTTGCTCAACTACAATGGTATTTGCATTAGGAATTGTGGGTATCGTTTTAGTTTGCTTTAAACTTCGGGTAAATACTTCCGAGCTATACCTTAAAACTTCTTGCGCGTTTTCAAGCTCTTTCGAAGTGTCGACTGATTGGCTAATAGCGATATACACATAGGAAATACCAGCCATCAAAAAACTACTTACCGCTAAAGCTACCATCAACTCAACAAGCGTAAACCCATTTTTTACATATTTAATCATTGCTAGCAACTCCCAGAAATATCAGGAAAACTAGCTTCAATTTCGACGCGATTTGCTAAATTATTATCATTGATTCGCTTGTCAGACCAACTCACGCCAACGCGAAAAAAATCGCTGTTGAAGTTATTCTCAAAATCAATTGTATATTTGTTAAATTGAGCATCAGGAGTTACATCAGCAAATGCAACATTGCCCTTTTGTAAATCGCATAAGTTCGCCCACGTTTGCTCAACGGCATTATTTGCTTGTAGAAGTGACAACGTATAGTCAAATGAGTTAGAGGCATATTTTAGTGATTGCAATTGTCCAGCTGCCATACCTAATAAAGCAAAACTAGAAACAACCAGTGCTACCATTACCTCAACAAGCGAAAATCCGGCTTGGTTTGTATGTTTTTGTATTTTGCTCATTAACAATTCCCTTTTTCAATCTTACTTTGTCCACTGGCATATACACGGAAACAGCGATCTGTCGTATCACCATCGCGATCACTAATATCAATACTAGTGACTGGAAACTCACCCAACGGTGTGATTGTTTGCGTGGTAACACCAGATACCACGACTCCCGTTAGATCATTATCAAAAACAACAAATGTTTGATTATCAATACTTGCTAACCACTTAGAGCCTTGCGCTGTTAAGGTGACGATTTTTTCACGCTTAATCGCTTCACTTCGCGCCATTTTGAAGGTACTCATAAGCTCATTAGCCGTGCTTACTAAGCGGTCTTGTTTGATATATTGAATAAAACTTGGTGTAGCAACAGCAGATAAAATACCCACAATTCCAACCACAGTCATAACCTCAATAAGTGTAAAACCTGACTGACGTTTCATAATTATTGCCAACATGATGCTAAAGCAGCAGATGTAACACCTTGCTGATTAATAGAGAGTGAACCGCATTTATCACCAACTTGCGCCCCTTTTGGTGCAGCTGTTAATGAAAACTCGGTATCATTTTCAGGCTTATAAGTGTAGGCATAATAATCTGATGCTTTAAATGTGATATTTTGTTCATTAGGGTATCGACCTAAGCGCGTATAGTTTCGTTCCAATATGCCAGCTTGTTGCATAAGGTATTGCTGCGCTTCGGCACGACGACCATCTTTCACATAATCACCATAAGCTGGCAGTGCTACAGCTAATAAAATTCCGATAATGGTCACGGTGATCATTACTTCAATCAGAGTGAACCCTTTTATTTTTATTATATTGATAACTCGCAATTTCCAGTCCCTAATAGAAATCAAATTTGACAACGCTGTCATTATCGCGCAATGTTTATACAAATCAATACTTTTCGGTTATATGTTAATTTGTTTTTGTAAATCTGAGTAAACACCTCATGTAAAACAAGGTAATTAACTGATTAAAAAGTACGAATTTTAGGCATAAAAAAACCGAGCCTTAGCTCGGTTTTTACTAATCAAGAAACTTGATTAAGCTTCAGCGATAACAATTACTTTAATAGTAGTTGTTACTTCTGAATGAAGCTGGATAGCTACATCGAATTCACCTGTTTCACGGATAGTACCGTTAGGTAGACGAACTTCTGATTTAGCAACTTCTAGGCCTACAGCTGTGATAGCGTCAGCGATATCGCGAGTACCGATAGAGCCGAATAGCTTACCTTCGTCACCAGCTTTAGATACAAGAGTAACTTCAGCTAACGCTTCTAGTTTCTCTGCACGGGCTTGTGATGCTGCTAGTTCTTCAGCTACTTTAGCTTCTAAATCAGCACGACGTGCTTCAAAAGATTCAATGTTAGCTTTAGTTGCTGGAACTGCTTTACCTTTAGGGAAAAGGAAGTTACGTGCGTAACCTGCTTTAACAGAAACTTGGTCGCCAAGCGCACCAAGGTTACCGATTTTATCTAGTAGAATAACTTGCATGTCTCTACACCTTTTAAAAACTAGTTAAACCGCTGCTTACTTATGTAAGTCAGTGTATGGAAGAAGGGCTAAGTAGCGTGCACGCTTGATAGCTGCAGCTAGTTGACGCTGATATTTAGCGCTAGTACCTGTGATACGGCTAGGTACGATTTTGCCACTTTCTGTGATGTAGTTTTTAAGAGTAGCTAGATCTTTATAATCGATTTGTTGTACGCCTTCCGCTTTAAAGCGGCAGAACTTACGACGTCTGAAGTAACGTGCCATGAGATAAATCTCCAATAGTAATTCTTTCAATATGATGAGCATGTAACACTAACTGACTCACGCCATTTCGGCCTTCGTGACGGTTAATAAAACCGCGAACAGTAAGTTGCGTGCCCATATCAATATCTTGAGTTTGTTGTTTTAAGCTTTCGCCACTGGCAACCACTTGAATGCGAACATAACTACTACGATTAAGTCCTGCTTCCATTTGCGTAGATTTGTGTTCTAACACAAAAATACAGTGTGGTATTCCGGCTGGGCTTTGACTGAATTTAGGTTTTTTACAAACCGTGCCAGACAAAACGAACTGGTTATCAGTCATACAAGTCTCAAAAACGATTAAGCTTCTGCAGCTTCTTTCTTCTCATCTTTAGCAAGAGGAGAAGCTTCAGTTACAGCATTTTTAGTACGCATAACTAGGTTACGTAGTACTGCATCGTTGTAGCGGAAAGAAGTTTCAAGCTCGTTGATTACTTCAGTTGGTGCTTCAACGTTCATTAGAACATAGTGTGCTTTGTGAAGCTTTTCGATTGGGTAAGCCAGTTGACGACGACCCCAGTCTTCTAAACGGTGAATTTGACCACCAGCTTCAGTGATAGAACCAGTATAACGCTCGATCATACCAGGAACTTGCTCACTTTGGTCTGGGTGAACCATGAATACGATTTCGTAATGACGCATGGGTATTCCTTACGGTTAATTTAGCCTTTTGCCGTTTCGACCAGTCGGTTTAAGGCAAGGAAAACAAAGTTTAAATGGTCGAAAGAGCGCACATTTTACGCACATTAATAGCAGAGTGCAAATGGAATTTTTAAAAGAATTTAGAGAGGGTTCAGGGTTCAGGGTTCAGCAAAGTGACTGAAACCTGAACTCATAGTGCAACCTGCTAATTAGGCGCCTGGCTCCATAATCGACGAAGTGCCTTTTTTAGCAAGTTCAGCTAAGTCTTTATCAATCCAGAATAACGCTTTACCGTCTTCCCCTACTAACTCAATTTTATCTAGAATACCTTTAAACAACTTTTCTTCTTCGTGTTGCTCAGCAACATACCATTGTAAAAAGTTAAAAGTTGAATAGTCATGAGTAGTAAACGCAACATGCGTTAGTTCGTTAATTGCTTTAGTGATTTGACACTCATGCTCAAGCGTTTCACGAATTACATCACCTAATGATGCAAACTCGTGCGGTGGCGCTTCAATGGTACCTAAAATTGGCATAGCACCGGTTTCACTCACATAAGTGAACAAACGATTCATATGATCCATTTCTTCAAGTGCGTGCTTGCGTAACAACTCTGCTGCACCTTCAAATCCTTTGTCTTCGCACCATGCGCTCATTTGTAAGTAAAGGTTTGATGAATAAAACTCTAAATTGATTTGCTCGTTTAATTTTTCAACCATTGCAGGTGCTAACATAGGAACTCCACGACTTTACAGAATGTTAAAAGTCCGCATTGTAAGCGTTAAGCAGCTAATTGCAAGGCAATTAACTACTTAATTTAATTAAAGAAAAAAGTGAATATAAGGGTAATAAAAACAAGTCTTATTTGTTTCAAAGATTCGCAAGTACAGATTCAGCACTAGATACAGTAAAGGCTTTTGGTTCTTCCAACCACAATTGAGTAACGATTTGGTTTTCAACAAGCATGGCATAACGCTGTGAGCGGTAGCCACCAAAGACACCTGTTTCCATACCTAGCCCAAGAGCTTTAGTGAATGCACCATCACCATCCGCCAACATGATAATATTTTCCGCATTTGCACTGTCGCCCCAAGACTTCATTACAAATGCATCATTTACTGAAAGACAAATTACACTATCAACCCCTTTTTCTTTGAATGCATCGAAATGCACCACAAAACCTGGTAGGTGGCTTGCTGAGCAGGTCGGTGTAAATGCGCCTGGCACCGCAAATAAAACGACTTTTTTATCTGCAAATAATTCTGCTGTTGTCGGCGTGGTCATACCGTCATTAGTTAATAAGTTAAAAGTATGGTTTGGTAAACTTTGATTAACAGTAATCATATTGGCTTCTTATTTTTGAAAATGTATATCTTATTGTAGACCTAAAGAATGGCGAATTTGAACCATCTTCTGTTCTAGGTCAGTTTGAATACCCTGAACTTGATTATTTGAATCCTTTACTCGCGATTTAAGTTGCTGCATCGCATTGGAAAACGCATTCAAATAATTGCTTTGTTCTAAGGCAAAGTTACTTGCTTGGTTTGCCACTTCTGATGCTGATAACGCATTTTCAGCTACATTACTTGCGTTCTCTTTCATTTGCGTTGCTGATTCAGTTTGTTGACGCGCATTTTCTGCTAATTCAAGCATCTGCTGAGATACTTGCTGTGAACTAACACCAAGCCCATCTAATTGTTGTTTAATGCTTTGCAGTGAGTTTTGCGTTTGCTTTGCGAGTTGCCTTACTTCGTCAGCAACAACCGCAAAACCACGACCATGCTCACCTGCTCGCGCTGATTCAATCGCTGCATTTAGTGCTAATAAATTTGTTTGCTCTGCAATGGTATTAATCACCTCTAAAACAGATGCAACATCATTTACACCTTTGAGTAACTGTTCCATCGACACCATACCTAATTGAACTTGTTGTTGAGTTTCATTACTTGCAACAAGCATAGATTCAGACTGCCCCACACTGTTTTCCATAGCAGCAAACGTGAGCTCAGCATTATTCTTAACGGTGCCATTTATTTCACTCACTTGTTCACCGATTTCAGTTAATTGGCTAAGCAAGCCTTCGCTTTGTTCTACTTCCGAAATAGATTGCTCAGAAGCAGTTAACATCAGCTGTAATTGGTCACTCATACTTGCTAAGAAATCACTAACTAATTGTAAGGTTTCTGCACGCTCTTGGGCTTCTTGTTTTTGCTTTTCAATAAGTTGGTTAAAGTAGAGCGCGATTTCCCCCATTTCAGTTTTTGGGTTGTCAGTATAAATGTGCTCTAGGTTGTCATTTTCAATGAGTTTAGAAAACGCGTTACGAAGCGCTCTTACCGGTGTAAGTACCTGCTTTCGTTGTGTGAAATAAACAATTGCAGCAATCAAAAAGAGCGCAATTACTGCAACAAACAAGGTGTAAAATACTTTTTGTTCAATTTCAGCTTGCTCATCGCGTAGTTGCTTTTCTGCAGCTAAAATACTGTTTGTTAGATTTTTAATTTCACCACGCAGTGACGAAATCCCCTCTTCTCGCTCATCATTTAAGCGCTTCGTATTCTCTAGCTCTTTTGGCAAACGATTCGGTAAACTTACTAGTTCTGCTAGAATTTCTTCCCCTAAATCTTCAGCTTCTTCCCCTGTTAACATTAATTCGTCTTGGTCTACATCTGGGTCAAATACCCCAAGTAAAGGCAAACGTTCAATGTTATTTGCAATGCGCGCAAGATCTTCAAGTACTAAGCTAGTGCTTTCTAAATTATTTTCTTTTAACGCGATAGAAAGCTTCACTACCTGCGTTTGGTATGCATTAGCCAATACATAAAAGCGTTGCTGAGACGTGCTTGCTTCAGCTTTTTCTGCATACTGACTTAGCGCACTGGCGTAATCCGACATTTCATTTAATGCATGGTCAATTAACGCGTTTTTGTTACCACTTAATTTGCCTAGTGCACGGTACTTACCATCAATGCCTTGCTGTAACTGATTGAGCTGTGCTTGAAGTGTGTCTGAAATAGAGCTTGGTAAAATCGATAGTTTCTGTTCAACCGCAGAAATATTGTTTTTTGCCTGCGTTAAAAACTGATTGTCACCATAGGAAAGGTAGTCTTGCAAACTATTAGCTAAATCAACCACTATGGTGTTTTTCAATTGATTATAGGCAATGGTTTGTTGATTAAGGGTATTAATTGTCTGGCTTGCCCAATACAGTACAACTGCCAACGCAATACTAATTGAACTTAGAACAACTAATAATAATCGGGTAAAACTTGAAACGCGCATAGGGCACTCTTAATCCATAAAATTGCCCTTGAATTATATGACTTTATTATGACACTTTTGTTTCAGTCATCGCTGCGTTTACATAGACATCAAATCGATTTTTCTTGGTTTTAATTTGCATCGATGGTGTTTTATCTGCCAAAAATGGGGCGTAATCAGGGCGTTTTACAACAACTCGCTTACTTGCAAGAGCTATAGCTGGAGCAAGCAATTCATCAGCATCTAAATCTGAACCTACAAGAGATTGAAACACTCGCATTTCTTTTTTAACCGCCGCAGATTTTTCACGATGAGGAAACATCGGATCTAAATAAACAACGTCAATCTCGTTTTGTGTCTCAGGCAACAATAAATGACTAGAGCCAAACGCCATCGTCATACGTTCGCTCATCCATGTACCAATTTCACTGTCTAAATAAGCGCGTTGTAAACCATCATATAAAAGCGCTGCAACGATTGGGTGACGTTCATGTAATGTAACACGGCAGCCAAGTGAGGCTAAAACAAAACCATCCCGCCCTAACCCTGCAGTGCCATCTAGTACGTGAGGTGTAATGCCTTTTCCTTTATTTAGTCCCACAGCTTTTGCAATGGCTTGACCTTTACCACCACCAAACTTGCGCCTGTGTGCTGCTGCTCCGGTGACAAAATCGACTCGAATAGCCCCTAATTTTGGCTCATCAGTTTTAGAAAGTGCTAAGCCATCTTGGTCATATTGCAAGGAAAATAAGGGATTATTTGATAACCACGTTGATAAATCAAAGCGTTTATCAAGTTGTTCAAGATACTCTTTTTGTTCGGGAATACTGTTAGCAATTAACACTCTAAATCCATTGCTAAAAATTAAGATGAAATCATTATAGTGATTAGCAAGGTGTTTTTATACGTGAATAATACAAACTCACTAAAATAACTCGATATCATCTTGCGAGGTAATAACATTCACTTCGTCTTGCTGTTCTTGCTCTAACATTTTTAATATTTTTTGGCGCTCTTTCATGATGTGATCCATATAAGTCATCACTTCATTAAACGAGCTTTGGATCTCATCACCTACCGTTAAATGATGACGCAAACTTTCAACCGTTTGCTCAACCGAACCCAAAATATAATCTTCTTGGTCTGGCTCTAGTGCCAATCGTGGAACGGTATCACTAAAACGCTGATACAAGGTTTCTATCAATTCAACAGAGACTTTACTATTGCCATACAAGCTTTCAATTTGTGTACGCAAGGTGCTATCAATTAGTTCAAAGGTGTTTGTGATTTGCTGCGCTTGCTCTGACAACTGATTATGTAATTCGAGGGTGCCTAACTTAGCATTAGTAGCTTCTAGAATATGAGGGAACAAATCTTTGTATCGACCATAAAGCGGCGCATCATCCACAGGCATGTTTTTTACTAACAGCGATACATTGGGGTAATTAATTATGGTTCTTGCACCAAAATCGATAAACCTATTTCCCTCTTTAGCATTGAGCATAAGCTCTTTTTCAAGCGGGCATACAGCACTGTTATTCGAGAAAAATTCATTACCGCTGTCTAGCCAAAATGCGGTCACAACATTCAATTGAAGTGGTGAGAAAAATTCAAAAAAGCATTCAGATAATCGCGTCAGCGACTTTAATCCATAGGTTTGGCTAACATAGCGCATCGCTCGCCCCATATCGCTGTAGTCAGTCATTGCAACTGCTGCAGTATTTTGCGCATGCTCTATATCTTGTTTTAATGTTTGCGACTGCTTCTTGTATTGATAAAGTACATTAATACGCGCCAGCAGCTCTTCGGTTTCAAACGGCTTAACGATGTAGTCATCCGCACCTGAGTTATAGCCTTTAATGCGCTCTTCAAGAGAGCTTCTTGATGATAAAAACATAATCGGAATATCTTTAGTTTCAGTTTGCTGCTTTAACTTGCAACAAACTTCAAAACCGTTAATTCCAGGCATTTCAACATCAAGTAAAATAATATCTGGCTGCGAGTCACGGGCCATTTCAATGCCCTCTTCCCCATTGTATGCATGACTAACTTGATTATGATCCGTCAGCGTTTTTTCAATTATCTGGTGGATTAACTTATCATCGTCAATTGCAAGTACACTGGTGAGCATGCCTAAACCTATCTTATTAATTAGCTAAAATTAAGCATAGACTTAACAAAATGAAATGCATAAAAAAGCCGCTAATTTTTAGCGGCTTATTAGGGTCTGTTGACCTTTCAGTTCGTTTTTGCAGCAGTTTGATTGGGTTTTATACAAGGCAGAGGCTGCGTGGCATAGTTATTCTATGTGAGTCAGCCGATAACACAGTAGAAAGCCCAATCAAGCGCTGCCGAACGGTTCTTTTGAGCGCACTTTTCTCATTGTTGCTCGATATTCGCTTAGATTACTAGGCCACACATCGAGCGCCGCGATAAAAGCACGCTCAAAGAGAACAAAAATAGAACAGCAAAGATCAACAGACCCTAGATTCTGGTTAAATTTTATTGAATGCCACTGTGGCGTAGCAAGGCATCGACATTTGGTTCTCGCCCTCTAAATGCCACAAATAGCTCCATAGGCTCTTTAGAACCGCCCATTTCTAATACATTATTTAAGAATGATTGGCCTGTTGCTCTATTGAAAATACCTTCTTCTTCAAAACGTGAAAACGCATCAGCAGAAAGCACTTCAGCCCATTTATATGAGTAATAGCCAGCTGAATAACCACCAGCAAAAATATGACTAAAACTGTGTTGGAAACGATTAAACTCCGGCGCTTTAACAACCGACACTTGTTCACGCACTTTATTTAAAATTGCTTGAATTTCATCGCCATTTGATGGGTTGTAGTCCGCATGAATATGGAAATCAAATAATGAAAATTCTAACTGGCGAATCATCATCATTGCTGATTGATAGTTTTTAGCTGCTAGTAATTTATCGAGCAAATCTTTCGGCAGTGGTTCACCTGTTTCATAGTGACCTGAAATAAACGCCAGCGCTTCTTCTTCATAACACCAGTTTTCTAAAAATTGACTTGGTAATTCAACCGCATCCCACGCCACACCATTAATGCCCGAAACCGCGCCCACATCTACTTGCGTTAGCATATGGTGAATACCATGGCCAAACTCATGGAATAATGTGGTTACTTCGTAGTGCGTAAATAATGCAGGTTTATCACCAACCGGCTTATTGAAGTTACATACTAAATAAGCAACAGGCAATTGCACATCACCATTAGCACGCACTTTGCGGCCAATACAGTCGTCCATCCACGCACCACCGCGTTTATGATCACGCGCATATAAGTCTAAATAGAATGATCCGCGCTTTTCGCCGCTGCTATCAAAAATTTCAAAAAAGCGAACATCTTTATGCCAAGTATCAACACCTTGTACTTCTTTAAAATTAATACCAAATAGACGGTTTACAGTTTCGAACAAGCCACTTAACACTTTGTTTTCAGGGAAGTATGGGCGCAGAATTTCATCTGAAATGGCGTACTTTTCCTGTTTAAGCTTTTCACTGTAATAGGTGTAATCCCACGCTTCTAACTTGCTAATACCGTGCTTTTCGTTTGCGTAAGCTGTTAGTTCAGCAAGTTCTGCTTGCGCTTGAGGCTTTGATTTTGTTGCAAGGTCATTTAAAAAGTCGAACACTTGCTGTGGCGATTCTGCCATTTTGGTTGCCAGTGATTTATCAGCAAAGTTTTCAAAATCGAGCAATTGCGCCAGCTCATGTCTAAGCGCAAGCTCTTCGGCCATAATGGCGCTGTTATCAAACTCCCCGGCATTAGGTCCTTGATCAGACGCTCTGGTGCTAAATGCAATATAAGTTTCTTTACGCAGCTCTCGGTTATCTGCATGGGTCATCACAGGTAAATACGATGGGAAGTCGAGGGTAAATAACCAACCTTCTAATTCTTTACTTTCCGCTGTGTGTTTTGCTAGTGCAATCGCTGACTCTGGTAAACCCGCTAAATCCGCTTCGTCCGTAATGTGTTTTTGCCAAGCAAGTGTGGCATCCATCACATTATTACCAAACTTAGCAGCAAGCTCCGATAGGCGCGCAACAATCTCGCCGTATCGTTTTTGTTTTTCCTCAGGCAATGCAATGCCTGAAAGTTTGAAGTCACGCAGGCTATTGTTAATCGCTTTTTGCTGCGCCTCTGAAAGGTTTGCAAACTCATCGCTTTCGGCAATCGCTTTTGTTGCTAAAAATAACCCTTGATGTTGACCAACAAAAGTAGAGTATTCTGAGATAAGCGGTAAACACTCATCATAGGCTGCGCGCAGTTCTTCGCTATTTACTACAGAATGTATATGCGACACTGGCGACCAAAGACGCGTTAATTTATCGTCAACTTCATCCAGTGGCACAATAAAGTTATCCCAAGTATACGACTCTTGCGCTAATACTTGTTCTATCGTTTGCTTACAATCCGCAATACCCTGTTTTAATGCAGGCACAATGTGCTCAGGTTTAATTTGTGAAAATGGTGGTAACCCTTCAAGGCCAATTAATGGATTAGTCATAAAACGCTTCTTATTAATTTGTCATTGTTAATTTAGATTGGGGCAATCGATAAAAATTGCAAGTTAGGCTATTGTGTTATCGGTTAGAATACCTATATCAGATAAAACAAAGATTTAAAAAAATTAAGGAACTTCAAATGGCAAAGCATTTTGATTATATCGCTATCGGCGGTGGCAGTGGTGGTATTGCATCAGCAAACCGAGCGGCAATGCGCGGTGCAAAAGTCGCCCTAGTAGAAGCAGGCCCGCTAGGTGGTACATGTGTAAATGTTGGCTGTGTTCCTAAAAAAGTAATGTGGCATGGTGCGCAAGTTGCTGAGGCAATTAAACTTTATGCACCTGACTATGGCTTTGATGTTGAAATTAAAGAGTTTAACTGGTCTAAATTGCTTGAAAGCCGTGAAGCTTACATTGGCCGTATTCATAAAGGTTATGACAATTACTTAGCTAGCAATGGCGTAACGGTAATTCAAGGTTTTGCTAAATTTGTAGATAACAAAACCATTGAAGTAAACGGTGAGCACTACACTGCCGACCATATTCTTGTTGCTGTTGGTGGTCGCCCTAGCATTCCTAATATTCCAGGTGCTGAATACGGTATCGATTCAAACGGCTTTTTTGAATTAAAAGAGCAGCCTAAGCGCGTAGCGGTTGTAGGTGCTGGTTATATTGCAGTTGAACTTGCAGGCGTAATGCACGGTTTAGGCACTGAAACGCATTTATGCGTTCGTCGTGACACACCGCTTCGCACATTTGACCCACTCATCGTTGATACTCTTATGGAAGTGATTGAGTCAGAAGGTCCAACACTTCACACAAACGCTACGCCTAAAGAAGTTACAAAAGAATCTGACGGCTCGTTAACACTGCACTTTGAAAATGGTAACAGCGTTAATGTTGACCAAGTTATTTGGGCGATTGGCCGCCAGCCAACCACAGATAAAATCAATATCGCAGCAGCTGGTGTTGAATTAACAGAATCGGGCCATGTAAAAGTAGATGAGTTCCAAAATACCACAGCTGAAGGCGTTTACGCTGTTGGTGATATTATTGAAAATGGTATTGAGCTTACCCCTGTGGCTGTTAAAGCTGGCCGTTTATTGTCTGAGCGCTTGTTCAACCCTGAAATGCCAAATGCGAAAATGGACTACAACTTAGTACCAACCGTTGTATTTAGCCACCCTCCAATTGGCACTATTGGTTTAACTGAAACCGAGGCGCGCGAACAGTTTGGTGATGATGACATTAAAGTATATACATCAAGCTTTACTGCTATGTACACCGCAGTCACGCAGCACCGCCAACCGTGTAAAATGAAACTGGTATGCCAAGGCCCTAACGAGAAAATTGTTGGCTTGCACGGCATTGGCTTTGCTGTTGATGAAATGATCCAAGGTTTTGGTGTTGCCATGAAGATGGGTGCAACCAAAGCTGATTTTGATTCAGTTGTGGCGATTCACCCAACTGGTTCAGAAGAATTTGTGACGATGCGTTAAAAACTAAGTGGGAAGTATTCCTGACGTGATATTCCGGGTTTTCATCCCTGAAAAGCGTTCGAGAGACTGCGAAACTTTGTTTCGGTTCTCTCTCACCCAACCGGTTCAGAAGAATTTGTGACAATACGTTAGGAACTGAGTAAAAAGTCGTCCTGACGCTACTCGAAAAACAAAAAGGGTATCATTAGATACCCTTTTTACTTTCACATCAGATGAAGTTATCCAGTAAATAAATACCCTTTTGAACGCACTGTTTTTATTAAACTTGGCTGATTAGGGTCGCTTTCCAACTTACTGCGAATCGATGAAATATAAATATCCACTTGACGATTTTGGCCATCGTAATCCATTCCCCAAAGGGATTTAAAAATAAAGTCTCTGCTGATCACTTCGCCACGATGTGCAATAAGTAACAATAATAAATCATATTCAGGCGCCGCAAATTCTAACGGCTGCCCCGCTTTTTGCACTTCTCGTTTGTGTTTATTAATTGTGATATCACAAATAGAAAGGCTGTTTTCTTTACTAACTTCCACATTTACTTCCCGGCGTAATAATGCACGGCATTTTGCTAGCAATAAACGCGGCTCAATCGGCTTAGAAATATAATCGTCAGCGCCAAACTCCAAACCAAGCACTTGATCTATGGTGTCACCACGGGCAGTTAGCATCGCCACTTTACCAGTAAAAGCAGGTTTAATTTGCTGGAAGACTTGCATGCCGTCGATATCTGGCAGCATTAGATCTAATAATACCAAGTCTGGCTGCTCAGCAATAATTTGTGTAACAGCTTGCTGGCCTTCACTAATAACCTTGCAATTAAATTCAAATTGCTGGAAAAAATCCTGCGTTAAACTGGCTAACTCATGATCATCTTCAACAATTATCAGATTAAATTTTTCCATTTACTGCCACTTTAGAATTCAAAATTAACACCTAGCTTTACCCGCACAGTACTGCTGTGAACTCCCCAATAAATATCCGACGAACGCTCCCCCCAATCAGCTGAGAGAAATGCTGATAAATGCTCATTTAGCTGATAATCAAGTTTAGAACCGATGCGTAAACTTTTATCGATAGAGGCAATATCACTGTTTGCGTCAAGCCCATACATTTTCTCTATATCGCTTTGGTTATAGTCCTGCTGGAAAAAATGCACATAACCCACTGCACTTAAATCATCGGTAATTTGGTACACCAACGCTGTTTTTAAAATACCACCTTGGTAATTTAATCCATCACTGGCATCGTTGTTCTTAAACTCAAATTGTACCTTGGCTAGTAAACGATTGTTGTAAAAAAGTTTATTCCACTCCACACCAAGCGCCCACGATTTATTATCAAAGCCATAGTTAGTATATGAAAAATCACCAAACTGCACTTCTATCGTTTCAAAACTTCTATCCATATACTGACCATAAAAATGCCATTCACCACTATCAAAAAAGAAGCGATAGCCAAGCGTTATTGCACTTGATTTTATTTGCGGCTGACCACCTCGATACTGATTGCGCTGCTCAAATTGCACTGCAATTTCTTTATCGCTAGCGAGCGGCCAAACAAGCTCAGAGTCTAGTTTATAGAGCAGTTTGTCATAATCACTAAAATCAGCATTATCAATATTGCGGACCAAAAAGTTATTTTTCCAATTAACACTCTGGCCAAAGTAGTTGTACTTAATAAGTGCCGCTGATTCTATAAAGGTCGTATTTGGCTTTTCAAGAAACGGGGATAAATCGATGCCCAACTCATCTGGCATAACGATTTCACCATCGAGGCTATAAAGGTAACCTTTATCTGAAATAAAGTATTCTTTGCCATCGGGTAATACAAAATAAAAGCTATCCAGATACGGGTCATCATCTAAAAAGTAATCACCAAAACTAAAACGTACATTATCGTCATAGCCTGAAGCGATAGAGCCAACAAGCCCCCATTCATGCACAGGCTTTACTTGTTCTTTTGACTGCTGTTGATTAATTTCATTAAGTAAGAAGTCAATATTAAAACGCACATTATCTGGTAAGTTTGACACTTGTTGCAGCGCTAATAAATGTGTTTTGGCTTCTGTGAGTTTTGCCAATTGCATTTGAGTTAAGGCTAACTCAAGGCGCACGCGATGCTGCGTAGGCGTTTGCGATAATTGATAGCTTAGTAATGTTTCAGCTGCTGCCCACTCACCACGTTCGATATGATACATGGCTTGTTCAAAGACACTTTTGGCTTCACTTTGCGCGTTGACAAAACAAGGTAACAACAATTGTGAGCTTACTAAAAAACCTATAACTAACGGAATAATTCTAATAGTCTTCATTGTTTTCAATCTCTTGTTTTACTTTTTCTTCAAGTGCTCTGAGTTCCTGTTTCATTTTTTTTATGTCTTTTCGTTTTATATTTTTATTGTCAGAAACTTGCGAAGTATTCGAAACACCGCTGCTATCTTTTAATAAATTACTTTTATCAAGTTCACTGATAGCATTTTGCAACTGCCCTTTTATGCCAACACCATAGCGCTCTTGAGGTTGCAGCTTTTTATCCCAATCCCCCCAATCAATTGCTTGTTTATTTTCATCTTTAAGCGCTTTATTTTTTGGTGGTGGAGGCGTTGTTTTTTGTGTATCCGTTTGCTGGGCGAACACATTTGTAACTGCTAACAAACAGATGATGTAAAAGAGCTTCTTCATGACTCAGCACCCGCTTGATTTATTAAGGTGATACGAAAATGAGCACCTTGTGATGTTGTTATCAAGTCTATTTCACCACCATGTTGCGAGACAATTTGTTTAACAATAGCTAAGCCTAAACCATAACCAGAGGTGTTATTGCTCCGGCTTTGATCTTGCTGATAGAAGGGCTCGAAAATATAAGGTTGACTGTTTTCATCAACGCCAGGGCCGTCATCTAGTATGTCCAAAATGATTTCAGTTTCGTTGTGATTTAACAACACAATCACTTCAGACTCTGCATAGCGCGCGGCATTATTTAATAAGTTTTCAAGCATACGCGTAAACAACTGCTTGTTAACAGCAGCAATACATAAACTTTCAGCCTTGAAGTTAAACCTTATTTTTGGGAAGACAATCTTCATGCCATCCACGATTGTCATAATAAAGCTGCTGAGCTCTAACTCTTCTTTTGCGATTGTTTCACTCTCTGAGATTTTCTCATAACTCAGCAGATCACCAATCAATAAATTGAGCTGATTCATATCTGCTTTGGTTTGCTCTATTAACGTATTATCCACGCCAATTTGAATACTTAGCGCTTCTAACCTGAACTGCGCCTTGGATAAAGGGGTTCTTAAATCATGAGAAACGGCGCGAAACATTTGATGTTTTTGTTCAATCAAACGGGTAATACGCAGTGCCATTTGATCGATTTTCCAAGTTAATTGATTTATCACATCAAGGTTTTCTGGCATTTTCTGCGCTTGGATTAATTCAGGCTCAATTGCATCTACTTTGTGCTGAATAAAAGTCAGACGATTAACAATTAAGCGAATTATTAGCAAGATAAGCACTGCCAATGTAATTAAAACAGCAGCAAAACCCGACACCAATAAGCCTGTAGGGTACTGCTCAAAAACATTAATAGTGCCAAGTTTGAGTAAATCTTGCGAGTTGCCCCACGGGGCATAAACATCAAACGACAAACTGCTATCAAATTCAGTTTGCCACACGATGACCATCTCACCTCGCGCTAAACGTTCTAACTGTTCACTATCAAGCCGTTGACTGGTGTTACTAACTCGATGAACAGGGTAGTAAAATTCTTGGCTAATTGACTGAAAAATTGTCTGGCGCTGCGCTATTGGGTGTAGACCCAATTCATTCAATAATAAAAACGCGGTGCCAGTTACAAGTTGCTCACTAACACCGTTCAAGGTCATATTGAGCTGTTGATTGGCGTTAATGGGGTAGCTTATTCGATAACTACTTTGATTATCGTCACTTAATGAAATTTCAAGTTTATTTAACGCTTTTTGCTTTGCAGAAACAGACAGTGTGACATCCATTAAAGAGGCAACTAATTCAAGCCAGCGCTCTCGGTCAGCGCTATTTTTCTGTCGACTGATACCTTGTTTAATTAAGTATAAGGTGCCTGAAAGTTGCTCAGCTAAATGTTGCTGATAACGGTGCTGATTTATCTCGGAAAATACAAAATATGTTAGCAATAGCACTAGGCTAATTGCCAAAATAACCGCTCCGTATATTCGTAAGAATAAGGTTTGCAAATGTACTCCTCGTATTATCAGCAGCGTTATCTTTAAAGCTTAAGATTAGCCTCGTTTGCGTTTGGTTGGTTGATTTTCATCAATAGGGTTAAGAACCTTAATATTATCAAGTGACACGCCCATTGCAGGTAATTTAAAACTCACAGGGTACGCTCGCGGCATTGCACGGCACATATCGGTTTTAGTGCGTTTTAAAGCAAACTCATGTTTACCTTGGTGCCCTTGATAAAGTAATTCAAAATCTTCCTTGCTTGTACATCCTGTCGATTTAACAACAAACAATAACTTTTCTGAGGTCACATCAAAGCTGTAAATTTTTTCAAGATTATTGCGTTCAGTTTCCGTCATCTTGTTAGATAAAGTGGTACTGCTGCACGCTGTTGCAACTAGTGTGAATAGCAATACAAAAAAAACACTATAAATTTGTTTCATAATCATAAAGCCAGCAATAATTGCTGGCTACTCCAATCGTAATGAAATTAAACTAACTTTCTGCGAACAGCAAAAACAAGACCTGCTAATAAAGCAATAATACCTGTACTACCACTGCTGCGCTTTGGTTTTTTGTTAATCGTCACGTTAACCGTTTTACTACTTTGCGCACCATACACATCGGTAACGGTTACTTTAAACGCTAAACTTTTTGCCGTTTTATACGCTGGTGCCGTTAGATTTACTACCGCTTTAGTTGCATCGGCAATCGTGATATCTCCCGCGGTCACTTCCCATTTATAACTTAAGCTATCACCTTCAGCATCGCTGCTTTCACTCGCATCTAAAACAAACGCTTTTTCTTCTTCAACAGTAATTGCTGCTTGTTTGACTTTGCTTTCTGGCGCAGTATTTTTAAGTACTGTACTTACTTCATCAATATAAGCTTTATCATCACCATTTGGATCGATATCCGTTTCGTCTTTGCTGTAAATCATCGTGATGCGATCTACACCTTCGGTTAAGGTAATTTCTTGCGCAGTAAATTCTGTTTCTTCAATACCTGACGTTCTGATAACCACTTCATTGTTATGACGAATTGTTAAGAAGTCCCAGTCTGTTTCAGAAGATACTAAATGCTTAAAATTAAATTTTTCAATACGGTCGTTATCAATAGTCGCTAATAACACACTGTCTTGATAGTCAGTAATATCACCACTTGCAATTGCTGAGTCGCCTTGCGATGCTTTGCTTGTTTGCACTTGCCAAGCAATATCACCACCACTCCACCATTTCACATGATCATTATTGCTGCCCACAATCTCATTCATATTGCTCGATACTTGTGGCAATACTTTCGCACCATAAAAAAGCACAGCTTCTTTATTCACTGCATCATTAGTATCTAATTTTAAAATAAACCCAGCATTACCTGCTTCAGCAGTTTTTACATGTACGCTAATATCACAGCTTTGTTCAAATGCGAGCGTTTTGCCATCACATTGGTTTTGTGAAACTTCAACTAACTCAAGCCCTTGGCTGTCTTCAATAACGGCATTGGTTACCATAAAGCTGTCATTGCCAACATTTTTAATTGTAAACACAGCTTGTTCGTCAAATGTTTGCTCAACATAACCTTGGCGACTAATTTGCTTATAAGATACACCTGATTTTTTAGCTTCAACCCAATCATTGTATTTTGATACGCGCGCATATACACCTGGCGCGTTTGGCGCTGCACATCCATCACCAAAACTTACAACACCTGCCTGATACCATTCATTTTGATGTTTAAAGATTAGAGGACCACCGCTGTCACCTTGACAAGAGTCCTTACCGCCTTCAACAAAACCTGCACAAATCATATTATCTGTAATGCCTGTTTCGCCATCTTGTGTATAGTCAGTAATACATTGCTCACGGTTGTATAGCGGCACTGTGACTTCTTGTAAGATTTCAGGGTATTCTGGTGCTTCATTTCCGTTAGGATTCATATTGCCCCAGCCCATCACAATCAGCTCTGAACCATCTTTTAGATTTGCTTCCAATTCAGGAGTAATCAATTTTATTGGCGTAACACCAGTTACTTCTTCTGTTAATTCAACTATCGCAATATCATTATTAAGACCTACATCACCATAGCTTTCATGTTCATAAATTTGCGCAACAGTAAAACGCTTGCCTGATTCAGGTTTAGTCGTATCGTAGCCGCCAATCCATACATGCATATTCTCAGCTGATGAACCTTCAATACAATGCGATGCGGTTAACACATATCGACCACCAATAAATGAAGCGCCACAAAATGGTGAAATACCCTCAGCCTCAGCTGAAATAAGCGAAGTCATAAATGGGTAATTTCCTTCAACAGCAGGCTTTCCATCAATAATTCGAGGGGTATATTGTTCAAACGTTCTTAATTTCATCGCTGTGGCTTTTTGTGCAAATGCAAAAGGTGCACTCAGGACTGCAACACCAGCCATTGCTAAAGGTAAAGCAACTTTCTTCATAACATTTCCTATACTTTTCATCATATCTTGAAACGCATTAGAAACCTTTTTGCAACATGACAATATTTGAGAAATGTAGCTTTATGTAGAAATAAGTAGCCTTTTGTAGAGCGTGCTGTTTTAAAAGGCTTTTATGTGGAATTAGAGCGTTTTTTACAGTAAGTCATAACAAAGACAAAATCACTTTTCGCGCTTTTTGCGTTTGCTTGAAATGATTAAATTTATCGTGAATTTGCTGTACTTTTCGCTTAAAAAAATACTTACGAATAACTTGGTTTTGGCATGCAGCAGTAATTTCGCTGCCCACTTTACCATCTTGCTCAATCAGAAAAGGCATTAGCGAATAAACAGATACGCCCGTTTGCCATGTGCGTTGAATTTGCGTATCAACAGGGCAAGCAAATTGCTCGGTAATAGCTAAAAGCTGTTTAGCAGCATTATAAGTTATAGCTTGCGCACAACAGCCTGTGAGCGGCTTTTTATGAAGTACTAAATCAAACTCTTCATTAACTTGTTTTGTTGCTTTGATAGGTCGGGTGCGATTTTGATAAGCGGCAAGCTTCAATAGTTGCCATTCAAATGTTAGCGATCCAATCGTATTAAACAAAGGAGCAAGCTCACCCACTAACTGAAAGTCATCTTCTAATACAATTGCGTAAGGCAGCTTTTGTTCAACTATTTTTTGCCACGCTAGGCGATGACTTAAGAAACAGCCAATTTCACCATAGCCAAGATTGCGGTAATACTGTTTTGAATTTAATTGTGATGAATAATGCGCTTGAATTTCAGCGTCTGTAAGTTTTGTGCCGTCAATGGCTTGGATAAGTTCAAATTGAATATTTTGCGCCGCTAATCGTTCACTGCTTTTTTTAAGGCGCTCGGTGCTTTTATCAAGATTAATCAGGAATACTTTAGGTTGGTTTAGCATTGTAAAAACGCCAATCTAACAGCTAGGTATTCCTGATTATAATGAGCTTAGTTTACAGTTTTATTTAATCTCAATACGTGGCGATTTCATAATCACTTCATCGTTTAGCTCAATGCCAATACCTGGTGCTTCTGATACTTCGAAGAAACCATTTTTAGGCTGCGGATCTTGAATACATAATTCGCGGTTCCACTTTTTAATTGCATAGGTGTGATGCTCGTGAATTAAAAAGTTTGGAATGGCTGTTTCAAGGTGCAGAGATGCCGCAGTTGCAACAGGGCCGCCACATACATGCGCTTGAATACGCACATCAAAAATATCCGCGTAGTCACATACTTTTTTGGTCTCAGTAAAGCCACCGCACAAACCAATATCAGGTTGTAATACATCAACACTTTGATCTTCAAGGTATGGACGTACACCCCAGCGATTATATAAACGCTCGCCACCGGCAATTGGAACCGCTACTTTATCGGCTACTTTAGCGTGCAGCGAGTGATTTAAGTAGTTCACTGGCTCTTCGTAATACATGCAATCAAACTCTTCAGCGATTTCACCTAGCTGAATCGCCGTAGTTGCACCCGGTAAGCTATGACATTCAAAAATAATATCCACTTCGTCGCCAACCGCTTCACGAATAGCCGCCATACGTGCACGGTAAAGCTTCATTTCGCCACGAGAAATAATCTTAGTGCGCTCGTAGTAAGTGTTGCCATCTTTGTCATACATGATTGGGTCAACTTTAACCGCATCATAACCTTCAGCAATCGCTTTTAATGCAGCTTCTGCGTATTCTTGAGGTTGCACTAGCGCTTTAAACTCATCATCCCAATCAAACTGTAATTGTGATGCATAAGTGCGAAGCTTGTCATTTACCTTACCGCCAAGCAGTTGGTAAACCGGTAAGTTAAGAGCTTTACCTTTGATATCCCAAAGTGCAGTATCAATCGCACTCATCGCAGCATACACCACTGGGCCGCCACCTAAACCCCAAAAACTTTCGCGCAGCATACGCGACCATAATTTTTCAGTTTGGAAAGGGTCGAAACCAATTAAAAACGCTTCAGCAAATTCTTTAATCATATTTGCTGCTGCACTGTGGCCTAGATCATAAGCAAGACCTGCTTCACCAACACCTGAGATCCCTTCGTCCGTATGAATACGAACAAAAACGGGGTTCCATTGCGGACGCTCAGGGCAATGGGTATCAAACACTTCGACGCGAGTTACTTTCATATTTGTTGGGCTCCTAATTATTGTTGCCAAACGTTTAATTTTTACTTTGCACTTTGCAAAGATTTAGAGATTTAAAAGTACTTCAAACCAGTGAAGTACTTTGATGTTTGTTTGCGAATTATTCTGTAAAGCTAGGATCTATACGATACGCTAAACGACGCATTGCTGGCCAAGATTTTTGACCACCGGTACTACCTGTGTGCACCTTGTTTTGCTGATCTTTTACCGTATCTAAAATTGTCTGGTCAATGGCAATAAGTGGCTGGCTAGTTGAAAGCGCCATCACTTGAATTTCACAGGCACGTTGTAAATCAGCCCAACGCATAAAGGCTTCACCAATCGAAGGACCTAAGGTTAATGCACCATGATTAGGCAGCATTAACGTATGTGCATTGCCTAAATCGGCTTGCAAGCGAGATTTTTCTTCAGCATTTACCGCGAGGCCTTCATAACCGTGATAAGCAATATTACTCAATGGGAACATTGCATGCTGTGAAATCGGCTTTAAGCCGCCTTCTAAACTTGAGACCACAATAGTTTCGTTGGTATGCAAGTGAATAACACATTGCGCATCGTGACGCACTTCGTGAATTGCACTGTGAATAGTAAAACCTGCTGGGTTAATCTCAAACGGTGAGTCATCGAGGATTTCACCTTGTAAGTTCACTTTCACCAAGTTTGATGCCGTAATCTCATCAAAGGTTAAACCAAACGCATTTACTAGGTATTCATCTTTACCAGGTAATCGAGCTGAAATATGGGTATAAATAGTATCATCCCAGCCGTAGTAACGAGCTAAACGGTAACAAGCAGCAAGATCGACTCGTAACTGCCATTCTTCATCAGACACTTTGCCTTTGAGATTTATTTCAGGTAATGCAAACATGGATAAGTCCTAATTCGTTAGATGTATAGAAGTCTAAATTAGCAAGCCATAGGTGGCAATGATCTAAGCCAAAGAATTCTGAGTTTTGTGCAAAAAAAAGCGCAAATCAAGTTTGCGCTTTTTCGGATTTAGATAATAGCTTGGATTACAGCTTTTTCACACCCATGTTGTAAAGTGTAAAACCATAAATATCAGCATATTGTTCAATGATTTTGCTTGTAGGCGTACCCGCACCGTGACCTGCATTAGTTTCAATGCGGATAAGCGTAGGATTGCTACCTGCCTGCTTTTCTTGAAGCTCTGCTGCAAACTTAAATGAGTGCGCTGGTACTACGCGGTCATCATGATCGCCCGTAGTTACCATAGTCGCAGGGTATTCAACACCTTCTTTAACATTGTGAACAGGTGAATAGGCTTTTAGGTACTCAAACATTTCTTTGCTTTGCTCAGCTGTGCCATAGTCATACGCCCAACCAGCACCCGCTGTGAATGTGTGGTAACGAAGCATGTCTAAAACACCTACAGCTGGTAAAGCAACTTTGAATAGTTCAGGGCGCTGTGTCATTACTGCACCAACTAGTAGACCGCCATTAGAACCACCATTCACGGCAAGCTTTTCGCTCGATGTATAGTTTTCAGCAATTAAGTACTCTGCTGCAGCAATAAAGTCGTCAAATACATTTTGCTTTTGTAATTGCGTACCCGCTTTGTGCCATTTTTTACCGTATTCACCGCCACCACGAAGGTTAGCAACCGCGTAAATACCGCCTTGCTCTAACCATGCCGCACGCGTTGGGCTAAAGCGTGGTGTTAAGCTTACGTTAAAACCACCATAACCATATAAAATGGTAGGGTTAGAACCATCAAGCTTTAAACCTTTCTTATATGTTAAGATCATAGGTACTTCAGTACCATCTTTCGACTTATAAAATACTTGCTTTGATTCGTACTGTGCAGGGTCAAAATCAGCACCTGATTTACGATAAACTTCGCTAGTGCCTTTTTCGATATTAAACTTAAAAGTTGTACCTGGTGTTTTATAGTTAGTGAAAGAGTAATAAAGCTCTTTATCTTCTTTCTCACCACCAAAACCACCGGCAGTACCGACACCTGGTAGTTCAATATCACGAACCAGCTTACCGTTCATATCGAACTGCTGAACTTTAGAAATCGCATCTACCATGTAGCTAGCAAAAATGTAACCACCACCCGTTGAAACATTTAATACGTTTTCAGTTTCTGGGATTAAGTTTTTCCAATTTTCAGGCGTCGGATTTGTTGCATCAACTGTCACAACACGCTTATTTGGTGCATCTAAGTTAGTTACTAAATAAAGCTTAGCGCCTTCGTTATAAATAACATGAGTATCTGAGTTAGTGTGGTCTAAAATGGTTTCTAACTTGCTATCTGGCTTAGTTAAATCTTTAATAAATAGCTTGTTGCCAGACGTTGATACCGCAGCTGAGATCAATAAGTATTTATCGTCTTCAGTTACATAACCACCCACGTAACGATGCTTCTGATCATCTGTACCACCAAACACAACTTTGTCGTCAGATTGCTTAGTACCTAACTTATGGAAATAAAGTTTGTGTTGATCTGTTTTTGCTGAAAGCTCACTGCCTTCAGGCTTATCGTAACTTGAATAGTAAAAGCCTTCGTTACCAACCCAAGAAAGACCACTAAACTTAACATCAACTAAAGTGTCTTCAATTTGCTTCTTAGTTTCTACATCAATAATGATAACTTTGCGCCAGTCACTGCCGCCTTCAGAGATTTGATATGCAGCTAGAGAGCCATCTTTAGAGAAGGTAATGCCAGCTAAAGATGTTGTACCATCTTCACTGAATGTATTTGGATCTAAGAATACTTCTGGCTCACCACCTTCAACTTGGCGATAAATAACATATTGGTTTTGTAAGCCATCATTTTTGTAAAAGTAAGTGTATTTACCTTCTTTAAAAGGTGCACTTACTTTTTCATAATCCATTAACTTAGTTAAACGCTCTTTTAGCTTGTCGCGGTAAGGAATTTGAGAAAGGTAGTCAAAAGTCACTTTGTTTTGCGTTTTAACCCACTGTGCAGTCTCATCGCTCATATCGTCTTCTAACCAGCGATATGGATCCGCAACCTGTGTTTCAAAGTAAGTGTCTACCACATCACCTTTTTTAGTCTTTGGATAAGTTAGAGCTGTTTGAGTTACGGTTTGTTCAGCCTTCGCTTCAACTTGTACAGTGTCAGCGCTCTTTTCTGCGCCACAACCCACTAAGGCAGTGCACACAGCAAGTGCAAGTGCTTTTTTAATCATGATAATTCCCTTGAGTATATTTAACTACTTAACATATATGAATTAACAATACATTGTCCAGCAAATAAGACCAAGGTAAATTGATTTAGAAACAATAAGATAACTAATTAAAAGCTAATTAATTTTACAATGATTTACTTTCTAATAGACTATGAATAAGGCAAAAAAAAGCCAAGGTATTAACCTTGGCAATAACGAGTCCCCAAACTCGAAAACTATAAATCTGTTGCGTTTGATTTGCCCTTTAAACGTTCAATATCTTTTTTAATTTGTTCAATATAGGGGTCGGTATAATCAAACTGCGAGAATTCTTCCAAACAAGCTAAATAAAAGCTTATTCTGTTTTTTTCAATATCCTTAATATCTTTTTCAAATAGTTCCATCGTTCAGCCGCTCCCTAGCCCTTTGATTATCAATAGTGTAATTAATCAAGATCAATTAAAAAGTACATTTTGCGAAAAAACATCTGCAATAAAAGTGCAACAAAAGTACAAATTCATTAATTACAATAAGTTAGAGCTTTAACTCGAGATATTACGACTAATAAAAAGTTACTAACTACAGTTGAAGTAAGAGATCTCTTACAAACAAATTAGGCATATTTGCAGAATAAAAATTCATGTAATTTAAATAACTTAACCTATAGATGAGAGTCCTTTGAAATAACCGATATCAGTTAACTAAAAATATTAAGTGTTATAACAAGTTTTAAGTATGGCGAAGAGCGAAGTCTGCAACTTGCGTGGATTCAGGATTCAGGATTCAGGATTCAGGATTCAGGATTCAGCAGTATTCTGAAGCCTGGTTGCTTAACTCTAAAATTCTTTAGTGCTCAAACGCAAAAAGCCCGCTCAATGAGCGGGCTTTCTACTTAATTAGGAGCTTGGCGATGTTCTACTTTCACATGGGCGAACCCACACTATCATCGACGCTGTTTCGTTTCACTTCTGAGTTCGGCATGGAGTCAGGTGGTTCCAAAACGCTATGGTCACCA
>NZ_JBMMUG010000007.1:0-297684 GCF_049257255.1 Pseudoalteromonas aquimarina
GGCGTTAGAAATAATTAGCTACTACGAACATCGATGGTTAGTCGAGGAATATCATAAAGTGTGGAAAAGTGATGGCACTGACATAGAAAGCTTACGTCTACAAAGCCAAGAAAACATGGAAAGGTTAGTCACTATTCATGGTTTTATCGCTACACGTATATTGCAACTAAAATTCGCACGTAATCTGCCTAACAATCCAAGTTGTGAGCAGGTATTATCGGGTAAAGCTTGGAAGCTTTTATGGCTAAAGAGAGTAAAAACGACGTTACCAGACACCGCTCCCAATATGAAATGGGCTTATGAGGAACTTGCTAAGCTTGGTGGTTGGAAAGATACGAAACGCACGGGACACGCTTCAGTTAAAGTGCTAATGCAAGGGTGGCTTAAACTGCAAGCCATCCTTGAAGGCTACGATTTAGCTAAGTCTCTTGAGTCTGACTTGTGATCAAGAGACAGCTTTAAAGCGCCTTTTTACATTTTAAAATAAGTAGTTAATACCTAGGTTTACTGTTGCGCCTTTGCCTTTTACATTGTAGCCAGCGCCAGTGTATGTTTGTGAGCGAGCAGGGTAGTAATCTTGGTTAAGTAAGTTTTCAATACCGCCATACACCTTTAACGCTTGGTTGATTTGATATGACGAGCTTAAGTTAACCACCTGATAGCTGCTGACTGGGCCGTTGGTGCCGGTGTAAACATCACCTACTTTTTCAAAGCGGTCACGGCTGCCTACGTGCATAAAGGTAACAGACATACGCCAATCATCACTTAAGCTAACATCAGCATAACCTGCAAGCTTTGGTGGGTTAATGGTGCTGCCGTTCAGGTATTCGTCGGTGTCGGTGTTTTTACCTTCTAACCAGCTGTAGTTAACGCCGAGTTTAATGTTGTCTGTTGCTTGCGCTTCCAGTGCGGCTTCAAAACCGTAAATTTCTTGAGGTGAGCGTACGCTTTCGTATTTACCGGTTGCTGGATCTTCAACTAGGCTTGTACCAATATCCGATTGGCTAATAAAGGTTGCAAATTGGTAGTTGAAAATACCGTAATAGCCGTCAAAACCAATTTCGTAGTTTTTAATAATCGACGCATCGGTATCAATCTTTTTAACGCTTGGCGCGTCGGCTGTACGCAATGTGCGGCCTAAGTCGGTTACGTCAAAGCCTTCTGAATAACTAATAAATGGCATAAATGCGTCTATGGCGTTGTAGCGAAGGCCCACATTGTAAGTTGTGGCGCTATATTCAATATTGCCACCTTCAACATCAATCACATCGCTACAGGCTTTACGACAAACCATTAATGTTTGGAAATCTTGCACTGATACATCAATTTCTTCATGGCGAAGACCTGCTTTAACCACCCAATCATCATTAATCACAAATTTTGATTGCAAGTAAACAGCTGCGTTGTCCATATCCATTTCAGGTGTCCAGTCGCGCCCGTCAACCATGGTTTGTGCTGTTACATCATTCAATAAATCAACACCATAGGTAAAACTTGCAGCGGTGTTGTCAAAATCAAAAGTGGTATTAAAGTTGGCGCGAATACCTGTTTTTTCTGATTCGATCATTGATTGACCACCGGCAAGGCCAAGGGCAGGATCGCGGAATTTAGTGCTGTAGAAGAAAACGTTCTCAAGCTTTTGCCAATAAATATCACCCGTGAATAGGGTATCGGTAAAGATATCGGCATGTTCATATTGCAGTTTTAGGTTGTGGTTTCCACGTGGGCCTTGCGGGTCGCCCGGTGCTTTTTCGCCCGTTGTGTTTTTAATGGCATAACTCTTTTCACCCAGATTAACATTGTTATCAATGCTGATGTAATCGGTTTCTTGTTGGCCTTCAAAGTAGTTATAAGTAAGTGACAGGGCACTTTGATCAGTTAAATCGTAGGCTAATTTGGTAAAGGCGTTTTTAGATTCAAAGCCCGACATACCATACAGCAAACCAAGTGCATCGCCATCGGAGTCTTTAATAATGCCGTTATCCTCATAGGCTACATTGGCAACAAAGCTAAATTTGTCGCTGCGACCATCAAGCGTAACGTCTGCTCGTTTGCCAAGGCTGTCGTCAAAATCAGTGGCTGAAAAATTAGTTGCTAAGTTGAGTTTGCCGTTAAAGCCGTCTTTGCTGTCAGCATTTTTGGTGATGTAGTTGATAATACCGCCAGCGGCGCCGTTACCATAAATAGAAGTTGCACCTTTAATAACCTCTACGCGCTCAATCACACTTGGATCTAACGAGCGAATAGCTAAACGACCATTACGCAGGGGCGTTGATTGTGGCAAGCCATCAATTAGTACTAAGGCGCTACGACCACGTAAGTTTTGGCCAGAGCTACTATTTGTGCCTGTGTTTGGCCCCATACCCGGCACTTGAATGGCTAAAATGCTTTGCAACTCGTTGGTGACTTCCATATTTCGAAGTAGTGCTTGTTGGTCGACAATCACAACCGATGCGGTCACTTCATCAATGCGTTCTTCTACGCGGCTGCCAGTGACTATGATGCGTTCCATGTCTTTTAATTGTTGCTCTGAGGTTGGGCTGTCAGCAAAAACTGCAGTAGAAACAAAGAGGGCGGTTAAACTAAGGGGCGTTTTAAACATTTTACTTCCATATCAAATTGAGATTTGATGCGGATCGTAATGATATTAATTATTAATTGCAATAGTGTTTGTTGCTGTTTATGAATGATTTATTTCAATTTACTAGGTTAAGATTTTAGTAGCAGAAATCATATGAAGTGTTTGCATTTTAGGCAGTAGATGGCATCTTATTAATTATTGATCAAAACACGTGTGTATTTTTGAATTCATTTCCAATAAAATAGCGAAAAAGTATAGGTTTTACTTTTTTATTAGTACTTAGGTATTGTTTTAGTGTGAGATCAGGATTGAAGTTTAAAAGAATAAAATCGCTTTCACCCATTTTAGCTGTGGTGTTTTTTACGCTGTGGTTTATCACAAATTATGTGTTAATGGGGTTTGAACAGCCCATGCTGGCCAAGGTTGGCTATGGCTTTTTTGCGCTTTTTTCTGCTGCTTCTTACCTTGTAAAAAATCAACTCTTCAAAAAATCCTCTGCGGTATTCTCATTATTTTGTGTCTTGTTTGTAGGCTGTAACTTTCCCCTTGATATTGAAGTGATAGAAGAAATTTACCTGTTTATTCCTTTACTATATATTTTGGCATTTCCGGGCTCATTCTACCCAATTTTAGCGTCTGTGTTGCTATTAAGTGCTTACATTCCTTCATACGATGACGCACTTTTAGCCGATATTATCGAAGACGGTGCTGAGCTTGTGATTATTACAAGCTTTGCCAGCATAATGACGTATTTCCAGCAAAAATCACGCAAGCAAATGGAAACGTTTCGCAAAGAAAGTTATACCGATTATTTAACTGGCCTTGCTAATCGTAAGTGCTTTTTAGAAACATTAGAGCGTTGTGTTGCGACGTGTAAGCGCGAAAAAAAGCAATTTGCACTGCTTATTGTTGATTTAGACGGTTTTAAACAAGTGAATGACCGCTATGGTCATGTAGTGGGTGACTCGGCGTTAAAACTAGTAGCGAAACGTTACGCTACGCTTGAAAGTGATGATTTTGGTGTATTTAGAACGGGCGGTGACGAGTTTGCCTTTATTTGTTTTCCTAAAGAAGATGTAAAGCCCTATGCAACGTCACTGGCAAAACAAATTATTGCGCAAAGTAAATCGCGTTACGTTTTTAAAGAGAAAAAATATTCACTTACCGCCAGCATTGGTATTGCCATTTTACCATTAGATGCCAATGACTCAGAAACCTTATGCTCGTTTACTGATTTGGCGATGTATAAGTCAAAATCGTTAGGTAAAAACACGTTTTATTTCTACGAGCATACCTTAAGCAGTAATGCCTTTAGACGCTTTACGCTTGAATCTGACCTTAAAAATGCCATTCAAAATCAACAATTAACTTTGCACTATCAACCAAAAGTGTGTTCTAAAAGTGGTGTGATTATGTCAGCGGAGGCACTTATTCGCTGGCAGCATCCTGTGCTTGGCTTTATAAGCCCTGCGGAGTTTATTCCTATTGCTGAGCAAACAGGGCAAATTATTAACATTGGAAATTGGGTAATTGAAGAAGCCAGTAAAATGGCGGTTAAATGGTGCCAGCATGCTGATTTTGCTAATGTTGCGGTGAATGTATCTGCGATTCAACTAGCACAAGAGGAGTTTATTGAACAAACGCTTGTTACCCTTAAAAAGACAGGGTGTAGCACAAGTTATATTGAAATTGAGCAAACTGAAAGTGCTTTAATGGATAATATGCAAGACAATATAGAAGTACTGAAGCGCCTTAAACAAGCTGGCTTTACGTTATCGCTGGATGATTTTGGTACTGCTTATTCATCGTTAAGCCAATTAAGCCAGTTACCCATCGATATACTTAAAATTGATAAGAGTTTTGTTGATAACTGCGCCACCTGTGAAAAAGCACACATGGTAGTGAAAACCATTATCCAACTGGCAACAAACTTAAATATGAGAACCATCGCTGAGGGTGTTGAAGATAAAGAACAGCTTGCCATATTAAACAGCGAAGGCTGCTTTATGTATCAAGGCTATTATTACTCTAAACCTTTGCCAGTAGAGGAATTTGAAAAGCTATTAGCGCAACAAATAAAGCATGTTAGCTAGTATTTTTTAACTTAATTGATATGGACTTGGGCTGTTACTGGCTTCGACTAAATAATCAAACGCTTTCACCGAACCCATCAACTCTTTTTTCACGTCTCGCCACTCATGGCGATGTTGACCAAATTGGTCTTGCCATTGTGCAAGTGTTGTTTGGTCTGGTGTAAATAAAGTGCACCCAGCATTTTTAAATGCCGCTTTACAGTTATCTTCAATGCTTGCTAATTGACTTATTTGGTTTAAAAAGGTTTGATGCCCGGCTTCTCTTACAATTAAGCGAAGTGCTAAAGGTAATTGCGATAGCCATTTTTGGTTTACGACATTCACCCACGCATCGGGCACAGTGTTGAAATGGCTAATAGTTGATATGGTTTCGCGTAAGTTATCAGGCCCAGCATAAAGCCCTATTACCCCAGGATCTATTACCTGAATATGCCCAGAACGTGCCATACTGGCGACTTTGCCCCAATTAACCTCAATCACATGGGCATCGGTCATACTGTAAAATTGTTTAAGTACCTTGCTTGCAGGTACACGCAGTACTAATCCCCTTAAATCATTGGGCGTTTTAATTACTTTATTGGTGTGTTTTGTGGTGCTTAGTGTGCGCCCACCCGTAATGTAGTGAAATAAAATCTCTACAACGCTTTGCGCCTTAATTTTATTTACAACTTGCTGTTGCCAATAGGTGGAACTAATTAAATTTAAAAAAGCCTGATTGCTGTTTGCCCAAAAAGGTATGTTGAGCACATCTAACACTGGTAGGGCGCGAGATAAGTTAGATACTGAAATAAGTGCGGCATCAACGCGCCCTCTAGTGACTGCGGCCATTAAATCGGTGCCGCTGCCAATTTGCCCACCATCTTTTATATCAACATAAATTTTGCCCGCTGACATGGTTTCGATGTTGTGTTTAAACACCTGATGCATGTGGGGAATATACTCGGATTCTTCGGTTTTATAGGGAGATGCAAAGGTTAGGATATAATCAGCATTTTGCTTTGCAGTTATATCCTGCGCTTTTTGTTGCTCAGTACTTAGGGCATAAGATAAAAACGATGAAGGAACTAACGTACTTGCTAAAAGTGCGGTTGTAGAGTGGATAAAAGTACGACGAGATAGCGGCATACTCTAAGTTTAGCCAACATCATTGGGCTTTCAATAAGTCGTGCTGAAAAGCTAGGTAGGGGTGGACTCTTCGGTGATAGTAAAAGATGAAATACAATCTTCATCTTGCTCAAGCTTTTTAGCCCATTTGGTGACGCTTTCCAGCGACAAGTTATCACCGGCCACATAGCGCGCAACGCTGTCGCCTTCTTGTACAGCAAACTCAATTAAATAACGTTTATTCTCAATCATAAATTAACTCACATAGTCATTTCTAATGTTTGGTTTACTGCTTTTCCATGACCAATTAATGACACAAATTGCAGAAATAATAAACAACTAAATTTACCTCTTGTTTACATTTGTTATCGAAACTGCAAAACCCTTATAAACCAAGGTCTACAGCGCCTTAATACAGTATTTTAATAGAGTAAAAATTCTAAATGTAAGGAAAATGTAAAGAAATTACTTTAGAGTAGCGCGGCAATAATTTCAAATATTGCACAGGAAGCAGTTTACAAAGGATGGTATTGATTTGAATTTTCTATAAAAAACAAATGGATAACCATGAATCTCTCACGCTTAAAATTAGTAACATCAATCTTTATTGCATGTTACGCAACACAAACACTGGCTGCAGCGCCAGAAAACTATTATTCAACTGCAGATAGCTCTACAGCTGATAATCTAAAACAAAGCTTACATCACATCATTAAAGGGCATACAAAAATTCCTTATACTTCCACCAGTACTGATACGTGGGATGTATTGGAAGTTGCCGATCAAGACCCAGATAACGCGGGCAATGTGATTGATGTTTACAAAAATGCCAGTTACACAAAAGCGGGCGGCGGTAATAACTTTTATAACCGCGAGCACAGTTGGCCAAAGTCATACGGTTTTCCAACCGATGGCAGTAACAACTATCCGTACACAGATTTACACCACTTATTTATTGCAGATAGCAGTTATAACTCAAGCCGCAGTAACAAACCTTATGCAGCGTGTAGTGATGCAGCGTGTATTGTAAAGGCGACCGAATTAAACAATAACCGTGGTGGCGGCTCAGATGATATTAATTTAACGCTGGGTTCGGGTGCTACTGGTAGCTGGCAAACATGGCCTGCGCGTCGTGGTGATGTTGCTCGTGCGCTAATGTATTTAGCCGTTCGCTACGAAGGTGGCAGTCACTCTGTCACAGGTGTATTAGAACCAGACCTTATTTTGACTGATGACCGTAACTTAATTGAAGGGTCAAAAACGGGTGGTAATGAAGCAATCGCCTATATGGGTTTAAAATCAACCTTACTTGAATGGCATAAAGCCGATCCGGTAGATGATTTTGAAATGCGCCGTAATGATGCGATTTTCCAATACCAAGGCAACCGTAACCCATTTATTGATCACCCAGAGTTTGTTGCTTGTGTATTTGAAAGCGATTGTACAGGCGGTGGCACCGATGGCGGCACGCCTACAACGCCAAGCAATAGTTCGCCTTGGATCAATGAACTTCATTATGACAACGACGGCACCGACGTAAATGAAGGTGTTGAAATTGCAGGTGCAGAAGGCATTGATCTTAGCGGCTACTCACTAGTTGCATACAATGGCAATGGCGGTACAGCCTACAAAACCGTGAACCTTTCTGGCGTACTTGCTAATCAACAAGCAGGTTTTGGCACTAAGTTCTTTGCCATTTCTGGATTACAAAATGGCGCGGCTGATGGCATTGCACTTGTAAATGCGAAAAATGAAGTAGTGCAATTTTTAAGTTATGAAGGTACGCTAACGGCAACCGATGGCCCAGCTAACGGATTAACATCAACTGATATTGGTGTTGCTGAAGGCACAACCACTGCTGTGGGTATGTCGCTGCAACTTAAAGGCACAGGTAAAGCATACAGCGACTTCAGCTGGGCTTTGGTTCAAGCTACATCAAACCAAGTGAACGCAGACCAAACATTCGAAGGTGGTAGCACAACACCAACCGAACCAGAGCAATCTGTATTTACTAATACGGCATCAACGGCCATTCCTGATAATGCATCGGTAACATCAACAATAAATGTAGCGCGCTCAGGCACTGCTAATTCAGTGACAATAGACGTTGATATTAGCCATACCTATCGCGGTGATATTAGCTTAGTGTTAGTTGCGCCTGATGGCAGCCAACATACACTTAAAAGCAAAAATGGCTCAGACTCAGCAAATGATGTGAAAGCACAGTACACGGTTAATTCATCATCAGTTGCACAAGGGCAATGGCAACTGCGTGTAGCCGATAACTATCGCAAAGATACAGGCACACTTAACCAGTGGTCGATTACCTTTAATTAGCCTGATTTCAAGTTAATTAACCTTAAGAAGCGCCAACCTAGTTTGGCGCTTTTGTTATCTCAACTTCAAACTTAATTCAAGTTAGCGTTATTTTAACGTCACGTTTTTATAGTTAATTTCTGTTCCCAGATTAAAAAACGCCGTTTGTGCTCAATCGAATACGTCATTAAATCGACTTTTTTTGTTAATTAATCAGTAACGTGAATTTCATAATTACACGACACCATAGTGAGCGATTTTAATTTACCGTCACTTATGGAAAACAACATGGAACATAAAAAAATAAAAATGAGCGCACTTGCGCTATCGGTTTTACTTGCGCTGAGTGCCTGTTCAGACGGCGATGATGGTGCACAAGGTCCAACGGGTGCAACAGGTCAAGCAGGCGCTGATGGTCAAAATGGCGTAGATGGTACAAATGGTGTTGATGGTTCAGCGGGTAAGCTTACGCGTCTAGCAACTGTGCCAACGGGCGCAGAAGTGACGGGTATCTTTTTATCAGAAGAAGGTGATTTATTCTTTAATGCACAGCACCCAGCAGACAGTAACACCATTGCAAATTCAGCTGGTAAAACTTTCCACACAGGTACGGTTGGTGTACTTGCAGGCGTTAACTTTAATAATTTACCTGCAACATTAGTTGATTCACCAGTGCCGGTAAGCGATGCTGAGCGTCAAACAGTAATGAGTGCTTACGGCCAGTACCAAGTGCTTGGTCAAACTGGTGATACTTACGACGGTAAATTACCAAAAGGACTTGGCCATATTTATTCAATGGTAGGTGATGAGCTTATTCTTGAAAACGATATGCCAGATTTTAACGGTTTTATTCAAACCGGTGCGGGTAAAGGTTATTTATTCACTAACTGGGAAATGTACCCAGGTGGTATGAGCCGCATGGCAATTGAAAAAGACACTCACGGCAGTTGGAAAGTAACTGATGCCATGATGCTTGATTTTGATGGTGTACACGGCACTGCTGCTAACTGTTTTGGCTCAGTAACTCCTTGGAATACACCACTGACATCAGAAGAGTGGATTGTTGACTCAACAGTATCATCTACAACCAATCCTAATTGGAACAATCCTGCATTAGTTACAACCGATATGATTGGTTACATGTGGCAACTGACTGCACCAGATGCGCCAAACCCGTACCGCTATGGTTATATTGCTGAAGTACAAAACCCAACTACAAACGAGCCAACAGTGGTTAAGCATTATGCGCTTGGCCGTTATGAGCATGAAAATGCAACGGTAATGCCGGATGGTAAAACAGTTTACCTATCACAAGATGACACAGGTGGCGTGCTATTTAAATTTGTTGCCGATACGCCAGAAGATTTAAGTTCAGGTACGCTTTATGGCGCAAAACTTACACAAGACGTTGGTCAAAACGACCCTGCAACCACGGGCTTTGATGTATCGTGGGTTGAATTAGGTCATGGTGACAATGCCATGATTGAAGCATGGATTGCAGACTTTGATGGCATTGGCACAGACCAATTTGTTGAAGGTGAAACAAGCTATATGACAATGGCTGACGTTGAAGCATGGGCAAATGGCGATGCAACTTACCCAACCGTAGCTAATGGCGGCGGCAAGGTAACAGCAGGTGAGCCAATGGATAACCGCGCTGTGTTTTTAGAGTCACGTCAGGCTGCGCGCTTAAAAGGTGCAACGGCAGAGTGGCGTAAGCTTGAAGGTATTTCAATTAATACTAAACGCGCACAAGAAGCCATTGAAGGTGTAAACACCATTGATGGTGAAGATGTACGCGAAGCTTATGTTTATCTTGCGATTGCAGATTTAGACAACACACTAATTGATAACGAAGGTGATATTCAGCTTTCGAGCCGTGTTAAAGATTGTGGTGGTGTTTACCGCGCAAAACTTGAAGCGGGTTATAACATTAGCCGCATTGAACCACTTGTTATGGGCTCAACTTACCGTAGCAGCCTATCAGGTGCCGCACGCTGTGATGTTGACCAACTTTCACAACCTGACAACGTAATCGTTATGGACGACGGCCGTATCATCATTGGTGAAGACGGTTTCCAAGAAAACAATACGCTTTGGCTATATGAGCCAGTGAAAAAATAAGCAATTGTTTTACGAGAAGTGTGAACTACCAATTCACTTTTAACAGCATTGGTATAAACACTTCTCATTTAGTTGGAAGAATGAGTATGAAATACCTTAGCCTTGTACTTGCTACGTTTATAACGTTTGCGAGTTTTTCTGTTTTTGCAAAGCAGCCAAGCGCGCTTGATTATATTAAACACGATGAAATTTATAATCCTGAAGCGGTGATCCCACCACAGTGCTACACTAAAACCGAAGGCAAAAATAACCCATGCTATGCCTGTCACCAAACTTATAAGCACAGCGAAAAACGTCCTAACATTATGAATGATGGTGACTTACAGGGCGATTATCAGTTTTCGAATGAAGGCATGAATAACAGTTGGAAAAACTTATTTCTTGACCGCTCAGCGCTGATTAAAGGCATAAGTGATGAAGCGATTATGGCCTATGTGAATCAAGATAATTACTCTGAGTTTGCCAAAGCACATCAAGCTGCAACGCAAGCAAGCGCCATGGTGATTGAAAATTTAGCCACACCAGCAAACGCATTTAACGAATTAGGTGTGGCAAAAGATAACAGTCACTGGGTTGCATTTAACTACAAGCCATTTCCAAGTACCTTTTGGCCAACCAATGGCTCTACAGGTGATGCGATGATCCGCTTACCTAAAGCATTTCGTGAAATAAACGGCGAGTTTAATTTAGACGTGTATTTTGCCAACTTAAGTTTGGTTGAAATGACCATCAAAGATTTAACCATGATTTCAACACCAGAAATAAATGAGCGCATTATTAAGCACGATCTTAATAATGACGGCACCTTGTCAACGGTGACTGAAATCACAAAACAAGCTTTTTATGTTGGGGATGCAAATAAAACACCTCTGCATGCCATGCTTTACCCAAAAGGCACTGAATTTTTACACACGGTGCGTTATTTAGGGGTTGATGAAAAAGGCGAAATTTATAATGCCCCGCGCATGAAAGAAGTGCGTTATATGAAAAAGCACGGCTTTAAATCAGCCAATAGACTGCGCGGTGCGTATACGCTTGAAGCAAAAGAAAAAGAATTTGAACAATTACCTAAGACCATTTCAGTCGGTGAGCGCGGTATTGATAACGGCTTTAGCTGGACTATTAATGGTTACATTGAAGACCAGCAAGGCCAACTTCGCCCGCAGCACTACCAAGAGCTGATGTTTTGTAACGGTTGTCATAAAACCGTTGGCACGACTATTGACCAAACCTTTTCATTTCCGCGCAAAGTCGAGGGTAAACTTGGCTGGCGCTACATTGACTTAAAAGCGCAAAAAGATGTGCCCACATTAGGCGAATCTGATGGGGAGTTTTTAACCTATTTGCAACGCGTTGGCGGCGGTGATGAGTTTAGACAAAACCAAGAAATGCTGCTGCGCTGGTTTGACAGTGACGGTAACATAAAGCGTGATAAAGTCAGTAAGCTCGATAGCATTTATGAACTGATTATGCCATCAAAAGAGCGCGCGCTAAAACTCAATAAAGCCTACAAAACTATTGTGCAAGAGCAGAGCTTTTTATTTGGCCGAGATGCCAATATCAGCAAAGCGACCAATGTACTTGAGCAAGTAGATGGTGAGCAAAGCCCATTACCACCAGAGCATCACCATAAATGGGATATTCGCCTTTCGTGGCTAACAGGTGAAGACAATGCAGTTCGCCGCTGAGTATCTGCTTGCCTGTTTAATGATGGGGGCGGCGATAGGTATGGATGTCGCCCTAGTTACCGCACTTTATAGCAACAAATTAACCTGTGCTAAAACCCGATTCAAATGGGTAAGTGGGGTTGTGGGCTCGCACACCTTACTGCCAATGTGTGGCTACCTTTTAAGTTTTTATGGCATTAAATGGCTGCCTTGGCTAACGCCATTATTGGGTATTGTGGCACTTGGCTTTATTGCGGTGTATTTATATGACGAGCTGTTTTCTAGCGATGATAGTAACCCATTACTTGCGACTATTTCATGGTCACTGATTATTGCTGTAAGTTGGGATGCGCTTTGGTCGGGGCCTGCAAAGTCAGCACAAGTAGTTGAGTGGCAGAGCATTTTTGTATGGACATCTTTTATTGTGGTTGGTGCTGTGGTGTATTTATTCACTTTAGCAGGGCTTAAGGTAGGTGATCGGTTAGCATCAAATGAGCAGCATACGCCGTTTGTTTGGCTTTGGTTACAATATTCAGCCATAGGCTATTTTGGTTTATTAGCGCTAATGCGTTATACCTTTTCGCTAAATACACCCGATTGGCAAATATTTTTACTCAGTGTACTGATTGTGCGCGGTTTACTCGTAAAAGAGCGGCCAATATTTTCAAACAGTATCACGAATTAAAAAAGGGCAATGCCCTTTTTTAGTTTTTGCTTAACTAACTTGCCTTTACCAAATCATCGGTTAAGTGCATTTGACGAAATTGATTAGGTGTTTGCCCGGTTTCTGCCTTAAATGCACGCGTAAAGGGGCCAATGGAGGCAAAGCCGCTTTCTAGGCTTATTACCAGTACTGACCAGTTTTGGTGTTTAGGATTTGCCAATAAGTGCTTTGCATGCTCGATGCGTAAACTATTAATGTACTGATTAAAGTTTTTGTCGGTAATGTGTGCTTTTAACGCACGGCTTACTCTATATTCTGGCACATCAAGGCTGCGTGCAATATCCGCTACTTTTAAATTGGCTTGTAAGTAAAGCGAACCTTCGTTAATAAGCGATGTAATCTCACGTGCAAGGGCAGTGTCTGTATCACTCACGCTTTGCGGTAGTTCGTTTTTATTGTCAATGGCATCTTGCGGAGCCGATTGTTTTTTAGGGTGCGAGCGCCATGCAAGTAATAGCTGTGTATTTATAACCACCATTAAAATAATTGCAGCTAACACCCATTCTTTTGCATCTGCGTTATCCGCAAGGGTAAAACTGGTTAGTTTACTAATGCCAACAGCAAGGCCAAAGGTTGATAAAAACAAAATACGCTGTGCTTTGTCTTGTTTAGTGGCGGTTTTAAAGCCTCTACAACCTTCCCAAAACGATAACACCAACACACAAGACGATAATAATACGGTGATTTCCGACAATACATGACGAAACACCGAGTCACTGCTGCTTGCAATAATATGGCTAGAACTTGCAAACAAATATCCCTGATTGATAAAAATAAGCAAAGAAATAGCCAATGCGAGCGCTAAATGATGACGTTCTATCACGTTTTGTTGGCGAAATAAGCTGCGCGACAATAACCAATAACAATTACAGGTTGCGACTGTGCCTAATCCAATTAAATACTTGTAAGCACCAATGGCATCGCCTGTTACTTTTTGCGTCAGCGTCATGGCAATTGAGCCACAGAAAATAGCAAACAGAATATGCGGCAACTTTTTCTGCTTAACAAACAGCTGCGCAATTAAACAACCAAGGCAAACACACAGCGCTAAAATGTAAAAATTAGAAAGGGCCATAACAGGGAATGCAACTTATAAAACAACAGTACCTAGTGTAACTAGCGTACATTTAAGGATCAAATTTCCTTTTGTAAGTAACTTTGTCATTTTTTGTGTGCCGAATTTCAAATTCGGCGCGAAATTTAAATTTTGATATGTCAATTTTCTATGTGAATCAGTCATTTAATAGAAAGGGGCAGAAATGCAAAGTTTATTAGCGGATGGTGTTAAAAACGGTTTATCACCTCATACAATTTTAGATAAAAGTGTTAAAACCTGGTTTTGGGCTGCACTTGTTGGCCAGTGGTTATTTGCCAGTTACATTCTTATTTTATATGTGTTGCCAACCTTAGTGGGCAACAGTGAAGTAACTCACAATTTGTTACCTGGGCAAGGGGTGCAAGACAAACGCGTATTTGATGGCATGGTGTTTTTTTCCCATGTAGTACCTGCGATTATTCTGGCATTTTGTGGCATGTCACAATTGGTGCCATCTATTAGAAATAAATACCCGCTTTTGCACCGGATTAATGGTCGCATCTTTTTTATCTTGGGTATTAGCGGCGCTGTCACCGGATTATACCTTACTTGGGTGGCAGGCATGCGCTTTAGTAACATAGGTTCAATGGGTATTACACTAAATGGTATTTTAATTCCTACTTTTATCTATTTTGCATGGCGCACCGCATGTAAAAAGCAATTTAATTTGCACCAGCGATTTGCCGTACACAGCTTTTTATTGGTTAATGGCGTATGGACGTTTCGATTGTATTTAATGGGCTGGTTTGTAGTAAATCAGGGGCCGCTTGGTAATTCGCGTAATCTTGATGGCCCTGCGGATATCGCTTTGTCTTTCGCTTGTTATTTATTACCCATGTTAATTGCTGAACTGGTGTTTTGGGCTAAACGTACAAATAACCTGTCGGTGAAGTGGGGTGTTGCAATAATGACCGTGTTTGGTGCAACCATCACATTAATTGGGGTAGGTGCTGCAACTATGATGATGTGGCTGCCACGTATTCAAAAAGTATTTGCTGCACTTTTTTAAAACACTTGGGGTTTACAATAAAAAACGCAACCTAGAGGCATAGGTTGCGTGTATTAAAAGTCAGGGGTGGGGACTCGTTATTGTTATTATTGTATTCGTTAGTAACAGCGCGATTAAGCTGCTTTGCTTTGTAAAATATTAATTGTAGCGCATTGCAAACGAATTTCACCGCGGCGTCTGGCAATAATATCTACATCTAAATTGTACTTTTTCGCAGCCGAATGCAGTTGTTTTCTAAAACGATAAAACTGCGTATTGATATGGGTTTCTTCCATACGTGTTTGGCGCATTAACAGGCTTTTATCAAGCCAACCCGCTTCAGCTTCAGGTACATTGTTTTGTTTATCTTCAAGGTATTTACGAGCAAGCAGTAACACAAGGTAATGATGGGTTCTGTCTTCAAGGTCAATGGCTTGACCATCAACATTGAGTAAAACACCGACATGTTCTTCGTTTTGACTTACCGTAAATTTAACATCAATGGTATGTTCTGCTGTTTGCTCACATTCTTGCGTGGCATCAATATCACTTGGGGCAATTAAAATGTACTGATTACCTTGATAACGCACTAAGTCGCCATTTTGAAGCGCTTTGATATTGCCTTCTTGCTCAAGTAACCACTGACCAGAGAGCGTTTGGCTTATCATCTGTTCTTGGTCGTCGCAATTAAGCATGTTTACGTGGTGATTTAGGGCAAAGTCACTCACACTTTCATGGGTGCTTTTTAAAAATGGGCATGGCTGCGCTAAACTTGAAACTTGCCATTTAACGCTTTCGCTATCACCAAACTGTACAACATCATTTAGTTTTAATTCGTGTTTGATGTTTTTTGCAACGCGTTTACCATTAACAAAAGTACCGTTTGCACTGATATCTTGTAAGTACCAATTGCCTTGCTGCCACTCAATTAAACAATGGCTGCGCGATACCGCATTTTCCTTAATTAAGGTGTGTGCGGTTTCAGGGTGACGGCCCACAATATGATGGTCGCGTAGCTGAATTGTTTGCTCTGTAACCAAATTCGTAAATGTACCCATGTTTCCCTCATATCAACGCTTGTATTGAAATCTTTTGCCGTTATTATGTGATGTAATTCTGCTTAATTACAATGAACAATAACAAAAGCTTCTTACTATGAGTAAATTATGCCATCACTGTGGCAATTTGTTAGATCCATTGAGCGCAATATGCACCCACTGTAACGACTCTAACACTGATGCCGATTTAGAAATAACACAAGTTATTACACTAGGCTGTGATGAAGTAAAAGAAGCAGCTATTGTTACTCAGCGTAACCTCAGTGATTTTGATGTATTGAGCACCGTATCAGGTGGCTTTGCCACCATTTTAAAAGCCAAAGATCCGCTACTAGAGCGAACTGTTGCCCTTAAACTTGTACCAAACAATGACCAGCAAAGCGACTTAGTGCAAGAAGCCAAACTTGCCAGTAAATTAAGCCACCCCAATATTGTTACCATCCATGAAATTATTCAAAGTGATGAACAACTTGCCATCGTGATGGAGTGGGTTGACGGCGATAACCTAAAAGCGAAAATCGCCACAGAGATACCATTAAAAGAAAAAGCCAGTATTGCATTGCAGCTCTGTAATGCCATTGAATACGCCCATAAAAACGCTATTTTACACTGTGATATCAAGCCTGATAACATTATGTTTGATATACATAACCAGCTTAAAGTACTCGATTTTGGTTTATCTCATGTACTCGGTGGTGAATCACAGGCAGCAACAATCGGCTCGCCTGCTTATTTAGCCCCTGAACTGTATTTAGGGCAAAACGCCAGCAAGCAAAGCGATTTGTTTGCCCTTGGCGCCGTGTTATTTGAGTTATTCTCAGGTGAAAAAGCCTTTGATGGAAAATCACTTGACGTTATAAAAGCGCAAATCACAACAGGTGAAGCCAAAAATCTAGCTGATAAACACACACAATTACCCGAAGCGATAATCACCCTTATTCAAAACTTGCTGGTGGTTGAGCCTTCAAAAAGACCGCCACTTTCAGATTTAATCGATGCATTTACTGATTTAAATGACGCCTTAGTGCAAAAACCCAACTGGTGGCAGCGACGCGCACCATGGCAAAAAGTCAGTCTATCAGGGGTGCTTCTAGGTGTGATGGCAGTACTTTTACAGCCTATTTTATTCCCGCCTAGCAATCAGCAGATACTCGAAAAGCGCATTAGCGAGAATAAACGTATTGCGGTATTGCCACTACAAAACATAAATGACGACCCACAAGTACAGCTGTTTAGCCAGGGCTTGGCGGTAACGTTAAGTACTGAACTTGGCAAAGTGGGTAGAGAAAAAACCAATAGCTGGGTTATTCCAAGCGCCGAAGTAGCCAAACTGAAAAATTTAACCGTTAGCGATGTTTATACTCTTTATGGTGCCGATTTAGTATTAACGGGTAGTATTCAGCATTTAGGTTCACAGCGCTTGATCAATTTAGAGCTGATAGACGGCGCATCAGGTGTTGCACTAAAGCAGCAGCAATTTAAGGTAAATGTAAAAGATTTATTTGCCTCAAACCAAGCGGTGTTTGACAAAGCCATTACCATGCTAAATTGGCCAAAAAGTAAGATGGCAAATAAAGGCACCGAGTTTGATGGCGCCTATAAACATTATATTGCTGCAATTGGTTATACCTTTCGCTCTGATCAAAAAAATTATATAGATAATGCCATCGAACAGTTTAACCAAGCCATTGACTTAGATGAACTTTATGTTGATGCCTATGTGAACCTAGCTTATGCGTATTTGAATAAATTTCACAAAACAAAAGATGAACAATGGTTATTACAGTATGAAAACACTGTAAGCCAACTTGCAGAAATTGAACCGCTTCACCCCGAGGTAAGTTATCTAGAGCATAAACTTGCGCTTAGGCGTGGTAATGCAGTAAAAGCAAGTAATTTACTTAAAGCATTAGTGATAGACAATCCAAATGATGAGTACCTTCATTTTGAATTGGCTAGAGCCTATCAACAACTAAAAGAAAATGCATTAGCTGAGCAAAGTTATAAGGCAGCACTTAAAATCGTGCCTAATCATTGGAAAGGACTTAATCAGTTAGGGCGCTTATACTACCGAACTGCGCAATACGATAAGGCGATTGCAACCTATCAGCGATTAGTTTCCTTAACGCCAAAAAATAGCAGCGCCTATATTGGTCTTTCGGCAAGTTTCTATGGTAAAGGCGATTTGCAATCGGCATTAAGCTATGCAAAAGAGGGCAATACTTTAAACCCAACCGCAACAGGTTATTCTAATATTGGCGGATTTCACTTTATATTGGGTCAATATTCAGAGGCAATTGCGGCCTATAAAATGTCAATTGCATTAGATAAAAAAAATTACTTCAGTTGGGGCAATTTGGCGGATTCGTATTGGTTAACTAAACACCCAGATACAAACTCTACCTACAAACAAGCGGCTGATTTAGCGGAAAAAGTATTTTCAATTAATAAACAAAACAGCCGTGCTAAACTTGCTTGGGCTTATTATAAAGCACGCATCGGTGAAAGCGCGGATGCGTTACAAATACTAGATTCATTATCTCACCGAGACAATGCAACCGAGTTTTATCTTGCCGCGCAGGCTTATGATGCGCTGAATGATACTAAAAGCGCCCTTAAAAAATTAAAGTTGGCGATAGCAAAAGGTTACCCAAAAGAGGAGGCAATAACATCTCCTCTTTGGAAAAACTGGAATGAACCAGAACTCAGGTCAATTATTGCGGATTAACATCGTCCACTACAATAATCGGATCCCAACCAATCGTAAACTCTTCTGATTTGCCGTCAATTACTTCAAATTGTGTAACAATGGTCATTGTTACATCTACCGGAATTTGTGCATGTGGCAGTGCTTGATAACGAGTAGCATTGGCAGCAACGCCTAAACGTAATGCTTTAAGCGCTGGATCATGAAACCATTCAAAATAAACTGGTTGACCGTCATTTTCAGTAGGGTTAACAACAAAATCTACCGTTGTGCCTGCTTTAATGGTAATTGTTGGAGGTTCAAATGAACCCTCGGGCTGAGTTGGAATATCAATTAAATTATCTGGATCAGACTGATCAGCAACGGCATAGCTAATAAAGCTATCACCAACTAATGCAAAGTTATCTTTGCAATAAACTACTTTATCTTTAATAGCTGTAAAAATCTCATTTAACTTAACGGTGATAATTACCGTAGGATTATCATACATTATGTGAATTCCTATTTTTATTTTTGGGGAGAGTATTAGTTACGTTTTTAAAACGTTTTTTATTATCGGCAACTATCTGACTTTATTTACTTTATTTGTATTTAAAAATCAGATCAGAAGGCACCACAACCTTATGTCGTTTAAACATCTCTGCGAGTGTTTCATCTTGTTTTGGCATGTCTTGATACTGCGTTTGCTTTTTTGCAAACGTCACATGAATAACATTGTTAAAAGCAGTATATTGAGTGTTCATAATCTTCCCTAAAGTACGTGATAACTTAAACGTACTGCAATATCGTCAATGTTGTCAGCGCTTACTTTCTTAATGATGCCTTGGTACGGTGCGCTGGCGTTTTTAAGCCACTCAGAGTACAGCCCTGTTAAAAACGCATCACCGTATTCTTGGTGTTCGGGTTTTAAAATAGCGCAAAGCGGCGAAATGTAATGCTCTATGACTAAGCCATTGTCTTTTTCAAAAATATTGCAATGGCCCCAGCGACGCTCAAACCAAAACTGATTTATTAGCTCATTTAGCTCAACTAAGGTTAAATTCGGGTGCACTTCAAGTGAGCGACTAGCATGTTTGCCCATTTTAGTTAAAAACGAAATGCGCTCACTGGCAGGATAAGACGATTCAAGGGTTTCAAACAGCGAGCTGACAAAAAACTGCCATTGACCAGAAATATTTTGTTTTACCAATGATTTTAAATGCATAGCGTATTGCAAAGTGAACAACCTAATAACAATCTAACCTTGAAGCTAATAGTAGGGCAGTCAATTAAAAGGGTGTATCACGCCTTATTACACTAAGACTAAAGTAAAAGGTTTTACTGTTAAGCCAAAAAAAAGCCACGTATTTAACGTGGCTTTAAGTAGGCACATTGGGGGAATGTGTTAATTGGTTGGAAACGGCTTTGTGGTAAATTCCAATACATCAAAACACGCGCCGAGCGTGTGGTAGTCGCACTTTGCTCCCGCTTCGCTTTTTTTAGCACTGTACTTTTGATTGTTTTCTTTTAATACGCGATACCATGCACCATGATCATGGTCGACAAAATACTGCCAGCAATACTGCCAAAGGGCGTTGTAATGGGTTAAGTAAGCATTGTTTTGTGTTGCATCAAAAAGTAATGCAGCAGCTGCAAAGCTTTCGGCTTGCACCCAAAAGTATTTATCGCTATCGCAGGTGGCGTAATGCGTATCAAAGCCATACACTAAGCCGCCATGGGTGTTATCCCATGCGTTAGCAAAGGCAACATCAAATAAATGCTGCGCCTTTTCAACAAACTGTGGTTTTTCTTCAAAATAGTTAATCTGCAGTAATAATTTGGCCCATTCAGTTTGGTGACCTGGTTGAAACCCCCACGGGCGATAGAGGTTTTTAGCGTCGTCTTTGTTGTAATCGAAATCAGGCAAAAGTTCAGGGGTAAAGTGCTCGTACACTAAGCCATTGCTATGGGCTGACAATTCAAAACAAAAACGCTCAGCAAGGTGCTCTGCACGTTTTAAATAGCGGCGTTCATTGGTTGCACTGTAGGCACTAATAAGCGCTTCGCAAATATGCATATTGGCATTTTGGCCACGGTATTCGCATAGTTCACCATTGGCGTAAATTGTATCGGCGTAAATGCCTTCATTGGCTTGCCAAAAACGCGATTCGAGCAGTTCAAAGATTTCATTTATCTTTCTATCAGATGAAATCACACCTGCTTTGTAACAATGGGCGTAGCAAAGTAACACAAAGGCATAACCATAGGCTTGCTGGGTCATATCGAGTGGTTGGTTATCTTCAAGCGTCCACGCGTATTGCTTGGTTTTTGCAATCCAATGATGATTTTCAATGTAATCAAGGCCATGCTTAGCAAAGTTTAAATACTCGTTGTTTTTAAAATGCTTAGCGGCGCGGCAAAAGTTGATTACCATGCGTGTACTGCTTACTAATTGACGAAACCCTTTATTAAACAAGGTGCCATCGTCTAAATAGTTTTGGTAATAGCCGCCAAGGTCGCTATCGACAGCGCGCTCGGTATAAAAGTTAACAATCGACTGGCTGTGATGTGTTAAAAAATCAGCGTTATAAAAGTTCACGTGCGTTCTCTAAAAAAATGCGCCGGTGAGGGCGCTAAATTGCTGGTTAAAAAGGGTGTCTACCTCGTTTAACGAGGGCAGTGCTGGGAATGCGCCTTGACGACTTACGGCAAGCGCACCGGCACAACTGGCAAATGCAATGGCGCTTTTTAGCGCGTTTTCATCGTTAATAAGAGCGTCTAGGGTGATGCGCTCACTTAATAAATACAAAATTGCACCGATAAAACCGTCTCCACCTGCGGTGGTATCAACCACCTTTGTTTTAGCTGGGCTAATACTGCCTCGGTAATGTTTGGTTATGTATTCAATGTCATCACCACCATTTGTGATAAGTAGCAGCTCACAATTGCCGTTAAAGCAGCGGTTTATAAAATCTTCAGGCGCATTTTGGCAAAGCAGTTCGAACTCTTCGCGGGCAAATTTAACGACATCTGCTTTTTCAACAAATTCATTAATAAGCGCGATATTAAGGGCTGAATTTGGCCATAAATTAGTGCGTAAATTGACATCAAAACAGATGGTTAAGTTGTTTGCGCTTGCGTGTTCTAGTACTGTTTTTGTGGTGTCTACAGCGCCTTTTTCGGTGAGCGTATTACTGCAAAAATGAACTAGCGAAGCGTCTGTAAACCACTGTGATTTGATTTCATCTGGGCGCAGTTTTAAATCAGCGCTGTCTTTTCGCATAAAGGTAAAGCTGCGTTCACCGTGATCATCTAAATGCACAAACGCAAGTGGTGTAGGTGCGCTTTCATGAATAAGCGTACAGTAGGTATTTACACCATAATGACGAAGGCTGTTTATTAAAAAATGGCCAAATTGATCATCACCTACTTGCCCAACAAAATGCGCCTTACCACCGAGATTGGCAAGGGCAACTGCTGCGTTTGCCGGTGCACCGCCTGGAAACTGGCGGTAATCCGATAAACTAATGCCATCTTGTGATTGTTGATTAATTTGTAGAAAATCAATCAAGGCTTCACCGTAACAGATCACCTTGCTCATGCTGGTAACTCCTTTTGAGCGCGAACGCGGTGCTGGCTAATGGCGAAAAACACAATATACAGATACGCAAATACGGGCACTAAAAAGCTAAGCTGCACTGAAAATGCATCGGCAACAACCGCTTGGATTAACGGGAACACCGCACCACCTACAATAGCTTGGCACAGTAACCCCGAACCTTTTGCAGTAAGTTGCCCTAAACCGCGAATAGCTAAACTAAAGATGGTTGGGAACATAATTGAGTTAAAAAAGCCAACAGCCAGTACGCTCCACATCGCGATTTTGCCGCTGCTAAATACCGTAACAATTAACAGCACAACCGCCATAATGGCATTGAAAGCGAGTACATAACTTGGCGAGAATTGACGCATTAACGCTGAGCCAATAAAGCGGCCAATCATCGCGCCACCCCAATAGTAGGCCACCATGTGACCTGCCTGTGCGGTGGTTAAGCCACCGATTTCAGGTGATTGAAAATAGTTTACTAAAAAGCCGCCAATCGACACTTCAGCACCTACATACAAAAAGATGCCAAGTGCGCCTAAAACAAGGTGCTTATGCTGCCAAATAGACTCTTTAGCTTGAGCAGAAGTTTGCTCTTCAAAATCAAGTTTTGGTAATTCAATAAACTTAAAGGAGCAGGCTATAGTTATCGCTGCAAGGGCGATTAAAAAATACGGCAGTTGTACTTGTTCGGCCCCTGCATTTTGTGATGTTGCCGACAAAATAAAGTAAGTACCAAACAATGGCCCTGCAGTATGACCAAGGGAGTTAATTGCTTGTGCCAGATTTAATCGACTTGCAGCATGTTTTTCCTCACCCAAACAGTTCACATAAGGGTTTGCCGATACTTGCAGCACAGTAATACCGCCTGCAAGTACAAACAATGCCGCTAAAAATAGCGCATATTCTTTAATGCTGGCTGCCGGAATAAACAGCAGACAGCCAAGGGCAAGGGTTGATAAGCCAATAAATACACCATTGCGATAGCCAAACTTTGCAACCACGCGCCCAGCAAGCGGTGACACTAAAAAGTAAGCACCAAAGAAGCAAAACTGCACTAACATCGCTTGAGTATAACTAAGCGAAAACTCAGCTTTTAAAAACGGGATTAAAATATCGTTAAGTGCGGTAATAAAACCCCAGATAAAAAACAAGCTGGTCATGGCGTAAAACGCCATGGTTTGATTAATTTGCTTGGCCATTAGGGTTTATCTCCAACAAGCTTAGTTGCCACTGTTGATGATGTGGAAAACGACGGCGGACGATGGACTTTAGCTTGGCCAAATGCTTTATTTGGCGTAGTGCTAAGGGTAAATTCAAGGTGCTGTGGTGCGTTTACATGGTTTTCGTTAATCCAGCTTTGCATTGATGGTTGGCCGTTTACTTTTAGCGTATCAATGTAAATGTGCTCTGCGCTTGCGTTTGGTGCGCTAATGCTAATATTGCCAATTTTTGCTTTTTCAAACGCTGGGCTTGAAAGCACCATATCGGCGCGACCGGGATAAAACGGATACATGCCAAGTGCTGAGAACACATACCATGACGACATTTGCCCTAAATCGTCTTGCCCTGGAATACCAGATACTGTGTTATGCCAAAGTTGTTTCATGGTTTCGCGCACAGTTTGCTGCGTTTTATAGGCTTTACCGGTATATAAATACATCCATGGAGTAGCAATTGATGGCTGGTTTGAAACATCAGCATATTCGGCTGAATCGCGATACAGCACCCAGCTACCATCAGGCTTTCGGAAGTGATTATCTAAGCGTGATGCCATTACCTCATCGCCGCCCAGTAATTCGTTTAGGCCTTGGCCGTCAAAAGGCAGCATCCATAAATACTGCGCTGGGCTGCCTTCAACAAACAGGTGGCCGCTAAATGGGTCGAATTTGTCTTTCCAGCTGCCGTCTTGATTGCGCCCTTGAATATAACCAAGTTGTTCTGTGGCTTTCGGGTTATAAAGGTTTTTCCAGTAGCTTGAGCGTTCAAGTAGCGTTTGACTGTGTTTAGTTTTGCCAAGGCGCGCTGCCAGCTGCGAAAGTGCAAAATCAGCAGATACTTGCTCTAGTGTTTCGCTGGCACCTTCCCACGAATTAGATTGATCTGATAAGTAATTAAGGTTTAGCCATTCATCGAGCGATGGTTTTTGGCCACGGCAAAATACCGGGCAGCCGACATTTGATAAATCATATTCGGTTGGCACTGTAGCTGCTTTGTAAAGCGATTGATAAGCACCTGCGACATCAAATTTATCGGCGCCAAAGGCTTTAAAGTTGGCAATTGCAATGGTTGATGGGTCACCGCTCATTACTCCTGTTGGGCCATTGTTGTGCGTCCATCTATCCCAAATGCCGTTAAACTGATTGGCTTGATTAAACAGCGATTGGGCAATATCACTTGCCACATTTGGGTGGGTTAAGCTAATTAACTGCAACTGCGAGCGATAGACATCCCAGCCAGAAAAATTGGCATATTGCGCCGTTTGGTTAGCGCTAACAGTATGCACTTGTTGGTCAAAACCGCGGTACTCACCGTTTACATCACTAAAGATATTAGGGTGGAATTGGCTGTGAAAAAGCGCCGTATAAAAGGTGGTTAACAAATCGCTATCGTTTGATTTTACTTTTACGCGGCCAAGGGCATCATTCCATGCGGCATAGGCGCTGTCTTTTACTTGTGCAAAGCTTTGGCTTGCTTGCTCTTTTGCTAGGTTTTCACGGGCATTTTCAAGACTTACGTAAGATATGCCTACACGCATGGTGACAGGCTGGTTAGCGTTTACGTCTAAATCAACCCAAAGGCCAGAGCCTTTCCCCCATTCTGGCACGCCCGTATCGCCATAACCCATACCGCCTTTACTTGAAGTTGCATTTGGCGAAACTGTGTCGTCGACATACGCGCCACTGCCGGTAATTGGCGCATCAATTTTGGCAACAAAATGCAGTGTGTAGTAATCGCGGCGATTGTATTCGCCAAGGTAACCACAGAAGTTACCACTTGTGACATAACCCGACACTTCGCCTTTGGCGGCATCTACTTTGGTAAACGCATCGCCACTACCTAGTTGCGAGTAAGCCGTTCTAAATATCAGTTTTGCCTGCTCTTTTGACGCAAAAGTAAATTCAGCAATACCGGTGCGGTCGGTGGCCGCTAAACGCACATCTATTCCTGAATCTAGCCCAACTTGGTAATAACCAGGAATAGCCGTTTCATCGTCGTGGCTAAAATTAGCGCCATAGTAGGCATTAATTTTATCGCTGGCAGGGGAGTGTTTAATCGCTTGATTAAAAGGCAGCACTGGCACATCACCTGATGCACCTAAACAGCCTGTGCCCGATAAACGGGTAAATGAAAAACCTTTTAAGCGTTTTGCTTGCCAGTTATAGCCACCGGGCGAAACGGGAATGCGCACATTGTCTTCGTTGATACGTTTACTAATGCCTTCACTTTCAGCCATCAGTTTTTTGGTATACGCGTGCTCAGGGCCAAAGTTAAACATACCAAACGGCTTAACCGCGCCAGGTACCACATTTGCGGCTTGGCGATGGTTAAATGGGCCTTTGGTACCAATAAACGGGTTCACAAATTGCGCTGGGTTTTGCACATAATCGGTTTGTGTTGTGGCGCTGTTTTCACTTTTGCTGGGATCAGCGTGATGCGTGCCACAGGCGCTTAGCGCCAGCAGCGGGGTTAATAGCATCAATGAACAAGAGAGAATCTGTTTCATAGTTGTTTCTTATTAAAATTTTAATGCAATGTATTTGGATTTTTCGGATTACTCAGTGACGGTGGACGCGACGATAACGCATTACCAAAGGTTTTGTTTGGTTTTGCAGACATGGTGAATTCAAGGGTGCCACCTGAGATAATATCGTCGTGCGTAATGTAACTGCGATTTAATGGTTTGCCATTAAGTGATACTTGGCTTACAAATTTGTTATCTGCTGATAGGTGCTTTGCAAGCACAGTAAATTGCTTTTTATTGGCAAGTTTTAAGGTGATTTTTGGCAGTTGTGGTGCACCGAGTGCATAACTTAAATCACCCGGAGCAACAGGGTAAAAACCCATCGCCGAAAAGATATACCATGCCGACATTTGCCCAACGTCGTCATTTCCTGCAAGGCCGTCAGGTTTGTCTGATGATAGGGTATCCATAATTTGGCGGATGCGCGCTTGTGTTCGCCATGGCTTACCTGCGTAATTATATAAATAAGCAATATGATGGCTTGGCTCATTACCATGAGCGTATTGGCCAATTAAACCCGCAATGTCTTCATGTTCTTTAATCTTTTCATAGGCAAGCTCAGTTTCAAAAAGCTCATCAAGGCGTGCAATAAAGGCTTTGTCGCCACCTTTTAAGTTAATTAAACCGTGCACATCTTGTGGCACATAAAAGCTGTATTGGTAGCTGTTGCCTTCGGTAAATGCGCCCATGTATTTCGCTTCTTGCGGGTCGAAATCTGGGTTCCAAGAACCATCTTTCATGCGCCCGCGCATAAATTTAACGCTTGGATCAAAGACATTTTGATAATACGTTGCACGCTCATAGTACTCAGCTGCAAGTTCATTATCGCCAAGTGCTGTTAAGAACTGGCCAATGGCATAATCGTCGTAAGCGTATTCAAGGGTGATCGAGGTTGATTCGGGTAACACATCAAGTGGCACATAGCCATAGTGTTTGTATTCAGGAATGGCATCGTAATGCGGGTGGTTTGCGGTTGCTAATATCGCTTCTTTAGCAAGGGAAACATCAAAATCACGAATCCCTTTTAGGTAAGCGTCGGCAATAACCGACACCGCATGATAGCCAATCATGGTCCAAGTTTCGTGGCCGTGGAATGACCAAATAGGCAGCATTTTGTCATAACTTTGCTGGTAATGATCAAGCATTGAGGCAATCATGTCAGATACTTTGTCTGGCTCGACATACGTTAGTAGCGGATGAAGTGCGCGGTAGGTATCCCAAAGCGAAAACAAGGTGTAATGGGTGTGATCTTTTGCTTGGTGAATTTCACCATCAACACCACGGTACTGGCCGTTGACGTCTTGATACACACTTGGTGCTTGCAACGCATGATAAACCGAGGTGAAAAACTGACGTTTTTGTGAAAGTGAGCCTTCAATTTCAAATTTATCGAGGGATTTATGCCAAACATCGTCTGCTTGCTTTACCACTTTATCGAAATTCCAATGGGGAATTTCACTGTTTAAATTTTCTAGGGCATTGGATTTGCTCACCGCAGAAATACCCACCTTAACCAATAGCGGGTTGCCTTTTAAATTATCAAAATCAGCAACGACTTTAAGGGCTTTACCTGCGGCTTCAGGAATTTTGTAATTAACAATGGTTGATGGCTTTTTACCGCTTCCTTCACTTAAACAACCATTACAGCGATAACGGCTGTTATCGAGATTAATCAGTTCAATGTCTTTAAAGGGCTTTGAAAACTCGATAGCAAAGTACATTTGACGATTGTTCGCCCAACCATTGGTTGCACGGTAAGCCAAGATAGTGCGGTCGTTGATAACGCGCACATCACTCCAAATTACTTTGTTTTTAAAGTTATATATGCCATGGGTTAAATCGAGCAGCACGCTGCCTTTATCATGCTCTTTAAAGGTGTATTTATGCATGCCAACACGTGTGGTGGCGGTTAGCTCGGCATTAATCTTGTAGTCTTCAAGCAATACTTGGTAATAGCCAGGTTTGGCACTTTCGTTTTGATGGCTAAAGCGCGAGCGGTATCCTGCATCGGGGTTTTTGGCTGTGCCCGCGTCTAATTTGACCTCTCCTGTAATAGGCATCATCAGTAAATCACCTAAATCAGAATGCCCTGTGCCACTAAAATGAGTGTGAGAGAAGCCAACAATGGTGGTGTCATCATAGTGATAACCCGCACAGCGTTTATAAATTTCGGGTTGAGGGTCGATACCGCGAAACACCGAATCGGTATCAGGACTTAACTGCACCATGCCAAAGGGTACAACGGCTCCTGGAAATGTATGACCGTCACCACCAGTGCCAATAAAGGGGTCTACATATTGGGTATTTGCCGATACAACAGGGATTGTCAGCATCATTGCGCCGCTTGCAAACAGAGAAAAAGCGGTATTTTTTGTACGTTGCCAGTGCTGGCTTATTGTTTTCATTGTGTGCCTCATGCCGAAATAAAACAAAAATGGAACGTTCCAATTTTAATTTGAATATACTGATCAGTTTGTTAGAATACAAGCCATAATAATGAAATTTATAGCTGGTAAGCTGAGTGGTAAATCACACCTCCTCATTAAATAAATCACTAAAAGCGTCCCCTCAACAGGATAAAAAATCCGTTACAGTTCATGATGTTGCCCGCGTTGCTGGGGTGTCTAAATCAACTGTATCGTTAGTTTTACGCGGCAGTGAAAAAGCAAGTGCGAAAGCAAAAGACAAAGTGCTAAAGGCGATTGAAGAAACCGGTTATGTGTATAACCGAGATGCGGCTGCCATGCGCAGTAAATCATCGGACTTAGTGGCCATTGTTATAAACGATTTAACCAACCCCTATTCGGCGAAATTGGCGGTGGCGCTTGAAAAACATGTGCGTCAGCTGGGGCTAATGGCAACGCTAGTTAACACCAGTGAAGATGTCGAAACCCAAACGCAAATTGTTGCCAAGTTAAAAGAATATCGCGTTAAAGCCTTTATTATCTGTCCTGCGCCGAATACTGAAGCACAGTGGCTTGAAGAGCTGCAAACTATGCAAACCCAAGTGGTGAGCATTATGCGTCAAGTAAGCGGCAGCACCATACCCTGCGTACTTCCTGACAATGAAAAGGGGGTTTACACCGCCACCAAAGCACTAATAAAACGCGGCCATAAACAAATTGCGTTTATTGGAGGTGATGATGCGATTTCGGATTATCATCAACGATTATTAGGTTTTAACAACGCTATTAATGAACACTCAGATGTAAGCTCTTGGGTATTTAATAGTGCGACTAACCGCCAAGGCGGACGATTGGCGATGTCGATGTGCTTAGAAAAAGTACCTTCAATTGAATCGGTTATGTGTTTTAACGATATTGTGGCTTATGGCGTGATGGAATATTTAGCCGAGCAAAATATTAAACCGGGGCGTGATATTGGCGTCATTGGTTTTGATGATTTGGACGACTCAAAACTAATGAGTGTGCCACTAAGTACAGTAAAAATTGACGCGGACAATATAGCCAAAGCGGTGTGCGAAATTTTAAAAGGCGATAAGTCGGAAAGTTTAAAACAAGTGCCAGTAGCGCTGATTGAACGCGACTCATAGCCATTAATCACTAGCTTAAATTTAATGTACGCGCCAAATAGCTTGGCGCGCATTTATAACTTAAATTAAGTTGATATTACCTGTTTGCACTAAGGTTACATTAGCGGCGCTATTGGTTTTAACAAGTACATGGCAGTTTTTTAAACCTTTGGTTGAAAAGGCGATAGTGTTATTAGCGGTGCTCAAGTCTTCTACTTTATCATCGCAACGTAGCTGTGCGTTTGACACTTTGCCTTGGTTTACTGTAATTTCACCTTCAGATAAAAACACCTTTCTAAAAAACGGCGCATCATTAGCGATTTGTTTTTGAGTAGCTTGTGTTTTATTCGACACAATACCGTGTTGAATATCGCTAACGTATTGCTCATGTAACTCATCGGTATTAACTGCGGTACTTTTTAATACAGTTTCTAATTTATTTAATGCGAAACTTGCCATTTGGTAGTTCTGATCACGATTAAACCAGTGAATAGCACTTTTTAACGCGGCAACTGACAGCTCTGCTGGTAAGTTTTGTGCTGTATTAAAGACGCCCATCATTGCCATATCGTAATCTGCCCATTCGCTGTGTTTGTAGAAAACACGGCTTTTAAGCCAATAATATAAGGCTTGCTCTGCATCGGTTTTTACTAGCGATTTTAACTGGTTAGCAATTGCTGTTTTAAGCTGCGCTACAGAACTTGTTGTTATGCTTTGTTCAATTTGCGCATAGCTTTGATAAAACGATTTACTCGTATGTAAGTTTGATGATTTATTTGCAGCAATAAACACGGTATTACTTACATGAGATGCAGGCTGTTTACGTAATTGTTTTTCGATTTGTTTGCTTAGGTTTTTTGAAACATCGCTAAATTCAGACTGATCTAAAATATCAATGTTGGTGATATTACCTGATGCATCCACTACATAATTTACATAAGCCCAACCCTGGCTGTTATTTTGTTTAGTTAGTGTGGTTTTTGCTAAAACACCATTTGCACTTAAGCAAATTACCGCAAGAATAATCGATTTTAACGTTGTCATAATAAAATCCAGGGTGATTAATTTTTGCGCAATATAATAGTGTTCAGACCAGTTTAAAAGGACAAATAACCCTGCTGTTTACAAATTGATACATTAGCTACTATTTCTAATACTAAAGTTTGTGTTGATTATAATTTGAACGCTTCCGACTAGGTTGTTGATGCGTTTATTGCAATAAAGGCTGAACTAGCATAGAAGCATGAGTAGGGCTACTAAATAGCCCTTTCAGTTAAGCGGGGTTATTTGCTAAACGCTGTTTTGCCAAATGTGGGTTAATAAACTGACTTAATACCAGTGAACAAAACGCAAGCACAGCACCAAAATAAAATACTAATGAATTATCGTAAAGCCACACTAAGCCAAAACTTGCTGGAATAATTACCGCAGCAATATGGTTGATGGTGAAACTTACGCCAGCGGTTGCGGCAATGTCTTCAGGGCGAGCGATTTTTTGGAAGTAGGTTTTTATCGCAATTGCCATAGCAAAAAAGATATGGTCAATCACATATAACACAGCAGCGCCGGTTGCACTTTCAACAATAGCATAACCAATAAACACAAAGATTAGGCCAATATATTCGATTGATAAGGCGCGCTGCTCGCCAATCTTACCGATCATTTTGCCAATTTTTGGTGCAATAAATATATTCAGTAAGTGGTTGAGCATATAAAGTGCAGAGATTTCAGCAACGCCATAGCCAAATTTTTCTACCATTAAAAAACCAGCAAACACCATAAAAATTTGACGTCTTGCACCTGAGAAAAAAGTGAGTAAATAAAAGAGGGTATACTCTTTTCTTAAAATCAGTTTTTTATGCTGCGAAGTATGTTGTTGAAACTCTGGGTGAGATAACCACAACCAAAGAGTAGCAAGTAAGCCAATGCTGCCAACAAACAAATAAACAAACTGATATGAAGTTGCCATAAAGGTAAACAAGAACCAAATAATGGCAAACGCACACAGTGACGCAATTGATTTGATAGACATTAGTTTTCCGAGCTTTTCAGGCGCTTCGTCTTTACAAAACCACTGTAAGCTAAGTGATTGATTAATTGTTTCATAATAATGGAATCCAATCGACATCAGCACTGTGGTTGCGTACAAACCATAAACGGTGGGAAATAGCCCAGTAAGTGCTACACCAATTACTAAAAGTGCGAGGGAGATAAGTGCAAAGGTTTGCTCTTTTAACACCAGTAAGACAAACACTGCAGTAAAGGCAAGAAACCCTGGTATCTCCCGAAGTGACTGCAACATACCTATGTTAGCGCCGTTAAAATTAGCTGCTTCTATTGCAAAGTTATTTAACAACGCATTCCACGCTGAAAAGGTAAATGCCATTACTGCACCCGCAATAGCTAAAAAGCTAAAAGGGCTGGCTTTATAAGATTTAATAGCGTTAAGCAAAGTGACGCTCCTGTCGGTTTTGAATAAGAACGCTAAAAGTGTAAAACAGTAATACTTTGTCATGTTATCGAATATATGACATTCTATTTATAAAATCAGACAAGATTATAATGCTCGTTAATGAACCAATGGCGCTCAACCCCTTCTCGCTTTAAAAAGAAAACCCTTGGCAGACCAGTGTTGCCAAGAGCGACCAATATGCCGCCGTGGGAGCATGTAAAAACCCATCAGCATACTTGGGGGCAGCTAGCGTATACCAGTAATGGTGTACTCACTCTTTTTACCCCCGAAGGAAAATTTATTATTCCGCCGCAACAGGCGCTTTGGTTGCCACCCGGGCTTGAGCATGAAAGTTTTTGTCGCTATGGCGGCAAGTTTCGCAGTGTCTATATTGATGCGAAATATACCGAGCGGTTAGGCAATGTTGCCAAATCAATTGAAGTAGACAGTGTGCTCCGTGCGCTTATTTTAGAGATCTGCACGTGGCAAGATGATTATCAATTAGATGATAAAACTCAGCGTTTTATTGATGTGTTTATTGACCGTATTGAACTTGCCAAAGAAACTAACTTTGTGATGCCGCTAAGTGAAGATGTTCGCTTAATGCCAATTATTAGTGAGCTTTTAGCCAATCCTGGAAACAAACTGACCATAGAAGAGTGGGGTGAAAAGGTGGGTGCATCAAGCCGTACGCTCAGTCGTTTGTTCAATAAGCAAATGAATATGGGCTTTTCGCAGTGGAAACAAAAGCTTAAAGCATTTAAAGCGGTAGAGTTATTAGAAGCAGGGTATCGTCAGCAAGATATTGCACATGAACTCGGCTTTGAATCGGTGTCGGCATTCAATACTGCGTTTAAACATTATTTTGGCGTCGCACCCAACGCGTATGTTAAAGCGCAACATAAATAATTTCATTGAATACCTGCAAATGGTTTAGATAGCTGGGCAAGACTAGAAGCTAGAGAAAAGGCTTGAATAAAAGGATTACGTGTGTAATCCTAACTCTGGGAATTACATTTGTAATTAAAAGGATGTATATGAAACAACTTGTACTTTTATCTTTTTTGTTATTAACCGCATGCGTAAATACACAACTGCATTTAGTAACAAAAGGGTATTCAAAAAGTGAAGTCGCTACGCTTAAAACCAGTCTGAGTGAACATTTGGAAAATCAAAAAATAGATGTGGTGTTAAGTGAGATTGTGATCCCCGCGAATTTCCCGAATGCGACGTTGGCCTTAAACCCTACTTATAATCAACCAGAGATAATTGCTCGCCTTGATAATTGGCTCGTTGCTAACGGACATAAAACATCACAAGAATTTCGCTTTAGTGAAGGCAACCATTATTATTCAAAAGCCCATTTAGGGCTGTACTTACGTAAACCAGGTACCGAGAGACAAGTTGACCTGCCACCTTATTTACGCACACAGTATTGCGATGTTGCTGACGGTACACTCGCGCTTAATAAAGATGGTCAAGCGGTTTTAGAATACGAACTAATTGGCGATGGCGGCGATAAAATCGACACACTTAGCGGCCAATGGTTTTTTGCTGATAATCATCTTACAGTCGATTTTAAAAATTTACGCCAAACTTTTAAGTTGGCAAAGGAAGAAAAACAAACACATTTAGGACCACGCCCTGCAGATGTGTATAACCCCACAAAACAACTTGCGCAAAAGCACATTTTAAACTGTGAATTCTTGATTATTTATATGAATTAACTTTACTTTGGCAATTATTTTAATGCCATGCTTGCACTTGCAAAAAACATATCGACCTTTTTACATCTCCTATCACAGTTTCTTATAAATAAAAGTGTCCGCTGCGGACACTTTTACTGTCCGCGGACAGACATTTACTTCCTGAAAAATATCTAAACAACTGAAATTATTGCTTTTTTAAAATTGGCACACAACTGGTATTTATTCTTGGTAATTCACGATTAAGGAAGAAGACAATGGTTTTAGTGTCCAGTTTTTTTATAGTGCCGATGCTGATGTTAGCGGCTTCATTATTGATCCGTGTTTTTGAACACAATTTTAGTATGTAAGGAATTAAGATGATCAGAGATACCAGCGGACAAGATCAGGTTATTAAGCAAAAATCGAATTTTGTAAAACCTGTTTTGCTTTTAACAGCGGTACTTGCAGTTGTGACATGGACAGGTTTTGCGATGATCAACTCAGAAAGTGCAACTATTTCAGTAAATAAAGCACAGTTAAAATTGGCTACGGTAGTGAAAGGCGACTTAGTACGTGATATTTCCGCTACAGGTAAAATTGTTGCGGCCAATGCACCAAAAGCTTATAGCCCTGAGCAAGGCTTTGTTACGTTAAAGGTTAAAGCCGGTGATACTGTGGAAAAAGGCCAAGTAATTGCTGAAGTTGAAAGCCCAGAGCTTAATAACAATCTGAAACAGCAAGAATCTGAGCTAGCTAGGTTAAAAGGCGAGCTTGCAAGAAGCGAACTCGATGCCCGTCGCCAAGCGCTGGCACTTACAAAAACCTTAGATTTAGCGCAAGTTGAACTTAACGCAGCTGAAAGAGAAAATCGCCGCGCTAAAATCTCGATTGAAAAACGCTTAATTAGCCAAATTGATTTAGAAAAAGCAGTAGACGACCTTGCCAAGGCAAAACTCACTTTTAAACATGCCGAGCAAGAAGTGGCTCTTGCAAAAGACACCTTAGCGTTTGAGCTGCAATCTGCCAAAAGTCAGGTTGTACGCCAACAATTGGTTGTGGATGAATTGATGCGTCAGGTAACTAACCTCAGTGTAAAAGCCAGTGTATCAGGGATTGTGGGTAACTTACTGGTGCAGCCAAAAGCGCTGGTCAATAAGAACCAAGCATTACTTACCTTGGTTGATTTGTCTGCCTTTGAAGCTGAGCTGCAAGTACCTGAAAGTTATGCCAATGACTTAGGCATAGGCATGGAAGTAGAACTTAAAATTGGTTTAGAGCAAATTAAAGGCACGCTGTCTGCGATTTCACCAGAAGTGAACAACCGTGAAGTCACCACACGTGTTCGTTTTACCAAAAATGATATTAGCAATATTCGCCAAAATCAGCGTTTATCCGGGCGTATTTTACTTGAAAACCGTGATGACGTGTTGATGGTAAAGCGCGGTGGTTTTCTTAACGCAGGTGGCTATGTTGCTTACAAAGTTAACGGTGATATTGCAGAGCGCATTGAGATTAATACCGGTGTAACCAGCATTAACAACGTAGAAATTCTGGCAGGCCTAAAAACCGGTGATCAAATCATCATTTCAAATTACGACACATTTAAAAATGCAGATGCAATTTTACTGCGCTAAGCGGTGCATCAAATCAACAGGATAAAAAGGGAAACAACATGTTAAAAATGAATAATATTAGCAAGGTGTATCAAACAGAAATGGTACAAACGCATGCGCTTAGAGACTTTAATTTAAACGTAGAAGAAGGCGAGTTTATTGCGGTTACAGGGCCGTCAGGCTCAGGTAAAACCACCTTTTTAAATATAGCAGGTATGTTAGAGCCGTTTTCAAGTGGCGAGTACTTACTGGATGGCATTGATGTCGGCAAACTTAACGACAACCAACGCGCCGACTTACGTAACCAAAAAATTGGTTTTATTTTTCAGGGCTTTAACTTAATTCCAGACCTTAATTTATATGAAAATGTTGAAGTGCCACTGCGCTATCGTGGCATTAAAGCGGCTGAGCGTAAGCGCCGCATTGAACAATGCTTAGAGCAAGTAGGCCTTGCAAGCCGTGCTAAGCACTTACCGCAACAACTCTCTGGGGGGCAGCAGCAGCGTGTCGCTATTGCACGGGCGCTTGCTGGCGAACCCCGCTTTTTACTTGCCGATGAACCTACCGGTAATTTAGACAGTTTAATGGCGCGTCAAGTGATGGAGCTACTTGAGCAAATTAACCGTGATGGCGCCACCATTGTGATGGTAACGCACGATGCAGAGCTGGCTCGTCGTGCACCGCGCAATATTCAAGTAGTTGATGGTCAATTGGCTGATTTTACCTTGTATCAAGGTAACCCAAATGTGGCAGTGGGAGCGTAACCATGTTTAGCCATTATATTGATTTAAGTTGGCGTAGCTTTAAGCGCACGCCACTGGTAAGTGTGCTGATGGTAATGGCAATCGCCATTGGTATTGGCGTTACCATGACCAGTTTGTCGGTGTATCACATGATGTCGATGGACCCCATCCCAAATAAAAGTAATAAGCTGTTTGCAGTGCAATTACAAATTATGGATGAGGTTGAAACATGGTTTTCATCTGACAACGTGCCATATCAACTGACTTATCGAGATACTGAGCACCTACTTAATGCCGATTTACCATACAAGCGCGCTGCGCTGATGAAAACTGGTTTTTCGGTACATTTAAATTCTGACAAAATTAAGCCTTTTTTAGAAACTGCACGTGTTACATCGCGTGACGCCTTTGAGATGTTTAATTTATCGTTTTTGCATGGCGCCGCTTGGAGCCTTGAGCAAGAACAAAATGCAGCGCCAGTAGCGGTTATTTCAGAAAGTATGAGCAAAAAGCTATTTGGCACCGAAAACAGTGTCGGTGAAACACTTTATCTTGATGACTTAAGTATGCGAGTTGTTGGGGTTATTCAAGATTGGCAGGTACATGTTAAATATTATGATTTAAACAATGGCCCGTTTAACGACCCTGAAAAAATCTTTATTCCGTTTTCGTTAATAAAAGCGCACGAAATCAATACGTGGGGTAATACCAACGGCTGGAAGCATGAGACGGTTAAAACCTTCAGTGATAAATTAAATTCTGAAAAAGTATGGTTACAGTTTTGGATACAGCTTGATAGCGCAGCAGAAAAACAGGCATTTGGTGACTATCTAACTAATTACATTACAGAGCAACAAAGCCATGGCCGTTTTAATCGCAAAGAGCCTGAGTACAAATTAAGAGACGTTAACCAATGGATTGCCTACATGGAAGTGGTTAACGAAGACAATAAAATTATGGTAGCGCTAAGCTTTATGTTTTTAGCCGTGTGCCTTGCCAATATTTTAGGTTTGTTACTGGCTAAGTTTTTACGCCGAGCGCCTGAAGTAGGTGTGCGCCGTGCACTTGGTGCAAGCAAGCGGCAAGTATTCTATCAACACATTGTTGAAGTGGGCATGTTAGGTTTGTTTGGTGGTGTGCTGGGTATTTTAGTGGCACAACTTGGCTTACTGGGTATTCGCCAAAGTTATAGCTACTACGAAAGCCTAGCTAATATGGACATCAGCATGCTAATGACGGCACCCATTATTGCCATTTCAGCCTGTATTATCGCGGGTATTTACCCAGCATGGCTGGTGTGTAGAACCACACCGTCTACCTACTTAAAAACCCAATAAGGAGTGCACCATGTTAGAAATTAAACCAATTTTCAATGCACTGCTTCGCTCAAAAGTAGGTGCGGTACTGCTATTAATTCAAATTGCAATTACCACAGCAATTGTTAGTAATGCGGCATTTATTATTAACGATCGCATAAACTATTTAAATCAACCAACCGGTTACGAAGAAGACAATATCTTTAAATTTAATGTGATGATGTTTGGCACCGATGTTGATTTAATTCAACAGGTTGAACTTGATGAGCAAACACTTCGTCAAATGCCCGGTGTGGTAGATGCGGTGCATATTAATGCTGTGCCTTTATCAGGTGGGGGATCATCAACCACATTTCGTTTGAAGCCAGCACCTGAAAAAGCAAAAACAGATAACGCCAGTTATTTTGAAACCGATGAGCACGGCTTAAATGCACTCGGTGTTGAACTGATTGCTGGGCGTAACTTCACTCAAGAAGAAGTGGTGATAAATCGCGATTTTAGCAAACACCCGAATGTCGCATTAGCAACCAAAGCACTTATGGACGAGTTTTTCCCAAATGGTGATGGCCTTGGTAAAACCCTGTATATGGGCGATCAACCACTTAAGGTCGTTGGCATTATTGGAATGATGAAAGGGCCATGGTTAAAAATGGCAGAACGCAAAGATAAATCGGTGATTTTGCCATTGCTAGATCCAAGTAAGTTACAGCAATTTTTAGTGCGTACCGAGCCTGGACAACGTGCAAATGTGATGAAACAAATTGAAACGGTAATGCATCAAAACTACGCCAAACGTGTTATTCAAGATTTAACTGGCCTTGATAAGAAAAAAGCGAACTATGTTGCAGAAGATTTACTCATGATGCGCATGTTAGTAATTTTAATTAGCGTACTGGTACTGGTTACCGCGCTTGGTATCTTTGGTTTAACGCTGTTTAATATTAATAAGCGCACGAAACAAATCGGTACTCGTCGTGCATTGGGTGCCCGTAAGTCAGCCATTATTAAATACTTTGTGGTTGAAAACAGCCTGATCTGCATTGCTGGGTTAGTTCTAGGTGTGTGTGGCGCAGTCTTTTTAGGGCAGCAGTTAATGGCACACTATTCTGTACCAGCGCTATCTTATTGGTATGTAGCAGTAACCGCGGTAGCTGTGTTTGCAATGAGTTTGCTTGCTGTAATTGGGCCTGCAAAGCGCGCTGCGAATATTGCACCAAGTATTGCAACCCGAACGATTTAACGCTTACTTAAAAGTTCATGCTACACTGGCAAACGTTGGTGTAGCATGAATAATAAAAAGAAAAACAAATGGATAAAATTCTCGTCATTGATGATAACCCCGCTGTACTTGAAGCATTGTCACTTATTTTAGAGATCCATGGTTACGATGTGGTCACCGCGTCAACGCCTTTTGAAGCCGAGCAAATTGTACGATATCAACGTATTAGTTTGGCAATTCAAGATATGAACTTTACTGCCGACACCACCTCAGGTGAGGAAGGGCGGACTTTGTTTTATGCACTAAGGGCGCTAAATCCGCATTTACCCATTATTTTAATTACCGCATGGACAGAGCTTGAAACCGCCATTGAATTAGTCAAAGCAGGCGCAGCAGATTACATTGCTAAACCGTGGGATGATACCAAGCTTTTAACCAGTGTTGCCAACCTCATTGAACTTGGTAAAGCCAAACAAGACAACGCCACCTTTACACGCCAGCAAGATGAGCGCGAATCACATCATCAAGATGCCAATCTGGCAGGCCTTATTTTTGCCAGCACCGCAATGGAGCGTGTGGTGGACATGGCGTTACAACTGGCTAAATCCGATGTGTCGGTATTAATTACTGGGCCAAATGGCAGTGGTAAAGAGCGCATTGCAGAGATTATTCAACTGAACTCCAATTTAGCCGCACAGCCATTTGTAAAAGTTAACGCAGGGGCGCTGCCAAGCGACTTGATTGAAGCGGAATTATTTGGCGCAGAAGCAGGTGCGTACACGGGGGCAAACAAACAACGAATAGGGCGGTTTGAAGCGGCAGACGGCGGCACCTTATTTTTAGATGAAATTGGTAACTTACCCCCATCAGGGCAAATGAAACTGCTGCGTGTGTTGCAAAGTGGCGAATTTGAACGCTTGGGCTCAGTTGCAACGCAAAAAGTGCAAGTACGGGTTATTTCAGCAACCAATGCAGATTTACTGTCTGATATTAAAGCGGGGCGCTTTCGCGAAGATTTGTATTATCGCCTTAATGTTATTGAACTGCGCTTACCGCCACTTTGTGAACGTAAAGATGATATTTTGCCGCTGATTAAACACTTTTTACCGGCCCGTGAAATTGGCATTGCAACAGAGCAAGCACTACTTGATTATTCATGGCCTGGTAATGTGCGCGAACTAGAAAACGCTTGTAAACGTGCTGCGGTATTAAACCCTAATGGCCAGTTAGTGTTTAACGATTTTGGCTTATTAGAAAGCCAAGCTAAAGCGCAGGTAAAAGAGAATAAAGAACCCAATAAAGCTGAGATTGAAGATGCAATGCGTGAATATCAGGGCGTAATTGCCAAAGTTGCGCGCCATTTTGGCTTGTCTCGCCAAGCACTTTATCGCCGCCTGCAAAAATTCGATATAGATTATTAGCCACTATGAAAAAACACCTATCAAAGCTTACTACCCGCACTAAATTACAATTGGCTGTTGTAATGAGTATTGCATTGGTATTAATACCCGTTTTGTTATTGCTAAATGCAACAAGCACGCAAACCATAGTGGCGTTAATCATTGCCCTGCCAGTTGGCTGGGTGGTAAGTGGGCTATTAACGCAATCGGTTAACTCAGGTATACAAGCGTTAGAGACAGGTTTACTTAATTTTAAAGACGGTGAATTTTCAAGCTTACTTGCCTATAGCGCACAGGATGAACTAGGTCATTTGTGCCAAATATATAACCAAACAGCGGAGCAACTTAGGCAAGAAAAACAGTGGATCTATCAACGGGAATTAATGCTTGATAAAGTACTGCAATCGTCACCGCAGGCATTGGTGTTAATTGATAGTACAGATCATGTTGTGTTTAGCAATTTAAGTGCAAACCGTTTATTTGCCAGTGACTTAAGACTAGAAGGGCTAACACGTGACGCCCTTTACCAAACGGCACATGAGCAAATTAAACAAGCAATGGAATCGGGTCGTGATGGTTTATTTCATTTAAAACACGACTCAGATGAAGTACAAACGTGGCACCTCTCTACCGGCCAGTTCTTGCTTAACAATCACCAGCATCACTTATACATTTTTAAGCAATTAACCCGCGAGTTAAGCCGACAAGAAGTGGCGGTTTGGAAAAAAGTAATACGCATTATTAGCCATGAATTAAACAATTCACTTGGCCCTATGTCGTCGTTGCTACACAGCGGCCAGTTATTGTCTCAAAACTTAGAAGAGCCAAGGCTTGGAAGGGTATTTTCGACAATGCAAGAACGCATCAGTCACTTAAACGAGTTTGTGCAAGGCTATGGTAAATTTGCCAAGTTACCTCAACCTAAATTAGAAAAGTTAGCATGGCAAACGTTACTTGAAAGTGTTGAGCAAGAATGGCCATTTGAGCTTGAAGGGCACTTACCAAAAACTCCCTGTTATGCAGATAAAATTCAACTGTCGCAGTTGCTGATTAATTTACTTAAAAATGCACATGAATCTGGCTCTCAGTTATCCGATATAACGATACAAATTGAAACGAAACAGTCAGGTACGCAAGCCGTTAAGCAAGCCGGAACATTAATCAGTGTGAGTGATGCAGGGCGCGGAATGAGTGAAACCGTGATGGCCAATGCGTTAGTGCCATTTTATTCCACCAAAGCAAGTGGTAGTGGCTTAGGGCTAGCGTTATGCCGCGAAATTGCTGAAGCGCATCACGGGCAACTGAGTTTACATAACCGTGGTGATGGTCAATCGGGTTTAGTGGTTAAAGTGTTTATTCCAAGCTAACAAAGGTTTTATAAGAAATAAGGCTAACCTATGGGTAAGCAGGGTTAGCCTTTTTGTTTTGTACTAAAGCTTTATTACCACACGGCCTGTAACTTGGCCGTTGGTAATGTCTTCGGCATACTTAATTGCGTCATCTAATGTAATTTCGGTGCATGCTTGTTCAAAGAAGCTATTTGGTAATAACTCAACCAGTTTTAGCCATGCATTTATGCGCTTTTCGGTTGGGCACATTACCGAATCAATGCCTTGTAAGCGGACATTGCGCAAAATAAATGGCATTACTGTGGTTGGTAAGTCAAATCCACCGGCAAGTCCGCAAGCTGCTACTGCGCCATTGTAGTCCATTTGTGCTAGCACTTTGGCAAGCACTTTACTGCCTACAGTATCGATTGCACCAGCCCACAGTTGTTTTTCAAGTGGGCGAGCAGGTTCTTCAAATTCGCTTCGCTCGATAATGCGAGTTGCGCCAAGCGCTTCTAACAGAGGGCCATTTTGTTCAATGCGACCTGTTACGGCAGCAACTTTAAAGCCCAACGTGGCAAGCAGCGATACGGCAACCGAGCCCACGCCACCACTTGCGCCTGTGACTAAAATTTCGCCTGAATCTGGTGTTAAGCCAGCATCTAATAGTGCTTGAACACAGAGCATAGAGGTTAAACCGGCGGTGCCTACCATCATCGCTTGTTTGCTGTTTAAGCCGATTGGTAACGGAACAAGCCAATCGGCTTTTAAACGCGCGCGTTCGGCCATGCCACCCCAATGGTTTTCGCCCACACCCCAACCAGTAAGCACTACATTATCTCCCGCTTTATATCGCGAATCTTGCGAGCTTATAACAGTGCCTGCCAAGTCAATGCCCGGCACCATTGGGAAGTTTCGGATGATTTTACCTTTACCGGTAATTGCCAAACCGTCTTTATAGTTAAGTGAGGAGTAATCAACATTGATTAACACATCACCTTCGGGCAGTTGCGTTTCATCAATTTGCTGAACGGTTGCAATTGTTTGCTTATCTTGTTGATTTAGAACGAGTGCATTAAACATTGTTAGTCTCCATTAAATGGCAGAGTATAAAAAGCTTAACTCAGTCTAGACTTAAATCATGCATGACTAAAATGACACTTTAGCAGTACAAAAGGATGCTTAACTAAAACAATAAGCCCGCTATTGCACTTATAAAAACGCTAGATGAAATAAAAAGGCTAACCTCGCGGTTAGCCTTTTAAATTAGCCAGCATTACCTAGCGTAACAGGTGCAGAGCTATACCCTTTAATTTCATTTAACAAATGCACTAAGGTGTTATGTGTGCTTTCTTTATCTGCAGTAACTGAAATCGCTGTAATCTCGCCATTGGCATCAAGGCGAGCCAAATTTATGGCAATAGATTGTGAGTCAATTTGCTTATTATTTAGCAGTACACGATTATCTTTGGTGATATGAAATTGCGGTGTAATTGTTTGCGTAAGTGCTGGTTTGTTTTCTGTAGCTCGGTTTAAATCAAGCGCAGTTGGCCGATTAAAGCTGGTGGTTACAATAAAAAAGATAAGCAGGATAAACACAATATCCAGCATAGGGTTCATATCTACTTCTGTTTTTTGCGTATGAGCGTTTTGTTTGGCCATAATTGACTCCTCATTGATTGTTATTCTTCCATCAATTTAAGCCTAGGCTAGGGTTGTAACTTAATATTTAACTCATTGTTAATATTAATGTTTGCTTACATTTTTAGTTGTTTTATTGGTTACGCCTTATAAAAGGGAAAAGAAAAAGCGGCAGAATAGGGGACAGTTAAACCGAAAGGCGGATACAAAGAGATAAGTGGCAATTTTTAACATCAGCGAAACTGATAGTGCTAAGTTTTATCGGCAAAGCATCAGCAGTTTCGCTTTAAAGGGGTAAGGTTAGACAATCACTTTTGCATAGCTGGCGCGGTGAATATCTTGCACTTCTACTGAGATTGAGCAGTTTGTAAGTGAAAGACCGCTCAATTTACCTAAAACAGTATTAGATAGCATTGCTTTTTGTTCGCTTGTGCGACCGGATAAAATTTTAAGTGTGACATGCACAAATTTAAGGTCAACAACGCCAGTTTTGTACTGTGAAAATGCTGTTGCTCTTACTTTAATATCGCTGCCCGTCGGTTCAAATAATTCAGACGCTAACGCCCCTTTTTGAACAGCTTCAATTAACATATTGCCATCAATATCATCTGAATGCTCAATTACGCAATGTGGCATTAGATTCTCCTGTATTTGTTTTTTTCATGGGTTTAACGGCCTTGTTAGGTGCTATTTTTATCAATATCGTGACCACAGTTATAACAATTTGAAGATGGTAAACGATATTTGTAAAAACCTTGTATCACTTGATTGCGAAGACATTTTTGGCAGTGATAACCAAAAGCTTTAATTACTAATAGAATACCAAGCATCATGCTACCGATGTAAAACGGGTTAACAAAGAAATTATCAATGCTTGTATGTTGGAATTGGTAGCCTACGATGCATAACACTAACAAACCCAAATATATTTTAAACTGAACACTACGCTTCAATTTTACCTCTCTCGCCAGAGCCAAACGTTAGCAGTCCCGCGCTTAAACAGCTTGTTATATACCATTTACTTACCAGCCTTTATTTTGGGCAACTGAATTTGCAACATGACAAAAGCAGGAATGAGTGGCAAAAACGCTAGCCAAGATAATTCAGAAACAACCCAAAACCAAATGAACCATGATTCTGCAGCAATTAGCAAAAGCAATTTTATGACGCGCCTAAAAAGCATTAGATCGCCCATAGCTGCTAAAGGTAAACCAAAACCTAGCGAGCCGACTAAAACTATAGCTGCATGAATAGACTCAAATTCAGTATTTTGTATAACTGAAAAATAAAATTCGTAGCCATAGCTAAATAGCAAAGGGCTCAATAGACAAAAGATCCAAACAGTGTTCCAGCTAGTATTACGCTGATGCTTAGAGTGGGTTTTATTTTTTTCTTGAAGCTTGCTCAATGCATCCATTTATTAATGCGCTTGTTAGGGTTACTGCGACACTTGATAACCGAATGATTTTACTTGCTGTATTGTGTCATAAACTACTTTGTTTTTGGCTGATTTATCAGCCTGAATTATAACCATAACAGATTCACAAGACTGCTTAACCAATTGATGTTTTGAGCGAAGTAAACTCTCAGAAAACTGTGAGCTACCAATTGTTACTTGGTTATTGTTTGAAATTGACACCCAAACACTTCCTTCGGAAACGGCACCAGTACAAGTAACGATATCAACTGGCTTTTCACTGCAACCGACACAGCCAAAAACAAATATTAAACAAATGAATCGGAATTTTTGCACTTACTTTCCTTGTAACCCTAACGCCTCAATAACCGGCGCGCGCTTTTTGCGCGTCCGGCACCGAAGGTGCGTAGTTAATTGACTTGTTATAAATCATTTTCTAGCAAGGTGCTTCCAATGAAATAAAAATCAAAATTATGGCAAGCTCTTTCTAATTTGGAAGAATCTGTAGTAACCGCCATACTAAATCCGCTAATTTGTTTTAGCTGTGGCCTGCTACCTAAATATGGTAATGCAGGGTTAACTACTTCTAGATTGAACCAAAATGAGCCGTAATGTTCAGTGCGAACAACATACAATGTAGATTTAGGATTTCCTTCATCCGCCCTTACAAGCTTAAGAGATACGCGTTTTCCATTATCCATAGCGTCAAATGAGAACGCATATGGGTATGTGCCATCGTGGCTAGATTCAATGAGAAAAAGTCCAGGAGAGTAATAATTTGAAGGCAACTCATCAGGAAATAAAAAGCCTCCACCTTCATTATAGAAACTAAGGTAATAAACAGGACTATTCATCTTTTTCGCCTCAATACCTTGTTTCCATTTAGGAATTTTTCACCGTCACCAGATTCCCATTTGTGCTGGTCAGAATAGACCTTTGGTCCACCAACAATAGGTCCCCATACGAGATCTTTCGAAAATTTATAGGTTCTAGTTAGCCCTTTGGCTCTTATAATTGAGCGATATTCGATGGCCTGTAATTCCGTCAGACTCTCTATGTCAAAATTCCAGAACTCATCATCATCGAATTGAAACTCAACAACCGATTCACTGTTGTGCATTTGTTTTGCCCATGCTTTTGCAACATGTAAAGCAGTACCCAAGTAGAACCCTTGACCTAATTCTCCTCCCCCCAGAGAGGTATCTACCTTCCCATCGACCAACTCTTCGGCATATTGGTCTGAGGTTCCATGATAAGTAGAGATTTTATCGAAATTACTCATTTCTTCCTTATGATTTATAACGCCGCCATAAGCGGACAAATAATTGTTGGCTACAATGTGAAGCGGAGCGAAACAGAGCCAACTATTACGGTTCCGTTCTTCATGGCTTTGTTATGTGCTGTTACCTTATTTTACCTTGAAGGTTGCTGTTCTTAATATTTGCATTAGGACAATACTTTGAAACTAGAGCTTTTAGAATTATTTCATCTGCATATGTCGCAAGTGGTCCAAGTGTAATTGTCATATTTTCCAATTTCTCGGGGCACATATCTAAATCAATATAATCAACTTCTGTTTTTTTACCATGATAGATAGAATTTATTGCGACATTTGATATTTCAGGGATATTTTCATTGCTATAACCTCCCGTTGGAGGTGGGAAAGCTATCAAAGAATATCGGAACTCTTCTTGAAACTTCCAAATTTTGTTTTTATGTATAGCAACGTTACCTGCCCCTGGCATAGTCATGTGAGCTTTTCCATCAGGCTCTACTTGGATTGCAACTGAATTTTCGTAAATTCCGGTTACATCATCAACATATTCTACCTTTTTACCAAATTGATCTTTACTCAAAAAACTTGGGAGTATGAAATAGGAAGGCGACATCATTTGTTTAAATGTCAAAGGGGACAAAAGGTTTTCATCTAATTCGATATTTAACTCTGGTAAGTCTGACACTTCAGGTTTTCTGTAATGAAAAGGATCCCCATCAAATGTAATACGAACACCTTTCATGTTTGAGGTATACATCTTCCAAAGCGGAATACTTTCCTCTGGACTTAATGTCCAACAGGAAATGTATATAAATGGAGATAAATCATAGCGACCAAAGTTTTCTGACTCTTGGACATCATCCACATTAGTTAGCCTGTTAAAGCGGATTTTTTTTGACTCTAATATTAAAGCGAGAGTTTCTAAGGTTGTGTAATGATGTAAATTCAATGCTGAATCCTTTTAAAGCACATAACGAATGATATGGACTCCCCAACCACTTAGCCACAATGTGCCATAGTGGTAGTTAAACCAAAACGAGGAGAGTCCATATGTCTTTAATTAAAGTTGTTGGCATCGATTTAGCCAAATATGTTTTTAGTATCCATGGGGTTGATGAGCATGGCAAGTGCAAATTGCGTAAAACTATTAAACGAAACAATCTCTTAGCTGAAATTACTAAATTACCACCTTGCTTAATTGGCATGGAAGCATGCTAAAGTGCACATTATTGGGCAAGAGAGTTTACCAAACTCGGTCATACTGTACGCATTATGGCATCTAAGTTTGTTATTCCTTATCGCCAAAGTGAGAAGAATGACGCCAATGATGCTGAAGCCATTTGTGAAGCTGTTGCTCGTCCAAAAACACGTTTTGTTTCCATCAAAAATGAAGAGCAACAAGCGGTGTTGTGTTTGCATCGTATTCGCCAAGGCTTAATAAAAGACCGCACCGCCAGTATAAATCGCTTACGCGGTTTACTTGCTGAGTTTGGTATCGTGATGCCCCAAGGCCGCTATCCAGCACAAAATACCATTTCCAGTATTTTAGAGGACGCTGAAAATGGTTTACCCCAACTTGCTCGTCAACTATTAACCGATGTTTGGCTCAGCATACAAGGGCTTAATCAAGAAATATTAAAATACGACCGAAAACTCTATGCACTATCCAAACAAATGCCTGCTGCTAAATTGCTAATGAGCATTCCAGGCATTGGTGAAGTCACTGCAACCGCTGTTGTTGCGACTGTTAATGATGCAAAGCACTTTAGTTCTAGCCGTCAATTCGCAGCATGGGTTGGCTTAGTGCCCCGACAATACACAACGGGTGGTAATGTTCACTTAGGCCGAATTAGTAAACGCGGTGAAAAGCACATACGAACGTCACTCATCCATGGTGCTCGTGCTGTGATTGCCAACTGTAAATCGAAAACAGACAAAACCAGTTTATGGGTGCAAGGCTTGATTGAAAGACGGGGCTTTAAACGCGCGGTTGTAGCATTGGCTGCAAAAAATGCCCGTTTATTCTGGGCGCTACTGCAATCAGGCAAAGAATATCAGGTTGATTATGTGTGATTTAATTAGCTAAGCGCGGTTCACCAAAACGGTTAACCCCACCGAGTCTCAGCAATAGCAATTGACGATAACACGGTCAGACCGAGAGCGATAAAACCTGTTTAGTCGGGAAGTAGGAAATACTGTCTAACGAATGAGGTCATTGCTCAAGCGCAAATCATCAGGGCGATAGCGTAGCAAAGCTAATAAACGCCGAATGTAGAGCTGCTGTCAGATCTTCTTGTTGTCGAAGACGTCTATTGCTTGACAAAGGGGAGTCCATGTAGCCCTAATAATGGGCAAAAAATTGTTGGCTAAAATGTTGAGGAACGAAAACAGCCAACTGTTTTTTGTCCTTATTTATTAGCTTGTTATGTTGCATTGTGCACTTTAACCTTTTGCCATACAACCAAAATAGCAACACAAACTAATGTTGGTACATATTGAATTGACCACTCGACAACTGTTTGAGCAAATAGATAATTTAGAGTTGTACCTGCCGCGAACGAGATTACGATTACGGTGGCAGTTTGAATTTTATATAGCAAACCGACCCTGCCGCTTTCTTTAATTTGAGTTCGAACGCTTAGCCTGAGTACTACTGAGTAAATGATTAAAATTAGATATAGAAACGCGAACGCAGCCATTTACTCAATACTCCTTTTGCAACATAACAGCTTATTAGTGCGCATTTCGATTTAAGGAAGTTATCCACATCCAGAAAAATCCCGACTAATAAGTTTTTTATTTAATGATTTCCGTAGGTTACCAATAGTTTTTGATGCGAGCAATGTAAAAGTACTGTAGTAAAAACGAGCCATTACTTAATCGAGTATCTATTGGCGCGTTATATATTTTCACTTCAAAACATTTAGTTAATAATATCAGTAAATTACAATTTTAATTTAGATAATCGAGCCAAGAAAAATTTTACATAACGAGCCGTTTGATTGATAAAAACTGAAATACCACATACAACTGTATATATGTACAGTTATATGTGTGGTGCGCTATGGGATATTCTCCATTTATTGAATCTGTAAGGGTTGAGCTAAGAACAAGGCGTTATAGTATTAAAACTGAAAAGGTTTATCTCTTTTGGATAAGATCGTTTATTTTATTTAATGACAAGAGGCATCCAAATGAAATGGGAAATCATGAGATAGAACGATTTTTAAATCATTTAGCCTTAAATCGTCAGGTAAGCCCTGCATCGCAAAATCAAGCGCTATGTGCGCTGATATTCTTATATCGTTATGTTGTAAAAAAAGAAATACGTGGGCTCAATTATTCATTTACAAAAAAAGAGCAAGTGATGCCTACCGTACTTACGCATCAAGAGGCGACCTGTATTATTGACAAAATGAAGGGTGTTCATTGGTTAATTGCTTCTATTTTATACGGTAGTGGGCTTAGAATTAATGAAGCGTTGAGCCTAAGAATAAAAGATCTAGATCTTGAAAATAATATGGTTTTTGTATTTAGAGGGAAAGGGCGCAAAGACAGGTATTCGTTGTTACCAAAATCATTAAACAATGCAATATCCTGTCAAATCGACAAAGTAAAAACGTTACACCAGTTGGATTTAAGTCAAGGTTATGGATTAACGTCATTACCACCTGGGTTAATGCGTAAATATGGTAATGCGATTAAAGACTTTTCTTGGCAATATTTATTCCCTTCCACTACACGATGTGTTCATCCATATGATGGTTATATTTGTCGCCATCATATTCATGGTTCCGCTTTTAGGAAAAAACTTAGAGAGGCCGTACAGTTAGCAGCAATTCCCAAACGTGTGAAGGCGCATACATTCAGGCATTCGTTTGCCACTGAGCTGTTACTGCAAGGCACTGATATTAGAACTGTACAAGAATTACTTGGTCATACTGACTTAAAAACCACAGAAATTTACACGCATGTTGTGGGTACGCGTTTTGGTAATACAAGAAGTCCTATTGATCGTTGAACATTAAAATGAAACCGCATGTTTATTTGTTTTGTGAAAGGATTTAATAAGTGAATAATAAATAAAGGCTAACACGCGTTAGCCTTTATTAGTTTGATGATATTAAGCCGCTTCTAATGCTAATTTTGCTTTTCGTAAACGGTAGTTTTGCCAGCGACGCCATGAAAGCATGACGCCTGTATAAACGAGTAAGCACGCAAGTAGAGAGGCAAGGCCTGCGATGGTTTGGCCGAAGATACCGTATGCTTCGCCCGTGTGTAAAAAGCGAATGTAACTACGGGCTTTGCGATAGGTTGATAAATCATCAAAGGTGAGTATTTGTAATACAGCGCCTGTTTGTGTATCTACCGTTACCGTTAAGCGTTTTTGTGGCTCGCCACCTGTGCCAGTATCAAGGCTAAATGCCAGTTTATCCATTGGCGTTTTTGGTAAGCTAAATTGTGCCTGCTGCCAATCTGGTGTGTGGCCTATGGCGTTTTTAAATAACACATCAAGCGATTGAGCTGTGCCTTGGTTTAAAGGCATTGCTGTAAGCTTCTCTACTTTTGCTTCATTTGAAATCACCTCTTTTAAGGTATTACCCGGCCATTTAAATGAGAAAAAGAACGCTGTTGCAATCACTACCGCCAGTACTGGCGCAAGGTAAATACCGTACACATTATGCCATTGGTAGTCGCGGGCATTAATGTTTGGGTAAGACTTGCCAAACGTAAGCTTTTGTTTAAATGCGCGTTTGTTAAAGCGTTTTGGCAACCATAAATAAAGGCCCGAAAGCACTAATACAAAAAACATAAGATTGGCGATGCCGTTTACCCAACGGCCAGTTTCACTAAAGTTGCCATCGAGTGTGAGCCAGCGGTGAAAGGCGCGTAACTTGCGCATAAAGGTTTTGGTGGCAAGCCCAGGCTCGTCTATTTTTTCACCTGTATAAGGGTTTAAGTAGGCAAGGGTTTTGCGGCCTTCTTTTACTTGTACAAAGGCGTTTTCTTCTTTTCTCAGGGAAATTGTCAGCGGTTTTTCATGGGCCAAGGTCTTGGCAATCTCGCTTAGTGCTGTTAACGACAGTGTATTTGTGTGGTGATTTGCTTGTGGGTAGTCGCTTTTTTCAGCGAAGTGAATAATTTGACGCTCATAAGTTAATAGTGCACCCGTTGCCGACATTAAAAAGATAAATAGGGCAGCTATACAGCCAAAGATCAGGTGTAGCCAAAAAAACGCTTTTCTTATACTCATAGTTTATTGCTCATTGTAACGATAAAAGCGAGCCAACCTTGAGGTTGCTCGCTTTATTTAATGCATTAATTGACGGTTAATGCGTCTTATTTTGTATTAAAGTGACACGCGAACTTCAAAACGGGCAGTACGTGCATCACCAATGGTGACATTGTTTACACCGCCGCCAGCAAGATAATCTTCATCTAATGCATTTTCTATATTGAAGCGGAAGTCGGTGTCTTGTCCACCAATTTGTGTGCTGAAAGTTGCACCTAGATCAAGGCGGTAGTACGCATCTTTAGTAATCGTATTGTCGGCGTCAGCAAAACGCTCACCTTGGTAAATTAAACCCGCATTAAGGGCTAACTTTTCGGTCATTTCGTAACGCGACCAAAGTGATGCTGACCATTTAGGTGCATCCACAGGTGTTTTGCCTTCGTAGTTACTGTCACGCTCGTACTGTGCATCTAGGTACATGGTTGATGCCATTACGAAAAGCGTATCTGTAACAGCACCTTGTGCTGATGCTTCAAAGCCTTTATGGCGCTGCAGGCCAGCTTGGGTTGTGATGGTTTCAAAATTAGGGTCGTCAATCAGCGTTTCACGCACTAATACGCCGCTTTTTTCAATATCAAACACGGCAGTATCAATCATTAAGCGCTCAGACACTTGCCATTTTAAACCAAGCTCTAATTGCTCCGATGTCACTGCATCTAGCTTCATGCCGTGGTTTTTATCGGTTTCGTCATTTAATGTTTCGCTTGAATGTGGCTCAAACCCTTCGGCATAGCTTAGGTAAACTGTTGCATCTGAAATAGGGTGGAAAAGCACACCAAATTTTGGCACAAATGATTCGCTGTCAGCACCTTCTTTGTTTTGTTTGTCAAAACGGCCACCAAGCGATACTTGCCATGTATCGTTAAAGGTAATTAAGTCTTGTAGATAAATACCGTAAAAGTCGTACTCGCTGGTGTAAAGGGTGTCGTCCGTTTTATATGAAATATCTGGGCGCGTTGGTTCTTGGCTGCCAGGTGTGTAATCAACACTTGCAGCTTTAACGCGTAGCTGACCATAGTAATAATCTAGGCTATTTGCGCCAACAAGTAAGTTATGACGAATGCTACCCGTATTAAATTCACCTTTTACATCGAAATACATGGTTTTAAATTGCCAATCATCAAAGCGGTCGTATGGGCGCGACTGATAACTATCACCAGCTACATAATCCGATGGCTTACGCGGCGCAGACTCAAAACGTTGACGCTCAAAGGTTTGCTCGTTGTAACCAAACGTCATTTGCCAGTCATTGTTTAGGTGATAATCGATTTTGGTACCTAGGTTGTTTACGCGAATATCAGTAAATGCCCATGAAAAGTCATAGATATAGTCTTTATCACCAATTACATCACCGTTGCTGTTTAACCAAGCGCCTGTATCAAGGCCAGTTTTGTCATCTGTTTGGTCGTAGTACACATTCACAATCAAGTCGTCAGTAATTGCGTAATCAACCGCAAGGTAACCTAAAAAGCGGTCGCGCTCTCGGTTTTCGCCATTGGCGTATTCACGGTCAAATACCACATCTTGTTTTACTAATACACCGCGGTAATTTAGGTCTTCAATTAAGTTACCGCCAGCATCTAACATAAAACGTGTAGAGCCATTTTGGTCTGCGTCTGCACTGATATCCAAAAGCGACGATGAGGTTGGTTTTTTAGTTACCATATTAACTAAACCACCCGGTGCAGATTGGCCATAAAGCACACTTGATGGGCCTTTAATTACTTCTACACGTGATAGCGTTTCGATAGGTTGCTGGTAGTGTGACCAATGTTGGTGACCATCGCGTAAATAGCCATTTGATGAGCTAAGAGCAAAGCCTCGGGCGTTAAAAACTTCACGGTTACGCTGTTTTGAGCCAGGTGAGAGGCTGGCGTCATTAATTAATACTTCACCTAATGTTGTAGCAAGTTGTTCATCAATAATGGTTTCTGGAATAACGGTAACAGACTGCGCCGTTTCAAGTAGTGATGTATTACCGCGCATTGCGCCAGAGGCATCATCTACTTTGTAATCGTTAAAGTAAGTGCCTTTCACTTCAATAACTTCTAGTTTTTTTTCATCGGCTACAGCGGTTGCTGAAAGTGATAAAAGTGACAGTGTAATTGCTTTGGTAATGTGATTTAACTTCATACTAAACCTAAATATCCCTGAAAAAGTGCGGGCATTTTATAGAAAGATAATTAAAATTGAAATAGCAAATGATAATAATTATCGTTAAGTTTAAAATGTAATCAATTAGGCAATATACCGTTGTTTGGTTTTTAGTGAGTTAAACTTAAGAAATTTAATGGGAAGGGTGTTTTGAAAATATAATATTGTTAGTAACTTAGCTTGAATAGCAGATATATATCAGAGCATCTGTGCCTTTTGCATTTTATTGTTTTAATAAAATGTATTTAAGTAAATTGTCATTCAAATAGTTATTAATAAACACCTGTTGATGGTGAAAATTAATTTTTTGCTGTTTATTTAATCAAAAATGAAGTTGATAAATCTGTTTAAAAGATATTATTGAATACAACAAACACATTAAAGCGCGTTTAATTAAGCGTTTATCAGCGTTTTTAATTACATTATGCTAAAGAAACTGTTACTCACATAATTAATTGCAAGGTCAGACTATGCCCTTAGAACGACACCCGATGTGGCGAGCACCACAACATCATATGGACGTTGAAAACGCACACGATCATGTTCATTGGATAGAGCTTTTTTATGATCTTATTCATGTTGTAATTATATTCTTGCTTGGTAATTTCTTAAGTGATCACCTTAACCTTGCGGGTTTTACTGTTTTTGCAGGGATATTTATTGCTGTGTGGTTTGCTTGGGCCGATTCGAGTGTATTTAATTCACTTTACGTAAGCACTGATGTTAAACATCGCTTGCTTATGTCGAGCCAAATTGTCACCGCAATGGTGATGGCGGCCTCTATTCCTCATATCTTAGATAAAGGTTGGCTCTATTTTGCACTTGCCTACGCAGTTAACCGTTTTATAACGGGCTATTTATTTTATCGAACCAATCGTTTAGGTGTTGAAGAAACGGTGCTTGCCAGCAAAGTGAGCCGCAATTTCTTTTTATTGGCGATAGTATTTGCGATTAGTGCGTTTTTACCAAAGCCGTTTAACTTTGGGTTATTTGCTTTGGGTATTATTAGTATTCAGTTACTTTACATGCTGCCAAAGGTAGGGATACTCGAATGCAGCCGTTTTGTGCCGCGCTTAGGGCATATGGCTGAACGTTTTGCGCTATTACTCTTGATTGTGGTGGGTGAAGGCTTTTTTAAATTAGTTATCACCCTTTCAGAAAAAGGGGTATATAAAGTAAACCCTGAGATATTCGCCAATTTTATTTTTGGTGGGTTTGCTGTATTTGTTTTATGTTGGATTTACTTTGACTTTGTAGGGAATGGTAAGCCGAAAAATACCAAAAAGTGGACACTCGTAAGCTGGTGGATAGCCCATTTATTTTTAATGTTAGCCGCCGTGATGGTGGGTGTGGCGTTGGCTGGCGAAGTTAAAGTAGGGTTTTGGCAGCCCTACCCATTGAAATATGCCGCAGTTGGTTGTGCCGGGCTTGCTTTATATTTAGCGAGTTTATTATGGATACAGTGCACCATTGAAACGCGAATAGCCCATCGCTTTGCAACGCCAAACATTAGGCTGTTTGGTATAGCTTTGGCTATTGGTACATTTTTTATTGTGCCATATGTACCTGCTTTAGTAGGCAACTTATTGTGGGGCACAGCGTTAATTTCGCAAATTGCTATTCCCGTAACGCGCGGTTACCTTGTTCTTTCTAAAGAAGAACAATTAGCGGACGAAAGTGAAATAAAGTCACATTAGTGGCTTTACTTAAAGGTATCTGAGCGCTCAATCACTTCAATGGCATAGCCATCTGGGTCGTTTATAAAAAAGAACTTGGCAACCAGCGCATCGCCATTGTAGAACGATTTTACTTCTTTGGGTTGATAGCCAAGTTCAGAGGCTGTTTGATGGATTGCTTCAATATTCTCTGCGCTTACTGCAAGGTGACCATAGCCATTGCCATGTGTGTAGGGCGTTTTAGTGTCAAAGTTAACGGTTAATTCAAGTTCAAAATCAGATTCATCATTACCAAGATAAATTAAGCAAAAACTATCAAAAGTGATACGGCGTTTTTCTGTTAAGTTGAGAATAGTTTGATAAAATTGCAGTGACTTTGATTCGTCTACTACGCGGATCATGCTGTGAATCATTTTAGCCATGTATTGGAAAACCTTATGTGTGAATTATATGCTCAAGAACCGCAAACATCTTACGACAGCACAAAGCGGTCGATACGTTTACATGGGGTCGTTACGAGCATTTCGTTAGAAAATAAAATGTGGCAAATCTTGGAACAAATTTGTGAAGCCGAAAATGTTACTTTGCCAGAATTTATTGCCACCTTGTATCAAGAGGTTGTTGAGCGTCATGGTAGTGTTAAAAACCTTGCCTCTATGCTGCGTGTAACCTGCTTAACCTTTGCATTAAATAGTAACTGAAAGCCGTTCAAAAAGGGTAGTAACCCATTACTACACTGAGTTTTTTACCGTAAATCACTTGGTTTAACCGCTTAACACTTAGCGCTCTTTCATACCGTGCGTTCGATTAGTCTAGCCCTATTGCTTACTTACTCGGAATTTAACTTATGGAAACGCTTACTTTTTTTGAAGAATTTTTTGCCAATGCAAACCCTGTATTTGTTTTAGGTGTAGCCTTAGTGACGTTGGTGCTTTGGTTTTTACCTGCCATTCTTGCATTCTTCTTAAACCGTAAACATGCAAAAGTGATTACCGTTGCATGTGTACCAGCGGGTTTTTCACTGATTGCTTGGTCAGGTTTATTTCTTTGGGCGGTGACTGGCAAAAGTGTTGAAAGGGTCGTGACTAAATCACGAAAAGAGCAAGTAACACCTGAAAGTAACTAATTTTCACCATTTTAAAAATGCCCTTTTAGTTTTGCATTGTGATTAAAAGGGCAAAGCGCTATTCATTAAACATATTAGAACCCCGCATTAATAGACATTTCTTTTCTAACTTTCGCTATTAAGGCTTGCACTGTAACAAAGTGACTCTCGCTGGCGCATGCGTTTAAACAAGAATGCTTAAATCTCTTAATAACAAATTCAATTTATTTAAACCAAACCCCATGGAGGTGAGTATTGGTTATGGTTAGTAAGAATTTGAATTTCTAAAAAAATTACCTTTAATTATAAGAAAATACTAAGGAGTCGGTATGAGTAATTCGGTACTGGCAAGCGCGATAGAGCGTTTGCATCGCATTGGCGAGCAAGCCAATACATCAAGCCAAGTGATTGAAGCATTAAGTCACCCTCATGCAACCCTTGCGTGTAATTTACCTGTCCGATTAGATAATGGCAGGTTGGCCTATTTTAAAGGTTATCGCTGTCGCTATAATGATATTTTGGGCCCATGCAAAGGGGGTATTCGTTTTCATCAAGCGGTTAATCAAGATGAAGTAGAAGCATTGGCATTTTGGATGACATTAAAGTGCGCTGTTGTGGGTTTACCGCTTGGCGGTGGTAAAGGGGGTGTAACGGTAAATCCAAAAACGCTTTCACCAATGGAACTAGAGCGTTTGTCTCGTGCTTATGTGCGTGCAATGGCTGATTTTATTGGCCCAGATACCGATATTCCGGCACCTGATGTATATACCAATGCCCGCATTATGGGCTGGATGATGGATGAATATGAAAAAATCACGCGCAGTAAAGCGCCTGCGGTGATCACAGGTAAGCCTATCTCTTTAGGTGGTAGTTTAGGGCGTGAAAGCGCAACTGGCCGCGGCGCCTTTATTTGTACGCAAATGCTAGTGAAAAAATTAGGGTTAAAACCAAGCGAACTGACCGTTGCGATTCAAGGTTTTGGTAATGGTGGTTATCACTGTGCAAAATTACTTCAGCAAGCGGGATTTAATATTGTTGCCATTAGTGATTCGCAAGGCGGCATCTACCGCGCTGAAGGGCTTGATGTTGATAGTATTTATCAAGAAAAACAGCGCAGTAAAAAGTTAACAGCGGTTTACTGTAATCAATCCGTGCGTGAGACGCTTGAATTTAAACACATTAGTAATGAAGAGCTGATCACAATGGATGTGGATATTTTGATCCCAGCGGCACTGGATGGGGTGATAACACAAAATAATGCAAACGAGGTTAAGGCAAAATACATTGTTGAAATAGCAAATGGCCCTGTTGAGAGTGATGCTGACAGCTTACTTCAAGCCAATAATGTCACAATTGTGCCCGATATTTTGGCTAACTCAGGTGGTGTTATTGTGAGTTATTTTGAATGGCTGCAAAACCGCCAAGGTGAACAATGGACACTTGATAAAGTAGAAGAAAAACTGCACCAAAAGCTTGAAAAGGCCTTTGAAAATGCATGGCAGATTTATACTGAGAAAGGCATTTCACTAAGGGACAGTGTTTACAATGTGGCGCTGGTGGCATTAACCGAAGCAATAGAAGCGCATGGCACAACTGATTATTTTAATGCGCAATCGAATCGTTAAAGAAAGTACACTTGTATAAAAAGAGCAGCTTAAGCTGCTCTTTTTGTGTGACGTTTTTTATAAATTATTGTTTGCTTTTCACATAGTCATCAACAATCCGCGCCAAAATATCCAGAGGTACGGCACCATTTTTAAGCACCACATCATGAAACTCAGCCAAATCGAACTTATCACCTAGCGTTTGTTTGGCGTTTTCACGAATTTCTAAGATTTTCATCATACCGACTTTATAGGCGGTTGCTTGGCCTGGCATCACAATATAACGCTCTATTTCAGAGGTAACATCTGACTCTGCCATGCCGGTATTCTTAAGCATATAGTCAATAGCTTCTTCACGTGTCCAACGTTTATGGTGAATACCGGTATCGACTACTAAGCGTACTGCTCTGAAAAGCTCTGCTTGTAAGCGGCCAATATTATCGTATGGATCGTTTTGAAAACCTAGCTCCCACGCAACTTGTTCAGCATAAAGTGCCCAGCCTTCAGTGTAAGCAGTAAATGGCGACATGCGTCTAAAGAGCGGCAAGCCTTCAGCTTCCATTCCAATGGCAATTTGAAAATGGTGGCCTGGAATACCTTCGTGGTAGGCGAGGGTGCGCATTGAGTATTTAGGGGTGGCTTTAATATCGTATAAATTGGCAAAAAATAACCCAGGGCGTGAACCATCAATAGCGGGCTGTTGATAATAGGCACCCGGTGCGGTTTTTTCTTTAAATTCAGGGATGCGACGCACTTTCATACCTGCTTTTGGTCGAATATTAAACGCGCCATCAAGTCCTTGGTCAATCTCATCTAGGATGGTTTGATAGTCCGCTAAAATTTGTTCGCGACCTTCATCGGTATCAGGATAATAAAAACGCTCATCGGCTTTTAACGCTTCAATAGCCGTGCTAAAGCCAAGGCTGGTATCAAATCCTTCGCTATTTAAAATTGTGAGAATTTCTCCCTGAATTCGTGCAACTTCATTTAACCCTGTTTGATGAATAAAATCGGCAGTGTAGTTGGTGGTAGTGAAAAATTTAAGTGAGCTGGCATAAGCTTTATCACCATTTGGTAACTTCCAAAAGCCATCATCGGTTGTGGCTTTATCGCGAAGTGCGCTAAAGTAATCGATAAACAGCTGATAAGCAGGGTGCACAGATTCTGTCATTGCATTTTCAACGTCAGCAAGGATCTTCGCTTGAGTTTGGTCGTCAAAAACCGCACTGCCACTTTCTGCTGCTTTATTCATTTTATCTTGCAATGAGGTGTAAAGAATATTCTCATTGATTGGGGTTGCAACAAAGGTGGTCATTTCGTCAAGTACGCGGTCAATTACAAAACGCGGTGGAATAATGTTTTTTTCTTCTCGTAATTTTAGCCCCTCTAAGCTTTGGCTAAACTTGCGTTTAACTTGGTTTAAACGGCTAATGTAGTTATTAGCATCTTCAACCGAATTAACTTGGTGCTGCGCATCCATAAAACTTGGGAAACCGTTTTGAATGCCAAATAATTGGTTTACCGGATAACTGTGGTAGCGAAACTCGGTGGCATCAACAGCAAAATCAAGTAAATAGAGCGCAATCTCTTTCGACATTTGATCAGATTTGTCGAGTTCGCTGTCGTCATATTGCAGTACACCTTGTCTAATTTCGGGTAACAGGGCGAACATTTCGTCGTCTTTAGCAAGGCTTGCATCATCAAGCTCTGCATTGTGGCTGTTAAAGCCTAAACTTTCTAAAAAACCAAGCGAGGTAAGGGTTTCTGGGCTGTCAAAGGCCATTTTTACCATAGTACGGTCAACGTACGATTTAAATCGCAATGGCTTTTTGGCGTACCATTCATGGGCAACAAATGCCCCTGCTAAAAATGCCAGTAATAAAATACTCAGCACTAGCCACTTTATTATTTTTTTAATCATTGGGCTTCCATATAAGTTGTTGTTTGCATCCCTTGCTATGATACCGATATTCGTCAAATTAACAATTTATTAACCTTGAATAATGGTAAAGAAGTGTGTGCTTAAGATATACAAGTTAACTCTTTACCCTTAGAATTCATTTGCTTGAAAGATTATTTATTTAGGAGACAGCTTGAAAGCATCAAGGTTTATCAAAATGATTGTTTGGCTATTTAGCTTGCTTTTAACCAACACCTCAATGGCTAATCAAGTTTTAAATAACATTCCTGAAAACTACAACAAAGCAAGTAAGTTTGTGTTTTATTCGCACGGGTTCATTGTTGAAGGGGATAATCCAATGCCAATAGAAACCAAACATGGTTGGGGGGTGTATGATTTTCCGGGTATCAAACAAGCGCTTTCGGATGCACGGTATACCTTGGTTGCAACGCATCGCAAAAAGAATACGGATCCTTTTGTATATGCCAAACAGTTAAGCGAAGACATACGCAGCCTAGTTAAAAATGGCGTAAAACCAACACATATTACCCTTGTTGGTTTTTCAAGAGGCGCCTTTATTACAGGGCTTACCTCACATTACTTACAGGATATTGGTGTTAATACCATTTTACTGGCTGGTTGTGGGCGCTTGATTTCAAGTAAACACAGCGATATTCAAGTGTATGGCGATGTGTTGTCAGTTTACGAGAAAAGTGATGCTGCAAAGTCGTGTGCTAAATTAAAAGCTAAAAGTACGGCGTTAACGTCATTTGAGGAAATTGAGATTAATACAGGGCTTTCACATGGTGCATTTTACACCCCAAGTGATGAATGGCTTGTTCCAGTAAAAAATTGGATCGCTGCTAAAATGAATTTGGGATAACAACAATTTAGTTATCCCTTTGACTTAATTGCTGAATTCTTCTTTGAGATCTTCTGAGGTAAAATTGGTTTTGAAACTAAAAGCAGAGGGTGTATCGCCTTGGCTACGTAATTGCGAGAGGCGCGCTATGCCTTCTTCGACTGATGGAATATGACCATCTTCCACCCACCATAGCACGTAGTTATCTTCATTTAGCTTTTCAAACCACTCATTTTTGCGGCGCATAAAATCGCGGTGATGGGTGCGAAACATAAAGTTTTTTAAGCTATCGACATTTTGCCAAACAGACATATTGACGAGCATATTGGGGTTTTCAAATGCTTGAATATTGGTCGCATCGCCAGAGTCATCTTTCAGGCGCCAAATAAAGCCTTCACTGTTTTCAGCGAGTGCATTCACCTTATCTAGGTTATCAACAAAGTCTTTTATTTCAGGTGCATCAAGTGCGTATTTTGCAAGCGCGATATTGAGTTGAGCTAATTGCATAGTCATCCTTTGCGAGAACTTACGGAAAAACGATTAATTTTTAACACGCCACGGTGGGTTTAAACGGTTTACACCTGCCCAATATAGCTTGATTTTATTGCCTGAAGGGTCAAATAACACTGCTTCTCGCCATAGGTATCGCTCATCAGTTGGTAACTGTGTAAACGTAATACCTTTGGCCTGTAATTCGTCAACCCAGTTATCGAGTTCTGCATGTTCAAAATAAATGGTTGCGCCATTAACAGGGTTTTCTTCAAGTGATAGCGAAAATGTTGAATCGCCCATCGGGCAGGCAAAACGTGCATAATGGGGTGTGTCGACGATAAGTTCAAAACCGAGCGTTTGGTAGAACGTAACTGCATTTTTCATGTGAGCTACTGGTAATGTAACTTGGTTTAAATTCATTTTAATCCTCAAAATATTAAGGCATGCGTTTAAAGCGCATGCCTTAGAGTTATTTATTTGTTTTCATTAACTAAAATAACTTTACGATGCGGGAATGGAATTTCAATATTTGCTTCATCGAGTGCTTTTTTAATTTGCTCTGGCACCGAATACAAAATATCGAAATAATGTTCTCCCTGACAAAAAGGGCGAACTAAAAAATCTACCGAGCTATTGTTTAATGTTTCCACTTCAACAAACGGACTTGGTTCGCTAAGTACATGTGGGTGCGCTGTAAGTACACCTTCAATTACTTTGCGGGCTGCATCAATATTCTCGCTGTAAGCAATACCAAAATGCATATCCACACCGCGAATTGCATGGTGTGAATGATTAATAATTTTGCTGCCCCAAATATCGCTGTTAGGAATGATAATGCGTTGATTATCAAATGTTTGTAGAATGGTGGTGAACATGTCTATTTCAGCAACTTTACCGAATTGGTCGCCCGTTTCGATAAAATCATCAACTTTATACGGTCTAAAAATAAGTAGCATTACGCCTGCTGCTAAATTTGACAGAGTGCCTTGTAATGCTAAGCCAACCGCTAAACCGGCAGCGCCGAGTAAAGCAATGATTGAAGCTGTTTGGACGCCAAAACGGTTGAGTACGGCAATGCCTACAAAGGCTAAGATGGTGTATTTGGCAACACTGCCAAAAAACTTAAATAAGGTGTCATCCAATTGCGCGTGTTTATTGGCAACTTTAATAATGGCTTTATTTACTTTACCTGCAAGCCATACACCGATAATTAAAATGGCGAGCGCCAAAATAAGATTGGTTGCCCAATCAAGTGCAGTGGGCAGATATTGGTTTAAATCGAGTTGAGCTATAAATTCTTCCATGAGACTTTCCTTTTAGTTAAAAAATATACACTAAGCTATCTTATAGAGCTGTTCAAGTGACAAAATAAACACACTGCGTTTTAATTGCGCTAGCGCAGCTAAAATTGATTAATCAATAATTTAGTTAACAATCACTTGCGAAATAGCCAGAACGATCACATAGTTTGAAGTGCACAGTGTTTTGTAGCTGTCATGAAATTAAGGGTGGTTTATGTCTAATATAAAATTAGTGATTCGTTTTCGTTTAGAACCGGGCTGTTTGGGGCCGACGGGCACAGATTATGTTGAAGACTTTTGCCGTTTAATTAATTTAGTTGAGTTTAGTTACCCGTTTGTTGAACTCAATGTGATCCCACGATACGACAAAACACTGCCCGAATGGGAGTATTTACTCAGCGATAAACTGATTAGTGAAAGCCAAGCAGACCGCGTTCTGGAACTACATAACTTTACTATCGAGTCGATGGAAGAAGCGGTTGATGAGTTTATTACTCTGAAAGTCGAGCAGTTTATGACTTCGGTTAAAAAAAATAGCTAACCGTTAAAAATCAATTTCACTTCACATTTTCTTCACATGCCCCTTGCTAGATTGTACTCAACAATCAATAGGAGCATGTTATGTCAATCAAAATTAAACACAGCGTTATTGCAAGTTTACTTGGCCTTTCTTCACTTAACCTAATGGCTGATGAGCAAAAGCATATTTTAATGGTGTTAAGTAGCTATGGCGAAAAGGACGCAGCGGGCGAATTAGTTAAACCAGGCTACGAATTCGATGAAATGAGTAAATCGTATTTAGTATTTAAAGCCGCAGGCGCAAACGTTACTTTTGCATCGCCAAAAGGCGGAAAAGTACTGGCTGATAACTACAACAAAGAAAAATCGTACAATGCGACGTTTTTAAAAGATAGCAGTGCGTTAGAAAAGCTTGAAAGCACAATCAAACTTGAAACCCTCAATCATAACGATTTCGATGCTGTTTATGTGGTGGGCGGTAAAGGCCCTATGTTTGATTTAGCCAGTGATAACAGCGTTAAAAAAATAATAAAGCAAGTGTATGAAAATAATGGCGTGATTGGCGCTGTGTGTCATGGACCTGCTGCGCTTTTAGATATTAAATTATCAAACGGTGAGTACTTGCTAGCAGGTAAACGTGTATCAGCCTTTAGTGATTTAGAAGAGACGGCCTTTACTAAAAAATGGCAAATGCCATTTTCGCTTGCCAATAAATTATCAGAGCAAGGTGCGCTTTATCAACAAGACAGTTTGATGTTCAATCAAGTCAGTTTTGATGGCAATTTGCTGACTGGTCAAAACCCATTTTCAACCACAGACACAGCAATTGCCGTTGTTGAGAAATTAGGTTTAACACTCGACAAACCAATTGAATTTAAAGACGACCGCACGATTAAATTAGCAGAGCAATTTTTTGCAAATAAAACAAAAGCGCTTGCTACATATAATGCCAACAAAGATGACTTTGATACCATGCTGTTAGCGATGCTTGGGGTTTATTTAGGTAAGCATGCGCAAAACCAAATGGAACGCGATACCGCGCTTTCATTAATGGAAGTGACTAAAGATGCCATTAATCACCCGATGCTGGAGCTAGCAATGGCAAATACACTGCTTGCTGAAAATCAGTTTAAAGCTGCACAAACACATCTTGCGGCGGCAAAAGAGAAGTTTCCTGACAGTACAGATATCGCATCCTTATTAAATAAAGTGCAATCGCTTTAATGAAAAAACGGATTTTAATAAAGCAGTTAACGTTTGCACTCATTGCACTAAATAGTGCGATGAGTGCACTAATGCTGATATTCATCACCTTTACCCTTTACCTCATTTACTTTTAAATGCTAGCCTTGTTTTGTCGGCTTAAAAGGAAAATTTAAATTGAAAGAACAACAGCTTAAAGTACTTTTGATTGAAGATAATGTTGCGATTTCCAACAACATCGCCACATTTTTTGACAATCGAGGCGCCGTAATGGACTTTGCTTACGATGGTGAACAAGGCACTTCTTTAGCTCTTGCACATTTTTATGACTGCATTATTTTGGATATTGCACTGCCGAAAAAAGATGGCTTAGCGGTTTGTCAGGAGCTGAGAAGTAAGGCAGAACGCCATATTCCGATTATTATGCTAACGGCGCGCGATACCTTAAGTGATAAAGTAACGGGCTTTGAGTTAGGAGCTGATGATTACCTAACAAAACCGTTTGAATTAGAAGAGCTTTATTTACGCTGTTTGGCGATTACTCAAAGGCATCAATCGCAAACTCAAAGCAAACAATTGCAGCTGGGTAAGGATGAAACTGAGTTAGTGTTAGATTTTGCCAGCAAACGAGTACTGCGGGCAGGCGCTGAAATTCACCTACAGCCGATAGGTTTTGCTATTTTACGCATTTTGATGGAAGCCTATCCAAGAGCGGTATCGCGCTCAGAATTATGCGATAAAATTTGGGGTGATGAGCCAACTGATTCGGATGCGCTTCGCTCGCATTTTTATCAGCTCAGAAAGGTGCTAGATAAGCCATTTGCTAAGCCGATTATCAAGACCATCCACGGTGTTGGGTTTAGTTTAACATTTTAAGAGATTGAGCTTGTGTTTACATTAATTAGAACGCGCATCATTGTATCGTTTATCAGCATTGCACTGTTAGTTAGCACCTTGTTTATAGGCTTAGGTTTTATATTTTCATATGAAGTGGAAGATGGTTTTTTTCGCTTTATTTTAAACAGTGAAAAAGAGCAAGTTGAGTCGCAATTAGCCACAAACCAAACAGTTTCCACCCATTACCCTTTTGTCAGTTATGTTGCATCAATTGATGCGTTACCACAGCCAATTTTTAGTGTGTTAAAAGAAGAGCCAAATCGTACAGAATTTTCTGGTGACGGCGACAAACATTACCATATTAAACCGCTATCTTCCGGTTACTTGGTTGCCGAGGTGAGCGAGCAACTGATTGTGCGCAAAAATAAAGGCGGTATGCTGGGCTTTGCATTATTTTTTGTCACCATCATTTTGCTAATAGTTCTATTGGTGGCGTGGCTATTAGCAAAGCGCATCACTAAACCAATTAAGACGCTCGATCAGCTTATTTCAAATACCGCATCAGACACAATGCCGGTTGGATTTTCAGCACAGTTTAAACAAGATGAAATCGGCGTATTTGCCAAAGCATTAGATAATGCGTTTATGCGTGTTCAGCAGTTTATTGAACGGGAGCAAAATTTTACGCGTGATGCCTCCCATGAATTACGTACACCCATCGCAATTAGTGTAGGTGCAGTTGCGTTACTAAAAGAAACAACGCTTAGCCAAGAGCAACAGGTGCTTTTATCCCGTATTGAAAATGCGCAGCGTGATATGCAGCAATCAGTTTCGGGTTTATTGGCAATGGCCCGAGAGCAAGATTATGAATTAAGCGACATTAAACTATTACCGCTGATTGAGCAGGCTATATTGTTGCATCATAAATTGATTGAAAATAAACCGATTGAGATTGAGATTGAGGTGAATGTTGATTCAACTGCCACAATAAACACGAATCATGATGCATTTAAAATGGTGTTAAGTAATTTGATTAGTAATGCATTTCATCATACCAATGAAGGCACAATTTTTATTGAATATGCCAAGAATCACTTAACAATTCGTGATTCAGGTTGTGGTATTGATAAGCAATTGCTCAACAAGGTGTTTGATGCTGGGGTTAAAAGCGACAGTAGTACCGGCCTTGGCTTTGGCCTTGCGATTGTAAAACGCTTATGCAAACGTTTAGCTATTGATATAACAGTCAGTTCAGATAAACAAGGCACGGTTTTTACCTTAAAATTTGCCAGTGACTAAAGAGCGCGGTAAATAATTAGTATTTCGTTTATGTGTTCCCGTATACTTTGCCAATAAAATTATGCTGTAGGTTATTTATGAATATTTGGGTTGATGCCGACGCGTGTCCGGTTGTGATAAAAGAAATTCTGTTTCGCGCTGCTGAACGTACACAGATTATGACAACGTTTATAGCAAATCATAGCTTTCGCATTCCGCCTTCACGCTTTATCAAGCGCCTGCAAGTAGAAAAGGGCTTTGATGTTGCTGATAATGTGATTGCCCAGCGCGTAGAGCCTGGTGATTTAGTGATTACTCAGGATATCCCTCTTGCCGACGAAGTGATCACCAAGCAAGCTATAGCCCTTACGCCACGCGGTGAGCTGTTAACAGCGAGCAATATTAAGTCGCGTTTAAATATGCGCGATTTTTTTGATACGTTGCGTGCCAGTGGTGTTGAAACCGGTGGCCCAAGTGCACTTTCTAATGCGGATAAAAAAGCATTTGCTGACGAGCTAGATAAAGCCCTTGCAAAAGCGCGCTAATCAATAACACATAAAATCTAATACTTATAAGTAGCAATCATTTGCTAAACCAAGCTAGTCCCACTCTTTGCACTATACTTAGGGAGTTATAACTCTGAGGATGGTGCATCATGTTTTATGGTGTAGATAAAATAAATGCATTTGCACTTGCCATGTTAAACCAGGCCGAGCTGGATGACTTATTGTGGTCAATTGCACAAGGCGTGGGCGAGATTATGTCGTTTGATGATTGTGTGATTTATCTTCGCAATGAAGATAAGTTGGTACAAATGGCAGCTTTTGGCATTAAAAACCCAAAAGATCGCGAGATTTTTGAGCGCATTGAAATCCCTGTAGGACAAGGCATTGTGGGTACGGTTGCTGCAACAGGCGTGGCTGAAATTGTCCCAGATACGCGCTCTGACGCACGTTATATCAATGATCAATTCCAAGGGCTTTCAGAGCTTGCGGTGCCAGTTATTTATGAAGGTAATACGATTGCCGTCATTGATTCGGAATCAAATAAAACTGACGATTATTCAGAATTTGAAATGGCGCTTTTACAGGTGATTGCCAATATTGCCGCACCACGCATTGCCTCAGCGCAATATCGCCTTGAATTACAACAAACGCAATTACGGTTAGAACGAAGCAATAAAGAGCTGCAAGAAAGTTTAGCGCAGTTAGCACATAATCAATCTATGATGATTGAGTCGGAAAAAATGGCCGCACTTGGGGTACTTTCTGCAGGTATTGCCCATGAAATTAACACACCGCTTGGCTTTGCAATTAGTAATATCAATACCATTAACCATGATTATTTGCCTGAGATCACAACGCGTTTGAATACCCTAAAAAACGACCCATCTATAACTGAAGAATTAAAAAACGCGGTATTTGATGATGAGCTTAGCTTTATCTTAAGTGATTTAGACGAGCTTACAGCTGAAACTGTGAAAGGCCTTAATTCAGCCAAGCAAATTATGCTTGATTTAAAACGCTTTTCCCGTGGTGAATCTGATGTACATGAACTTAGCGATATCAATAAAGGAATTCAATCAACGCTTAATATTTTACGCAATGAACTTAAAGACAATTGTAAGGTGCATTTAGCGCTAAACCCTTTACCAGAAACAACGGTGAATATGGGAAAACTTAACCAAGTGTTTATGAATCTGATTTTAAACGCAAAACAGTCGTTAGATTCGAAAGGGGATATTTATATCTCTACTAAAGTTCACGAAAGTAATATTGTGATTACTATCAGGGACACGGGTTGTGGCATTCCAGAGGCTGATTTAAAAGACATATTTACCCCGTTTTATACCACAAAGCCAATCGGTGAGGGCACAGGACTCGGCTTGGCAATTTGCTATCGCATTATTTGTGACGAACATAAAGGTAAACTGACGGTAACATCCAGTGATAAAGGCAGTGAGTTTACGATTTGCATTCCGTTTTCTGATCAGCACCAATTGCAAGCCTAGCCACAGTGTTAATTTAATTCTGCCTTTGTTAGCTTGATTGAGGCACGTCAGTTTTGTGTTTTTTTACCGAGTCATGTTCAGAAAGTAATGCTAAAAAGTCATCTTGGCTACTTGGTTTAGCAAACCAATAACCTTGTATTAATGTACATTCAAAGTCTTTTAGCCATTTCATTTGATCGCTCGTTTCAACACCTTCCGCAATGACTTCTAATTTTAAGCTTTGCCCCATTGCAATAATGGCTTTTGTTAAAGCTTGGTTTTCCTGGTTGTGCTCAATATCACTGACAAAACTTCTGTCTATTTTTAGTTTATTTACTGGGAATTTTTTTAAATAACTGAGTGATGAATACCCAGTACCAAAATCATCAATGGCAATTTTTATACCGCGCTCGGCGAGTTCGTTTAATTGCGCCATGGTTTTTTGATCATTCTCGATAAATACGCTTTCGGTGATTTCTAAAATCAATTTTTCAGCAGGCAAACCGCTTTTCAGAAGGGCATTATCGATACTTTCGATAAAACCATCACGCTGAAATTGAATACTGGAAATATTGATACTGATACTTGGCGCATCACTATATAACGTTTGCCAGTTAGCGGCAGTTTCGCATGCGGTGTTTAATACATATTCACCAATTTCAGCGATGAGCCCTAACTCTTCTGCGAGGTCAATAAAGTGAAAAGGTGACAACAAACCTTTCTCTGGGTGTTGCCAGCGTACAAGGGCTTCAGAGGCATAAATATGATTGTGCTCGGTATCAAAAATAGGCTGATAATGCACGGTAAATTGCTGTTGCTCAATCGCAATACGTAACTCACTTTCCAGTGCGCGGCGCTTAAGGGCTTTTTCATCCATTTCGGCGGTGAAAAACTGAAAGTTATTTTTACCATTTGCTTTGGCTTTATACATTGCGCTATCGGCTTTTCGCATTAGTGTTTCAACATCCTTACCGTCATTTGGGTAACTAGTGATGCCGATACTCGCCGAGACAAACCCTTGTGCGTTTTCGAGCTCGAAAGGTCTGGCTATTGCGCTCTGAATTTTGCGCGCTACTTTATGAATATTAAATTCTTTTTTGTCTGTGGAAATAAGTACCGCAAACTCATCGCCACCTAAACGGGTGATAGTGTCAGATTTTCGTAAGGTAGCGTTTAACCTTTGAGCTGTTTGTTTTAATAATACGTCGCCTTGGGAGTGACCTAAGGTGTCGTTAACATGTTTAAAGCCATCTAAATCAATAAACAGTAGCGTTACAAACGTAGTGTCACGCTCCGCTTTATTAAGTGCTTGTTCAAAACGATCTAAAAATAAGTTTCTATTGGCAAGCCCAGTAAGCGAGTCATAGTTAGCTTGTTGGTATATCTTACTTTCTGCTTTTTTGCGTTTAGTAATATCACTAAACAGCGCAACAAAGGCTTCAATCTCACCATCGTTGTCTCTAAGGGCCGTGATAGACAGCCACTCGTAATAAATTTCGCCATTCTTACGGCGATTACATATTTCACCTTGCCATTGATTGTTTTCATCTAGCTGGTGCTGCATATTTTGATAAAACGATTCATTTTGTAGACCTGAACTTAAAATCTCAGGTGTTTTATTGATGACCTCATGGCTTTCAAAACCAGTTATTTTAGTAAACGCTTCATTCACTGCTTGGATTTTATAATGCTTATCACAAATCATCACCGCTTCGGTGGCAGTTTGGAACACGGTCGAGGTGAGTCGTAGCTGTTTTTCATCTTGTTTTTGTTTGGATATATCATCCAAAATTAACACATAACCACTTTGACTGTTTTGCTTACTGTTTATTGGGTAAAGGTGAACACGTAAAAAAGTGTGGCCTTGGTTAATCGATAACTTGTCTACCCAAGGCTGACGATGCTTAATGGCATTTGTCAGGCGTGTTTGATCGTTTACCAACGTGGGCAATACCTCAAACACATTTTTACTCTTACTAATGTTGGCAAACAGCGTTTTCATGCTGTGGTTGTTTTGATAAAGAATATTACCGTTGTGATCTGTGGTTATAATTGCCGATGGACTTTGCTCTACAATTTGGTTTAGTTCATAGCTGCGTTTTTCTGCGTTTCGTGCAATGCGCAGTAAATACACTAAAAATAATGCAACAGTAACTAGCGCGGTGATACCCGTTAAGTAAACTGCATGCATTTTATTGCTATTTTCTTTAATCGTTTTGAGCTGGGCATCAACCATTTCTTCTAGGTTTTCTTGGTATTGCCATATATCTGTTTGGTACTGACGCTGCTCGGAAATATCTTGGATGATGGAAAATAATAGTGTGTTACCCGACAGCTCTATTGGTGTGGAATAAACCTCCACAGTTTTAACCTCACCGTTTGCGATTTGATGGCGAAAGATAAAATAATTACGTTTTTGAAGCTGCGCGTTTTTACGCTCTTCAGCAACTTGCTCTTTAGTGAAAAGGTTTATTTCTTGAATGGATTTATTTTCGAGTGCGTCAATGGTGTAACCATAAAAATTCGCAGCGGCATTATTGGCTTTGACAATTTCACCGCTTGTTGGGTCGATTAATAACATCACCGCGGTATGGTCTTCAAAAATTTCACCAAATTCGCTATTTGCAGATAAACAAAAAGGTAAAAACAACAAAAAATAGACAACTAATGGCATGACACACTATTTTGAAGCTAAAGTAGGTACATTATTCAACTATAGCCGTGATTATTGCAAGAAGTTGCTTAAATTTTTACAGGGTTAAGGGTTAGCAAATCTATTGCTAGCGTTAAGTAAATGGGTGAAAGAGTGCTGTGTATGACGAAAAGTTGCCATACACAGCATAAGGTTTAAGTTAACAAGGTTTTAATTTCTTCAAAAATAGTTGGGTCATCAATGGTTGAAGGAATATTGAGAGTTTCGCCATCAACTAACTGACGTAAGTTTTTGCGCAAAATTTTCCCCGAACGTGTTTTTGGTAACCGCTCGACACAAAGAATATGTTTTAGGCAGGCAATCGCGCCAATTTTGCCTCGAATTGTGCCGATAATTTCTTGCTCAATTTCGCTAGAAGAGATTGCTTCGCCGTCTTTTAGTACAATCATAGCCATTGGCACTTGGCCTTTTAATGGGTCATTCACTCCAAATACAGCGCATTCGGCAACAGCGGGATGTGCGGCAACAATTTCTTCCATTTCACCAGTTGAAAGACGATGTCCTGCAACATTAATAACATCATCAGTGCGGCCCATAATGAACAAATAACCGTCTTCATCGAGGTAGCCACCATCGCCTGTTAAATAATAACCTTCATATTGGCTTAAGTAGCCTTCAGCATAACGCGCATCGTTTTGCCAAATAGTCGGTAAACACCCCGGAGGTAAAGGCAATTTTATAACTACCGCGCCACTTTCATTAGGCGCACATTGATTGCCATCCATATCTAAAATTTGCACATCAAAGCCAGGAGTGGCCACAGTTGCACTGCCTACTTTGGTTGGTAAAGATTCAATGCCAATCGGGTTACAGGCAATTGCCCAACCCGTTTCGGTTTGCCACCAGTGATCAAGCACTGGTAAGCCTGTTTTTTCTTGCAGCCAGTGATATGTCGGTGGGTCCAAGCGTTCGCCTGCTAAAAACAAGCGTTTAAGGCTACTGGTATCGTATTGCTTAAAGCCATTGGCCTCAGGATCTTCTTTTTTGATGGCACGAAATGCCGTTGGGGCGGTAAAAAGGGCGCTAACTTTATGTTCTTCAACAACACGCCAAAATGCACTGGCGTCTGGCGTGCGAATGGGTTTTCCTTCGTAAAGCACAGTTGCACAGCGATAAATAAGCGGCGCATAAACAATATATGAATGGCCAACGACCCAGCCAATATCAGATGCTGCCCAAAACACTTCACCGGGTTTCATGCCATACACAGTTTCCATACTGTAATGCATCGCCACTGCATGGCCACCGTTTTCTCTTACAACACCTTTAGGCGTACCTGTGGTGCCAGAGGTGTAAAGAATATACAAAGGATCTTCCGCACGAACTGGAGTTGGTGCAACGGGATTTGCCTCTTTTTCAACTAAAAACCAATCAAGATCTCGTGGTGAGTGCATTGGCGCAAGTGCTTGCTCGCGCTGCAATATGACGGTATTTGTAACTTGGTGCGTTGCCAATTCTATGGCTTCATCAAGCATGGGTTTGTAAGGAATGACTCTGTCTATTTCGATGCCGCAAGAGGCACTTAAGATTACTTTTGGTTTTGCATCATCAATTCTGACTGCTAATTCATGTGCGGCAAAACCGCCAAATACAACAGAATGAATGGCACCTAGCCTTGCACAGGCAAGCATTCCAATCACAGCTTCTGGGATCATTGGCATGTAAATTACAACGCGATCGCCTTTTTCAACGCCTAAATCGGCCAATACGCCAGCGAAACGTGCCACTTTTTGGTGAAGCTCGAAATAGCTAAATGATTGTTTGGTATTGGTAACTGGTGAGTCGTAAATAAGTGCGGTTTCATCAGCAAAACCGTTTTCAATATGCTGGTCAAGTGCAAGGTAGCAGGTGTTGAGTTCACCGCCGGCAAACCAATGATAGCGGCCATTTTCATCTTGTTGGTATGCCGATGATGGCGTTTTAAACCAAGGAATTCGCTTGCTTTGTGCTAGCCAAAATTCACACGGTTCCTGTTTGAATGCTGCATAAGCGTCGTTGTAATTGCCCGTCATATCAGGCTCCTAACTGTTTTTGTGAGAGACCTTACTAAAGGTAGGTTAATTTTAACATGAACAAAATTCGACCTTTGTCTGTTATCACCTTTGTCTGTTATATAAGTAACGACACTTATTTAAAAGATATACGCTATGGTTATCAAAAACTTGGCAAAGATATGATTTGTGTAATAATCAAACGCATTGAAATACATAAGAAAATCAAATATGAAACGGATTTCGCTAATACTCTTATTGCTGCTTTTAGTTGGCTGTCAGCAATTTAAAAAGGCTAAAGAGCAGGCCGCTTTACTGACGTCAATTGCCGAAATATCGGGGACGGTAAATACAAAACTTACAGGTTCTTCTGATAATGTGAATTTGGTTGCAGCGGTGCTCATTAGAAACGGCGATGAATTTAAGGTCGAAAATCAAAAGACATTGGGTTCTAGTAATCAATTTCAGTTTTACTTAAAACCCGGTACTTACTATTTTGCTGTCTATCAAGATGATAACCACAATTTAGTTTACGATGAAGGTGAGCGCGCTATTGGTCATGTCGACGACTTTGGTACTTGGCAGCCAATCGTGTTAAACGAGAAAGAAAAGAAGCACCTTACCTCACTGCGTTTCTCAACCCCACGAAACAAAAAACGTTTAGTAAAATACAATGACAATCAATTCATAAATCGTTTAGGCAAAGTAGTTAACTTAGCCGCCTCAGATTTTGATATTGAAAACGTGGATTTGGGATTTTGGCATCCCATTGATTTTGTCAGCCAAGTCGATTCCGGTCTTTTTATGTTAAGCCCCTATCAAGAAAATAAAGAGCCATTAATTTTAATTCACGGCATTAAAGGTAATCCGCGCGAGTTTTCAGCCGTTATTGAAGCGTTTAAAAACAGTCAATATCAAATCTGGGTGCTGTATTACCCAAGTGGAGTTGGGCTTGGTATTGTGCGTGATTATTTAGTTGAAGGCGTAGATATTTTGCAAAAACGTCACGGTTTTGCACGTGTTTCCGTGTTAGCCCATAGTATGGGTGGATTAATCGCAAGAGGCTATTTATTAAAACATCAAGAGATAAAAAGTAATTACCATATAAATCAGTTTGCCACGGTGAATAGCCCATTACTGGGCATGGAGAGTGCTGAAAAAGGCGTTAAAAATTCACCGATTGTGATTAATTCTTGGTACGACGTGGCATCTAATAGTGATTATGTAAAGACACTTAATGCACATACGTTGTCAGATGCAATTAACTACTCCTTGGTGTTTTCATATAAAAGTGGATACAGCGGTGATGGCGTAGTGTCATTGGCAAGTCAAATACCCACTAATATTCAGAATGAAGCGAGCTCGATTAGAGGTTTTGAGGCGACTCATGCCGGTATTTTGCAGCAAAATGAGTTTGTTCAATTTATTAAGCGACAATTTAACGTACCTGAAAAACGTTAATTTACGACATCATAAAACGTATACAATGCATAAACATGCTTTTAACGTGCCGTTAAAGTTTACAATTTGAACTAAAAATAATCGGATATTAGTCTAAATTACAGTTTCTTACGTTTTAGCATTGCTTCTTAGGCGCAGTTTTTTTATAGTTTCGCCTCATTTTCAAACAACATGGACGCACTTCACATGAAAATGGTGCTCTCTCATTTCAATTATTGGTGTAAAGCAAAGGATGATGCCCAGCTGACTAATACTGCTATTGAAATGTTAGATTCTTCAAGTAAAAGCCCTCAGTTAGAGTGGGTACCTGCAATGCAGCGCCGTCGTTTAAGCCATTATGCAAAAATGGCGTTATTTGTTGCGGCAAAAAGTGCAAATGCATATGAAGAAGAAATGCTTCCTGTTGTTTATGCTTCTCAGCACGGTGACTTTCATCGTACTTCCAGTATTTTAAAAGACTTGGCCGAAGGCGAAGTGATTAGTCCTACATCATTTGGTTTATCTGTGCATAATGCCGTTATTGGTCTTTATTCTATTTTGACCAAAAACCAACAACCAATGAACAGTATTGCGGCAGGTGAGAACACCTTATTAATGGCGTTGATTGAAGCCTATGTACAGCTTGATAACCCCACCGTTGATAAAGTATTAGTTGTGTATTGTGACCAACCACTGCCAACGGACTACGTACAATTTGACGAAAAAGACAGTGTTGATTTAGCGTGTGCATTTGTGGTGTCTAAACAGGCTGAAAACGGCATAAGTCTGACGTTATCACCTATTGAAGAGAAAAATAATAGCGCTTTACAAGCGAAACAACTGGTTGAGTTTCTAGCCACAAAACATGCAGGTGACAGTGTGGTATTAGGTTGTCAAAGTGCTTGGCAAATTACCATTGATGAGGTTAGACATTGTTAACAAAACTAGGACGGTTTTGGCGAATTTTAGCAACCGGATTTTGCTTTTCTGTATTTGGGGTAGGTGGCTTGTTGGTGCCGCTTTTGGTGTTACCTATCCAATATGTGATTTATCGCGATAAACAAACGCGCCGAAAAGCGGCGCGCTACACCGTACATTTATTGTTTAAATTCTTTGTCGGCTTAATGGGCTTTTTGGGCATATTCAAATTTTCCATCGCTGATAATGAAAAGTTTGCCAAACTACAAGGCAAACTGGTGTTAGCCAATCACCCAACTTTGATTGATGTTGTGGTATTAATTTCGCTTATTCCAAACGCGGACTGTGTTGTTAAAGCACATTTATTTAGTAACCCATTTATGCGAGGTGTGATAAAATCCACCGGTTATATCAGCAATGATTGTCCTGATGGGTTATTAACAGATTGTGCGGCTTCGCTTGCCAGTGGTAATAACTTAATTGTGTTTCCTGAAGGGACACGCACAACACCTGGGCAAGCACTAAAATTTAAACGCGGTGCGGCCAATATTGCGCTGCGCTGTCATGCTGAAATTGTGTCTGTGTTAATTCATGTATCACCTTCAACATTAACAAAGTCTGAAATGTGGTATGAGGTTGCGCCGACACAAGCAAAATTTGATTTAGCAATGACCAGACAACAATTGCAATTACCAGCCGTTGATACAGCAAAGTTAGCACAACAGGCACGAAGTTTTACCCGCGATATGCAGGCATTTTTTCAAGGAGAACTGGATACTTATGAGTGATTTAAAAACTAAAATCAAAAAACTCATTATTGAATCATTAGATTTAGAAGACATTACAATTGATGATATTGAAGACAGCGAACCACTTTTTATTGATGGTTTAGGTTTAGATAGCATTGATGCGCTAGAACTTGGTCTAGCAATCAAAAAAGAGTTTGATATCAAAATCGATGCAAACTCAGAAGAAACAAAGCAGCACTTTGCGTCAGTAGATGCATTAGCTGCATTTATTGAACAAAACGCATAACAGCGGGTAAGTTATGAAAACACAACAAGAAATCTTCGCAGTATTAACTGATATCTTGGTGGAAGAATTTGAAATTGATCAGGATGATATCTCTTTAGAAGCCAATCTTTATCAAGATCTTGATCTGGACAGTATTGATGCTGTTGATTTAGTAGTAAAACTACGTGAAATCACGGGCAAGAAAATCGATCCAGAGGCGTTCAAGCAAGTTCGCACAGTGGAAGATGTAGTAAACGAAGTTAGTAAACTCGTTACTGAATAATTCCAATGACAAAAGCAATACTGAATACGCTTTTTATAAGCTTATTGCTTGCCTACCCAGTACTTATTTACTTTGGGTTGCAGCACTTTAGTTTGTCCAGTATTGCCCCTTTGCTGTTAATTGCCATTATTGGTCGTTACCTTTTTAGTAAATCGGCCAGTAACACCATGCCATGGCTATTGCCTGCAACCTTATTGGGTAGTGTGTGTGTGTTACTTGCATGGCTACTCAATAACAGCAAAATCACGCTTTTTTATCCGGTACTGATTTCTGCCACTATGCTGGTCACTTTTGCCTATTCATTAGTCAAAGGGCCAAGTGTTATTGAAAGTTTTGCTCTGTTAGATGAAAAGCGAAAAGCTAAAGATAAAGAAAACGTCACCTTACCATCGCATGTTGTCGCCTATACGCGCAATGTAACAAAAGTATGGTGTGGCTTTTTTAGTATCAATATCATTATCGCCACTTACACTATTTTGAGTGACGATATTGCGCTTTGGACCCTTTATAATGGGCTTGTTGCGTATATTTTAATGGGATTATTGATGGCAGGTGAGTTAATTGTTCGCCACTTTGCCAAAAAGCGCCATGGATTGCAGTCTTAATTTTTATGCCTACCGATAACGCATTTTTGAAAGAGCATCAGTTACTCGCATCTCAAGTAAGCAGACTAAGTGCGGCACTAAAGCACCATAAACACACTTTTGGTGGCAATAGCTTAGTGCTTTACCATGCATCAAGCGAGGAGTTTTTAATCCGCTTGTTGGCAGCAGCTCATGCTGGGTTTGATATTATTTTTCCTGCAAATGGACAAGTTGAGAACATTGAAACTGCGAGCCTTCTCGCGGATTATGTTTTTGTTGATAGTTTTACTGGCAGCAAACAATTAAGCAAAGACATGTTAGTGTTGGATGTTGTAGACAACGCACATTCTGCGATTGAGCACATCACATTACCGCAAACAGGAAAGCTAACCTTTTATACATCTGGTTCTACTGGTTATGGCAAGCCAATTGAAAAACACTGGCAACATATCAACGCGGAATTAACAAATTTAAAGCACACCTTTAGTTTTGATAAGCCTTGCCAAATTATTGCAACCGTATCGCATCAACACATCTATGGTTTGTTGTTTAAGTTGCTTTGGCCAGTGTTAGCAGGCTATAAAACGGAATTTACCTTTGTTGAATTTCCTGAGCAATTACATGCACTGGTTGAAAAACAAAACTCAGTGATTATTACTAGCCCAGCCTTTATCGATAGGCTAATTCGAGACAATGTACTAATTAATAGCAAAGCAAACATTCTTGGGATTTTTTCCTCGGGCGGGCCGTTATCAAATGAAAGTGCAATTACGCTTTATAAACAGCTAGCTATTGGCGCAACGCAAATCTACGGTAGCACTGAAACCGGAGGGATTGCTTATCGCCAAGTCATCGATAATAAGCTTACACCTTGGCAGTGCTTTAATGGCATCACGGTTGCCAATTATCAGCAGCAACTAGCAGTTCGTTCACCGTATTTTGATGATGATGTGTTTATTACCCAAGATATTGCAGAGGTGCTCGATGATGGCCAGTTTATATTGTCAGGGCGATTAGATCGCACCATTAAACTCGAAGAAAAACGGGTTAATCTTGATGCGTTAGAGCGCACATTATGCAGTGATAACTTTATTAAGCATTGCAAAGTGATTTTATTAAAGAGTGGAAAGCGCCAACAATTAGGACTAGTGGCAGCATTAAGTGAAGATGGCTTTAGCGAATTGGATAAAAACGGTAAACTGGCACTCAATAAACACATAAAACGGGTTTTATCCGGGCGTTTTGAGGCGGTGTGCATGCCGCGAAAGTTCCGTTACCTAAAAGAATTACCGGTAAACAGCCAAGGCAAATTGGTGTTTGCCGATTTGGAGAAATTGTTTGACTAAGTTGAAAGAGTCATTGCCTGAAGTACGAGCAATCGATACACAAGACGACAGTGTTAAATTAACTTTATGGGTGGATCGCGCCCTAGATTACTTTAATGGTCACTTCCCTGAAGCACCAATCTTAGCGGGTGTGGTGCAATTAGATTGGGCGGTGAAATATGCTATTGAACATTTTTCGTTAAGCTCTCATTTAGTTGAAAATGTTGAAGTATTAAAGTTTCAGGTGGTGATTGTGGCAAACTCCCTGGTTGAACTTACTTTGACGAAAAAAAGCGACAATAAATTTACCTTTAGTTTTCACTCAGATCATGGTCAACATTCGTCTGGCCGTGTTGTTCTTCATAGTTAATAGTTATGCGCGCCTGTATTGTTATTCCTAACTATAATCACGTTGCTGTCATTGAAGATGTGCTAGCAGAATTAAGCGGCCTGGCGCTGCCGATTATTATGGTAAATGATGGCTCATCAATAGAGGCATCAAAGGTGATGCGAGAGTGTGAAAAGAAATTTGAATTACTCACTTTAATTGAGCATCAACACAATCAAGGCAAAGGTGGCGCGGTACAAACAGGTTTACTTAGCGCAGATAAACTTGGTTTCACCCATGCAATTCAAGTGGATGCGGATGGCCAGCACGATTTAAACGACATTCAAACCTTAATAAATCTTGGTAAAGCCAACCCAACAAGCGTAATTAGTGGCCGCCCTGTTTATGACGAATCAGTGCCCAAAGTGCGCTTATATAGCCGTTATATCACGCACTTTTGGGTATGGATTGAAACTTTGTCGTTTAGCATTAAAGACTCGATGTGTGGTTTTCGTTGCTACCCAGTGGCAGCAACAGCAGCGCTTTTACGTGATAAGCGTTTAGGCAAGCGCATGGACTTCGATATTGAAATTATGGTGCGTTTGTATTGGCGAGGTGTAAACAGTATTTTTATGCCTACTAAAGTGATCTACCCAGAAGGTGGCAGTTCACACTTTCGCGCCCTTGAAGATAATGTGTTAATCAGTTGGATGCATACCCGTTTATTTTTCGGCATGTTAGTGCGTATGCCTAAGCTTTTGTGGAGAAAGTTTAGTGGCTAAGCATTGGTCAACAATGCAAGAGCGCGGCACCTTACTTGGTATGCGTATTTTGCTCGGCTTTTACCGCTTGGTTGGACGCAAGGTGTTATGGCTAATGCTATTTCCTGTGGTGTTTTATTTTTACTGCACCGGTAAAACGCAACGAAAAGCCAGCATTGCTTTTTTAAACCAAGTTGAAAGCTACAAAGGGCAACCTATTCGCGCTGGTTTTTGGCAAGGACTAACACATTTTTGTAAATTTGCTGATTCGGCTTTTGATAAAATAGATGCATGGCTTGGGCGTATTTCAATCGATGCAATTACATACCAAAACCACCAAGAGTTCACCAAACTACAGCAAAGCAAGCAAGGCGCAATTTTTATCGGCTCTCACTTAGGCAACCTTGAAGTATGTCGAGCGCTAAGCCAAGGGCGTTATGCGGTAACCATAAATGTATTAGTGTTTACTCATCATGCAGTTGAATTTAATAAAGTGCTTAAGCAAATAAATAATGATGCGCAAGTAAATCTGATTCAAGTGACTGATATGAGTCCCACACTGGCTATTTTGCTTAAACAAAAAATAGAGCAAGGTGAAGTTATCGTAATCGTTGGCGATCGCACTAGCTCATCGGTAGCAGGAAGAGTAAACTATTGTAATTTCTTGGGTAAACCCGCGCCTTTCTCACAAGGGCCATTTATTTTGGCGAGTTTGTTAGAGTGCCCAGTTTATTATTTATTTTGTTTAAAAACGGATAACCAGTATCAGGTTATTTTTGAAAAAGTTGCGGATAAATTAAAGTTTAACCGTAAAACCAGACAACAGGATTTACAAACAACCATTCAGCATTTTTCCGATAGGTTGGGGCATTTTGCCAGTGAATATCCTTATCAATGGTTTAATTTTTATGATTTTTGGACTGATGATAAACAAGTCAGTCGTGATTAGGTCGGAGTAAGAAGTGATTAATCAACAGCAAAAAAGGCCACTTATGTTTGGCCAAGGACCGCTTTCAATTGAAGATATTGTTGCGATAGCAAAAGGACATTCAGAGGCTAAGCTGTCGAATGATACTGACTTTACTCAGCGCATTGATGCAGGCGTTGCCTTTTTAGATAAGTTACTTGCCGAAGATGGCGTAATTTATGGTGTGACAACAGGCTATGGCGATTCAGTAACGCGCGCTGTACCTCTTTCATTAGTCAATGAATTACCACTGCATTTAACGCGTTTTCACGGTTGTGGATTAGGGGATGTGTTCACCAAAGAGCAAGGACGTGCAATTTTAGCCACACGTTTAAACTCATTAGCACAAGGCTACTCTGGTGTTAGCTGGGATATGCTGTCGTTATTAAAAGAATACTTAAATCACGATGTAGTGCCTGTTATCCCACAAGAAGGTTCAGTGGGAGCAAGTGGTGATTTAACCCCACTTTCCTATGTTGCAGGTGCCTTAGTAGGCGAGCGCGATGTGTATTTTAATGGCGAAGTGGCAAATAGTGGTGATGTGATGAAAGCGCTGAACCTAACACCACTCACTTTAAGACCAAAAGAAGGTCTGGCAATTATGAACGGTACAGCGGTAATGACCGCTCTTGCTTGCCTTGCATACAGCCGTGCAGAGTACCTGGTAAAATTAGCGACGCGTTTAACATCGCTTAGCAGTTTAGGTTTATTGGGTAACTCACACCATTTTGATGATATTTTATTCTCAGTAAAACCGCATGCGGGGCAACAACAAGTTGCTGCTTGGATCCGTGATGATCTGAATTATCATACTCATCCACGTAATGCTGATCGCCTACAAGACCGTTATTCAATTCGCTGTGCGCCGCACATTATTGGCGTGTTAGCTGATACCTTACCGTGGTTACGTCAGCTAATTGAAAATGAGTTAAATTCTGCAAACGATAACCCAATTATTGATGGTATTGGCGAGCATGTGTTACACGGTGGACATTTTTACGGTGGTCACATTGCAATGGCAATGGATACCTTAAAAACTGCGGTAGCCAATTTAGCAGATTTAGCTGACCGCCAAATCGCATCACTTGTTGATAGTAAGTTTAATAACGGCTTACCAAGTAATCTGTCAAATGGTGATCCTGAGCGTCAATACATTAATCACGGCTTTAAAGCGGTGCAAATTGGCGCATCTGCCTATACAGCAGAGGCATTAAAACTCACCATGCCGGCTAGTGTGTTCTCGCGTTCAACCGAATGCCATAACCAAGATAAAGTCAGCATGGGCACAATTGCTGCGCGTGATGCACTGCGCGTTATTCAATTGACTGAGCAAGTACTTGCAAGCACATTACTTGCGTCAATTCAGGCACTACGAATCAGAAAAGAGCGCGGCGAAGTAGATTCCGATAGTTTGGCAAATGGCCTAATGGACATGTATAACGATATTACGGGCTATTTCCCGAACCTCGATGAAGATCGCCCATTAGAGCGCACCTTGCGCGACACGATTGATGCGATTCAACAGCAAAAGTGGAAGTTATATGAATAGTCGCGGAGCGATTTTAACAAAACACGTTGAGATTGATGTGCCATTTCATGACTGCGATCCGATGCAGGTGGTTTGGCATGGTAATTATGCGCGCTATTTTGAGGTAGCGCGCTGTGCACTGTTACGTGAATTTGATTACGACTATGATGAAATGGCTGAGTCTGGTTATATGTGGCCAATTATCGATATGCGTTGTAAATACATCAAACCAGCACGTTTTCGTCAGACAATTGTGGTCTCTGCGTACTTAAAAGAATATGAAAACCGTTTAAAGATTGACTATGTCATTAGTTGTAAAGAGAGCGGTGCAAAACTGACAAAAGGGTATTCAGTTCAAGTAGCGGTGAGTATTAGTGATGGCGAAATGCAATATGTGAGCCCGCCAGCACTGATAGAAAAACTAGCAAGGGTGATAAATGCGTAGTGTATTGATGTTGCTTGTGTGTGTTATGTCTCTAGCGGTTAACGCAAAGGACTCTATGACTGAGGCATTTGAAACATTATCCTTGGTAAAGCAAACGGAAGTATTTGGCGAATTTGAGCAGCGCAAAAAAATAAAAATACTCAAAAATAGCCTAGTATCAAAAGGTGTTTTCAATGCCAACAGCACAGGGTTTGTATGGCAACAAGTCTCACCGGTTGCATCCATTATTCGTATGGATGAGAGTGGCGTTTATAGCGAAGATCACCTTGGTACCACAAGCAAAATGAATAACGCAGATATGTATATTCCGTTATTACAAGCTTTGTTACTGCAAGACCCAAAACTACTGTCTAATTACTTAAGCGTTAATAATGTGGATAGCGATTGCATGGGCTTAACAGCAAAAGCACCGTTAGATCAGGTTTTCAGTGAAGTGCGTTTGTGTGGGCAAGGAACAATTTCTAAGCTTGTTTTGCGTGAGACAGCAGGGCATGTGACAGAGATAAATCTAAGTTATGGTCAAGCACACTAATCCAAACGTGCTACGTTATGGCTATGCACTTGCATTTGTGCTGCTTGCATTTGCGTGTATCGCAACTATTGGCGTTCGTTTTCAACAAGGCTTAACGCAATTTAGCAGTGATATTTTAGCCGTTGTGCCAAGTGCAGCACAGTTCGAATCTCCTTCGCTTAAAGACGCAAAAAATACCATTCAACAACGTTCCTCAAGCCAATTAGTATTTAGCAGTAATAATAAGTTAGCCATTGAGGCATTGACGAATGCCTTAAAGTCTAAATCGCCTTTAACCTATATTGCTCCACCGGATATTGCACTTGATGAAGTGGTGGATTTTTACTCGCGCTATCCGGGCAGTTTGATGGCCAGTAATTATCCAAGCCAAGTGTCTGAGCCAAGTGAACTTCTTAATTACACTTTGGCTGAACTAACAAAACCAGACAGTACTTTAAGCGCAAGTTCCCTTGAAAATGACCCAACATTAGCCCTAGCAAGCTTTTTAAATACGGTGTCTCAGATTGGTGGTCTACAGCAAGAAGATGGTATATATAAAAAGGCGTTAAACACAAAACATATGCTGGGGTTTAATCATGAACAAACCCAATCGACGTTTTATTTTGTTCGCTTTATGTTAAGTGAGAATGGCGCGGATTTTTCACAGAGCATTCAATTAACCGAAGACATAAAAGAGATAATAATAAAAATAGAAAGCGACTTTAATAGCGCTATTTATTACTCAGGTTTTGCTTTTCACGGCAGTGAAAATGCACAGCAAGCAGAGTATGAAATCTCAACTTTTGGTTTGATTAGCTTGGTTTCTGTTACCTTATTGGTGTTTGTGTTCTTTCGCAACTTAACCGTCGTTGGATTAATGTTTGTCACTATTTTTAATGCCTGTTTATGGGGCATGGCGGCATTAGTGATGGCTTTTGATACCGTAGAGTTAATCGGTTTAGTTTTTTCAATCACCTTAATTGGTGTGGCGATTGATTATTTGTTTCACGTGCTCTGTGCTGAAAAGGTTTCTATTACAACGAGTTTAGTACTTGGTTTTATCACCACGGCTGCTGGGTATGCGCTCTACAGCTTCTCGCCGATGGCGTTATTACAGCAAGTTGCTGTGTTTATGATCTTTGGTTTACTTGGCGCACTTATGTTTGCGCTTTATTGCCAAAAGTTTATCGTTTTAAATATCACAATGCCGCGTATTATTTGGGCCGACAGTTTCGAATTAATTAATCGCTATAAGGGGAAAATACTCGCCCTAGCAGTCTTTTTAGTTGCTGTTGGCTTGATGTTAAAGCCCATTATTCATCAAGATGATGTTACTGTTTTAAGTGGCACAAGTGCTGAGTTAAAGCGCAATGAATCACTCAATTTAGCACTCTTTGGTCAAAGTGATAAGCATCACTTTTTAGTTGTTGGCAACTCAATGCAAGATGCATTAGAAAAACAAGAGGCCATCAATGCATGGATAAAAACACATGCAGAGACAGTAAAAGTACAAAGTTTAGCAAACTATTTACCGTCGTTATCGTCACAACAGGCGACATACACAACCCTAACTAATAAAGTAGCATCAGGACATTATAGCGATGTAAGTAATACCTTAGGGATTAATGTTAGCCTGCAAAATTATTCACCGCTGACAGTAAGTGCATTTGAAAGTTCGCCATTAGCACAATTATTTGAAGTACATAAAGTGGCACAAAATGAGGCTGCGACAGTGCTTTGGTTTAATAGTGATATGTTACCTAAGCAAACGTTACAGCAGTTAACCGAAACCCATTCATCTTTTTTATATTTACTTGATAAACGTCAAGAAATTTCTGATGCATTAGGTCATTATCGCACTACAGTGATGGGGTTGATGGTGCTCAGCGCTTTGGTTGCGATGATTGTAATGGCACTTCGTTTTGATTTTGCGACGGCACTTTTATCTGGGCTGATTATTTGCTTAGTAACCGTATGCGCTTTATTGCTATCAAGTTGGTTACAAAGTGCGGTTAACTTATTTAATTATCTCGCGACAATTTTAATTTTAGCGCTAGCAATTGATTACCTTATTTTTTATCGTAGTAAAGGGTTATGTCAAAGTAACTTGCAAGCGATAAGTTTATCATTGTGTTCATCTTGTTTGGTGTTTGGCATCTTAATATTTAGTAAAACGCCAGCAGTATTTAGTTTTGGTTTGACCTTAGTGATAGGGTTGGTGAGTCTTTACTTTTTGGCTCCCTGTATTGTCAAGGAAAGGAAATGAAGGTAGAAAAGGTTGACGTAGTTGTAATTGGCGCAGGTCCTTCTGGTGCCGTTGCAAGTAGTTTATTAAATAAACAAGGAAAGCAAGTTATTGTACTTGAGCGTGAAACGTTTCCACGTTTTTCTATCGGGGAAAGCTTATTACCGCAGTGCATGACGTATTTAGCCGAAGCGGGTTTAGTTGATAGTTTACATGAAAAAGCGGATGCCCTTGGTTTTCAATTTAAAAATGGTGCGGCTTTTGAAAAATCAGGTGAACACACCTTTTTTGACTTTACCGATAAGTTTACTGAAGGACCAGGCACGACCTATCAAGTTAAACGTGCAGACTTTGATAAATTACTTGCCGATGGCGCGGCAGAGCAAGGTGTTGCCATTCGTTACCAACACACAGTGTTAGAGGTAACAGAGCACGCTGAATATATGCGTTTAATGGTGATTGATGACAGTGGCGAAACATACACTATTGAAGCAAAATTTGTATTAGATGCCAGTGGTTTTGGGCGAGTGCTACCGCGTTTACTCGACTTAGAAAAGCCGTCAAAATTCCCAGTGCGTAGTTCATACTTCACACATGTTGAAGATAACATTGATGACGCTAACTTTGATCGCAATAAAATTTTAATCACTGTACACCCTACGCATCCGGATGTGTGGTATTGGCTTATTCCGTTTTCAGATGGCACTGCAAGTGTCGGTGTTGTAATTGAGCCTAATAAAGTTATTAGTCCAGAGCGTGAACATGATGCCATTTTATTTGATTACATTAATCAAGTGCCTAATTTGTCGCGCTTACTTAAAAATGCTAAAGCCATTGCACCTGCACGACAAATAAAGGGGTACTCAGCGGATGTAACCCGTTTGCACGGCGAACGTTTTGCCCTGTTAGGCAACGCAGGTGAATTCTTAGACCCTGTTTTCTCAAGTGGTGTAACAATTGCACTTCGTTCAGCATGTTTAATTGCGCCAGTAGTCAATGACTTACTCGAAGGGAAAGAGGTTGACATTGAAAATGACTATGCAAAACCGTTAAAACAAGGTGTCGATTGTTTTAAAACCTTTGTCACTGCGTGGTATGACGGTCGTTTCCAAGATGTTATTTTCCACAAAGAACAAGATCCGCAGATAAGGCAAATGGTGTGTTCGATTCTCGCGGGTTACGCGTGGGATGCTAGTAATCCGTATGTCGCACAAAGCGAACGCCGTTTAGACGTTTTAGCGAAGTTATGCAAAGAGTATCAATAACCTTACTGGCAGTTTGTATCGCATTACTTATAGGTTGTTCAAGTGTGCATTCACCCGAGCGTGTGCCACTTGACGACTTTGTTAGTTATCAATTACAAGCAGTACCGGATAATTGGCCAATACAATCTTCATTACAACTGGTTACGGTAACACGCGAAAACCAGCAACAATCTCTGTTGTTGCAAAGTGAGTTACAGGGAGGGCAGCTGAATTTCGCTGCATTAACACCGCAAGGGATCAGTTTGTTTTCAATGTCACTATTAAAAGATGGTAGCTATACGCTGGAAAAACATATTCCAGGTTTAGCATTATATCCAAGCCATATGTTGGCAGATATGCAACTTGCCAGTTGGCCAATTAGCACAATAAACAAAGGGTTAGATGGGGCGTTTGTAAAAGAGAGCAAGCAACAGCGCATAGTTGCCGATGCAAACAGTCAGCTTATGGTAATTTCATACGCTGATAACAAAATCACCATCAACCATTTGCGTCGTCACTACACAATCACGATTGAAGAGATTAAAGAATAATGGCAGTAGCGTTAAACGATTTAGGACTCATCTGCAGCCTAGGTAATAACAAAGAAAGTGTAATGGCAGCACTATGTGACCCAAAGTTGTCGCAGCAAAATGTGCTTTCACCCTTTGCCAAAACTGGCAATGATGGCACAGCCTTTTTAGTGGGTGCTGTGAAAGCAGAGTTACCTGAAATAACTGACTCTTTTTTTAATACTCGCAATAATCAATTGCTGCTATCAGCCTACTTGCAAATTGAGCAAACCTTTAAAGCGCTTTGCAAAAACGTTGCAAATTCGCGTATTGCCATTGTGCTTGGCACCAGTACAAGTGCTATTAGTGAAGGTGAAAGCGCTTATAAAGTATTTTCAGACACAGGGAAATACCCTGAGCAGTTTGATTATCGTCAGCAAGAATTACATGCACCAAGTGAATTTTTAGCGTACATAACCGGTGCGAAAGGACCTTGTTACACTATTTCCACTGCTTGTAGCTCTAGCGGCAAAGCACTTGTTAGTGCAAAGGGGCTATTACAATCAGGCATTGCTGACATTGTGTTATGTGGTGGTGTAGACAGTTTATGTGAAATGACGCTTAACGGGTTTAAAGCGCTTGAGTCGACAGCAGAGCGCTATTGTAAGCCATTTAATGCAGGTCGAGATGGGATTAATATTGGTGAAGCCGCAGCACTTTTTGTGATGACTAAAGAGAGCAGCAAAGCGCATTCAGCAATACAGCTTTTAGGCGCTGGTGAAAGTTCTGATGCATATCATGTCTCTGCACCAGAGCCATCGGGTCGCGGGGCGATTGCAAGTATGTCTAAAGCACTTACTGATGCAGGGCTAAACGCAACAGATATTGATTACATTAACGCGCACGGTACTGGCACACCTAAAAACGATGAAATGGAAGCAAATGCAATTAATGCACTTGGTTTTGATTGTATGGTTAGTTCAACCAAAGGACTTACCGGCCATACGTTAGGTGCCGCAGGCGCACTTGAAGCAGGGCTGTGTTGGTTGCTGCTAAGTGATTTAAATAGCGAAAATATGTTGCCTGAAAATCACCCGAGTGCCCAATTAGATGAAAAACTTGCAGCAATTAAACTCGCAGCTGGTCAAACTTCTGGTAAAATAGAGCGCTGTTTATCTAATTCGTTTGCCTTTGGTGGCAACAACGTATCGCTAATTTTTGGAAAATAGCACAACATGACACAGTATTCGATTGAGGCGGTATTGCCTCATGCTGATCCAATGATCTTATTATCGCGCTTAGTTAGTTACGATCAAGATTCGGCTGTTTGTGAAGTGGATATCACCGCTGAATCTGCATTTTATAACGAGCAAACTCAAACAGTTGCAAGTTACATTGGCACTGAATATATGGCACAATCTATCGCAGCATATGCTGGTGCATTAGCACTTGATGACAATGCTGCAGTTAAAATTGGTTTTCTGATTGGCTCGCGTAAATATAAAACATTCTCACCTGAATTTAAATTGGGTCAAACACTGTCGGTTTCAATAAAAAAATTATTTCAAGAAGAAACCGGATTAAGTGTATTCGAATGCAATATTGCCGATGGCGAAACATTACTTGCTGAGGCAAAAATAAACGTGTTTCAACCGGAAGATCCTGTGCAGTTTTTAAAGGAACAACAATGACAAAACGTGTATTAGTAACTGGCTCAAGTCGTGGTATCGGCAAAGCCATTGCATTAAGACTTGCTGAAGATGGCTTTGATATTACTTTACATTGCCGCAGCGGCATAGATGCTGCGCTTGCTGTAAAAGAGCAAATAGAAGCCCTCGGACGCCATGTTACGGTTTGTCAATTTGATGTGTGTGATCGCGAAAAAGCGAAAGAAAGTTTACTTGCTGATGTTGCAGAGCACGGCGCCTATTATGGTGTGGTATGTAATGCCGGTGTGACACGCGATACAGCCTTCCCAGCAATGACTGGTGAAGAGTGGGATCAAGTCATCGAAACTGGTCTTGATGGTTTTTACAATGTAGTTCAACCATTAGTAATGCCAATGATCCAAACGCGAAAAGGCGGCCGAATCATTACTATGGCATCGGTTTCTGGTATCGCAGGTAACCGTGGTCAAGTGAATTACAGCGCTGCTAAAGCTGGACTAATTGGTGCGACAAAAGCACTTGCTTTAGAAGTGGCAAAGCGCAAAATTACCGTTAACTGTGTTGCTCCAGGCCTTGTCGCCACTGATATGGTTGATGATTTACCGGTCGATGAAATTCTAAAAATGGTCCCGATGCGGCGTATGGCCGAGCCAAAAGAAGTCGCTGGTACGGTATCATTTTTAATGTCTGACGATGCAGCATACATTACGCGCCAAGTGATTTCTGTAAACGGTGGGTTAGTTTAGTGAAACGTGTTGTTGTAACGGGCATGTCGGCAATCACCGCGCTAGGTGATGATTGGCAGACATTTAAAGCGGCTTTAAAAACCGGTGTAAATGCAGTTGAAAACATGCCGGATTGGGAATTTATTAATGGTTTAAATACCAATTTAGCTGCGCCAATTAAACACTTTGAAAAGCCAAAGCACTATCCACGTAAGAAAATCCGCTCAATGGGCCGCGTTTCCCTAATGGCAACGCGCACCACGGAGCTTGCCCTTGAACAAGCCGGATTACTAGACCACCCATCTTTGACAAACGGCGATACGGGCATTGCTTTTGGTTCATCAATTGGCTCTACATCACCCCTTGTTTCTTTTGGCCGCATGATGGATACGGGTGAGATGACTGGGGTTACGGCAACCAGTTATATTCAAATGATGGCGCATACCGCACCGGTTAATGTGGGCGTTTTCTTTGGCTTAAAAGGGCGAGTGATCACTACCAGTTCAGCTTGTACATCTGGCTCACAAGGTATCGGTTATGCTTATGAGGCGATTAAATTTGGTCGTCAAAAATTAATGGTAGCAGGCGGTGCAGAAGAACTTTGTGTTACTGAAGCTGCGGTATTTGATACCCTTTACGCAACAAGCTGTAAAAACGAAACACCAAAAAACACACCTCGTCCTTTTGATACAGACCGTGACGGACTGGTTATCGGTGAAGGTGCGTGTACCTTTATTTTAGAAGAGTTGGAGCATGCTAAGGCGCGTGGTGCTAATATCATCGCTGAAATTGTTGGCTTTGGCTGTAATTCTGATGGCCAGCACGTTACGCAACCTACCAGTGAAACGATGCAAGTAGCCATAGAACAAGCAGTTGCGGATGCCGCTATCGAAAAATCACAAATTGGTTACGTAAATGCGCATGGCACCTCAACAGATCGTGGTGATATTGCAGAATCTCACGCCACATTTAACGCGCTCGGTGAAGTGCCTATTAGTTCGTTAAAGAGTTATTTAGGCCATACTTTAGGTGCCTGTGGTGCAATCGAAGCATGGGCCAGTATTCATATGATGTACGACAACTGGTTTAGTGGTACTACTAATCTTGATAATATCGACCCAGAATGTGCACCACTTGATTATCTTCGTGCTGATGGGCGTGAAATCACCACTGACTATGTGATGAGTAATAATTTTGCGTTTGGTGGTATTAATACATCCCTCATCTTTAAGCGCTGGAATTAAATATGTTAAAGCAATGGATTGCGTTAATTTTATTAGTCTTTCAGTCGCTTTGTGTTGCTGACGAAGTCACTTTTGGAATTGGGGCTTTTTATTCATCTATTCCACACTATTTAGGCTCTGATCAAAACGAAAGTTACCTTGTACCACTGCCATATATTCATATCGAAAAAGAGCACTATAAAGTTGAACGTAATGAGTTTGCCTCTTTTCTAGAAATTGCCCCTAAGCATTATTTAAGCCTAAGCGCCGGTGGTGCGATTGCGGTAGCAAGTAAAGATAATCGCGCCCGTGAGGGTATGGATGACCTTGCATGGGTAGGCGAAATAGGGCCAAGTTATCAGTATTTTGCTTATGGCGACCCACTTTCAGATAACTACTTCTATATTTCCCCATTTATTCGAAAAGCATATGCCATTGATAATCGAGATGTTGATGATATTGGCAGTGTGTCTGGGCTAATTATTGAGACGGGCAAAAAGTTATTTCACTCAGCACAACATGAAGTGAATTTGACCGCTCGTATTAGTTCACGTTTTGGCTCGCACGCATACAATAATTATTTTTATCAAGTAGCAGAACAATTTCAAACAATTGACCGTTTGCAATATGATGCTGATGCAGGTTACCTTGCGTCTGTTTTTAGTTTAGGTTTAACATACGATAATGACTGGCTATGGGCCGGTGGTTTTATTCGTTATTATAATTATTCACACAGTGCAAATCAGCATAGCCCGTTGATGCGAGAGCAGAGTAATGTTTCGCTCGGATTAGGTTTTGCATGGAAGTTTTACTCATTAAAAAAGTAGGGAGAAAAAATGAAAAAGTTAATTCTAGGTGTATCTTTAGTACTTGCGGCAAGCACAGCTACAGCGCGTGATGATATTGGTCGTTATTCTGTTGATGAATTATTAAAAACCTCAAAAGCACAGCAAACACTTGACCCAGAAATTAAATTATTTTTTGGTAAGCAAGATGCAGGTAAAGTTTTATCAACTTACGGTGAAGTGCAAACAAACAAAAAAACCAACGCAGTAAACAAAAGTGATAAAGAAGCATGCCAATGGGTAATGCTAAGCGCACTTAAAGCAATGCAACAGCGAGCTCGCAAAGAAGGTATGAATGCGGTAGTAAACATCAGCTCGTTCTATAAAAAACGTGAATTTGTAAGTGATACTGAATTTGAATGTGGCGCAGGCTTTTTAATGGCAGGTGTGACATTAAAAGGCGATTTAGTTAAACTATAACCGGTAAACATAATTTTAAAAAAGCCCGTTTAGGGCTTTTTTAGTGGCAGCTGTTTTTTGTTTACTAATTAAAGTGAGAGTAAAACAAAAATACCAGCCCCTTATTTAAGGCTTTTAAAATGCAAAACCAACCAAACAACCCTTTACATGGCTTAAAGCTAGAGCAAATTGTGACTCAATTAGTTGAAGAATATGGTTGGGATGGCCTTTATCGTGAGATTAAAATCAATTGTTTTGCAAACGAGCCATCAGTCAAATCATCGCTGAAATTTTTACGCCGAACACAATGGGCGCGTGATAAAGTTGAAGCGCTTTACCTCGATACTTTCGCTAAATGATCTAAAAGTGAACTAACTCACTATAATTAAGTAACAATTTGAGCAATCAGGGAATACTTAGTTATGAAAAACGAGCTAGATGCCAAACTATTATTAAAAGTATTCGACCTTATTTACAAAAAAGGTGAAGACTTTGAAGATGGCAAACTTTATCAAGGGATCACCGCCTTTTCAGATATTGACGGCTACACCATTTACTTAAAAGGCAATGGTGTGCTGCTGCGTTTTGGCTTTCACAACACTTATCACCTCGATTATGAACACAGTAAACTAAAAGATGTGTTTATGAGCAAACTTGAAGCGCTTGTAAAAGAGGTTGATTAGTTAGCCTGTGATCAGGCTAAATTGCTTAATTATTGAAAACCATTTTGCTTTAACTAACGTACTCTATAAAAAGGTTTTTTGAGGCAAATATGAAAGCACTATTTAATTTATTTCTGATTGCAGTCTTATCGGGCTGCGCTACACAGTATCCAAACCAAAATGTAGAAGGCACAGTTTTTCCGAATGTGTCTGGAACGAGCTTAGAAAAGCAAAATATAAATTTACCTGAAGCTATGCTCGGCAAACCAGCGCTTTTTTTAATTGGTTATAAACAAGACTCGCAATTTGACATTGACCGCTGGCTTATCGGGCTTGATATGAAAGAGGTTGATGTGGTTGCCTATGAACTGCCAACCATTGCAGGTATGTTTCCGCGAATGTTTAGTACCCAAATCGATGAGGGTATGCGTCGCGGTATTCCAAAAGAGTTGTGGGGTGGTGTAATTACCATATATCAAGATGGCGAACGTATTCAGGCATTTACCGGCAATGAAAAGCCAAATAATGCACGCGTGGTGTTGTTAGATGACAAAGGCAAAATAGTTTATTTTTATGACAGAGGGTTTAGTGTTACAGCGTTAAATAACTTAATTGGGCGCTTATCAACTCTTAAATAATGGTTAGTGTTACTTTTGCTACTGCTACTGCTACTGCTACTGCTACTGCTACTGTTTCCTTCGTATAGTAGCAGTACAAAAATTTATAAATATTAATGATGTGAAATTAAAGATTTAATAATTTCAAATTGTGCTTCTTTAGAAGGTGAGTTGGATAGTTTTTGCGCCAAACTTTCTCCATCCATTTCTATTAAAAGTTTAGACAAGCCTTGCTTTGATATTGTGACATCAAAAAAATCATTAAGGTCGTGTCCGCCAACCCAAATAAGCCCCGCTTTTTCTAACCAGCTAATAACGGCACTTATTTCAATTGCAACATCAAGCACAAGAGTATTTTTTGAAGGGGTTTCATTAATAATTTGCTGAGCAAGCTGGGTACACGAAATGTCACTAGGATTAGGAAAAGCTAATTTTAATTGATTGAGCACCTGACAAGTGACACGTTGAAATAATGCTAAATTAGGAATACTTTTTAGAGTTTGCTCAATCATAAATTAATTTTTAACCACTTGCTGTTACAGTACTTTTTACTATTCTTAAAGTATATCCGAGCCGATAACTATACACTAATAATAATGCCAAAACTGTTTTATCGTTTTTATTACTTTGTTTTGCTTGTAGCGACGTCGTTTAATTGCTTTGCAACAAGTAACGCTCCTCAGTCAGATCTTTTCTCTCTCGATATTGCTCAATTAAGTGAATTAGAAGTCACAATTGCAAGTAATACCTCTGAAACTCGCGCAACTGCACCTTCAACGATAACCGTATTTGATGAACAAAAAATTTCATCCCTTGGCATTATAAACGCGTTTGATGTGCTTAATTTTGTGCCTGGTATGCAAATGGCAAGAGGCGATTGGGTGGGGGCTGTACCAAAAGAGCACGCCCGAGGAGTACGCTTAGACAATGGCTATTTATTAATTTTATTAGATGGTGTGCGTTTAAATGAAAGTTCATTTGGCAAAGCGACGGTTTATACTCCGTTTATTGCTGCATCAATACTGGAGCGAGTGGAAATAATTCGTGGGCCAGGCTCTGCACTTTATGGCAGTAATGCGTTTTTGGGAGTCGTTAATTTTATTACCAAAAAACAGCATCAACAATTAACCCTTTCGATAGGTGAGCATGGTTATAAAGCTTTAAGTGGCAGTTATAGCCATAAACAAGATGATGTTACGTTTAATGGCAATATATCGTTGCAGCAAGCTGATGGTCAAAGCTATGCTGTGACAGACAATTTTGACGTTAAAGATCCACTAAAGCACGTTTTACTTAATGCACAGTTAAATTACCAAGACACAACAATAGCATTTCATTTTATTGAAAATCAGTTAGATGAATTTATTAATCTAGGTGGTTACAGTAATGAAAATGTTCACAAGAGTCAGTCTTTTAGCACAAGCTTAGAGCATACACTTTGGCAAAATGAGCGTCACACTTTAGATGCGCTCGTCAGTTATGCAAATTTTCAAATAGACTCTTCAGGAATGGTGTTACCGAAAGAATTCGGTATAGTCAGTGAAGATTTTTTAGTGGGGCCTAATTGGCAAACACAATGGACAAAATTTTCACTGTCACACAGTCTTAAATTAGCAGAAGATAAACAATTAAATTCCGGCCTTGAATATCGACATGCCAGTCAGTATCAGGCTGGTGCCACAACTAACTATTATGACTACCAAAGTGAACTGATTATTCCTGATGATAGTTTTTACTTAGGTGAGTTAAAACGCCTTAAAAACATTCCTGAATTTTCGGCACTTCGCGCATCCCATGATTTTTATGGTATTTATAGCCAACTTAAATGGCAGCTTAATGAAAAGTGGTTGTTTTTTGTCGGTGCTCGCTTTGATGATATTAAAGGTATAGATAGTAAACTTTCACCGCGATTTTCGGCTATTTGGCAACCTTTAGAGCACCACAGTATTAAACTACAATATGGTGAGTCATTTAGAACACCGGTAAATAACGAGCTTTATTCAAGTGATAGCGTAACGAAAGGCAACCCAAATCTAACCTCAGAGTATGTTAAAACCAGTGAGTTTGTTTGGCTTTACACTAATCATGATTTATCACTTGAAAGTGTGTTGTTTCATAACCAGCTAAGAGATTTTATTAATCTTGTGCCAATTGATGGTAATAGCTTTTTTACCTTTGATAATACGGTAAATGAAAATATTGCGGGGTTGGAGCTTTCGGCCAGCAAAGCGTTAAATAAATTAAATGTATCTGTTAACTTTACGCAATTATTTGATGAGCCAATTAATGCCAGTTTTAAACGTTTTGCCAATTTATCAGTACGTTACCCAACCTCAATTGCAACCATTCATTTAAATGCAATATGGCGCGACGAAATCGACGCACCATTGAGCGAAAACACGCACTTTTACCAACCAAGCTATGGTTTAGTATATTTGAAACTTACACGAGATTTTGGAAAGCACACGTTGTCTGTGTCTGCAGAGAATTTGTTTGATAAAGAATATGCTATTTTCGATCCAAGAGTATGGGATGGTATAGTGCCAGCGAAAAGAAGAAGTATTGTTATTAATTACCAATACACCTTCAATTAAATTAACTGGTTTAGGTTATACAAATTCAGCGTTTACACTTTATCCATGCTAACCGGAGCATAACTGTGCTTAATCAGGCATCTCTTCAATGCTGACAATGGCCGAGCGATTTAACGTAATTTTATAGCGCGTTGCAGTATGTGAGCCATTTGCAGTATAAGTAACAACCAAGTTTATTTGGTATCGCCTTTCAACTGATTGCCCTGATACTTTATTGCCTTCCAAACTGAATAATTTGCCAGCGCCTTTTTTCAAATAGCGTACAAAGGGCGTCAAATTAAAATAAACTTGCTGTTGAATTTCTTCATAACCAGGTAAAAATTCTTTAGCTATCACCTTACTATCACAGCGGTAATGGATAAGGTGTGCCGCTTGTTTATTCTGTTGACGACGCTTTTTGAAAAGATCGGATACTTCTTTTGGCAGTGATTTACGTCGAATATGTTCCAGCCAAACAGTTTGCGTATGAATGGTTTTGTTATCAAAGCTGCTACGGAAAATATGTCGCCATTTGGGTCTGCCTTGTTTTATTTTGCGCCAAATAATGCGAGTTAAGTCGTCTTTAAAAATCTCACGTAGGCCATAAAGCACACCTAAAAATGCAATCAAAGCTACGGTGATCTCTTGAAAATTTGAGCGGGCATTAAGTACCAAAAACATCACGAACGCCATTATTACAGCCGTTACTGAGCCACGTACAAACCGTTGCAAGTTTAAGTTTAAGTTTTTAGTTTCCTTACTAAATACAACGCCGTATTCAGTCAACCTTTGTAGTAAACGCATCTTGTTGGTAATTCGATTTGGGTCGTCTAAAGTCAACATAGAATTGTATTCTTGATCGCTACGGTATTGTGTTTCGCTGCGACAAAACGAACGCAAAGTTTCACGCTCTTTGGTGAACTCTGAATTTTTTGGGGCTTTCGAGAGCAGTTTTAAAAACATTTGTTCAGTGTGCCAGCTTAAGTAGTTGTCTGCATTTTCAAAATACGACTTTAACTTTTTGTCTGGTGGCGTATAACGACGAAGTTTTTTCAGTAAAACTTGTGCCTGCTCTACTAATTCAATGGCAGCAGGATAAAACTCTTCAGCTTCTTTAAGTTGTATTGTCTGTTTTATATCGGCTTCTAATGCTAAACGAATTTGATATGAATAAAGGTTTAGATTTAAGCGATAATCTGCTTTTTCACCTTTTGATTGACTAATAAAACGGCTGCGTACTAGAGGCAGGTGCAACTGCTCGGAATAATATGCACTGTGGCTTTTTACATGTGCGTGAAAATAGTCTTCTTCATTAAATGTACTTGAATTTATACCCATTTCTACGGGTAAGGAAAAGTAGAGGTCGAGTCGTTGCGATTCTTTGGGTAATAAAAGATAGCTAAGTTTGATAGACAAACTTTCATCTTGGCTGAGTTTGACTTCTCGGTCGATATTAAATACTCCTTTATTGCGTATGGAAACACCCTAATTTTAGCATAAATATAGTTTAATAACATGGTGTTAAAATACTTAGCGAAATTAAACTTGGATATCTGCGCTTTGTCTTAGGGTAATTGCAAAATTAATCTAGGTTGCTACATTGGCTATTAAATAACGAAAAATGGAAATTAACCATGGGTAACAAACCTAAAATAACATTGTTAGCAGGACTATTATCATTTGCATCACTCGGCGTTACAGCGTCACAGGATGTATGGCAATACGAAGACGTTTTTAATATTGAATATGCGGCGGCGCCGCAAGTTAGCCCAGATGGCCAGTTTATTGTTTACGAACGACGCGCCATGGACATTATGAGTGATGGCACCCGGACTAATTTATGGCAATACAATCTTGCTAATAGTAGCCACTCACCTCTGCTCTCTGGCAAAGCACACTATCGTATGGCGCGTTTCTCACCAAACGGTCAACAGCTCGCGTATATTTCAAATGAAGAAGGTGATAACCAGCTTTATGTTCGATGGCTCGCAACAGGGCAAACTGCACGCGTGACGAATGTTGCTCAAAGTGTAAGTAATATAAGCTGGTCACCAGATGGTAAGTGGCTGGCTTTTTCAATGTTTAAGCCACAGGCATCCAGTGGTATTTTTAAAGATATGCCTGAAAAGCCAAAAGGCGCCAATTGGGCTGGCACTGCTAAATATATTGATCAAATGAGTTACCGAAGCGACGGTCGCGGATTTTTGAAAAATGGTTTTCGCCATATCTATGTTGTGCCTGCTGAAGGCGGTACGCCGCGCCAAGTAAGTACTGGTGACTTTCATCATGGTGGCCAAATTACTTGGCGACAAGACAGTAAAGCCGTGTTTATCAGTGGTGACCGAAATAAAGATTGGCAAGACCGCCCCCGTGAATCTGATATCTACCAAATTGATATCGAAAGTGGCGAAACGACAAACCTAACTAACCGACCGGGTCCTGATGCTGCACCAGTTATCTCGCCAAACGGCAAAAAAATTGCCTACTTACGTTTTGATGATAAAAAATTATCGAGTCAAAATAACGATATCTATCTGATGGACTTGGATGGCAGTGATGTAACAAATCTGACAGCATCCCTTGATAGACCGATTAGTTCGCCAAAGTGGGATAGTAAAGGCCGTGGCATTTATTTCAGCTATGATGATTTTGGTCAAAAATACGTAGGTTACGTTAATTTAAAAGGCAAAATTAAAGAGAAAATAGTAAAACTGGGTGGTCAATCTCTCGGGCGTCCTTACACCTCTGGCGAATTTGCGGTGATTGATAACGACCAACTCGTTTTTACACATGCAAACAGTGATCGTCCTGCCGATTTAGCCATTGTGAAAAAAGGCAAAGCGCGAAAAGTAACGATGCTGAATGAAGACCTCTTGGCTCATAAAGCAACCGCGAAGATTGAAGAAATAACGGTTAAATCATCTGTAGATAATCGTGAAATTCAAGCGTGGTATGCATTACCGCCTAACTTTGATGCATCAAAAAAATATCCACTTATATTAGAAATTCATGGTGGCCCACATACGGCTTATGGCCCAAATTTTAGTACTGAAGTGCAACTGATGGCAGCAAAAGGTTATGTGGTTGTATGGGCGAACCCGCGCGGAAGCACATCTTATGGTGAAGAGTTTGCGAATTTAATCCATCATAATTACCCATCGCAAGACTATAACGATTTAATGGATGTTGTAGATGGCATGGTAGCAAAACCGTATGTAGATAAGAATAACTTATTCGTAACAGGTGGCTCTGGTGGTGGCGTGTTAACTGCTTGGATTGTAGGTAAAACGGATCGCTTTAAAGCGGCTGTTGTCGCTAAGCCTGTAATAAATTGGCTGAGTTTTGCATTAACTGCTGATGGTTATTCATATTTCACCAAATATTGGATGCCAGGCATGCCTTGGGATCATGTTGAACATTTGTGGGCACGATCACCATTATCACTGGTTGGTAATGTATCGACACCGACTATGTTGTTAACTGGTGAAGAAGATGTGCGTACTCCTATGAGTGAAACCGAACAGTATTATCAAGCATTGCAACTACGTAAAATTGACTCTGCTATGGTGCGCATTCCAAAAGCCAGTCATGGTATTGCTGCAAGGCCGAGTAATTTAATTCAAAAAGTCGGTAATATAATGGCATGGTTTGAAAAGTACCGTACCAAAGCAAACTAGTTTAAAACATAAATAAAAAGCCCCGAAAATTCGGGGCTTTTGCTTTACTTAACTTATTTAGGGGGAAGTTAAATTCGTTTATTTGCGAGTTGTTGAATTCGCTCTTCAGCGCCTAAAACAACATCATCAACAATTTGTTGTACGGATTGCACTTGATGAATAACACCTTGTGATTGCCCAATAAATTGCACACCATTCTCCAAATCACCTTTAATGGTGGCGGTTTCTAGTTTTTCAGTGGCAGCGCCAAATAGCGAGAGCATTTTAATTTTGTCAAACTGCGCAACTAGGCCAACCAGTAATTTCCAAAGTGGCATATCGACCATTTTTGCGGCTTTAAATGATTTTATTGTCGCCATCAAGAAGTTCATTGGCTTACGAGTTGCTTTTTCAGCAGCAGGAGTTTTCATTACGCGAGCATATAAACCATCAAAATTCTTCGAATAAATAGTATCCGCAACACGCTTCTCGACAACGGCATCTTTCACGTTTTGATGAACAGGGCTTTCACTGCTAGTAGCAAAGCGAGAACCCATAGCAACGGCATCGGCACCTAGGGCTAGCGCGGCAACTAAACCGCGGCTATCAGCAAAGCCTCCGGCAGCAATCACTGGAATATCAACAATATCGACAATATTCGGCACTAAACACAACGAGGTAACTTCACCGCCGTGGGCAGCGGCCTCATGCCCGGTAACAAGTAGGGCATCAACCCCTGATTTCTCAGCCGCGAGTGCATGTTTTTCTGTCACAACGGTAGCGATAACTTTACCACCATATTTTTTAGCACCTTCAACTAGCCAATCGCCTTTACCGAGTGAAAAGTTAATAACAGGCACTTCAAGTTCGAGTGCTATTTTGGCGTTTTGTTTTGCACCAGGCATCATTAGCGTAATGCCAATACCAAACGGTTTATCTGTGAGTGAGCGGATTTTAGCGATAGCGTCACGTGTTTGCTGTTGGCTAAGTGGACCAGATGCCAAAATGCCCAAACCACCGGCATTGCATACCGCTGCCACAAGTTCAGGTGTGGAAATCCAGCTCATACCTGGAAGTACAATGGGTTTTTCAATGCCAAATAATTGGGTAATGCGTGTTTGCATAATCGTTTTCTCAACTGGTCAGATGTGTTGAGTTTACAAATAATTAACCCAATATGGAATAGCAAATATGCAAGGAAAATAAAAAAGCCTGCAAATGCAAGTGTATAGTTAGTTAGAAGGTTATCGCATCGGATAATATGTTAGCGATTCTGAAACGCAATGGCGTGTCGTTGTAAACTCAAACCAAAAAATACTCTCAAATGTACAACTATAAACTGATTGATTATTCGGTAAGTATTTGATGCTATAAGACACAAATAAGAATGAATAATAATAATCAAATAAACTTAGGGGAATATTTAATGAAAAAAACGTTAATAATGTTGGCGTTAGCTGGGATATCAAGCCAAGTAGTCGCACAGGATACAGTGGATTCCTTATTAAAGAAAACCGAACCAAAAGTGATTGAATGGCGACGTGACTTTCATCAAAACCCTGAGCTTGGCAATCGTGAAACGCGCACGGCAGGGATTGTAGCTGCGCATTTGAAATCTTTAGGTTTGCAAGTTGAAACGGGCATTGCATACACAGGCGTTGTTGGCTTTTTAAAAGGCGCTAAACCTGGACCTACAGTGATGTTACGTGCAGATATGGATGCATTACCAGTAACAGAAAAAGCAGATGTACCTTTTAAATCTACTAAAACGACAAATTATCGCGGTGTTGATGTTGGTGTAATGCATGCGTGTGGTCATGATACCCATGTGGCAATGCTTATGGGAGCTGCAGAGGTACTTGCGAGCATGAAAAATGAACTTGCAGGGAATATCATGTTCGTTTTTCAACCTGCTGAAGAAGGAGCGCCGCAAGGTGAAGAGGGTGGTGCTGAATTGATGCTTAAAGAAGGTATTTTTAAAAAATACAAACCAGATGTGGCCTTTGGATTACATATCACTTCAAAATTAAATGTTGGCCAAATTGGTTATCGCAGTGGGCCAGCCATGGCCAGCGCTGACCGATTTGAAATAACAGTTAAAGGTGAGCAAACTCATGGTTCAACACCTTGGGCTGGCGCTGACCCAATCGCTGCGGCTGCGCAAATTGTTACTGGGGTAAATCATATTGTCAGTAGGCAAATTAATATTACTAAAGAACCAGCCATTGTATCGTTTGGAAAAATAGCTGGTGGAGTAAGGAATAATATCATTCCTGAACAAGTGGACATGGTCGGCACAATTCGTAATTTTGATATGGAAAATCGCCAACAAATTTTCGAGAAAATTAAAACTACGGCAGAGCATATCGCGTTATCGTCTGGCAATACTGCTGATGTGACTATCTATGAAGGCTATCCGGTAACCGTTAATGACCCTAAATTAACAGAAAAAATGCTACCAACGCTTGAAAAGGTGACAGGTAAGGGTAACTTAATTGAAATGCCAAAAATTACTGGTGCTGAAGATTTCTCATTCTATGCAATGGAAGTACCGGGATTATTTGTATTTTTGGGCGGTACACCAAAAGGAACAGATCCTAAAGATGCACCGAGCAATCATTCGCCTTACTTTTTTGCCGATGAGTCTTCATTTAAATTAGGCACAGAAGCCTTAACTAACTTTGCACTAGACTATATGGCAATGGCTAAGTAACTACTTAACTTGAAAAGCGAAACTGATATTAGTAATTAGGTTATCTTTTTCGCTTTTTCCAATCATGAAATTTTGCGTGCACGCCTTGGGTCAGCGATGTAAAGTAGTCCTCTAATACATCCACACCATACAATATTCCCACTACTAAAACGCTCAGCTTTATTGCACTTAATTCACCTGCAATATCAACAGCAACACCAATAGCGGCAAGTACCCAAATGGTTGCAGCTGAGGTAACACCTACCACAATGCCGTCTTTAGCGAGCATTACGCCTGCACCCAAAAAGCCAACCCCTGTAACAACTTGACCAATAATGCGTGATGTATCGGTTACATCATTATTTAATGAATTTGAAGCAGCAATAAACATATAAGTACCAAGTACAATTAGTGCAGAGGTGCGAATACCAACAGGTTTGCCGCGAAGTTGTCTTTCTAGTCCAACGATAAATCCACAGCAAATAGCAGCGGCAATTTTAGACCATTCAAACGGTGAAATTGAAAAAAGGGTTGTTAGTTCCAATGTTTCTCTCTTTTAGGTTATCAAGGCAATAAATTTAACTGCCTATTTAAGTTGTTGTTTTATATATTTTATAAACTTTCAGACGTTGCTGTTTCACTTGATTCAAGATGGGTGATCAGTAATTGATCAACACGAATTCCGTCAATATCTACCGCTTCAAATTTATACCCAGCATGCAGCACAAAGTCGGCACATTTGGGCATTCGTTTCATTTTATAAATGATAAATCCAGCAACAGTTTCATAATAACTTTCGTCAGGAAATTCATCAATTTCAAGTAATTTTTTAACATCGACAATAGGTGTCGCGCCATCAACTAACCAAGAGTTTGCATCGCGTTTAACTATTTGTTCATCGCCACTAAATGGCACTAAATCACCCATAAAGCTGCTCATTAAATCTTTTAATGTAATAACGCCCACAACTAGCGCATATTCATTTACCACAACAGCAAACTGAGAAGATGCAGATTTAAATGCATTTAATGCATCTGAAAGCGTCAGTGTTTCCGGTAAATACAGCAAGTCTTTGTTTAAAGCTTGTAAACTGAGTTCGGCTTTTCCACCATTCAATAATTGATGCAAAATAGTTTTTGATTCAATGGTGCCAAGCAGTTTATCCAACTGTCCATCACACACTAAAAATTGGTGGTGAGGGTTTTCTAAAATTTTATTGCTGATTGTTTCACTAGTATCGTTAATATCAAAAAATACAATCGAATCACGTGTGGTCATTACTGTGGGTAATGTGCGACCCTCAAGTTCGAATACATTGCCTATCAGTTGATACTCTTGCTGTTGCAATGAACCGTCTTGGGCACCGGCTTCCATTACGGCAACGATATCTTCCGTGGTGACAATTTCTTCACGCTCTGTAGGCAGTTTAAAAATTCGCAGAACCATATTACTAATACCATTGAAAAACATTACCAATGGGGTGAGAGCAAAGGTTAACCAATTCATCAAACTAACCACTCTGATTGCGACAGATTCAGGCATGATCATCGCAATACGCTTAGGTAGTAAATCAGCAAATAAAATAAATAACGAGGTAATTGCCAAAAACGACAGGAAAAAACTGATTTGATCAGCATGTTGTCCGTTATAAACCAAATTTACCAATTGTGAGGTATATGGAGTAAGCGTTTGTTCACCGATGATACCGCCTAAAATGGCAATCGCATTCAATGCAATTTGAATCATGGCAAAAAAACCACCCGGTTGTTCTTGAAGCCGCAAAACTGCTTGGGCTTTTTTGTTACCTTCGTCAGCCATAACCCGTAATTTAATTTTACGTGCTGCGGCAATCGCAATTTCCGACATAGCAAATAAGGCACCAAAAATGATTAAAATGCTTATACCCAACAAGTCACTCATAGCGTTCTCCAAACAAAAGATGAGCATATGCTTTTTAATCTGAAATACATTAAAAAGCGCGCAATTATTATGCAAGTTTGAGTTTGCTGCAATCACTTTTTTCAAATAAATTTTGTAATTAAATTTCAGATGGTTAGGGGGGATATTTGTTGTGCTATTTGCAACAGGAATGCAACTGTGTTTTGAGTATAAAAGGGTTGATTGAATTTAATAATGAGCTTACGATTTTTGCTGTTTACTTAAAAAGAGCTTTCCAGCAATGCAACCCGCAATAAAACCGAAGAAATGGCTACTCCAACTTACACCAGGTACAAACTGAGTAAGCGAATAAATAACACTGGCATACAAAAAACAAATAATTGCAGCTAGCATCAAATTAAAAATATTACGGCTAAAAATAGCGTTACAAATAATGAAGCCTATTAGTCCAAAAACCAATGTGCTAGCCCCTGCATGAAAACCTTCACTGGCAAAAAGCCATACGGCAGAGCCTGCACTAAATGTAATAAACAAACATACCCAAATAAAACGCTTTACACCTTGTTGCAACACAATAAATGCAAGCACTGCTAAGGGGGCCGCATTTGACAATAAATGTTGCCAACTGTGGTGTATAAAAGGTGCCAGTGGGATCCCAATTAAGCCGTTGATGTATCGGGGGTAAATTCCAAAATTTGAAACTAACCCTGCAGTAATAGTATTTAAAATTTGCACCCCAAAGAGAATGACGAGCAAAATGCAAATAATATGTAGTGGTTGTTTAATTAGCATATCAATAGTGGGTCTCATAAAATAAAAAGCACTTAGTTTTTTACTCAACTAAGTAATTTTACTTTAACGCCTTACTTCTCTAAGCAACAGCTATTTTTATTAACCCTTATATTTTCGAAATTCAAATGGTCTCCAGTATTTACAGTAATCGACTGACTAAAGTTGTGGCAATATAAATTGTCAGAGTGATATATCTATTGTAAGTATAACTACTCTCGCTTTATTGCGTTTTAATTGTGTCTTAACAGTAACCATATCTAAAATTTATCGATAGTAACTACCTCAAGCTCATATTTGCTAGTGAATATGAGCTAACGTGAAAAGTAATTTTGGTTATCTATTGCCATTATAAAATTTAAACATGCTCGCTTAATCATTGATCTTTAGTTGTTTTGCGTTATAACAAAGTAAAGGTTAAGAATTGCGAGGCGTTCACTTGAAAGAACTATTGATAGAACAAGAGGAATTACTTCATAACTATGAAACTCGCCACAATAAACGTGAAATTATCCGTTTAATTCATCCTGAATTTCGTGAAGTAGGCCAATCGGGCACATCATTTTCATTCAAAACCATTATTGAAATGATGTCTTCGGAAAAGCAACCAAGCGGACATGTCCATGCGCAAGACTATGAATGTATTCAGTTAGAATATTCAGTATTTTTAATGTTGTACAAAACAGCATGGGTTAGTAAGGATGGCTCGGCCAGCTATTTTGCTAAAAGATCATCTATTTGGGTACTCAATAATGGAGCATGGCAAATGAAGTACCATCAAGGTACGCCTTGTGATGAATTTACTTTAGTTTAAAGGGTTATTTAATTATCAGTCCAATGGCTTGAGTGTTACACAACGAAGTGTCATCCGAAGAAATCACAACATCCATGTTGTAGTTTACTATTTTAGAATTTTAACAACTTCACGAGTTGCTTCAATCAGGCGGATTATTCTGCCATCGATGTTTACGGTGATTAACCCTTTATGGTCAACCGGAACAATAATTTTGCTGTGGCTATAAATTTCACGGTCGATAGGTTTACCAACCTGAATTTTCTTTTGCCATCCTGGAGGTAATTCTCCTGTGCGCGCTACTTTTTTCTGAAGGCCAGGTGGTAAGTCATTGCCTTTATTGTGTTTTTCATTTTTGGCGTGAAGTGGAGACGCCATCAAAAAAAGGCTGGTTAATGCAAGTAAAAAGGTTTTCATTAAAATGTTATTCCTCAAAGCTTTCACAACGGATTTTAAACTAAGCGATTAAAGTTTCTGATGTTGTAAAATTTAAATCGTGAAGCCACTATAAAGCTAATTACCCTCAAAATAAAACCAGTCTTTTATCTTAATTCCTTTGTAAATAATGGTTTCTAAGTATTTTATTAATGACAGAATTCACTAGCTTCTATTAGACATTGTAAGCAATGCGCCTGCACCAATAAACACACTGCCAGAGAGTTTATTAAAAAATGCAGTGCGACCTTTTTCGAATAACCACTTTGAAGACTTAACGCCTAGCATGACATAAAACAACAACCAGCTCAGTTCTAGTAAGATAAATGTACCTGAAAAAATAAGGTATTGTGTTAAAAGTGAGTCACCTGGGTTAATAAATTGTGGAAATAACGCTGTAAAAAACACAATGGCTTTGGGGTTACTTGCTCCAATTATAAAGCCACTAATAAAGTGCTGCATGCTTTGCTGATTATTTTCATTTGGCATATCAGTAAGCTCAAAGTCAGTGCTCTTTGACAATAACGCCTTTATACCAAGGTAAATCAAATAACTTGCACCAAGCCATTTAATAATATTAAACGCAAGCTCTGATGTAGCAATTATCACGCCTAACCCTGTAAAAGATAAACTCAAAATTAGAGTAATTGCAGTTAAGCTACCAAGTGCTGCAAATACACCCGAACGTTTTCCTGAGGTGATTGCTTTTGACATACAAAATAGTGCGCTGGGGCCAGGCGACGCCGTTAAAATGAGCACCGCAATAAAATAGAGTGTCCATGTACTTAGATCCATTTTGAAACCTTCAACGTTTTTTCTTTAAGCTAGCATTTTTAATGAGAAAACAAAGACAACTATTTAATGATTATCAAAAATTTTCACCTTGGTTTGTGAAAGCATTGAATTGTTGAGAAAAGCCCATATTAATTTTGATGGGGTAGGCCAAAGAAAAGGGAGAAAACGGTGCTTAAAACAACGCTAATAATTTTATTTGTTATATTTTCGTTGTTACCGTTTAATTTAGCACGCTCAGTTATTCCACCTCATAGGCAAACGTTAAACTCTTTTCAACACATTACACACTTAGCCAGTAATAACAGTACTGTTAAAGCATTTATAAATTATTCGATATTAAAAGTTTTTGCTAACCGTTTTAACTTTCGCAAGTCAGCGCATTCACTTTACCGCAGCCCGTTTATAAATTTTCTAATTCGTGAAAGTTATCATTTTAATAAGTCATACAGCCAAATATGACAGCTTATCTTTTTTAATTATTTAACAACTTAAAAGATAAGGAAAATTATGACACAAGTAATCACCTTGTTTGTTTTGGTGTTTGTGTGGGCTTTCTTGATGCTGCTTTGCTGGAAGATGATTGGTTGGGCAAAAAAGCGAAAAACTGGCGCAGTTGTATTTGGTGCTTTGGTTAATATGGTATTACCTGATCCCAAAATTGAACATACAATCGCCATTGTAAGAGAGCAAAAAGCAGAAAAACCACAACCAAGTAACGAACAAAAAGAAAAATAACCAAAAGCCAGCGGATGCTGGCTTTTTTCAATTTAGAATTGTTTGATTTAAAAATAGCTAGATTGAACAAACACCAGCCTTAACATCACAGTTTATAGTTGCATCACCTGGAGAAATAGACTTTGTTGTTATTGATAGTGTTGTTTTATCAAAACCAGGTAGAGATTGGCAACGTTGGTGCTTCCCTGCAGGGAATGGAGAATTCTTATTAGTAATATACACCACACCAGCTCTGACATGTGCAGACGATTCTGACAGACAAGCATTATTAGAAGATTGAATTGTATAGTCTTTGTAAACTGGTAGAGCAATTGCAGCTAAAACTCCAATAATAGCAAGCACAATCATCAATTCAATCAAAGTGAATCCATTAGTCTTTGAGGGTTTCAAAATTTATCCGTTTAACAAGTTTTTCTTAGTAAAGTATAAACGTTAAAGCAATAATTCAAATAGTGAGGTTCAATTTTATTAATATACCTCTAGTTTCTTTTACAGCTTATCTGTTTAAATTACATTGATTTACAATTTGCTCTTGTTTCAATAACGAAAAAATTCGTACTATCTAAACCATCTAAAAATAAACGGATTTTCTTTTGAAAAATTTAATTTCAATGTCACTGGTATTAGCCAGTGTAGCTCTTGTAGGATGTGAATCTACCCCCGAAGTTAAACCACGCATGGCGCGCTTTAATAGCCCAGAAGTAAATAGCCATCCTTTTAATTTTAAATTAGCAGTCGGCTCTGATACATCCAATGAAATATCAATTAACAATAGCAAAAAAGCAGATAGAGATTCAGCGCTTCGTTTTTCTGCTGCAATGACTTTAAGCCATGGCTTTGAAGCGCGCTATGTTGATAATGGTGAGCAGCAACTTAGCTTGAAGTACCAGTGGCTTGGTTCTCCAGAAGAGGAAAAGCAAAGTGGTAATGTCTCGCTTGCCACAAGTGTTGGTTATATATATTCAAAGCGCAATAAGAGTGCATCGCGTGTTGATAATAATTGGTCACTGGAACAAAAAAGTTATGATCTTTCACTTATTGCGGGTTACCGTTTTAATAAACAAACACTAATGTATGGCAGCGTGTTTTATCAAGATGGTGATATCGACGGGAAGTATTACCTTCTTGAAAGTTATGATGACGTAAATCACGAACAAGTAAACCAAGGCTGTGGTTACGACAAAACGTGCGTAGGCGCTCGTTTTTCAGATACAGGCAAAGCTTATGGCGCAAGTTTAGCTTTAGAGTATGAGTTTTTAACTTGGTTAGTTTTAACAGGTGAAATTGTGCACCATAGGGCTGATTGGTTTAACCGAAGCAATAATGAAACCGGTGCAAATGTTAATCTTGAGTTCCGCTTTTAATACCAATGCATTATTTGATAGGTCACTTATTGCGACAGAGAAACGGTTTATAAACAAGGAGAAAAATTTAACGCAGTTAATGAGGCGTTTGACTCGCAGTAATGACAAAGTAGTTAATAAAATTGGTATAAATAAAGCCTGCAAATGCAGGCTTTATTTTTTACATTGATTGGAAGTAAGTTTCTAAATCATCCGAACCACCAATGTGTTTGCCACCAATAAACACTTGCGGCACGGTATCGCGGCCAGACATTGCTTTTAAGCTAGTGAGTGATGCATCTTTGCCAAGTACAATCTCTTCATAGTTATAGCCATGCTTGTCTAACAGTCGTTTCGCATTTTGACAATATGGGCAGTTTGGTTTTGTGAACAACGACACCGGTTTTGGTTTGATAGCATTTGGATTAATGTAATCTAACATTGTGTCTGCATCGGATACTTCAAACGGGTCGCCTTCAACTTCAGGCTCAATAAACATTTTTTCAATAATGCCATCTTTCACAAGCATTGAATAACGCCAACTGCGCTTGCCAAAACCAATCTCGCTTTTATCTACTAACATCCCCATGCCATGAGTGAATTCACCTGTGCCGTCAGGAATAAGCCTGATGTGTTCGGCTTCTTGCTCTTTAGCCCAAGCGGCCATTACGAAGCTGTCATTTACTGATACACATAAAATATCGTCAACACCGTTTGCTTTAAAGGTATTGGCTAATTCATTAAAACGCGGTAAATGTGTTGAAGAGCACGTTGGTGTAAATGCTCCCGGTAGGGAAAAAACAACAACAGTCTTACCTTTAAATAGGTCGTCAGAAGTCAGTGTTTGCCATTGATTATTAGCAAAAATTGGTAAGTTAACCTGTGGTACTGATTGTCCAGAAATATCTTTTAACATTTTACGCCCTTGATTTGGTTAATTTGTTTTGTTGGGTACAGTATGCCCTTTGATGTTTAATCAATCTAATTAATTAAATTGGTCAATTCAATCTGAAAAATCAATTTATAAATACACAGCTAAATAATACTTGGTTGGTCAAGTATTCTTCTAATAACTGCTAAAGTACTAATATTTTCGTATCAATTTATCAGTAATCACCTACTATAATATTGGTAAATTTTAATGTGATGACAATTATGAAAACCTATCTAGTAATCTTACTGACACTTTTAATTTCGGCTTGTGGTGGAAGTTCTTCTTCAAATGATAATGAGGTTGTTGTGCCACCTGTGATAGGTGTTGAACAAGCAAAATTTTCATTAGGACTGAGCGATGCACCTGTTGACGATGCAATTGCAGTAGTGCTTGAAATAGATACGATTAAAATTATTAAATTAAATGATTCTGGTGATGCAGCAGAAGAAATTTTAGTTGAAGAGTTTGTTATGGAAGATGGCTCTACAGCATCTTCGGTAGTCACTAACTTACTTGATTATCAAGGTGCAGATCAAAAGAAAATTATTGATGAGCTGGCTGGTATTGTACTTGACGAAGGTAACTATCAATTAGAACTAGTGATTATTGATGCAGGCTCTTATGTTGAGCTTGATAATGACGCAACATTATACGCAATTAAAGTGCCTAGCTCGCGTTTACGCCTAGGTGAGTTTGCGGTTGACGCAAGTTTAGTGCAAGTCGATGATACCCCATCTTACACCATTGAATTTGATTTAAGAACATCTCTGGTGCAGCGTGGCAATAACCCAGCTAAAAATGGTTTTATTTTAAAACCACATGGGATTAAGGTTGTGGGTAGTTCGGGTACTATTGCTGGCACTATTTCATCTGAAAATCTTAATTTAGGCACATGTACAGTGTATATGTACCCGGGTGATACTACTGAGTTTGGTGATTTGTTTGATAGTGAAGATGAAGCTTTCACAGGGGAAGTGCCAACTGCAACTGCGCCTCTTGCATCAACCGTTGTATCAACTGAGGGTAGCTATGAGTTTGGTTTTGTCGCAGCGGGTGATTACATGGTGGCGTTACGCTGTGATGATTTAGTAGATGACAATATCCAATTTGATGGTTTGGTTATCCCATCACCAGAAGGTCAAAGTAAATTTATTACAGTGACATCAGGAAATACAAGTGAAGCTAATTTCTAGTTAAACACCACAAGCTAAATGACAGCGATTAATATAAGCAACAAGGTTAGGTTTGTTTTCAATCGCTGTTTTTATTGGCGTACTCAGTTTTCCATTTAGCAAATTGGTAAGTGTTGCATAAGCGGCTGCGTCGTATTGTGTCATTCGCTCTGTTACAAAATATGGTTTATTACCCAATAAACTGGCCAAATGTTCAATAGCTTCTATGGCAAAGTCATAGATTTGTGTTTTGCTATGACGGCCTAAGCCTTGGGCATAAATACTTTTAATTAAGTTCTTTCGTACCAAGTTAGGAACAAATAATTTTAACAATGCTGGCATTTCTGAGAATATTTCCTGCTTAGTTAATGGCCAAAATTCATCGTCAACCCATCGACTAAACACTAAGCTCCAATATAGCTTCTCTTCTACTAATTCTTTAATTAGATACCCAATTGCATGTTGTTCTTTAGAGAGATCAGCATCAAGGTTGGCATTTTGTTCAAGGGTTGCCAGAATAATGTTTGAATCGGCAACCATTTCATTGTTAATTATGGCAACAGGAAACTTCTTTTTTGGCATTTTTCCTGAATCAATGCGATATTTAACTTGATAATCGATGTTGGCAAGTTTGCAATATGCTTGTAGTTTTAGTGCAAATGGACTCGCATTGGTGAGTCCAAAAGCAGGTGGAAATTCATATATTGTAATCATTTTACTGTCCCTGTTGTTTTTGCACATAATACGCTGTAGTTTTGTCAGCGAGTGTCAGTAGCCTAACTTGCCTAAATAAAAATAAGTTTATCTGTGTTTGTATGCAAGTGTCCGATAGCTAAAGAAATATAGAAATAGAACAAATAACACTATGTCAGAAATCCTCTCATTAGTTGAAAGTAATCCACAATTTGTACTGTGCGCCTTGATTGTATTAATCGCAATCATTTTCTACAAAGAGCGAATATCACGAAGTTCCTCATATCAGGTTAAAAGCGGAAATGAAGCGCATTTGAAATTATTTGAGATGACAGCGTCTCAGCTGATTGTATTTCAGAGTTTGTTAGGCGAAATGATTTATCGTCATAAATCTGTGATTGCCGATGAACTTGATAATGCCTCAAAAGTATTCTTAGAAGACATTAATGCGGTAGTGGAATTAAATAACCCTAAAAAAGAAGCACAATTAAAAAAGCAATTGCTTCAGCTTATTAGCGAAAAACGACAAGTAGTTGCGAATGACCGATTGAAAATAAGTTTAGCCGTGAAACAGCTAGAATTACTGGCTTCAAATGAACTAGCGCTGTGTATTTTTAATATTCAAGGCAAAGTACTTAGTATGATCCAGCATACTGATGCGTATTTAACGCATTTAGCCAGTGTGGCTGAAAGTCCTTTTGATTCAAGATTGCAAACAAAACTGGCATTAAGTGAAGATGATCAAGAGGTACTGCTGGCGCTTATAGATGAATTGAACACTCAATTTAAAGAAGAAAAAAAGCGCCTTTTATAAGGCGTTTTAATTAATCGCTGAGCCTTGTTTGATAGCTCTAATATCATTTTGATTGTGTTCTCTCAAACCAATATTTTCTTGTTTTTTATATCTGTATAAAACATATAAACCAACAAAAGCATGAGCCAAACTTAAACCGATAAATAGCCCTTGGCTTCCAGCAAAATAGACACCACTCAAGCCTAGTAGCGGCACAAGCACTAAACGATGGATCACAATAACTTTACTTGCATCAAATACATAACCAATCGCATTTAGACAAGAGGGTGCTAAAAGCGCTATGGCTAAAAAGATGTAAGTAAATGGCACATAACTTAAGTAGTTCAAAATAACTCGTTTTTGTTCACAATCGGGACACAAAAAGAATAAAACATCGCTTTTGAATACCAGCAGTAAAATGCCAATGAGGGATTGAATTACTACCAGTGAAATTAAGACATGGCTGATTATTTTTTTACAACGTTTAACCTGTTTCGCCCAATAGTTAATGCCGATGACAGCAGGTAATGCTGCAGTAAAAACCATAGGTAAAACTAACAGTAACATTTCTAAACGGAAAATAATGGCAAATGCACCTACATACTCTGTGCCAATACGGCTTAAAAAAATGGTGAGAATAAATAATGAAAGAGCAGGAGCGAGTTGCTGTAAGGTCAAAAGTAATGATAGCCGTTTATCGCTAAACAAGGTTTTGAGACAAATAATTTTAAAGTCGATACGCTTGTAAACAATAAAAATAAGCATAGCAGCAAGCGCAAAGCAACTATCCACAACAAAATGTAGCTGTGCAAGATCTGAAATTAAAGTCGGACTTTGATTATCGATAATTATTAACAAAAGCAAGGTTTTGCTTGCCATCCAAGCGAGTAAATACATAGCAGAGAAATGACACCAGCCTAAAGCACGCATTACACTGCTACTTTGCCAAACCAAAACCAGTGGTAAAAATGAAGCAATTTTGTATTCGTAAAAGAGAGCTATTTCACTTTGATAATGGGCTAATTCGCCTTTGTTGAACTGTGACAACCATGCATTTAAATTGACTAGTTCGCTGTAATAATCTTGGCCAAAATACAAGGTAACTAATAAAATGCTGGTTACAAAAAGTGTAAATATAAAGAGCGTTGGAATAAATGATTTTTGATGCTGCTGCTCTTTAACCAAAATCATATTTGAGCGAACAGCAATGGCTATTGCTACCGCATTCATAGAAATAACAAGCGGCAAAAAATAACCAAATAGTGATAAGCTATTATCACTGTGTGATGCAATCAGACTTGATTCGAGAACATCAAATAGCAACAGCATAAAAATTGCTGGCATTAATAAAGAGCTTGAATTAACAATTGCTCGCCAGGGGGAGCTGACCAAATATGGATGAAGACTCGTTGGTTGCATTATGCTGATATTTAAATCTTATAAATAAATGCAGCATACAAGAATAAATACGTGAATATGTGTACAGAATGTAAGCGTTTATGTCTCTGATAGAATAAAAAAATACACACAACACATACGGGTTATAAACCGCTTCTGCTAAGCATAATTGTACTATCTTTTGTAGACATTAAACTACAAAATCAATTTGTTGAATAAGGCCTGCATTACCATCATTATTAATATAATAACCAGATTGTCGAATTGCCCCTTTTAATTCACCATTATCATTACGAATATTTAAGGGTGAATTAACACTTTGTGTTGCGATAGCCCCAATATTTGCATCGTCTAAAGAAACCAACTTATCCTCGTCGCTATTTTTTATCCATATTTTTAACGAATCAAAGATTACGTCATTTTCATCAATAAAGCCGTTACCATCTTCATCGTATAGCGAAAGATCAGCAAAGCCATTACCACTCAATGCGCCAAACAATTCTTGTCCGTCATCAATTTTGCCATTGTTATTGCGATCAAATGCGAGATAACCATAGCCTTTTCCAAGTTGGGTTAAAGTGTCTTTGTTGCCATCAGCATCAATATCAAATTGATGCGTGCTTTCGCCAAGTTCAACCGGTTTACTAGTAAAGCTAATAATAAGCGGATCTTTCATATTGATGGTTTCAATTGAGCGTTGATATTCGGTAAAGCTTTGCTCAAAATTAAGCTTAAATTCAAAGCTAATATCGCGACCTGCAGCCGTTGTGATTTTTCCCGCCATTTTAAGCGAGTTAGCTTGGTGTTCATGGTGAAGCTCTTCAACAATCACTTGAATAGGCCCTTGTTGTGCATCGTCATTTGGAGTCGTTGGTGGTGTTTTAGCAGCTGAATTGGCTGCAGTAAATTCAACCTGATCAAACCATTCTATGTCTTTGCCTGCCAGTTTTTGCACTAACAGCTTAAGGATCATTACCTTTGCATTATCTTTCATCTCAAGTGTGGAATTTTGTTCTTCAACACTGTTTGCTTGCGATGGCCTTTGTCCTTGAATAGGGGGCTCTATTGGCGTTTCAATCCGTGTTTTTACAAACTCACTCATATGATGATTTTCAAGTGTTACCGCTGAGATTTCAATTTTCATAACAAAACCAACTTAAACGGGTACATAACAAATTATCGGCAGGGCTGTTTGATAATTGAGCAGTTATAAAGTTTAGAAGCGATTTTTTAAGTTAAATATTGTGAATTTCTTAAAACTAGATTTGAAAACAGTGTTCTCTAAATTCACGCTTTTAATGTAGCATGCTAACTGTTTTTGAGCTGTTAATTAAACTGTGTTTAGCTATATGTTACTCGTATTCTTCTTTTCAATCGTTTTGATTGTATTGTACTTTTTAAATTTCATAGCGAGCCAATTTGTGGCACTTTATTGTGTTATGAGCGTATTTACATTTATTGTGTATGGCATTGATAAATACAAAGCTAAGCATGATAAAGTTCGTGTACCTGAAAGCACTTTACATATTTATAGTGTATTAGGCGGGTGGCCTGGGGCTATGATTGGGCAACATGTGTTCCGCCATAAAACCGTTAAACAACCTTTTAAAAAGTATCTTTATATTTCTATTGTAGTGAATCTGATCTGTTTAATATCTTACCTAATTTACCCACATATTTTGAAAAACTAGCTTAACAAAACGCACATAACACAATGTTAAGATGTATGAATTTTAACGGCAGGTATGAGTGTTAAAGTTAAAAAACATCACTCGTAACCACTTGTTATTAAGGTTAAAAATCGAAGCTATTAGAAGAATTGTTAGGTTTGTTATACTAACGGTTACTAAATGACGTACGGAACAAATGTATGTTACAAATTTCTAACACTGTTTCAATTTCTGATTGGGAAATTGAACTAACAGCTATTCGTGCCCAAGGAAGTGGTGGTCAGAATGTCAATAAAGTTTCTTCTGCAATCCACTTGAGATTTGACATTAAGCACAGTGCATTACCGCAAATATATAAAGAAAAATTATTGTCTCTAAACGACAGTAGAATCACAAATGATGGCGTAATCGTCATTAAATCACAGACGTTTCGAACTCAAGAACAAAACAAACAAGATGCGCTTGAGCGATTGAAATTACTGATAACAAACGCAATGGTTGTGCAGAAAAAAAGACGTCCAACGAAACCAACAAAAAGTTCACAAAGAAAGCGTTTAGACAGTAAAAAGAAACACAGTCAGACAAAGGCAATGCGAGGGAAAATTGTGTAAAAAGGGATGTTCTGGTTAAAAAAACAACTAACAAACGTAAAAAATCGACTTTTTACTTGAAATTTCCCCAATATAGTCTATTTATTGTAAACAACATGTTAAGTTCATGTTTACAATAATTAACTATACAAATGCTAGGGAAATTATGAAAATTAACGCGCTACGCAAGGCAATATTACTTGCCTGCTCATCAACTCTCGCTTCAGCAATGTCATATTCTGTCGCTGCGGAGGAAACACCTGCCGCAGAAGAAAAGAAAGACGTTGAAAAAATTGCCGTTGTAGGTACTCGTTCAGCTCCACGTTCTATCAGCGATTCACCAGTACCAATTGATATTATTGGTGGTGATGACTTAGAAAAGCATGGTTCTTCAGATATGCTAGAACTGCTTGTAAGCCAAGTGCCTTCATTTAATGTTCGTCAGCAACCAATTAGTGATGCTGCTACGCTTATTCGCCCAGTAAACTTACGTGGTTTATCTTCTGACAGTACTTTAGTGCTTGTAAATGGTAAACGCAGACACCGTGCGTCTGTAATTGCTTTCCAAGGTGGTGGTGTTAATGATGGTGCACAAGGTCCAGACGTTTCGGTAATTCCAAGTATTGCCTTAAAGCAAGTTGAAGTACTTCGTGATGGTGCGGCAGCACAGTACGGTTCGGATGCTATTGCAGGTGTTATGAACTTTGTACTTAAAGATGCATCTGAAGGCGGTAGTGTTTCAGTAAAATATGGTGAGTATTTTGAAGGTGACGGTGATACTACTACTATCGAAGGTAATGTAGGCTTACCATTTACAGATGATGGCTTTGCTAATTTATCTTTTGCATTAAAGAATGCGGATGCTACAAGCCGCTCAGTGCAGCGCCCAGATGCAGCAGGCCTTGCAGCAGCGGGTAACTCATATATTAATAACCCTGCTCAAGTTTGGGGTAATCCAGAAATTAAAGACGATTTAACTATTTTTGGTAATGTCGGTCTTGATTTAGGTAATGATAAGCAATTCTACATGTTTGGTAACTATTCTGAACGTGATGCAATTGGTGGCTTCTACTACCGTAACCCACATAACCGTGGCAATGTATATTCTATCGATGGTGGTGAAACACTGTTAGTGGGTGATGTTGGTCAGGCAAATGGTGCTCCAAGAACGTGTGCTGTAGTACCAGCAAATGTACCAAATGTGCTTGAAACACAAGCATATAAAGACATGGTTGCCGATCCAAACTGTTTTTCAATGAACATGATTTTCCCAGGCGGTTATACACCGCAGTTTGCAGGTACAATTGTAGATACTTCTTTAACAATGGGTGTTGAAGGGGAGTTTAAAGGCGGTTGGCTTGACGAAGTATATTTTGATTTAAGCGGTTCTGTTGGTCGTAACGCGTCAGACTTCTATTTATACAACACACTGAATCCATCGCTTGGTTTAGAAACTCCAGTTGATTTCGATACAGGTAAATACATCCAATTAGAAAAAACGTTCAATTTTGATTTGGTTAAATCTATTGAAATCGGTTTGGATGAGCCATTAAACCTTGCTGGTGGTTTTGAATTTAGAGAAGAATCGTTTGAAATTGTTTCTGGTGAGGAAGCTTCTTGGAAAGCAGGCCCTTATGCGGATCAAGGATTTAACATCGGTTCTCATGGTTTTAAAGGGTTTGGACCTGAGTCGCAAGGCACAAATACTCGCCGTAACTGGGCAGCATATGTTGATGCTGAAGCCTATTTAACTGAGAGTTTATTAGTTGGTGCTGCACTTCGCTACGAAGACTACAATACTTTCGGTGATACAGCTAACTACAAACTAACGTTACAATATGCAATTTCTGATGATTGGCAAATCCGTGGTTCAACAAGTACGGGCTTTAGAGCGCCTACAGTTGGTCAAGCAAATGTTGTAAATACTGCAACATCATTAGTTAATGGTGAGCTTATTCAGAGCTTCTTGGCGCCACCAACAGACCCTTTATCAGCATTCTATGGTGGTAAAGAATTAACACCAGAAGAGTCTACAAGTTATGCTCTTGGTACAGTCTATGAATATGAAGACTTCTTCTTAACAGTGGATTACTACAATATCGAAGTAACTGACCGTATTGCACAATCTAGCCAGATTGATGTACTTGAGTCTGATTATGAAGAACTTAAATCTTTAGGCGTACAAAACCCAGAACTTATCTCTGCGGTAACGTATTTTGCTAATGATTTTGATACAACAACTAAAGGTCTTGATGTAGTTGCTAACTATTCTGCAGATTTAATGAATGGTGCAACTAAATTTGCCCTAGCATACAACTGGAATGAAACAACGGTTGATTCGTTTAATCCAGCTACAACAAGTGACGGTAAAGTTAAGCGTTTAGAAGAAGGTATGCCACAGCACCGTGCAACATTCACAATTACTCAAAATTGGGATGATATTAGCATGTTTGTTCGCGCAAATTACTTTGGCGAATACTTTGCAGTGCATGCTGATGATGATTGCTTAGACGGTTGTTGGAATGAAATTGCAGATTCGGCATTTACTTTTGACGCTGAGGTAAGCTATTTCTTCACAGAAAGCTTTAAAGGTGCAATCGGTGCAAATAATATTTTCGATCAAGAAGCACAAAAACTTCCTTCAGAATCTTATGGCGTACTTGGTGCACAATACTACGAAAGTGGTCCGTACGATTATAACGGCGGATTCTACTACGTTAAATTAAGCTACTTATTCTAAAAGAAGTTATATAACAACGCAAAAGCCCAGATGTCTGGGCTTTTTTTATATTAGTTAGTTTATATTTTTGGACAAACAGAATATGTAATTCGAAATTTAGTTTAATCGGTGACTAATTGAAAACATCAGGAAATGAAGACGAAGATGTCAAAATAGCCATCTAAAATGTCAAATGGATATAGGCAAACAGGGGAAATTCAGCAAATAACCTATTTAAAAGGGCTAATTAAAGAGGGCTATCTTGTGTGCAGTTATAAAGAATATCGCTCCATTTTATTGCCTCAAAATAAAACGCAGGAAGGTCTGCTTGATCTAATTTTAATTTGTTACATTGTGCTTCAATTTTCTGCCACTCGCCTGATTCATAACTTAAAACAAGCTCTAGAATATTACGATTAATATTATCTTGCCCAATCAAAGCATCAGTGATGTCTTTACCTAAAGGAAGCTGTTTTAAGATAACTTCCATAGAGCGGTCAAATATTGCATCTAAAAGCGAAAATAAGCCCACCAAGAAAGATTTACTTTTAAGGCTCGGCGCAACTTTTTGGGCAATAACATCACAAAACTTTGCGCGAATAGTAGACATGCGAATAAGTTCATGCGGTTTGTCTTTTGCGAAATGTGCTGTTACAACAAGATTTAAAAAGCGTTTGGCGTTTTGCTCACCTAAGTAAATTAACCCTTGCTTTATTGAGTTAATTTCTTCGCGAATTGGGAATAAGCCTGAATTAATAAAACGCATTAATTTGTAGCAAAGGGCAGCATCTTGTTCAACCAGGTTTGCAATTCGATCGTAATTTAGCTCTTCTTTTACTAACTCAGTGTAAAGCAGCACCACAGTTTGCGCGTGGCTCACCATATCTGGCTGTTCAATTAACTGCGGCTTACATAAAAAATAACCTTGGAAATAATCAAAACCAAGTTCTTTTGCTAGCTCAAAGTCTTCGTGTGTCTCGATTTTAGTCGCCATTAACTTAATATTTTTAAGTTGTTTTAGCTTGTGAATATCAGCTATCACAGTATTTAATGGTGTTCTGCTAATATCAAATTTAACAAGACGACATAAATTACAATACGGCTGCCAATCAAAATGTGGTGTGAAAGGATCTAATGCAAGGGTATAGTTTTTGTGAAATAAGCTACGACAAGCCTCATATACCTCAGTATTAGGGATAAAGTCAGTCATCACTTCAACTATAAAATCGTTACTTGGTAAAAGCTCAGGCTGCTTTTGTAAGATACCTTGGTGGTGAAACTTGATAAGTGCTTTTTTACCGGATGTTAGGCGCCTTAATCCAATTATAAACTGGCTATCAGCAATCAGTTTAGATGTTGCAATAACAGGATCAATTTCGGGAAAAGAGTTGGCGCGACTGTTACGGAACAAAAGCTCGTAGGCAACAAGTCTCTTCTTATGGTTCAATACTGCTTGTCGAGCTGTGTATATTTTCAAATGATTGATTAATAGAAGTTATTTATATATTAATGTAGTGGAATATTGCGAAATTGCAATAATAAAAAAGGGTCATAAGACCCTTCTTTATAGTAGAATTAAGCTTGATCTTGAAGCGGCACAACATTATTTTTTGCGCGTACTTGCTCTAGTTCAAGTTTGGCATCGTCCACTTCACGTTCTAAGTCACGTACACGAGCCATCGCTTTCTCAGCACTACGAGTAAGACGCTCTACGGTAGTAGCAGAGTTTTGCTTGATAAACTCAAGTTGCTCAAGAAGCTTTTCATTTTCATTTTCATAGCGCCATGCATTGTTTTGCTCGCTAGCTAGTTTTTCTTCTAGCAATCTAATTTTAGATAAGTTCTGATCAGAATTCTGAGTTAAACGTTGGATAGTTGCCGTTGAGTTATTCTTAACGAAGTCCATTTGTTTAAGTAAGTTTTCTTTTTCAGACTCAAAGCTAGATGCGATTTTCTGAGCTTCAACCAGCTGAGCTTGCATTTCTTCGATTTGGGCTTTAGCACCTTTAACAACAGATTGTTGATCTTGATTATGTTGCGAAAGCTCAAGATTTTGCTTTTTCATCAACTCAATGTTTTGTTCAGCCTGTTTAAGCTGCGCTTGAATAGCTTCTTTGGCTTTACGAAGGTCTTCTACTTCAGATGTGTGCTGTTCCGCTTTTGCTGCATGCGTATTCGCGGTTTGTTCTAGTTGCGAAAGTTGTGAAAGCGTAGAATTCTTTTCTTGTAGAAGACTTTGGATCTGCGAATCTTTCTCTTGTAAAGCAGCTTCGAGTGTTTGTACTTGTGTAGCAACAGTTTCGGTTAATTCACTAACCTTAGCTTCGCCTGTTTGTTTAAGCTCAGCTATTGTACGTTCACTCGACTCTTTTAACTCAGCAATTGTTGCGGCATTATTTGCTTTTAGTTGTTCAATGGTATTCTCATTGGCAACTCGCATATCTTCAATTGTTTGATTCTTAGACTCGGTAAGTTCTTGCAGTTGCTTTTCTTGATGCTCTTTTAATGATGCAATTTCAATGTCAGCGTTGTCTTCAACTTCAGCGATCGTTTGCTTAAATTGTGCAGTTTCTTCTTCAAGGCGTGTTTCAAGAAGTTTTACTTTTTCACTCAGTTCGCCAGTAATTTGTTCCGTTTTTTGTAGGCTTAAAATAGCAAACTTTTCAGCTTCAATTGCACGCTCGAGTTGAATTTCAAAATCACGATTAATTGTATTCGAAAACCGTTTAATTTCACGATGGAAAGCAGCAAGGTATTCGTCACTAAGAGAGCCTGTATCAGCGGCTGCTTGGCGGGTATCTTGCGACTCACTACGCCAACGTTGGTAATGAGCTAAAATTGTTGCAGTACTGCCTTCACATTCTTGTAAAACAACTTCAACGGAAACAGGTTTTCCGTTTTGTACTAATTCATCGCACAGTTCTTTTACTTTTGCGTAATTTGTTGTCATTTCTCTATCCTTGTAGAGCATACATAGTTTTGGGGACTAAACCTAAAGCCGTTAGTGATAAAGTATTATTTTCAATTCAAGTCTACAGACTTTCACTCTATCCAAAGCAAAATAACGGCATGTTGTAACAATAGCAATTTTGTCCAGAAAAGATCAACACTCGTGATGTGTTTTATTAGTGAATTTAGAACTAGTTAGTGGTTTTATATACGATATTTTTATGTAAATGAATGTTTTATAACTAATGGCTACTAATTAGGTACTACAAATTAAATTATTAGAGTATGTTGTTGAATGAAAAACGTGATGTTTTATTTCCTTTACAAAACAATTTTGTTCGTAATATGAATTGTAGAATTTAGTATAATCTAATCATTTGGCATTATGTGTAGCAAATAACTTCAAAAGTGCAAGTAAGCCATTTGGTTAATAACTTGCCATTTTTTAAAACACTTTTCACAATAAACATGAGTTGTTCAAAGCTGGATTAAATATGTCAGAAGCAAATTTATCTGTTGGTGTTATAGCGAAACGCGCAGGTGTAAATGTAAGCACGTTACATTTTTACGAAGAGAAAGGCCTTATTAGAAGTTGGCGTAATGCTGGAAATCAAAGACGCTACAAAGCAGATGTGTTAAGACGAATAGCTTTGATTAAGGCTGGCCAAAAGATTGGTGTCAGTCTTGGCGAAATTAAAGCGATACTTGCTCAACTACCAAATGAGCGTACCCCAACAACAAAAGATTGGGAAAATATAGCGACAGCTTGGCGAGATAGGTTAACGCAACAAATTAATTATATCGAAAAGCTTAAAAGCTCACTAACAGCCTGTATTGGCTGTGGTTGTTTATCGCTTGAGCGATGCCACTTATATAATCAAGATGACTGCCTAAACCAAGAAGGTGCTGGGGCAGTCATTTTAGAGCGAAGTGATGTTTAAACTGGTTGTGTCAGTTTTTCTGGTTTTAAAATATTGCTAAGTTCTAATTCGTTTAAAATGCCTTGTTGAATAACAAGTTCTTTAACTGATGCGCCTGAAAGTAGTGCGTCTTTTGCAATTTTTGTTGCAGCTTCATAACCAATAAAAGGGTTAAGCGCGGTTACAAGAGCAAGGCTATTATCAAGTAAATCTTTGCATCTTTGTTGGTTTGCCGTGATGCCTGACACGCAATGCTGTTCGAACATATCACATGCATTAGTCAATAATGAAATTGCATCCATTAAGTTTAACGCAATCAAAGGCTCCATTGCATTTAATTGTAATTGACCTGCTTCAGCGGCCATACTGATTGCACAATCTAAACCCACCACTTGATATGCAACTTGGCTTACCGCTTCAGGGATCACAGGGTTTACTTTACCTGGCATAATTGAACTGCCTGGCTGCTTTGCTGGTAGGTTTATTTCACTAATACCTGCACGCGGCCCCATGCTAAGTAGTCTTAGGTCATTAGCAATTTTAGAGAGTTTCAGTGCTAAACGTTTCAGTGCGGAAGAATAGATAACAAAATCCCCCATATCAGAACTAGCTTCAATTAAATCTTCTGCTTTTTCAAATGGAATATCTGTTAAATTTGCGAGTTCTTTAATCGCTAATTCTGCATAGTCTTTATGCGTGTTAATGCCTGTACCAACTGCAGTACCGCCAAGGTTAACGCTATTTAGTAAACTGCCCAACTGCTTAATTAACTTCACATCTTCTTTTAAAGTAGATGCAAAACCATGAAATTCTTGTCCTAACGTCATAGGTACCGCATCTTGTAATTGGGTACGTGCTAATTTTAAAATTGACGAAAATTCATTGCCTTTTGCAGTAAAGCTATTAATTAAGCTTTCAAGCGCTAACAGTAGTTTTGGTTGCTCTAATAATACGCTCAGTCTAATTGCTGTTGGGTAAACATCATTAGTGGACTGAGACATATTTACATCAGTATTTGGGTGAATATGTTGATAGTCGCCAAGTTTATATCCAAGCTTTTTTAATGCTAAATTAGCGATCACTTCATTAGCGTTCATATTTGAAGAGGTACCTGCACCACCTTGGATCATACCTACAGGAAAATACTCATGGTATTGATCGTTGATGAGATCACTACATGATGCACAAATTGCATTGGTTTTCTCGTTATTTAATAAACCTAACTGGTTATTTGCACGTGCACAGGCTGCTTTTACATAAGCAAGGCTTTTAATAATTGATGGATAGTGGCTTAAAAACTTAGTGCTTAGTGGAAAATTAACAATAGCCCTTTGAGTTTGAATGCCATAAAACACATCATTTTCGATGGTCATAGTGCCGAGTAAGTCTTTTTCAATACGCATTTTTATGTCTTTTACCTTGGTGAGAGTGCGGGCAAGGTTACCTAACTTAAAATGCGGTGACTAATGCTAATAAAGGTTTGTGATTATGCAAAAAATGCATAACATGCTGTTGTGTTATTTTTAATCAATCAAACTCAAGTGCTTGAGTGATACCTTGCCAATAGACAGATTTTGTATGGTCATTTGTAGGTAAGCGATATAGGCAAATACTTAAGTCAGATATATCACTGAAGGTTTCGAGAACAGTAAGTTTCCCATCACGTAATTCGTGTTCAATAGAATAATCAGGAAGCCATGCAAAGCCTAATCCTTGTAACACCATGGTTTTTAAACTGTCAGCCATTGATGAACTAGCGACTTTATCAAGTTTGGCTGTTACTTCTTTTGTTAACGCATTATCAACTGTTCTGCCTAAAAATATTGATGATTGATATGCAAGATAAGGCATTCTCTCATTGTTAACCCATTGTGGAAGTGCGGTTGTGAGTGCTACGGGTAGAAGTTTTATATTCAATAATTCAAAACGTTCATATTCCTTACCGAGCAATTCATTATCATGGAATGCCAACAAATAATCACAATTATTACTTTTAAGTAGTTTTGTACAATCATCGGCATCGGCTATTTGTAACTGGGCGCTGACATTGGGCAATTGACGCTTTAAAGTTTTTAGGATTTTGGGGAATACACCTAAGGCAAGCGTATGTGTTGCAGCAATTCGAAGTTCTTGTGCATAGCTGTTTGCACGCAGCTTTTCTGCGGAGCTATTAAGTAAGTGAAGTACAGATTGAGCCGTTGGCTTAAATGCTTCACCTTCATTTGTAAGCGTTAATGGTGATGTGCGTCTGTCAATGAGCTGGCAACCTAGGCTTTTCTCAAGAGATTGAATGCGTCGACTGAATGCGGGTTGAGTGACAAAACGTAATTGTGCTGCTGTACTAAAGTTACGCGTTTCACTCAGTATAAGAAAATCTTGTAGCCACTTGGTTTCTATGTTCATTAGCTGTATAAAATTAGTTATATCGAAAGGCGAGCAAGGCTCAAATCATTTAAAAGGATAATACTATGCGATATTTAATGACGTTAGCTTTTTTACTCATAACTTTTACAAGCCAAGCACAGCAGTGCCTTCAATCACCGCCAAAAAGTGCAAATTTTGTATCAGAACCAGCAAATAACAAATTAACTCGTTCGCAAGAAGCCAGTTTAAATCGATTATTTAAAGAGTTATCTCGTTCTTGGGTTGGCAAAAGTAGCGGCTATTATTGTGTTGGCGAAGAACCCAAAAGTGCACATAAAGAATATAAATCACATCAGTTAGAAATCACGTTTAGTAATGATGAATCCCTCATATTAAGAGCTCACACTCAGGCGCAAGATAGCGATGAGTTCAGTCAAAAACTATCGAGTTTAACAGTTTATGCTGATCAGGGTTTTTTACGCTTTGATCAAAATAATGCTGCGGGGGATATTTGGATTGAACAGCTTTCATCAACACATCTAAGTGTGTGGTCAATCAGTCGAGCGGGTACGGTTTATCACCTAATTAATCGCGTTATTAAACGCAGCGCGGGTGCTTTTACAATTACAATGACGACATACAGTAATAATCGTTTAACAAGCCATTACGAAGGCCAGTTGCGATATTAAAATTTAAAGTATTATCCATTTTGTAAATTTTAAATAGTTGCGCTAATTAACCGTAATCTTCGATGGTTTTTTGGGATAAATTACATTGCCTTTATCATCGAGTTTAAACCAACCAAGTTGGCTATTTGGTTGGTTTTTATGTTTTATTGCACATATTAAGAAGGTGCTTCCAACCTCGATTATTGCACCTTCAGAATACTTTTTGTCTTGATACCAACAAACATGTTGCAAGGTTTCAGCTTCTAGTAAAACGTGTGCTTTTGCTTCTTTTGCTCCTTTTGCACTTGCCAAAATTGGGGCAAAACTAAATAACAAACAATAAACTAAAGTGAAATAACCTTTCATATAACAAATCCTTCAAAGCTTTCATTTATTATTTGATATAACATAAGAAAATACAAAGGGTATTTTTGAGCTACTGCTAGCTCATGTTTTAAAAGGATGTTTATGCTTCGATTTATTTTTTTATGTGTATTACTAGTTAATTCTTGTACTCTTTTTGCCGAGCAATTATTAGCGCAATTTATTGATCCAATTGATGGCAAAGTTGACGCTTCAAATTACCTTTCTGAAAATGTTTATGGCTTTTTGCCAGTGCCAATAATAATTACCGATCCTGCGCTTGAAAGTGGCCTAGGAATGGTAGGTCTTTTTTTTCATGAATCAGAAGAAGATGCCAATAAGCGAATTGCGGCATTAAAAACATCAGAGGGCGCAACACCGCATTTTTTACCTCCAAGTGTCTCTGCATTAGGCGGTGCTTATACAGGAAACGACTCTTGGTTTGGTGGAGCAGCGCATCTTGGCTTTTTTAAGCAAGGGGACATACGTTATCTTGGCGCTACTGGTTATGGTGATGTAAATTTAAATTTTTATGGATTTGGAGATTTCAGTTTTAATCGACCTCTTGAAATTAACACACAAGCAATTGCTGTACTTCAAAATCTTAAGTTTAGGGTAGCTGACACTAAGTTATTTGTAGGAATAAAACAAAACTATACAAGCGCATCACTTAAACCCACTAAATTACCTGACTTTGGCAATATCTTGCCACCAAATTGGCAAGGGCCAATAGAAGAAGTAATCAAAAAGATGCTAAGTACTGACATTACAACTTCAGGCTTGGGCTTAGTATTTGAATTTGATAATCGAGATAACTTTTTTTCACCAAATAGAGGTTATCGTTACAGCTTAGATATTACCCGTTTTGATGAGCATTTTGGCAGTGATATTGAATATGACTTATATTTTGCCGAAGGCCTGAATTATTGGCAATTAAATGATTCTTGGCGTTTTGCATTAAAGCTTTCAGCGGAGCATGCTAATACGAATACGTTGTTACCTCCTTATGCGCTGCCGTCGATTAAATTACGTGGCGTTCCTATGGGGCGTTACCAAGGTGATTACGTGTTTTCAACTGAAACAGAAATAAATTATGACATTAATAACCGTTGGAGCGTATCTGCGTTTACGGGTTTAGGCCGTTTTGGTACATCTCTGGATTCCATTAAATCGGGCAATAGCCAAATTGCGAAGGGCGTTGGTTTTAGATACTTAATTGCACGACGATATGGCTTTAAAATGGGGTTAGATGTGGCCTTTGGGCCTGAAGAAACTGTATGGTATGTTCAAGCTGGTACCGCTTGGTAAAAATAGCCTTAACATTATTTGTTTTAATACATTTTCATATCTAGGCTTAACATAACTGTTTAGTTTTAAAATGAACTGGTATGTTAAGTCGCTTCTGTGCTTTGCTTTATGTGCTTATTGTATTTCCACTGAGTGCAAAAGTAATTGATATAACCGTTGAAACGGACATTTACTTCTACGCGAAAGACATTATTGGCAAAAAGCCTATTTTAGAAATTACTGATTATTCGGGTAAAAATGCACAGCGTGACGTGGTGGAATTTATCTTAATCCAACAAGCATTGATACTTGGTGGTGCCGACATCGAATTTAATTTTCTTTATGGCAATTATGATGCTCGCAATTTAAAACTGTTGAATGAAGGGCTACTTTTACTTTCTTTTGACTCGTTATGGTTAAGTGCTACTGAAAAATATCAGGACAATCTCTACATTAGTGAGCCTCTTATTAAAAAAGGGGATTATTTTGCTGGAATTTTTACCTCAGAAAGTAACATAGAAAAATACAGCAAAGCGCCTGTTACCATTAGAGATATGAGCATTGTTTCAAGTAAAGATTGGCATGTTGATTGGCTAACTTTACAGAGTCTAAAACCAAAAAAGCTAATACATGAATCTGACTGGATAGTTATGGCCAAAATGGTTAGTCGTGGCTGGGTTGATGGCATGTTAGCGCCATTTAAAAAACAGGATAGTTTTTCTTATATAGGTCCAGATTATAAAATATTTGCCATTCCAAATGTGAAAGTAGCATTGGAAGACAGTCGTCACTTTGTAGTATCTAAAAAGCACCCTTTGGGTAAACAAACCTTTGAAGCATTACAAAAAGGATTAGTAATCTTAAAAGAGCGTGGATTAATTGAAAAAGCCTACCGACAGGCAGGCTTTATTAATGAAGATGTAAAAGAGTGGCGGACGATTACATCAGACAAAGTGCAGTTTAATTAGCGTCAATTTGGTTCTCAGGGGCTGCTTCAATAAACGCAGGTAATTGATTACATCGCTCATAAATAGCACTAATTTTTGGGAATTCACTCATATCGAGGTTAAATCTTAGCGCGTTGAAAACTTGCGGCACTAAACATACATCAGCAAGGCTCGGTGTGTTGCCACAACAAAAATCGGTATCACCAATTTGAGACTCTAATTTTTCAAAACCGATGCGGATCCAATGCAAATACCATTCGGTCTTTTGTTCTTCAGAAATATGCAATTCACCAGTTAAGTATTTGAGTACACGTAAATTATCAATAGGATGAATATCACATGCAACTGCGTAGGCAAAACTGCGCACCTGTGCTTTTTGCCATGCATCGCTTGGTAACAAAGGCGACTGCGGATAAAGTTCATCGAGGTATTCTACAATAGCCAGAGATTGCCCAAGTTTGCCATGCTCTGTTTCAAGGGCTGGCAATAAGCCTTGTGGGTTCACTTGTAAGTAATCTTCGCTTTGCTGTTCACTTTTCAGTAAATTTACTGGCACCATTTCATGATTAATATTTTTTAGATTCAGTGCGATACGAACACGATAAGCAGCCGATGAACGAAAATAGGTATATAGTTTCATTTAGATAATTCCTTTAAGCACAAACAAAAAAGAACGGCTAACCGTTCTTTTAATTAGCAATTATTGATTGAAATACTTTTTAATGCCTTTCCAACAATCAAGGTAATTTTGTTGACGCTCTTTACCTTCAAGGGCATATTTTGTTGGTGAAATAACGTAACGTGATTCAAACATAAATGCGAGTGTATTTTCATAACGTTGTGGTTCAAGTTCTGCATTAGAAGCTTTCTCAAACACATCTGCCTCAGGTCCATGCGGTGACATACAATTATGTAAACTCATACCGCCTGGCACAAAACCGTGTTCTTTTGCGTCGTACACACCTTCAATTAAACCCATAAACTCACTCATAATATTACGGTGATAATAAGGTGGTCTGAAAGTATTTTCAGCAACCATCCAGCGTGGTGGGAAGATTACAAAATCAACATTGGCAACACCTGCAGTGCCCGATGGTGATGTAAGTACTGTGAAAATAGATGGATCTGGGTGATCAAAACTAACTGTATTCATAACATTAAAGCGAGATAAGTCATATTTGTATGGCGCACTATTACCAGTCCAAGCAACTACATCAAGCGGTGAGTGGCCAATATCACAACGGAATAAGTTACCATTGAACTTTGCAACAAGTTCAAAATCACCTTCTTTATCTTCAAATGCCGCAACAGGATATTGGAAATCACGTTCATTGGTATAACCATTAGCGCCTACAGGCCCACGCTCTGGCAAAATATAAGGATGACCATAGTTTTCACAAATATAACCGCGTGCGCTGTCATCTAACAATTCAACTGAGAACTTGATACCGCGTGGGATTACTGCAATCTCACCTGGCTTAATAGCAAGTTTGCCACACTCGGTATGAAGTACAATTGCACCTTGCTGTGGTACAAAAAGTAATTCGCCATCAGCATTATAAAAATAACGACCATCCATTGAGCTATTAGCTACATACACATGAATACCGATACCTGTTTGACCATTGGCACTGCCGTTTGCCGCCATGGTGATTAACCCGTCGATAAAATCGGTCTTTTCACTTGGAATATCAATAGGGTTCCAGCGCAGCATTGTGGGTGGGGTAGGCACTTCAGTAATTGGCGCCGTTCTAAGTAATCCATTATCTAACGCCTGATAATCACCTTGCACAACAGAAGGGCGAATACGGTAAAACCAGTTGCGGCGGTTATCAGCGCGTGGTGCTGTAAATGCAGTTGTATTGTACTGCTCTGCATACAAGTCATATTTTACTTTTTGCGGTGAAAATTGACCGATTGGTAAAGCACCTTCAAGCGCTTCGCTTTCAAACTCGTTACCAAAGCCAGTTAAATAATCAAATTCTGGGAAATTCATGGGTCACTCCTGTTGTGATTTTGAAATAATATAGTCTCACGTGAGAGTAATTGCAAGTGACTATATATGATAAAATCAAACCATAAAGTAATTGGATTTAGCAGTTCCATTAATAAAGGCATACATGTAAATTGAATGTGCCAAAGCAAAGATAAAATAAAAGATATATTTATGATTAAGTTAGCTACTTTTTTGCCTTACAGAATAGCCACACTCAGTAGTAAATTAAGTAATAGTTTTGCTGAAGTCTATTCGGATAAATATCAATTAACCGTACCACAGTGGCGTGTAATTGCGCATTTGGCAGAGAAAAGTACCTTAACAGCAAAAGAAATTTGTATTGAAGCTGGGCTCGATAAATCAACAACATCGCGAGCGGTGAAACAGCTGTTAGATCAAGAAATCATTATTGGTAGACAAGCAGAAACAGACAAACGTGCAACAGAACTCACACTTACTGAAAAAGGTAATACGCTTTATCAAGAATTATCAAACGATGCAGCAAAGTGGCAAGAAAGTTTATTTGAAAGCTTTTCAAGTGAAGAACAAACTATGCTTTTTTCCATTTTACAAAAATTAGATGAAAACAGTAATTAACGATTAATAGCAATACTTTTATGTTCGGGCTTTAGAATAGCGCTGGATAAATAAAATGATAACAAGGCATATTTTTTATTATCTAGTTGCTTTTCAATGATAAATTCTAACGCAATATTTAGTTTGCGAGGATGAGTAACTACTCAAATGAATTGGTATAGTTATTTAAAAAAAGCCCCGCAGATGCGGGGCTTTCACTATCAAGGGGTATCTAAATATTTAGATTAGAAACGGTAGTTAACACCTACACGCATCTGCCACAGAGAAGCAGAGTTTTGAACCTGCTGCTGTGCAGCATTTTTGTTGAAGCCTTCATAGATGTATTGGTCATTATCGCTGTCATAAGACATTTCAACCATACGGTTACCTACGAATGCACCTTCTTTAAGTACGCCCCAATCATCATTAATAAGGTTGCCTACGTTCTTAATTGTGAAGTAAACGTTACCTTTATGACCGTCCATAAGACCTGGGATTTCTTGTGAAACCTTAACGTCAAATTTTACGTACCAATCTGCATTGAATTCGTTACGGCCAACCGTTGAACCACGTTTAAGACCTTCTTTCTCGATCCACGCGTTCATGTCTGCGATTTCTTCAGCACTCATGTCGTAAACAACGTTTGCGTCATTTTCAAGTGGTACATAGAATAACTGACGTGAACCGTTCCAGTTATTGTCGCCGAACTCACGGTCGCTGCTGTCATAAGTAAAGCTGTATGGACGACCTTCGCTTGCCTGACCAAACAGGTTAAAGCGCGTTAGGTAACCATCAAAGAACTCATGCTTGTAACCTAGCTTGAATGTGAAACGGTGTGGTACTTCGTAGTTAGAAGTTGCAAGACCAGGGTCATTAGGATCTGTTAGAGCAAGGTTACCAAAGTTAGAACCAGCAACAGAAGATGTCATTGGGTTGATGTCTTTCGACTCTGTGTATGCATATGACACTGTAAAATCTACACCACTGTCATATTCTTTTGAAAGTGCAAAAGAAAGTACTGTTGATTCACCGTCATCACCATCAACATTTGTTAATAGATATTCATTGAAACGACGAACAGTATTACCTTCGCTGTCTTTTAATGATGTACCTGTGTAGATAGGACGACCATCAAACGTTGTTTCACCTGTATCTGTAAGTGCTAAATCACGGATAATCGCACTGTCTTGCTTCTGTGTGTGAAGTAAATCAGCAGTGATGATGTAGTTATCTTCAGTGAAATATGTAGCACCTAAAGCAAACTTCCACTCTGAAGGAATTTCAAAGTTATGGTCAATTGCATTCACAGAACCTGAACCACCAGTTGAGTTAGCAACTTGGTCGTATTGATTTTGCGGAACTTCAAATAGTGGCTTGCCACCATTAACCATTGGCGTGTTGAATAAATCTACACCACGCTCTTGAGTTGCAATGTTTACAACACCGTCGTTAGAGTATGAGTTAGATACCCAAACGTTCGGGTTACCACCAGAATATAGACCAACACCACCACGTACTTCGATGTTATCAGCAGCTTGCCAGTTGAAGCCTAAACGCGGTTGTAATAGGTCGATATCATCCATGTTCTTCGTGTTATCGAAGCCATAAAGCTCCGTGAATAACGCGTTTTCACGTGGCTTATCGCTGCTTGTGTACATGTCATAACGAAGACCAAACGTTAAGCTTAGGTCGTAATCAATGAAGTTGTACTCATCTTGTAAGTAGAATGTATGCTGTGCGAAACCAAATTCTGCCGCTGCATCATCAGGGTTATTTGTACCCGCTGAGTTGTTGTAGTAAACGCGATCTGCTAGACCTTGTTCAAAGTCATCAATTGAACGGAAACGGAATTCACCTTGTGTGTGCTGCATGAATAAGTTAAATACATTAACTTTTTCATACTCATAACCACCTGTGATTACGTGCTCATCTAGGTAGTATGTACCTGATAGTTTAAATGTTGTTGTATCGTAATCTAAGTCATTTGATTGACGAGAATCATCAGGACCTAAGAAGATTGTTTGGCTACCGTTACGGATTTGTACTTCACCAACGCTGCTAGCAGCATCAAGAGAACGTTGACGCATATCTACATCTGATTTACCAATACGTAATTCAGTTGAGAAATTGTCAGACCAATCTGAGTATACAGAACCTACAAGTGATTGGAACTCAACACCACGCTCATAGAAGTGGCTATCAAGCGTAACAGCCCAGTCATCAGACTGATTTAGTTTGAAACCATCGTTATAGTTATATACAACACTCGCACGGTGATCATCGTTGATGTTCCAGTCTAGTTTAACTAAAAGCTTTTGGTCATCAACAGGCATGCTTGCTGGTGTTGAACCTGCATCGTAGCCGTAAACATCCTGTGCAATTTGACGAACACGATCTAGATCTGAAGGTGTTACATCATCATCTTCGCCTGTTCCAAGACGTGGGTATTCAAATAACTCAGCACCTTCTAATTCTTCGTAAGCTACGAATACAAAAAGCTCATCTTTAATAATTGGCGCGCCAACAGAGAAGCCATAGCGTTTTTCTGAGTAGTTACCAGTATCGATGTCTTCACCTTCGATAGAATCACCTTGCATAGAGTCATTGGTGTAATCGAAGAATACTTTACCGTGAACCTCATTAGTACCTGATTTAGTTACTGCGTTGAAGTTACATGATGTGAAACCACCGTAGTTTACGTCGAAAGGCGCAAGTTCTACGGCTACTTGGTCAATAGCATCGTAAGAGAATGGTGCACGAACTGTTGGGTAACCATTGTCGTTCAGACCAAAGTTATCGTTCATTCGAACGCCATCAAGCGTTAAGCTGTTAAAGCGCGGGTTACCACCACCACACTGAATTGCACCGTCACCACGGCTGTCATCGATATAAATACGAGGATCCGCTTGAACGATGTCTTTTAAGTCACGGTTAATAGCAGGTTGGTTTTCTAAGTCTTTTAAGCTGAAGTTAGCAGCAGGACCTGTACCACCAGAGAATGAACTAATCGGACGACCAGTTACTACGATTTGCTCAATGTCAGACTTTGACTGAAGCTGAACGCTTACTGGGTATTCTTTACCAAGTGTTAGGTATACATCTTCAACCATAGTGTCTTCAAATTCTTTTGAATCAACGATGATTTGGTATGGACCACCAACACGTAAGCCTTTTGCACTGAAAAGACCTGATTCGTTTACTGTTGCTTTTTTAACAGAACCAGAAGGTACGTGAATAATGGTAATTTCTGTACCAGCAGCTGGGTTGCCGTTAGGGCCAACAATAGTACCGCGCACCGATGATGCAGTATCGTTAGCATAAGCAGCTGTAGAGCCTAAACATGCAGCAATAGCAAGTGGCAATACTTTTTTGCGTAGTTGCGTTTTCATTAGTAGTTTCCCGTGTAACTAAGTTTGAAAGTTAGTTTTGTATTTTATTGCTTATTATCTTGTTCAAGATAACCAATCGCATTAACTTGAACTTGTGCTGATTTATCAAAAATCTTATTTAATAAACCAGCTAATCTAATCCCGCCTTGAAGCAAACGCTCTTTTACGACTGGCATTTGTTCATAAACGTAATAGTATTTAAATTCGCCATTGCCGATATCGTAAAGTTTTTCGGCAATATGAAATGATTCGAGTACCCAATCCTTTGGTTCAGACGCTAAGTAGCGAGAAATAACTTGTGGGTCTTTGGTATCAATAAATTCAACAAATTCAGTGTAGGAAAGGTTTTCACTTTCGACCAATCCTTTGTCCCAAAGTGAGTGTAAGTTGGTTTCATTACCAAAAAATTTAACTTTTATTTTATTTCCACCCCAATCTTCACTTCGGCCAGCATGCATTGGCTGATGAATGTCTCCAACAAGGTGAGTTAAAAATCGAAAGTAAAATTGTTTCTTTTCTAATGAAGTATTGGGGCTTTCAAGCACTGCAACCGCTTTTAAAATACCTGAGTAAATATCAGTAACCTCACCTTTATTGTGGGTAATTCGGTATTTATTTGGCTTGAATTCAGCAGCAGAAGAGATATTGATGTAGTGCCACTTGCCCGATTCGTGTTTCCAAAAGTCGGCAGGGTTTGAGCGCATTTCGTCAGCCCAAGTGGTAACTTCAGCAAGTTTATCTCCTTGTAATAAAGGATAAATTGCACGACGAGTTTCAATCGTTAAATGGTTCTCGGCAATTTTGCCAATAATTCGGTGTCCGTTTTGGCTCCAAGCACTTGCATTAGAAGTGGTGAAAGTTAGAGCAACGAGTAACAAAGAACTTATGCGCTTAATCATCTTTTTAATTGTGTTTAGTTGTTATCAACAAGGCTAATTGTCCTTAGTTTTACAAAAATAGAAAGGACTCATTAGGATTCATAATTACTTGTTAACAAAGCTTATAAAACAATAAGATAGAATATTTAAATAAAATTACTTATTGCAATAAGTAAATGTACGTGATGAAATGAGGGCTTAGTTTAGGTCTAGATTCTAACAATAAAAATGAAATATAACTTTTTGTTTTCAAAAGCAGTAATAACAGCTTTTTTTTGTATATTAATTGTACTTTTTGGCGTGCTTGGAGCAAGCCAATATAAAAGTAATTCTGAGCAACTTGCTTTGTTTATCGAAGTCAACAAGCAATGTGATGCTAAATTATCTGAAAATGAAAATTTATTTCATATTTATGTCCCAACAGAACAGTTAGCAAATCAACTGATCCCGTATTTTTGTAATAATCCTATAGTTGCCAAGCAGTTCGGCCAAGTTAAATTGAATTGGGGTTATGATATGAGTGATGCACTTGAATTTATTGGTCGAGGCAACGCCGACTTAATAATGACGAAAGAAAATTTAATGCTGGCATTTAAAAGTGAGTACACATTTAATTATAAAACATTGCTTTCTTACCCGGATTACACGGCATTTTTTATTTCACTAAATGAGAAACCGCGTCTCGAAAAAGAATATTTTATTGATAAGCGCATTGGATTATTAGATTACCCAAGTAGCCGTTCAGGCTATATCTTACCGAGAACCTTGTTCAAACAATTAAATATTAATGTTGATAATCTGGATATTATTCAAGCAAGCTCCCACAGTGCATTAAGAGATTTGTTGGCTGAAGGCAAGGTCGATCTTATTGCATCTTACTGGAAGCAAGATGATATGAATCGTTTCTTAGAAAACTATATTACGCCAATTAGCAACAATGTGAGTGGCAGCCGTTGGTATTTTAAAATGGAAACACAAAACACTGAATTAGCCTGTGCCATAAATGGCATTATTCATCGTCATGCCAATGCGCAAACATCCCCTTATTTTAAAGATGTAGAAAGTTATGTTGAATGTTAGTCGTAATAAAATAATTTTAATAGCATGTTTAAGCTATTTGGTGTTTCAGCTAAGTTATGGTCTGTCAAAATACAGTAGTATTAACTCTGCTAAAAACAATTTGTCAGTACTTATTGAAAATCGAATCGCTAAGGATTTAAGTCGATTACCATTACCAGATCCAAGTAAGAGTAGTGCAGGTAACCTTCTAGCAATTGAAAATTACATTTCAAATTTAAACCAACAAATAGAAAACTTACCACTTGAGCCTAAATTATTAGCAATTCAATCTGATAAATTTAACTTTGAAAGCACTCGACAGTTAATTAAGAAGTCGTTTCAAACACCTAATAAAACGATTACTTTTGTCTATTCTGTAAAAAAAGCATCGCTTTGGGATTATTTTTCCTTAGCGGCGTTACTTGCAGCATTTGGTTTTTATTTTTTAATTGAATATCGCTATAAGTTAAAATCACAAAAGCAAAATGTGACAATTGAACAAGATAATGAAGAGCGCGCGCGTTTAGTTATCGATCTCGAGAAAAAGCTTTTAATAAATAGCCGTACACACGCCACGGTACCGCTAGCAAATAAACCGCTTTGCTTTTTTACTGCGTTAATTGAATACTGCGTTTTACATCCCGATGTATTATTAAATCAAAATAAAGATTTACCCGATGAACTGGTATCACTCTCTAATAAATACTTTTATCGTTTAACTGAACTTGGTCATACCATTCGAAAGCGTCCAAATTTCTCAAATAGTTTAGAAAAAACGTTAAGTGAAATTCGAGCTGCGCTTGATGAGATCTTACTGGATGACCTGCAGCTAAAAGAAATGTTCTTCCCACCGAAAGCCCATGGTGAAGGGTCACGTTCAAAGCTACATCATTATGGTTTGAAAGAAATTGATAGTGAGTTAGTTGAGGTAATAGGGAAGTAATTGAGAATTTGTCTTTTAGCAAAAGAGCAATGAGCATTCAGTGTCTTAACTGAATGCTCATCAGGTTTAAATCTTTGACGCATCAATAGGCGAATTTTTTAAGAAATAATTCTTTAATACTTCCGCATCTACTGTATCGGTCGCAACAAAATGTGCATGGTTTGTCACATTAGGGTAGCCATCACCGCCAGCCGCATTATAACTATTTAATGTAAAGCGATAGCGCTTTGCCATATCGAACGGCTTACCAGCAATCGATTTAATAACAATTGAATCACGACTTTTTTCAAATTCAATGCCGTAAAACTGACAATATGCGCCAGAGTCAGGTGGAAAATTAGCCGCTATTGCAATGTAATCAATCAATTCTTGGCCTTGAAGTTCAAGGTAAGTTATACGATTTTTAAAGGGATGTACTTGCAAAATATCTTTGTAACTTACATCACCGGCTTTAATAGAATCACGAATACCACCACCACTAATAATACCAAAATCAGCGGCAACACTTTCACTTTGGGCTTTGGCAATCAAACGCCCTAAGTTAGTTTGTACAAAGCGAACTTTATTACGGTCGCCTTCTAAGTGGCCAATTAGTTTACCGATTGGTTGTGAAATTTTGGCTGCACCTTTTTCTTGATAAGGTGTTAAAAAAGCGAGCATTTCAGGGTCTTCAGGTATTTTATCACCAGCCAATGACTTAACTGTTTTACCTTCAACTATGTCTTCGCGATACATATTTACTGGAATTAGCTGATAATCGAGCAAGGTTAATTGGTCATTTTCAAAGACAAACTCTGCTTTACCAACATATTTGCCCCATTCGTGCGCTTGCATGATCCAGGTACCATTTTGTTGATCCGGTTGGCATTTATCACCAGGTTGAAAACTTGTATTAGCAGTGTTTTTGCCTTCCATACAAATCGGTTCTTGCGAATGGCCGCCAATAATCATATCTAAAGAGTCTTTTGGCAGATTACGGGCAAGAGTGACATCGCCAGGGGCGTTAATACTGTGTTTAGCGTCTACATAATGGCCCATGTGGGTTACTGCAATAGTAATATCAGGTTGGTATTTTGCTTCAAGCTTGTTTAATAGGGGCTCTGTTGCAGCCACAGGCTCTCTAAATTCAAAGTTGCCTATATATTCTGGGTTAGCAATTTTTGCAGTATCAACAGTGGTTAAGCCTATGATGGCAATTTTAAGATCGCCACGCTTAATAATATGATAAGGGGTGTATGCGTGTTCACCCGTTTTTTTATCGAAAATATTTGCAGAAAGTAATGGGAAGTTTGACCATGCAATTTGTTTATCAAGTACTTCAAGCGGGTTATCAAATTCGTGGTTACCAATTGCCATCGCATCGTAACCAAGTAAACTCATCCCTTTAAAATCGGGCTCTGCATATTGTAAATCTGATTCGGGTACACCTGTGTTAATGTCACCACCAGAGAGCAGTAATACATGGTGATTTTTTTCTTTCGCTTCTTTGCGTAATTGATCAATCAGTGTTTTACGCGCGGACATTCCATATTCGCCTTGGTCGTTACGCCAAAATCGACCGTGATTGTCATTGGTGTGAAGTACCGTTAGTTTTTCAGCAGCAGCTGATGTAAAGGTAGTAAAACCAGATAAAGTGACAGCTAAAGCAAAACTTGTTCGCATATTGATCATTGTAAATTTCATTTGTTAGCGAAAAAACGTGAATATTCTACCTAGCTAAAATTACGATGGGGCGGACAAATGTCCGCATGATTGCAGCTTCAAGTAAATTAAATGCAGAATAAGTAAAAAGAGTGTTATCAATTGTTACTGTAATACCTTGCTATGTAGCTTCTATATCCATTTATAGGTAATATTTTGCACGATAAAAATTAACAAAATATTCACGGGAAATTATGAACAAGCTAAAAATGGCAGTATTAGCAGCAGGCCTTTCGTTTGGCTCTGCACAAGCAACCATTGTTGAAGTGCAAACAACGCAGGGGAATTTTCAGATAAACCTATTCGATGAAGGCACGCCAAAAACCGTTGAAAACTTTCTTAAGTACGTTAATAACGAAGATTTTAATGGCGTTGTTTATCATCGTTTAGTTACTGACCTTGTATTACAGGGCGGTGGTTATACCTTTGATGGGTCAACGTTCAAAGCAATTGAGAGTTACGGCAATGTAGTAAATGAGCCAGTTTACTCAAACGTGCGCGGTACCATTGCAATGGCAAAGCTTGCAAATGATCCAAATAGTGCAACGAGCCAATGGTTTATTAACTTAAGTGATAATAGTGCTAATTTAGACTTACAAAATGGTGGTTTTACCGTTTTTGGTCAAGTTATTGGTAATGGCATGGATGTTGTCGACGAATTGTCAAAATTTGAATGTAATGAATATCCGCTTGTAAATACTACCGATGAACAATGTGCTGATTTAAAAAGCGGCGCTTTAACACTTGATGCACAGCGCTTAATTACCATTGAACATGTTGCGATTATTGATAGTAACACCAATACACTTGGTGATTTATCGCCAAAAGAAAATACCCTAATTAAAGAGCCAGTTCAGCCTCCTGTTATTTCAAATGATTCAGGCGGTAGCTTTGGTGCGTTACTAACACTTATGGGTGGACTGCTGGTATTTAGACGCAAGCGTACAACACATTAATGTAATTGAGTTTTAGACACGTTTTATTGACAAAATGTTACAAATATAATGTGTTAACTGTTGCATTTAATTACTGCTTTTTTATAGTGGTGATATGAAAGAGCGCTCTGTATTTTAAAAGATCAGAGCGTTTTTTGTATATGTTAATAGGGAACCATTATGAAAAAAGCGCTTACATTAAGTGCATTGGCACTGGCTGTTCTGGTTGGCTGCAACGCAAACAATCAAACCTCATCAACTTCAAATACGACGAATCTTTATTCAGATACCTTAGTTGTTAGTCCAAATGATAACCGTGAATACAAAACGTTAAAGCTAAGTAATGAAATTGAAGTTGTTTTAGTTTCTGATCCAAGTGTAGACAAATCTGCTGCGGCCTTAAGTGTTGGTGTTGGTTTATTACATGATCCAATGACGCAACAAGGCATGGCGCATTATTTAGAGCATATGCTGTTTTTAGGTACTGAGCGCTTTCCAGATACCAATGAATACTCAGAGTTTATGACTAAAAATGGTGGTGCACATAATGCGTATACATGGTTAGACATTACCAACTACATGTTTAAAGCGAATAACGATGCATTTGAAGAAGGATTAGATCGTTTTTCAGACTTTTTTAAAGCACCAAAGTTGTATCCTGAATACACTGAAAAAGAAAAAAATGCGGTTAATGCTGAATGGTCGATGCGCCGTGAGCTAGATTTTTTTGGTCAGTTTAAACTCGCGCGTAAAATGATGGGTGAGCATCCAGCCAACCGCTTCTTAATTGGTAATCTTGAAACATTAGGTGATAAAGAAGGTAGTAAGCTGCATGCAGAGACAGTTGCATTTTTTGATAAATACTATTCTTCTAATATCATGAAAGTGGCGCTTTTAAGCAACAAACCAATTGCCGAACTAGAAGCGCTTGCGAATAAATACTTCTCAGATATTAAAAACAAAAATATTGAAAAGCCAAGTGTGACTGCGCAAGTTGATTTTTCAAAAGTGGGCGGTAAAAAGGTTTTCTACAAGCCAAATAAAGATGTAAAACAGCTTACGCTTGATTTTACAATTGAAAATAATAATGATGAGTTTGCGCTTAAACCAAATCGTTTCTTATCTTATTTGATTTATTCTGAAATGCCGGGTACACCTGCAACACTACTACGTGAAAAAGGGTGGATTTCAGGTTTAGGTGCTAATGCATCACCAGCCCATTACGGGAATTACGGTACATTCTCAATTGATGTAACACTTACAGATGACGGTATGAAACACCGTGATGAGATAGTTGCAGTCATAATGCAATACATTGATCTAATTCGTGAAAAAGGTGTTGATAAAAAATATTTTGACGAGATCAGAACATCACTTAATAACCAGTTTAAATTCCTAGAAAAAGGCGATGAATTTGGTTATGTGTCAAACCTTGCTGGTGCGATGCAAGTTTATCCAACAAATCATGTTATCAATGCGCCATACTACTATGGTCAATTTGACGAAAAAGCAATTAATGATGTACTTGCACAGCTAACACCAGAGACTTTAAAAATTTGGTATGTAAGTCAGCAAGAAGAAACTGATAGCACGCTCCATTTCTATGATGGTAACTATCGAATTGCGGATATTTCGAAAGAAGAAATTGCAAGTTGGAAGCAACCAACAAAACTGGCAATGAACTTACCTGCAGTTAACCGTTTATTACCAGAAAGCTTTGATTTGAAAGTCGCAAGTGATGAAATCAAAGTCAAGCCGCAATTAGTGCATGACACTAATCACATTAAAGTGTGGCAATTCGCAAGTAAAAACTTTGCGCATCAGCCAAAAGGCATGCTGAAAGTGTATGTAAATAACCCAGATACGCTAACTGATATGGATACCTCAATTTTGTTAGCAATTTGGCAAGATCTGTACAGTAATAAAGTGGTAGCGCTAAACACTGAGGCCAGTGTTGGCGGCATGTCAATGAGTCTATCTGATTCAAATGGCGTTATTTTTACCGTTAATGGTTTTACGGATAAGCAAAGTGAGCTGATTGTAGCGGGCATGAATGAACTGCGTATTGCACCTACAGACCTTGAATTTAACCAAGCGAAAGACCGCTTCTTACGTGGTGTTGCTAATAAGAGCAAAAACTTCCCTTATAGCCAAGCATTTGATGCATTTTATAAAGCAACAAGCCAAGGCAATTATGAAGATAATGCGCTAATTGCACGTGCAAAATCACTTTCAATCAGCGATTTAAGCAAGGTAATTGATAACGTACTTACAAATAACCACGTACGCGTGTTTATGTTCGGTAACTATGATGAGAAAGACGTTAAAACCGTTGTTTCTAGTTTAGAAAAAGCACTACCTAAAGATGTTAACACAACCCAATACACACGAGCTAAGTCATGGTTACCAAAACCTGGCCAAGTATTTACAGTACAGCGTGATATTGATGTGGCTGACGTTGCTCTTGTAGATATGCATATGCACCCTGTAAAGGGTAAAAAGCAAGAAGCGCAGGGTTTAGTGTTACAAGGCCACTTTAGCAACAAAGTATTTGATAAATTACGCACAGAAGAGCAACTTGCCTACGCTGTTGGTGGTTTCAGTACGGCGTTAGATGATTACATTGGCTTTGGCATGTATATTCAAACACCTGTTAAAGGGCCTGGCGAAATGCAAGCGCGATTTGATGAGTACAAACTTGAATATAAAAAAGAGCTTGATGCCATCAGCGAAGAGACGTTTACACAACTTAAAAATGCGGTACTTATTAAACTAAATGAGCAACCTAAAAACTTAGGTGATGAATTAAGACCGTATTTATCAGACTGGTACGATGAAAATTTTGATTTTGATTCAAAAGCAGAGCTGATTAAAGAAGTAGAAAAAGTAACACTTGAGGATGTAAAAGATTTTTACAACCAAACGGTGTTAAATAAAAATGCAGCGCGTTTAAATGTTCAAATGCGCGGTACAAAATTTGCTGACAAAGCATTTGGCAAGCTTGAAAATCAAACCGTTATTACTGATTTTACAAAAGCGGCTGAATTACTCGATTACCAAAAATAATCGGTAAATTAGAAAAAGGCGAGTCAATACTCGCCTTTTTTTTCGTCATAATTGTTCAATATATTATCAATAATAGCGTCACATTTGATTCATAAGCTTGGCTAAAACAGCTTAATGGCAAATGTTATGATCCAAGTTGAACAAGTAATAGAAAAACAATTTCCGCAACTAATCGCAAGTCCTTTACTGTATAAATCGAGCAGTAAGTTACTTAAAAACTTAATGCATGAAGATGAATTTCAACAATTTGAAAAAGATTACCCACATTTATCGGGCTTAGATTTTGTGGAGCAAGTGCTTGATTACTTCGATATTAGTTATTCAGTAAGAGACAGTGAACGACTTCATATTCCGTCATCTGGTCGTTTAGTGATAATAGCAAACCACCCAATTGGCTCGTTAGATGCGTTAGCATTAATTAAACTTATCAGCGAAGTGCGTTCAGATATTAAAGTAATTGCAAATCAACTGCTCTACAGTTTAGCGCCTTTACAAGAATTACTCGTACCGGTTGATAATATTAAAGGCACAACCAGTAAAATCACCGTTAATAGCATGAAGCAACATCTGAGCAATGAAGGTGTGCTATTAATCTTCCCTGCAGGTGAAGTATCACGATTACGGCCACAAGGTGTTAGGGATACCTTTTGGCAAAAGGGCTTTTTGAAAATAGCAAAAGCCTACAAAGCGCCTATTTTACCTGTACATATTGACGCTAAAAACTCGACAATGTTTTACAGTGTATCCATGCTGTATAAACCGCTTGCCTCATTTTTACTCATTGAAGAAATGTTTAAACAGCGAAAGCGTAATTTTCCAATACGCATTGGCGCACTTATTCCTTTAAGTTCATTTGAGTTTTCAAATACTTCAAGTGAGCAGCAAGTTAAACTATTTAAAAAGCATGTTTATGCAATTGGCGAAGGTAAAAAGGGCTACTTTGATACGCAAACCGGCATTGCATTACCAGAAAACAAAGCAAATCTAAGTCGTTTATTAAAAGAAAAATGCAAACTGTTAGGCGAAACTCATGACGGTAAAATAATTTATCTTTATGAGCATATTGAAAGCTGTGTGATTATGCGTGAAATTGGTCGCCTGCGTGAAATTGCATTTCGTGCTGTAGGTGAGGGTACTAACCGTAAACGCGATGTAGATAAATATGATTCAGATTATCTTCACCTTATTTTATGGGATAAAGATGAATTAGAAATTGTAGGCGCATATCGTTTTGGTCGCGCTGATGTGTTAACAACAGATACTAAAACATCAGGCCTTTATTCTGCCACGTTAGTTAAGTATGAAAAGGAAATGGCGCCCTATTTTGCAAAAGGATTGGAACTCGGAAGAAGTTTTGTACAGCCAAAGTATTGGGGAAAACGCAGCCTAGATTATCTTTGGTTTGGTATTGGCGCTTACTTAAAACATTATCCTGAAATCCGCTTTTTATTCGGCCCAGTGAGTATGAGTGGCACTATGCCAACAGCAGCAAAAGATGAAATGGTGGCATTTTATTTAAATTACTTTGGTAGCACAGAAAAGCTTGCTTCGGCTAATAATCCATATCGTTTTTATGATAACGATAAGTCGGAATTTCAAAAGTCAGATTATAAGACTGATTTCAAAGCGCTCAAAGCATCGCTTGCTAATCAAGGTGCGGCTATCCCAACGCTGTTTAAGCAGTATACAGAGCTCTGTGAAGAGGGCGGAGTGAAGTTTTTATGTTTTGGCGTTGACCCTGATTTTAACAACAGTGTTGATGGTCTGGTGTTAGTTGACCTAGAAAAATTGAAAGACAATAAACGAAAGCGTTATTTAGCGTAAAACTAGCTATCTAGTTAAGAATATGTCAGGTTAAGAAAAAATGTTAAGAGGCTTAACCTGTGATTTCTATTATTCCATTCTACGCAGCATTACTTGGCTTACTTTATGTTTACTTAAGTGTAGCAACGGTATCACGGCGCAAAAAAGTGCTAGTTGCACTCGGGGACGGCGGCGATAAATTACTGCAAAAGAAAATGCGTGCACACGGAAATTTTCAAGAATATGTACCAATCGCACTCATTTTAATTGGTTGTTTTGAGTATTTAGGCGCATTTAGCTGGCTTATTCATATACTTGGTATGTGTTTGTTCACTGGGCGTGTTTTACATGCCTTTGGCGTGAGTATGGCGCATGAAAAACTGGTCTTTCGAGTTTCCGGTATGGGTTTAACGTTTTTAAGTATACTTATTAGCTGTTTTGGCATTTTGTATTTTCAACTTATCCAAGGAATATGATGAACGACAACAAATACTCACCGCCCAAGGTATGGCAATGGCAACAGGGAAATGGTGGCAAGTTTGCCAATATAAATCGCCCAGTTTCAGGGGCAACGCATGAAAAACAATTGCCTGAGGGTAAACATCCACTGCAGTTATATTCTTTAGCCACGCCCAATGGTGTAAAAGTTACCATTTTACTTGAAGAATTAATTGAAAAAGGTTTTGCCGATGCTGAATACGATGCATTTATCATCGATATTATGGAAGGCGCTCAATTCAGTTCTGGTTTTGTTGACATAAACCCAAATTCAAAAATTCCGGCTTTACTCGATAAATCCACAGAGCCTGCAACGCCTGTGTTTGAATCTGGCGCTATCCTGTTATATTTAGCTGAAAAATTTAATCGTTTTATACCCAGTAACCCACAATTAAAAGCAAAATGTTTATCATGGTTATTTTGGCAAATGGGTAGCGGTCCAGCATTAGGCGGTGGTTTCGGTCACTTTTATGCCTATGCTCCAGAGCCAATGGAATACCCAATTAATCGTTTTACCATGGAAGTAAAACGCCAGTTAGATTTACTCGACAAACATTTAGCTAATAAAAAATACATCTGTGGCGATGAATATACGATTGCAGATATGGCTATTTGGCCTTGGTACGGTGTGCTTGTACGCGGTGACTTATATGATGCTGCTGAATTTTTAGCGGTGCATGAGTACACTCATTTAACTGCTTGGGCTGAACGTGTTTTTGCAAGGCCAGCAGTAAAACGCGGACGTATGGTTAATAGAAGTTGGGGTGATGAAAATGAACAGGTACATGAACGTCACAGTAAAGAAGACTTTGCAAATAAGGGTTGATTTATAGCGCTAATTGTATAAATTGAATATTGTATACATTATCGCGTGATAAGGATTTTTGTGAAAAATATCGAACTATGTGAATTAACTGAATCAGATGCTGAATTCATTTTTAAATTGGTAACTCAACCGAGCTTCAAAGCAAATATTGGCGATAAAGGGGTTACTGACTTAGAAACTGCGTTAACCCATTTAAAAGAAAAGTATATTGCACCCTATAAAGAGTTTGGTTATGGCCTTTGGGGGATAAAAGATAAAGATTTGAACTGTTATGTTGGTGTTTGTGGTTTAGTATCAAGGCCAGACTTTGAAGTGCCAGATTTAGGTTATGCGTTGCTAGATGAATATACCAAACAGGGCTATGTTGATGCCGCAGCTAAAATGAGTATAGCGTTTGCTCGTGGCTTGGGAAATTTAACCCAGCTAAACGCAATAACCTCACCAAGCAATCAAGCTTCAATTAATGTGCTTGAAAAGCTTGGTTTTAAGTATGAAAAACAATTTACGTTAACGGGCTATGAAGGTGTCTCTAACCTTTATCAACTAGCTCTTTAATTTCATTGGCAACAGCTTGGTTGGTGTTAAACCAAGCTGCGTTTAATGCGCTAACCAGTGCTGGGTAGCCATCATTTTTTAATTTAACTTGCTCCGTAAACCCCTGGCTATAAACAATATTTGCTATTGTATGTTCTAATTTATAAACCGTAACAACACCGGCAATAACACCTTCTCCATTTAACGTAGCTTGAAACTTATTTAGATAATAATCAATGCGATAGGTAGGTAGTTGAGCATTAATTGCCGACTCTAGTTGTAATGGTATAACGCGCATATCATTTAATTGATTATCCAAGCTGACAACACTTGCCTGTAACAAAAGCTCGCTCGGAATACTGCTCCAAAGGTGGCTATTTGCACTTTGAATTTGCAAGGGCGTGACTTCAACAGCAATACCCCGATTGGCAAGGTGGCCAATTAGTTTTGGGCTACTGACAATGATGTTTGCGCGGGCTTCTTTACCGAGTTTGTTGCAAGCAAATTCACCACCGTCAAGTTGATAGTAACTTATTGGATCAACATTACTACATGCGCTAAGTAACACGCTAAAAAATGAAACAAGTAAAAAACGCGGCATGTTATTGTTTCCTCGGAGTAGGATCAGTTTGTAAGTCTTTATCGAATATAAACATATTTGGTTGTTCATTTAAGCCTTTTGTTAAAGGCTGAAGTTGTTCTGCCAATTGTTTAAGTTGACTAAGCGTGCTGTTAAGTTCGTGATAAATAGCCGAGCCTTTCTCATAATCAGACATGGTTTTTTCAAATTGCAGCATGGTTTCATCAAAAGTGGCCATTGATTTTTCAACTTGCGCCAGTGTTTCATTAAACTCTTTTGGTAATACTTGAGTATCTTTACGGTTTAATAATTCACGTAATTCAACCGCAAAGGTATTATATTCTGTCATTGTTTGATTGAAGCTATTTAACGGTGTTTGCATATCCAAGTTATTAAATTTTGCTAATAATTCAGAAACTTGGTTTGCCATTACACTAAAGCCACTGGATGTACTTGGGAATACTTTTAAACCGGCCATTTTAGTAGCAATAAAGGGCTCTACATCTTGGTATAAGTCAAAATCAATATAAACTGAACCTGTAAGCAAATTACCGGTTTTAAGTGATGCTCTTAGCCCTTTTTCAATCCAGCTATCCACATTGCCCTGCCAAAATTCTTTGGCAATTTTAGCATCATGGAAAATACGCTTATATTCAATTTTAACTTTCACTGGTACCGCAGTATTCTCAGTTGAAAAATAAGCAGGGCGGTCACCTACAATCAACATGGCAGGTGCTTCTTCAACCGTACCTATGCGAATACCGCGATACTCTACAGGGGCACCTGGGGTTAAGCCTCGGATTGATTGCTCAAATGGAATTACGTAGTAATCATACTCATCATAACGATGTTCAAGGGCTTTTTTGTAATCACTACTCAGTCTAAAGGTATGCTGTTGTTTCGCTAAAGCTTCTGGCTTTTCACCCTCCGGAATACCAAATGAAATGCCGCCTTTGAGCATTTTTGCTAATGAGCTGGTTTTAAAGTTGATACCATCTGCAGATAGATCTACTTCAATTGCAGAGTTAATCCAAAAAACCACATTTTCAGTGACTAAGTTTTCGTAAGGTGAGCGGATAAAAATACCGTAGCGCATGATTTGTTGTTGCCAATCAAACTTTGCAGTTTCAATTTGACCTACGTTATAGCCATTATAAAAAATTGAAGTGCCAACATCGATCACATTGGTATTTTTGCTGGTGAGTAAGTATCGCTGACCTTTTATATTGTCTGGGATCTGTGGCGGGGTATCTAACAAGGTAAATTGGCGTGTTTCTGTATCGCTGTTACCCGGTAAAAACTCAAAATAAACCCCTGATAAAAGTGTACTTAATCCAGAAATACCTGATTCATCAATACGCGTTTTGACTATCCAAATTTTGGCATCTTGGTCAAGCAGGTGCTCATAATCTTTATCAATTACCGCACGGGCAACGACCGTGGTTTGGTCATCAGCTAAGCGTACTTGTGCAATTACGCCCATTTTTACCGAACGTACTTTTATTTCGGTTTTGCCAGGGATAACTCCTTCTGCATTAGGCATAGTGATATAAATGCTTGTACCCTGACTTTTGTGATATTGATAAAACATCCAACAGGCGACAAAAATCGCAATCAATGGAATTATCCAAATAGGAGAGAGTTTACGCTTTTTACTAATCGCTGCAGCGTGATTCATTCAGAAGGCCTCTTTTTATCCCAAATTAGGCGCGGATCAAATAATTGAGCGGCAATCATTGAGGTAATTACCATTATCGCGAAAAAAATTGCTCCGATGCCAATTGTTATCGACATTAAAACACCTAATTGTACAAGTGAAACTAAAATAACAACAACAAAGACATCAATCATCGACCATTTACCAATCAGCTCAATAAGCACATAGGCTTTACTGGCTTGCTGTTGGCTAATATGTTGTTTTGAAGATACTAAATAACATAACCAAAATAGTGTGAGCAATTTGCCAATTGGAATACAAATACTGGCAATAAAAATAATGATTGCAATGGGGTAAGAGCCAATGTTCCACAAGGTAAACACACCTTGCAAAATTGTTGATGGCTCATCAATTGAAAACACCCAAGTATGCATTATCGGAAAAAAATTTGCGGGTAGATAACAAACAAGAGAGGTAATACTAAATGCTAACACCCACTGAATATGACGTGGATTGCGTACACTGGTTTTTGTATTGCAGCGTGGGCAAATTGGCTCGTGTGTGAGTAGTTGGCAAACATGGCATGCTGATAAATTTTGTTCTTTTGCGCGTTGAATTTGCTCAGCATTTACAATGACTTTATCTTGATCAGCAATTTGTTGCCAAAGTGCGTTACTGTCGAAATAATAAAGGGTTAGAGAATAACAGACAACAAAACCGGAAAAAGCCCAAAAGCTAAGACCAAAGGTGATTTCCGCCATTGCCATAATTTTGATCATACTGATCAGCACACCGATTAGAAATATCTCAGACATTACCCAAGGCTTTAAATAAAAAACCGTTTTCAAACAAATGCGCGAAACTTGTTTGGGCAGCACTTTAAGCAGGCCAGCATGTAAAGGGATAAAAAGCGAAAGCAATACAAAAGGTAAACCGATAATAGTTGCATCAATTAATGCAGCAACAAAAAAGTTATCTTGATAAAACAGGATTTTAGCTGCATCTAATAAACTTATAGTCTGGCTTAGGCCTTGATTGCTAAATGAAATAAAAGGGTAAAGTAGTGCACTAAACAATAAAATAAGAGAGCTAATACTCAGAGCGACGACTTTTTGATTGCGGTATTCAATGGTACGACTTAAAAGAGTATGGCAGTTTGGGCAATACGCATGTTCTCCATGATTTAATTCAGGGATGCTGACAAGTTGATCGCAATGATGACATGCGAGTTGTATTTCCATGAAGCCACTTATTTGTTGTCGTTTCAGTTTAATTTTCTTATATCCTTGATTGTATAGCAAGAAATTGTGCTAGGATATTTGCTCTAATAATGATTAGGCACAATAGGTTATGGAAAATACGCTTAGCCCAGTAAAGGCACTGCTTTATCGAAGTTACCACTTTGCACTTCGTGTTGCGTTATTAGTTTATCCAATTCCGCGGCCACGCTGTTTTACATCACAGCAGCTTGATAATTGGCTTAGTGAAGTGAAAGAAAATCAAATTGAGCACATGTTGGTGGTGACCGATGATGCCCTTTTGAACTTGGGTATTCCTGAAAAACTAATCTCCTTTCTTAATCATAATGGTATAAAAACCACCGTATTTTCAGGTATTTTGCCTGATCCAGATATCAAAGAAATTGAACAAGGTTATTTGGCTTATTTAAACAATAATTGCCAAGGTATTATCGCTATCGGTGGTGGTTCAGTAATTGATGCAAGTAAGTTAATTGGCGTTCGTATCGCCAGACCTAAAACGCCCTTAACTAAATTAAAAGGTCTGTTTAAAGTTCTTAGAAAACTGCCAGTGATTACTGCAGTACCGACTACTGCAGGCACTGGATCTGAAACAACGGTGGCAGCGGTTGCCTCAAACAGAAAGACACACGAAAAATTTGCCATTGCGGATTATTGTTTAGCACCAAAATATGCGCTTTTAATGCCTGAATTAACGCAAGGATTACCAGCATTTATTACGGCAACGACAGCAATGGATGCATTAACCCATGCTATCGAGGCTTATATTGGTGTCAATGGTACGGCCTTTACAAACAAACAATCACTAAAAGCATGTAAGCTAATTTTTGATAATTTGCCGTTAGTGCTGAAAACGCCACAAGATTTAACGTGTCGTGCGCATTTACTTAACGCATCATTTTATGCTGGTGAAGCGTTTACTCGAACCTCAGTGGGCTATGTGCATGCCATTGCCCATCAACTTGGTGCTAAATATCATGTACCTCATGGACTTGCTAATGCTGTGTTATTAGACGTGGTATTAACTGAGTTTGGAAACGAGATTTATGGCAAACTTGCTGAAATAGCCGATTATTGCGGCTTAACAAAGCCGCAAGATAACATTGAACAAAAAGCCTTTTGCTTAATTGAGGCAATCAAAAAGCTAAAACTAGATTCGAATATTCAACCCACTTTACCAGACATTAAAGTGTCAGATATCCCTTATTTGGCGCATGCTGCATGTAAAGAAGCGCATCCAGATTACCCTGTACCTTCGTTTTGGGGCTTGGCACGCTTTGAAAAGGTGCTCCATAAAATTTGTCAAAAGTGACTTAGGCTTTCACCTAAGTCCCCTTTTTATAATGCTAAGGTGTTAAGTAAAGTGACTTTGTATCGGTCGCTTTGCTTATGATCTTCTTCAAGGATCAAAATATAATTTCCCTTATGTGAAAAGTCCAAATCGGCTAGCTGCAAGATACTAATTGTTTGATTGTTAGCTTGGTAAGTAATTGTTAAATCGTAATTTTGTGAGTCTAGATAGAGTGATTTGGTTTCAAATGCATCGATATCTTTAATATAACTTGTGGTGTCTTCAATTGTTTCATTGCCCTCAGTAAAATAAATATCAACTTCACTGACATTTGTATCAAATGGCGATGTATCAATTAAATTAACTACTTGGACTTTGTGGGATACTTCATTTGGAGTGAGATCTTCAGTAACTGAAATCATCGCAGGGTATCCAGCGCTATGCTGATAGAAAATACTTAACAAAGAGATGTCTTTATTAACGGCTTCAACATAGTTACTGACAATTAGGTTATTTGAGCTATCTAACATTGATAATGTGAATGTACCGGCATGAACGCTGTGGTATTCAGTTGCAATATCATTGCTTACAAGATCAGTATTTATCTCATCTTTAGTACTGGTTGCCTTAAAACTCACATTTGCGTATTCATCAATTGCATTATAAAAGCGCATTTGGGATTTTGCATCCACATGGGTAAGTGATGTAACACTTGACGCATCAGAGACAATATCAAGAATTATACCCCCAGCCTCAGCTGAGAAGCTTGGTCTTATCATCACTACATAGGTCTCTTCATCATCAAAATTAACCATACTTGATTGAAAGAGTACATTGCTATCACCTTTTAATGTGACGTAAAAGGTGTAGTTATCTTCTGTTAACTCGTTAAGCTCTGGCAGCGCTAAATAGCTGGTGGTTGTTATAAGTTCGGCATCAACAAAGTCATAATCATCTTTTGCAAGGTAAAGGTCATATTCTTTATCGCTAGCTACGGTATTGATTGCTGCTAATTGAAACTTATCTTCTTTATCAAACTCGGCAATTTCAAATTGTTTTATTTGTGGTTGGTTGTAGTCACCAGCAAGCACTTTTAGGTGCTTTACATCACTTTTAATGGATAGGTTTTCATTGTCTTCCAATAACGCAATGTAATCGTCATTGTCATTAATGTAGAGGTAATTCAGTTCATAATCATCATTGTTATAATTATGGCGAGTGGTGACTTGTCCAAATCCTGCACCGGTGCGGACCACATCATCAATTTCCAAATAGACATTTGGGCTATTACTACTGGCATTGTACATTTGTACATAACCTGTTCCAGATGATTCATCACTGCTACTACATGCTGCTAGTAACGCGGTTAATATTAAAACTGAAGATTTTTTTATAAGGGTCATTATTCTTTTTCCGTGAACGATTGATTTATCGTCAATGAGTATGTCACGGAAAAAATGACTAGATAATTAGTTTTACTTATTATTACAATGGGTTACGAAAAATAACATTGTTAACAAAAGTTAACATTTTAGTAAATAAATCGTACTCCAAAATAAATTCTACGTCCGTTACGATAAACAGCTTTAGGTGAATAATGATTACCTTCATAGAGGTAGGTTATTTCATCTGTTAAATTTAAACCTTCAAGGTTTAAAGACATATTCGGTGTCAGGTGGTAACTAAATGTGGCATCTAATTGCGAAAAATCATCTGCCATTTCAAGGCCTATGCCGGTAGAAAACTCAGTACGATAATTATGCGAAATGCGCGCACTAAACCATTCATTCTCATAGTAACCCGTTAAGTTAATTGTATGTTTTGATGTGCCTGGGATGTCCGATTGTGTCGGTTGCCCATCTCTGTTGCCATTAACATAGGTATAATTGGTAATTACACCAAGGCCCTGTAAAAACTCTTGTTGGTAACTTACTTCAATGCCCCATAAGTTTCCTCCTGCACCATTAATAGGCCTATCAATAGTCATTAAAATGCCTTCATGGGTTTCTAATTGACGGTTAAACTCAATAAAAGATTTTACGTCTTTAGCAAATGTGGCAACTGACAATAACCCTAAATCAGAAAAATACCATTCCAACGATAAGTCATATTGAGAAGCGCGGTAGGGATCAAGCTCAGGGTTTCCCCCTTGTCCTTGCGCTTGAGTTACATTGTAGTTAGTTGATGGCATTAAGTGATGATATTCCGCTCGGGCCATTACTTTTGCTGCACCAAACCTCAGTAATACATCGTCGGCAAGGTCAAAGTTCAAATTAAAACTGGGAAGCACGTCAGTGTAGTTTTTACTTTGTTGCTGCCAAACATAACTTGGTTGTGACGCTAAGGTTGAAGCTATTTGTTGATATGCACCTGCATCTTGCTGTGTGTTTACAATTCTAACACCAACATTGGCATTAAATAGCTCGGTTAAAAGATTCAGCTTACCGTAAAGCGCTGTGGTTTGTTCTTTAATATCAAAGCGACTAGCTTGTTCTACTTGCTTTGAAAAATCATATTGCTGATATTCATTGGCAAGTAAATGCGTATTAGCAAATGCATAGGCTTTTAAGGTTTTATCTGAGCCAATACCAGCGAGGTAATTGTCAGGAAAGGGCGCAGCAAAATCTGCTAATGTCCAATTGAGTAACCCATTAATATCGTTATAGCCGCCATTGTTTGAGCGGTTTCTAATAAAATCTCTTTCGTGATTGCGGTATTTTGCACCAAAGTCGATGCTATCAATAATATTGTGAATTAGGGCTTTAGAAAAATCGGCTTGTAAATACCACTCTTGATCTACCGAGTTTTGAGAGTCATTGCGAATTTCACTTATTTGCCACTCGCTAGCTGTTTGCGGGTTTACTTGATATGCAGTTTGAATATCCCGTTTATGACGTGTATCGACACTAAATGCAGAATTAGATGACCACTGTGATGTGTTATCATCATAGGTTCCACCACTGCCACGTGTGAAGCCAAACTGGTAACTATTTTGCCAAAAATGAATGGTGTGATCTGCTTTGAGATTAATGCTATTGGTTTTTATATTTGATTGACGCCAAATAGCTTCCATTGAGGTGCTAAACGGAATGCTGTCATCATCACTTACTTGGCTGTAATTAGCATAACTGAGCGTACTATCATCAATGTGGTGATCCGTAATAACTCCGCCACGGGCAAATACATTAGACGGCAGCCAGAGAAAATTTTGATTGGTATTGTCAGCGTCGAGTTCAGAATAAAGAAGGTCTAGCTCAAATTGCCACGCAGTATTGGGTTGATAATCAATTGCCATGGTAGCGCTTGTACGCAAACGTTTTTGTTGAAATAACGCAGAGCCACCACCACCGGGTGTCCAAATATTTTGTATGTCAGCGCTGTCATTGTCGCTATAACGTAAATCGCCATTGTCTAATACATCAAAATTAGCTTTATGCCATCCCCAAGATTCCAAACCATCACGCCTTAATGTACGTTGATGACGGGTTAGGGTGAAAAGCACACCAAAGTCTTTTTCAGGATTAACATGGTTATAAAAAACAGATAGCTGCGGATCGGTTTGCTCTGATAAGTCGCTATATTGCCCTTGAAGTGTTGCAATAAACTGGGTATCAGTCGTCAGTGGTCGATGGGTTTTAATGTTTATCGCACCACCTAAAGATCCCTCGTCTTGATGTGCTTGAGGCGTTTTAAACACTTCTAATTTACTGACTAGCTCTGCAGGTAACATGGTGTAGTTAAAACCACGATTGGGTAAAGATGAAATCCACCAATCTGCAGATGCGATATTTTGGCCATTGAGGAACGTGCGGTTTTGGCCTGGTGTAGTACCTCGCACACCGACACGTTCACCTTCGCCCATAACTCGGGTTAACGAAATACCAGTAACACGTTGTAAGGCTTCGGCAACGTTTTTGTCTGGAAATTTTCCTATTTCTTGTGCGCTTAAAACATCGGATATCGCTTGATGTTGTTTTTTGTCGGCAAGAGACTTAACTAAGCTTTTGTGAATACCTCTTATTTCGATGGTATCTAGATCAATCAATTTTGCTTCAGTAGCAAATAGAGTCGGGGATGCAACACATGCGCAAACAAGTAACGATTTATGCATAATGTTCTTATTGACTAAGAATGTGTGTTTTGATTTTTTGTATTGCTGCATCTGCCCCCCTTACATTTTAGCGCCAGAAGAATATCCCTTCTGATTATTTACTTGTGTGTTTATAAACGCTTAAAATGCAATCTTCATAATACTTATTTACTCGTTATAAGGCCAGACTAATTTTGCCACATAAGTCGTTAGCTAACTCATTAATTCGAATAGACAAAATTGTAATTGATTTTGTTGGAATGCGAGTTAAACGAGACGGTGTTTGGCACAAAGTTGAAAGTAAACAACTTAGATTACTTGAGTTGTTAATCAGCTATCAGGGACAAGCGGTTTCACGTGATGAATTACTCGATAAGATTTGGCCAAATGTTATTGTGAGTGATAACTCTTTGAGTAAGCTAGTCACTGAACTTAGAAAATCAATAGGTGATGATCGCACCGATCAAGGTATTATTCGCACGGTGCCTCGTATTGGTTATCAATTAATTGCGCCCATTTCACATGATGTAAAAGTCAGCAACCCAATACAAACAAAGAATGCACTTATTTTTGGTTGTTTATGCTTATTGTTTGGGGCGCTATTTCAGTATTTTTTATCAGTAGCAACAACGTCAGAGCCTTTGGCTACACTTTACCAATCGCGCGTATTAACACAGCGAGCGGGCATTGAAGAAGGGGTGTCGTTTTCAAGTGATGGTAATTTAATGGTGTTTAACTATACACCCATTAACCAACCGCATTCAGATCTGGCCGTGATGGACTTACAGCAGCAGACCTCTCACATTATTAAAGATGCTAATTATTCAGAGCAGGCAGGCGTTTTTTCACCAGATCAAAAGTGGCTTGCTTATATTCGGTCAGACGCACTGCAATGTAATATTAGAGTTGTTTCAACAGCAAGTGCCATTGAAACTTGGCGGCTTTCGCTCGATAGCAAACTTGCAGATTGCCCAACAAGCTTGACCAATATCGAGTTAAGTTGGCCTAAGAAAAATGTGATGATTGCGCGTTTTAATAGGCAGTTAGTCCGTTATGAACTCACCTTTGAGCCCTTTCCTAGAGCATTTGGTGAAGGCAAGGTTGTCATTAATAATGTGGATGATTTTAGCGTTACAGAAGGCCAGCTCTATGTGCTCTCGAAGCAAGATAACACGATTAATAAATACGATTTATTAGGCAACATTAAGACAGCGCTGTCTATTGATGTGCCAAACATGTCCTTCATTACAGCAGATAAAAATAATCTATGGGTGGGTGCAAATAGCCTAGTTTATTATCAAAATGAACAACGCTTAGGTGAATTACCTTTGCCACTAGGCAAGTTAAACGAATTAACAGTAAATCCAAAGTTAGAAACACTAACATTAAGTATTGCAAACAATGAAATAGGATTATTTAAGCTTGAAAATAACAAGCTGCAACCAATAAGTTCATCAATGACAGCGGCTTTACTTCCTACAGTTTCAGCAAGTGGCAATAAATACGCATACCTAACGCAAAATAAGCATAATAACCAACAGCTTGTTTGGCTTAGGCATTTTAATAATGTCAGTGTTCAATATGTTACTTCAGTAAATGAGCAAACATTACCCGATATTTTGTCATTTTCGCCAAATGGAAATTTCCTATTGATTGGCTATCTCGATAAGCAATTATTGTTAATTGACTTGGCCACAAAGCATAGTGTGATTATTGCAAAAGGGCAGTTTGATAATGTTCATTGGCAAGCACAAAGCGAAGGGATTTTTTATGTAAAACAATCAGGAGAAACAACACAGAACTGGTATTACAATTTATCTACAGGCGTTGCGGAGCCAAATGCACAAACACGAAATATTGATTTTATGTTAGCTAATGGAGAGTATCGTACGCTTTTAAATAATGGGTATCGAAATTATGCAAAAGCCATTGGGGAGTATTTAGCTGAGCGTATTTATGATCCTCTGCTTTTTGATAACGTTGTACCATCAGCCAATCTATTTTCACCAAGTGTTTATCAATTTGGTATTTATTTTGTTGTAAAAAAAGGGAAAACGCTGACTCTTTACAACTACGAATTTGATAGTGGGGAATATAATGAAGTCTCTTCACTTGCACTAAATGGTTTTCAAACAGACTTACCATTAACCATTACAACAGATTTAATTGGTCAGCAGGTGATTGTTAACCAAGTAAATAACTTACAATCTGATTTAGTCATTGTCGAAAAGAAGTAGATAAAATTTACGTTTAGATGAATTCTTTAGGATTGTTCGCTATCTATAAATAGTGGAAAATGCTGTTTTTATTTTGCAAAAGAAGTATTAGTTGAGTTGGTTAAGTAAACCTTGATAGCTACTGATATCAATATTTTGTGACTTGCCTTCATTTATTGCTTTTCTAAGCCATTTTTTAGCAACATCTAACTCTTCGTTCTCTAAATACATTAATGACTTTAGATACATGGCATCCGCATTACGGCTGTCACCTTCAAGCACTTTTGTGATGTGATTTTGTGCTAATTGACTATTTTTTTCATCCATGAAAATCTGTGCGAGCGCTAAATTTGCAAGTAGATGCCCTTGTTCACTGGCTTGTTGTAACCAAAGTTTAGCTTTAGCAATATCATATTGCACAGATTGTTTTACTAATAGTTCGATACCTAACCGATATTGGGCATGAACAAAGCCATTTTGAGCGCTCATTAAAAGCCAGTTAAGGCCTTTTTTGCGATCCTGTTGGGTTTTATCACCTAACAATAATTGATTTGCTATACGGTATTGCGCAAATGGAAATCCATTTTTAGCTGATAATAACATTAACATCTCAGCATCACTTTGTGCAGGCCAATGGTATTTCAGTAGTTTAGATGCATTGTTTTTATTTGTAGACAACCAATGTCCAATTCGATATTGCCATAATGCATTGCCATTTTCTGCTTGTTCAATAATTTCAGCAATATGCTTATGGTATGCACGTTGTTGCTTGGCAAACCCTTGTTGGTAGCGTTTACCTTTAAATGTGGTGAAATGATAAAGTAAGCTACGGCGTTTAATGGGGAGTAGGGATGATTTTTCAAAACGCCAACGCTTTACAGCTTGGGTTAGTGCGTTATCAAATGTCTTCTCAGGATAACTATCGATTATTTCGATGTTTCTAACGGCACCGATATTATCTATATCGTACTCAAGCCAAACCCAGCCTTCAATTCCTCGCTCAACAGCATGCTCGGGATAAACAGGATCAACGTTAAAGGTTTTTTTTGGCTGTGTATTTGGGATATAACGCTCATTAAAATTTGGAGCGAGTGTGTCTAAATAATCTTGGTAGTTATGCTGGCTAGAAAGTGCTTTATAAGCGCTTTTTAAACTGTTTTTATTTTTGCTTTGGGACTCAATTTGCAATGCTGCACTTTTAGCATCAGCTATACCAAAGTCACTGGCAACAGAAAACCAGGCATATGCTTTGGTTAGGTCTTTTGCAACGCCACGCCCTTGAAGATGCATAACGGCAATATTGAACATTGCATCACTATTTCCTAGTAGTGCTAGCTGGTGGAATTCTTTATAGGCCTTATCATATTCGCCATTCGTGTAATTGATTGACGCATCGAGCAAATCCGCACGAAGCGTACTATGCGTAATCAATAATATAACGAATAAAATTAAGCTAAAAATGCGTGTCAAAAAATAAAACCAGAAATAATAATGCTTAGTTTAAGATGACAATGAACTTAAACGGCCAATAGACTCTAAGAATACGCAAAGTAAGTTAGAAATTAAATTGATATTTTGATTTTTTAAACCCTGACGAATAACTAAATAACATATTGAATTCAATTTAGTTTCTAAAAGAAAAACAGCGAGTATAAAACTCGCTGTTTTGGGGTTTCTGAAGTGTAAGAGCAATATAATAGGGGGCAGTCCTGTGTTAGCTGTATGCACTCGAAAGTGCAAAATTACTCTTTTTCAGAATTAAAAGTTGAAACGAACACCCGCTACATAGCGACGACCGTCGGCATAAACTCCGGTTAGCGCATGCTCAACGCCTTTTTCTTGGTAACTGAAAGTATGTTCATCAGTTAAATTAATCGCTTCAAGAACAAGGGTAATATTTTCGGTCACATTGTAGTTAATGTTTGCATCGATTTGACCATAATCGTCGACATAACCTGGCCAACCTAAACCTGTGTCATAACCTGTACGGTAGTTATAAGAGATACGGCCATTAACATATTCATTTTCATAATATGCACTTAAGTTGATTGTGTGCTCAGAGTTACCTGGAATCGTAATATCTTCACCATTAGGGCCTTTTGCTTCACCATCTACATAAGTGTAGTTAGCCATTACACCAAGCCCTTGATAAATATCATGTTGCACTGCTAATTCAAGGCCTTGAATAGTGCCACTTCGACCATTTACTGGACGATTAACGAGAATACCAACACCTTCATGCGTTTCTAATGATAATTGTGAGTCTAAGAAAGACTGAATATCTTTATGAAATACTGCAGCAGAGAATAGGCTTGCTTCATCAAAGTACCACTCAATACTAATATCAAACTGATTCGCTCGGTATGGGTCGATATCTGGATTACCGCCGGTACCTGTTTTGGTTTCTAAATTATATGAAGTTGATGGTGTCATCGAATTATAATCCGGACGTGACATCACGCGAGCCGCAGCTAAACGCATAATTAAGTCATCATCTAAATCAATTGCAAGGTTTAAACTTGGTAATACATCAAAGTAATCTTTTGATTGTGTTTGCCAGCTTTCGCCTACATACGCACCTGTATCTTGGTTTGTTTGAACTAAACGTACACCTAAATTACCGCGTAAGCTTTCTGCATCAATATCAGCTTTAACATAACCTGCAACAATTTTTTCGTTGACCTCAAAGGTACTTGCTTTCAGTAAGTTATAATCCCAGCCTAATGCATCACCTTCACGTCTTACTTTATTTGAATTTGTGATTGCATAGTTTCTTAGCGTACCTGATGATCCTAAACCAAATAAATAATCAGACGGCATACTGAGAGAATAATCAGCTAAAGACCAATTTAAATCAGTTCTTGTTGCTGTTTGACGTTTTTCATTGTAGCGACTGTGATCACGGTACTTCGCACCAAATTTGATATTACTAAACACAGCAACATCTACAGGGCGTGTGAAATCAAGCTGTAGATAGTGTTCATCATCTTTTGCATTGTTTTGGTCATAGCGTAAGAAATCAAGCGACCATTTACTGCCATCAGCTGGGTCTTCGGCATAGCTTGTTTTGATATCTTCAACACTTGATGCATCGTATGAGTGAACAACATTGCCACCCCAACCAACACTTCGATCAGCGTGAGAGCCACCAGAGCCTTTGGTGTAACCTAAATGAACTGATGTTTGCCAAATATCACCTTGGTGGTCGGCTTTTAAGTCATATGATTGTGTTTTTAGCTCTGAATTACGAACTTTGGTTTCATCTAAAATATTGCTGCCATCTGGTGAAAGACCTAATGTACCAGCAACAAGCATTTTACCAACTTTGTCATGTTCAATAATGGTTACATCTTGGTATTTAGAGCCGCCGTAACCAGGTAACCATAGGAAGTTTTGGTTTTCGTTATTTGCTTCAAGCGTTGAATTTAGCGCGTTAAAGGTGATATCCAACGAATCAGTTGGACGGTATTGCAGTGATGTATTGAATCCTGTTCTGATACGCTCTTGTGAGAACATTGCTGAACCACCACCACCTGAGCTATATACATTCTTATGAATGGTGCCATCTTCCATCTCGATATCACGGTGTGTCCAACTCCATGATTCAATACCATCGCGACGTAAATTACGCTGTTGACGTACAACCGATACTAACGCACCAAAGGTTTCTTCATCGTTTTTCCAAGAATACAGACCGCTGAGTTGAGGATCTGTTTTACCTGATACTTCGCTGTGTTGTGCCAAGATACTACCAGCAATTTTATTTGCTTCTAATTCAAGTGGTTTACGTGTTCTTACGATTACGGTACCACCGATAGATCCTTCATCAATGTTAGCTTCTGGTGATTTGTAAACTTCCAGTCCAGAGACAATCTCTGACGGTAGCATGGTGTAGTTAAAACCGCGACTAGCAGGGGAGTTTGTCCACCAATCTACAGAACCAACGGCTTGACCATTTAGTAATGTTCTATTTTGACTTTCAGATGTACCACGGATACTCACGCGTTCACCTTCACCAAAATTACGTGAAATAGAAACACCTGTAATACGTTGCAATGACTCAGCTACGTTTTGGTCTGGGAATTTACCGATATCTTCCGCAGTAACTGCATCAACAACAGAACCTGAAAAGCGTTTAGTATTAAGCGATTTTACTAAACTGCCGCGGATCCCTCTAACTTGAATAACTTCAACATCGCTTTGCTCTGCTGAATTAGATTCTTCAGCTGCATATAAATGAGAAGAAGAGATACTTGCAGCTATTAAAGCATGACTAATAGCGATGCTTAATTTTGTTTTGGTAGATAAAGCCATTGTTTCCCCTTGCTATATAATAAGTTTTATTTGTTATTTTCCTTTGTGAAGGTACCCAAGTGATCAAGCCGCTTAATGTGGTGTCATGAATTAAACAAGCGAAATCACTTGGGTGTGGTAATAGCTACATGATTAGTTATGAATGGTATTGATTTGAGATGAATAGTTATGAAATTTATAAATGGTAAAGATAAAATATTGAAAAATAGAGAATTAAAATTCTAAATTTATTTAATAAGTTAATATTACTTAAATTGTTTATTATGCGTTTTAATTGTCATCTGTATTATTTAAGGGCTAATGTTAACTTAATACTGTTAGGTTTTTAGACAAATACAAGTTTTAGTAGTGATTTGTGAAGTCCATAATGAATTTTAACCCCTTTAAGATCTTTGAATGCGCTACTCTTATCTTTATTTTAGTTGTCTATGTCTATGTCTATGTCTATGTCTATGTCTATGTCTATGTCTATGTCTATGTCTATGTCTATTTTGGACTTCTGTAAGATCGACTATTCAAGTAATGGTAATTAAATTTAACTGTTTAAATTACTAGATTTAAGAAGGTTTAAGTAAATAGCTTTAATTTATGTGGTTGTGATGTATGAACGATTAAATTAAGTATAAAGATGGTATATTTAACGCAATTGCAAATTACATAAAGGCGACCAATTGGCCGCCTTTATGTAATAAAAGAGTGAATTCTTAGAGGCTTTTCTTAGGTGGCAATGCAACGTTCGCAAAGATTAAACCTGCAACTAATGACATAAAAATTAAAAATGTTTGCTGGCCAATGCCCGTACTTGCAATAAATTCTTGCCCAGAGATTAAAGAATTTAAACCAATATACGTTTTACTTCCTGGTACTAGTACAATTAAGCCTTGCATAGCAACAATACAGGCCGGAGCATTAGCAACTCGGGTAAAAAAGTTACTATACACACCAACTGCAAACGCACCAACAAACGTGCCTAAGGCATAATCAAGATAGAATGCACCAGCAATACTAGCGCCATATGCAACAAAGCCTGCAATGATAGACCAAGTAGCATGTTTTGCTTTAGTTCTAAAAATTATGATGAGGCTCATACATAAAATGGCAATAGCAAGCCAAGCAGTCCATTTAGGGATTTGCGGTGGAGCAACAAAATCAGCCTGACCAAACAGGGCAAAGCCTACTGCGATACCAAGGAATGCACCAAAATAAAGTTTGAATAGCAGCATTAATGCATCCATAACCCGAGCTGTACCAGACACCAAATGGCGAGCGGATAATTCAGCTAAACCAAGCGTTAATGCGAGGCCTGGAATAAATACGATGATGGCTGATAAAATAACCATTCGAATATTAATACCTGGATCAATATAAGCACTGATAGCACACGCAAAAATTGCAGCAACAATTGCTACAACGGGTTCCAGCATATGAGCAACACGCTTTGACTTTTCGGACCACAGTACAAACAAATATACAACAGTACTAATTAAGATTGACCACAGTACATCATTCCAACTTGTGCCCATTAACATCGCAAAGGCACCACCTGACATTGCAAATGCAAGACCAGTCGCTAAGCGATTGTATGGATTAGGCATATTTGCAATTTCATCAAGTGCTAAATCAGCTTGTTCAAGTGTGATAGTGTAATCAGCCAGTTTATCAACTAATTCATCTGTACGGGCTAACGCACCTAAATCGAGTTCCCCTGGAGAAACCCTTGCAGCATGGGTGTATTCATCTTCATGGCCTTCAGTCCAAATAACAAAGGTTAAAGCGGTAGGCGTAATGATAAAAGAGGCTTTCAAACCGAGGAACGTCGTTAGATTCTCCAAGTGAGCTTCTAAACGATACGCGGGAGTGCCGAATTTATGTAGCATCTTTCCTAGCTTTACAATAAAGCGGCGTTTTTGCGTGAAACTAGCAGTGTTCAATGTCTAAATCTATTAAATGTGGTGACACGCAAATTTTAAGTTTTATTTACGTTTTGTCTAGTTTTGTTTATGTTTAATATCAATAAATATAATAAATTAATTATACTTAAAAATGAGCGCACTATTTATCGGGACTTAATTTGAATTTCAGATACGGGATTTGGTTATTTTTGGTTGTGTTGTATACACCATTTTTAATTAAAGCCAACGAATTACCAGTAATTACTATTTTTACTGAGCAATTTCCGCCTTACAACTTTCTTGAAGAAGATAATATTGTGGGTATAAACCACGATATTGTAAAACGAGCATGTGAAATTGCAGATTTACGCTGCGAGTTTAAATTATTTCCATGGCAAAGGGCGATGGCTTTAGCCCAATCAAAACGATTTGCTGGTTTAATTTCTACATCTCGCTTGCCTGAGCGTGAGGTACATTTTCAATGGGTCGGACCTTTGGTTTCAAGCCCCGCATGTTTTTATAAATTGGCAAAACGAAGTGATATTCATATTTACAATCATCAACAACTTAAAAAGTTTACTGTGGGATTACACAAAGGGGATGTTTATGAACAAATTCTTCAAAATTGGGGATTGGAGGAGCATAAGCACTATATTAACTATTCTGAAAAATTTGCTGAAATCACAGCATTTAAACTGGGCAAGTTAGATTTGTTTATTGCATCAGCAAATACATTACAATTTCATATTGATAATAAACGCTTACAGGCAGATGAGGTAAAACCTGCTTACCATATTAACGATGATAAGTTATTGGGAAACTTTTTAGCACTAAATAATGCTTTACCAAACGTGATGGTTGTTAAGTTACAACAAGCGATTGACAGTATGAAACAAAACGGTGAAATTGATTCTATAAAAAGAAATTACTTACCCATTGCAGTAACTGATATTTCTGAAGAAGAGTTGGCTTTAGCAAAACGCTGTTTACACTAAGCAAAAAAGCGACTTTCGCCGCTTTATGAAATTTTAAAAACTAATCTAGTTTAAATTGTTCGCTTAATTTATTTAAGCTGTGAGTAAGGGCTTTTAACTCTACACTCGCCGCTGCAATTTGTTCTGCACCGGATGCATTTTCAATAGCCGCATTATTAATAGCGATAATACTTTGATTAATTTCTTCAGCTGCAATACTTTGCTGAGATGCAGCAGTTGCAATGGTTTCAGAATTTAATGTAATCACTTCCATATCATTTAACACATTCATCATCGTATTTTTGCTACTTTGTGCTTTAGTTAGTGTTGTATTTGCAAGCGTTGTACTTTGTTCAATGGTTAAGACTGCAGATTGTGTATCTGATTGCAGTTCTTGAATCATTTTTTCGATATTGGCAGTAGATTGTTGTGTTTTAAATGCCAGTTGTCGTACTTCATCAGCGACAACAGCAAAGCCACGACCTTGCTCTCCCGCACGTGCTGCTTCTATTGCCGCATTAAGAGCAAGTAAATTTGTTTGTTCAGTGATGCCTTGGATCACTTCAAGTACTGAATTAATTCCTAAACTTTTTTTCTCAACTTGTTTTATTATTTCATTTGCCTCAGTCAGAGATGCTTTAAGTTCTTCTGTGGCAATTAAAGCTTGGTTTATATCTTTATTTGCTTCGGTACTTTTTAATGCCGCTAATTGGGTTTGCTCTGAAGAATCTTTTGCATTGTTCGCCACTTCTTCAATTGTCATGGTCATTTCATGCATTGCTGATGACACTGTTTCGATATTTATATGCTGTTCTTTTAGGCTTGCTTTTGCTTGCATACTTGTTGCACTTGTTTGCTCAACAGTATTCGATAGTTGCGCACTTGAAGTTAATATACTTGAGATAACGCGGAATAAATTTTGATTCATTTGCTTCATTGATTTAAATAAACCATGTGCATTTTCATTTTGACTAAAATCATACGTTAAATCGCCATCAGCAATTTGCATTGCAAGTTTGTGCATTGCTTTAGGTTCGCCGCCAATAGGCAATAAGATGGAACGCGTGATCAGTAATGCTGAAATGCAAACAATCAGTAGACTTATAAAGGCAATAAATAAAATGGATGTTTTCATTTTACGTGTTGCTGCAAACGCTTCAGCAACATCAATCTCTGTTATGAGAACCCAATTTAGATTTTCAAAACTAATGGGCATAAACGCAGATAGGACAGCGTTGTCATTGTAGTCTTTGATTATTTGAGTGCTACTTAAACCATTTAAACCTTGTTTTACGGCTACGGTATCAACACCATTGTCAGCGATATTACCTGCAAAACTTGCTTTAACTGAGCGACCTACAGGATCTAAATATGAATCTGAACGCAGACGTTTATCCGCACCAACAATATAAGACTCACCTGTTTCACCCATACCATCACGTTGTTGCATTAGCTTGTTGATTTTTGTTATTGAAAGCTGAAGCGCAATTACGCCTTTAATTTGACCGTTTTGAATTAGAGGTTGTGCAATAAATGCAGCAGGATCGTTATTACTTGGCGCGTAAGGTGTAAAATCGATGATATTAAAGTTGGACTTTTCCAATGTTTGAGTAAATAACTTACCAAGGCCTGAATTTTTATAGGGGCCATGTAATAAATTAGTGTTGTAATCGGCTTCTTTTGCAACCGAATAAAAAATATCGCCGTCTGAATTTATTAAAAACAAATCGTAATACTGATTTGTGGTAATAAAGCGAGTGAAGTAATCATGTTTTTTTTCAGCTAGTTGCTGATTAGTCACATCTCCAAAGTTTGTCCATGAAGATGCTATCAATGATAAATCAGCTTTACTTTGCTCAAAGTAATTTTGAATTTCAGTTGCTTTGATATTTTTAATTGACGTAAGTTGATTAAAGGCCTGTTTTTCAAGTGCGCTATTTGAAATAGAAATTGAGATTATTGTGATAATAACAATAGGCAACAATGCGAGAGTAATAAAAGAAAGCAATAGTTTTTGTTTTAAATTCATGCAGTTTACTGTCCAAGTTGAAGGCGTAGGCAAAGTAGAATATGTTACATTGTAATAAAACTGTAATGTAATGAGAATTGTTATACTTTGTAAACGAGAGGCACAATCACAGTGTGCTTCTCTTTTTAAATTTGTGGAATAGGGCCCTTTTAGCGCTTTTTATTTTTTTCAGTGATCCACTGTGACATGTATTTTGTACTTGCATGACTATGGTGTTTTAACATGGCGCCAACAAAATTATTTAATCTGTGCTCTGCAAGATTGTCTTTAATGGCGTTTACACGCTCAATTAAGGCACTTGCAAGTGATGGCATTGCAAATTTTGCTTTAATCGCTAAATGACATAAATCTGATTTTTCCTGCCAGAGTGCTTGGTCTTGGTAAAGCGAAACTGCATTTTCAATCAGCAATTCATCGGTATTAGCAACTAATCCTGGCCAATTATTCTCATCAAACATACCTTCAATACCAATATGCGTGGTTATTGAGGGCGTTTCACATGCCATAGCATCTAAAAACTTACCTTTAATACCTGCGCCAAAACGTAATGGGCTTAATAATACTTTGGCATTTTTAATCACATCATATGCGTCATCACACCAACCTTTAACAATAAAACCTTGCTTTGTGTTTGTAAGTGCTGTGGCTTTTGGTGGCGGGTAAGAGCCGTAAATATGTAGTTCTACTTTAGGTAATTGCTTACGGATTGACGGCCATAAACGTTGTAAATAAAGTACGCTATCCCAGTTAGGCGCATGTCTGAAATTACCGATTGTGACAAAATGCTGTCGTTCATTGTAATTTGGGCTTTGTTGCAACTTACGTGTGTCCAGCATAAAGGGTAAATGATGGAGTAAATTGCTATCTAACTTGTAGTGCTCGATTAACAAACCCAATTCAAAATCTGAAATAATCAGAGATAAATCACAACGCAGTATTGCTGCTATTTCCCGTTTAGCTAGATCACTTGCCCAATCTTCACTTTGTAATTCACGATTAGCTTTATGTGCTGCGTGGCGCGCATTTCTAACACTTTGTAAATCTTCCGTATCAAGAATTTTTAATGCATTAGGGCAATAAGTATCAACTCGCCAGCCAAATTGCTCTTCAATCATAAAGCGATCAAACATTACAATGTCAGGGTTTAAACCTAAGATGTAATCATTAAAACTATCGCAATTTAATGTAATTTCAGATGTCGTAAAGCCTGCGTTTTCCAAATCAAACATATGCTGTGTTTTTTGTGCTGCTGATGCAAATTCAACTTGCCATCCCTTACTCAAAAAAGTGTGCATAATTGATAGAATATGACTGCCAGCAGCAGATGATTTAGGTTCAGGCCAAACATAGCCAATCACAAGGACTTTCACATAACTTCCAAAAGGAGAAATAACTTTGCAAATTTTATCGCATTCTTATCGCAATTGCTTGAGATGAAATGGTTATTTCAATATTGTGAAAATGATTTATCAGTAAGTCATTGAAGGTTTTGGATTAAAACTAAAAAACAGAGTAACTATTCATGCTTTTAAATGGTTAAAAATAATAAGGAAATAAAATGAAACTCTTTAATTGGATTGTTGTAGGGTGTTTGATTACTCTAACTCACGCCAAAGCCGAGCAACAAGAAGGCTATAAATTACCCAGTAAAGCAATTGCTGATGTAGTTGATGCTAAGCTTGCACCGTCAACACGACTATCTCCTAATAACAAATGGATGGCATTTTTTGAACGCCAACGTATTGCAACGTTAAAAGAGCTGAGTAAACCTGAATTAAAATTAGCAGGTATTCAACTTAATCCTAAAAATTTTTCGCGTTCTAGGCCTTACTCCAAGTATTTATCTATTTCTTTTAAACATTTAGAAACGGGTAAGAAAGTTAATATAACGGGTTTGCCGGAAGGGCGAATTTTATATCCGTCTTGGTCACCAAATAGTGAATATTTGGCGTTTTTTATAGAGCAAGCCGAGCAAGCAAATTTATACCTCTTTAATATTGCAACGCAAAAACTAACTCAGGTTAAGAGCGTAGCGCTTAATTCAGTGATTACTTCAATGCCTTATCGCTGGTTACCAAATAGCACAGGTGTGTTGGTAAATGTTGTATCAAACATAAATAAAGATGCACCAACAGCTGAATCTGCGCCGGTTGTGCCTGTTATTTCACAAACAAGTGGTGAAAAAGCGCCTGTACGTACTTACCAAAACTTATTACAAACACCGCTTGATAAATCGTTGTTTGAATTTTATGGCTTAAGTAAATTGGCAAAAGTGTCGCTAAACGGCAAGGTTACATATTTAACAGGCCCTGGAATTATAAGCTCGTTTAGACCTTCACCAAACAGTGAATATATTTTGCTAGGGCAAATAGAAGCGCCATTTTCTTATTTAGTGCCTTATTCGCGATTTGCTAAAGATTGGCAAGTGATAACAATGGATGGCAAAGTGATCGCAAATATAGCAAAGCAAAAATTAGCTGAAGATATTCCACAAGGATTTGATAGTGTTCGCACAGATAAACGCAGTTTTTCATGGCGTTCAGATAAGCCAGCTACGCTAGTTTGGGCAGAGGCACAAGATGGTGGCTCGATGAAAGAAGAGGTGCCATATCACGATTATGTGTACACCTGGAAAGCACCATTTAAGAGTGAAGCTAAGTTATTCGCCAAAGTTGAACGACGTTTTTCTGGAATCGAATGGGCAAATGATAACGTAGCCATTTTAAGTGATTGGCGTTTTAGCGATAGACAAGTTCGCATGCAGATCATAAATCCAAATGATCCAGACGGCCCGCGTGTGTTATTTAATGAACGTTCATATAATGATGCTTATAAAGATCCTGGCGATTTTGTTTATGGTTTATCTGAATATGGTACACGAATTGTAAAAGTCGTCGGTTACCGCTATATGCATCTCACTGGTATTGGTGCTTCAAATAAAGGAAATATTCCGTTTTTAGACAGATTTGATATCAAAACGGGCTCATCAACGCGCATTTGGCAAAGTGAATCGCCGTATTATGAACGTGTGAGAGCGGTACTTGATGATAACGCCGAAAAACTTGTGACGTTACGTGAATCAAAAACGGAGCAGCCTAATTTTTATCTGCGTGATTTAAAGCAAAACTCGCTGGAAAAATTTACTGACTTTGCGCATCCATACCCACAATTTAAAAACATTAAAAAAGAACAAATAAATTACACCCGTGATGACGGGGTGTCTTTAAGCGGTACCTTATACTTACCAGCTAACTATGAAGGTGGCAAAATACCGGTGTTAATGTGGGCTTACCCATTGGAATACAAAGACAAAGACGTTGCATCACAAGTTCGTGATTCACCTTATGAGTTTACGTATATCGGTTATTGGGGACCAATGCCTTATCTTGCTAATGGCATTGCCGTATTTGATGACCCTAAAATGCCGATAGTTGGTGTTGATGGCAAGGAGCCAAATGATACTTTCATAAAGCAATTAGTAAGTAGTGCAGAAGCCGCTGTAAATGTGCTAGTAGATAAAGGCATTGCTGATAAGACTCGTATTGCCATTGCTGGCCACTCGTATGGCGCATTTATGGTTGCGAATTTATTGGCACATAGTGACTTATTCAAAACTGGCATTGCAAGAAGCGGAGCTTATAACCGAACACTAACGCCGTTTGGTTTTCAGGGTGAAGAGCGTGATTTTTGGCAAGGTCAAAGTGTATATGCGTCGATGTCACCGTTTTTCCATGCTGAAAAAATCAATGAACCTATGCTGATGATCCACGGTAAAGAAGATCCAAACTCAGGTACCTATCCAATGCAATCTGAGCGTATGTATAACGCGTTAAAGGGTCTTGGGAAAGAAGCTAGGTTGGTGATGTTGCCATACGAAGGGCATGGGTATCGGGCGCGTGAAAGTATTTTACATGTGCTTTGGGAACAAGAAGAATGGCTTAATAAAACATTATTAGCTAACGATTAATTGTACTAGCTCAGACTTGATCTGACAGTTACCCGTTTTTCAATCGGTGACTGTCAGTTTAGATTTGAGCTAAATTCTTTTCTGCCCAAATGAGTTTTCCATCTTCTAATGTTGCCAATGGCGTTCTGCCACAGCACATTTTTCCTTGATTAGTTCGGTCATTATTGTAATAAACCATCCATTCGTCCAGATCCATTTTCAATTCTTCTAGCGAGCTATACAGCTTTTTACGGAACGTTACCTGATAAAATTCGTTTAGTATCGTCTTATGGAATCGCTCACAGATGCCGTTTGTCTGGGGTGACATGGCTTTTGTTTTTGTGTGATCGATATCGTTAATCGCCAGATATAACTGGTAATCATGATGCTCAACTTTACCGCAATACTCTGTACCTCTGTCCGTGAGTATACGCAGCATTGGCAGCTCATGCTGCTCGAAGTAAGGTAGAACTCTGTCGTTCAGTATGTCCGCAGCTGTAATAGACGTTTTGGTGGTGTAGAGCTTAGCGAATGCTACTTTGCTGTACGTATCAACGAACGTTTGCTGGTAGATACGTCCAACCCCCTTGAGATTACCCACGTAAAATGTATCTTGTGAGCCAAGGTAACCAGGATGAGCTGTTTCAATTTCTCCACAAGCTTCGTCATCGTTTTTCTTTTTCTCAAGCGCTGCGATTTGGCTGTCAGTTAAGATAATGCCTTCGTTAGCTACTTTGTCTTCTAAGGCTTTCAGGCGCTTCTTAAAGTTCTCTAAATCGTGACGTAACCATATTGACCGAACACCGCTACCTGATACAAATACACCTTGTTTCCTAAGTTCGTTGCTTGTTCTATGCTGGCCGTGAGCTGGGTAGTCAATAGCGTACTTAACCACAGCTTGCTCCGTTACTTCATCTACCCTGTTTTTGATGTTTGGCGCTCTACGACTTTTATCAATTAACGCATCCAAGCCACCATCTTCGACTAACTCTTGGTATCGATAAAATGTGTCTCTTGAAACACCCAACACCTTACAGGCTTTAGAAACGTTACCTAATTCTTCAGCAAGATTAAGCAAACCAGTTTTGTGTTTTATGATTGGATTGTTAGTATGCAACATGAGAGTTACCACCTTTTCGGTTGTTTTGATTTAAGATTCGACACCTTTATCAAAACGGGTAACTCTCAATTTTTCAAATCGAAATGTCAGATCAAGTCGAGACTAATTCAGATTAATCACTTTAATAGTCACTGTGTTTTAAAACGCAGTGACTTTCTCTCTTGATATTGTTTTTATTCGAATAAATACAATATCGATTTTATAAATGTCATTTTGGTCTATTCTTTTTATATCGGTTATCAAAATGATGTTTTATGAAGCTTTCAGATATCAGCATTCGCAACGCACTTATCGCAACAATAACCCTTGCGCTTGTTCTTACAACGTTATTCACAACACTTTTTAGCAGTGCACAATTTAATTCAGTGTTTGATGAATTTAACGAAAACGAATATTTCCCAGCTTTACTTGGTAAGGTTGAAGCGAGTATTCGAGCAGAATTAAATGTCCCCATTGCACTGTCACGCGCTTTAGAACAAAACGATTTTATTCGCCAGTGGGCAATAAATGGTGAGAATGAAAGTGAGTGGCCAACAATACAGCGTTATTTTTCTAATATTAAAGATAAAAACGATGCGGCGGTTGTTTTTTGGGTATCAAATCAAAGCCTCAAGTACTATCAAAACGATGGCATATTAAAAACAATGTCTGCTTCAAGTGAACGCGATCAGTGGTTTTTTAATTTTATGTCTTCGCCTATTCGCCAGCAAATTGCAGTTGATGTTGATCAACAGTCCAAACGTTTAACCGCTTTTATCAATGTCAAAGTAAATCATAACGGGCAAGAGCTAGGTTTAACTGGTCTTGGATATGATATTAGTAAAATAATTGAGATTGTGAGCCAGAATCAAATTGGTAAAACAGGGTATGTTTTTCTCTTAAAATCAGATGGTAATATCGCAGCTCACCCTAATCAGGCGCTTGTAGGCAAAAGTTATCAGTCGATTGATAAATATCAACCACTTTCAAACTTTTTGAGTAAGACTCAAGATAGCAAAGAGCCACAATTAACCCAATTAGCACTTAATGGTGCTGACTCTTTCGTAGCAAGTTTAGCTTTAGAGGATATTGGCTGGCAATTAGTAGCAGTAATGCCAATGAGTGAAATGAGTAATAAAATATCTTCTGCTATGTACAAAACCATTGCTGTTAATTGCATTATTGCCACTTTGTTTATTGTGATAATGGTGTGGATAGCAAACCGTATTGCGCAGAGTATTGCCAGTATCAGTCAAAAACTACTTGATATGGGCAATCAAGGCGGTGATTTAACTTTGCGATTAGATGATTCGCGCCAGGATGAACTAGGTGAACTCGCCCGAGGCTTTAATGCTGTTATTGCGAATAACCAATCAATGGTGATCAAACTAAAAGCCATCGAACTGCAAATGGGGCAAGATATTCAATCTTTGGTTGATTCGTTTGACCAAGTAACCAATCTGTCAGCAAATCAAGATGCATTAAGTGAGCAAGTTGCTTCTGCCATTACAGAAATGGGTACCACAGTTTCAGAGGTATCGCATTTAGCACTTGATACTGCGAATACCAGTGAGCGTGCAGTAAGTGATACGCAACAAAGTATTGAACATATGAGCTCAAGCTCCGAAGCCATGGGACAGCTTACCGAAGTAATGGGGCAAGCATATCAACATATTCAAGAATTAGCAGGGCAAGCAGAATCCATTAATTCTATAGTTGATGTAATTAATGCGATATCTGAGCAAACTAATTTATTGGCACTCAATGCAGCCATCGAAGCTGCAAGGGCTGGTGAGCAAGGGCGTGGCTTTGCTGTTGTTGCAGATGAAGTAAGAACCTTAGCAAGTAAAACACAAAGTTCGACGCAAGAGATACGTGGTCAAATTGATCAATTTCAACGCTCCACCGAAATTGTATTAAATGCTATTGCACAGGGTAATGAAACAACAGCCAAAGTAAGTGATACATCTGCCAGTTCTGCACAAATATTGGCAACCATAGATTCAAGTATTACTGCTGTTAAAGACATGAACCAGCAAATCGCAACAGCGACAGAAGAGCAAAATGTTGTAATTCAACATATTAACGAATCTGCAGTGCAAATTGCTGATTTATCAAAAGAGTTTAATGATATTGCTGTGGCAGATCAGCAGCAATTACAACGATTAAACAACTTGGCGATGGAATTAAATTCACTCATATCAGAATTCACGGTTTAAATATTGATTAACCTTTAATCTCATACTTAAGTTTGGTTTGACCTTGTTTTGCAAGGTTAAACTGACCTTACTGCTCGAAACTTTGTACCAATTATAATAAAATCTTCAACAATTTGGCCTCTCAACATGTTGATTGGTAGTAAAACAATTACAATAAAAAGCAGTAGTATGAAAACACGTCTAAATATTAGTATTCGTAACGCATTAATTTTAACCATAACCTGTGCATTAGTATTAAGTACATTACTTTCTACGCTTTTTACTAGTGTTCAGTTTAATCAAGTATTTGAAAAATTTAATGATAAAGCATACTTCCCGGCATTGCTTGGCAAAGTTGAAGCGAGTATTCGTGCTGAGTTGAATACACCTTTGGCACTTGCACATGCGATGGAGCAAAATACCTACCTAACAAATTGGGCTTTTGAAGGTGAAAATCCAAATCAATGGCCTGAGATACAAGCCTATTTCCAGCATATTAAAGCTAAAAATGATGCTGCAGTGGTTTTTTGGGTGTCGAATATAACAGGCAAGTATTATCAAAACGATGGCATTTTAAAAACCATGTCGCGTAGTGATGCCCGTGATAGTTGGTTTTATAGCTTTATGCAAAAGCCGCTAAAACAACAACTTGCAGTAGCTATTCATCAAGAAACAAATAAACTAATAGCCTATGTAAATGTAAAAGTAGAACAACCAGGCAAAGTCTATGGTCTAACAGGCCTTGGCTATGATATCAGTCGCATTACTGACATTATTAAAAGTAATAAAATTGGGCAATCAGGTTATGTTTTCTTAGTCAAATCAGATAATACCATCGCAGCACACCCAAATGAAAATTTAGTGGGTGAGGCTTTTTCAAATATTTCAAAATACCAAGCGATTGCTAAGTTAGTGGCTCAATCAGCTGTCACAAATCAAGCTTTAATTGAAAAACATGATTTAGATGGTGTAGAGCACTATGTTGCAAGCCAAGAGCTTGAGGGCACAGGTCTTAAACTAGTTGCGTTACTGCCAAGCAGTGAAACAACAGAGCAAGTAAGCAGTGCTTTGTTAAAAACAATGGGAGTTAGCATCGTTATTGCTCTGGTATTTATTGTTCTAATGGTTTTTCAAGCAAATCGTATTGCACGTAGTATCGCGGCGATCTCTGATAAATTATTTGGTATGGGCAAGCAAGACGGTGACTTAACCATTCGTTTAGATGAAAGCCGAAGTGACGAACTTGGCACACTCGCCAAAGGATTTAACGCGGTTATCGAAAATAACCAAGGTATGATCTCAAACTTAAAACAAATTGAAGCGCAGCTTGTTGAAGATATTCAGGCGCTGGTTAATTCGTTTGAAACGGTTACGAATTTATCGTATCAACAAGATGGTTTAAGTGAGCAAGTCGCTTCGGCGATTACTCAAATGGGAACAACAGTAGCTGAAGTATCAAACCTAGCGCTTGATACTGCGAAGACCAGTGAAGAAGCGGTAGAAAATACCAAACAGAGCATGGTTCAAATTGATGCTAATGCCAACGCAATGGCAGCTTTGACCAAGGTTATTGAAAATGCACATCAGGACATTCAACGTTTAGCTGAACAAGCTGAATCAATTAACTCTATTGTTGATGTTATTAATGCGATTTCAGAACAAACAAATTTACTTGCTCTTAATGCAGCTATTGAAGCAGCTCGCGCGGGCGAGCAGGGCAGAGGTTTTGCTGTTGTTGCAGATGAAGTCAGAACCCTTGCAAGTAAAACACAAGGCTCAACGCAACAGATAAGAAGTCAAATTGAACAGTTTCAAACATCAACAGAAGTTGTTTTGGCTGCAATGGCTAATGGCTACGAGACAACGAAAGCGGTCAGTGATAGTTCGCTTGAATCTAGCAAAAAATTGGCATTAATTGATTCGTGTATTACCGATGTAAAAGATATGAACCAACAGATTGCCACAGCAACGGAAGAACAAAATAGTGTTGTTCAACATATTAATGAATCGGCGGTAGAGATTGCTGATCTATCGCGTCAATTCAACGCAATTGCGATTGAAGATAAAGCACAGTTACAACAATTAAGCGACTTAGCGTCTGAGCTTTCAGCGCTTATTTCACGCTTTAAAGTGTAAGTATAAGGCATATGTGCCTTTGTAAATAGGTAAAGGCACATGCTACTTTATACGAGAATATTGTAATTGAGTTAAAGCCGAGCTACTTGTCATTAATAGTACTTGTTGACGTTGGAGTAAGGCTTTTATATTTAATATTAAATTAATGTTTACTGTAACTTTATTTTGGCGCACTTGACTCTTTTAAGATTAAGAGAAATTTAAAAAGTGATATCACAATCACACACATGCAAAGTGCAAAGACAACATTTTGAGCAAATGTGCTCATTTTAGCGCTGAAATGAGTAATCAAAATGAGTGAAAAACCCATAGTAAGCGCTTGGCCAATTTGTTTTATCTTTTGACTAAAATACGTCTTTTTATTACCCGCAAATAAAATAAGTAATACCGAGAATATTTGAAATACGATGCCTAAAACTAAGAGTTTATCCATGTGAATTAACTTCCCTTTTAAAATAGCAATTATTCTGATGCCTAATTAAAACAAGTTGAGATTATGTGATAGCTTAACTTTGCGCTGATAGGGCAAACTCAATACCTTCAAATGCCTCGGCAAACGCATCTTTATCATTGTATTTAAGTGCTTTTTCAAAATAATCTGCAGCTTCTTCGATGGAATGATAGTTGAACATGGCAGCTGCGCCACGTAATTTGTGTAATGCTTGTTGTAACTCAGGCCAATTTTGCGCTAGGTAAAGCGCTTTTAATGCGGCTTTTTCTTCATCTAAACTGGCAATAAAATTCTCCGACAGATCACTATTATCAATTTGACTAGCAAAGTTAACCGCTTTGTGGATTCGCGTTTTACTGTCGTAGCTAACATATTTCTTTAATGTAGAAATAAAATTATCTTGCTCTATGGGTTTTTTAATGTGATCTGAAAAGCCCTGTTCAAGGTAGCTCGCGACTTCATGTTGCATGGTGTTGGCAGTAATAGCTACAATTGGCTGCGTAAAACCTGAAAGTTTAAGCTGTTTTAAGGCACCAATGCCATCAAGTACAGGCATTTGAATATCTAATAAAACTAAATCAAAGCGGCCATTTTTGCATGCTTCAACGGCTTCTTTACCATTAGCAACAGCAAATACGTTGAGACCTAAATGGGTTAATAACCTTGCGATTAGTTCTCGATTATCTTCATGATCTTCAGCAATTAATACATTACCTTCAAAAATAGCCTTATCATCACGTTTTAATTGATTGGTCGGTTTAGCCAGTGTACTTTTCTCAACGTTTAGATGAAGAGTAAACTCGCTACCTTTATTCACTTCGCTAGTTACTGAAATAGAACCACTCATTAAATTAGCTAATTGTTCAGAAAGGCAAAGACCAAGCCCTGAGCCACCAAATCGTCGTGTGATGCTGCTATCACCTTGGGTAAAACTGTCAAAAATTTCTTCTAACTGCTTTTCTTCCATTCCGATACCGGTATCAATCACGTTAAAGCGCACGCCGGTGAAGGTTTCGCGAATTGAGAATGTAACACTGCCTTTATCAGTAAATTTAACCGCATTTGAACATAAATTTAAAAGGATCTGCTTTAAACGGAATTGGTCTGCTTTAATAGCGAAATCTTCATCTAGGCTATTAATAATTTGAAATTGAATATGCTTTTTCTCAGCTAAGGTTGTGAACATAGCATTGATTTCTTCAATTAAACAATTGAGGTTAAAGGTAGTGATATCCAGTTCTAACTTGTTCTCTTCAATCCGGCTAATATCCAAAATATCATTAATTAAATCAAGAAGATGTTTACCATTATTATTAATTATACGAAGGTCTTTATTAAAATTTCGCATATCGTAATGGCTATTACTCATAGCTTCTGAATGACCAATAATTGCGGTTAACGGCGTACGAATTTCATGGCTCATATTGGCTAGAAACTTTGATTTAACTAAACTGGCTTGTCTTAAATGCTCACTGGTTTGCTGTAATTCAGCGGTACGTTTATCAACAATCATTTCTAATTGTTTTTTTGCTTTACGCTCATGGGCACGGCGCTGTGCTGCAACAATTAGTAATACTGTTAAAAGTCCTGCAACTATGAAAAAAATCCGCTGTTGTTTAGATTTTTCAATTGCCAGCTTCTGGACCTGGTTACCTTTTTCAAGCTCAGAAACACGGTCAGCTAAATCAACGCGATCTTTCTTTGACTGCTCTTTACTGAGCAGTTCTTTCATTTTTTGCTCTTTAATCTCATTGTTTAAAATCAGTTGTTTTTCACGAATGGCGTATGCCTTTTCAATTAAACCATTTGCTCCATAAACAATTAATGCGTGGCTATACGCCCTTTGTAATTGGTGTTTATAGTTAAATTTTTTCGCAAGCTCAATGGCTTTATTTATCTGTACTAATGCGATACTTGGCTCGCCCAATGCCACAGCAATTCGCGAACGATGGTATGCAACACTGAAACTGATTGTTGGGTTATTAAGTTGTTCATTTAATTTAGCCGCATCAACAATATGGACTCTTGCTTGTTGAAAATTATTAAGCCAAATATGACTATCTGCTAAATTAAGTTCGACAGATGCAAGTTGATAGGTGTCTTGGTGTGACTCAAGTAGTGTTTTTGCCTGCTCTAGATGGTAAACCGCTTTTTTTGCTTCGCCAACAGCATTAAGTGAAACGGCAATATTACTATGCGCCAATATCAGGGAGACTTGGTCTAACTCTTTTGAATGTTCATCTAATAGCGATTGATAGAGTGAAATTGCATCGTAATTATGGCCAAGCTTCGAAAGTAAGCCTGCGCGATTAAGCTGGATATCTAACACATCTTGTTTTGTACCAAATTGAGCATATCTAGGCTCAGCTTGTTGGTAATAATCAAGGGCCCTTGAAAATTGGTTCAGTTTTTCATATGCAAGGGCAATATTATTTTCTAAATTTGCTACTTTGATTTGTTCGTTTTTTTCTAGCTGATATAGAAGGGCTAAGTTGTAGTACTTAATAGCAGCTTCAGGAATATTGATATAGTAATAAATTAAGCCAAGAAGCCTATGAATATCGGCAATTTTTGCTTTGTTCTGGGTGAGAGTTAGTGCTTGATCAAGCGGTGTAATGGCCTCATTGAGTTTGCCAGATTGTGCTAAATTTGATGCGATAATGTGAAGAACACGAGCGTGTTGTTCATCGTTTAATGCGTTATTTTGTGTGAGTAAATAAAAGGCGTCAATTTGTTGACCAAGATCAGCTTGTTTTTGGATATTGGTTATTTTGGCCGACAGTGAGTTATCAGTAATTGCAAAAACCACAGAAGAGCAACAAATACCAACTAATAATAGTAAATGAAGAATTCCTTTTTTAACTGTACGGTCCATGCTTTTATCTATCTATTTTTTATCCACCAGCTACTTTAAGCAGAAGCATGCTTAAGTTCAAGAAAATTCGACGAAATAATGAGATGTATTAAATCATGAACGTTATAAAAATCATTATAAATTATAAGTTTACATCAATAGGTATTTGGCACTAGAATTGCTTAATTGGAAAAATTAACAAAATTTTAAAATTTAGTAAGGATACGGTGTGAAAAAATTGTCTTGGATGTTAGCAATTTTTTTCTTGTTGGTAAGCTCTCCGTTGTTGGCAAAACAAAACTATCAACTCCAAAGAATTAATTCGTCAATTACGTTAGATGGTGTGTTAGATGAACCACATTGGCAGCAGGCAACATTTATCGACTTACCCTGGGAAGTAGAACCTGTAGAGGGTATTCCAGCAAAAGTAAAAACCCATGCTTGGATTTATGAAGACGGGGATCAGCTATATGTTGCGTTTAAAGCGTTTGATCCAAATCCAGAAAAAATACGTGCATCAATTCGAGACCGGGATGATCTTTGGTCTGATGACAATGTTATTTTAATGATTGACACCTTTAACGATGAACGCACAGGTTATCAATTCTATGTTAATGCGTTAGGTGCGCAAGCCGATGCCCGTATGACCGATTATGGTACTTGGATGGAAGACCCATCTTGGGATGCTATTTGGGACGCTAAAACACAGATAACCGATGACGGTTATACTGTTGAAATGATTATTCCATTTACAGCTATTCGTTTCCCCCTTGTTGAGGGTAAACAAACATGGGGTTTATCTCTTTATCGCAACATGCCAAGGGAAGTACGTAATCAATACTCAAACATTAAATTTGATTACGATATTAAATGTAGTTTCTGTCAATTCGATAAACTCACTGGTTTAGAAAACGCAAAACCAAGTAAGAATTTACAATTAACTCCTACATTGACTGCATCGCGTAATGATAAACGAGATACAGGTGATGCTTGGGATAATGGTGATGCCGAATTTGAGCCAGGACTTGATATTCGTTATGGCTTAACTTCTGATGCAATTTTAAATGCCACCATTAATCCAGACTTCTCGCAGATTGAAGCCGATGCCGGACAATTAGATGTAAACACCACATTTGCCTTATTTTATGAAGAAAAGCGTCCATTCTTTTTGGACGGGGCAGATTCGTTCGAAACTGAATTATTAAACTTAGTACACACACGCAATATTGCTGACCCTGATGTAGGCGCGAAAATTACCGGTAAATCTGGCGTGCATTCATATGGCGTGCTCTATGCCGATGATCAACAAAGTGCGGTTATTTTACCTGGTTCACAGGGCTCTGATTTTGCTGTTATTAAAGAAAAAGCTCATGCAGGAATAGCCAGCTATCAACTTGATTATGGCTCTCGAGATAATCTCGGTTTGCTAGTAACCAGTCGTCAAAGTGAAAACTATTTCAACAATTTAGCGTCTTTTGACGGTGCGAGTTATTTGTCAGAGCAAGATCAAATAAGTTATCAAGTGGCGTATTCAGATACCGAAAACTCAGATGAGTTAGTATCCGATTTTGATTTAGCTAAAAACCAATCCGGTCATGCGTTATCGGTAAAATTTGAACGTGATACCAAAGCATATGATCTAGTTGCATCTTATCAGCAAGTGGATGAAGACTTCCGCAGTGATCTCGGGTTTATTACTAAAGCGGGTTATAACAAAAGCTTGTTTGGTGGCGGATATCATTGGTATATGCCAAAGGGCGATGCAATTACAGATTATTGGGTGGCTGGTGATTTTGATATAACTTACGAACAACATGGCGACCGTTTAGAGAGAGAGTTTGAGATTTACCTAGGGATCGAAGCGATTTATAACATAAACAGCGAACTTGGCTTTTTAACTCGAGAATCTAAGTACATTTCACGTTATTACGATGAAAATTTACTCGATTTATGGTTTACAGTTAAACCTTATGGTGACTTGAAGTTCACATTTTATGGCCGAGTAGGTGATAAAATAGATTATCGCAATGCAGAACTTGGCGATTCGCTGTATTTAAATCCGGGCATGACTTGGGACTATAACGATTATTTGCAATTTAAGCTTGAACATACCTACAGTGAAATGAAGCTAGACGATGCATTATCGTTTAGAGTGAACTTAACGGATTTCCGCATCAATATGAAATTTAATATGCAGAGTATGTTAAAACTTGTGGTGCAGTATGAAATGGGTAGATATGGTGACTCACCTTTAGATGCAATTAACCCAATCAGTAAAGAGCGCGATTTTGCAACGCAATTAATTTACTCTTACAAGATAAACCCACAAACGCTGTTTTACTTAGGCTATTCAGATAATGGCTATGCCGAAGATGATGAGCAGCATTTAAAAGCAAATGAGCGTACATTTTTCACCAAATTTAGCTACGCGTGGCAACTCTAGTTGGCGTTTCAATAAAAAAGTGGGCATTGCCCACTTTTGTTATTAGAGCGTGTTGATCTTTGAGGTCTAAATTCTGTTCAAATCCAAAGCATTTTGATCGCGGCGTTGCTTTGTAGGCCTAGCGGGCTAAGTCAAGAAGCAACAACAAAGAACAAAATGCTTTGGGTTGAACCTGTTAGGCAGCGCTTGTTTGGCATTTATACTTTGTTATCGCTCATTTATGTAAATTAACTACACGACAATCGCTCTGCCTCGTCTAAATGCCAAACAAACTGCTGCAGAAATTGACAACAAAGGTCAACACGCTCTAATTAAAACTTATTTAGATTGGTTTTCAATCCACTGCGTTAATAAGCGTACGCTGTAGCCGGTACCACCTTTTGGCACTTCATTTTTATCTGATGATGCAAGGGCATTACCAGCAATATCAATGTGTGCCCACTTAGTATCGCCAACAAACTGTTGTAAGAATGTTGCTGCTGTTGTAGCACCTGGACCACCAGAGCCAATATTTGCAAAATCAGCAATCGGGCTCTTTAGCATATCTTTATAACCAAGTGGTAAACGCCATAAGTTTTCGTTTACTTGCTTACCTGCAACTGTGAGTGATTCAACTAAGGCGTCATCATCTGAGAAAACAGCAGCATAACGGTTACCTAAAGCGCGTACTTTTGAGCCAGTTAATGTCGCGATATCAACCATTACTTTTGGTTCAAATTCGGTGCGTGCATACCAAAGAGCATCAGATAATACTAAACGGCCTTCAGCGTCAGTATTTAAAATTTCAACAGAATGACCTGCTGCTGTACGAACAACATCACCGGGTGCAACTGAGTTTTCTGAAACCATGTTGGCAGCCATACCCATAACAGCAACAACATTCACTTTAGCTTCGTTAAGCGCAAGTGCTTTTACTGTACCAAGTGCAGCCGCTGCACCTGCCATATCAGACTTCATACGTGCAATTGAAGAACCTGTTTTAATACTGTAGCCACCTGAATCAAAGGTGATGCCTTTACCAACAAGGGCAATTGGTGCGTCATCGCTACCTTTGTAATGAGCAATAACTAAGCGAGAACCTTCACTACTACCGCGACCAACAGCTTCAAGTGCACCCATCCCAAGCTTTTTCATTTCTTTAGGGGTTAATACTGAGACTTTTACACCAATTTTTTTCAGTTTCTTTGCTTCATTGGCAAAATCAACCGGAGTCATCTCTGTTGCAACTTCAGATGTTAAATCACGTGCAAGAAAAACCCCTTTTTCGATGTTTGCTAGATGCTTATAGTGTGCTTTGGTTTCATCTGCCTGCTGTGTGATAAAGGTATATGTTTTCTCATTACGCTTTTCTTTTTGATATTTATCAAAACGGTATGCGCGAAGGTTAATACCATGAGCTAGTAGGGCAACATCGTTTGCGCCAAATGAAGCTGCATCTACTGCGATGTTTTCGATGTATTTCTTCTCGAGCATGCCTGAAAGTTGGCCGCCAAGTTTAGTCAGTTCTGCTTGTTCAAGTGTATTATCTTCACCTAAACCGATCACAATCACACGCTTATAAATGCTGTTTTGCGGTGCAATAACTTCTAATTGACTTGCGAACTTACCGTTAAAATCGTTTGCTTTAATCGCCTCTGCTAATTGGGCAGCAAATGGGTAATTTGAAAAAACATCATTGTTTTGGTTTTCATGTTTAAAAACAACCAAGGTATCAGAGTCAGATGTTGTTGCTGCACTAAAGTTAAACTGTTCTGCTGCAACAGGCATTGCAGAAGTTGCCGCTAAGGCTAGTGCTAGAAAAGACTTTTTCATGTGAGATCCTTCAAGATAAATTTTGACGTTATTTACAGCAATAAGCTTAAAAAGTTAATTGATAAACGACTAGTCACAAAATAGTGAGGTGAAATAACAAAAAAATGCGTTTTGAGTAGTAAAAATTAACTAATTTGTCAAATAAATGGTACAAAAAACAACTTATATTGTATGTTTAACGCACAAAATCGCAGCGTAAACATTGAGTTATATCAAGTTTTTCGGTAAAGTTTATCATACTTTTTGGGGACATTTGATGTGGCGGGCCGACTATATCCTCTAAAAATAATAAATAAAGAAAGGCTCAACCAAATTGAATAAGGCAAATGCTATGGATTTATCACAAGAAGAACTTGAGTTTTTTTCTGGAATGTTTTCGGACAGGCAATTACCTGACGACACACTTCATTCTGGCCATGCTCTTAGTGTGAAATCAGATATTCCGACCAGTTTATATCAAGTATTTGAACAATCTAAGTTAACGCTACTTGCTGAAATAAGTCACTACCAACTGTGGTTTCCACTCGAAATGACGATTGAAGATGGTGAATTCAAACCGCTGTTAGGTACACCCGAAATAGTTGACCTTCAAAATGGTGAACGCAGCTGGCGTGGTGGTGAGTTCAATGATGTTGCTCTTAAAGATCAAAAAGGCAAAAAGCATGACCTGTTGTCGCTCTCTAGTACCGGTATTGCTTTTAGAGTAAGCGACAGACGAAGCCTAAAGCGTATTCTTAATGAAAAGTCACTTAGCATTAATTTACCAAATGACGAAGTTGTTTCTCTTGAGTTTGAAACTGTTCGCGTGGAGCGAGACTTAGTTGCAGCAAAAATTGCTAAAGTGCAACGCGGACGTGATCGTCTTCGAAAGTTTTTATTTAATTTGCACCGCTCGGAACATCAAAATTTATATCAAGGATTACAATCTTAAAAAAGCCGCATTAAAGCGGCTTTTTTATTGTTATTAAACAGCAAGTGCGAACGGGTCGTCGATGCTATGTGATGGTTCAGTAAACCACTTTGGCCCATCACTATCCATGTAAAAATGATCTTCCAAACGAACACCAAATTTGCCTGGTATAACCAACATAGGTTCATTACTAAAAACCATACCTTTTGCAAGTGGCGTAGTATCACCTTTAACAAGGTAAGGTGATTCGTGAATATCCATACCACAACCATGACCTGTGCGATGTGGTAAGCCTGGTAACTGATATTCAGGACCAAAACCAGCAGCTTCAAGTACAACACGCGCGGCAGCATCGGTTACTTCACAAGGAGCTCCAATCTTAGCCGCGTTAAATGCAGCAATTTGTGCTTCTTTTTCAACATTCCAAGCGTCACGTTGCTCTTGTGTTGCTTCGCCAAACGGGTAGGTACGTGTGATATCTGAATGGTAACCTTCAACAATACAGCCCGTATCGATTAAAACCCAATCATTTTCTTGTAGTACTTGTGGGTCTTTTACACCGTGAGGGAACGAGGTAGCTAAACCAAAAAGCACAATACAAAATGAAGACCCTGATGCGCCTACCTTTTTATGTGCTTGGTTGATAAACGCTTCAACTTCTTTTGTTGTAATCCCAGGTTTAAGTATGCTTGCAGCCGCTTTATGAACCTCTAAAGTCATATTTTTAGCCGTTTGCATTAAGGCGATTTCAGATGTTGATTTACACTCACGACATGGTGCAGTAACTACATCTGCGTTAATGATATTAAACGCTGGATTGGCTTTAATGATGCCATCTACTAAGAAAAATCCTGCGCTAGGATCTACTGCGATTTTCCCTTCAGTGATATTTAATTTATTTAAAACATCACCTAATAACTGATAAGGACTTTGATGTTCATGCCAGCCATAAAACTCACCTTGGATTTTCATATAGTCATTGAGTGAGCCTTGTTCAAAATGAGGTGCAATATAACAAAGGTCGCCATTTGCAGGTAAAATAGCGCCTACTAAACGTTCACTCTTGTACCATTTTAACCCGGTGAAATAGGTTAGGTTAGTACCAGCATCAATATACATTGCTGCAATGCCTTGTTGCTGCATTAATGTTTGTGCTTTTGCAATGCGTGAGTTTAGCTCGTCATTTGATATTGGTTTAACTTGTTGCGTCATATTTTCAAGCTTGGCTAAAGCTTGTTCGATTGTGCTGCCACCGACACCGATAGTCATAGTAAAATTCTCTTTATTGTATGCAATATGCAAAATCTATCATTTTATTTTGGCTTTTAGAAGCGATTAGAGTGATTTTGTCTGAACTAAACGGTATAATTGAGACAATATAACATTTTAGTTTCTAGCTTATTTCCCTTTCATGACAGACATCACCACCCATAAAACTGCAAGGCGTCGTCTTTTAATTGCGCTTGCAATAACTAGCACATTTATGGTGATCCAATTTATTGCGTCATTTTTTGCCAATTCTATGGCAGTACTTGCGGATGCAGGGCATTTATTTGTCCATAACAGCTCGCTTGTTGTGGCGCTAATTGCATCGAGCATTGCTATTCATTTAGCTAAAAATTATAACACTGGTTATAAAAAGGCCGAATTAATCGGTGGTTTAGTAAATGGAATATTCTATTTAGCGATAGCTGCTACGATTATTTTTGCCAGCACCAGTAAGTTAATAAATCATGAAAATCATAGCCATGAAGTAGATACTTTTTTAATGACAGCAGTTTCGGGATTAGGTTTCTTATTTCACGCTGCATCTGCTTATGTGCTTTATCAAGGTCGCAAAGAGAGTGTTAACGTTTATGCTGTGTTCTTGCATAGTTTCTTAGACTTGTTATCGACGGTACTTACTTTTGGCGCAGGTATTGTTATCTATTTTACAGGTTGGGTGGATATCGATATTTTCTCAAGTATTTTTATCGCTGGCTTTGTGTTAATTACTGGTTTTCGTGTAATCAAAAAATGCATTGAAGGCTTGCTTGAAACGGATAGAGAATTACCTGATGCAACTAAAATTGAATCCCGTCTGTCTAGTTTAGAGCATATTAGTAGTGTGCATAACGTAACGGTTGACAAAAAGGGCAGTAAAACCATTGTTGGCGCGCATATTGTTTTAAAGCCAAGTTGCACAAAAGAAATGCACCATGAACTTTGCCAATTAGCTGTCGAAAAGTGTTTATTAAAAGAGTTCTTAGTTAAAGAAAGTGTACTTCAGATTGAAGCGCATAAATGTCAACATTGCTAACGAATTGGCAAGTCGTTAGCTGACTCTACTTCACCATCTTCATGTACAATCGCTATGTTGCTATCTAATGTTAATACAGCAACACTTTCATCTTGTTCTTTTCGCACAAAAGCCAAATCATAACCGTAACTATATAAGTCCATAACAGCCACTTTTTGAAAAGGGGTTAAGCGGCTTTGATGCTCGTTGAATTTTGGCTGTTTTACCCTACGTTCTAACATTGCTAACTCCTATATTTAATTATTGAGTTTAGTACAATGAATCTAATCTGCGAGTATGAATTCAAGGCATAGAAAGCAGTAATGGAGGTTATATTGTGCGTATAAACTAAAGAAACAATGAATAGTATCTTCAATCCTTACTATCTGGTTATCATAATTTAGATGTTTTAATAGGTATCAGAGATATCAGAATTCACAAACTTATCAAAATGATCCATATAGTCCTACTTACAGCCAAAATTTTCATCATAAAAATCATTATCTTTAAGTGCAACTAGCGTAACTAAGTGGCATAAATAGGATATATAAATCGCTACTACGCTATTTATTAAATAATCTCGGTATAAATTGATAAGGGCTTTTTATTAGCTTTGAAATTTGCAGATTTTTAACGTTTTCGGTTAGTTTAATGGGTGTGTTAACCCTCACCAACTCTCATTTTCCAAATCAAATGCTTAGTCATAGCGTAAATATTACAAGCTGAAGATCGTTTTTGTTAATAAAGTATGAAGTCGTCTTTCTAATAAGGCTTGAGTGAAATCAAATAAACGTTGAATTTTCATACTATTCGTTTATGTTAGTTACTAAAATAGAAACTGTTTTTAACGTACTGTTTTTTATTAGGTAAATTCTAATACAAACCTGTCTCATGGAGGGACTATGAAAAAGTTAACGAAAGCATCGTTATTGTTGTTGGGTGTATTCAATATTCCATTTCTTTATGCAGAGTCTGCAACTAAACAAACAGAACAAGTACTTTATAGTGGCGGCAAAATTATCACTATGGAAGGTCAAAAGCCACAGTATGTAGATGCTGTTTTAGTTGAAAACGACAAGATTACGCAAGTAGGTACGCTAAATGATGTTAAAAAACATCTTCATGGCAAGGTATCTATGGTTGATTTAAAAGGCAAGACCATGATGCCTGGGTTTATTGAACCCCATCTACATCCCTCAATTGCTGCATTAATGCTACCTAATGACACTGTTGCCCCACATGCGTGGAATAAACCAAGTGGTGTTACAAAAGCAGCGAAAACGCCAGAAGCATTTATTGAAGGGATAAAAGAATCAATTGCTAAGGCATCACCAGGGCAAATGCATTTTATTTGGGGTTATCATCAGTTGTGGCATGGTGAACTTAATCGAGATGTACTGAATAAATTAGCAAGTGATAAACCTGTTGGCATTATCCATCGCTCGTTCCATGAAATTTTTATTAACGATGCAGCAATAAAACTGTTCAAAATAAAGGAAGATGATTTTACTGGTAATAAACAGGTTAATTGGCAAAAAGGGCACTTCTATGAAGGTGGTTGGCTTGCATTAGTGCCTAAAATTGCGCCTTACTTACTTAACCCAGAAAGTTATAGTGAAGGCTTAAACTTGATGTCGCAATTAATGCTTAAAAACGGCATTACAACGGTGAGTGAACCAGGTTTCCCAAGTTCAGATTTTAATATGGAATATAGCTTACTTAAAAAAGAAATGGATACTAATCCACCTTATGATGTTTTGCTTATTCCAAATGGCACGCAACTCTACACTATGGCGGGTGGCAGTAATGAAAAGGCTGAAGTTGCCATGAGTCAACTGCCTGAAAAATACAATACCCACAATATTACTTTTGCACCAAAGCAAGTTAAGTTGTTTTCAGATGGCGCCATTTATTCTTTAGCAATGCAGATGAAAGAACCGTATTTGAGCGACAAGTTCAAAGGCGAATGGATGACTCCGCTTGATTTATTTCAAGAGCAGTTATCTTTCTATTGGAATAAAGGCTATCAAATTCATGTGCATGCAAATGGCGATAAAGGTATTCAGCAGGTATTAGATTTCAATATTAAAGATCAACAAGCGTTACCTAGAGAAGATCACCGTTTTACACTTCATCATATGGGCTATTTTGACGCAGATTTAGCAGAGCAAATTAAAAAACTAAATATTGAAACGTCAGTTAATCCTTATTATTTATGGGCTCTTGCAACTAAATACTCTGAAGTCGGTCTTGGTAAAGAGCGTGCTGAGAACCTAGTGCAAATTAAAGAGCTATCAAAACGCAATATACCAGTATCATTTCACTCTGATTTCGCTATGGCACCGGCTGAGCCACTAACATTAGCATGGACGGCAGTAAATAGAGTTGTTGCTGAAGGAAATGCATTATCGCAAGAACAACGCATTGATGTATTTACGGCTATGAAAGCAATCACATTAGATGCAGCACGAACGCTTAATCAAGAAAAATTTATTGGCTCAATAAAAGTGGGAAAAACAGCAAATTTCACAATTCTAGAAGAAGACCCTTTTAACATCGAGCCCATTAAACTAAAAGACATTAAAGTGAATGCAGTAGTGTATAAAGGCCGCTGGGTAAATAATACGTTGTAGAAATTACACTAAATTAGGCTGGTATTAGCTAGCTCTAAATAATCAGAACTTAATCTCGTTATGGTTGTTTTATCATAACGAGATTACTCTAACCAAATAACTCTTTTAGAATTTAATGCTTAACTTTATATCGTTTATTGAAACACCGTAATAACTCGCCAATAAAAGCGCTTTTTGCTCTATATACCTTTCACTTAATTCAAAATCATTCAATTGTTTTTGAAAGCGTGACCGTGCAAACGTTAAATTGTCAGAAGTAACAGGCCGTTGTGATTGCTCTATTTCAATTAGTGCCATAAATGCCGTTAGTTCGTGATCAGGCAAAACGTTTCCCTGAATATTTAAATGTAAATAACACTCAAGTGGCGTTAAGTTATTCGACTCAGTTTGTATTAATGCTTTTGGTAAAAATAAGTTACTTTCAAATAATAATAACGATCTTAAATAGGTAAATGGCACACACTCAGATGAACCTCTTGCTACAAACAGGTAATGAAGTACATTGCGTTTTTTATTATCTTGCACTGCAAAATTAGCCATTGTTTGTAATAACGGGGTAAAGAAAGAAAGGCTTTTTATATTTTTTATTTGTGAAATCAACTCTAATGGCATTGTTTTACCAGCAGATAGTTTAACGCTGAGTAATTGAAAATAATCAAAAGCATCGGTGCTTTTACTTGCTTGTAAAGCCAAAAAAAGTTGTAGCTTTGTTTGAGTCGCCTCAGGCTGTTGTTGGTAAAATATTTTCAGCGCGGCTAAATCACTTTGCTTAAGTAAATTAACAAACTGAGTTACTGATTGATCCATAGCTTAATTATGTTGTTTTCAAACAAGCTCAGCCTAACATAAAAATAACGCTTACTCAGTTAGATTTCTTTTGCTGACATTTATTCTTCAAATTTAAGACTATAATCAACCTCATCAAAATGAAGATATATACACACACCATCGCCTTCAATACTTTGAAATTCGATTTCACCATTAAGCCTTTGTGTTACAAGATTATAAACAATGCTAAGGCCAAGCCCTGTACCTCCTTTTGCACGTTTGGTTGTAACAAATGGCTCAAAAATTTTGTCGAGTAAATCTTCTTTAACGCCAACACCATCATCGATATACCTAAAATGCAAACTAGCACCAACCATCTTAGCCACAATTTCAATATTTAGTTTTTCATTGTCACGAGCACCATGGCGAAGGCTATTAATGATCAAAATAGTGAATATTTGATTGAAAGCTCCTAAATAACTGCGCACCACTAAGCCGTTTGTAACATCAATTGAATAAGCAACATCGTACTTTTCAAGTTCATGTTTTAGACTTGAGAATAAATTTGTTAAAAATGTTTCTACATTAAATTCAACTAGTTCATCGTATTCTTGATGCGAAGCAACTTGCTTAAAGCTATTGATTAAACTGGCTGAGCGGTTAAGGTTTGATTCCATTAAACTTAGGCAATTATCCGCATCCGAAATCATTTGTTGAAGGGTGTTTTTTTGTAATGTGCCTTGGTCAAATGCTTGCTTTAAATGTTCCACTTGTTCGCGCAAGTGTGATTCACTCGTAATTGCAATACCAAGTGGGGTATTTAGTTCGTGGGCAAAACCTTTCACCATTGAACCTAAACTCGCCATTTTCGCATCTTCAATCAAACGTTTTTGAGCAAGGTTTAGACGATTTATTAATTCTTCAATATGGGTAAGTAATTTATCTATATTTTTTGCAAGGTCAGTGACTTCATCGTCACCACGTAAATTGGTACGCATCGAGAAGCTATCAGACTGGCAAATTGCCGTAATAAAACTGTTTAGTTTAAATAAGCCATAGCCAATGCGTTTATTGATAAAAAACGAGCCCGCTAAACTTAATGCTAAAAATATAAAAGTGATGGAAAAAGTTAGAATAAGCGTTTCTTTGCTGCTATCAATAGATTGTTTGTTCAAGTAAAGCGAAAGATTGGTGTAGCGCTCGTTAATAACTTGCGATAGCAACTTGTTTTTACCAGCAAGGCCTTTTGCGGATGCTTGACCTATTTGCTCTAAAAAGGCCGTATATTGTGTAAAGTTAACATCATATTCTTTTAAATAAGTAAGCAGTTCTTCTTTTGAAGGATTATCGTGAGTTTGTAAATACACTTTTAACTCAACCAAAATTTCTTTGTGAAATTCTAAATATTTTGGTTTCCAGCGTAATAAGTAATCTTTTTCGCGTCTTCTTAGTTCTAAAATTAAAAGCTCAAGTTCTTGGTCGTTTATTTGCTGACTAACGTTTTGTATAGCATGAATAGAATTACGGAAATTCCCCCTGATCCCTTGGTCTTCGTCAAACCCTAATTTTTTTTGAATAGAGAGCTGCAAGCGTAAGTTTTGCTCAAAATTTCTTACCGCTTCTTGAATTTGCATGAGCAAACGTTCTGCTATTTCGTTGTGCTTAACTAGTTGTAATAACTCAAAATGTATTTGAGAAAAATCGGCAAACTGTTCCGTTGACCAATCTTGCATTTGTTCGTCACGGTCAAGGGTAAACTCGTGTTGAAGGTTAATGGTATCCGATAGAATTTGCTTATAATCATTCAGAGTTTGGGTAACTTGATAGTGATTTGTTACGTTGTGATAGATAATGACACCGGAGATTAAAACAACAAAGAAGCTAATCAAAAGGGCGATTTGTGAGCTAATAAAAGCTGTTTTTAATTTCATAAGCTACGAGAGTGAGTGTTTTATTAAAGTGTAGGACAATTTATCCTGCTGTAAACAAACGCATTTAAGCCTTCATATAAGTACTAATAAAACAGTCATAGCACATACAATTTTATTTAAATTGCTAACATTGCGTATTTTTGGTTTGCAGTATTTAGCGCGCTTGGTATAGCGTCATACAACAAATTAAAGTTGTTGTAGTGAGATTGCCAGTCGGAAAGAATCTGACTTTTTTCAATCAGAGATTGTATTTCTTGAATATTCAATTCATTGCATTGGCAATATGTTTGGGTTACTAAATCACAAAACTGTACTCTGCGAATGGTTTCAAGCAATGGCGTAAACTGTTTAAACTTTTCGGGCAAAACATCATGATGATGGAAATAAATAATTTCAGGAATAGGGCTTGGAATGTGCCAATGTTTACATACTTTTGCGCCGTTAAAAGCATGTTGACGTAGCAAATATGCTATTCGATGCTTTTGATAGGGCTTTGGTAAATACCAGCTTAAGTCGCTTAAATGCTCAAAATCTTTTACATACTGCTTATGATTTAGTGTTATTTCAATGTCGTGTAATAAACCAACTAAATATGCCATGTCTGCCGTAATCACGCTACGAAGCAAAATCTCATAAGTTGTTTTTAATAGTTCTGCAGAAATAAGTGATTGACGCCATAGCTCTTTTTCAAAGTTACTGGTAGGTACAAAGACTTTTGTTAATGCCACTAGGTTAATTAAGTTAAATACTTCTTTACTGCCCATTCTCACTATTGCCTCTTTGATACTGCGAATGGGTTTTACACTTGCGTGTTTGGCAGTGTTACTGAGTTGAATAATTTTGAGTGCGAGGGGCGGATCACGCTCAGCAAGTTTTTCAATTTTTAAAAAATAGTCAGCATCATCTTGTGGAATGCTCATCAATTCGACAAGTATTGTTGGTAAAATTGGCAAATCGCATGCTTGCTTTTCTGAGCTTGTTTGGCTGTGTGCCATTTACAATTCCATTGGATAAAAACATATCAATTTGCCAATAAGTATAGTTAAGCTTTAATTTGTAGTATAAAAATTGCTGTTTATTGATAAATTTCAGCAGCTTTAAGCAAAACTTGTTCGTGCAGCCTTACTTTAAAGTTTGGGTTAACATAATTGAATTGAACTAGACCATTTTCATCAATTAAATATATTGCAGGGACAGGTAAAACTAAACGAGCATCACCCGATCCATTTTTCTTAAGCGGGTTGGTTAAATCTAGGCGTTTAACATAGCGTTTTGTCGTTGCTTCATCAGTAAAAAATGCAAGACCAAACGCTTGGCTCAGCTCACTGTTAAAATCAGATAATAAATCATACTGTAAAGCCATTTTCGAAATGCTTTTTTGCAAATCCTGCGGGGCATCTGTTGATACACCAACTAATTTATAACCCATTGCTTTTAACTTAGGTTCTATTTTTTTGAGTTGTCCCATTTGTGTATTACAAAATGGGCACCAGCCACCGCGGTAAAAAAATAAAATAGTCTTTTGATTATCCAAGTAAGCTGAGAGCGTTTGGCTACTACCATCTAGCCTTGTAACGTTAACCTTTGGTATGAGTTGTCCATTTAATAATGGCGAGACTGTATCACTTGATTCGGCAATTGATTTGGCAAAAACAAGGTTAGGTATAAGTACAAAAAGAAAGATAAGGAAATTTCGCATTTAGTAAGTCCAATTGTTAAGGTTACAAACAAGACCTATCTAGGGCGCATTAAATTTCAAAATTACGTATATTAACTAAAAAGGCATGTAAAACATGCCTTTTTGTAAACTATTAAATCAATTCTTTTAGCATTTCATCGTTATATGTAACGACCTTTTCACCTGATTTAACTTTTGCAACGTAATCAGGATTCGCAATAAATGGACGACCAATGGCCAGTAAATCAAATCGTCCTTGATTTATTGCCTCTAGGCCGGTTTCTGCAGTAAAGCCGCCAACACCAACTAATGTATGCGGGTAGTTTTTACGTACATAGTCTGATACTCGGCCATCTAAATAATCAAACTCAAGCGCATCATCAAAGATACCGATATGCAAATAAGCAAGCTCACGATCTGCCAGTTCATTTAAAAGATAATCAAATACTGAACGATCACGAGGGTCCGGAGAAATATTAAAATAGGCACCTGGAGAAACACGAAGTGCTGTGCGCTTAGCACCAATACGATTGCTTATGGCATCTACAACGAGTAGTGCAAAGCGTGACATGTTCTCAGGATTACCACCAAATTGGTCATCGCGTTGATTACTATCAAAGTGTAAAAACTGGTCAATTAAATAGCCATTAGCGCCATGAATTTCTACACCATCAAAACCGGCATCAATTGCATTGCTGGCTGCTTGTGCATAGTCATTTACTAATTGCTCAATTTGGCACTCACTTAATGGGGTTGGGGTGATATATTCTAATTCACGCATGCGCGGCACTGTGCCTTCCACTTTTAACGCACTGGGTGCAACAACAGTATCACCATTGAAAAAATGCGGGTGTGCTACGCGGCCTGTATGCCAAAGCTGTGCAAAAATTTTTCCGCCATTGTTATGTACGGCTTGTGTAACACGTTGCCAGCCCTGAATTTGTTCAGCTGTAAAAATACCAGGTGTATTAGGGTAGCCTTGACCATCAGCACGAATAATTGTTGCTTCTGAAATAATCAGTCCCGCTTCGGCCCTTTTGGCATAATAATCTGCCATTTGCTGTGTTGGCACCAAGTTTTCATCTGCCATACAACGTGTTAAAGGTGCCATTAAAATACGATTTTCTAAGGTTATTTCGGTATTAAGCTGCACTTTGTCAAAAAGTGATTTTGTCATAATGTTCTCATGTGGTTAATTTGAATGCTTATTCAAATTAACTTTTATTGAACGTTCGTTCAAGTACTTTTTTGAACAAATGTTCAAATTAAGTTATATTGAGGCGTAATATTTTATGAGGCCATAGATGAGAAGCGCTGAATTTGACCGTGAATTTGTTTTAAGAGCTGCAATGAAAGCTTTTATGCATAAAGGCTTTAATAAAACCAGTATGCAAGACTTAAAAGCCGCAACAGGGCTTCATCCTGGTTCTATTTACTGTGCGTTTGACAACAAAAAAGGTTTATTACTTGCTGCAATTGAGCAATATAACCTCGATAGTAGTGCCTGTTTTAATACCTTTTTTGACAGTACTGATTCGCCATTAGCAGGGTTAACACACTACTTAGATTATATTGTTGACCAGTGTATTAGTTGTGAACCGGAATCCTCTTGCTTACTGCAAAAAGCACTGAATGAACTTGCAGAGCAAGATAGTGATGTACAAACCTTAGTCACAGCGCAGCTAAGACGCTGGCAATTAGGACTAGAAAACATTATTAAAGCAGCTCAAGAACGAGGTGAAATTAGTGGCACTCGCGATGCAAAATGTCGAGCTCGATTTTTAGTCATGAGCATCTATGGTTTGCGTACTTATGGCTACACTCACCCCGAGGCCGAGGATTTACGTGCTTTGGCAAAACAAGTGATACACGATATTTCGGTGTAATTATGCTCGATAAAAATAACCTCTTTGCTAATTTACCCAAGGACACAACGCAAGAGCACTTTAGTGATCTCATAAAATCTTCATCTACACGAATTGAACGCATTGTTAGTTTCGGACAATCTTCACCACAAAGTGGTTGGTATGATCAAGGCGAAAACGAGTGGGTTTGTGTGTTAAGTGGTTACGGGGTGCTGGAATTTGAATATGGTAGCAAAGTAAAGCTAGACGTGGGTGATCACCTTTTAATCCCTGCTGGGTGCAAACATAAAGTTGTTGAAACAGATCCTAACAGTGAAACGGTGTGGCTAGCTGTTTTTTATAAATAACAGGCACAAAAAAAGCGAGTTTATAAACTCGCTTTTTCTTTGTAGTGACTAATTAAAGTACTACAACGTTCGCAGCTTGAAGACCTTTTTGGCCATCTTCAACTTCGAAAGCTACCGCTTGACCTTCAGTAAGCGTTTTGAAGCCTTCTGATTGGATTGCACGGAAATGTACGAATACGTCTTTGCCGCCATCGTTTTGTGAAATGAAGCCAAAACCTTTTGACTCGTCAAACCATTTTACTACGCCATTTACTTTGTTAGACATAATTTTTACCTTTTTTAAAAGTGTTTATTGTGGTGAATCTCACCGCCGAGCTTAATTTATATTTCAGCTAATATCGCATCTAGCTTCTATGTACAACTTTCAAAAAGGAGTAAACAGGAATAACGCAGTAATAGGGATTGATCTATGTTTTAAGCGTTTTGAATACTAGCGCTTTAGCTGAGTTTTGTCCAGTAAATTCACGGGATAAAAGGTCTGATTAGTTGAAATGACGAATAAAAGTATGCACTTTACACAAGTGTCATTGAAATCTTACAAGTTCAATAGTTAAAGAATATTAGCTTCACTGACAGCAAGCAAAAATAATGCTCTAATAGCTGAGTTATCTAAGTTATTCCCTTGGGTTATATAAAGTGGCGTGAGCATAGCGACACGCTACACTAATAATAAATTTTGGAGCTTCTAATGACTTGCCCACATCATAACTTTCGTGAGTTAGAAAAAGACATTCACACCGATTTTAAAGACGATATGTCATACGGTGATTATTTGCAGTTATCGCAGGTGTTATCGGCGCAAAAACCACTTTCTGATCAGCATGATGAAATGTTGTTTATTGTTATTCACCAATCAAGTGAGCTGTGGTTAAAACTGGCAGGGCACGAATTAAGTGCTGCAATTACGAATTTAAATAATGGTGATTTTGGTCATGCATTTAAAGTGATTTCGCGTGTTAAGCAAATTTTTAATCAATTGACACAATCTTGGAATATTCTTTCTACGTTAACGCCTGTTGATTATCTAAAATTTAGAGATGCACTAGGTCACTCTTCAGGGTTTCAATCATACGGCTATCGCAAGTTAGAGTTTTTGCTAGGCAACAAAAATCAAAGTTTATTAAAAGTGCATGAAAATGATGAATTGGTGCACAGTGAATTATCAGCGATTTTAAATGCGCCAAGTTTGTATGATGTCACCATCAGTATTTTACAAAAGCATGGCCTTAATATTGATGTTAGCCAGTTAAATCGCGATGTCAGTTTACCTTACCAAAGCAATAATTCCGTGCTTAACGCATGGCTTGAAGTTTATAAAGATGCTGATAAATATTTTGAGTTGTATGAACTTGCCGAAAAACTGGTAGATATAGAAGATAGTTTCCAACAATGGCGCTTTAAACATATGTATACAGTGCAGCGCATTATTGGCAATAAGGTTGGCACGGGCGGTTCATCTGGCGTTGCCTTTTTGAAAAAAGCGCTTGATATTAGTTTCTTCCCTGAGCTTTTTGAACTTAGAACCAAGCTATAAGAGAAATAAGAATGAAAGCAGAACAACTACAACCTTATTACTCAGAATTTGATGTAAGCAACCGCATTTTATTATCTGGTCATTCTCATCAAGCATGGCCAAATGTTGCAAAAGATGGCTTGTTAGCGTGTTTTAGCGATGCAGCAAAACACATTGATGATAAATGGGGAGCGGCATTTGAAAAAGCCGAGATCGTTCGAGATTTTTATCGTGATTTGATGGGTGAGACAAATGCTCAGATTGCTTTAGGGCAATCAACGCATGAGCTTATCTTGCGTTTTTTATCAGATTTAGCGTGTTTTAAAAGCAAAAAGAATTCACCGATTAAAATTGTTACTACCAATGGTGAATTTCATTCAATGCGAAGGCAGTTAGACAGGTTGAAAGATCTCAATATTCATATCAATGTTGTTGATACTCACCCTGCAGAGACCCTAGCAGAACGACTGATAAATGAACTAGACGAAAATACGGATGCAGTAATGGTCTCAGCCGTGTTTTTTGCGTCGAGTCGTATTTTTCATGGGGTAGGCGATGTGGCAATTGCGGCTAAAAACTTAGCAATTCCGTGTTTAGTTGATGCTTATCATGCGCTTAATGTGATCCCATTTAATCTTTATGATTGGCGTTTAGACAGCGCATTTATCGTTGGTGGAGGCTATAAATATTGCCAAGCAGGTGAGGGCAATTGTTTTATGCGTATTCCAACTGGTTATAACGGCAGCCCGATTATTACAGGTTGGTTTGCTGAATTTGAAAGTTTAGATCAAGCACCAGGTAAAGTGGGTTATGGTAAAGGGCAAGCAGCATTTGCCGGTTCAACATACGATCCTGCAAGCCACTATCGTGCTGCTTCGGTGTTTAAGTTTTTTAAAGAACATAATTTAACGGCCGAAGTTTTGTCTAACGTGAACAAAGGCCAAATTGCGCGTTTGTGGCAAGGCATTGAAAAAATGGATTTAGCAGATAATGTTTTATCACTGCCAAGTCATTCAATAAACGATAATGCTGGGTTCTTATCACTTACAACTAAACAAGCTGCTAGGTGGGTGAAAATGCTCGCAGAGCACGGCATTCAAACAGACAGTCGCGGTGATAAGCTAAGGCTTGGGCCTGCACCTTATGTAACGGACGAGCAAATTGATGAAGCGCTCAGTTGCATTAAGCTCATTGCAAAAGATTTTTAACGTTTTCTTTTACTATAAGGCCAGTAAGCGGAACACTTATTGGCCTTTTTTGTGCGCTATTAGACTAAAAGCTAAAGAGTGTGAAACAACCAGTTTAATTAGTGAGCATCTTATGTAAGCCTTTAAAATAAAGGGCTATCTCTATATTTGTTATAATCCTGCCTAAAAACCAAGCAACATAAGCCAATTTATAAATTACTACTCGACTTATTGCTTAGTCTCAAGCTGAACTGACTACGTTACCCTGTTTTCATTACCAATTTAACATCCGTAATTTAACATCCGTAGTAGGAGATGTAATGACAACAGCAAGATCCAACAAAGATGATGTAACAGCTCAAAGTTATGAATCCCTCCATAGACCAAGTAGTGAATTTAACAACCGCGATGAGTACCTTGAGCATGAGTTACAAATTATGCAGCCTAAACGCTGGCGACCTAATTTACCGTTTCGTGATTATCGCTTTGAATTAGAAGATACTATTCCAGCAATGGCTGGAACAATTGGTAAAGTTGTTATGGTTGGTGCAATTGCAGCAACATTTGCAGGGCCTCTTGGGCTAAGCGATAGCTTTATCTTGGAGAATGTGCGCTATGAATTACTTTTAGTTTCCATTTTCATTTTATTGTTCTCAGGGTTTTTCTTACCAACTGCAAATTTAGCGGGCACACATGGCCCTCTGATCCCATTAATCCCCATCGTTGTTGCTGCGGGTGGTCACCCAATGGCTTTTGGTTTATTAATTGGTGCGTTTGGTTTATTGCTGGCAATCAGTAAAGGTGGCAGTGTCTTAGCAGGATTAACCAGTCGTGGTGTATGTGGTGGTTTATTACTTTATTTAGGTTTTATAGGCACCACTTCACAGGTCAAAAAACTGTTTGCTTGGGCAGAAGGCATTAATATGGAGCATATTGCCTTTATTATCATTTTTACCACTATTTTACTTTACGCGTTATTAGAGCATTTTAAAAAGCGCTGGCTTGCAGTACCTCTAAGTTGCTTACTTGGTGGTGGTTTGGCGTTTGCATTAGGCGCACCGTTTGAATTTAAAACTGGCCCCGGTTTACCAAATATGGATCCAATGTATTGGTGGGGAGAAAATACGGGTTGGATGCTTGGTTTACCTACATTAGAAAGTTTTATAGTGGTATTGCCATTTGCTGTTCTCGCTGTTGCGATGTGGTCGCCGGATTTCTTAGGTCACCAAGTGTTTCAAAAAATTAGTTACCCAGAGCGCACCGAAAAAGTACAAATGAATATAGACGATACTATGTTAAGTGCGTCTGTTAGACAGACCTTTGGCTCACTAATGGGTGGTGCTAATTTTACATCATCGTGGGGTACGTACATAGTGCCTGCTGCGATTGCAAAAAGACCTATTCCGGCAGGCGCCATTTTAACAGCGGTATTTTGTATTATTGCAGGCCTTTGGGGTTATCCTATGGATTTAGCAATTTGGCAGCCAGTTCTGTGTGTTGCACTAATTGTTGGTGTGTTTATTCCACTGCTTGAAGCAGGTATGGAAATGACCCGTGAAGGTAAAACAACGCAATCAGCAGCAATCGTCGTGTTTTCTTCGGCACTGGTGAACCCGGCATTTGGTTGGTCGCTTACCATGTTATTAGATAATTTAGGGTTAATTGGTTGTAAAGAGCGTAGCCAAGAGCTGACCTCAATGAACCGCTGGATAATCCCACTGATCATGTTTGTGGTATTAACAGGCGTGATGGCACTAGTAGGATTGTTGCCAGGGATCCCAGCAATTATGCCAAATTTCCGTTAGCTATTTGCCTTTAGATTATTTCGCCAAGCGAAGCTCGCTTGGCGTTTTTCCCGTCCAGCGTTTAAACATTCTACGAAAATTAGTTAAATCACTTATTGCAAGCTTATCTGAAAGCGTTTGATTAGATGCAGATGTGTGCATTAGGTGAAATAACGTTGCATGCTTTTGTGCTAAATCTTTTTCATATTTAAAGTTAGTATTATGTTGTTTTAGTTTTCTTTTGAATGTTGCTGGGCTTAACGAAAAATAGTCTGATGCAGATTCCAAAGTGGTGGTTGGCTGCTCTGTAATAAGCTTGGCAAGTTGGCTCAATAAGCTCTGCGACTTAGAAGTCATTTTTAGATTTTGCAACGCTTGTTGGCGCATTAATTTGCAACTACCTTGCTGATTGGCATTTAATGAATCTGTCTTTATAGTGATTAAAAACAACGGTTTTGAAAAAGCTACTGGGTACTTTATATAGGCAAAATATTGCTCATAATGCGCGGGTTTGGCAAACGGTAATTCTATGGTGATTTCACAATATGGAAAGTGCCAATTAAGGTAACTACTTAATTTACTAATCAATATTTCTATGAAAAATCGTTCGCTAAATTCAGAGCTGTGTTTTACACCATGACTAATAACAAAATGGGTTTTATCGCCAACAACAAACTTATCAAACTTACAGTAAGGGAAAAAAGACACAGCGTAGAGCGATATAATACGAATAGCCTGATTTAAACTACTGGCATTGATAAGCGCTGTTTTGATAGGAGTGTGATTTTGATAAAAGAAATTTTTGCCAATTTGAAAACTAAACTCATTGTAAGGTAGTAGTGAAAACACATTTTCAACGGAAGTTTCTATCTGATCAAAGCTTACGGTTAAATGGTTATTTAAAAGGTCCTCGTAGCATAACCCTGTTCCTTTTAATATTTTACTCGGCAAAACGCCTTGTAATTGTGCCATAGATACTAATGGAAGCAGCACGCCAGTACAGGGAATAACAGCGTTATTACACTCAAAAAAAGCCTTATTGCGCTCCATTAGGCCGCCTTCTTTTGTACTTCTAAACAACGATTTAGGCGCTGTAGTAAGCTGTCGACATTATCCCTTTGTTCAACTTGTATTGTTGTGTGATTGATATCACTGTAAGTTGACAAAGAGTTTAAGTATAAAACGTGTTGCCTAATCATATTAGCGACATGTTGATTGATAAGATGGCTTTGGCATAGTTGTGTATTTGGCATTAACACAATAAATAAGTCGCCTGCGTAGCGACAAACTAAATCCGATTTACGAATGTTAACTTGTATCAAGCTCCCAATATCACTAAGAAGCGAGTTGGCAGCTTCTACACCATGCTCTCTTAGGTAAACATCAAACGCTTTTATATCGATTAAACTAAGGCAAAAAGGAGTGTTGTCATTGTTGAAATGATAAAGCTCAGATTGAATTTGTTTTTTCATATAACTAGCAGAGTAGAGACCAGTTACAAAATCATAAAAGCTGTGTTCACGATAGAATCGTTCACTTTTAATAAGTCGATTATTAATGATGTGTTGTTCACGGTGCCAATAAACTAACGCAAAACTCATAATAATCAAACCAAGTACAGCAGGGATTGCTTCTACCCGTGACATCCACTGGAAATGTGATTTATAGCGATAAAATTCATCAAGTAGATCAAGTAACATTGAAAAATGCACCATCATAATGCCGATAAATAACAGCAAGGTAAGTTTGCCTTTCGGACGGGTATGCAGTGTTACAAGTAACCAACACAGCGTAATTAACGCAATACCACCTTCACCTATAACGTCTAACCACTTTATATCAGCTAATGGCTTAAGGTTGCTCAATAATGCAATGGTCAAAATAATCACCGTAAAGATTGTAATAAATAAGGCAAAAAGCGTGCGATGGAGTTTGAAAATGTTGGATTTCATAGTTACTAATAAGGTTTTCTATTTATTGTTGATGAATTTGTCTGTTCTTCACAGGGTTAAAATAGCTCATCAAACTCATCATTTTTATGACAAATAGGCAATTGTTTGGCTTTTTAATACTGCTATTCGGGGTTAAAACAGCTCATCTCGGTTCTGATATCTCATCTAACTCAATGTTTAAGCTAAGTGGCTAGAACCATTGAAATATTTTTTTCATATAAGGCTTGTAGGGTGACGCAGTCAATTTAGTGGCGGGTAGAGAAAGCGCCACTAAAAACTGGCTTTAAATCTTAACCCCTGAAAGAGAATTAAAATGGAAAACAATAAACCGTCAGTATTTAAACGTAGTCAACTTGCGTTTGCAGTCATTGCCGCTTGTTTATCGAATCAAGTGATGGCAAACACCCTCTCTGGTCGCATCAGTGACGTAAATCAAAAGGTTTACTTTGAAGGTGCTAAAGTTGAATTAAAAGAACTAAATAAAGGTGTTGTGTCATCACGCGATGGCAGTTATTCATTTAATAATGTCCCAGCAGGCGAATATACGTTAGTTGTTTCTTATGTGGGTGCTCAACCACAAGCGATAATGGTCAAAATAGATGCTGATTTAGAGCAGAATATTAAGCTTGCGTCTGCAAATAATTCAATTGAAGACATGATAGTGGTCGGAACACGCGCAGGACAAGCAGGCGCGATTAACCGTCAGAAAAATGCACTCAGTATTAAGTCAATTGTCAGCAGTGATTCAATTGGGCAATTACCTGACCAAAATGCAGCAGAGGCATTACAGCGTTTACCCGGCATGTTTATTCAGCGGGATCAGGGGGAAGGCCGTTTTGTAGGTATTCGTGGCATCGACCCTAACTTAAATAATGTGACGATTAATGGCGCAAATGTACCGTCTCCTGAGGCAGGCGTGCGCAGCGTTGCTATGGATGTTATTCCAAGTGAACTGGTGCAAAGTTTAGAAGTAAGTAAAAGTGTAACGCCAGATATGGACGCAAGTGCTGTGGGTGGTTCGATTGATGTTAAAAGTTTAAGTGCATTTGATAGAGAAGGGCGAAGCTACAGCGCAACATTTCAAGGTTCATACAATGAGCAAGTAAGTGAAGCGAGTCCTAAGTTATCAGCAAGTTTTACTGATGTTTATGAATTTGAAAATGGCAGTGAACTTGGCTTAGCAACGGCATTTAGTTGGTTTGAAAGAAAGTTCGGCTCTCATAATTCGGAAGTAGATGGCGGCTTTGGAGAAATCTCGGTAGAAGGGCAAAACTCAGGAGATGATGTTGATTTTTTCGGTGCTGAAGAAATTGAACAACGCCATTATTTAATCACGCGTGAAAGACTCGGTGCGGCCTTAAATTTAGACTTTAGAACAAATGCACATTCTGAATATTACCTACGCACACTTTGGAGTGAATTTTCAGATGATGAATTCAGACTGCGCAATGAATACAAGTTTGCTAAAGGCCAAGTGCTTGAAGACAGTATTACAAGTTCATCAGCAACTTTTATAAATGCGGATATGGACCGAGACACCAAAGACAGATTTGAGCAACAACAAATCTTATCGGTAGTGTTAGGCGGTAAAAATCAACTTAATGATTGGTTATTAGAGTACGATTTAGGCTATTCCAAATCAAATGAAAAAGAGCCTAACCGTATCGATGCTGACTTTAAAGGTGAAGGGTTTGCGCTTGGTTATAACAGTACAGCAAATGCACCTGATTTGGCTCACTCTGAAGCTGCGCATGATCTCACAAATTTTGAATTAGATGAGATTGTTAATGAGAATAACCTATCGGAAGACAGTGCTACCAGCTTCAAAGTTGACGTTAGTAAAGATTTTGTTTGGCAAAATCACAATGGCGAACTGAAATTTGGTACTAAATATCAAACACGTGAGAAAACAAATAACGTTAACTCAATTGTGTATGACGGTGGATTTGGTGATGTTTTCGCGTCTAAATTTCAAAGTGCTGAACCAGATTACAGCTTAGGGGCATTTGGGCTGGGGCTTTCAAAACATGCATTGGCGCAGTTTGTAAAAACCAATAAACAGCAATTCGAAATCAATCAGATAGATACTGAGATTAACAGCTTTGGTCAAACTTACCAAAGTGAAGAAGATATCTTAGCGGCATTTGCGATGGTTACTATGGATATTAATCAGTGGCATATTGTTGCGGGTGTAAGATACGAAGACACGTCATTTGCAACGGCAGGCAACCGTGTTGAATTGACTGTTGATGAAATAAACGATGATGAAGCTGTGTCTATAGCGCCTTGGACGGTAGAGCAGGACTACAACCACTTTTTGCCAAGCTTAAATATCAAATATGATTTTTCTGATAAGTTAATAACCCGTTTTGCTTATACAAATACCATTGCAAGGCCGACATTTGGCGACAGTGCAGCATATCAATTAATCGAAACTGAGATTGTAAGTGATGATGGTGAAATAACTACAGAGCGAAAAGCGGAAGTGGGAAATCCAGAGTTGAAACCTTATGAGTCGATGAATTTGGATGCGTCTATTGAATATTACCCAGGCAATATCGGTGTGATGTCAGCAGGGATCTTTTTTAAAGACATTAAAAACTTTATCGTTATGGCTGAAGTGCAAGATACGCCCGCTTGGCAAGGCTTTGATGAAGTTATCCAGCCAATTAATGGTGGTTCAGCACAATTAACAGGGATTGAACTTGCTTGGACCAAAAACTTCAAAAACGGATTGATGTTTTCTACCAATGGTACATTTATTGATGCCGACGATAAATTGCCTAATCAGTCAGATACTGTTGTAAATATGATGTTTGGCTATGAATCTGCAAAATTCAGCGCGAGTATCAGTGCAAGCTATAAAAGTGAATCATATCAATATGAGTTAGCTGATGCTGCTGTTTTTGAAGACGCACATAACCAATTTGATTTTAGTGCCAAATATTACATAAATGAACAAAGCCAAGTGTACTTTAATGCAATCAATATAACTGATGAGCCTTTTTACTTATATCACGGTAGCGAAAAGTACAGCTTACAGTATGAGACGTATGGTCGTTCATTTGAACTCGGTTTTACATTCACATCATTTTAAGAAGAGGTGCCGCTGAGTAACCTCAGCGGCTTTTTTATATGAAAACAAAGCATATTCTTTTAAATTTGGTTTTATCTGTTGTACTAACACCTTGTTTTGCCGAGGATAAAATTTCCTTTTTGGCATTTGGAGACGGTGGTTATCACCCAAATTATCCAAAGCAAAAACATATTGATAAGCCTAAAACAAAGGCTGAATTTATTGCTGCAGAAAAAGCTGATTGGCAAGCAGAACATCGCCCTATGTCAGATTTTGGTCATGCACCTATTTATATTTATCCAGGCACTAGCATTGCAACAGAAGATACAGGCGCTACAAGTGTCGGCTTGGCGATGGCGACATTATGCAAATCTGCTAATTGTGATTTTGGCATTCAGTTAGGTGATAATATTTACCCTGATGGTGCTGATGCAAATGACGGTAAAGATGATCAAAAGCGAATGAATGATTTAATTCTTGCACCGTTACAACTTTTATTTAAACAAGTTCCCAATATGGTTGTTTACTCAGCGCTCGGTAATCATGACTGGAAAACCTCACGTAAAGGCGTTGCCTTACAAACTGCATGGATGGCAAAACAACCAAATTTTCATATGGATAAACAAGGTTATTATAGCTACAAGCAAGGTACACCTGGGAACGATGTCGAGTTTTTCGTACTCGATACTAATATGCTGCTCTCTGGTCAACATTACTATGAAATACCTTTAGCCAAAGATGGAAGCGAACAGGGGCTTGCAACAGCTCTGGCATCTGGTGAGGCCAAAATTGAAGAAATCGAAAACCATGAAGTACCTTTAAATGGTGAAGATCATAAGCAATTGGCTTGGCTTGCAAATGGTTTAAAACAATCAACAGCCAAATGGAAGATTGTCTATGGTCACCATGTTTTGTGGTCGATTGGCGGTACAAAATACGATGAAGCACATGTTTTAAGACGCTTAATCTTACCTGAGCTGTGTGAGTATGCTGATGCTTATATTGCAGGTCATGAACATGATTTAGAGCTTTTAACAGATGATTGTTCACGCGTAAGCACAGTGAAAAAACCACCCTTACCACTGATTATTAGTGGTGCAGCTTCAAAAATGCGTGGTATCCATCGTGGATTAGCAGATTATCAAGAAAAACAATATGATGAATATGACTTACTTTGGCATAAAGCCTTTACTTGGGGTTTTGCACATATTGAAATTGATAATAAAACTGATCAATTACACGTTAATTTCTACTCTACACCGACAAATAAAAGCGGCGAGCTGATTAAAGAAACCTCTATTAGTTTTAAACATCGAAGTACAAAAAACTAGCTTGTTATAGTTATTTCTAAGAGTGCATTCAAGTTTCTTAAGCAGAACCTAATAACCTACTTGAGTGGATATAAGATTTTAACAATTGAATTTATTAGCCTTAATTAAGAGGCATTTGGTTATCTGCGTTAATGATGGTGTATTTGCTCTTATCAATAAAAAAGCCGGCTTGCGTATAGGCGCGAGTAATTGCATTACTTTTACGTAACTGCGTAAGCCCTTTTTCAATTGCAATGTATGCTTCTTTGCCCAGCGGATGGTTGCGGCTAATCACAAAATGGCGGCTGTCTTTTAATTCAACAGCGACATTGGGTAAAGGTACTAGGTTAATTTTATCCAGTGTAAAGCGTTTATCAGGCGTAGAGTGAAAAGGCATTAGCATGAAGTCGACCCAACCAGAATTTACCATTCGCGCCATGCTGATCCATTCATGTTCTATTACTAATTCCTTTAAAGGTAATGCGGAAAGGGTATTCCAATCGGTGCGCCATTTAGGGGTAGAGACTGCGCTTAATCTTTTAAAATCAGCTAACTCGTTTAATTTTAGCTTGTTTTCACGGCCAGATTGGGTGTAAATCCCAGCAATATATTCTCCACGACGAATAAGCGGTTTAGAAATAAATAAGAAATTTGCTTTGGCATGAGCATCAGTTAACCAATAGGAGTCAAAACTAATGAGTAGTTTGCCGGTTTCGAGCATGCGGGTATTACGAAAATTGACTTTCCCGGGGATATAATTAAATTTATAGTCAAACCCACCTAACTTTAATGCTTGTTGGGCGATTATCATATCTACTACATCACGGCGAATGGCTTTACCAGAAAAATCATCAATGCTTGTGACATCGCGATTGTTGACAAAAGTGGTGTAATCTTTATAAACGTCATCACGAATATAGATATCAATTACGTTGGCCTGCAACGAGAAACAACTAAAAAAATTGAAAATAAAAAAAACCACAGAACAGCGCATGACATCTCACTATTAACTTTAATAAAATCCTTATATATCTGAGTCCTAGGTTAAATATGACACAGTTTGATAAAAATAGATAAATCAAAACTATCTAACTTATACGAATGCACTCACATTAAGTTTAGTGTAGTTCAATATAAATGGTGAATTGCCTAAATTAGTCTTAACCATTTAGGCATTTTCAATAACTAGGTGTATTAATACTTACGGCGCTCAAGGCCAGTTTCTGCCAAAATCTTTGCTGAGATTTCTTCCACCGAAAAATGCGTTGAGCTTAAATGTGGAATTTTATTCTTTTTATACAGCATTTCGGCTTCACGTACTTCTAGTCGACATTGTCTTAATGAGGCATATTTACTATTGGCCATCCGCTCGTTGCGAATTGCAGCTAAGCGTTCTGGGTTAATAGTTAAACCAAATAACTTACTTTTATGATTTTGCAGAGCACTTGGCAAACGCATCATATCTAAATCGTCTTCTGTAAGCGGGTAATTAGCGGCTTTTATGCCATATTGAAGTGCTAAGTATAAGCTGGTGGGAGTTTTACCACTTCGGCTTACACCAACTAAGATAATATCTGCTTCATCGTAATCTTTTAAATTGCTGCCATCGTCATTGGCAAGTGCATAGTTAACCGCATCGATTCTGAAATCGTAGCTTTTTTCATGTATTGAGTGGGTTCGATGTGTACGGGGCACAGGGTTAACACCAATGGTGTCTTTTACTTGTCCGCTGTAAGCAGTTAAAAAATCAAAACATTGGCCTTGTGACGATAAAATAATATCGCTTAGCTGTGGATCAACAAAGGTAAAAAACACTAACGGCTTTTCACCACTGAGTTTAAATGCTTTATCAATTTGAAGTTTAACTTCGTATGCTTTTTGTTCTGTTTCAACAAACGGTATTGTGATGTGTTTAAATTCTACAGGAAATAACGACAAGGTAGCATGACCAAATACTTCACTGGTAATTGCTGTACCGTCAGATATATAAAATGCGCTGCGCATAAATAGCACCTATTTGTGAGAGATAAGCTATCAAAACAAATATCACTCAGTAGCTCAATAAAAAGCGCTGTAATTTATGTTTTATTTGATTTAGCTAAAAGCCCAGTTGGCTTTTAGCTAATTTGAAAAGGTTTAAGAGCTCACTTCAGACACCTGCCATGTTTGCACAACGGTTGGCGAAATTAGACGTGCAATAAGCTTTGGCAGTACTTTCACAATCACAAATAAAGCAAGTAACGTACTTAAAATTGATTTACCAAGAAAGAACATAACACCCGCGCAAATACCTGCTAAGACTAACCAAGGCAATACCGCCATAAAACGGGATTTTTTGTTTGTGGTATGAATAAGGTGCTGCGGTAACAAAGCCTTTATTTGGTCTAAAGCATGATGTTTAACCGCTTGGTTTAAAAACTCAATACTGTGATCAGACTCACCGACACTAATTGAAAGCACATCGCTGTTATGTTTGCTTGTAACTTCTGTGATTTCAGCGAGAGGAATTGTAACTACCTTAGGCTTTTTGATTAAAGAGACTATTTCATCTAACGTACTTTGTTTTTGATACGCATTTTGCACTCTACTCACTTCGTTTTTATCAAATTTGACAGAAATTAGTTGATTGTTCGCAAGCCAAATTAGATAAAAGTCATCAATATCTAACCAAGAGTTACTGTTGTAAAAACCCTCAGGTAACGCGTTGGCGGCTTCTCGAACAAAAATAACGGACAAAATATAGTATAAGAAAAGGCATGCAGGAGCTGTAAAAATACCTACTTTCACTGCGTAACCTAAAAAATTGTTACTTGCCCTAGCTTCATCAACATTCGCTTTAAGGTCAAAGTGATCGCCACTTTGCGATACAATGACATCTATGGGGCCATCAACTGCTAACGAGTTATATAAAGAGTGCTTAATTTCGCTGATTTCTTCATATGATTCACCGTCAATATCCACTCGGTATTGAACGTAATAAAGAGTTTCACTACGTTTTCGACCTTTTCGTGTACGGTATTCCTCTTCTTCGCTGTTTAAACTTACTACAGTACCTAAAACTGGGTAACTGTTATTTGTCCAAGCTAATAAGCCATTGTGAATTTTGCCGTAATATTGACTAGCAAAATATGTGATGATTAAAAATATAAATAGGCTGATGCCCTGCACAATCAATTTGCGCTTTTGACCAGGGGAGCGTTTCATTTGCATTCCTTGTTTTAGTTAACTTTTGCGAATGAGATTTCAACTACAGGGGGAGGTAAACCACAAGGCTATTCCTTAGCCTTAAAATCCATTTCATGTAAAATCATAAATTATTAAATATTTTGTTACAAGCTCGAATTTAGAAACGGCAAATTAGATTAATAAGCCATATTAAAAAACTTCTATCTTATACAAAAAAGTTAAAATGAATTGCTTTATGCTTATTTTCTAAATGGCACCGGTGTCACTAGCATAAAAATTCACTAAAACCGAATTTACGCACAATACATTTTAAAATCAGGCTATTTGTCCTTGATTTTGCAAGGGTTAGCTGCTTTACCTTGGTAAGTCATCTATGTAAACTTATGCTCGCTTGTTGAATAGAATTGTTAATTTCTGCTACCCGTTCAAATTTATCGCAGGTGTAATTGGCGTTCACATTTAGCAACTTGTTGTTATCTAAACTAGGATTAGATAACACTCTCTCACAACCTTTGCTTATGGAGAATTTCCGTGCAATATATACTTTGGTATCAAGAACTTGGTATGAGCGATGTACCACGAGTTGGTGGTAAAAACGCATCTCTTGGTGAAATGATTTCTAATCTTGCAAACGCAGGTGTTACAGTTCCTGGTGGCTTTGCAACGACGTCTGAAGCGTTTAATGAATTTCTTGACCAGTCTGGTCTTAACAACAAAATCCATGATGTACTTGATAAGCTCGACGTAGATGATGTTAATGAATTAGCACGTGTAGGAGCTGAAATTCGTCAATGGATCATTGATACACCATTCCAAAGTAATCTAGACACAGCCATTCGTGAAGCGTATTCACAGCTTCATGGTGATGCAAATCAAGACGTTTCATTTGCTGTACGCTCTTCAGCAACCGCAGAAGATATGCCAGATGCGTCGTTTGCTGGTCAACAAGAAACATTCTTAAATGTACGTGGCATAGACGCTGTAATGGTAGCGATTAAGCATGTATTTGCATCATTATTTAATGACCGTGCTATCTCTTACCGTGTTCACCAAGGCTATGATCACCGCGGCGTGGCGCTTTCGGCTGGTATTCAACGCATGGTGCGTTCTGATAAAGCCTCATCAGGTGTAATGTTTAGTATTGATACAGAATCAGGCTTTGAAGATGTGGTATTCATTACTTCAAGCTATGGTCTTGGCGAAATGGTCGTGCAAGGTGCGGTTAATCCTGATGAATTCTATGTTCATAAGCCAACACTTGCGGCGAATCGTCCAGCGGTTGTTCGCCGTACCCTTGGTTCAAAAGCGGTTGAGATGATTTACTCAAGCGATGAATCACATGGCAAGCAAGTTGAAGTTGTTGATATTGAAGAGGCGCGTTCAAACAAGTTTTCAATTACTGACGAAGAAGTGATGGAACTTGCGAAACAAGCGGTAATTATTGAAAAACATTACGGTCGTCCAATGGACATTGAATGGGCTAAAGACGGTAATGACGGTAAATTATATATCGTACAAGCACGCCCAGAGACGGTTCGCTCTAATGAAGATGCGAATGTAATGGAGCGCTTCCAATTGAATGGCACTTCAAATGTGCTTTGTGAAGGCCGTGCTATTGGTCACAAAATAGGTAAAGGTGTTGTACGCGTTCTTAACTCGATTGATGAGATGGACAAAGTACAGCAGGGCGATGTGCTGGTAACTGACATGACAGACCCAGATTGGGAACCAATCATGAAACGTGCAGCGGCAATTGTTACTAACCGTGGTGGCCGTACTTGTCATGCTGCAATTATCGCCCGTGAATTAGGTATTCCGGCAGTTGTTGGCTGTGGTAATGCTACCGACACAATCGAAAATAACGTAGAAGTTACGGTATCGTGTGCTGAAGGTGACACGGGTTTCATTTATCAAGGCCTTCTTGATTATGAAGTATTAACCTCTCGTGTAGATGAAATGCCTGAATTACCGATGAAAATAATGATGAATGTCGGTAATCCTGACAGAGCATTTGACTTTGCACGTTTACCGCATGCTGGTATTGGCTTAGCACGTCTTGAATTTATTATTAACCGTATGATTGGCGTGCACCCGAAAGCACTAATTAATTATGATGCGCAATCTGATGATGTTAAATCTGAAATCGACTTTATGATGGCGGGTTATGCAACACCGGTTGAATTCTACATCAGCAAATTAGTCGAAGGTATTGCAACTTTAGGTGCTGCATTTGCACCAGAGCGTGTAATTGTGCGTATGTCTGATTTTAAATCAAATGAATACGCGAACTTAGTGGGTGGTGAGCAGTACGAACCTGAAGAAGAAAACCCAATGATTGGTTTCCGCGGTGCTTCACGTTATATCTCTGAAGATTTCCGCGATTGTTTCGCCCTAGAGTGTGAAGCAATTAAGCGCGTTCGTAACGAAATGGGCTTGACCAATGTTGAAATTATGATCCCATTTGTTCGTACACTTGAAGAAGCAGCTCGTGTAATTGAATTACTTGAAGAGCATGGCTTAAAGCGTGGTGAGAATGGCCTTAAAGTAATTATGATGTGTGAACTACCATCTAATGCATTACTTGCCGATGAATTCTTAGAATATTTCGACGGTTTCTCTATTGGTTCAAACGACTTAACCCAGTTAACTCTAGGTCTTGACCGTGACTCAGGTTTAATTGCCCATTTATTTGATGAGCGTAACCCAGCAATCAAGAAGCTACTAGAAATGGCGATTCAAACCGCTAAAGCAAAAGGGAAGTATGTGGGCATTTGTGGTCAAGGACCATCAGATCACGAAGATTTTGCAGCTTGGTTGGTTGAACAAGGCATTGATTCGGTATCACTTAACCCAGATACCGTGTTAGAAACTTGGCTATACCTTGGCGAAAAACACGCATAACAATCGTAAACAGTTCCTTTAACTGATATGTCATCAGTATAAAGCTGACAAAACAAAAGGCGCTTAATGCGCCTTTTTTTCATTTATTTCTTCTTTTTACCTTTACCCTGAACGGCTTTAAAGCGCGGGTTTGATTTACAAATAACGAACAAACGACCACGGCGTTTAACTATTTGGCAATCTGGGTGACGCTTTTTAGCGCTTTTTAATGAGCTTAGCACCTGCATTATTTGCTTCCTAATTTACCAAAACGTTTATTGAATTTTGCGATGCGACCATCAGATTGAGCAACGCGTTGCTTACCAGTATAAAAAGGGTGTGATGCACTTGAAACATCAATGGCACCATAAGGATAGGTCTTACCTTGATAATCAATGGTACGGTCAGTCTTGATTGTTGACCCAACTAAAAAGTAAGCATCTGCAGCGGTATCGTGGAAAACCACTTTTTCATAATCAGGGTGAATACCAGGTTTCATAATAACTCCAACTGTTATGTGATAATATAACAATAATATATTGTTATATTGTAACAATCAATCGTTGATGAGAATTATTCTCAAAAATTTTAGAATGTCTTAATGAGTGAACCGAATTTACTGTTAGTATGTATAAAACAAGAAACTATCGATTTTTCTATGAAACATATTAAAGGCATTATTTTTGATTTAGATGGGACATTAGTTAGCTGTGATCTGTGTTTTAAAACCATGCGTGAAGCAATAGGGTGTCCGCTTGATGAAGATATTTTGGCGTTTGTAGACTCATTATCTGACGAACAAAAAATAGTCGCTAATCAAACAATTCGTGATTTAGAGTTAAAAGATGCACACAGTGCTAATTGGATTAAAGGGGCAAAAGAATTTATTACCTATTTAAATAGAAGTCAGCTTCCACTAGCAATTGTTACACGCAATAGTAAAGAGCCTAGCGACATCAAAATTAATAACAATAATATTTCTATCAAAACCATTATTACGCGCGATGACGCTCCAGCTAAACCCGATCCAACGGCACTTTTAAACCTGTCTAAAGAATGGCAGATTGCGCCGGACAATATTTTGTATATTGGGGATTACTTACACGATATTAATATTGCGAAAAATGCGGGGGCTTTAAGTGCACTGTTTTGTGAAAACGAAATTCCAGATTACGCGCACCAAGCAGATTATGTTTTCACCTGTTATTTTGAATTACTCAATTTATTTAAAGAAGCCCATAGCTAACGTTTAGCAAGTTTTTTGTCTAAAAATTCGCACGATTTTTTTAACGCTGTTTGGCAATGGGCTAAATAGCGTCGTGCCCAAGGGTAGTAAAAAGCCAATAACAATAAGCCCGCAATAAAGAAGATAAGCGAAGGACCAGGCACTATCATAAACAGTAAACCAAGTGCTAAAAACAAAACAGCAAATGTATGATTTATCATTTTTTTCATAATCAACTCTCTAAGGTGTTTTTAAGCAAATAACACGATATTTATTCATAGTATAAAAAATAGGGTTTAGCATGCGAATAAATGATGTTACAAACTGTAAATATGAAGCAAAACTCGCCGTATTTCTTTGATATAATGGCGCTAACCCTGTTCCCGTCACCGAGCAAGTAATGATTGAAGTAATAGATCACAAAGATACCTTATCGCCTGTTGCCCAAGCGTTTTTAACAGAATTACAAAAAACAGCTTATACAGGTGAAATTGATGTTAGTTATGCAACCCGAATAGTAACCGCCACTGATAACAGTATTTATCAAGCATTACCTCAGGGTATTTTATTTCCAAAAACCAATAACGATATTCAACTTATTTTTAAGCTTGCCAATCAAGCTGAATTTAACCAGATTAAATTTACCCCAAGGGGCGGTGGCACAGGTACAAATGGCCAATCATTAACCCACAGTATGGTGATTGATTTATCTCGCCATATGCGTGAAATTCTAGAGATAAATGTCGAAGAAAAGTGGGTGCGTGTTCAAACAGGTGTAATTAAAGATCAACTTAACGATTTTTTACGCCCCTTTGGCTTCTTTTTTGCGCCAGATTTATCTACCAGTAACCGAGCTACCGTTGGCGGCATGATTAACACAGATGCATCTGGTCAAGGATCGCTTGTTTATGGCAAAACATCGGATCACGTACTTGGTTTGAAAACAATGCTAGTTGATGGTACAGAGCTCGATACAGTACCTGTAAGCTTAGAAACAGCTAAAAGCTATGCGGCACAAGCCACATCGATAGGTGCAATCTATAAACAATTACTTGCAACGGGTGTAGAATTACGTGATGAAATTAAAGCAAAATTCCCGCGCCTAAACCGTTTTTTAACCGGTTATGACCTTGAAAATATTCTGGATGATGATTTAACCACACTTGATGCCAGCCGAATAATCACAGGTTCAGAAGGATCGCTAGGCGTTGTTTGTGAAGCAAAACTAAATATTACGCCAATTGCTGAATTTAAAACGTTAATAAACATTAAATACGATAGTTTTGATTCAGCACTTCGCAACTCACCGTTTTTAGTGGCTGCCAATGCTACCTCAGTTGAAACTGTGGATAGCCGAGTACTTAATCTTGCTCGTGAAGATATTATTTGGCATTCAGTATCAAGTTTGATTGAGGACGTTCCTGGTAAAGATATGCAGGGGCTCAACATGGTTGAGTTCAACGCAACAGCGCAAGCGGATATTGACGACAAGGTTAATGGTCTGCTTGCTAAACTCGATGCGTTAATGGCCAATAATGAAGCCGGTATTATTGGTTATCAGGTAACACATTCAAAAGCAGATATTCTTAAAATATATGCCATGCGTAAAAAAGCGGTTGGGCTTTTAGGAAATGTAAAAGGGCGTGAAAAACCGCTCGCATTTGCCGAAGACACAGCAGTGCCTCCAGAAGCGTTAGCCGATTTTATATCTGAATTCAGAGAATTACTTGATAGTCATAACCTTAATTACGGCATGTTTGGCCATGTTGATGCAGGGGTGCTTCATGTAAGGCCTGCACTTGATATGTGTGACCCTGCACAAGAAAAATTACTTCGTCATATTTCAGATGAAGTGGTAAAACTCACTGCTAAATACGGTGGTTTAATGTGGGGTGAACACGGCAAGGGCTACCGTAGTGAATATGGTCCTGAATTTTTTGGTGAAACACTTTTTACTGAGCTTAGAAAGATTAAATCAGTATTTGATCCACTCAACCGTTTAAACCCAGGAAAAATTTGTACGCCGCTTGAATCTAACGAGCAGCTTGTAAGTGTTGATGACACAAAGCGTGCCTATTTTGACAAACAAATTCCCATTGCAGTAAAAGAAAGTTTTGATAATGCAATGGGCTGTAATGGCAATGGCCTTTGCTATAACTATGACAGCCATTCAGCTATGTGCCCATCGTATAAAGTAACAAAAGACAGACGTTACTCGCCAAAAGGGCGCGCCAGTTTAATGCGTGAATGGCTTCGCCTACAAAGCGAGAAAAACGTTGATTTACTAGAAAGTGAAAAAGCGATTGCAAAAGGTGAAACTAAATCGTGGTGGGAAAAACGAATTTTTGCTAAACAAAAAGCAAAGGGTGCTTATGATTTTTCTCATGAAGTAAAAGAATCGATGGATGAGTGTTTAGCGTGTAAAGCGTGTACCACGGCTTGCCCAATAAAAGTAGATGTACCGACCTTTAGAGCGCGTTTTTTAAACCTTTATCACGCACGCTATAAACGTCCACTCAAAGATTATTTAGTTGCAAACATCGAATCACAAGCGCCATTACTGAGCAAAATTCACTTTATAGTTAACCCTATTCTTAAATTGGGTTTTGTTGAGCGGCTATTGAAAAATCAAGTGGGCTATGTTGATTCACCACTATTGAGCGACAATGCGATTATTGAGCGCGTAGCAAAACAGTTTGCCTTTAATTTGAATCAGCTTAAATCATTAGATGAAACGCAAAAGCAACAAACGGTACTGATAGTGCAAGACCCGTTTACCAGCTTTTATGAAGCTGAACTTTTAGAGGATTTTTGTCAGCTACTTGTTAAGCTTGGTAAAACCCCAGTGTTACTGCCGTTTAAACCAAACGGTAAACCACAACATGTAAAAGGATTTTTAACAGAGTTTGCAAAAACGGCTAAAAACAGCGCTGCATTTTTAAATCAAGTTGCAGAACTTGATATTCCAATGGTTGGTTTAGATGCATCTCTCGTAATGTGTTACCGCGATGAATATAAACAAGTGCTTGGTGAAAATCGAGGTGATTTCCATGTGTTACTCGCACACGAATGGTTTGAAACTCAAGAGTTTTCGCCATCAAACTTAGGCGAAAAAAATGCGTTTGTTTTACTCAACCATTGTACTGAAACAACCGCTATGCCAAATGCCAGTAAAGTATGGCAAAACCTGTTTGCTAGTTTTGGTTTAACGCTCAAGGCTAAAGCAACAGGGTGTTGCGGTATGGCAGGTACTTATGGTCATGAAACGCAAAACCTTGAAAAATCGCGGGCGCTTTATGAAATGAGTTGGCAAGAAACAGTCGATAACACGCCAATTGAACAGCTCGTTGCCACTGGTTTTTCATGTCGTTCGCAAGTAAAGCGCTTTAATAACGGTAAAAAGCCAAAGCATCCTATTCAATTATTAAATGCTCTTTTGTAAAACATTGCGCTTATTGTGACTCACAATAAGCGCTTATCTCTGAGACTATTAGTATGAAGTTGTTAAATAAACTAAAACATAGCATTTTCTTGTTTTTAGTATGTTTAAGTTTGTTTGGCTGTGGCAGCAAGGAAACCATCACAATAGGGCGCGATTCTGTAATTGTCGCTTTTGGAGATAGCCTAACACAAGGCGTTGGTGTTTCTATTTCAGAAAGTTACCCATCTCAACTAGAAATATTACTCGGTGTAAAAGTGGTTAATAGTGGTATTTCTGGGCAAACGAGTCAGCAGGGCTTGGCTCGTATTAACACGGTACTGAATGAAAGCATGCCTGATGTGGTGATTATTTGTTATGGCGGAAATGATGTTCTGCAAAGAAAAAGCAAATCAGAGCTCACAAATAACATAAGGCAAATGATCCTAGCCGCGAAACAAAAAGGTATCGAGGTAATTTTAGTGGCGGTACCTGATTTTGGTCTGCGTTTATCTCCCATGAACTTATATCGTCAATTAGCAAGTGAACACAATGTAATTTTAATTGAAGACACGTTAAGTGACTTACTGTCCAATTCATCAATGAAATCTGATCGTGTGCATTTAAACGAGAAGGGATATAAAGCGCTTGCCAAAAAGCTTTCAGATCACATCACCATCGTTGAATAAATGATACCTAATTTATAAATTAATAATTCTTCATTAGTGCTTCTCGCTTTAACTTATTTATACTGCTATCAATAAGTTATTTAATTAACCTAGCTTTAGGTGCTTTCGAGAGGGAAGATAATGGCACACGATAAAGACCTACCAGATTTTATTCAATTTCCTGGCAATGTAATTGCCGAGCCGCCTTGCAGAATGGTTAATGCCAACCAATATGGCTTTTTTGTTAAAGGCAATATCGACAAAATTCAAAACTATATTGATACAACCCTTAACGCGGTTAAGTCAGACGAATTTCGCTTTAAAGCGTTAAGTGCCTACACATTGTTAACCTTCACTGATATTGAAAATATTGCTTCGAAAGTGTCTCCGTTTAGTGAGCAAGGATGGATGCAAGAAACCGATATTATATTTTGGTTACCAGTGGCCAAAATGGTTAACAAACGCGGTAAAGAAAAAGTGGATCATATTTATTGGTATCCAGCATTTATCACAGTTAACAATATCTATGCATTAATTAATGGGCGCGAAACTTGGGGTTACAACAAGTACCTGTGTGACTACAAAATGCCAAGTATAGGTGAGATACCTCAGTATTTTGAATTAAGCCTTGATGCGTTTCAGCCATTTTCACCAAATACTAAAATGGCAAAACATAAACTGCTCGAAGTGAATTTAGTTGAGCAAGGTGGCGAGCACCCAGTTAGTGATTTTGTTGAACTAGTTAAAGAAGCATTTGAAATCCTAAAGTCCGATACTGATTTTTTTGACCTTGATTTAAATGCAATTAAACAGTTACTCGATGGTTTTGTTAATCCACAAATGGACCAAATTTTATTTAAGCAACTGCCTAACGGAGACGGCACTAAAGCGGTTTATCAAGGTGTTGTGCATTCACCTTCAATTATTAAAAAAGTGCACAGTGCCAAAATCTATAAGCATGAATTTGATGTAACTGTGTTTCAACTAGATACTTTTCCGCTTGGTGAGATGTTTGGCATTTACCCAGGCACCCATCGTGCCTTGTTACCATTTAATGTCGTGATGGATTTTGACCAAGAAAAAGCATTTGAAATTATAGCTAGGGATTAGAAAAGGACTTTAACATGGCAAAAGAAAAAATTGTGATCCTCGGCGGTGGTGTATCCGCCATGACTGCGGCGGTGTATTTAACCGACGATGAAAATTGGCAAGATAAATACGATATTACTGTTTATCAACAAGGGTGGCGCATTGGCGGTAAAGGTGCAAGCGGGCGTAACCCTTACCTTGGTCAGCGCATAGAAGAGCATGGCTTACATGTATGGTTTGGCGCTTATGTAAACTCATTTAAAACCATTCAAGCAATTTATGAAAAATTAGGCCGTCCAGACAGTATGCCGCTTGCGACTTGGCAAGAGGCCTTTAAGCCTCACAGTTACGTGGTTTTACAAGAACTTATTGATAATGAATGGCAAACTTGGCCTGTTGATTTTCCTGAAATTCCTGGCAATCCTGCCGATGGCACATTAGATCTTCATTTTTGGGAAATCGCGCGTCTTTTGTATTTTTGGCTAAAAAAATTCATTAGTGATTTAGAACATAAAGCCGAGTCACTTAATAAAAAGCGTGATATTCATGCGCCTGAAGGTGATGAAGAGCAAAGTGTGTTTGCACATTTTATTGATGAAGTTAAAGAGAAAGTAGACGATATCAAAGAAGAGTGGCAAGAATTTAAAGAAGATGCTGAGCATTCACTTGAACATTTCTCTAAACATATTCAAGTAACACTCAGTGAATTAAGTTACTTTTTTGATAAACGTGTCAGTGATAAAAATTTATCAAATCACAAACATCCAACCGCAATACAATGGCTTGTGAGACGATTCAAACGCTGGATAAACGAAGAGTTTGAAGATTTACTTGAAGATAATAGCGATATTCGCCGTTTATATATTTGTGCTGACTTAGCGCTTGCCATGATGGAGGGCTTAATTGAAGACAAGGTGTTTGAACGTGGTTTTGGTGCCATCAATAACTTAGATTTTAGAGCATGGTTATTAAAGCACGGAGCAAATGTACAGTTTTCTGTTGATTCTGCCCCAGTGCGTGGTTTTTATGATCTCGTTTTTGCTTACGAAAATGGTGACTTCAATAAGCCAAATGTTGAAGCGGGCGTTGCAGCATTAGCCATGCTCAGGTTATCACTGTGTTATCACGGTGGTGTTATGTGGAAAATGCAAGCAGGCATGGGTGATACCATATTTAGCCCAATTTATGAGTTGCTCATAAAGCGTGGTGTTAAATTTAACTATTTTCATCAAGTGTCAGAGCTAACACCAAATAAGAATGAAGATAGCCATTATGTTGAAAGCATTACATTAACCCAACAAGTTAATTTAAAAACGGGAGATTACAAACCGTTAGTGGATGTAAAAGGCCTACCATGCTGGCCATCATTTCCACTCTATGAGCAAATTGATGATGAGCAAGCAGCACTTTTAAAACAACACAATATAAATTTAGAGAGCTTTTATAGTGATTGGCCAAATGTTTATCAAAACCATTTTGGTGAAGCGTTACCAGAGATTACATTAAAACAAGGTGTTGACTTTGATAAAGTCATTTATGGTATTTCAGTTGCAAGCCTGCCACACCTATGTGACAAATTACTTAATAAGGACACGGCTCTTAAATTAACCGCCGAAAAAGTAAAAGCTGTTTCTACCCAAGCATTTCAGTTATGGCTTGATAAAACACTTGATGAAACCGGCTGGGCATATACGCCAGCAAGTGGTGAACAACCAATTTTAAGTGGATTTAGCGAACCATTTGATACATGGGCATCCATGGATCAATTGATTAATAAAGAAGATTGGCAGCAAGGCATTGAGCCAAAAAATGTAGCCTACTTTTGCAGTGCGTTTACCCAAGAACATTACCCTGATGCAAGCCACACTCAGTTTCAACAAGCGTGTAATGACAGAGTTAAAGACAATAGTATCTTGAAATTAAAACAACAAATGCATCCGCTTTGGCCAAGTATAGCCACTCAAGGGGAGTTTGATTGGCAAGCACTTATGGATACAACAAATGAGGTAGGTGAAGCGCGTTTTAATAGCCAATATTGGCGTGCAAATGTTGACCCGAGTGAGCGCTATGTAATGTCGGTGGTAAATTCAAGTCAATATCGCCTGCCAACGGACGGTACTGTATTTGATAATTTTTATATTACAGGTGATTGGATTAAAACGGGTGTAAACGCCGGTTGCGTGGAAGCCGCAACGATGGCGGGCATGGCAACTTCGCGTGCTATTTGTGGTTACCCAGAAACAATCAGTGGTGAATTTGGATTTGATCCAGACGAAGAATAAAATGTTAAAAATGCTGGTTTATAACCAGCCTTTTTGCTGTGCAATACGCGCTGCATCGACTCTATTTACTGCATTTAGTTTACTTATTGCTTCTGAAAGGTAATTACGCACTGTGCCCTCGGATAAAAACAATTTGGCTGCAATGTCATGGGTTTTAAGACCGTCACCAGCGAGCTTTAAAGCTTTGCGCTCTTTATCATTAAGTGGATCTGTGTCTGAAAGTGCGAGTAGGGCGAGTTCAGGGTCAATCACCTTTTTGCCTTGTTGCACCGATTTAATTGCATTAATAAGTTGCTCTGATGGGGCTTCTTTTAAGATAAATGCATACACACCTGCATTCATAGCCCGTTTGATGTAACCCGCTTTGGAAAATGTGGTCATTATCATCATTTTCAAATTTGGCTGACTGTTTTGTAATGACTCAGCAAGCTCAATACCTGTCATGTTGGGCATTTCGACATCTGAAAGCACAATATCAACGTGTTGATTTTGCAATATCGCAAGCGCCGCTTTGCCATCTTCGGCTTGTGCCACAACATTAATAAAAGGGTCTAAACCAATCAGTGCACTAATCGCTTCTCTTACCATTTGCTGATCTTCAACAACAAGTACATTTATCATATTAATTCCGTTTTAAAAGTCATGGCTAATTTAAAGCCATTTTCATGATCCACAAATAATTCACCACCAAGAGCTTCAATGCGTTGTTTTATGCCATTAAGGCCATTGCCTTTAACAAAGGTGTTTACTTTACCATTGTCGCTAATTGATATTTCTTTTTCAGTAATATTTATAGTCACTTTATTACCTTTACTGTGGCGCATAATATTGGTTGTGGCTTCAGTTAAGATCATTGAAATGGTGTTTTGAGTGCTAGATGACGCGCTATTTAAATGGTTATTGACGCTTACTTGAAAACCATTTTGTAATAAATCATTTTTCAACACGTTTAATTGTTCATCTAAGTGAAACTGCTTCATATTGGTAACAGCTTGACGAATATCACTTAGTAACTCGCGACTAATTGTTGCCACTTGCTTTATTTCGTTTTGTGCCAATGAGACTTGGTCGTTCGAGATCAGTTTTTCTGCAAGCTCTGCTTTTAATGCGATTGACGATAAACTGTGACCTGCTAAATCATGTAAATCTCTAGCGATGCGCTCACGCTCAGCTACCATTGCTAATTGTTCTATTTGTTGCTGACTTTGTTCTTCACTTAATCTATGTTGCCTTTCGCGGCGTTCAGCTCGACCCATAAAGTACAGGCCAACACTAGTAATAACTGCAGGCACAATGTAGTACAAATCAATTAAGTTAAATAAATAAGCCGATAAAGCAATACCCAGTAATACACCTATAAACCCTTGAAGCCCTTTTTGTTGCCTAAAATTAAAGCCACAAAAGTAACAGGCAAAGCCAAAAAGTGCTTGTGTGCCTGGGGTTATATAAGTACCAAAAGTGGCAATTATGGTTATTGTTAATACTGGCACTAGCGCTTTTTCGCCTTTTGCATTAACGGCTTTTACATAACAGGCAATGAATACGCAATAAAGTAGTAGCATTGCGATAAGTTTAAATGTTGAGAAACGCTCAAAGCTAAAAATTAGCGGTAAAAAATAAAAGCTAGAAAAGGCGAGAGGACCCCAGACCCAATAAGACTTTCCTTCTACCGCGAGGCTTTGTTTAAAATTATCCATTTTGACCTACGTTTAATGCCATTGAATGTGTTTGCTTAATTTGATTTCGCCAGCGAGTATACAATTGATAAATGCTAAATAAATAGATAATTACAATATCAAAAGGCAGTACTACAAATCTATCTTCTGGAAACAAATACCACAATATAACAAGTGATACTGTACGTGTAACCGTATGGATAACACCTAATGGGTGTTGTAATGTCCAAGATAGTGGTAGCCACATTAAACCAGATATAATGCCAACACTTAGGGGGATAGTTGTGTGGTCTAGCTGTGCCATTGGAATGATCAGTCCATAACCCATTAGAGACATAATTACAGTACTTAAAAACAAATTATCAAAGGGGTTACGTTCAGCATTTTTAAGCAATAAGGTTTCGTTAGTTAACTTTGCTACGCCTAACGCGATATAGAAAATCATTCCTGTACCAATAAATGTAATAAGTCCTAAATATTGCGTTTCAACGAACATACCTAACATGCCTATAATCAACCAAACTGCACAACCGGCGATAGGCATTGCGAGCATCTTCTTTTGTTTATATTCATCTCTGTACTGTTCTAAAGTTTTCATGACATTTCCTTTGTGAAGTAAGGGCAGCATGCTGCCCTAAATTTGATTTTAAAGTGATTAATCTTGGTTATTGTTTATAAGCATTTGCGGCCATGCATAGTTGGGCGCAATCTCAAGAGATGTTTGCCAATCATGAAGAGCACTTTGAACATCATTAAGTGCTAAATGGGTTAGTCCACGCCAAACGAGGGCTTCGGCATGACCCCACTGATAACCCACATTCTCATCAGTTTGGTAATAGTTAAGTGATTTATTGAGTGCTTTAAGTGCTTGTTGTTTACTACCACCAAAAATATTCGGTGTGTTGTAAGCGATTATGCCGTTAATCAAATGTACACGAGGGTTACTTTCGTCACTTTCAAATGCTGTTTCGAGAGCATTAGTTGATTTAATACCGTAGTACGCGCCTGTTATTGGCTTTATTGCAATGCGATAGCCATAAACTTGCGCAAGTAGCGCGTTAATTTCGCTTTTATCTGCGCTAAGTTGGGTGTCGCTTAAAATAGATTGTGCGTTATCAAGTAAACTAATTGCTTTGTCCTTTTCACCCATAATGTTGTGTGCAATAGCTAAGCGATAGTTAACAAGTGCCGCATCATAGCCTTTGGCAGTGCCTGCGATTTCTGTAAGAGCAGAGACATTATTTTGTTGTGCTGCTAATTCAATTGCGTCGATTGTGGGTTGTTCAGCATTTACAAAATTGGCTGTAAATGCAGCTGTAGCAATAATTAACGCGTTAATGTTTTTACTAATTAAATACATGACTATTTCCTTAAATTGATAAATGACTGACCGTTTGTTTCGGTACAGACGTAGTGTTATTTAAAAAGGAATAGTTTGTTAGAGACGTTTGTCACCAATTACATATGACAAATGTCATATGTTTATATTTGCCGTAATAACAACTTAATTAATAAAGCAAAATATTCTAAACTGAGCACAAATGGATTTTAAACAATTGACTATACTAAAGTTGCTACGCAAATTGGGTATCTGTCATTACGAGTGTGGAAATGTCGAATCAAAGCAAAGACAAAACGATAGAACAACTTAAACTTGCATTGGATGCAGTACCCTCTTACGTCTATATCAAAGATGTGAACTCTCATTATATTTACGCGAACAAAGTAACACTTGAATTATTTGGTTTAACTGAGCATGAAATTGAAGGTAAAACCGATGATGACTTTTTTGATGAAAAAACCGCAAATCAATTAAGACAAATAGATAGTTCAGTGCTTCAAGGCAACAGCAGTAAAGAAGAAATCGTTGCACTAGATAAATTTAACAACACTAAGTATTACATTGAGGTCAAAACCCCGATTTATGAAAATGACAAAATCGTTGGGTTATTAGGTATTTCGACTGATATTACGCACCAAAAAGAGTTGGAAAAAAAGGTGACTTACCTTTCGATGACCGATGCGCTTACGTCATTACCCAATCGACGTCACTTAAATGAACACTTTAATCGCCTTAAAACACATGAAAACAATGCTAAATATTCAGCATTGTTGTTTATAGATTTAGATGATTTTAAACCAATCAATGATAACTATGGCCACGACGTTGGAGACAAAACACTTAAAATTATCGCACGCAGATTGCAGTCAGATTTACGCCAAGTAGACTATGTAGCGCGTTTAGGTGGCGATGAATTTGTTGCTCTATTAGAGCATTTAAGTGAAGACGACTTAGCCGCAGAGCAATACGCTCAAGATGTAATATCGCGTATCCAAGCCCATTTAACAAAGGTTATTAAAGTGGATTCAAAGTGCTTTCAAGTATCGGCAAGCATAGGGTATGCACTTTTTAATGGGCAAGAGGTAAAGCTTGACGATGTATTGCATTTAGCTGACCAAAAAATGTATCAAACCAAACAAAGTAAATCTAAGTAATAATTATTTGCATCTACGGCTTGGTTATACTAATCTGTGCTTATTGATAATTATTATCATTAACTAACAATGAATGTTTGTGATCTTCATACTCAGTATTCTTTTAATTTAACTAGATTATCGCGTTGTTCAAGTGCTAAAGCGTTTGACGTTTTAACTAATGTTGTTGAACACGGGTTGCTGCTTGCAAAGGTTTATCAAAAAAACAATAACCCTTTGCTGCAAGAGCTCTTTTTAAGACGGCTATTTTTCGACTTACTTAATATTATGAGTGATCCTTTATTAAATCTTCTCATAAGACGTATGAGTCTAGATTTTGTATATAAACCTTTGTTTGCACTCAAACGTTTTTATAAACAGATCGAAAGTGATTTGAGTCACTATTATAAATTAGAGAATGAGTTGCGAGTGATCAGCTTTGAATTTTTAAGCTATCAGAGATAAAAAATGACAGATTTTAGAATTGAAAAAGACAGCATGGGCGAGTTACAAGTACCTGCAAACGCCCTTTATCAAGCGCAAACACAGCGTGCTGTAAATAACTTTGATATTAGCGGCCTGACAATGCCAACTTGGTTTATCCAAGCACTTGCTTATATTAAAGCAAGTGCTGCTAAAACCAATCAAGAGCTGGGACATTTGCAGCCGCACATTTGTGAAGCGATTGTCGATGCATGTGAAACAGTGCTCGCTGGTGGCATTGATGACCAATTCCCAATAGACGTGTTTCAAACAGGTTCAGGCACCAGTTCAAATATGAATATGAATGAAGTTGTTTCCACATTAGCTTCAAACGCGCTGAAAGAGACCGTAAACCCAAATGATCATGTCAATATGGGGCAAAGTTCCAATGATGTGATACCAACAGCTATTCAAGTGAGCAGTTGCATTGGTGTTTATTACCACTTGTTACCTGCTGCAAACCATCTGATAAATACCATAAATCAAAAAAGCAAAGAAGTAGGGCATATTTGCAAAACAGGTCGCACTCATTTAATGGATGCTATGCCAATTACATTTGCTCAAACGTTAGACAGCTGGAAAAGCCAAATTGAATTTGCAATTAGTGGTATTAACGCTGCACTAGAACGTGTTAAACCGCTTGCTCAAGGGGGAACCGCAGTAGGCACAGGGATTAATGCCGATGCAAAATTTGCGAGTAAATTTGCAGTGAACTTAAGCACTGCTGTTGGTATCAGTTTTAGTCCAAGTGATAATTTTTTCTATAACATTGGCTCGCAAGATGCGATTGTTGCTCTCTCAGGGCAACTTAAAACATTGGCTGTGGCAATAATAAAAATTTCAAATGATTTACGTTGGATGAATTCAGGGCCATTATCTGGTTTATCTGAAATAGAGTTAGAAGCACTGCAACCAGGCTCATCAATTATGCCGGGTAAAGTAAACCCCGTTATTCCAGAAGCGGCGGCAATGGTGGGTGCACAAGTAATAGGCAATGACACTACGATTACCGTTGCAGGGCAATCAGGTAATTTTGAGCTTAATGTAATGTTACCTGTAATTGCTCACAACATATTGCAGAGTATACATCTATTAACCAATACCTGCTATCACTTAGCAGATAAAGCAATTGCTACCTTTAAAGTGAATGAAGATAAGATCAATTTATCGCTCGATAAAAATCCTATTTTAGTCACCGCTTTAAACCCAGTGATTGGCTATTTAAAAGCCGCTGAAATTGCAAAGAAAGCTTATAAAGAAAACCGGCCTGTGATTGAGGTTGCTTTAGAAGAAACTGATTTAACACGCGAAGAATTATTAGTGTTACTAAATCCGTATAAATTAACGAAAGGCGGAATCGGTTAAAAAATGGGTCAGTTTACTGACCCCTTTTTTAAGTTTCTTTAATTAAAAGGCTACTGGTTGTGATTTAAGTGAATAAACTAGGGTATTTAATAGCCGCTAAGTGCCAACAACTGTCATTCGTAACGCCTTACTAATGGGCGCATAAATGCTTGGCTAAAATTAGCGACGAAGGAGCGCCAGCCAAGCGTCTGACGTCATTTTTGATGCGTTTGTTAAGTGCCGATTACATTTATTTGTTCAAGAAGGACTTCTCATAAACACTTAGGGTGCCTCTTATTATTCTAGGTAACTTGAGTTGCCAACTTTGGGTTACTAACTCTAATGAATACACCTCAGCTTCATGTTCAGAGCTAGCAATATCACGAACAACCACGTGTGCAATATTACTGTTTTCCTTAACTGTCCCGAGTACATTTTCGGGCACATAGTTTCCAAAGTTTTTATCTCTTGATTCCCACGCAATATATGACCAAAGTTCAAAGATATCACTATGATTAAGCTCTTTAATATCGCTTTCTGTGAGCTTTTCCAAGCCGTACATATCTAAAAACTCAGAGTTATTCAGTAATGGTATTGTAGATTGAGCCAACCAAGTCAAATCTGATTTAGAAATATATTCAGATGCTTTCTTATAATTTTTGTCTTTCATACTGCTAAGGAATTTGGAAACAGTTTTTTGTGGCATTTCGAATTCATTCCCCATAACATTAAAACTTAGAAAGATTATTAATATTGAAATATACTTCAACATTACGCCAAAACTCCATTAGGCATTTAACAGTGTATTAGTGAGAATTCCCGGTTATCCCAAATTGAATATCGTCCATAAATTCTGAACGCCAATACGTTTTATTTAAATATATTAATAGGTTATCAACTTTAATTTAAACACTCAATGGCTCTTTGACTTGGAGAAAACGAGAATTGGCATAACCGAGAAATTTTATGACTCGCTAAGTAAAAATGAGCGTAATTAAAGGATTTAAGTTTAACTAGTTATAATTTCATAAATGAGATAGCCGAGAATGTTTATAATTTACATAGCGAGCCGATTGATAAAATGATTGCCGCATTCACTTATAACTGTGTCGATATACATAAAATTAAAATAGTTATAGTGAGTGGATTACAATAACTTCCAACGGCTGTTGTTCGCTCATTTACGTATTTCAGGTGAAGTATCAATTTCTCCACCTGAACGTTACGACCCGCTAAAAACTATACGCTGCTTTAATGTGAAAACTTCGCCATTAAAAACTTAAGCTCGTTTGCGTGCTCTGCCATATTGTTGCTTGATGCATTGGCTCTTTCTACAAGCCCATTATTCTGCTGGATAATTGAATCCATTTGCTTTATGGCAGTATTAATTTGGTTTATTCCGCTGGCTTGTTCAGCGCTCGCATCAGCAATATTTGCCATATTACTCGATAACTCCTGAATGCCGCTGACAATTGATGCAAGCGTGTTACCTGATTGAGTCGCTAACTTCATACCATGTTCTACTTTTAAAGCGCTGTCATTAAGTAGGCCGGCGATATCTTTTGATGCATTAGCACTGCGCTGTGCAAGTGTTCTAACTTCTGCTGCAACCACTGCAAAGCCTTTGCCTTTTTCACCTGCACGGGCCGCTTCTACTGCGGCATTAAGTGCGAGTAAATTAGTTTGAAATGCAATTTCATTAATCACTTCAATAATATTCGAAATTTGTGATGAACTTGTGCTTATTTCTTTCATCGCACTCACAGTATCGCCAACTAAACGACCACCTTCTTGCGCTTGTTCGTCTGCATTTGCCGCCAGCATATTGGCAACTTGTGCGTTTTCTGAGTTGCGTCTTACTGTTTCAGTTATTTCATGCATTGAAGCTGTGGTTTCTTCAATCGATGCTGCTTGTGATTCAGTGCGACTACTTAAATCATTAATGCCATGCTTTATGTCATCAGCAGAATTTGTGATATGTGACGCAGTGTTTGAAATTTGCTTAACCAAGGCAGATAAATTATCAACACTGGTATTTACAGATTGTTTTAAGTTATTAAAGTCGCCACTGTACTCACCATTTACAGATTTTGATAAATCACCAATAGCTAGGGCTTGCATCACTTCTTGGCATTCTTGTAATGGTTTTGTAATGGCGTCTAGTGTGTCATTAATGCCAATAACAATTTTGGCAAAATCACCGCTATGCTTTTGGCTATCAGCCCTTACCGTGAGTTTGCCATTTGATGCAGCATCTACCAATGTGTTGGTATCTGAAATTAAACGTTCTATTGCTGAGCAGCTTGTTTGCAGGCTCTGTTTTACTTGTAAAAAATCCCCTTGGTAATCATTACTGATCTGTTTTGGGATTTGGCCATTAGCAATGTCGTTTAAGTAACGTGATGTTTGGTTGATGGGTGTTACAATTGCATCTAAGGTTGCATTAATACCGCTAATTATCTTTTGATAATCTCCCTTATGGTTGTCGGCATTTGCACGTTTGGTAAGTTCGCCAATAGATGCGCTATTAACAATCTCGTTGGTATCTTCAATTAATTTGGCAATTGCAAAGCACGATTGTTCAAGGCTTTGCTTAATTAATAAAAAGTCACCTTGATAATCGCCTTCAATGTGTTTTGGTATATTGCCGTTACCAATTAATGTAAGGTAATTTTGTGTTTGATGTATTGGCTTCACAATTGCGTCGAGCATTTGGTTAATACCATTAGCAAGCGTAAGCATAAAGCCGGAGAATTCCTGAGAGTTTATTCGTGTTTCAAGTTGACCAGACACAGCAGCAGTAATAATGCTGTCTACTTGTTGTTCTGCAAGGCGCTGCTCAGTTAAATCAACAAATTCATATACCACACCAATTATGGTTGCGCTGTCATCAGTTACTGGACCTGCAATCACAGATAAAATGGTATTTTGATAGGTAAGTTCACATTCAACCTGTTGCTGTGATGAAAGGGCTAGCTGATTATACTGCTCTTGACCATCGAACAATAAACTACTTGCAGAGTTTATTAAATTTGCAGGATTAAAATTCGGTTGGCTTACACTAATGTTTTGAATATGTTTGTTTAAAAGCTCATTACATTTATGATTTGCGTAAATTACGTGGCTGTTTACATCGCAGAGTAATACTGGGGTTGCAACATTATCCAGTGCTTGTTTAATTCTGCCATTAATTTTTGCAAGGCGTTGTTGTTCATCAATTTGTGCTTTTAACTCAGAATTTGCAGTGTTTAAATTTTCTTGCATGCGAGAAAGTGCGGTAAGAAGTAGGCCAATTTCATCACGTTTGTGACTGTCAATCCGGTTATTTAGGTTGCCACTTGCAATTTCGCTTGCAATATTTGCTGCAATATTGATGGGTTGTGTTATCAAGACTTGTATAAATCTGAATAACAAAATGACGGTTAATACAGTAATAATAGATAAGCCAATAAAGGTTTTTTTAATTAAATCGTCTTTTTTTGCTGATAGCCGCTGAGTTTCAGATTGGCTAATTTTATTGATTTCAGTGGTTAATTGATTAAGCGCACTGACAACCGGGCGGTCAATACCTGATACTGCTTTATCGCCTTGTTGAGTATTGTAATTTGACGTTTTGAACGCAATTAAGCCATCACGATACAAACGACCAAGTTTTTGGTGTTGTTGTTCAAGTTCGGCGATTTGAGATATTAATACTGGCGGTAAATAGTCACGCTTTTGTAAGGCTATTAAATTTTCCTGTACTTCAGTTTCTTTTTCAGTGAAGCGTTTTAAGTATTTGTCATATTGTTTAGCATCATGACCCCTAATAAGGATATTCTTCCACTCTTGCACTTGGGTTTTGAAACTGGCTAAAACAAAATTCACTTGTTCACGGGCATCTAGCTCTTGATGGATAACATTGTCAAAATCTTTTGCTAAATCGCGAAGAATTAATACTGAAACTAAAGCGCCTAGCAACATGGAAAATAATCCACATATTACGCCCGTCATCAATTTGGCTTTAATCGATTTCATGTTTCGTCCCTGAATGTGACAGAATAATTACAAAAGTATGACAAGTGTAGTAAAAAAGCGTTATATCGGCAAAGTATTATAGAAATAACAAAGACTAGAATATTGAAATTAATGATTATTTTGGAAAGAAAGTGAGTAAAATTGATATTACTCACTTATGAAATAAATAGGGTTAATTATTACGCTCTACGCTTACTAACCACGAATCTGGGGCAGGCTGCTTACCTTGCTGTAAGTCACTGTAATATTGATAAAGTTTTTGGGTTTTTTCGCCAATCTCGCCATTGCCAACCGTGTAATGCTCACCATTATCTAAAATGTAGTGACCTACCGATGCGGTGACTGCTGCCGTACCAAAACCACCGGCTTCAATAATTTCGCCTGATTGCACGTCAGCTAAAAATTGTTTGATTGAAATCTTTTTCTGAACGGGAGTTAAGCCGAGTAATGACTTTAATTCATTGGTTAATGATAAAATCGATTGCGATGTTATCGATTTCAAAATGGTGTCGGTAAACTCGGGAATGACTAACTCACCACTGCGTGTGATATGAAAGTGATTCATTGCACCTACTTCTTCAAGGTATTGATTAGAAGCGTCTAAATAGAGTACTTGATCTGCGCCTACTGAGCTTGCATGCTGCTGGGCGCGCAGTGATGCGGCATAATTTCCCGCTGCTTTGGCAGCGCCAGTGCCACCACTGACTGCACGGTGATATTGTTGTGTGATAAGTAATTTAAGGGAATTACTCATACCTTTTGCATAGTAAGCACCACTTGGGCTTAGCATAACAGCAAATGTATACGAATTACTTGGTTTAACAGATAAGCTATCATCAGTGGCAAACATAAACGGACGAATATACATAGACGCACCAGTAGCCGTTGGCATCCACAAACGTTCAACATCGAGTAATGCATTAATAGCTTGTAATTGCATATCTACATCAAGAGATGGCATTGATAGAATTTCTGCAGATTGATTCAAACGCTCACAATTTTTATTTAAACGAAATGTATAAATTTCATTGTCTTGATGTAGAAAAGCTTTGGCACCTTCAAAAATAGATTGCCCATAATGAAGAGCCATAGCCCCAGGTGCTAATTGTAAGTTTTGGTAAGGTACAATACGTTCATTTATCCATGCACCATTTTGGTAATCCATCAAAAAGATATGATCTGTTCTAAGTTGGCCAAAGCCTAAATCAGTGTCCTTAGCAAGCGGCTCGCTGCGGCGTTGCTCTGGTGAGAGTAATTGGTAATCTATGTTCATTGTTATTGATATTCGTTGATGATGGTTGCATGTTGAAGCTATAAAGAAGTAAATGCAAGGGTAAATAATCTAATATTTGAGATTTATGTGTATAAAGTAACTTTAATTAGCTTGTCGCTAGCTATAAAATAAAAAAGCCAGTAAAAACTGGCTTTAAACTAGTTGGGATAAACTTACTTTTTATATTTTTCAAACCACGCTAGCGTGTGTTCAATCTTACTGATCATGCGCGACGGCTTACTGGCAATACCATGGTATGCACCCGGTATTTTGATAAGCACTGAATCAACTTTTTTAAGCTTGAGTGCTTGGTAATATTGTTCAGTTTCAGCCATAGGCGTTCTTAAATCTTTTTCACCTGTGATTAGCATGGTTGGAGTTGTTACATTGCCCACAAGTGAAAGCGGGGAACGTTGCCAATAATGCTCAACATGATCCCATGGCATGCCAGGAAACTGTGTAGGAATTTGACGAAGGCCACTATCAGCGGTTAATACTTTACTGAGCCAATTAATTACAGGTTTAACAACCACAGCAGCTGCAAAGCGGTCTGTTAAGCCAATAGCATAAGCAGTAGCAATACCGCCAGCGGAGCCACCTGCAATAAACACTTGGTCTTTGTCGATAAAGCCTTTAGCTATCATGGCATCAACACCAGAATTATGGTCAGCAAAATCTTCTTTTGATGAATATTTATATTTCAATAACATCGCAAAACGTTCACCATACGAGCTACTGCCTCGATGATTATCATAAAAAACGACGTAACCTTGCGCGGCAAAACGTTGTAACTCAGCAGAAAAATGAGGGCCATACGCAAGGTGAGGGCCACCATGAATCTCTAAAATCATTGGGTATTTTTTACTTGGATCAAAGTCAGGCGGAGTAATGTACCAGCCTTGAATTGATTCACCATCAAATGAAGAGGTGTAGTTGATTTCATGCACTTCACCTAATTTACGGTGTCCTAAGAGATCTTCATTAAGCTTTGTTAATTGACGGCTCTTACCTTTTGGTGACACTGTTGCAATATCAGCAGGCCTAGTTGCATTACCATAAGTAAACGCAATATCGCCATTATAATTAGCAGAAAACTCACCACTAATATAAGGTCTGCCAAGCGTTGTACCTGAAACACTGTCTGTGAGTACTTTTAAATTGCCATTAGTAGTGATTGATGCAATTTTACGTTTGCCAAAATCATCATAGCTGATCGCGATAGTGTCGTTGCCAATCCACATCGGCGATATCACAGAACGATCAAAATCAGCATGAATGTGTTTGGACTCTTTTGAGCGCCAATCCATAAGCTTTAATTTATTATTGCGATATGGATTTAACGCATTTGAACTTTGTAAATATACAAGCTTGTCACCATTTTGAGAAAACTGCGGGCTAAACTCTTTACCTGGGAAGTTTGTAAGTTGTGTTAACTCTTTTGAGAAAAGGTCGACTTTAAATAAATCTCCGTCTAATGTTTTGTATTCCCAGTCATCGATACGATTCGCTGAAAAAACGATTGATTTACTGTCTTTGGTCCATGCTAAACGGCCGTTATGATGGTAATTACCAAATGTGAGTTGTTGCGCTGTGCCACCTTCAGCAGGTAACACAAATAAATGATTGTAACCTGGCTTAATTAACCCTTTGCCATCTGCTTGATAATAAGCAGAATCAATAACAATGGCAGGTTTTGCCCATTTTGCTCCTTTTGGCGCCGCAGGCATCTTGGCTATCACACTTGGTTTTTCTTCAACTTTTTGGCTAAAGGCAAGCCATTTTCCGTTTGGTGACCACGTGAGGTTTGAAACACCTGATTGCAACTTACTTACCATTGCAGTGCGGTTTTGTTTTAAATAATGAACATGAATTTGTTTTTCACCCGATAAATTACTGATAAAAGCGATTCTGTCACCAGATGGTGACCATACAGGTGAAGAATATTGTTTGTCATCAGAAAATAACGGGGTTAACTGGCCGGTTTTGCTGTTGATAATCCACATACTTTTATCTGTGGCATCACGCATAATGTTATTACTATTTCGCACAAATACGATGTGTTCGCCACTTGGTGAAATAGCAGGGGATGATGCATATTCTAAGTCAAATATATCGCTTGCTTGAAAGGTGTTTGCAACGCTTGGGGCTGAACTCAGTGAGCACAAAGATAAAAAGAATATGGATTTAACAGAATTAGACATAATTGCCTCGAACCAACTTTAAATTTTGAACACCTTAGCGGAGTTATTTAAAGCAAGCAGCATATTCAAGACGAAATAGTTAATTTAGTAGACAAGTTACAACAGGGTGATCAAAATAGCGTGTGTTAAAAGGAGTGAAACATGGAACAACAACAAAAACTTACCTTATTAGAAAGGGAATATTTCCACCTGCAAACACTGGTCGAAAATTTTGATGCTAAATCTCTCACTATAAAAGCTTGGAGTGTTTCTCTTGCCATTGCAGTGCTGAGTTCAGGCGCGTTTAGTAACACAATAAACGTATTACTTTATGCAGCTATGGCATCTTTTTTATTTTGGTTAATTGAAGCCTATTGGAAAACTTTTCAAAATGCGAATTACAAACGTATTAGAGAGATAGAAAACTACCTAAATGGCAGTGCTGATGACATTGACTGTTTTCAAATTGGTACATCTTGGTCTAATGAATATAACCAATTAGGCAGAAAACAATTTTATACAGCACTTTTTTGGCCTCATGTTGTATTACCGCATGGCATTATGTGTTTTGGTTTTAGCATTTGTTATTTGTATTTAATGTAAAAGAACACATCATACTAACGAATGTCATTACCATATCGAGACAAAGGCGTAAAAAGTGGTTGCTAAGTAATCAATAGGGTAAAGGTATTGATGAATAAGCTTTCAAAGGTCGCTGTTACAAGATTTACACAGTACAATTAACAGATTAATTGTAAAATTGAATACAGCATGGAATACCAATTTATCAAAGATCCTATCGATGGGTTTCGCCTATTAATTACTGATGAACACACCAATATTGCTAGGTGGCTTTCTGATGAAACACCTGTTTCAAGCACGGCGGTGAAGCAATTAATTGAAAATATTAATTCTAATAGCAAAAGTTTTTATCATGACTTTCAAATTAATGGTAAAGAAATGATGCTCACTGTATGTAATGGTGAAGTCGCTATTAAAATCAATCATCATGGTATTTCAGAACAAGAATCAGAGCGCTTTACACAAGAAATGCTCAGTGTTGATACTTCAACAGATATATGTGAATGTGGATTGGATGATTTTATCTGCCTATTACAAGATTGGCATGATTTTCTAAAAGATAATCGTGCTTAAGCATGGAGAATAATAAGATGAAAAAGCTTATAAGTTTAACAACAGTGTTGTTTTTGTCAGCGTGTGGTGATGCTGAGCAAAAAGAACAAATCGATAAAACCGAAAATACAAAAACATATCTATCTGAAAAAGTGACGACTGGCACAACAACCAACAGTCAATCGGAAATTCCAAAAGCAGATGCAAACACAATAAGTTCTTTAAAAGAGAGCATAAATAAAGCACTTTCAGATGTTAGTTGTGACAATAATGCGCAATGTTATGTTATTTCAACAGGCTCTAACCCATGTGGCGGCGCGAGTGGTTATGCAGTTCTATCTTCAAAAACATCTAATCAAGAAGCACTAGTAAACGTTTCAAAAGAGATTATCCGCCTTGAAAAAAGTAAACATGCATTAGAAGGTACAATGGGGATTTGTCAGCACTTGGTTGAACCTAAAGCAATGTGCAGTAGTAACCAATGTATTGCGGTAGAAAGCGATAGGGATGTGTATTAAAGAGGAAAGTGGCTAGCCACTTTCCTCATTTAAAAGCTATGGGTTAGCTTTTACATTTAAAGTGATACCACTTGATGCACGGTAACCGTAAATATCGATGTACCAAGTACCAGCTTGTGGTGCACTGAATGAACAAGCTTCATTGTTGCCAGACTCATATGGACGACAATCGTAGTTGCTTGTTGTTGACTGAGAGCCAAATGTAACATACATGTCAGCATCACCCGAACCACCTGACATAGTGATATTTAAATCGCTATAACCAGCCGCTAAATCAAGTGTGTAACGTTGCCAGCCACGACGTGCAACAGAAATATCGTTTACAGTGTCATCGATTGGAGTAAGTTCACCGTTACCGCCACCATCGTTACCTTCAGTATATGAAGCTGTTAAGCTTACATTTGCAAAACTGCTATACGCTTTAACGCGAACATAGTAAGTACCACCAGACTGCGTAAGGTTACATGTTTCATTGTTACCATTTGCATAAGGGCGACATTCGTAGTTGCTATCTGTAGGCTGTGCATTAAATTGCGTGTAAAGGTCAGCATCACCTGAACCACCGCTCATCACAACTTTAACATCAGTTGCACCTGCAGGAACTTCAAATGTGTAAAGTACTTCTTCATTAGTATTAGCACTAATACCTGATACAGTTTGACCATTTAGTAAAACGTTGTCACCTGGAGGGTTAGTTGTGCCACCATCACCAGAACAACCATTTGCTTCTAAGTGATCAATCGCATCTTTCGCTTGTACTAAACCGTAACCAAACTTAACATCACGACCTGCAGCACCTAAATCCTGTGCAGTCGCGTTAAGCGCAGAACGGATCTCTTGTGCTGTACAGCTTGGGTGATGACTCCATACCAATGCAGCAACACCTGCAACATGTGGTGATGCCATTGATGTACCACTCATCATGCCGTAGTTACCAGTACCAATATCGATAGTTGCAGATAAACCGATTTGTGAAAGCATTGCTGCACCATCAGAATCTGTAGCAGTTACCGCAGGAATAGATGTTTGGTTTGTATCACCTAAAGTACCGCCGAAGCTACCTGCTGCATTGTTATAGATAACAGCACCAATACCACCACTGTCTTGACAGTTTTTAACTTTATCGTGGAAAGAAATATTACCACGTTGAATTAAACACACTTTACCGTTTGCACCTGAATCAATTGATTCGCCTGTTGCAAAATTATAAAGCGGAGCAGTTACAGAGCCTGTATTTTCCATTGCGTTTACGCTGTATGCGCTATTGCCAACAGAAAGAGAAACAACTTGGCCTGTACCTTCTGGGTAAGTTGAATATACGTCTACACCTGGTGCTGCAATTTCAACTTGGCTGTTCTTTTGCGAGAAATCAGCAAGTGCTTTGCTGCTGTCGATTGCTGCAACAGACATTACTGAATCATATGAAGCAGGGAAGCTTTCAATATCAGTTGTGTTTGAAGGGTTACCATCGTTACCAGCTGCAGCAATTAGTAATAAGCCAGCATCAGCAATTGCTTGAATACCGTTACGCTCAGTGGTGCTTGAACCTGAACCACCAAGACTCATATTTACAACGTCACTACCTGCGTTTTTACACGCATTAAGTGCAGAAACTAAATCTGATGAGTAGCCCCAACCACTTGCGTTGAATACTTTGATGATGTGTAGTGAAGGATCAGAACCAATAACACCACGAACACCTACACCGTTATCGATTGCAGCAATTGTACCTGCTACGTGTGTACCGTGTGGACCACCTTCTTGATACCAGTTACCTGTGCCACTGTTGTTTGTGCCTGTTACAGTGCCACCATTCGAGCCCATATCTTCATGAGGTAAATCTAAACCAGAGTCAATAACACAGATTTTTTTACCGTTGTTAGCAGCAGAGGCAACAGAATCGTTTACTTGATCTGCTTGAACCATTGCAATGCCGTATGGCTGTGTTTGTGCCATTAAGCGGCGAGGTAGATCTTCTTCAACGTAATCTACCATAGGGTCATTTTGTAATTGTTTTAATTGTGAATCGCTTAATTCAGCAATGTTTGCATTAATTGATGGGTTAAATTTCGCATTGCGCACACCCATTTGCATGAGACGGTCTTTAGTTACAGAGTCAATGCTTGTTGTATTAGCAAAGTTCATAAAAGAAGAATTGTCTTTGTATTTTACAATGTAACGTTTTGGTAATGGAGATTTTACTGCTGCACGGTTATCAGCAAAGTTTGCTTTCAATAAGCCTTCTGATTCACTTGCTATAGCTGTATTTACAGCAAGTGCTACTGCTGCAATTGAGCAAATCTTTAATGATTTGTTTGTCATAATAGTTCCCAGGTTGTTGTCGTTTTAGGAACCCAGAATGTAACAGTGTGTAATTGAAATTCACACTAATTTAACATTATTGCTGTAAATGAATGTTAACAAAGTATTAACTTTGGTTTATTTAAGCTTTAATTTTGCGCTAAGACCATGAAAAATAACACTTAAAATTATTGTTAAAATTGCACTGTCGATAATTAGCTCAGAAACTGATGTTAGTTCTTGGATTAAAATCAAGGTGAAAACTACCGACGCCAAGCCTCTTGGGCCAAACCACGCCAGTAAAATACGTTGTTTAAAAGGTAATGCTGTAAATAGTAATGACACTAAAACAGGCAAAATGCGCATAATAGTTAACGCTAAAATTGCAAAGATAATGGCGTTTAATTCAACACCATTATGTAAATAGGTGAAGGCAAAATTAGCAAAAACAAACCAAATTATAAGTGCACAGGTATTTGCAAGAGCATGGGCATTACTTAAGCGCTGTGGTTTGAAGGCAGATTTAAATTTAATATCAAATAATAAACCAGCAATAAACGCGGCAAAAAATCCACTGCCGCCAAGGGATTGTGTTAGTAGATAAATTAAGACAGCAATAGCGACAAAAATAAAAACTTCATTATCTTTGTTATACAAACGGTATTTTTCCGAAAATAACACGACTTTAAAAATAAGCGGACTAACAAAACCTGCTATTAAAGTCGCAATGCCTATTTCCTTTATTGCAATAATCATGGTTTTTGATAGGTCAGGTGTTTGTTGATTAATCGCTGAATAAAGCAGTAATAAGAATATTGGGACAGCTAAACCATCATTTAAACCACTTTCAACATTAACTGCCTCACGTGTTTGTTCAGGTATTTTACTATTCTCAATAAAGTTGCTGCTAAGTGCTGCATCTGTTGGAGTTAATATAATTGCAAGCAACGCAATATGAAGAAATGGCAGCTCTGAAAAAAGCAGGCTTCCAAGTAGTGAGCCAAGTGCAAATGTAATGGGTAAAGCTACTAATAACAGTAAAAGGGGGTAAGCATAGCTGTGCTTTAAAACTGCTAATTTTGTTTTAGCAGCATCACTAAATAAAATTAGTGCTAATGTGAGTTCGATATAAATTTGAAATGATGTCAATTCAACATCTATTTCACTGCTGCCATAAAATACAAAAGAATAAATCAACCCTGCAGTTAACATAAACATGGGGCCAGTAATGCTTAACTGGTGTATGCGCTTGGCAAAGAGTGAATAAGCGATGAGTACGCATGTAATTACGACAAATAAAGTGTATGCATTATGCATAGGTATTTAACTCATTTTCGACAGCTTTAATCATTCTTCTCAATTGCCTGACTTCATAGCATCCCTCACCGCGTTGCTTATGTAAAAGAGGGGCATTTTTAGATGTTTGTGAACCACGTAACAGTACATATTGTTCGGCCATTTTTAAACCTAACGAGCATAACGTGAGAGATTGTAATTGCCCATTTTGATAAAAATAAAAAATCTCACTGGAAATATCTAAATGCGCTAATTGGGGATAAAAACCATCACCTTGTAAAGAAAATGACTGGAGCATCACATTATTATGTTTTACAAAATAATAGAGAAGTAAATCACGCACACGATGAATGTCATTTTGCCACTTAGCAAACTGTGATTCGATACATTCATATGATACTTCATTAACCTTACTTGATGGCTTTGTTGTGTTGTTTAACACGCTATCGCGTTTTCTAAGTAACTTAATTGGGTTGTCTTTAATTATCTTAGTATCACACAAGTGATTACAAAAATGATTAAGAATTGTATAGGTTGAGGCACGTGATTCGTAACAAGTTGTGGTTTTGATAAAAGGTCGCCAATGTGGGTTATATACCCTTACGTTTTCAATTAATTTAAAACGAGTTGCCTTTCGGTTCGTTTGCCAATCTTCAGGCGGTGTTTGTAAGAAGTGCAAATATTCTTTTAATAATGCTTCATCAATATGTGCTAATGTTTGTTTTTTTTGATACCAAAGCCACAACACTAATTTTTCAACTTCATTACGATAGCGGTTGTAGCTATTTGTGTTTTGTAAACCAACTGACAATAAATAACGTAAAACAATCATTAAGTCATTGTATTGCTCATCACTAATTTTACTTAGATGATGATAGTTTTTGCTTTGAAAATGGCTTTGCGCGTAGTCAATTTGATATGGTAGCTGGCAAAAAGTATCAATTATCGGCTTTATCATTGCTGAGAGCTTCCATTTTACTCATTATTATTTTTGGAAATTTATGTCGCTTAAACAACGCTATAGTGAACTACCTGAGGTGTTTTTTCAATCAATTTGCCCTGAACAAATGCGCGACCCTAGTTTAGTTGTTTTTAATAATGATTTAGCGAAACATCTAGACTTACCAAACGAATTTAGTGATCGAGATATTGATTTTTTAAGTGGTAATAAGGTTATATCTTGCAGTAATCCATTAGCACTAGGTTATGCAGGCCATCAATTTGGCAATTTAGTACCGCAGCTTGGTGATGGTAGAGCTCATCTATTAGGACAAGTTGCCTCTCACTTAAATTATGATGTGGACTTACAATTAAAGGGCAGTGGTAAAACACATTACTCTCGAGGCGGTGATGGTAAGTCAACATTAAGAGCTGCGTTACGTGAATATATAGTGAGTGAATATCTTGCTACTTTGAATATTCAAACATGTCGAAGTTTATATGTTATCGCTGGCAATGAAGCCATTATGCGAAACGAGCCGGAACAAGTTGGTTTGGTTTGTCGGGTTGCGAAAAGTCATATTCGTATAGGTAGTTTTCAATTTGCTGCAATGCATCAAGACCCTTTGGTGTTAAAGTCACTCGCTGATTTCACTATTAACACACTCTACCCTGAATTAATTAAATCACAAAACCCATATCTATCATTATTTGAATCAGTAGCAAAAAAACTAGCAATACTTGTAGCAAGTTGGATGGCAAATGGCTTTATTCATGGGGTAATGAACACCGATAATATCCTGTTATCTGGTGAGGCTATTGATTTTGGACCTTGTGCTTTTATGGGCGAATACAATCCAAATCAGGTTTTCAGCTCAATTGATAGGCAGGGGCGTTATGCGTTTCAAAATCAACCCGGTATCATGCACTGGAATTTAGCGCGCTTGGCTGAGAGTTTAATTCCGCTTATTGATGAAAATGAAGAAACTAGCATCGAATTACTCTCTGCTGTCCTTAACAAATTTCCAACAGAATATGAAAAACACTATCATTTACTTATGTGTGAAAAACTCGCACTCGATTCAGAGAACCCAAATTCAAAAGATCTGATTGTTTCTTTATTAGCATATATGAAAGATGAGAAACTAGATTACCGAAATACGTTTACGGTTTTATCAAATCATCAGCTAAACAATTTATCAAACGATATAATCATCTCTTCCGATTGGTACAAATCATGGCAAAAGAATAAGAAGATAGACTTAATTGATAGGATGTGTCATGTTAACCCTAAGAAACATTTTTATAATGTTACAATCGAAAAATTACTCGATTTATGTGTAGCAGAGCCTTTACAAGCATCTAATTATATTGAACTTTATTTTGCATCTCTTACACAAGACGATAGCGATTTATTGCAAGCAAATAACGCATTTGATGATGCATATCGTACATACTGCGGTACCTAATATAAGTTCAAATTGTCATGTCGCTAACTGCTAAACTTACGTCACGGTATTTTATATTGTTTCATAAATAGTTAGTTAGCGGGCAGTCATGATAGATAAAATCAAAGAGCAAATACGTAAACGTATGTTTTGGGATTTAATCTCACTTTTACTTTTGTTTGCTACAAGTTATGTTTTATTTTTACTTTTTGATGTGATTGATTGGCTTCACGTACTAAGTCATGAAGTTGGGATCTATGGTATTGCAGAGATAATTCCAACACTTTGTATGTTAGCTTTTGGCTTTTCAATATTTTCATATCGTCGTTGGCAAGATACGCGAGCGTTATCTCTTTACGCTGAAGAACTTTCGATGATCGACCCAATGACAAATTTACCTAATCGTCGTGCTGTTCAACGTATATTAAATCAAATTAATCAAAAGAAAGAGTACCCAGTAGGGGTGTTATTAGTTGATATAGAAGGTTTAGAAAACATTCGCTCAACACTTGGTCAAACTGTTTTAGAACATGTGATGATTGAAATCCTATATCATATTTCTAAGCATCTAACTGGGGAACAACTAGTAGCCTATTGGCAAGCTGGGCAATTTGTTTGCTTGTGCCCAGGGTTAGAGCACAATGAAACTGAACACTTAAAACAACAATTTGAAGCGATTTCGATAAACCGAGATAAATTGCTTGGGCAATCGTTAAAATTCACCTGTGCAGCAAGTTCGGTTTATAACAAAGCCGAGCTCGAAAACCTGTTTAGCGAACTTGAAGAGCAATTAATTTAAAACAAGTACGATAATGTCTTTGTTTTTTAAAGCGTTACAACGATTTGGTAATGCATTATCATTGTTTTTTTTGAAAATACACTGTTCAAAGCCAAGGGTTTTACACTTATCGTAACAGGCCAATTTTTCAGTCCAGCCTGAATACTCACTCACCATTACATTTAACACCAAGGCACTAAATGCGATAAATGTTGCGCCAACAATGAGCAATTGTTTAGGTGCGGATTTCATTTGCATTCTCCAACCTTACCCACGTTATTTTAGTCTAGTACAAAGTGACTATTTTGTGTTCAATAACTCTAGTGAAAATGATTTTCAATAGCCTTACAAATTGCTTAAACAATTTCTCTAGGTTATTGAAATTTTAATATAAAAACGGTCTTGCTGAAGGCTTGTATCTAAATCTGGATTAGCTAAAGTTAAATTACCAAGTAATGTATTGAGTAATCGAAATGAAAGGAAATAAAGAAGTACTCTCAGCGTTAAATCAGGTACTTACCCATGAGTTAACGTCTATTAATCAATTTTTTCTACATGCTCGGATGTTTAAAAATTGGGGATTAGAAGAACTTAACGAAAAAGCGTATAAAAAATCCATCAAGGATATGAAACAAGCGGATGATTTAATCGAGCGAATTTTGTTTCTAGAGGGGTTACCAAACTTACAACACTTAGAGCGCTTACGTATTGGTGAACACTCGAAAGAAATGCTCGAATGTGACTTAGCAATGCAAATGGATCAAATTCCTTTGTTAAAACAATCAATTGCTTTATGTGAAGAAAAACAAGATTACGTTAGCCGTGAGCTATTAGAAGAAATTCTAGAATATGAAGAAGATTATATTGATTCGTTAGAAACGCAACTTTCTCTAATTAACAATATTGGTATTGAAAATTACCTGCAAAGTCAGATTGAGGAGTAGGTTATGAAAGGTAACCAAAAAATTATTGATTTGCTCAATAGACAACTAACGCTTGAGCTGACTTCAATGGATCAATACCTTGCACATAGCAAAATTTATGAAGATTGGGGTATTGAAAAACTTCACCACCAGTTGTCACATGAATATGAAGAAGAGTTAGAACACGCTAACAAACTCATTGAGCGTATATTGTTTTTAGAGGGCACACCAGATACAGCATCACGTAAGCCAATAAATGTTGGTAGCAATGTTAAAGAGATGCTCGAGAACGATTTAGCTGCTGAACACACAGTGCAAAAAAGCCTAATCGAGATTATTTCTGTTTGTGAAACTGAAAAAGACTATGTAACAAGAGAGATTTTAGAAAAACTACTCGATGATACCGAAATGGATCATATTTATTGGTTAGAGCAGCATCTTAACTTGATAAATTTAATTGGCTTGCCAAATTATATTCAATCTCAAATGAAGCACGAAACACCATAAAAAAGGGCCTAATTGGCCCTTTTTTAATCTTAAAAATTTTATAGCCTTAACCTTACAAGCTAAATAAACGAACAAACTTTTCTAAAATTGCCATGAAAATTGCCTTTAAAAGCCGTTTCAGCGTACATGTGTATATAAATTTAAATTCAATAATTTCAGTAATATAACCCTAATATGTAATAAAAATATTAATTTTTTTAAATAGAGCAATTGATCTAAGAGAAATTTTATGACGTAATGTATGAAAATTATCTGGTCGGATGAGTAGCCATGAGTTTAAGAACAAGTTTGAAGAAAGTATTACCAAGTATCTCAATTACAGAGCAAGAAGCACTTGATGCAGGTGATGTATGGTTAGAAGGTTCAATTTATCAGGGTAAACCTGATTTTGATGCGCTTCGTGCAGTGCCTGAAGCAAAGCTAAGCCAAGAAGAACAAGCATTCTTGGATGGCCCTGTTGCTCAATTACTTGATATGATTGATGAGACTGAAATTCAGAGCTCAAATCACTTACCTGAAAACATTCTAGAATTTATCAAAGCAAATCGCTTTTTCTCGCTTATTATTCCAAAGCAATATGGTGGTTTAGAGTTTAGCCCTTATGCAAACTCAACAATTGTTGCCACAATTGCAACTAAAAGCACCGCTGTAGCAGTAACTGTTATGGTGCCAAACTCGTTAGGCCCTGGTGAATTATTAATGCACTATGGCACTGAAGAACAACGTCAGCAATACTTGCCTAAATTAGCTATTGGTCAAGACATTCCATGTTTTGCACTTACTAGCCCAGAAGCAGGCTCTGATGCCGGCGGCATTCCAGACCAAGGTATTGTTACCATGGGTGAATACCAAGGTAAGCAAGTACTTGGCCTAGAACTTACATGGGATAAGCGTTATATCACGCTAGCACCAATTGCTACAGTGCTTGGTTTAGCAGTTAAAGTAAAAGATCCTAACGGTCTTTTAGGTGATGTAGAAGATTTAGGTATCACCTGTGCATTAATTCCAAAAGATCACCCTGGTGTTGAACTTGGTAACCGTCATAACCCTATGGGAATTAAGTTCTATAACGGCACAACACGTGGCCAAAATGTGTTTGTACCAATGGACTTTATTATTGGTGGTCAAAAGAATATTGGCCGCGGTTGGCAGATGCTAGTGAGCTGTTTAGGTGCAGGTCGTGGTATCTCATTACCAGCTTTAGGGTGTTCAACAGCACATGTTGCGCTGAAATCTGCTTCTGAATATGCAGCTGTACGTGAGCAATTTGGTTTAAGCATCGGCTTATTTGAAGGTATTCAAGAAAAGTTAGCGGATATTGCAGGTAAAACATACCTACAAGAAGCGATGCGTGTACTGACAACTGAAGGACTAGGCCTTGGTTTAAAACCATCGGTTGTAACAGCGATTGCTAAATACCACATGACTGAGCTTGGCCGCGATGTACTTAATTCTGCGATGGATATCCAAGCAGGTAAAGCAATTCAATGTGGTCCACAAAATACATTGGCACAAGGTTATCTTGGTCAACCTGTTGCAATCACCGTTGAAGGTGCAAACATTCTTACGCGTAACTTAATGATCTTTGGTCAAGGTGTAATGCGTTGTCACCCACACCTACAAAGTATGGTTGAGTCAATTCACAGCACTGATAAGAACGCAGATGCAACGTTCCGTGGCTTACTAACGAAAACGATTGGTTACAGCGTAGGAAATAGCTTAAGTGCATTTACTAAAGGCTTACTGCCATTCACTGCAGGCGCAAAGTCAAAACTTTCTGAAGTGCGTCAATACGAAAAAGCAGTTAACAAGTTATCTGCAAAACTTGCAGTGTATGCTGATTTCTCACTATTAGTATTAGGTGGCAAACTTAAACAAGCTGAATTACTTTCTGCACGTTTAGGTGATGTAATGAGTTATTTATACGCGGCAATGGCGTCAATTCGTTACTATGAGCAAAAAGTAGCAAGTGAAGACCGTGCACAAGCAGCACCTTATTTCCACTACGCGACACGCTGGGCGATTGCCCAAGCTGAAAACGCAATTGCGGATTTCTTAGCAAACTTCCCGTCAGGTGCAACACGTAAATTTATGCGTCTGATCACCGTAACGTATTCTGAAAAATCGATGCGTATCAGCGATGATTTAGTGCGTGAGCTTGCTCATCAGTGTCAGCTAAATACTAACTTCAAAAAGCAATTAACGCATTTAGTTCACGCATCAAATGGTGATGGTCACGATATCAACCAACAAGCATACCTAGCAAAACTAGATTGCTTAGATATGTTAGCGAAGATTAAAAAATCGCTACGTAAAAAAGAAATCAAAGCAGGTGTTCGTTTTGCTGAAACGCTAGATAATGCACTTGTGGCAAACATTATCACGGCAGATGAATATAAAAAGCTGATTGATTATAACGTAAAACGTGAATTAGCTATTCGTGTAGATGAATTTGATTTTGATATGAACTTATTAAAACCAGAACAAGCAACTTTGAAAAAAGTCAGCTAATAGAATCCTAACGTACTTGCAAAGCCAATCCATGTGATTGGCTTTTTTTATGTTCTTGTTAAAATAGCGCCGATTTATTTAAGAGGTTGAATATGAAATTATTGTTTTTGGTATTTTTGCTAGTATTTTTGAACCCTATAAACGCAAAAGAGAGCGAACTTGGGCTTGTAATGAAAGAAATGGCGCTAAGCTACAAGCTTGCACGTAATGCCAACAGTTCAGAAGAGTTAATGACGCATCTCGCTAATATTGAAAGCGCATTAGTAAAATCGAAGCAAATTGGTTTTAATCGAAAGCAAGAAGAGTCAATAAAAGGCATAGATGAGGTACTAAAACTGGTTAGTGAAATAAAAAATGCCGGTGGTGATTTAGAATTAGCACAGAAAAAATTGCTTAAAATTGATCAAGTAAGAAAGCAATATCACAAAATTCATGAGCCTAGTTTTTGGCAGTTAATCTTTGGTAACTAATTGTTAATAAATGTAATAGCACTTGATTGCTAAGAATATTAAACGCATTATAGCGGCGCTTTAATTTACTAAGGTTCTTTTATCTTAGTTTTAATATATTTCATCAAAGGGACATTAATGAAAAGCGCCTCATTTATATTTCTGTTATCTACTTTCATTTTTTCATCAAATCTTCATGCTAAAGATAAAAATCAATTTATGTATTTTGGTTTAAGTGGCAAGAATCATAATTACAGTGATTTGAATTTTGCACCTACTGTTTCTAAGCAATCACTTGGACAGTTAAAACTAGAAGAATCAAATAACGCAATTGGCGCGAGACTGCTTTCAGGTTATCAATTTAATCGCTATTTAGCGGTAGAACTTGGCATAACTAATTTTGGTGAAGGGGACTTCAAGCTTATCGAGCAAACAACGTCATCCGATGGCAAGAAAAAAACAAATACATTACATAAGGGCGAGTTTAAAACGATAGGCGCTGATATTTCAATCGTCGCAACATACCCTTTTTCTGATTCGATTTTTGTTAAAGCATTAGTTGGTTTACAAGGCTGGGACAATCAATTTGATATGCTAGAAAAGGGCAACGATAGTTTTAATGTCGTAAGCCAAGATGATCGCGGTGGATCATTACTAACTGGCTTTGGTATAGGTTATGGCGTTAGTAAATCAATGGCATTTACTTTGGATTTTGAACAAACTGAAATAGCTGAAATTAAAACAAATTCAGTAAGCATAAACTGGTTGTTTCGATTCTAAGAGGTAGCGTTACGTAAATTGTAACGCTACTGTGCACTGTTAAGGTTATTTAATAATGTGTGTGAATTAGACACACAATTAAGCTGCGCAGGTGGATAACTTAAAGATCTTTCTAATAAACGAATACACTTTTTAAGTTGGTCATCATTTAGCTCTGTATTTTTGGCTAAAAAGTCCACACTCTCTAATGCAACAATTTCATGGATAAAGCCGTTAGCTGTGATCACCCCGTATTTTCCAGCTAAAAATAACTGCCAATGATCTTGGATACGTTCTTCTAAATTTTCAAAATAGTCTGAATTAAACTCTAAGCCCTTGAGTGACAGGTCGTTAACGCATTTAGCGTATTGTTGATAAAAAACAGAATACGCTTGTGCAGAACTTAAATCCGAATAGGGTTTTATTAGTTCAATCCACTTTGTGTAACCACGAGCAAAATATTCTTTTTCTTCATTAAAATCAGTAATGCCAAAAAAAGAACTTGATTGTACTTGGTTTTTTAAATGGTAGGCAGCATTTGGCAATATACATAAATCAATCCAATCGCTTAATTGCTGTTCTTTAACAAAGGTGTGTGACGCTAACTGTTTCAATGAATAAAAGTAGTTTTCAAAATACTCTGAGATAATCATAAGATATATTAACTGTATAAATATACAGTTAATATATCTTAATAAAAAAAAAGTACAAGAATTTTTGTATAAGGCCTTTTAGCTACTTACGATCGTCGGTGTTTATGGTTAAAATGTTGCAAAATTTAACAATGAAAAGAATTTATGACGAACGTTGCCTCAATAAAAAAAGCCAGTTTAATCACCGCAATTAAAACACCTTATCTTGCTAATGGCGAAATAGACCTAGCAACATACGATGAGCTTGTTGAAAAACAAATTGCAGCAGGTGTTGACGGTATCATTGTTGGTGGTACAACTGGTGAAGGTCAATTAATGAATTGGGAAGAGCACCTAATGCTAATAGCGCATAGTGTTAACCAATTCAAAAATAAATTACTTATTATTGGTAATACTGGTAGTAACAATACCAAAGAAGCAATAAAAGCGACTGAATACGGCTTTGCAACGGGTATGGATGCAGCACTGCAAATCAATCCTTATTATGGCCGTACATCAATTCAAGGTGTAATTGCACATTTTGAAAAAGTGCTCGAAATTGGTCCTGCATTTATTTACAACGTACCAGGGCGTACTGGTCAAGATTTAACACCTGAAATCATTGAGCAACTTGCCCACAGTGAAAATTTTATCGGTGTTAAAGAATGTGCTGGTAATGAACGTATTGCTTATTACGAAAATAAAGGGATTGCCTGTTGGTCAGGAAATGATGATGAAGCGCACGATGCACGCCATAAAGCAAATGCCCATGGTGTAATCTCTGTTACGTCAAACCTGATCCCATCAGTATTTCGTGAGCTGATGGACAATGAAAATACTCAGTTAAATAATGAATGCCAACAGCTTATTTCTTGGCTGTTTTGTGAACCAAACCCAATTTCAATTAATACAGCGTTGGCCTTAACAGGTGCAGTAAAGCCTGTTTTCCGCTTACCCTATGTACCGCTGAATGAAAAACAAATTGAGTTCGGACTTGATTTAATGAGCCATTTTAAAGAGCACTTAGTGGGAGATAAACTCACTAAACTTAACCAAAGCGACTTCATTATTACGCCTTAAATTCAAGTTTAAATAAAAGCGATCTTAATGGTCGCTTTTATATCACGTTTCCGCACAACACTATCCTTGTTATAATGTAATTAACTCCCTCAAAAGGTCTTCAAAAATATGAACTTCAAATCCTTTAGCTTTGCCGATTCAATACTTACGGCACTGGATAAAATGGGTTATGAAACACTCACGCCAGTACAAAAAATGGCGATTCCGCACGTTCGTCGTGGACACGATGTACTAGCAAGTGCGCAAACAGGTACTGGTAAAACAGCAGCCTTTGCATTACCAATTATTCAAAAACTGTTAGACAATCAAGCTGACGGTAGCACTATTCGTGCAGTTATTTTAGCGCCAACACGTGAGTTAGTTGACCAAATTGACCACAACATTAAGCAATATTGTGCTTTTAATAATATTAAATCAGTAGCGATTTTTGGCGGTGTTGAACATGACAAACAGATTAACCGTATTAAAAAGGGTTGCGATATTTTAGTTGCTACACCTGGGCGTTTAATCGAACATTTACGAAAAGGTAATTTGGCACTGAATAATGCATGCCATGTTGTTTTAGATGAAGCAGATCGTATGCTTGATATGGGCTTTCGCTCTGACATCGAAACTATTTTGGAGCAATGTGCTAAACAAAAGCAAACATTATTATTCTCAGCAACATATCCATCAGCTGTGAAACAATTTGCTACTAAAACATTAGTTCATCCTAAAATTGTACAAGTAAGCCGTGATAACGAAACAGCAAGTACCATCACTCATGTTGCTTACCCAGTTTCTAACGAACGTAAATTGGAATTACTTTCAGAGCTTATTTGCCGTAAAGGTTGGAAACAAGTACTTGTTTTCGTAAATATGAAGGAAGATGTGCAACTTATTGTTGATGAGCTTACACAGTACGGAGTAACAGTTGGTGTAATTCATGGTGACAAAAGCCAAGGCAATCGCCGACGTGCTTTGCGTGAATTCAAAGAAGGTAAAACTACTATTTTAGTGGGTACTGAAGTTGCGGCGCGTGGTCTAGATATTGCTGGGTTACCGCGTGTTATCAACTTTGACTTGCCTTACCTTGCAGAAGACTATGTTCACCGTATTGGACGTACGGGACGCGCTGGCCAAAAAGGCTTTGCAATCTCGTTAGTGAGTCGCGAAGAAGAACATGTACTTGCTCAAATTGAAGATTTAATCCGCGATAAAGTTAAGCGAATTTATTATCCAGGTTTCGAAGTGAGTAACCGCGAAGGTTTGATCAAAAAGATTGGCAAGAAAACATCGTTACAAAAGCGCATTCGTTCAAACAGAGCAACGCAATATGGCGCTGAAGCACAAATGCAAAATCGTCAAAAGATCAGAAAAGCATTTAAGAAATAATCTTTAAATTTCGAATTTAGATATTCAAATCTAACTATCGTAAATTACATACAAAAAAGGAGCATTAACTGCTCCTTTTTTATGTCTAGTGCCTTAGTCGTAAAAATTACTAAGGCGTGTAGTAAATTGGTGAGTTAGGACCAACAGGCATTCCTAGTACAAATACCCATAAATAGAATAAACACACCCAGCCAATAAAGAAGAACATAGAATACGGTAACATGGTGGCCACTAGCGTACCTATACCCATATCTTTCTTATATTTAGTGGCAACTGCTAGTATTAATCCAAAATAGCTCATCATTGGTGTAATTAAGTTTGTTACAGAATCACCAATACGATAAGCCGCTTGAATAGTTTCAGGTGCGTAACCAATTAGCATAAGCATTGGTACGAAAATTGGCGCTGTAATCGCCCATTGTGCTGATGACGAGCCAAGACTTAAGTTAACTACGGCACACATAAAAATAAATAACACAAATACTTCAGGACCAGTTAGATTCAGCGCGGTTAACATCGCAGCGCCTTTAACCGCTAAAATGGTGCCTAGATTAGTCCACTTAAAGAAAGCAACAAACTGAGCAGCAAAAAACACAAGTACGATATACATACCCATCGAGCTCATACTTTTAGACATAGCATCGATGATATCACGGTCGTTTTTCATTGAGCCTACAACTCGGCCATAAACAAAACCAGGAATTGCAAAGGTAACAAAGATAAATACAACGATGCCTTTTAGAAATGGAGAGCCTGCAACAAGACCTGTTTCAGGGTGACGTAAGATACCGTCTTCAGGCACAATTGTTGTAGCTAATACAGCACACGTGGCTAAAAATGCAAGACCAGCATAGCGTAAACCTTTACGCTCAATGTCACTTAAATGGTCAATTTTGTTATCTGCTAAATCAATACTTGCTTCATCATTGTTGTATTTTCCTAAACGAGGCTCAACAATCTTTTCCGTAACCCAAGTACCCACAATAGCAATTAAAATTACCGAAACAGCCATAAAGTAATAGTTTGCTTCTGGGCCAACTTCATATGTTGGGTCGATCATTTGTGCTGCAGGCGTTGTAATACCAGCAAGAAGAGGATCAATTGTGCCTAGCAAAAGGTTTGCGCTATATCCGCCAGATACTCCGGCAAAAGCTGCAGCTAGGCCTGCTAGTGGGTGACGTCCAAGACTGTGGAATATCATTGCTGCTAATGGAATTAATACAACATAACCAAGCTCAGATGCAGTATTAGAAAGAATAGCCGCAAAAACTACCATAAAGGTAACTAACCTTTTTGGTGCACCCATTACCATGCCGCGCATCGCCGCAGATAACATGCCTGAGTGTTCAGCAACACTTACACCCAGTAATGCAACAAGTACCGTTCCAAGTGGTGCAAACCCTGTAAAGTTTGTAACGAGTCCGGTAACTATACGTTGTAATCCTTCAGCACTCATAAGTGAAACGACTTCAATTACACCATCAGGAGCACGACCTTTAGCACCTTCAGGACGTGGATCGATGGCACTTAACCCCATCCAATCGGCTATGCCACTGAAAATAACAATAGCAACACAGAACATTGCAAATAAAGTAATAGGGTGAGGTAATAAATTACCGAGAAATTCAACCGTGGCTAAAAAGCGATTAAATAGCCCTTTGTTTTGGTTTTCTTGAGAGTTTGCTTCTATCGTTGACATGAATACTAACGGTTAATATAAAAATGGCCGCAACATACCATAGTAGGGGCTTTTTACCAAGAATGTTGCGGTTAATGGGTTATGGTAAGACCATGTATATTATTTGATAGAATCTAAGTACAAAAACCATTCTCGTTGATATTGTGAAAGTTTTTGATGTTTTTTGCTTGCTAAGTGTCTCTTTCCATTTTCATCTGAACTATAAGGTCCAACACGACATAGCGCACAATATTTATCATTTATAAATTTAAAAGGTGTAAACACTTTCAAAATGTCATCGTCTTGCGGTTTATCAGAATAGGCATATATAAAACCTTCTGTGTCTTTTACTTTCTTATCTCTATCCACATTGCGAATTTGATAATCAGGGAAAAGAGCATAATCAAAAACCTGTTTGCCCATGTGGGTAATATTTGTATCGACAGTTAAATCGGTTTCAATTTGCCAATGAAGATAGGGTTTTACCTCTTTTGATGTGATGTAACTTAAACGCAATCCATTTTCATCAAGAAAATAATTAAAACACGCCTTTAGGTAATCTCTTAATAAAGCACGATTAACAATGTTTTGGCTTGGCGCATTGGTAAAGTCTTCACAGCTTTTAGCGGCAGGCACTAAAGGAAATTGAAAGATGACTAAATCAAATGCGTTTTTAAGTTCAGCTGGCCAAGTTGTTTTGTTCGTAATATCAAGCTCAAAAAACACCTTTTCACCTAAATTGGTTAAACCAGAAAGACCGTTGTCTTTATATTTTGTGGTCAGTGTTTTTTTATCATCCAATACAGTCGCACTAAGATTTTTAATTTGATGGTGCTTTTTTAATGAATAGGAGAATGTGAGGTCACCATCGCCAATGGTCAAAATACGCCAATTTGGATTTAACAACATATTGAACTTAAAAATTACAAAAGAAATATTTTACCATGTAAGCGCAATGCGATAAAAGACAAGCCTTTTAACAGTGGCTGTTTTACAATATACATAAATGATTTAAAGCTAGAAGTTATGAGTGAATTAAAGCGTTTAAATAAATTCATCAGTGAAACCGGTATATGCTCTCGTCGTGAAGCAGACTCTTTAATTGCCGATGGTAAAGTTGTGGTAAATGGTTCTGTTGCAGAAATGGGATTAAAAGTATCCGATTCAGACGACATTATCGTAAATGGGAAACCACTTAAAGCGAAACCAAAACGTGTCTATATCGCTTATAACAAACCGGTAGGTGTAACATGTACTACCGAGAAAAAAATTAAAAGTAATATTGTTTCAGCTGTTAATTACAAGGAACGTATTTTCCCGATCGGTCGCTTGGATAGACCGTCAGAAGGATTAATTTTCCTGACTAATGAAGGCGATATCGTTAATAAAATTCTACGTGCGGGTAACAATCACGAAAAAGAATACATTGTTACTGTAGATAAAGAGATTGATCAGAACTTCGTTAAAAAAATGAGTTCAGGTATTCCAATTCTCGACACAGTTACTAAACCATGTAAGGTAAAACAGCTTGGTAAAAAACGCTTTAATATCATTTTAACCCAGGGCTTGAACCGACAAATCAGGCGTATGTGTGAATATTTAGGTTACGAAGTCACAAAATTAAAACGTGTGCGCATTATGAACGTCGCTCTTAATGACTTAGCGGTAGGGAAGTGGCGTTTTTTAACAGAAGAAGAAATGATGCAAATTAATGCATCAATTGAAAATTCAAGTAAAACGCAAGAGCGCTCAATAGACGTTAACAAAACGCAGCAGCACTCTAAAAAACATTCAACGAGTAGAAACAAACCATTTGCTGCAAAACAAAGTGTTTCTAAAAACACTGAGCGTAAGCCTAATAAAACTAAGCGACTATCAGGCACATTAAGTTTGAAGCGTAATTAAATTGCTAAGGTGAGCGAAGCTCACCTTACTACCTCAACACCTAAATTAAATAAACAATCTTTAAAATTAAGCATTTAAACCATATCTGAACTAAACTTTTTCATTATTTAATAATGAGAAATTACAGTGCGAACGCTTTTAGTCTTTATCATTTTTGTATTGTTTCTTGGCCAATTACTACCACGCGTAGATTTCTTTAAAACAGTTTATACACTTGATCTTATAACTAACTTTCAAGTGCAGTTTGCGCTCTTTTCTGTTCTTTTAAGTGTTTTACTAGGTTTTTGGAACAGAGCATTAATGCTTACACTGCTTATTATTAATGCCCTTGTAATAACTTCTAATTTTAATGGCTATATCAATTTCGATTTTTTGTCAGAACAAAAAGAGCAAATAGTAACACGTACTGAAATGCCGCGAATTTCAGTTGTGCAATATACCTTTGATGACGACTTAAATAGTCAAATAGCGCCAATTTATGACAAGTTACAATCGCTTAATAAAGACGTGATAGTTATATTTAACGTAAATGAATTACATAAATCTCAGTTAAAAACATTAAGTGAAGGCAGATTTAGTTATGGTTTAAGACAAAAAGAAGGGTTACCCAGCAATATTGCGGTGATCACCAAGTTTGCAATATCTTCGAAACGGAAAAACACGTTTTTAGATGAACGAGGAGATATTTTAGAGCTGATATTAGTAATTAAAAATGAAAGTGTTAAGTTAACAGTGATGCACCCACCAAAACCAAATTCTGAATTAAATTGGCAACGCAGAAACCTAATGTTAAATACACTAGAGGCGATGGAAAGCCGTACAGAAAATGTATTGCCTTATTCTTTAGTGATATCAGAGTTATACAGCACAATTTGGTCTCGCCATTTTCCAAAGTTAGATACACTAAGAACATGTTCTTCTGCACAAGGGGCATATGGTTCAAGCTTTATGAATAGTAACTTGAAACTATTAGGAAATCTTGGAGCGTTAAATACAAGTCACTGCTTTTTTAGTTATAGGTTTAAATTGAGTGATCTGGAAAGTACACAAGTGGCCAATTCGCTTAACAATTTTGTTAGTTATGAATTAACGATGCAAAAAGCTAATTAGTGTTTAATAAAATATTTAACTGCGATAGCAAAAGTGAGAAGCAGCGTACAAATTAACGGAACCATACTAAAGAGTAACCATGTGTCATAACTTACAAGGCTACTCGCACTGAAAATATTTCTCACATTGCCCGAAAAAATGAGTGACACAGGAAACCACGTTAGCGCTCCGTAAAGACCAATATTTGCAATACTTTGCTCATAAAAAGTATTACTTGCAATTAGTTTTCCCATAGAAGCAATACATACTAATAAAAACATGATAACAAACGAGCGGTAGGGGACATGCCAAAGCATTTCATGTGAATGCTGTAAAAATGCAGCATCAACCAAAAGCAGTAATCCACAACAACTTGCTGCAAAAAGTAAAATGAATATCAAACTGGCTTTCGACATGAACAAACTAAAAAGGGCTTTAATGAATTGGCATACTATAGTTAACTAAGCGTTGATTCCAGTGTTTAGTAAATTCTTCACTGGTTAATATGTTACTTAATGTGACATGTAACATTTTATTGTTACTTTTCGGAATTAAGAAATGGCGTGAAAATGCATCGTGTTGCTTTGAAGCTATATAATAATCGCTTGAACTATTTTCACTTAAATAATAAAAGGTATAAATGCTTAGAATCGCAGTATCAATACGCTCTTTTTTTAACATATCGAAAAGCTGGCTTTCTGTTTGAGTATCAACTCGTTCGATAATCTGCTGTGTTGCTAACTCATCTATGCCAATATATCTAAAACCTCGAATCCCCCCAACGCGTTTACCTTTTAAATCTATAAACTCATGAACCTCAATAGGGTTTTGCTTAAGACTTACAAAAACATCTTTGTCTTGCATTATAGCTGGCGACCATAAAAAACGGGTTTGGCTCGCATCTTTAAACCATTTAGGGTTAACGCCAATCACAATACCGTCGAGTTTATTTTGCTCCAAGCGATAATCTAACCGTTTTCTAGGCATATAGATAAGATTAAAGGTATAACCTGAATTCATTTGATTGAGTAAATCAACAAAATCAAAGTATAAACCTGAGCGTTCCTTTAAATTGATAATATAAGGAGGCATATCATGATAGGTATAGATATCCACCTTGCTAATTTTGGCATTTACAAATGTGGAAAATACAAACAGCAATAATATTAAGCGTCTCATCCAGTTGCGATATCTTTTTTAATTAATATAAACAAAAGGCTACAAACCAATTGTTGCTGTATGAAGTATAGTAATGTTGCAATAAAAAACGAGCATATAGCTCGTTTTTTTAGTTTGTGTTGTTAAATGAATTAACGGGCATTGGTACTTTCAAAAATTTTGTCAGCTGATGCAGCAACAAAACCTGTGTAAATTTCACCATCTGGTTTTACATAACGTAATGCAAATTCATAAAAACAACTTGGAATAGCTTTAGTGCCATCACTAAATTCAACATCTGCTTTATCTGCAAGGGTTGATGACTGCTCTAATAACACTTCTGGAGAACCTTTAATTTCACCGCCCGAACTATTAAGTTCAAAACCTGCATCTTTAAGTGCATTGTTTACAGCTTCAATCGTCTCAAAGTTTGCAAGGTGATTAATGCTCACAGTAAAGTGATTTGCACGATAACCCCAAGCAGCAGTCCAAGCAGCGTATTCTGATTCGGCGAGTAGTTGTTGATATGTTTCTGAATCAATTTGCCAGTGCGCACCTGAATATAAGAAATTATCTGCCGTTACAGCATCTTCATCAATTTGCTCTACTAGCGCGTGTATTGTTTTTTGTAACTCAGGCGAGAATTTTTCAACTAATAGTTCTGAAATAAACACTTTTGGCTTAGTCGGATCGCTGTGCTCAAAGTGTTTAGCATACAATTTTTTAGCTTCGAAGTGATACTCACCACATTCTGTATAACCTACAGCTAAAAAGTGTTGTGCTAACTTTTCAAGACCCACTTTTTCGATATTGAATGTTCTTAATGCAATATGGTCATTAATAACATCACTTTGCTGTGTGTCGCCAAGTAGTTTATGGATCTTTACTGCTGAAGGTGTTACTTCTAAGTAGCTATTCCATAAATGGTCAAATAATGTATCTACATTGTTGTGCATAATGTTACCTTTAAAGTGATGGCCTAGTTACACAAGCCATCTAATTAATTAAATAAAGTAGGTTTAAGCACGACCTAACTTAATTTTAAAACTCTGATTGAATCGCCAGCTTGTACACCAATTGTATCGGCAATTTCTTGTGATATAACGGCTACATCTGTGCTGTCGTTAATCGCAATATTACAGCTGAATACTGCTTTAAATTCATTTACTTCAAGATTTGAAATGGCAAAAGTATCAACGCTTTGTTGATCACCAATTTCAACTGTTAATAATCGACTTTCTTTAACACTTTTTATGTTATCGAGTTGCGCTTCAACAGTGGGGCCTGCATCAAACAAATCAACATAGCCGCGAAATTCAAACCCTTCTTTTTGCAATAATCTTAGCGCAGGTTTTGTTTTCTCATGAACATTTCCAATAACCGCTTGCGCTTCTTTACTGAGTAAATTGGCATAAATAGGGTATTTAGGCATAAGTTCAGAAATAAATACTTTATTGCCTGTGCCAATTAAATGATCTGCCGTAGGAAAATCTATAGTAAAGAAGTGCTCTTGCAGCCATTGCCAAAAAGGTGAATGTCCATTTTTATCTGATACACCACGCATTTCTGCAATTACTCGGTTTGAAAAGCGCTCTTGATGTTGCGCCATAAATAAAAAACGAATACGAGAAAGAAAACGTCCAGCTAAACCACTTCGATGAGACTCTTTCAAAAACAAAGTACAAATCTCGGTTGCGCCAGTGTAATCATTACACATGCTAAGTATATCAACGGTGTTGTATACCCCTAGCGTACTCGAATGGTGAACTGTTTTACCCATATGGTAATGGTAAAGAGGCACATCTAGGCCTACAGCGGCTTCAATTGCTGTTGTACCAACTATTTCTCTAGTCTGGGTATCTTCTAAAACAAATAAATAGCCTTCATCTTGAGGTTTATTTACTTGCTTTGCAAAACTGTCCACCGCACGTGCAATTTTACGCTCTAGTAAATCGTCACAAACAGGCAATGAAGTAAAGCCATGGCCAGATGCCTTCGCTACTTCTTTTAAAGCAGCAAAGTCATCTGTTTTGATTGGTCTTAATACTAACATAACCAGTAAAGTACTTAACCGTTAACTACCGCCGCAACTGCTTTCTCGAAACGAGCAAGGCCTTCAGCGATATCTTCATTTGGAATAACTAGCGATGGTGTAAAACGAACAACGTCAACACCAGCAACTAATGCCATTAAACCGTTATCAGCAGATGCATTTAAGAAATCACGCGAGCGACCTTTGTATTTATCGTTAAGAACTGCACCAAGTAATAGGCCTTTACCACGCACTTCACTGAAAACGTCGTATTTTGCGTTAATCGCTTCTAAGCCTTCACGGAATAGAGCTTCTTTCGCTGAAACGCCTTCCAGTACTTCTGCTTGATTAACCGTGTCAAATGCAGCTTCAGCAACAGCACACGCTAATGGGTTACCGCCATAAGTTGAACCATGTGTACCAATCACTAGGTGTTTCGCAATCTCGGTAGTTGTGATCATCGCACCAATTGGGAAACCACCACCCAGTGCTTTCGCAGTAGTTAGAATATCAGGTGTAACACCTAAACCTTGATAAGCGTAAAGCGTACCTGTACGACCAACACCTGTTTGTACTTCATCAAAAATAAGTAAAGCATTGTGTTTATCACAAAGTTCACGAACACCTTGAATAAACTCTGGCGTTGGTGAAATGATGCCACCTTCACCTTGCAGTGGCTCAAGCATTACAGCACACGTATTATCGTCAATTAATGATGCAAATGCGTCTAGGTCATTGTAATCACAATGTACGATATCACCTGGTTTTGGACCAAAGCCATCAGAATAAGCAGCTTGGCCGCCAACAGTTACGGTAAAGAAAGTGCGGCCATGAAAGCCTTTATTAAATGCAATAATTTTTGACTTTTCTGCACCGTAATTATCAAGAGCAAAACGACGTGCAAGTTTTAGTGCCGCTTCATTTGATTCAGCACCAGAGTTTGCAAAATATACTTTATCAGCAAATGTAGACTCAACTAACTTATGAGCTAATCGTAATGCAGGCTCATTTGTCCATACATTTGAAAGGTGCCAAAGTTTATCTGCTTGCGTTTTTAATGCATTAACAAGGGCAGGGTGACAGTGGCCTAAACAGTTAACAGCAATACCACCAGCAAAATCAATAAACTCATTGTTATCTTGATCCCACACTCGAGAACCTTCCCCTTTGACAGGGATTACCGACGAAGGTGCGTAGTTAGGTACCATTACATCATCAAATAAAGCACGATTTACAGCCATTACTCTTTCCTCAAACTTGTTCATTAATTTATAAAATTACTTATTCATGCATTATTCGATTTATTCGTGCCATTTTGTAGTTCAAAAATAACCAAAATGACGTTAATATTTATCAAAATAACCAATTTGAATAGCAAAATGTTAAGTGATGCAGATAAAAGTTTAATTAATGCACTAAAAGAAAATGCTCGTTTAAGTGTCTCTGACTTAGCGAGAAAACTTTCTTTAAGTCGTTCTACAATTCAAAATCGTTTATCTCGGCTTGAAAGTACAGGGGTGATTACAGGCTACAGTGTCAAACTCAGCGAGACGTATTTGCAAAATAGGGTGAGTGCCCATGTATCTATTAAAGTTAAGCAAAAACTCACAACACAAACTAACGTTGAATTAAAGCGGTTTACGGCAATTACGCAGCTTTATGCCATTAGTGGGGAATATGACTTAATCGCGATTGTCGAAGAGAGTTCGTTAGAACAATTAAGTCATACTCTCGATTTAATTGGTAATTTGGATGGGGTGGAGAGAACCACCTCATCCGTAATACTAGAAACAAAGTTTACCCGATAACACTTTGTTTCTAGGGCTTGAACACTCTAAGCATATTTACTTTCTAATATAAGTTCACCCGCTAATGGCTCTGGGGTGAGATCGTCATCTGTTTTAAAGTACGCTAATAAGCTATTCATATTGGCCGCTCGTTCCGCCATTAAATTAGCGGCTGCCATAGTTTCTTCTGTTATTGCAGAATTTTGCTGAACAATTGTGGCTAAACGCTGGACCACAATATCGACTTCTTTCAAGCTGTTACTTTGATTGCTTGAACTTTCACTTATTAGCTCAATGCTTTGGTTAACTTCTTCAACTCTATCTACAATTTGATTTAATTTATCACCAGATGAAATAGCAAATTGACTGCCTAAATGCACTTTGTCATTACTGTCAGAAATAATATCGCGAATTTGTTTTGCGGATTTTGCGCTTCTACTTGCAAGTTCACGGACTTCATTTGCAACTACAGCAAATCCTCTACCATTTTCGCCAGCACGGGCAGCTTCAACAGCCGCATTAAGTGCAAGCAAGTTAGTTTGAAAGGCAAGCCCATCTATCACTTCAACTATTTCATTAATACTCTTGCTTGATTGCTCAACATCTTCAATTGAGCGTTGTGTTTGTATCGATAATTCTTTACCTTGTTGTGCTGTTTGAGTTGCACAATTACTTTGTTCAACAGCATTTTTTGATTGCTTAACGACACCAAATACTTCTTCTAACATGGTTTTAGTACTCGCGCTTGCTTGTTCAAGGCTTGCTGCTTGTTCTTCAGTACGCTCACTAATTTCAGTATTACTGACGGAAATTTCTTTAGCGCATTGTTTCACTTCTTCTGCTGAGGATTGAATATTACTGATTACCTCAATTAACTGTTTCGTTGTTTGATTTATATTATGCTGCAACTGATTAAAAATGCCGTTGTAATTACCGCGCATCTGTTTAGTAAGATCACCTTTAGCCAGAGCTGAAAGGCTTTGTGATACTTCTTCTATTGCTTCAGATGTAGAAGAAACCGCTTCATTTATATCATTTTTTAATTGAGCTAAATCACCTTTAAAATCAAGTTCAATAAACTTACTAAAATCGCCATTGTTCATTGCCTCTGCAACAAAGCTTAATGAAGAAATAACCTCTTTAACGCTTTCAACTGATTCATTGATATTACATTTAAGGTCATGTAATTGGCCTTTCATTTCGGAGTTTATTTGTTTCTTGTAGTTACCCTGGCTAATGCCATTCATTACTTCGCTAATATCAATAACTGCGTGATTTACAGAGTTAATACTCATATTTACATCGTCTTTTAAACGTGCAAATTGGCCTGACATCTCACTTTCAACTTGAGAATTAAAATTACCTTCGCTGACATTAGCCATTACAAAGGAAATTTCATTTATTACTGTCGAAATATTCAAAATGGTTTGGTTTATTTTCTGTTTAAGTTCATTTAGTTGACCATTTAAAGGCACGTTTATTTGCGCCTCTAAATTACCGTCACTTAAATCAGCCATTGCCGAATCTATTGTTGATAAAGCATTATTAATACTCACAACGGATTGATTAATACCTTGTTTAAGTTCGTCTAACTTGCCATGACACTCAATATTGACTTGCTGTTTAAAGTCACCTTGAGCCATAGACTTCATAACAGAAACGATATCGTTCACGGCTAAATCTAAATTACTTAATGTTGAATTAATATTGTCTTTAAGTGTGTTTAGGTCACCTGACATGGCTAATGAAATATGTTTATCAAATTGACCTTGCGACATTGCATTTACCACAGCATTTAATTCACGCATGGCACTGTTTAAGGCTTCTGCACTATCATTTGTTGCACGTTTTAGCGAATCAAGCTCACCTTTACACTCAATAGTAATGCGTGCGTTAAAATTACCCTCAGAGAGTTGTTGCATAACTTCATTAGTTTCTGAAATTGAAGTTTGTAAACTGGCAAGTAAATTATTAAAGGCAAGTGCGGTTTCACCAATCTCATCCCTGTTGATATTAGCTGTGCGTTTTGAGAAATCACCTGTTTTTTCAACACTTTTCATTAACTCTGATAGGTGTTTAATTGGCGATGATAGGAAGTTAGCAAACTTAGGCGCTACAAACGCAATTACGGCAATCACGATTATTAATACTAGCGTCAATAACAGGGCTAATCTATCAACGGCAGCAAAAGCTTCGCTTTCGTCAATTTCAGCGATGAGCGCCCAATTAGTATCAAAAATGTTAAGCGGTTGGTAAGAAGATAAAACGGGGTTGCCATTATAGTCATCAATTATTTTTTGTCCGCTATTGCCTTGAAGCGCTTGCTGAATAGAAAAGGTATCGATTGCGCCTTTTTCAGGAAACTTAAATGAGTTAATAACAGAATGATGAACCGGATCTAGATACGAATCAGAACGCATTAATTTATCAGGGCCTACTAAGTAAGTTTCACCACTCTCACCAAGTCCATCACGTTCACTCATAATGGTATTTAATGCGTCAATTGACAGTTGAAAAATTAATGTTGCTTCAGAATTAATGGGTGTAGCAATAAAACTCGCGGGTGCATTATACGAAGGGTAGTAAGTTTGATAGTCACTGAAAGCAACGCTTTGCGCTTTTGAAAGTGTTCGTGCTTTTTTAAACACTGTTGCTAGATTACTATCTTTATAAGGTCCGCTCAGCAACGATGTTGCAAAATCGAGTTCTTTATAGACAGAATAAATAATATCGCCAGAATTATTATCGACAATAAATAAGTCATAAAATTCGTAGTACTCGATAAGTTTTGTAAAATAATCATGATAGAGATTATGGGTTTTATCATAATCATCATTAGCAGCACTTTGTTTAAGTAATTGTTTACTGCCTATTGGGTGTGTATTTTGCATGATAAAACGGGTTTGTAGCGCAATTGCTTTACTATCTAATCTTGTTAAATCAATTTCTAAATTTTTGGCAGAGTTATTACTTTTCTTAAATTCATTAAAAAATGTATTTTGGTAGTATTGTTCAACTGCAGCGCGAGAATAATTTGCTGTACTCACTTGTACATAACTTTCAATAAAATCGGAAGCAGCGTTTTGTGTAGTCGGATTTAAAGCTGTGGTGATTAATTTAAATTCAACTTGTTTGAAATAACGCTCTAGCGCACTTTGCTTAATACTGCTAATTGCAGAAAGTTGGTTATAGACTTGTTCTTTTATTGCATTAGCAGAATTGTAATACGCCAAAACAAACACAAGCAGCAGTGGTATAACTGCTGCAATCAAAAATGACAATGTAAGTTTTTTTGATAAATTAAAGTTTTCAAAGCGTTGGCGTAAAGATATTGGTAACGAATTCATAACCATCCTTAGTTCAAGTCCATTAATTTGCAGCATTAATTCAACTAATTGAATTAAATCTTCGCTAAAGTCTAAGACAAATTCTAGCTAAAGCAATTTAACTTGTACCTATTCTGGTGGTATGAATTGTTCTATTTTGTAAAAAGTGGTGGTTATTCTTTACACTTTTTACTTTTATAAATCAATTCAACGGCATTTTTATTCGTTTCTGAAGAGAGTAACTGAAGTGCATTTTGATACGTAAGCCATTTAAAATTTAAATGCTCTTTTGGGGCGAGTTTGATTTGTGTTTGGCTATCTACTTGAAGATGAAAAACATATTCGGTATTTAGATAACTTCCTTTTTCATATCTAAAACGCCAGTCTTCTCTTATTTCGTATTGATTAGTGATGTTGAGAGGTACTATTTCGTAACCTGAAGCTTCACAATCAATGCCTGTCTCTTCGAATACTTCACGATAGGCGCATTCTAGTGCAGACTCGTTTTGTTCGATACCACCGGTTACAGATTGCCAAAATGTTGTGTCATCAGCACGTTGAATTAACAAAAATTCATTGTGTGAATTTTCAATAACTACAAGCACTGAGAATGGTCTTTTTAACATAGGTATACTGCAATTTACGTTTTTTGCAGTATACCTAATTTAATATTTTTAAGCAGGTTTTACCTTAAACACTAAACTGTAAAGGGCAGGGATAACCAATAATGTCAGCACAGTAGCAAAACCTAAGCCGAACATAATTGTAACTGCCATTGATTTAAAGAACACATCAAATAACAGTGGGATCATACCTAGAATTGTAGTAATGGCTGCCATTGAAACCGGTCTTAATCTGCTTAAGGCTGAGTGATATACAGCAATGTAGGGTGCTTTATCTTGCGATAGCTCTAATTCAATTTGATCCATCAATACGATGCCATTTTTGATTAGCATACCAGACAAACTAAGTAACCCAAGTAAAGCCATAAAACTAAACGGGCTATTCATGGTAAACAAACCAATTGTCACACCAATAACAGCTAATGGCACTGTTGCCCAAATAATGAGGGGCTTTTTAATTGAATTAAATAACAAAACAGTAATGATAAACATCACTAGGTATCCAAGTGGCAAGGAGCCAAAAATAGCTTTTTGCGCTTTCGAAGCTGATTCGAATTCGCCGCCCCATTCAAGGTGATAGCCTTGCGGAAGTTGAATATCATCTATTAATGGTTTTATACGTTTTAATAAGTTAGCCGCAGTTTCATCGCCTAAAATATTCGGATCTGCCATAACTGTAATAGTGCGCTTTCTATCACGTCGCAATATAAGGTTGTTCTCCCACTCCGTATTAAAGCCATCAACAATTTGCTCTATTGGAACGTAAACCCCAAGTGTAGGACTAAAAATTTGTAAGTCATAGAGTGAATCAACATTAAGACGCTCAGATGCAGGTGAACGGGCAATAATCGGAAGCATACGTGTGCCTTCACGATATAAGCCCACTTTACGACCTGACAAGGTTGTTAGTAACAAATTATCTAAATCCGACTTACTGATCCCTAAACGGCGTGCTTTTTGTTCATTAAATTGAGGGCGAATAACTTTAGTTAATTCGCGCCAGTCATGTCTTATATTGTAAGCTTTGCCATCATTCTTAAGAATTTCAATCGCCTGTTCAGCTAAATTGCGTAACACTTTTGGGTCGTGACCTTGGAAACGCGCCTCTATTTTTGCATCTGTTGATGGACCAATTTCCATACGTTTTAATTTAATAAATGCATTGTGTAAGTTTTCAGCTGCGTATTCACGTATTTCTGCAAGTATTGCGTTGAGCGATTCTAAATCAGTAGTACGAATAATCAATTGCCCATAGGCTGGGTGAATTTTTTCTGGTGCATAAGTTAACATAAAGCGCGGGGCGCCTTGTCCTACCGTGCTGGTTACTTCAACTACCTGGGGTTTTGCTAGTAAATATTGCTCTAGCTTGTCAATATCTTGCTCTGTGGCGCGAATATCAGAACCTTGATAGCGCCAGTAATCAAGATAAAACATAGGTGTATTTGAAGGTGGGAAAAATGACTGTTTAACATTGCCAAATAATACCAGTGCACCAAACAAAGAAATTAGCATAAAGCTGAGCGTTGTTTTTGGCCAGGCTAATACTGTTTTTAATAGTTTGCCATAAATAACAAATAGTTTGCCTTGATATAGTTCATCAGCATCCACCTCGTTATCATTTTGATTGTTTTTCGCTTCTTGCTTGAATAGCACGCTTGCTAAGAAAGGCGTTACCGTAATAGCAGTAATCCAACTTAGTAGCAGTGAAATTAGTAATACGTAAAAAAGACTTCCAGCAAATTCGCCTGTTGCATCTGAACTTAACCCAATTGGTGCAAAAGCGGTAATTGCAATTACAGTAGCACCAAGCAACGGCCACTTTGTTTGATCAACAATACTATTTGCTGCCTTTACTTTGCTGTAGCCTTTTTTCAAACCAACTAAAATGCCTTCAGTAATGACAATGGCATTATCCACAAGCATACCAAGCGCTATGATCAGAGCACCAAGTGAGATCCTTTGTAGATCAATTTGTTGCATCATCATAAAAATAAAGGTACCAAATACCGTTATTAGTAAAACAGCACCAATTAATAAGCCACTTCGTAACCCCATAAAAAGAAGCAATACGGCAATTACTATTGATACTGCTTGTACAAGTGATGTAATAAAATCATCAACCGATTTTTCTACTTCTTTTGGCTGGTTGTAGAGTGTATTAATTTCAATGCCATAAGGGCGTTGATATTCAAGTGACGCTAAGTGGTTTGTTAATTTATTACCAATTTCAACAACGTTCACGCCAGATGCAAAGGAAACACCCAGTAATAACGTTTGTTTGCCAGCATAATGAGTAGGGTTATCTGGGATTTCAGCGTACTCGCGTTTTACGGTAGCCACATCACCTAAATAAATAATTTCTTTCGCGCCAGGCTTTGAAATAAGTAAATCTTCGAGTTCAGAAACGTTCTTAAATTCACCGGTAGGATGAAGGCGGATTGACTCGCCCTCAATAGTCACTTTACCTGCATTTGACACGGTATTTTGATTTTGAAGTAACTGGTATATAACGTTGGCAGAAATACCAAGTTGTGCCAATTTATGGCTTGATATTTCCACAGTAACTTGCGGTTTTTGCTCACCAGCTACCGTTACTTTACCAACGCCATCAACCAGTACCAGTTCACGTCGTAAATAATCAACGTAATTTTCTAATTCTTCATAGGAATAATCGTCACCGCTAATAGAGTAAAGCACACCATAAACATCGCCAAAGTCATCCATCACTTTTGAAGGATAAACGCCTGCCGGTAAGGAAGGTGATAAGTCATTAATTTTACGACGCAGTTCATCCCAAATTTGCCTAAGTTGTTCTTTGCGATAGGTACTTTTCATTTCTACCGTGATTTGAGATAAACCAGGTGAAGAAATTGACGTGACATAATCCACATAAGGTAATTGCTGAATCACATTTTCAATTGGGTAGGTAACTTCTTGTTCAACCTGTTCAGGTGATGCACCTGGGTAACTGGTTATTACCATGGCTTTTTTTAATGTGAATTCTGGATCTTCCAAACGGCCCAATTTTTGATAAGAAAAATAGCCACCAAATAATAAAATTAGGGTAAATAGCCAACTTATCGTTCGCTTTTCAATTGATAACTGTGCAATGTTCATTTTATAGGCCTCGTTCTTTTGTCCAAGGACGAACAATGCTTTGTGCTGTTAAATGATGAACACCTGCACTAACTATTTGATCTCCCGGATTTAGGCCGTCATTAATCTCAATCCCACTTTTATGGATTTCACCAAGCACTACTTTTACTTTTTCGAGCTTACCGTCGTCGTAGCGCCAAACAAAGGAATCTTCACTTGCGTCACTAAAAACGGCGGTTGTTGGAATAGTGAATTTACGTTGATTTGAATAAAACACTTTATTTAAATCAATCAACACATTTCCTGTCATACCAGCGAGTAAGTTAAAATCTGTCGGCAGCGGCAGTGTAAATACCACACGATAACTTAAAGTAAGTGGATCAGCCTGTGTATCCCATTCTTTTAGCGATAATTCATATGACTTATTCGGGTAGCTATCAAAAACGACATTGGGTTTGTAAGTGGTTTTTTTATCAACGCGAGCAACTAATTTTTCAGGAATTTGAATTGTAACATCCATTAAATCACGTGTTTCAATTCGCATAATGTTTTGCTTGGCAACAACACTCTCGAAGTTTTTGATAAATACTTTACTGATTGTGCCTGCAAAAGGTGCTCTTAGCACAGTGTACTCTAAATCAGTTTGTGCTTTTTCAAGCGCTGATAATGCAACCTGCATATTGGCTTTTGCCTGGTCAAGTTCTGATTGTGATGCAATACCTTTTGTTTTAAGTGTTTCTGTGCGCTCAAGCTGGTTTTTTGCAAGTTTGTAACGTGCCTCACGGTCACTGAGTTGTAGTTTAAAGTCTTCGGGGTCTAACTTTGCTAAGATTTGGCCTTTTTCAACAGATTGTCCAGCAAGTGTTGGAAATGACATAAGCTCACCATTAACTCTAAATGATAAATATGAGCCTTGATTAGCTTCGACTTTTGCTGGAAAACGGCGAATATTGCTACTACCCGTATTAGGCACAGTAAAAAGTTTAACTGGTCGAGAAATTGTACTTTCGGTGATTTCTGGCTGAGGGTCTTTACAAGCAGTGATCAAAATTGCAGGTAACAAGAGTAAGAGGGCGCGCATCTACTTATCCAAAAAGAAATTATTAATAAACTATAGCCAGAATAACCAAAGGCTATGTAAAATTATATTTATTAAATATTACGAACTGTATAAGTTAAACTTATGAAGATTACGCAGTTAACAATTTTAGATGCCATTGTCACATCAGATAGTTTGAAACAAGCAGCAGAAAAGTGTCATAAAACACAGCCTGCGCTTACTATGGCAATGCAGAAGTTAGAAGAAGAGGTTGGTTTTACATTAATAGACCGTTCTGGATATCGTCTTAAATTAACAGAGGCCGGTGAGAGATTTTATAAACAAGCAAAAAGAGTACTAACAAGCTGTGATGAGCTAAATAAAGTAAGTTCTACTTTGGCTTTAGGTTATGAGCCTAAAATATGCATTGCTTACGAGCAACTCGGTGGTGATGCACGCATCAATCAGTTATTAGGTAAAGTCATTCAACAATTTCCAGCCACGCAATTCGAAATATTAGGTGGTTCACGTTTTAAAGCGATTGAAAAACTCTCCAAGGGTGAGGTTGATATTGGTATTGGTCCTTGGTTTGATATATTTCACGCATCGGGCGATTTTCAGAGTATTCAATTAAAACCCATCGAAGTCATTTTAGTAGCCGCACCCAGTGTATTACCCAATGGAAAATCGACATTGTTGAGTAGAGAGCTTGATGCAATTCCAAGCCTTACCCTTAAACCAACCGAATTACCTTTTGATGATGACAAACTTTCTTTTGCAAAGGGATCGCAAGTTGTTATGGTTGAGGAATTGGCAACATTAAGGTCTATGTTATTACAAGGTGTCGGCTGGGGCTTAGCAGCTAAGCATTTTTGTAGTAATGAACTTGCTTCAGGAGAGCTTGTACAAATAGAACTCATTGATGGCGAAGATAAGTTTCATTCAGAACTTAGAGCCTTCAGGAGCAACAGTAATTTTTATGGTCCAGTAGCAACAACTATTTGGCAAGGGTTAAAGCGTTTATATCATGACAAATGATGAAAAAAGAGATGCAATTTTGCTTGTTATTTCTTCAATACCAAAGGGTCAAGTTGCAACCTATGGCAGTGTAGCTGAAATGGCCTCATTAAAAGGGCATGCGCGTTTTGTTGGGTCAATTTTAAAAAATTTACCATCAGGCAGTACAATCCCGTGGTTTAGGGTCATTAATTCGCAAGGTAAAATCAGTTTTCCTGAAAACGGTGAAAAGTTTTGTGAGCAAAAAAATAGGTTAGAAAGCGAAGGAATACTGTTTAAAAATAACAAAATTAATTTAAAAAAATACCTTTGGATAGGTAATTAACCGTTTAGTGAAACTTGTAAAATATATAAATTCCTCGCACTCTATGTAATCCATATTACAATTACAAAAAAGCAATATTGATAAATGTGGTATGTTCAAAAAACTGATAGCTAAAGTGTTTCCATCTTTAAAACAAGAAATCGAAGCAGATCATTTCTATTTTGAAAATACCAAACAGGGGATCAAAAATGAGGGTGAGATCAATTTTAAAATGCAGCAAATTGAAAGCCCTATAGATTTTAAAAAACCTGCTGCACAAGCATTTATCGATAGCTTTTACGAACTCCTTTTTAATTCATTGTTAAACAATACAACGCACGACCCGTTAAGCGATTTAATAGAAAATAAACTTCTACAGTTACTTCGCCAACCAAATGAGATTTTAAGCTCACTACCTGTTGTACCAAGTTCTTTAACTGAAGTAATGAATACATTAAATTCAGTCGATTTTAATGTTGATAAGTTAATTTCTTTAATTAGTGAAGATCCTGTTATTGCAGCTAAAGTACTCGAGCTTGCAAACTCGAGCTTTTATAACCGAAGTAATAAACCTATTTCAGATCTGAAAAATGCCTTTATGTTACTTGGACAAAAAGGATTAACAGAAGGGGTAATTAATGGCTTTGTTACACAAATGGTACCGAGAGCCCAAATTTACTTTAAAAATTACGGTAAAAACTTATGGTTACACAGCCAAATTACCGGCAGGATAAGTAAACAGTTTGTAGCTAAACAAAATCAAAATGCTGAAGAGGCTTATTTAGTTGGGCTACTTATTAATTTGGGTTGTATGGTTATTTTTCAGCTAATGATTGATGCATTTGCAAGTGTTTGCCCAGACTCTCAACCTAACGCGCATAATTTAAAACGTCTAATTACTGCTTATGGTCAACGTTTAACATTAGACATCGCAAAGCTTTGGCATTTTCCCCGCAATATTTTGGAATCACTTGCTGTACAAACTAAAATTACTGACAAACAAGCGTTAATTAATTACAGCAAAAGTTACCCAATCGCTGCAGCTGTTTTCGAGGCAAACCAATTAGCCATGTTAACCATTTTAGTGATGCATACTAAACTGAGTCTTGATGAGTTAGATATCGACAAAGCGCTTATTGTTACTAGTGATAAAGACACGGTTATCGAACTAATCCATTCTCTCATTGCTGTTGATTAACACTATTAAGCAAACATTCATTCCTACATCACTAAGATATTTAAAAAATTAGTGGAGAATGAATATGTTTTGGTATTATTTTTCTATTGTGCTTGCGACTTTACTTTTTGCTTACTCATTAGTTTCTTCTAATTTAAAAACGGTCAAAATAAGTAATGATTAGTTAAATTAATTAAAATGTTAAGAGGCACTGTACGTTGTCTTACTAAATGCCTCTTATTTGCTACTTGTTGAACTTACATATAATCGCTACACTTCCAGCCATTCTCAATATTCCTGCCTGTTAATGAACAATATCGATACTTTGTTTGGTCAAACTGGTCCTTTTGCACTTGCAATAAAAGGATATGCCCCACGAAAACCACAAATTGATATGGCAAAATCAGTTGCCAATGCAATTAAGCATGATAAGCAGGCTATTGTTGAGGCAGGTACAGGCACAGGCAAAACATTTGCTTATTTAGTTCCTGCGTTACTTTCTGATAAAAAAGTCATGGTGTCGACCGGCTCAAAAGCACTGCAAGAACAATTGTTCCATCGAGATTTACCTACGCTTAAAAAAATACTTGGTAAAGGAAAGAAAATAGCGTTACTAAAAGGGCGCTCAAACTATTTATGTATTGAGCGATTAAATCAGCATGTTACACATGTACCGGTTGACGATCCAGATGTGATGCATCAATTAGCAATGGTTGCCAAGTTTTCAGGTGAAACCCGCTCAGGGGATATGGCCGACTGTAGTGGCATTGAAGAAGATGCCAAAGTACTGCCATATGTTACATCAACAGCTGATAACTGTTTAGGTAAAGAATGTCCTTCGTTTCAAGATTGTTTTGTCAGAAAAGCCAGAATAAAAGCAATTGAATCAGACTTAGTGGTTGTGAATCATCATTTATTTTTAGCTGATGCGGTAGTAAAAGAGTCAGGTTTTGGTGAACTAATCCCTAATGTAAATTGTTATATTTTTGATGAAGCACATCAGCTTCCCAATATTGCCTCAGAATATTTTGCTAGCCGTGTTAGCACCCGAATGGTAATTGAACTAGTTCGTGATATTCGCTTAGTTTACCGTGCGGAATTGTTCGATATGATCCAGCTTGGTAAAACAATTGATAAACTTGAAACCTCAGTGTGGGATTTACGTTTACAATTTCCAAGTGAAAGTCAGCGCGGTGATTGGCAACAAATGATAAAACAGCCAAATGTTTATCGTGCCATTGAACGTGTGATTAATGACATTAGTTTTCTCTATCAAGTGCTTAAACTCTGTTTAGAACGCAGTGATAAAATAGAAAAGTTATTTGAGCGAACCGCAAGCCTCAAAGGGCAGCTAGAAACTATGTATGAGGCACAAAAGCCAGGTTATAGTTTTTGGTACGAAACAACAAAGCGTCATCTTACTTTTAGTATCACACCATTAAATGTCTCGGAGCGTTTCAGGGCACTTGTAGATAATGCAACTTCTAGCTGGATTTTTACTTCTGCAACACTTGCTGTTAATGGTGACTTAACGCATTTTGCTAATGATCTTGGTTTAAGTACCTCAATAATGGAAGTCTATGACAGCCCATTTGATTACGAAAATCAGGCGATGTTATGCATACCGCGTTACTTACCTGAGCCAAGTAAATCAGAAATGGGTTTTTCAATAGTAAGTATTGCAAAACAAATGATTAAAGCTGCAAAAGGGCGATGTTTTATCCTTTTTACTAGTTATCGCATGCTTAATTTAGTTGCAGATGGCTTAGCTCATAGTGTGGAGTACCCGTTATTAGTGCAAGGCCAAGCGTCAAAACGTATATTGCTTGAAAAGTTTGTTATGCATGGCAATTCGGTATTGCTTGGTACTGCATCTTTTTGGGAAGGTGTTGATGTGCGAGGTGATGCATTATCTTGTGTTATTATTGATAAGTTACCCTTTGCTGCACCGGACGACCCACTTCTTCAAGCAAAAATGAAGTCACACAGTGGGCAAGGGCACGACCCTTTTTATTCGTTACAATTACCCAGTGCTGTAATTGCATTAAAGCAAGGCGTGGGTCGATTAATACGTGACCAAAAAGACAAAGGCGTATTGGTAATTTGTGATAATCGCCTTGTTACACGTGAATATGGTAGAATCTTCCTCGCCAGTTTACCAAACATGGCGCGAACCCGTGATTTATCAAAAGCGTCAGAATTTTTAGAAGCAATTAAATAACTTATGACAAAAATACTTTTATTAGATGCAGCCACTGAGGCACTTTCTGTGGCATTAAGTTGTGATTTAGAAAATGCACATTTTGAAGTGTGTCCTCAGCAGCACAGTCAAAAAATGTTACCGTTAATTGACTCAATCCTTAACAAGGGCAACGTTTCTTTAACTGATTTAGATGCAATCGCATTTGGTAGAGGGCCAGGTAGTTTCACAGGTGTACGCGTAGGTGTTTCTGTAACTCAAGGGCTTGCATTCGCTGCTAACTTACCTGTTATCGGCATTTCTAATTTACAAATTATGGCCCAGCAGGCATTTGATAGCTGTGATGCTGATTATGTGATTGCCACAATTGATGCGCGTATGGGTGAGATTTATTATGCAGAGTTTAAGCGTGGCGAAAATGACCTTGCTGAATTTGCATCAAGCGAACAAGTGTTAAAACCCGAAGACCTTCAATTGCCGAGTATTGACGCATTAGTTGTTGGTACTGGTTGCCAAACTTACAGTGAATATTTTTCTGCTGATAACTTTACGATTAATAATGACATTACATTACCAAATGCGCGTTTTATGGCAAAACAAGCAGAGCTTGAATTAGCACAGGGTAATACGGTTGCAGCAGCAGATGCGCAGCCTGTTTACGTGCGTGATACTGTAACCTGGAAAAAACTACCGGGAAGAGAGTAAGACCAATTAACTCAAATAGTTGTTCATCTTAACAGACTAGATATCATGCAACTGTGTTTGAATTTATCAATGTAGAACAATTGCATAAGTAAATTTCGCATAGTATCCATTTGATTTATCTAACGCTAAGCCTGATCACCTACTTAACAAAATTGGTATAAGAAAATAAAAAGGGTGCGTTAATGCACCCTGATTTTTATTGCTTAATAAAGTTAATTAACTTACTCGCAATTTCGGTATTATCGAGATGACCTCTAAATTCATCTGCACCTTTACCATACGCTAAAATCGGTACGTCAATTGCGGTATGACCTGAGGTTGTCCATCCGGTATTAGACGCTTTACTAATAAGCATTTTCACATGCTCAACAAGTTGCTCTTTAGCTGATGTTTCGCTAGATTTTTCATTTTTAGCCGTCATTACCTTATTTACAAGCAACTCAGCTTGGTCTTTATCAAGAGTAATTGCTGTTTTATCCTGCCAGGTAGCTAATAAATTGTCTGATTTCATTAATGCCTTAGCAATTTTACTGCCACTTGCTTTAACGCCTTTAATTACATTTGTATGCCAAGAGTAATCACCATTAGCACCTAGAGTTAAGCCGCCAGTGCTATGATCTGCGGTAACCACTAATAATGTTTCCGGGTTACTATCTACATACTGCTTAGCTTTCTTAATTGCATTTGCAAAATCGTCCATTTCAGCCATGGCGCAGGCAATATCATTAGCGTGACCACACCAATCTATTTGCGAGCCTTCTAACATGACAAAGAAACCATTTTCTTTATTTTTATCTAATAAAGAGAAGGTTTGTTCTGCCATATCACTAAGACGAGTAGGGTATTGATCAATCGCATAGGCAAATGCTGTTTCTTTAAATAACCCAATAGCAGGTAATGAATTTATGGTGTGTAATTTATCGTAATCGCTTTCATAGTGATAACCAGCTTGTTTAAATTCGCTGACTAAATCGCGATCTTCACGGATAAAATATTTGTAACCACCACCAAGTAGCAAGTCCACAGCAAGTTTGCCATTTACTTTTACATCAATGTAATCGTCGGCAATTTCATTGTAATTACGTCGGTATTCATTATGCGCAGCAAAACTTGCAGGTGTTGCATGATTTATCTGAGATGTAGCAACAAGTGCAGTTGTTAAGCCTTTTGACTTAGCAATTTGCAGCATTGTTGTAAGAGGTTTTTTATGAGTATCAACGGCAATAGCACCATTGTAGCTTTTGGTTGCAGTGGATAGAGCCGTTGCACCGGCAGCACTGTCAGTTACTACTGTATCATCATCAGGGCTAGTACGAGCCATGCCAACAAATAACTCATCAAAAATTGTTTTTTCAACGACTTTAGTTGACGGGTCATCCATATAATAGCGATAACCTGCTGTATACGCAGGTCCCATACCATCACCAATCATATAAATTATATTTTTAGGCGCTTCGACATTTGCAATGGCAGTTGATGAAAATAACACTGCTGATGCAATTAAAGATTTTTTCATGTGTGTTTAGTTCTATGTTATTTTGGCGACAAACATAACGTATTTACACGTTAAATAACATTTTTATCGGTGAATTCATTGCAACAAAATAGCTTCGAAACATTTTATCAGATCAATGAACTAACAATTGCGTGTCAAAGGGTACAAAACAATGCAACTAAAGTAATTGCTTTGCATGGTTGGCAAGATAACAGTAATTCTTTTGTACCTCTTATGAGTGAACTCTCACATTTTGATTGGTACGCGATTGATTTTCCAGGGCACGGCAAATCAGATTGGCGAAATAGCCAAGCACATTACTACTTTATCGATTATGTTGATGATGTGTTTAGGTTAAAACAGCAAATAGCGCCAAATGAACAGGTTATTATTATAGGCCATTCAATGGGGGCGATGGTTGCTAATCTTTTTGCTGCCTGTTTTCCAGAGCATGTTAAAGCAGTGATAGCAATTGAAGGGATTGCGTGTGTCACAACAGATGAAAATGAAGTGACGACACAATTAAAGAATGCCATATTAAATCGTACCGAAAATAAAACCAAACGTATATTTTCAAGTTTTGAACAAATAGTGAAAGCACGCATAGCTGTAAGTGATTTAAGTAAACAACACGCATCGCTTTTAATGGAAAGAAATACAGAACTATTAGAAAATGGTTACAAACTATGCACAGACCCAAAGCTTAAACATCACTCTGGGTTTCGTTTTACACCTAATCAGTGTATAGAAATGTGTAAAAATATTATAACGCCAATGCTCGTAATTAAAGCAACTAATGGGTATTCTCTAGTAAATCAAGGTATTGAAAAATATAGTAAATACTTTTCAAACCTAACGATAAACCAAGTTTCTGGTGGGCATCATTGCCATTTAGAGTACCCCAAAGAAGTAGCTAATAAGGTTAACGTTTACGTAAAGGGTATGTTTTAAATAGTTTGTATAACGTGAATAAATATGTGAACATTAGCGCTTTAGAGTATTTACTCAATTGTTAATTCGCCTTACATGAATTAAGGTTTAAGTTGAACACAAACAATAAATATAAATTATAGGAGCCTATCGTGGAAAAGATTTGGTTGAAGCGTTACCCAGCGGGAGTTCCTGCTGAAATAGATCCACAGCACTATGACTCCCTGCTTGAACTATTTGAAAAAAGCTTTCAAGATTATTCACAGCTTCCAGCCTTTGAAAACATGGGCAAAGTTTTCTCATATCAGCAGATGGATAACGCAACAAAGCGATTTGCTTCATATTTGCAAAATCAATTAGGTGTTAAAAAAGGCGATAAAGTCGCTGTTATGATGCCTAATCTGTTACAAACACCTATTGCTATCCTCGGTACACTACGTGCTGGCGCAACAGTTGTAAATGTAAACCCGCTTTACACAACACGTGAGCTTGAGCATCAATTAAATGATTCTGAGACTACAACAATCATTATTCTTGCTAATTTTGCTCGCACATTAGAAGAAGCGTTACCTCACACTAATGTAAAAAACATTGTTGTTACTGAGATTGGTGACATGCTTGGTGGTGTGAAGAAACACTTAGTAAATTTTGTAGTAAAGCATTTAAAGAAAATGGTACCGGGTTATACATTACCAAATGTGATTGAATTTGCTGATGTTATGAAACAAGGCGATGCAACTAAGTATACTCGTCCAGAACTGACACAAGATTGCCTTGCATTTTTACAATATACCGGTGGTACAACGGGTGTATCAAAAGGCGCAATGTTAACCCATGGCAATATGGTTGCAAACCTTGAACAAGTAACAGGTTGTTTAGACCCACTACTTAAGAAAGGTCAAGAAATGGTCGTTACAGCATTACCGCTTTACCATATCTTTGCTCTAACAGCGAATTGCTTAACCTTTATGAAATATGGTGGTCATAACTTACTGATCACTAACCCGCGTGATATGAAAGGTTTTATCAAAGAGCTTAAAGGTAAAAAATTCACTGTAATGACAGGTGTTAATACCTTATTCAATGGCTTACTAAATTCACCAGGCTTTTCTGAACTAGACTTTTCTTCACTGAAAATTTCACTTGGTGGGGGCATGGCTGTTCAGCGTCCAGTTGCTGAAAAATGGCAAAAAGTTACTGATTCTCGCTTAGTTGAAGGCTACGGTTTAACCGAGTGTGCACCACTTGTAACAGTCAGCCCGTATGATCTCGATGGCTTTAACGGTTCAATTGGTCTACCTGCACCAAGCACTGAACTTAAAATTGTTAAAGAAGATGGCACAGAAGCTGAACTGGGTGAATCAGGTGAACTTTGGGTAAAAGGCCCACAAGTTATGAAAGGTTACTATAATCGCCCAGAAGCGACAGCTGATTGTTTAAATGACGGTTGGTTCGCAACGGGTGACGTTGCAAAATTCGATGAAGAAGGTTTCTTCTATATTGTTGACCGTAAAAAAGACATGATTATTGTATCTGGCTTTAACGTATTCCCTAACGAAGTGGAAGAAGTGGTTGCAATGCATGACGGTGTTCTTGAAGTAGCTGCAATTGGTGTTCCTCATGAAGTAAGCGGTGAACAAGTTAAGATTTTTGTTGTGAAAAAAGACCAATCACTGACAGAAAAAGATATAATTAAGCATTGTCGTGAAAACTTGACCAATTACAAAGTGCCTAAGTTTGTTGAATTCCGTGAGGATTTACCAAAAACTAACGTCGGTAAAATTTTAAGACGCGCACTTAAAGAAGCAAGTTAATGGGGTAACCCAAAATTTAAAAACCGGCATAAGCCGGTTTTTTTATGAGGAAATACAGTGCAGTACGCATTAATAACAGAACAAGAAAGTCTCGATTTAGCCATCACGGATTATTCAACAAAGCCAATCCTTGCAATAGATACTGAATTTATGCGCCGTCGCACCTTGTATCCAGAGCTTGCCTTACTGCAAATTTATGATGGCAAAATGATTAGTTTAATAGACCCAACAGCCAATCTAGATTTATCAGGCTTTTGGCAGTTAATGGAAAATACTAATATTATTAAAGTATTGCATTCACCTTCTGAAGATCTAGAAGTGTTTTCTCGTCATGGTAATTGCATTCCTAAACCGCTTTTTGACACACAATTTGCTTTAAGTTTACTTGGTGAGCGCAACTGTGTTGGCTTTGCCAATATGGTGGAAATGTTACTTGATGAGCAAATAGATAAAAGTGAATCACGCACCAATTGGTTGCAAAGACCATTAACAAAAGCTCAGCTTGATTACGCGGCAGCTGACGTATTTTATTTAATGCCTTGCTATGAATTAATAGCTAATAAATTATCTGAGCAGAAACAAGCAATTGTTGTAAGCGAAAGCGAATTAATTGCAAATAAACGCGCTTACGATACTCCGCTCGATTTAGCTTATCTTGATATCAAAAATGCATGGCAATTAAACCCGAAACAATTAGCTGTATTACAACAAGTTGCTGGTTGGCGGTTAAACCGTGCACGTGAGAAAAATTTAGCACTTAATTTCATTGTTAAAGAATCAATCGTATTTGAAATTGCAAAGCAACAACCAACACATTTTGGTGCGCTAAAGCGCGTGTGTGAAGGTGATCAAGCACTTATTAATCGCTATGGTAAAACCCTTATCAATTTAGTAAAGCTTGCGCTTGAAAAAGATGAAAGCGAGTATCCTGCAAAAATAAAACGTCTAATTGATTTTACGGGCTACAAAAAATCACTGAAAGATATGCGTGCTAAATTAGAATCAATAGCAAATCAAAATGACATTCCGCTAGATGTGCTTGCAAGTAAAAAGCAAATGAACCAATTGATCAGTTGGAAATGGAAAGAAAAAAGTGAAGAGGCAGGGCAATTAAAACCTGATCTAATGCGTTCTTGGCGTAAAGAAATTGTCGAGACAGGTTTAAAAGACTGGTTTTAAAAAAATAATAAAAAAGCCTGCATTGAGCAGGCTATTTTTATTATTTTTCGTCTGGCAAGGTAACATTTAGTTCCAGTACTGCCAGATCATCTTCATTTTGTTCAAGCTGTACTTGAACCTGATCTTGCTCGATATTTACGTACTTACGGATAACATCTAAAATGTCTTGCTTTAATTGTGGCAAATAATCCGGCGTGCCACGGCTAGAACGCTCATGAGCAACAATAATTTGTAAACGTTCTTTTGCTAAACTTGCAGTTGTTTTCTTTTGCGAGCGAAAGTAATCAAGTAATGACACATTAACCTCCAAAAATCCGTTTAAGTAGGCCTTTTTTCTCTGCTTCTAAGAAGCGGAAATCGACCTTTTCACCAAGCAAACGGTCAATGGCATCAGAGTATGCTTTGCCTGCATCTGAATCTGAGTCAAGAATGACAGGCTGACCTGAGTTTGACGCATTTAACACTGCTTTTGACTCAGGAATAACACCTAATAAGTCAATTGCTAGAATATCTTGAACATCTTCAACTGATAACATTTCACCAGAAGCAACACGCTCAGGGTTATAACGAGTAAGAAGGAGATGTTCTTTCACATTCTCTAAACCTTCTTCAGCACGTTTCGATTTGCTTTGTAAAATACCTAAAATACGATCCGAGTCACGTACTGATGAAACTTCTGGATTGGTGGTAACAATCGCTTCGTCGGCAAAATAAAGTGCCATCATAGCACCAGCTTCAATACCCGCTGGTGAGTCACAAATAATAAAGTCGAAGTCTTTTTTAAGCTCATTTAGTACAAGCTCAACGCCTTCTTTGGTTAGTGCATCTTTGTCACGAGTTTGTGACGCAGGCAGGATAAATAATTTTTCTACACGCTTATCTTTAATAAGTGCTTGATTCAAATTAGCTTCATTGTTGATTACATTTACAAAGTCATAAACTACTCGACGCTCACAACCCATAATTAAATCAAGATTACGAAGACCAATATCAAAGTCGATAATAACGGTTTTATAGCCTTTTAAGGCAAGTCCTGTTCCAATTGCAGCACTTGATGTGGTCTTACCAACACCGCCTTTACCTGATGTGACAACAATAACTTTTGCCATGAAATTTATCCTTTAAACCAAAGCTGAAATTTTTAATGATTCGTTTTCGAGTGATATACATGCAGCATTGCCCCATGATTCACCTTGTAGTGAGTCGCTTAACCAGTAATTACCATTGATTGAAACAAGTTCGGCATTTAATTTTTGACAAAATATTACTGACTCTTGGCCCTTTGCTCCTGCAATAGCACGTCCTCTAAGAGTGCCATAAACATGAATATTGCCATCGGCAATCACTTCAGCACCTGGGCTCACTGAACCGGTAATGATGAGATCACGATTTTTAGCATATACTTGCTGACCACCACGGACATTGCCACTAATAATCTGTGCAGGTACAAAAACTTCTTTTTCAACGATAGAAGTATTTGCAGCAGCTTGTGGTTTTGCTTTTGGCGCTTGATCTTTGCTGTAGTTTAAAATTGATAGTTTATGCAATTTTGCAGCAGTATTTTGTTCTTCAGTACCATTACAAACCCCAACAGGGTTGAGTTGTAAATCAATTAAAGATTGCTTTAATTTAGCAAAGTCGACGTGTTCGTTTGGAATGGTTTGCAAGTTAACGACAATTGGCGCACCGAAGAAAAACTTTGGCACTTGAGCAATTTTTTCGTCCAGTTGACTGATCAAGCCGTCAATATCGTTCTTAAATAAGTGCAATACAGACAGCGTAAAAAGGTTCCCTTTTAATTCAAAAATTTGTTCCGACATAATCTCAATTATTATTATAAAAATTACTGGCTGATTTTATTCTAAAATCGAGCCGTTAAGCGCAATTTATCTCACTTTTAGTGTATGCCATGGTATAGTGTGATGCAGTGTTACGCAAGAAGTAAAAGGTGATTGAATGCTTAGTGCAGTATATAAAAGTAAAAAAAAGGCGGATACCTATCTCTATGTTGAAAAAAGAGATGATTTTTCAAAAGTTCCGGAACCTTTAATGGCCACTTTTGGTCAACCAAGTTTTGTGATGTTAATTAATTTAGCAAAACGCGAAAAACTCGGTGTGGCTGATCTTGATAAAGTTCAACAAGAGTTAACTGAAAAAGGGTTTTATCTTCAGTTGCCACCTAAACAAGAAAGTTTATTAGACGAATTCAGAAAACAAAATGGAGTTTCTCAATAGTGTTAAAAAAACTCGCCCTAATCACAGCAAGTCTTATTTCGGTCTCTACCTTTGCAGATGAAGAGCAAGCAAAATTTAATCAATACGTTGCAGATTTAAAAGTTGAAGCAATTGAAAAGGGATTTACAAAATCAATTGTTGAAGATGCATTTGCAACTATCAAATTTAAAAAGAAAGTAATCAAGGCTGACAAAAACCAACCAGAAGTAAAAGAAACATTAGAAACTTACTTACCAAAACGTGTTCCGCAATGGAAAGTTGACAGAGCACGTAAGTTATATAAAGAAAATCAAGACGTTTTAGAACAAATCGCGAAACAATATGGCGTTCAGGCTCGCTTTATTGTGGCACTTTGGGGTCTTGAAAGTAACTTTGGTAAAATCCAGGGCTCAATTCCGGTAATTTCTTCGGTTGTTACACTTGCATACGATGGACGCCGTGAAGATTTATACAAACGTCAATTGTGGGCAGCATTAACAATTTTAGAAGAAGGTCATATTAGCCTTGAACATTTTAAAGGTTCATGGGCTGGTGCTATGGGTCAAACGCAGTTTATGCCAACCTCTTTTAATGCTTATGCTGTTGACTACGACGGTGATGGTAAAAAAGACATATGGCAAAACAAGGTTGATGCATTTGCATCGATTGCTAATTACCTTAAAAAAGCCGGTTGGAATGATGATTTAACTTGGGGTAGACAAGTTTTATTACCAAATGACTTTGACTCGAGTAATATTTTGCAACGCGGTACCCGTACACGTAAACAGTGGCTTGAAAATTGGTCAAAGTCCGAGCGAGATTTAGCAGCTTGGCAACAGCTTGGCGTAAGGCGTACTGATGGCTCTGATTTACCACAAGTAGACATTAGTGCAGCTCTTGTCATGCCAGATGATGAAAATGGCCGAATGTATCTTGCTTACGATAATTATAAAGCATTAATGCATTGGAACCGTTCTTACTACTTTGCCACTTCTGTTGGCTATTTATCTGATCGAATTGGTTACCCTAAAATCTAGTCTTTTTATATATTTAATGGCGCTAAGTGCTTATTTAGCGCCATGTCTATCCTTGTTTAATTTCGCTTTTCTCACTTATCTAGCATAAAATAGACGCCTTAAAATTAGGGGCACATATGTTAGAAGAAAAATTTTGGTTAAATAAATCGTTAGCCGAGATGAATGATGAAGAGTGGGAAGCCGTTTGCGACGGTTGTGGTAAATGCTGCCTGCATACTTTCATTGATAGCGATGAACAAGACGACACCTTTGAAAGTACCGATGTACTGCGAGAAGGCGAAGAAATCATCTACACAGCAATTGTTTGTCGATACCTTGATACTAAAAAGTGTTTTTGCACGGAATATGAAAACCGCACCACGTTAGTACCCAGCTGTGTAAAACTTACGAAAGACAATATCGATAATATTTTCTTTATGCCACCAAGTTGTAGCTACCGTCGTTTACATGAAGGGCGAGGTCTTGCCTCATGGCATCCACTTTTAAATAATGGAAGCAAAGCTGTAATGCACCGTATGGGCATTAGTGTAAAAGGCCGTGTGATGAAAGATAATCAAATCGATATGGAACTATTTGAAGATTACATTGCTGATTGGCCTAAAGAGGACCATGATTAATGTCGTGCATAGAAGTTTTGCTGATTAACCCCAAAAGCCCGACAAATGTCGGTGGTGTTATGCGTGCAGCAGGGTGTTATGGCGTTGATAAGGTGTATTACACAGGGAATCGATATGGTTATGCGCAAAAATTTGCTACAGACACAAAGCAAAGAGTAGAAGAAATACCACTACAGGCAATTAACGATATCTCTGAATTGGTTAAGTCCGATACTAAAATAATTGCAGTTGAATTAATCGATGGGGCAACGCCATTACCGCACTTTTCACACCCAGATAATGCCATCTATGTGCTTGGTCCAGAAGACGGTTCCATACGAAAAGATGTACTTAAGTATTGCGATGATGTGGTGTATGTTCCTACCAATGGCTGTATGAATCTAGCTGCAACTGTCAATGTTGTGCTTTATGATCGATTAGCAAAGGCCACTAATACAAATTACTCACGTGAGTTTTTGTTACAAAATAGAGATAACAATAATAAAATAACCTTTAGAAAATAATCTATTGCGTTTATTTAAAGCTTAAAGAGCAAAGGGAGTTTACAAATGGCATTCACAACTAACTTAATGCGTTTTGTGTTTATGCTTGTTTCGCTTTGTTCTTTTAATATTGCCGCACAAGAATATGAAAAAGAGTGGGGTATAGGTGCAACTATCAGGCAGGCAAGTATTCCATTCAAAACTGAAAGTGATAGCGTAAGTAGCTTTGTTCCTATGATGTTTTTTAAAAATGATCACTTTTATATTAAAGGATTAGAAGCAGGCGCTTATCTGCACTCGAATGAAAAACATCATTTTAATGCAATTACTAGAATGCGCTTTTTTGATATTCCATTTGAGTATCAAAACCAAGTTCAAGGCGATACTTTTGACTTTGGGGCTCAATACAAATTTAAGCTAGATAACTCACAATACCTTGTTAGCGAGCTGATGACTGATTTAGAGGGTAACCCTTACCTTAACTTAGGTTACCTGTATAACTACAATAAAGCTGACTGGGATATAAACCTTTCATCGACATTACGCTATAAAAGTGCGTCATTTAATAGTCATTATTATGCACTTAACGAGCTCACAAACGAACAAATTGGTGCAGGTGCAGATTTAACAGTCAAAGCGGAAGGGCGTTATCACCTAGTAAGTAATTTGTATTTGCTTGGCTCTGCATCGATTACTGCATTTTATGACAATGTAAAACATGCAAATGCAATTGATAACTCATATTCTCACGAACTTTTTCTAGGTTTTGCATTTTTTAATAACAAACACACCGCGCCAAAAACGATAGATAACAATGCCTATTGGCGTGTTGCACATGGTTTTGCTACTCCTTCAAATATCGGTGATATCCTTCGGGGTGATAGTGAAAAAGATCCTTATAATAATCAATTAAGCTCGTTATTTTATGGTCACCCCTTAACAGATGATCTATTTGGTTTACCTTTAGATATATACCTCACTCCAGGTATCGCATGGCATTGGCAATCGGAGGTGCAATCTAATATTCAAGAATATGTTGTGGCGATAAAAGCCTATTATACTTTGCCACTGCCATGGCGAGTTAGATTGGGCATGGCTGAAGGGCTTAGTTATGTATCGAATGTGACATACATAGAACGTTCTGAAATGGAACGCAAAGGTTATCGCCCCAGTGAATTAATGAACTATTTAGACTTTTCATTAGATATAAATTTAGGCGATGTGCTTAACTCACCAAAGCTCAATAAGACATGGCTTGGTTACAGTATTCATCATCGTTCTTCTATTTTTGAGTCAGCTCAACAGTTTGGCAGAATAAAAGGTGGGAGTAATTACAATACCTTTTACCTCCAGTTTTCTTTTTAACTATTAGAATTAAAACGGCTAAATACGTAGCACCATTTTAGTAACATCTTCCTTTATAATAACAACGGAATGTATTTCTGTTTTGTTTTTATTTCTCTTTCTAAAAGGCAGTTCCATTTATGACAATGAGAATGCTTTTTTGTCATTTCGTTGAAAAATCTTGGTTATATTTATGTTAATACTCATCTGAGTGGAAAATAGATAATTAATTTAAAGCATTGATTTTTAATGTCAAAATTTCTTTAGATTTCACTTTTATTGATATGTAATGTAAATGACATGTTTATGAAACCCTTGTGTCATTTTGCGCCTCTAGACTATGCGCAATCATTTAATAGGGTTACATAAAATGTTTACAACTAAGTTTAGTCGAAAGATTTTAGTAACTGCATTAGTGGGATGTTCACTTTCTGCAGTAGCTAACGAACAGCTTAAGCCTGTGATTGACAGTGCAAGCAAAATTAATCAATCAGCACAAAAATCACAAACTAAAATAGATAAAATTGCTGACACAATGCAAGGACGTTTGCAGCAATTTAAAACTGTTAATAAAGAAATTGATGGTTTAACAATTTATAACAAGCAATTAGAAAAACAAATTTCTAATCAGCTGTTAGAAATGGAAAACATTAACGTATCAATCGACCAAGTGTCAGTAATTGAACGTCAAATCACCCCATTGATGTTAAAAATGATTACATCACTTGAGCAATTTATCGCGCTCGATGTGCCTTTCCTTCCAAAAGAGCGTGCCAATCGCCTTGCTTCTCTAAAAGAGTTAATGGATCGTGCAGATGTTGCATCAAGTGAAAAATTCCGTCGCGTACTTGAAGCGTATCAAATTGAAGTTGATTACGGTCGCACCATTGAATCATATACAGGCCTTATCGATGTAGATGGTCAAGAACGTGAAGTTGATTTCTTACGTATTGGCCGCCTTGATTTAATTTACTTAACAAAAGATGGCAAAAAAGCAGGTGTTTGGAATACCGAGGCAAGCAATTTTGAACGCCTTCCAGATAGCAATATCTCGCAAATTAATAAAGCGATTCGCATTGCTAAAAAGCAACTTGCACCAGACATGCTAACCCTGCCAGTTAAAGCAGTTTAATTCGAGGCCATTATGTTACTTAAGAAATTTGTTAAATCAGTTGTAGCTGCAAGTACATTGTTAACTATCACAGCGGTTACTGCAGAACCTGTAAATCTTGATTCGCTATTAAAAACGTTAGAACAAGGTAATTATCAGCAATCACAAGAAAACCAACAACGTGAAGCCGAATTTGCCAAAGCTAATACCCAACAAGCAGCATTACTTCGTGCTCGAATCAATGCCCGTGATGGCCTTATCAGTGATTCAACACGTCTTGAAACGCAGTTTGAAGAAAATGAAATCAAACTGGCGAACATGAGTGAAACGCTAAACAAACGTATGGGTTCATTAAAAGAGTTATTTGGTGTTTTACAACAAGTTGCTGGTGATACACAAAGTAAATTTATTACATCGAATGTGTCAGCTGAATTACCTGGTCGCGGTGTGTTTTTAAGCGAACTTGCACAAAAAATGGGTTCAAGTTCAAAGCTTGCGTCTATCGAAGATATTGAAAAAGTATGGTTCGAATTACAACGTGAAATGACAGAGCAAGGCAAAGTATCACGTTTTAACCGTGATGTTATTGTAGCTGGCGGCGAAAAAGTTAATAAAGAAGTTGTGCGCGTAGGTTCATTTAATTTAGTTGCAGATGGGAAGTACCTAACTTACAACGCGACAACTAACACGTTATCAGAACTAACACGTCAACCTGCTGCACGTTTTCAGTCAAGCGCTTCGGATTTACAAACAGCGAATACTGGTTTTGTTGACTTTGCACTTGACCCAACTGGTGGTTCAATTCTAGGACTACTGGTACAGGCACCGAGCACTGAAGAGCAAGTACACCAAGGTGGTGCTGTAGGTTATGTGATCCTTGCAATTGGTTTAGTTGGCTTATTGATTGCGTTAGAACGTTTTGTTTCACTAATGATTATGGGTGGTAAAATTAAGCGTCAACTTAAAACTGATGTGGCATCAGATGACAACCCACTTGGTCGTGTTATGAAAGTAAAAGATCAGTACCCTGACGTAACCTATGACACGTTAGAGCTTAAACTTTCTGAAGCAATTTTACGTGAAATGCCACGTATCACACGTAACTTAACACTTATTAAAATCATCTCTGTTGTAGCACCGCTATTAGGTTTACTTGGTACCGTAACGGGTATGATTAATACCTTCCAAGCGATTACGTTATTCGGTACGGGTGACCCTAAACTAATGGCAGGCGGTATTTCTACAGCGCTTGTAACCACAGTGTTAGGCCTTGTTGTCGCAATTCCTACGGTATTTATCTATACACTACTTAATACACGCTCTAAAAACCTACTGGTAATTTTGCAAGAACAAAGTGCTGGCATTATCGCTGAGCGTAGCGAGAAAGGTGCGCAGTAAGATGGTTATCTTTGGGGACTTCATCAACGCGATACGCGATTTCCTAGACACCGGTGGCTCAGTACTGCTGGTGATCGGAGTCCTAATTTGCGCTATGTGGTTGCTGGTAATCGAACGTTTTTTATATGTTTTCACAACATATCGTTCGAATAAAAAATCAGTAATTACAAATTGGTTTGCTCGTGAAGAACGCAATAGCTGGGAAGCCGAGCAAATTAAACAAGCAAATATTTCGCGTATTAGCTTAAAGCTTAATCACAATCTACCCATGATTAATATGTTGGTTGCACTGTGCCCATTACTTGGATTACTAGGCACAGTTACCGGCATGATTGAGGTATTTAATGTAATGGCAATTACCGGTACAGGCAGTGCTCGTTCAATGGCATCGGGTGTATCTAAAGCAACTATCCCAACAATGGCGGGTATGGTTGGTGCACTTTCGGGTGTATTTGCCGCAACGTATTTACAACGTAAAGCAAAGCGCGAAGTTGCGCTGTTGGACGACAAATTGGTCTTAGACCACTAATACCAATTTTAAGAATTTAGGAGCTAGTTATGAGAGCACCATTAGCAAATGTTTTTCAAGAAGAAGAAAACGAAGAAATTAATATGACACCAATGTTAGATGTTGTATTTATCATGCTTATTTTCTTCATTGTAACAGCCACTTTTGTTAAAGAAGCTGGTATTGATGTAAACCGCCCTGAAGCTGCAACGGCAGTTAAAAAAGAGCGAGCCAACATCCTCGTTGCCATTTCTGACAAAGGCGAAATTTGGATCAATAAACGCCAAGTAGATGTGCGTGCAGTACAAGCAAACATAGAACGTTTACATGCTGAAAACCCACAGGGCAGTGTAGTTATCCAGGCAGATAAAAAAGCCACTACCGACACCCTAATTAAGGTGATGGATGCGGCGCGTTCTGCTGGTGTATTTGACGTATCGATTGCGGCGCAGGAAGCGTAAAAATGCGTTATTTAATTTCCACGTTAATCGCAATTATAGTTACTGCACTCCTATTTTTTGGCATGCAGGCACTTATTCAAAGTGGTGATGGTGTGGCAAGCGATCCGGTAAAAGGAAATGTACTCGATTTTGTCAGACTCAAACAAGAAGAGTCGGTGCAAAAGAAAGAACGTAAACCACAAAAACCGCCAAAGCCAAAAGAGCCACCACCGCCAATGGCACCACAGGCAAGTAGTTCTGATACAACGCAAACGGCTAGTAACTTTGATTTTTCAGCAAATGTTGACACCAATGTTGATTTAGCAGCAGGTCTTGCGCTTGATTCTGGTGATGGAGAATACCTGCCTATTGTTAAGGTTTCACCAGTGTACCCTCGCCGTGCGCTAAGTCGTGGTATTGAAGGCTATGTAATTGTTGAATTCACAGTAACAAAAGCCGGTACGGTATCACAGCCGCGTGTGATACAAGCCGAACCCGAAGAGATATTTAATCGAGCAGCAATGGATGCAGCATTAAAGTTTAAATACAAGCCGCGTGTTGTTAACGGTGAAGCAGTAGAAGTAGCAGGTGTGCAAAACAAGATTACTTTCCAAATTAATGGGTAATCTATTTAAGGCAATGATTTTTGCATTGCCTTAACTTGTGCCTTTAAACACTTAGGTGTTTGTTAAAAAATTTAGTTAGGTTGAATTACAATGTTGAAAAGAAATTTAATTAGTATTGCGTTAGTAGGTTGTGTATTTGGTGCACCACTAAGTGATGCTTTATTTAATACCCAATTTGCTTCGCTTAGTGCTGAAGAAGTCCAAACTAAACGTGTTCCGGCACTTCGCAATAAAGTTTATACCCAGCTTGCGCGTGCACAAAAACTCGCTGACGATGGCGATGTTGCAGCGGGAATTGAAGCACTCGATATCGTAAAGAAAAAGTCATCAAGCATGAATAGCTATGAGATTGCTATGATGTATAACTTTTATGGCTTCATTTATTACAATGAAAACCGTGTAAGTGAAGCAATGACGGCATTTGAAAATGTAGTTAAGCAAGACCCAATTCCAGAAAGCTTAAAATTAAATACAATTTTCTCGCTAGCACAATTAGCAATGGCAGAAGGGCAATTTGATAAAGTATTAAGTTACCTAAATGATTGGGAAGCATTAAATACTAAACCTCCACAAGCCAACTATTACGAGCTTAAAGCGAACGCAAGTTACCAGGCTAAAGATTATGAAAGTGCTGTTCAATTTATAAATACAGCAATTAACTTACATGATGCTGAAAATAAAGAAGTAAAAGAAAACTGGTATGTATTACTGCGTGCTTCTTATTACTCATTAAATCAACCAAAAGAGGTTGTACGTGTTTTAGAAGAAATGGTGCTTCGCTTTGATAAACCAGAATACTGGGTACAACTAGCGGGTATGTATGGTGAGGTTGGCCAAGATAAGAAGCAACTTGCGTTAATTGAAACAGCAAAACAGCGTGGTTTCTTAAATGATGGAACAAAGCTTAAAAATCTTGCGCAAATCTACATGTATTCAGGCCTTGCATACAAAGCTGCTAATGCAATGGAACTTGGTTTTGAGCAAGGTAATATTGAGAAATCAGCAAAAAATCTGATTTTTGTAGCTGAAGCCTATATGCAAGCACGAGAAGATAAAAAAGCGGTACCATTTTTTATTGCTGCTTCAAAACAAACTGAAACAGGTGAATATGATCGCCGTTTGGCTGAAGTGTACTTAAACTTAGAAATGTTTGATGAAGCGGCAGATTCAGCTCGTTCAGCGCTTGATAAAGGTGGATTAAAGCAAGAATCAAACGCATTTATTGCCCTTGGTATGGCGCAATATAATTTAGAAAATTTTGACGCTGCTATTTTAGCATTTGAGCAAGCAAAGAAATTTAAAAAGGCCGAACGTTTAGCATCACAATGGCTGCAATATGTGAAACGTGAAAAACTTGATAAAGACACGTTAGCGAAGGCTTATTTGTAATAGTTTTATAAAATAAAATTTGTAATCAACCTCTAAGGGACCTTTATGGTCCCTTATTTCATTTTAAATCAGGCACTTTTGTTTAAAACAAAAACTGACGCCAATACTCCACATTTTAAGAAATCTGACAAGAAACTGTCATCCACATGTTAATTAAGTGTAACCCATTTGACACATAAACCCTCTAACGTATACGCAATTCTAAATTAGTGCATAAGCACACAAAAGCTAAAAAGCTTAAAACTATCAACGGAGAAAACAATGAAACTTTCTGGTTTATTTAAAGTGAGCATGGTTGCGTCAGCATTAACACTTGCAGGTTGTGGCGGTGGCGATATCAATATTACACCAACAACAATTGATAACAGCGTAGACAATTCTGTAACAAACCCAAGCACAGGTACACCAGTAGAACAAATTTCATGTGCAACTTACACATTAGACGGTGCTGAGTTCACAGGTGAAGCAGAAGGCGTAAACTGTGTTTACAGCCAAGCATTCGCAAGTAACGCAAAAGACATTACAAGTTCTTTCGTTATTCCTCGCCTTGAAAATGGCGGTGCACACGTATTTGAAGGTGCGCTATTCATTGGTAAAGACATTGATACGTCAACAGGTGCAACAATCGATGATAACGGTCCAACATTATCAATCGAAGCGGGCGCTACAATTGCATTTACTAAGCCTGAAAGCTTTATCCGTATTGCACGTGGTGCAAACATCGAAGCAATTGGTGAAGTAGACAAGCCAATCGTTTTCACTTCAATTGCTGAAGTTGATGGTGATGATGCTACAACAGCACAAATTGGTGACTGGGGTGGTATTCAGGTTAATGGTCGTGGCCATTCAATCCGTTGTTCTTCAGAAGCAGCTTCTCAAGATTTATGTAACCACGCTGCAGAAGGCATTGTTTCATACTACGGTGGTAACGACCCTCAAGATAACAGCGGTATTTTAAAGCACATTGTTATCAAATACGCAGGTTACGGTGTTGAAGGTGATGAGCTTAATGGTTTAACACTTAACGCTGTTGGTTCAGGTACAACGATTGATTATGTTCACGTACACAATGGTTTTGATGACGGTATCGAACTATTTGGTGGTTCTGTAAACCTTAAGCACATTGTTGTAACTGAAACTGGTGATGACGGTGTTGACTGGGATGAGGGTTGGAAAGGTATGGGTCAATACATCCTTGTTCACTCAAAGCAATATGGTAACCACGGTTTCGAAACAGATGGTGCTAAGAAAGATCCGCTTTCTGTTGATGGTCAAGGCCTTGTAACTACAGTTTCTAACCCAATCATTGCAAACGCAACTGTAATTGGTACAGGTTCTGCTGGTGCAGAAGGTCGTCGTACTGGCGCAGGTATGGAAATGAAAGAATGGGGTAAAGCACACATGGCTAATATCTTATTCGCTAACTCTTCTACAGAATCAGGTTCTGCTTGTTTAGATTTATACAATGAAAAAGACAAGTCTGGCGCTGCAGGTGTTCACGCAAATGCTAAAAACGGTGACATTAAGTTCGAAAGTGCAATCTTTGCATGTGGTCTTCAGTTTGAAGAAGTAAACACAGCACTTGAAGGTGACTTAGCAGGTTTTGATATGGCTGCATGGTTTGCTGCAGGTAGCAATAACCAAAACATCGGTTTTGCAAGCTTCGATAACATCTTTGCAGCTGACGGTGTATCTACCAAAGCAGCAATGATGGATAAAGACGGTAACGCAGTAACCGCTGTTGCTAAAGACATGAGCGAAGTTAATTCATTCTTTGATAACGCAGGCTACGTAGGTGCAATTCAAGAAGGTGCAACTGGCGATTGGGCTGAGTTCGTTAAAGCTTCGCTAGCTCGCGCTGGTCAATAATCTAAGCCAAATAGTGAGTTTTGGTGTGGCAAAATGCCACACCTTTTTATAAGTACTATCGGTTTAGAGGATTTTAATATGAAACCAAATAAGCAATTTAAAGCTAATTTAGTTACGCTTTCAGTGCTTTGTGCGTTTTCGTCATTTTCCTCAATTGCAGATGATAATGAACAAGCACAAGTACAACAGGAAATTGAAGAAGTTGTTGCTACAGCCAGCCGTTTAAAAGGCAGTGCAAGTGCAGTAATTGAAGAGCGTAAAAACCAAGCTTTCGTTGCCGACATCATGGGTGCTGAACAGATTTCACGTACTGGTGATTCAGATGCAGCTTCCGCACTTCGTCGTGTAACAGGTTTAAGCTTAGTTAACGATAAGTTTATCTACGTACGTGGTCTTGGTGAGCGTTATTCTAGTGTACGTTTAAATGGTGCATCAGTACCTAGCCCAGACTTAACACGTAGCGTAATTCCACTTGATATTTTCCCATCAAGTATCATTGAATCACTATCAGTTCAAAAAGCGTATTCACCGAATATGCCAGCAGCGTTTGGTGGCGGTGATGTGAATATTCGTACCAAGAGTATTCCAGATGAACGTGTTTTTAAAATTGATATTGGTGCAAGCTATAAAGACACCAATGATAAAGGCTATACCTACGAAGGTGGTAGCGATGATTGGCTAGGCACAGATGATGGCTCACGTGCAATGCCTGGTACAGTGCGCGCTGCACTTAATCGCTATGTTAATGGCCTTTCTGATATTTCTATTCGTAATATTCGCGATGTTGAATCTAAAGCACTTGGCAGTGACATTGGTCAAGATGCTGCAATTGCGCTTAATAAAGACTTAATTAAAGCATTGCCACGCGATTATGGATTAACGAAAGAAAGTTTAAATCCTGATTTTGGTGTAAAAGCTGTTTACGGCGACCGTTTTGACGATTTATTTGGCTTTGGTGGTTCGCTTGGCTTTTTAGCAAGTGTTGCTTATGACAATGAATGGTCAAATTCTGAAGAGTTTTCAGCGGTACTTTCTGCAGTTGACGCAGCAGCAACGGGAGATTGTTCGACGAATACTTTTGCCTGTTACTCGGCTAAAAATAACAAGCAATCGACTAAGAATAATATCAAGTTAAATACCTCGTTTAACTTAGGTTATAAGCTAGATGGTCATGATTTAACAGCAACTTATATGCAACTTCGTGATACTGAAGATGAAGCATCAGTTGCAATTTATCAAGAACCTTCAAAGTCCTTAAGTATCGAAGATGGTCAGGTTCAGCGTAGTCACACTACATCGTTTGAAGAGCGCCAACTCGACATTCTTCAAGTACGTGGTCAGCATAACTTAACTTGGGGTTTACTCGATGGTTTCGGTGTAGATTGGCATTATACTGATTCAACAGCAACCACTGAGATCCCAGGTGAACTTGAAATCACAGTACGTGATGAGTACCAAGATGGCCAGTACCAACGCACTTTCTATAATGGTTCGCTTGGTGGCAACCCGTATTTATATCGCTTTGTTGATATGGAAGATCAGGTAGAAAACTGGGGCGTAAATGTTAATAAAGTATTCTATTTCTCTGGCTCTGATTTAGAGTTATCGGGTGGTGGTTACTTTATTGAGAAAACCCGTGACTATCGCACGGATTTCTTCAACTATCGCTTTGCGCAAACACAGCAAGTTGAGTTAGCACAAAGTGAAGACCAAGCGTTAAATATTGGTAGTTATTTCAGTAGCGATAGCATGGTTGATAACACAGACGTTGAAATTCTTTTCCAAGAACCAACAGCTGATGATTACCTTGCTGCACAAATGATTGATGCTTACTTTGGTGCGTTTGATTTCACTATTAACAACAACTGGCGCTTAAGTGGCGGTGTACGTTATGAAGATTTCCGACAAGTAGCATTAGCATTTTCACGCAGTGCATTCGACCCATCATTGCTTGCTGATAAGCTAAGCAGTGAAGCTATCGAACAAGCAACTGTGTTAGAAGATGATTATTTTGGCTCGTTATCAATGACATATAGCCAAGATACGTATCAAGTGAGATTTGGTTACGGTAACACAGTGGTTCGCCCTGATTTACGAGAACTTACTCCGGTACAGTATCAAGATCCATTAACAGATTACCGTACTTTAGGTAATCCATATCTTGAATCAAGTTACCTTGATAACTTTGATGCCCGTGTAGAGTTCTACCTTGAAAGTGGTGATAACTACTCAATTGGTGCTTTCTACAAAGATATCGACAGCCCAATTGAAGCACTATTAACCGAAAGTGATGGTCGTTTCACACTGCAATTTGATAATGCAGATAACGCTGTTGTTTATGGTATTGAAGCAGAGTGGATGACAGAACTACACGCCGATATGTTAGGTGGTGCGTTCTTCACATCAGGTAACATCACAGTGAGTGACTCCGAAGTAACCATTCTTGAGAGTCAACGTGGTGATTTAACAAATTTAGAACGTCGTATGACGGGGCACTCTAAATACGTTGCAAACTTGCAGCTTAACTATGATTCGCATAATGGTAATCATCAAGCGTCTGTAATTTATAACGTATTTGGTGACCGTATCTTAGCGGCAGGTGTTAATAACTTTGATGATGCCTATGAGCAACCAATTAATTCATTGGATGTTGTTTATAGTTATTATCCTAACTTTAACTCAACAATTACGTTTAAAGTTAAGAATGTGTTAGGTCAAGACTTTGAAGTTGAGCAAAATGACGTGTTAATTCGTCAAAAAGAAATGCCAACGGAAATCAGTTTAGATTTTTCATATGAGTTTTAATAACCGACTCTAAAACCAGTGACTTTCAACTAAACCTAGCGTATTTATATACCTAGCCAAAAAGCTCAACAATTGTTGGGCTTTTTTTTATGATATTTTTTCAACAATCCCAGTTATACGGTAGATTTCTAGAAGTCTAAATGATAGATTCGAATTTCTGCCAAAATGCAGAACATTAATAACTCTCACGCATCAAAAAGTTATTACATTTTATTTAGGAATTTGAATTATGTTAAAAGTTGGTTTAGTCGGTTGGCGTGGTATGGTTGGCTCCGTATTAATGGAGCGTATGCAACAAGAAGGTGATTTTAATAAAATTGATGCGACCTTTTTTACCACCTCACAAACCGGTCAGCTTGGTCCTGATATCGCAGGCGATGCAAAACCACTTCTTGATGCAAGTGACGTTAACGAACTTGCAAAAATGGATATTATCTTAACTTGCCAAGGCGGCGATTATACTAAAGCAGTGTACCCTGGTTTACGAGAAACAGGCTGGGATGGCTACTGGATTGATGCTGCCTCTGCACTGCGTATGGCTGATGACAGTATTATTGTGCTCGACCCTGTAAACCTCGATGTAATTAAACAAGGGTTAGAGCAGGGCGTTAAAACATTTGTTGGTGGTAACTGTACTGTCTCACTTATGTTATTAGCACTTGGCGGCCTATTTGAGCAAGATTTGATTGAATGGGTAAGTCCAATGACATATCAAGCAGCATCAGGTGCCGGCGCGCGCAATATGAAAGAACTTATCGCACAGATGGGTGAAATTCATAAGGAAGTCGCTGATAAGCTTGATCCTGCCTCTGCAATTTTGGAAGTGGATAAACTTGTTTCTGAAAAAATTAAATCAGATTCACTGCCAACCGATCAATTCGGTGTGCCATTAGCAGGTAGCTTAATTCCTTGGATTGATGTGCCAATGCCATCAGGTCAAAGTAAAGAAGAATGGAAAGCGCAAGTAGAAGCGAACAAAATTCTCGGCAGCAATAAACAACCAATCCCTGTAGATGGGTTATGTGTACGTATTGGTGCAATGCGTTGTCACTCGCAAGCAATGACCATTAAACTTAAAAAAGACATTTCTGTTGAAGAAATTGAGTCGATTTTAGCGTCACATAACGAGTGGGTTAAAGTTGTACCAAATGAGCGTGATGTTACAAGTAAAGAACTGACACCTGTTAATGTTACTGGTACCTTGTCTATTCCGGTTGGTCGAATTCGTAAATTATCGATGGGCCCTGAATATATCAGCGCATTTACTGTAGGTGACCAGCTACTTTGGGGCGCCGCAGAACCTCTTCGTAGAATGCTGAGAATCATCACAGATTAATAAATAAAAAAGCCATTACAAACGTAATGGCTTTTTTATAAACAATATATTGTATCTCTTACTCTCAAAACTAAATTTTTAATTGTTTCTAAATGATTTCCTTCGCTTAAATCCATATTCACAATAAACTGAATAGTATTTAACAGCAGTTGCTGATTTGATTGATTAAAACCAAGATTTAGCGTTAACCAGTTCATTTGCCAAGATGGAAAACATATGGTTGAAAAGGTATTAAAACTACACTCAAAATAAATTGTATGGCGATCATCTTTTTTCAGCGTTTTTAAAAGGGTTTGAACAGCATCGTCAGAACTTTCGATGTATTGCAAAAACATTCCATTTTTGAAATATAAAAAACCTGTGATATTTAACAGTTTGTTTTTTGTGGCAAAATCAGCACACAGAGCTTGTAACTCTTGTTCAGTAAATTCTCGATTAGCTTTACTGAGATAAACAATACTATTTACCACACAAAAATACCTAAACAATAATAATCTAATTATTTTAGTTCATTTTTAAAGGGAAGAATAACAAGGTTACTTAAATACACCGCATTTAACATAACGTACATTAGAGGTTATTATGATTGCGCTAATGCGCCCTTGTTAGGTTCTGCTGCAAGTCCAACACATAACGATATAGCCACACATGCAGCACTAATCTTTTTTATAACATCAGTCCATATTT
>NZ_JBMMUG010000008.1:0-34684 GCF_049257255.1 Pseudoalteromonas aquimarina
TGAACCCTGAACCCTGAACCCTGAACCCTGAACCCTGAACCCTGAACCCTGAACCCTGAACCCTGAACCCTGAACCCTGAACCCTGAACCCTGAACCCTGAACCCTGAACCCTGAACCCTGAATCCTGAATCCTGAATCCTGAACCTATGTAGGTTATAGACTTCACCTCATTGTAGTGCTCGATACTTTATTGGCGACTACCCGTAGTCAAACTAAGTAAAATCTTTCTAATTTGATTTGGTGATTACTACAAATTTGTAGTTCTGTTTTTTTGCTGTTAGTGATTGAAAGAAATATATTTTTATTCATAATTCTTTTATTACCTAAAAATATCATTATTACTTCATGCTAAAACATCTTCTGCTGTTTCTATTCCTTTTTACATTTGAGTTATATGCAAAAGAAATCGTTGTGTTAAGCAGTGAGGGTCCTCCTCATACTATTAAACATGAAGAACATAATGGAATTGATTTAGATGTTGTTAAGGCTGTTTTAAACCGTTTGGGTTATGACGTTAAGTTTCATTTTGTGCCGTTAGGGCGTGCAGAGTCGTTAATCAAATCAGGTGACTTTAAAGCTATGGCGCCTATATTCATGGCTAAAGATGATGATAATTTCTTTGTTTCATTACCCATTGTGCAATATGCTCCAACGGTATTTTCATTAAGAGAAAACAATTTAAATCCATCGAATTTGGCTGAAATTAAAGGTCATTCAGTCATAACCTTTCAAGGTGCGCCCGGTTATTTTGGCCCTTTCTTTGATGAGTTATCGCAGCAAAAAAACTATTTTGAATCACCGAAAATGAAAGTGATCCCTGAACTGATACGTAAAGGTCGATATGAATATGCTGTGTTAGATAAATATATATTTTATTATTTTTATCGTTTAAAGAATAAAGAGCGGGATGTATCTATTTTCACCGAGCATTTGTTGATGCCTGCTGTTACCGCAAGTGCTGTTTTTTCTGATAAGGATTTACGCGATGAATTTAATCGAGAGCTTGCTGTATTTTTACTAGAAGGTGGTTATCAACGCATTGTAGAAAAGTATCTTGGTAAACTGGAAAAATAGGCTAAGCAGTTTCCTGCTTAGCCATTGTTTTTAAAGCTTAAATTCGTTGACTGTTTTATTTAGGTTACTTGCTAAAAGGCGAAGCGTTTGTGCTTCTTTAGCTAATTCGTTTGCATGATCAGATGTATTATTAACTAATGCATTGATTGAATTTAAGTTGTTATTAATATCTTCCGCTACAACTGTTTGTTCTTCCGTCGCCGTGGCAATTTGATGATTTTGGTCTTGTACTTGAGTAACTGAACTTGAAATATCAGTAAAGGCTTGCAGTACTTGTTCAGTTTGTTCACTTGAACGCGATACTTGCTCTTTACCTTGTTCCATCATTTGAGTTGCTTGCACAGCAATTTGCTGCAATCGAGAGATCATATTACGAATATCATCAGTTGATTCTTGAGTGCGACTAGCAAGCGTTCTTACTTCATCTGCTACCACGGCAAAACCTCTTCCTTGTTCGCCCGCTCTGGCGGCTTCTATGGCCGCATTTAGGGCAAGTAAGTTAGTTTGCTCAGCGATGCTATTGATAACATCTACTACGCTGCCAATATTATTAGACTCTTGCTCTAGCCCGGATACGACCTCTGCTGCTTTTTGTATATGTTCAGAAAGCGTTAGCATCTCTTCTTTAGCTGTATTGGAAAGGCTAACACCTTTGCTGGTTAACTCATTTACTGAATCAGTACCAGCATTGGCTTGCTGAGCATTACGCGATATTTCCAGTACTGTCGCTGCCATTTCTGTTACTGCGGTACTGACATTATCTACTTCGTCTTTTTCTTGCAGTATTTCTTGGTGTGTCTCTTCAGAAACGCGACTTAATTCTGCAGAGGCGCTATCGAGTTGAATTGATTGGTCGCGCGTATTAATTAATAAGCTACGAAGTTTATCAATAAAGGTATTCACATGATTTGCTAATTGACCTACTTCATCATTACTGTCGATATGAATGCGCTTTGTTAAATCACCTTCACCTGAAGCAATGTCTTTCATAGTTTCTGTAAGCAATGAAATTGGCTTTACAATCATTTGCGTAGCAAACACGATCATCGCCATAATTATTAGTAAAATGATGATAACGCTAGAGGTTGTTGCCCAAGCAGCTTCTTTAACTGGAATATTGATATAGCTTTCTGGCACTAATAAACCGAGATACCAATTCAGTTTTGGTTTAGAAAGCTCTAAACGCTGATAAATAACAAAGTATGTTTCACCATTTAAGGTAACCTGCGTTTGGCCTGATTTGTGTTGCTTCATTTGCTGGTTTAATTCAGCAAATCCTTTGGTGTTCGGCATTTGAGATTCAAGTGCAGAGAGGTCATCTTTCTCGATGCCTCGTGACTCATCTTCAATAACTGAAAGAGTATGCTTGGTGCGATTAGACAGGTGAACAACTTTTTGTTGATCATCTAACAAAAATCCGTAACCAACATTATTAAACTGAATTTGCTCGATCATTTCGGCAATGTTGTTAAGTTTAAGATCAACGCCTCCAACACCAACTAATTTGCGGTTTGCATCGTAAACCGTTTGTTGAACAACGGCAGATACATTACCAGTAGTTAAATCAATAGCGAGAGGGCCAACATATAAGCCATCATGTTTAAGTGCATCTTGCCACCAACCGCGTTTATAAGCGAAGTAGTCTGCGCCGTTGTAGTGAGTTGTACGCTCGTTTTCTTTAAAATATGCACCCGTATTAGCCGATGCAAAGAATGCTGAGAGTATGTTGCTATCGTTACCGCTTATGCGTAAAAAATCTTGGTTAATTGCATTGTAGCCTTGCGCATTTTTATAGTCTGCGCCTCGTTCAGTCCAATTTGCAAACCATTCGACCAGATGCGGATTGGTAACAAAGGTTTCAACCACTCTGCCGTATTGCGAAAAGAATCCCTCAATATTTATCTTTTCAGTGTTTAAATAACTCTTGGCTTCTGATTCGATGGAAGCACGAGATAAGTTTGAAATATGGTTAACAAAATAAATAGCTGAGAGTATTAATAGCACAGTAATGGTGCCACCAATTAAGAATAAAATTTTCTTTCTCAAGGATAAGTTATTTAGCATTATTATTTTCCTGAGCACTAAACAGTTGTATTTTAAAGTTACAAAATCCCAAAAGCATGCGCAAAATTATTGTTATATAATCGAATTTTGTTCTAAGACTCTATCTAGTAATGACTCATAATTCAAATAATGGCGTTGTAGTGGGTGCAGGTTGGCTGGGCGCCCCTTTGGCAGAGCATCTCGAAAATTCAGGCTGGCATGTGATTAAAACAAGTCGCCAACAAAAAAATCAAAAAGGCTGGGTTCAATTTAATATCGAGCAAGATATTTGTGATATTAATCTGACAGAGGCTGTGTGGTTTTTTTGTATCCCACCAGGTAGAACACCTGAAGCGCAAAGTGCATATCAAGAATATTTAAAAAGGAGCTTAGCTGAAGCTAAAGCAAAGCAGGCTTCGCGCTTTATTTTTTGCTCTACCACTGGGGTTTATCCTGATGAGCCGCTTCACTTTACTGAATTGGATGCTTTTGAGGCAAAAACCGATAAGCAATCGCGTTTACTTCAAAACGAGCGAATTGTTGCTGAAAGTGGATTAAATACAGTAATAGTACGTTTAGGTGGTTTAATGGGGGCAAAACGTCACCCAGGGCGTTTCTTAAGCGGTAAAAGTTTATCTTCAAGCGCGAATGCAACTGTAAATATGGTGCATCAAGAGGATGCGGTAAATGGCTTACAGTTTATAGCTGAAATTGCTGTACCCGAGCCAATTATTAATTTGGTTACACCGCATCACCCGACCAAAGAGGCGTTTTATGATGAGGCAACAAAGCAACTCGGTATGTTGCCAGTAAGCTTTGAAAAAGCAGGCAAAGAACCACGTATCATTTCAAGTGACTTATTGTTAAAGCTAGGCTTTAAGTTTAAATACGCGGATCTATTTGATGCTCTGCAAAATTGCTAAGAAATACGTTATTTCTTAGCGTTTGAAAGTAAGGTGCCCACCAAGGCGATATTTACTGCCAGGTGAGATTAGACGAGTAAAACTCACCACGCCATTTGATGACCATGTACGACGGATAACTTGTAAACAAGGTTCTTCATTAAACAAGGAAAGCCACTGACTAACTTGGGCGCTAGGCATGATCGCTTCAACTGTGTGACGCGCCTCAGTGAGTGGCGCCACTTCGCATAAATACTCGTGCGGTGTAATCTGCTCAAAGTTTTGTTGTAAGTAGCCTGGCGCAAATGCAGGGTTAACAAAACGCTCTTCTACTTGAATTGGTGTGCCATTTTCTAAATGAACTAGCACCGAGCGATATACTTGGCTATTTTGTTCAACCCCTAGAGCAATGGCAATTGGCGCGATTGCAGGCATTGATTCTAAAATTTCTGGAATACAACGATGTTCACTGCCGCGCTCTTTTATCTCGTCAGCAATATTACGAATTTCAAGTAAGTTAGATTGTGATTTAAAGCTGGCAACAAATGTTCCCAAGCCTTGTGTGCGACTTAAAATACCGGCATCGGTTAATTCGCTGAGCGCACGGCGAGCTGTCATACGGCTTACACTAAATTGTTCTGCCAATTCATTTTCAGAAGCGACGCGACTGTGCTCAGCCCATTCACCTGATTTAATTTTGCTAATGATGTGTTGTTTTATTTGCGCAAATTTAGGTTGTGCCATAGTAACAGTGTTATTGATTAACCAATTGTTTTAAGCCTTTTACCTAAGCAATCGCGAGTAATCAAGCTATAGTTGATAAAAGATACAATCAAGATGGCATATTTGTATTGTATATACAAGTGTTCTTGGTAGACTTTCATTTTTAGATTACATGTATTTTGAGTAAGTTATGACAGCCAATGACGTAAATACGGCAGCGAAACAGTCTTTTGATTTAGTAATTACAAATGTCCATATTGCAACGATGGATAACACCATTGATGATACTTATGGTGCGATAGTTAATGCTGCTTTAGGTATCAAAGATGGCAAAATTGCGTGGTGCGGGCAAGCGTCGACATTTCCTGAATTTGATAGTTTACAAACACCCGTTGTGAATGGACATGGTAAGTGGATTACGCCAAGTTTTATTGATTGTCATACGCACATAGTGTGTGCGGGTAACCGCGCAAATGAATTTGAGATGCGTTTGAATGGCGCCAGCTATCAGGAAATTGCAGCGCAAGGCGGCGGCATTATTTCAACTGTAAAAGCGACCCGTGAAGCTGATCATGAAGCCCTTTTTGTAACTGCTAAAGATCGTTTAAATGCACTTCTTAATGAGGGTGTTACCACGGTAGAAATTAAGTCAGGCTATGGTTTAGATTTAGATAGTGAAATTAAAATGCTGGAAGTAGCTGAACAGCTAAATCAGCATCACCCTATCGATGTGCAAAAAACGTTTCTAGGTGCGCATGCACTGCCGCCAGAATTTAAAGACGATGCTGATGGCTATATTTCATTAGTATGTAATGAAATGCTGCCTAAAGTAGCAGAGCTTAAACTTGCTGATGCGGTTGATGCATTTTGTGAAGGTGTTGGTTTTTCTAACGAGCAGACGCGCCGGGTATTTGATGCTGCAAAACAATATAACTTACCAGTAAAGTTACATGCTGAGCAGTTATCAAACTTAAAAGGCGCTGAGCTAGTTGCTGAATATAATGGTTTGTCAGCAGATCATATCGAGTTTCTTGACGAAAACGGTGTGATTGCAATGGCGAAGGCCAATACTGTTGCAGTGTTACTGCCAGGCGCATTTTATTTTTTACGTGAGACGCAGCTACCACCCATTGAATTACTGCGTAAACATAAAGTAGCAATGGCGATTGCAACTGATTTTAACCCAGGTACATCGCCAATTTGTTCTGTGCAATTAATGCTTAATATGGCATGTACTTTATTTAGACTAACTCCAGCAGAATCATTAGCGGGTGTTACAGTAAATGCCGCAAGCGCATTAGGCCTAAACGATCGCGGTAAAATTAAAGTAGGACTAAACGCTGATTTTGCACTTTGGGATATTGATTCTCCGGCTCAGTTATCGTATCAATATGGCGTCAACCCATTGAAGGGGCTATGGAAAGATGGTCAGCAATTAAAATAGGAAGCTATTTCCGGTGAGAGGCGTATGAAAAAAATAATAGCGGCAAGTACATTAGTGTTGAGTTCATTTTCACTTTTTGCTGCAACAGATACGGTAATGTTTACATTTCCTAGTTTAGTTGCAGGTATGCTTCTGGTTAGTTGGCTACTAGCGATTTTGCAGGCTGGAAACGCGGTAATTCGTGTTCTGGATATTTTGCTAGGTGTTGCAACATTAGCGTTTTTATCTACCTATAATGTTGTCGCACTCATTATCTGCGCCCTTATTCTCACCGCTGAATGTTATTTTACACAGCAGAAAAAAGCCCAGCGCATGGCGCTATGGTTAAACATTGTTAGCTTAGCGTTGTTTTTGGCGTTATCTGCTGGCTTCTATCTCGATTTAATCAATGGCGCTTGGCTCGCTGTTGCTGTTGTATTTCATTATGTCTGCGCTAATTTGTATACCTTTTTCCGCCGCGAGCGACGTTTACAGGTTGCATTATCAAATAAAATGAAAGGCGCTGAAGCGCATAACGATAAGCAATTATTGTTAGACCGCAGTTTGTTTCTAAACGGTTATGATAATTGGCAAAAAAACTCGTTAAGTCGGGTTTTAGTGCTAATTAAACTAGAAGGTTTAGGCAAGATTAATCGTATGGTTGGTCATGATTTTGGTGACTTACTTATTGCGAAGCTAGGTAAAAAAATCAATGATGAACTGAATGCATCAGATGTGCTTTCATTGACTATGTTTAATGAGCCGGTAAAGCTATGTTACTTAGGTGGTGTTGACTTTGCCTTTGCGGTTGATACTAGTGTTGAATCGCATCTTCATCAGCGTCTAGTGCATCGTATTTACGATTTAGTTCATAAACCAACGCATGTTGATAATATTGATTCAGAGCTAAGCCTGCGTGCCGCCATTGTAGAAGATAAAAAACAGTTAAAAGGGCAGCAGTTACTTGCACAAGCTTTCCTTTCTATTGAATTTACAAATGAGATTGATTGGTTAATTACTTTTGAGAAAGAAATTGCCGATCGAGCTGAAAAACGTAAACAGCTTCTCGCAGATTTATCAATTCTGGATTTTGAACGCGACTTTCAACTTTACTTTCATCCTGTAATTGATATTGAAACCAATCAAATTTTATTTATTGAACTGCTATTAAGATGGCATCACCCTAAATTTGGTACTTTAGAAGCCAAACACTTTATTGATGAAATTAATGCTGCTGGCTTAACACTGCCAATAGCTCATTGGGTTTCTGAAAAAGCAGCTGAGTTAGCGCTTGCGATTAAGCTAGAAGAAATTCATATCCCAATCAGTGTTAATTTGTTTGGTAAAGAGTTACTTCAAGATGAGTTTATTGATCATTTAGCAGAAGTGCTTGTAGAGCATAGATTAAGTGAAGGCGATATTATTATTGAAGCGCCGGCAAATGTGTTTATGGGTTTACCTGATTTTGGTGAATCAATTTTACGACGTTTAAAAGAAAATAACATTGCTGTGTGTCTCGATGATTTAGGTATTGAGCCTTTACAGCTTTCTAAGCTACCGCGTCTTGCGCTTAATTATGTCAAAGTAGATGGCTCTATTGTTAAAGAGCTTGCTGAAAACGTTAATACTCGTAGCTTATTGAGCGGTATTATCGATATGAGTAATAGCTTAGGCATTAAAGTAGTGTGTGAAGGTATAGAGTCTGAAACTCAGTATACTTACATTAGCACTATGAAATGCCATGCAGCGCAAGGTTATTTATTTTCAAGACCACTGCCAAATGTCGGTTTATTAGGCTGGCTAAAACAGTGGCAAAAACGTTTAGCTAATGGAGAGCGCCCTTACTAGGGCGCTTTGTATTTGGGGCTATGATTCTCGGCCACTTAAATAGCTAGCAACTAACGCTGCTAATATTTGGCCTGCTTCATTGCTACCTTGATTAACACCGTTAGCGTGCTCACTTGGTGCAGCCTCACATAGGTGTAAATAGCGAGTGTAGGGGCTTAAAGCTAGCTGATAGACAAACTGCTCGGCTTCGCAGACTGCCAAACCGCAGTTTGTAAATGCACTTACTGGCATATACGATATGCTATCAACATCTACTTCAATACCCATAGGTAATTGGTAACTCTGCATTCGCGCTAGTGCTGATTTATTTGCTTCAGTTAGCGAAATTTCTTGGCGGACTTTTATTGCTTGATAAGAGTCAAACGAGAAACCGGCATCGTGCATGCTATCAATAATCGCTTGGTTGTTTTTCAGCTCATGCATGGCAATAACATGATAGTCACGCAGGTAATTCTGTTTATGTGCATAGCTAAAGCCATTACCACTATGACGCCCTTCTAATGCTCTAAAGTCTGCGTGTGGATCTAAGTTAATAGCACAACAGGCTTTCTCAGTACTCTCGCTAAGGGCTTTAATTATTGGGTAGCAATTATTATGACCACCGCCAATGACGATAGGCTCTAAGCCTGCATCAAAAATCATTTTTAAAATTGGGCTGGCAATATCATCAATTTCACCACAAAGCTGACGCAATAATTCAAGCTCTGCAGGTACTTTGTTGCTTAGGCCTTGGCCGCGTTTCATAATATCAACGCAATCAACTTCACCTAACAATAATACTTTATTGCTCGCAATAAACTGATTTGCTTGTAGGTTTAAAAACTTGGAAAAGAAGGCTTTCCAGCCAAGATTAGCCCCCCCATTACCTAAGTTTGCACGTGGCCCAATATCTTCGGGAATTCCCACTAATACATACTTTATGCCATAGGCTGAGGCATCGGCTAATGCGTCTGCAATTGATTGTTGCTGATTGATAAATGAAATACTTTGCCAAACGCGCTGTTCGCCAGCGCGTGATTGGCATAAATCCGATATGCTTTGTTCGGTATAAACAGTTAAGTTATTCATCATCTAAATCAATTGATAGCTCTTCAGCTGAAAGGATAATGCCTGTGCTATCCGCATAGATATAATCGCCATCGAAGAAAGATACACCTGCAAAGTTAACGGGTACACCGGACTCACCAAAGCCTTCACTGTCAGCGGCAACAGGAATTGATGCCACCGCTTGAATGCCAATATCAAGCTCTTCTAAGTCACTAACATGACGCACACTGCCATAAACAACAAGGCCTTCCCAGTTGTTATCAAGTGCCAGCTCAGCAAGTTCGATATCAATTAATGCGCGGCGAGTAGAGCCACCTCCGTCGATGAGTAACACTTTGCCTGTACCATCTTCGGATAAGGTTTCGCGAATTAGCTGGTTATTTTCAAAACATTTAATCGTTGTGATTTGTCCTGAAAACGCAGTTGCGCCAGCAAAATTAACAAATAAAGGTTCTAGTACGTCGATGCTATCAGCAAACTGATCACACAGGTCTGATGTATTGATTTCCATATTAGCTCCAAGGGCTTAAATAGTTTACTCAGTATACCCTGCAGTATGATTAATACAATTGATCTTGCGCGCTTTTCTGTTTGTTTTATTAGAAACACTGTCACAAATAGGTCATTAAAATACCATCTTAATTACGTGAAACTGTCACCTCTTTGTTACTTGCCCAATCTAAAGTCACACTAACAACTCTAAGAAGAGAATTGCTATGCAAACCATTTCACAGTTAGACCGAAAAGCGTTTTTTAAGTTATTCAATCACCAAGCATCAAAACGTCGATTGTATGTCATAAAAACAGTGTCGAAATTGGGCGATGGGTTTGTTTATTTGCTGGTTGGGGTTATGTGTTATGTGGTGGATACAGAGGCGAGTAAACTTGTACTGTCTGCCCTTATTTTGGGGTTTGCATTAGAGCGGCCAATTTACTACCTGCTAAAAAATACCCTAAAAAGAGAGCGGCCTAGCCAAACTATTGTAGAGGGGTTTGTTGTGCCAAGTGATCGCTTTAGTTTACCTTCGGGACATAGCTCTGCGGCTTGGTTATTTGCCTCAGTGATTAGTTGGTACTTTCCTGAACTTAGCTATGTTTTATTTGTGGCTGTGGCTATTTCATTGTCTCGGGTTATGCTGGGAGTGCATTACCCTTGTGATATTTTGGTGGGTGCGATGTTAGGCGTTTGTTTTGCTTCTGTTGGTATTATAGGTGCAACACTATGAACATTTTGTATGGTATTCAAGGCACAGGTAACGGGCACATCACGCGTGCTCGTGCAATGGCGAAAGCATTTGCAAAAAGCGATGTGAAGGTAGATTACTTTTTCAGTGGTCGGCCTGCTAATAAGTATTTTGATATGTCAGATTTTAATGACTATCGCACGCGAGAAGGTTTTACCTTTGCCATTGAAAATGGCAGTGTAAATAAATTAGCAACCCTTAAAAATGTCCGTGTTGGGCAGTTTGTACATGATGTCAAACAGCTAGATTTATCAGGCTACGACCTGGTTATTAACGATTTTGAGCCGATCTCTGCATGGGCAGCAAAAATGGCTAAAGTTCCCTGTATTGGCATAAGCCATCAGGCATCTTTTTTATCAAATAAAGTCCCCTCGCAGGGCGCTAACTTAACCACTCGTTTGGGGTTAAAGTTATTTGCCCCTGCTAGCTGCTATTTAGGTGTGCATTGGTTTCCTTATCATCAAAATATCATCCCACCATTTATTGAGCCGGTAAAAAGTTGGCAACAAGATAACTTTATCGAAAACAAAGTATTAGTGTATTTACCATTTGAAGAACCGCAAAAAATAATTGAAATGCTCAAGCATTTTCCTGAGTTTGAGTTTTACTGCTATCACCCACAATTAAATAACCGGACGATTAATCAGCATATTCACCTTCGCGCTCCTTGTCGTATTGGCTTTTTGAATGATCTTGTTTCTGCGTCAGGAGCGATTGGAAATGCAGGGTTTGAGCTCTCAAGTGAAGCATTACGTTATGGCAAAAAACTGTTATTAAAACCGTTGTCAGGGCAGTTTGAGCAAGCCTCAAATGCGTTTACTCTGGTTAAGGCGGGTCTTGCAACCAGCATGAGTTGTTTAAATGTTGATATTGTTGATGATTGGCTTTCAGTAAACAGTAAACAAGCGATAAATTTTCCAAGTGATCCCAGTCCGCTTACTGATTGGATTGCAAGGGGAACGTTAGATGTAAAATCCCTTTCTGACAGCTTATGGAAGAATGTTCAGTTACCAAACTTTGCCTAATTTAGTAAAGCTTTAGCACAATTCAAGATTGCATCTATACTTTTATAAGCTTTCTAAAATTTATAGATTACAGAGGTTTATATGGAGCTGCTACAGCGTCTAACAATTAAAGCGCGGCTACAACTTAATGCTGTTTTTGTTGGGGCGGCGATGTTTATTTTGTTGCTGGTAATTCTTTATGAAGCATCGGTAATGCTGAAATTGAACAATGCAATCCAGCTAACAGAAGAGCTAGCTATTCAAGAGGGGATCTTGCGTAAGCATGAAAAAAACTTTTTATTTTATAAAGGTGAAGAGTCATTAGAAGCGTTTGATAATGAGTTTAAAACATTAAAGTCTAAAGCAAATAAGTTAAATGATTTATTAACAGACCTGTCTATTTCAACAAATACACTTAGTCATCTCGAACGTGTTATTGATGAGTATAAATCTGATTTTAATGAGGTTGTGGCTCTACAAAGAAAAATAGGCCTTCATCCTAAAGACGCAGCCTATGGTAATTTACGTAATGCAGTACATCAGGTAGAGACTTTATTAAAACAGCAAAAAAACTATATGCTGCTTTCAGATATGTTGCAATTAAGACGTAATGAAAAAGACTTTATGTTGCGCTTGGATAAAAAGTACCTGACTAAATTTAATGACAATATTCAAGTTTTTATAAAAGACATTAAAAGTTCGGAGATTGATGCAAGTTATCAAAGCAATCTGCTCGCCTTACTCAATACTTATCAAAAAGAATTTACAGCATTAGTTGCTGCGCAAGAAGCGCTTGGCCTTGATTTGGAGTCAGGCGCTTTGGGTAAAATGTCAGCTAGCGTGGCGCAAAGCGACGTTTTAGTAGATAAAATGACCGCGGAAACAAAAGCGGCAATTGAAAGTAGCGCTGATTTTTCACGAACAGCAGCAATTGTAATATTTATTGTTTCCACAGTTATTGTAATGAGTTTGGTTTATATGACCAGTCGTTCAATTATTGTTCCAGTAAACAAGGTGTGTGATGTTATTCACCAAATTCGCAGTACTAATGATTTAACTCGCAGTGTGCAAAGTGATGGTAATGATGAGATTGCGCGTATGACGAGTGATTTTGATTCATTTATCGGCGACTTTAAAAACTTAATATTTGAAGTAAAACAGGCGCTTGGCATTTTAAATTCAGCAACAGAAAATCTAGCCAGCACCACAGCAGAAACCAGTGACGGTATGCGTGAGCAATTACATGAAGCAGATATGGTAGCAACTGCTGCCACCGAAATGCAGGCAACCATCCAAGATATTTCACACAATACTGAAGCCGCAGCGAAAAAAGCCGAGTCTACAAACGAGAATGCAATGCAGGGTAAGCAGGAAGTGGATTCAACAGTGTCACGTATTTCAGAGCTCACCCATTCATTAACACATGCCTCAGATGTGGTAACCCAGCTTGAGCAAGATGCAGTCACAATTGGCTCTGTTTTGGATGTTATTAGAGGCATAGCTGAGCAGACTAATTTACTTGCACTTAATGCCGCAATTGAGGCTGCTCGTGCGGGTGAGCAAGGTAGGGGCTTTGCAGTGGTAGCAGATGAAGTTCGTTCACTTGCACAGCGTACGCAAGATTCAACACAAGAGATAGAAAGTATTATTTCAACATTGCAACAACGTACACAAGAAGTGGTGAATGTGATGGAACGCTGTAAAACGCAAGGTAGTGCGAGCTCTGAACAAGCGGTACAAGCAGGTAGCTTACTTTATTCTATCAGCGAAGATGTTCAAACTATTATGGATATGAGCACGCAAATTGCCACTGCAATTGACGAACAAAATCAAGTTGCATCGGAAGTGAATAAAAACGTAATTAAGATTCGCGATATTGCTGAGCAGGCGGCTGCGCACGCAGAAACGAATGCGCAAACCAGTGAAGAGGTTTCTGCTCAAGCAGAGGTATTACACAAAGCAATTGAAAAATTTAATGTGTGAGTTTTATTGGGATCAAAGCCTCGCGAGAGGCTTTTTTTTGTTTAAGCGTGGCAAGGTAGTTTTGCCACAGCTGATCATGATTTTTTGCAAGGTGTGCTAAATAATCCCAGCTGTACAACCCTGTGTTATGGCCATCATCAAAAATTATGCGTGCAGCGTAATGACCAACCTGTTCAATTGCTGAAATTGCCACATCTTTTTTGTTTGTTACCAAAATAGCATTGCCATGTCCTTGCACTTCCGCTGAAGGGGAGTGAACTCTTAAAAACTCAGCGCTTAAAGTGGCAATATGTTGATGATCAAAATGCACATCTAATTGCTTGGAGATACGATGGTAATGTAATTTGGTGACTAACATATAATTTCCAAATAAAAAGGTGCTAAAAAGCACCTTTTTTGTATTTCTAAAAGGTGTTTAGATTATAAGATAAAACGACTTAAATCTTCATCTTTAACCAGTTCACCTAAGAAGCGCTCAACATAATCAGCATCAACAATTAGGCTTTCACCCGATTTTTCGCTGGCGTCGTATGAAATCTCTTCCATTAGCTTTTCCATCACAGTATGTAGACGGCGTGCACCAATATTTTCGGTCTTTTCGTTTACTTGCCATGCTGCTTCAGCAATTTTTGTAATCGCATCTTCACGGAATTCAACATTAACACCTTCGGTACCCATTAATGCTTGGTATTGTTCAGTTAAAGAGGCATGAGGTTCTGTTAGAATACGCTCAAAATCAGATGATGTTAATGCTTCAAGCTCAACGCGAATCGGCAAACGACCTTGCAGTTCAGGAATAAGGTCTGACGGTTTTGCCATCTGGAATGCACCTGATGCGATAAATAGAATATGGTCTGTTTTCACCATACCGTGTTTTGTATTTACCGTTGAACCTTCAACAAGTGGTAGTAAGTCACGTTGAACACCTTCACGGCTTACATCTGGACCTGAAGATTCGCCACGTTTACAGATTTTGTCGATTTCATCTATAAACACAATACCGTTTTGCTCAACTGCATTAATGGCTTGTTCTTTTAACTCTTCAGGATTTACAAGCTTGGCAGCTTCTTCTTCGGTTAATAGTTTGAAGGCGTCTTTAATTTTAAGTTTGCGCTTAGACTTTTTGTCACTCCCCATGTTTTGGAACATGCTTTGTAACTGGTTAGTCATTTCTTCCATACCTGGAGGCGCCATAATCTCAACACCTACTGGCGCTTGAGAAATATCAATTTCGATTTCTTTATCATCTAATTGACCTTCACGTAATTTTTTACGGAATGCTTGGCGAGTTGAGGTGTTTTCAGATTCTTGAGCTTGACCCCATGCATCTTTTGCTGGTGGCAATAACGCATCTAAAATACGCTCTTCGGCAGCTTCTTCAGCTCTAAACTTAAATTTTTCAGTTTGTTGCTCACGCGTCATTTTGACCGCAATATCGGCAAGATCACGAATAATCGTTTCAACTTCTTTACCTACATAACCCACTTCGGTGAATTTTGTCGCTTCTACTTTTATAAAAGGGGCATTGGCAAGTTTGGCTAAACGGCGTGCGATTTCAGTTTTACCAACACCTGTTGGGCCAATCATTAGAATATTTTTAGGTGTTACTTCGCTACGTAGGGCTGCATCAAGTTGCATGCGTCTCCAGCGATTACGAAGTGCAATAGCTACTGCTTTTTTCGCTTTGTTTTGACCAATAATATGCTGATCTAACTCGTGTACAATTTCTCTTGGTGTCATCGCAGACATATTAAATTACCCCAGCTCTTCAATGGTTTGGAAGTTATTAGTAAATACGCAAATATCGCCTGCAATCTTTAAGCTTTTTTCTACAATTTCGCGCGCGCTAAGTTCAGTGTTTTCTAATAGTGCAATGGCTGCCGATTGGGCAAAGTTACCACCGCTACCAATAGCAATTAAGTCATGTTCTGGCTGCACAACATCGCCATTACCTGTGATGATAAGGGATGCGGTTTCATCTGCTACCGCTAATAGGGCTTCAAGCTTTCGAAGTGCACGGTCGCTGCGCCAATCTTTTGCCATTTCAACCGCAGCTTTTGTTAAATGACCTTGGTGCATTTCAAGTTTAGATTCAAAGCGTTCAAAAAGCGTAAATGCATCAGCAGTACCGCCAGCAAAACCAGCAAGCACTTTGCCATTATAAAGGCGACGCACTTTTTTTGCGTTGCCTTTCATTACTGTGTTACCGAGTGATACTTGGCCATCGCCACCAATCACTACTTTGCCTTCACGGCGCACAGAAACTATCGTAGTCATAAATAAACCTTAGGTTTAATCTGTTAATTTCAATTGTTATTGATATGTGGACGAAGCTGAGTATTTCAAGGGGAGGTTAAGAACTTGGTAGCTAACTAAGCTACCAAGTGATGAATTGATAATTAAATTTGTGTGATATTACTTTGGCATTAAATAAATACGGCAGCGAGACATGCGGGCACGCTTGATTTGGTTGTTCGCGCTTTCGGCTAAACGTTTGGTTTCAAATGGCTCGATTTTTACACGATACCAAACACCGTTTTTACCTTCGGTACGGTCAACATCAGCAATTAAACCTGTTTTAAAGGCAATTTGTGCTTTTAGCGCTTCAGCATCCTCACGATTACGAAGTGATGCACATTGCATATAATAGGGGCCTTGTTGTTCTTGCTCTTCAACTTCGACTTCTATTTTGGCATTCTCAATTTCATCAATAAAGTCTGGCTTTTTCGGCTTTGGCTTAGGCGCTGAAGTTTGCTCTTTTTGAGCAATTTGCGTTGCTGCTTTGCCTTCACTGTTTGTTGTAATGAAATAAAGACCATAAATACCAGCCGATACTAAAACAACCGCAACTAAAAGCGCTGCAACAGGAAAAGGGCGTTTGTTTTGAGTCGGTTTTTTTGGGGTACGTTTTTTATTTACGTAATCTCTTTGGGCCATTTTTGCTGTTTTCTTATGCCATGGATACAGGATCGATATCAATACTCCAGCGTACTTTTACTGCAAGCTTACTTTGGCTGATATAGCCAACCAATTGATTGAGGTAAAGATGCAACTGTTTGCGATCATTACCTTGCACATGGAGTTGATAACGGTACTTACCTGCAATACGTTCAAGCGCTGCAGGAACAGGTCCGAGCAATTGTATACCAGAAGGTAACTGTTCTGGAATAAGGTCATATAAAAAATTATTGATGTCATTTAGTTTGTGCGATTCACAACGAATAATCGCTAAACAACTAAAAGGTGGGAGCTGCGTTTCTTCTCGTTCGCTTAAAGCATAGCGAGAGAAATCTTGATAACCGTTATTAATTAAATCTTGTAATAACGGATGCTCAGGAAAATGTGTTTGTAATAATACGGTGCCCGCTTCACCACTGCGACCTGCACGACCTGATACCTGAGTAATTAATTGCGCTAAATGCTCTGTTGCACGGAAGTCATACGAATAAAGCCCACTGTCCACATCCATTATCACTACCAATGATACTTCGCTAAAGTGATGCCCTTTGGCAAGCATTTGTGTGCCAATTAAAATGCGCGGTTCACCTTTATTAATTTCATTTAATGCTGCTTCTAAACTACCTTTTTTACGTGTTGAGTCGCGGTCAACCCGTGTTATTGGAGTGTCTGGGAAAGCTTCGGAAAGAAACTCGGCGACTTGCTCTGTTCCTTGCCCTGCTGGAATAATTTGTGTGCTGCCACAGCAGGGGCACTGGGTTGGCACATGTTCTTGTGCGCCGCAATGGTGGCAAATTAAATTACGAATATGCTTATGGTATGTAGCATTAGCGCTGCAACGTTGGCATTGGCTTAACCAGCCACATTCGTGGCAAATAAGACTTGGTGAAAACCCTCTACGGTTTAAAAATACCATTACTTGCTTGGCGCGGTTAAGTTCTTTTTTAATGTACTCGAGAGTCGCTTGTGCTAAACCAGACTGTTGATGCTGCCCGCGCATATCAAGTAACACGTAGTGATTATTTGTTTGAGTTTGGGCACGCTCGGTTAATGTTAGAAGCTGGTATTTTTTATTAAGTGCATTTTGCACGCTTTCGAGCGATGGCGTTGCGCTGCCCAAAATAAGCGGAATTGCTAATTTGGCTGCACGAAAACAAGCTAGATCACGGGCATGATAGCGCAGAGAATCTTGTTGTTTAAACGACAGGTCATGTTCTTCATCAACGATGATCATTGCTAACTGGGCAAAGGGTAAAAAGACACTTGAGCGTGTACCAATAACAATTGCTGCACTTTGATTTTGCGCTGCGCGCCAGGTAGATAGTCGCTCATGATCTGTCATTGCAGAGTGCCAAAGCATGATAGGTACGTTTAGAAAACGTCTACGAAAACGATTAACCGTTTGCGGAGTTAAGCCAATTTCAGGCACTAATACTAATGCTTGTTTACCTTGCTCAAGTGGTTTTTCTAATGCTTGTAGATAAACTTCGGTTTTTCCACTGCCTGTAACACCCTCTAGTAAGTAGCATGTGTAACCGGATTGCTGATTAATTGCTGCAAGTGCTACCGCCTGTTCGCGGTTTAGTTTAGGCTTATCACCAACGGTTAGGGGCTTTGATTGCCAATCACGATTGTATTCTACAGTTTTCTCAATAATTGACTTTTCAAGCAGTGATTTTACGGTGCTGCTACTGAATCCTAGGGCGCTTAATTCGGTTACTGGTGTACTACCAGAATCGACCAAGTGCTCAATGAGTTGACGTTGTTTTTTACCTGTAACAGTTGCAGTATCGTCAACAAGTTTGATGATCGGTACGGCTGATTTATCTAAGTCTTCGCCTTTATTAAGTAAATTTGGCAGTGCAACTTGGTAGCTTTCACCGAGCGGGTTTTGGTAATAATGGCTAGCAAACTCCACCAAACTAATTAGGTGGTTATCAATAATTGGTTGGTTATCTACCAAGCGCGAAATTGGCTTTAGCTTTGCCATAAATTCGCTATGTGATTTGAGCTTAATTACGATGCCAATAAGTTGCTGGCGGCCAAATTGCACGGCAACACGGCAGCCAACGCTAATATTTGGTTGAATATGTGGTTCGATGAGATAATCAAAATTGCGATATAGCGGAACATTTAACGCAACTTCGGCAACTAGATGCATGGTAATTTGGCTTTCAATTTAAGGCAGACTTTTTGAAATTAAATCACGGCAAACTTTTCGCGGCTAGTGTTTAACTTAATTTATATTGAGATGGTTAAAGATCTTGCTATTGCGATGTTTGTTGGCTAGAATTCGCGCCCTATATATTTTTTGTTTAACAACGTATGGTGCCAGACTTCGGGTTTGGAGAGCGATACGGCCTAATTAGAGGTTCACTATGAAAGAAGGTATCCACCCTAAGTACGAAGCAATCAATGCTACTTGTTCATGTGGTAACAAATTTGTAACGCGTTCAACTCTTTGTAAAGACATCCACTTAGATGTTTGTTCAGAGTGTCACCCGTTCTACACTGGTAAGCAAAAAGTGCTTGATACAGGTGGTCGTGTTGATCGCTTCAACAAGCGTTTCGGCGCTTTATCAAGCAAAAAATAAGAACATTTTTGTTCTTATTAAGAAAGCACCTACGGGTGCTTTTTTTGTGTCTGAAATTTAATATGAATTTTTGTCATCTTAAATGCTTTTTCTATGTCTTTTTATTCTAAATAGATGGCTATATACTGAATTATAGATGGTTTCAATAGTCATTATTTTTACTATCTGTTGGCAAAATAGTACTCGTCGAGTGTAAAAAGAGGCGTGAGCTAAATCTGGTCGGATCTGAATTAACTTCAATCTGGTAATGATTTAGCAGAAAATATCTAGAGCTCATGGTTGTAAATTAAACTATGGTCTTAGGTTAATATATAACCGCATTTAACTTCTATTTACTCTAAATGCCGTACTATTAAACCAGTATCTCTCACTTTTAACATCGTAGGATAAGGCACGCATGTCTGACATAAGAGAAAAAGCGCTACAATACCATTCTGAACCCGTTCCCGGAAAAATTAGCATTGAACTAACAAAACCTGCTGAGACTGTTAATGACCTAGCATTAGCTTACAGCCCAGGTGTTGCTGAACCTGTTCGTGAAATTGCTGCTGATCCGAATAATGCCTATAAATATACCGCAAAGGGCAATATGGTCGCTGTTATCTCAAATGGTACTGCTATTTTAGGTTTAGGTAACTTAGGGCCGCTGGCGTCAAAACCTGTAATGGAAGGTAAAGCACTTTTATTTAAGCGTTTTGCTGGTTTAGATTCGATTGATATTGAAGTTAAACACCGCACCACAGAAGACTTTATTAATACTGTTGAAAACATTGCTGACACCTTTGGCGGTATTAACCTTGAAGATATCAAAGCACCAGAATGTTTTGAAATTGAAAAAGCACTTATTGAGCGTTGTAGTGTACCTGTTTTCCATGATGATCAGCATGGTACTGCGATTGTAACAGCTGCAGGTATGTTAAATGCGTTAGAGATCCAAGGTAAAAAGCTTAAAGATGCACTTATTGTGTGTTTAGGTGCAGGTGCGGCTGCGATTGCCTGTATGGAACTACTAATTAAATGTGGTGCACAGCGTGAGCACATTTATATGCTCGATAGAAAAGGGGTTATTCATACACGTCGTGATGACTTAAATGAATACAAAATGTTATTTGCCAACAATACAGATAAACGCACACTACAAGATGTAATTGAAGAAGCTGACGTATTTGTGGGTGTATCAGGCCCAGATCTATTAACTGCTGAAGAGCTAAAGTTAATGGCAAATAAGCCAGTGGTATTTGCGTGTTCTAACCCTGATCCTGAAATTAAACCGGAAGTAGCGAATGCCGCGCGAAATGATTTAATTATGGCAACAGGTCGTTCAGATTACCCTAACCAAGTTAATAATGTGTTGTGTTTCCCATTTATTTTCCGCGGTGCGCTTGATGTTCGTGCAACAGCAATTAATGATGAAATGAAAATTGCAGCGGTAAATGCGATTCGCGAAATTGCGAAGGAGCCAGTGCCACAAGAAGTGCTTTCGGCTTCAGGTGAATCCAACTTAGAGTTCGGTAAAGACTACATTATTCCTAAGCCAATGGATCCACGCTTATTACCACGTGTAGCACGTGCAGTTGCAGAAGCAGCGGTTGCATCGGGCGTAGCGCAAATTGAAATGCCAGAGAACTATATGCTTTAATTAAGCAATAAAAGAAAAAACCTCAGCAATTGCTGAGGTTTTTTTTATTCATCTTCTAATTCAGGAAGCGGTAAACCGCGTTCTGCGAGAATTTCTTTAACCCTTTGCGGAATATGCTCAGGATTATCTTTTCTTAAATCTTCATCATCAGGCAGTGGCTGACCTGTAAACGCATGCAAAAACGCTTCACATAGTAATTCACTATTGGTTGCATGACGTAAGTTATTTACTTGTCTACGAGTACGCTCGTCTGTCAGTACTTTCAATACGTTAAGTGGGATAGATACGGTAATTTTTTTTACTTGTTCTGATTTTTTACCGTGTTCTGCATATGGGTGAATATATTCACCGTTCCATTTAGTTGCCATAAAGTGTACTAGCCTATATCTGTTACGATTTAATTTTGACGATAGCCTGTAAGTAAGAGGCAAAATTTTATCGTTTTAAAATATATAGTCAAATATCATTTGTTTGGCTATATAGACGTGTAAAAGTTTTGACTTCCATCGTTTAGTGGTTTAACCTTTTGGACGTCTAAACATCTAAGTGGCAAAGTTATGAAGCAAAGTAAACAAACAACCCTTGCTGTTCGCAATGGCATTACAGCTGATAAACTTCACGGTGCAGTTGTACCACCGTTATATTTATCGACAACCTATGAGTTCGCTGATTTTGATAAAAAACGTGACTATGATTACGGCCGTAGTGGTAATCCAAATCGTGATATCTTAGCGGATACATTAGCTAAGCTAGAAGGCGGCGAAAAAGGGATTGTTACAGCAACAGGCATGTCTGCTGTTCACTTATGCACACAAATTTTAACGCCAGAAGATACTATTTTAATTCCACATGATTGTTACGGCGGTAGTTACCGTTTATTTACTAGCCTTGAAAAACGTGGCTTATTAAAAGTAGCTGTGGTCGATTTTACTCAAGCGTCTTGCTATGAGCAGATTAAAGCCATTAAACCTAAGCTTGTGTGGATTGAGACACCGAGCAACCCAGTTTTACGTTTAACTGACATTGCCAAAGTTGTAGATGTTGCTCACTCTGTTGGTGCCCTTGTTGGCGCAGACAACACGTTTTTATCACCGGCATTACAAAATCCAATTTCGTTTGGCGTAGATATTGTGATCCACTCAACTACAAAATACATCAACGGCCACTCAGATGTTGTAGGGGGTGTTGTAATTACACGTACAGCTGAATTAGGTGAAGAGCTTGCTTGGTGGGCAAATAACATTGGTATTACTGGTGCGCCTTTTGATGCGTATTTAACGCTCCGTGGTATTCGTACTTTAAATGTGCGTATTAAACAGCACCAAGAAAATGCATTTGCTATCGCACGCTATTTAGAAACCTGTGAGCATGTCGAAAAAGTTTACTACCCAGGCCTTGAAAGTCACCCTCAACATGAATTAGCGAAAGCTCAGCAAAAAGGGTTTGGCGGTATGGTGAGCTTTAGTATCAAAGGCACGATTGAAGATACGGCGAAGTTTTTAACTAGTGTTGAGCAGTTCAGCTTAGCTGAATCACTTGGCGGGGTAGAAAGCTTAATTTGTCACCCTGCAACCATGACACACGCAGGCATGGCGCCAGAGGCGCGTTTAAAAGCAGGTGTTAACGATACTTTAATTCGCATTTCTGTGGGTATAGAAGATGTTGAAGATTTAATTGCTGATCTTGAGCAAGCATTTTCAAAAACAATTAACAAAAACTCAGTTGCTGGTGGCGAAACACAAAACCAGTGCTGTGCTGCACGACCGGCATTGTGGTGATAAGTTAAATGACAAAACAAGTTTATAAATTTGGTGGTTCAAGCCTAAGCAGTGCAAAACGCTACCATGCAGTTGCTAATATTTGCCAACAATTAAGTGGTGGTGATGCGGTGGTGGTCTCTGCCGCAGGCAAAACAACCGATACCTTAGTGCGCTTATGGTCGAGTTACCACAATCAAGATCACAAAGGTGTAGGCGAGGTGATTGCACTATTGAAAGATCATCAGTGTGCACTTATAGCTGAATTATTAGGTGACAAAAGTGAAGTGTATGCTCACTTAATTGACGATATAAATGCAATTTCACAACGTGCAGGCTGTGCTGAACTAGAACAAGCATGGTTATTAGCACATGGTGAGTTATGGTCTGCCCGCTTACTTGCACATTATTTAAATAAAATCGGTGTTGCTGCCTGCCACTATGACAGCAGAGATTTATTCGTTGTTGCTGAAAATTACTTAAAACACGATGAAAACACAGCTCGTTGTCGTTCACTAAAGCAAGATGAGCTGAATATTGTAACTGGTTTTATCGCAAGTGATGAAGCAGGTAATACTGTAACACTTGGTCGTAACGGTAGTGATTATAGTGCCACTTTGCTTGGTAAATACTTAAACGCGGATAGTGTAACTATTTGGACTGACACACAAGGTGTTTACAGTACCGACCCACGTAAAGTGGAAAAAGCAGTTAAGTATAACAAGATTAGCCAACAACAAGCGCAGTTACTGGCGCGTTTAGGAAACCCTGTTTTACACGCTAAAACACTTACGCCATTAAAAGACAGCGATATCAAATTGGTGGTACGCAGCAGCTATGATAGCCATAGTGATGGCACAAAAGTAGTTGCCAATGAACAAGCTAAAGCAAAGCGTTTTATTACTACACTCGCCAGTTCAGACGTTTTTCAAATCACCAATAGCAATAAAGACAGCATCAGAGAGTTGAGCATTTTGCTACAACATCCATTGCAACCGTTAGAAGTTGATGGCAATACTTTATTGTTAGTACCAAGCCAATTTGGTGAGCAAGTTGCAGCGTTTTACCAACAAGATGCAGTACTAATTGAGTCTAATGTATCTGGGGTTGCTATCGTAAGTGAGCCAGGTAGTGAAACTCAACTTCTACAAAGTGCTAAGCAGTTACTAGAAAAACAAAGCATGACTCTGCGCGGCGCATGGAGCCAAAACGGTTTTGCTATTTTATTAGGTGACCAACTGCTTGAGAGCGATACTTTATCTCTGCTGCATGATGAATTGATCACGGCAAAACAAGAATTAGCAGTAATTGTTGCCGGTATTGGTAATGTGGGAGAGGTGTTTTTATCTCAACTCAGTACTCAACTTGAACGTTTGAATACTTTACTACCGGTAAAATTGGTTGGCTTATTACGTTCGAATTCAAGTTGGTTAAATGGGCACGGAATAGCCCTTGAAAACGCCAGTACGCATTTTGCAGAAAACGCAAAAGCGACAAGCGCTGAGCAACTTATTGAGTTTATTAAAGAGCTTGATTACGGCCATAAAGTGGTAATTGATATTACTGCTAGCGAACAGTTTAGTTTGCTTTACCCTGAGTTTGCACTGCATGATTGCCATATTATTTCTGCCAACAAATATGCTGGTACTGCCGAGCTTAATTGGTATGAAAACTTGCGCCGTTTGCAAACTGAAAAGAACTTGTTATGGCGTTATAACACCAGTGTTGGTGCGGGTCTGCCAATTAACTTTGCACTTAAAGATTTACAAAACTCAGGTGACAAGATCACTAAAATTAGCGGTGTTTTCTCTGGCACGTTATCGTGGTTAGGGGCTAATTATTCGCTTGATAAAAAGTTCTCGGAGCTTGTTGAGCAGGCAAGGGAACTTGGCTTTACCGAACCAGATCCGCGTGAGGATTTATCAGGACGCGATGTTCAGCGTAAGCTGTTAATTCTTGCTCGTGAGCTTGGTTTATCTCTTGAATTAGACGACATTGAATTGTCGGCTTGGATGCCACAAGAGCTTGCAAATGGTACGTGGCAAGATGCTTTAGCAAAACGAGACTTACTTGATAAGTTTGTTGAAGAACTAGCTGTAAAAGCTGAAAAAGAAGGTAAAACACTTAGGTATGTGGCTGAGTTGGATACAACCACAACACCCATTACCGCAAAAGTAGGTTTAAAAGCGGTTGCGCCAAATGCAGCTGTTGCGACACTTACCCCTGGTGATAACATTTTTGTTATAAACAGTGTGTGGTATGAAAATAATGCGCTTATAATTCAAGGTCCTGGTGCTGGACGAGAAGTTACTGCAGCAGGGGTGCACTCAGATCTTTACTGGCTATGCCATAAACTTTCTGAGTAATTAATAGAAAGTAATTAACAGTAAAAAGCCGCTTATAAAAGCGGCTTTTTTTGTTTTTAGAATAACTCTTCATTAGTGGTAGCAAGGTCGCTTGACTCATAAGGATCAAATAAATTTGGTACTTCTTCTTGTATATATTGAGTCGGAGCTGTGCCTTTAATAAAGTATTCAAAGCGCGTCGACTTATCTGTTTTATTACTCAGTAGCCCAGATTTACGGTCAATACGAACTGATACTAAACCTTCAGGCTGTTCAATTGGCGAGCTTGGCATGCCTTTTAGTGCTTCACGCATATAAGCAATCCAAGCGGGCTGTGCAGTTCGTGCACCTGATTCACCGCCGGCGAACTGGTTTTTCGTTAAGTTGTTATTATATTGAACACGACCCAAACGCTTACCAGGATCGTCAAAGCCAACCCATGTTGTTGTAATTACTTGACTGTTAAACCCAGAGAACCAAGTATCAACGATATCGTTTGTTGTACCGGTTTTACCCGACAAGTCATTGCGTTTTAAATCTTTTGCACGCCAACCGGTGCCAACCCAACCTGGCTCACCATAGACAGCTGTTTTCATTGCATCAGCAATTAGAAATGCATTCTGTTCGCTGATTATGCGCGGTGCATAATGATAGCTATCACGTACTTCTTCAGCTGTACATTGGTTGCATACCACTAGAGGCTGCGCTTGATAAATAATATTGCCTTCTGCATCTTCAATACGGTCGATAAAATAAGGTTCTATCAAATGCCCGCCATTTGCAAATGCAGCCATACCACGGGCAACTTCCAATGGCGTTAAGGATGCAGCACCTAGCGAAAGGGCTTCATGGGGTTTGATATCTTCAGGCGAGAAACCAAATTTAAGTAAGTGGTCTACCGTGTTACGAGCACCTATGCCTCTTAGTAGTCGCACAGCAACAACGTTTTTAGATTGCGCTAAAGCGCGGCGCACACGAATTGGACCATCATAATTAGCTGGGCTATTTTCAGGACGCCATGCGATGCGTTGTGCTGAGTTCCAGCTATTAATGGGGGCATCATTAATAATAGTGCCGAGTGAATAACCGTGCTCAATGGCCGCAGAATAAAGAAATGGTTTAATATTTGAACCAACTTGGCGTTTAGCCTGAGTAACGCGGTTGTATTGTGATTGCTCAAAACTATATCCCCCAACTAGCGCTTCGATTGCGCCATTTTGTGGATTAAGCGATACAATCGCACTACTCACATCAGGCATTTGTGATAGTTGGTATTGAGCAGTTTCATCTTGCTGAAGCCATATAAACGCGCCAGGATGCAGAATATCAGAGGTTACTGAAGGTGCTTTACCTTGCCTGGATTGGGTAATATATGGGCGAGCCCACTTTAATCCATCCCAATTGATCGTAATTGATGTGCCATCTTTTAATACGGCATAGGCATTTTGCTCGTCGATTTGTTCAACAACTGCCGCTTTTAAATAACCAAATTCATCAACTGATTCAAGATAGGATAAGATTTCTTTTCGCTGCCATGGTGCATCTGTTTCTGAATTCCACAGATAAATTTTGACACCTCGAAAGCCATGACGATGGTCATAATTATGGATATTGTCCATAAGTGCTTTTTGAGCAGCAGCTTGATTGCGAGAATTTATAGTCGCGTAAACTTTGTAACCAGTATTATAAGCTCCTTCTAAACCAAAACGAGCAACCATATCAGCACGGATCATCTCTGATATGTATGGCGCTGAAAATTCGATTTCAGCACCATGCTTCTTTGCAGTAATTGGCGCTTTACTAGCTTTATCAAATTGCGCTTGGCTTATATAACCTTCAACTAACATTCGTGACAGAACAACATTGCGGCGATGCTTTGCGCGTTCTGGGTTGCTAATTGGGTTTAGTGTTGAAGGGGCTTTTGGTAAGCCTGCAATCATCGCTAATTCCGGCAGACTCAATTCGTTAAGATCTTTACCGTAGTAAACTTGAGCAGCTGCGCCAATACCAAAGGCTCTGTGACCAAGCTCAATTTTGTTAAGGTAAAGTGCAAGGATCTCATCCTTTGTCATTAAGCTTTCGATATGCAGTGCGATAAAAATTTCTTTTATCTTACGCATGTAAGCTTTTTCACGAGTTAAGAAGAAGTTACGTGCTGTCTGCATGGTGATGGTACTAGCACCTTGCTTCTTTTGTCCGGTAGTAATTAACACGATTGCAGAGCGGATAATACCAATAGGGTCGATACCCGGATGTTCGTAAAAACGATTGTCTTCTGTTGCTAAAATCGCATGGATAAAGTCTTCAGGAATTTGATCTATCGTAACGGGAATACGTTTTTTTTCACCAAATTGGTTGATTAATCGTCCATCTTTGGTGAATACTTGCATAGGTGTTTGAAGTTGCACGTCTTTTAAAACGGCAACACTGGGCAGCTCGGGCTTTACATAAAAGTAAAGGATAACTACTGCAAAAGTACCAAGAATGGTACATATGATAATAAAACGTAAAAAGTTTTTTATAAAAGCCACAGAAAATTCCCGAGAATGGACTCCCAATTACAAGATAACACTGGTAGTATATCCTGATTAATTTTTGAATAAAATTTTTTCGCTAGATTTTATAAAGTTATTATAATTATAAAAAAAAGGATTAGCGTTAGGTTTATGATAGGTCAACTGTTTAAAAAACCACAGCCTCTGATGGTTGGTATTGATATTGGTTCACATTCCGTTAAAGCGGTATTGCTTAGCCAAAAAGAAACTCATTACCGACTTGAAGCGTTCGCTGTTGAGCCAATGCCTAAAGGGGCAATGGCAGAAAGGACCATTCAAGATATTGAAGCTGTTGGTCGTGTTATTAACAAAATCCGTAAAAAACTCCCCAAGAATATTACGGAAGCGGCTACAGCGGTATCTGGTCAAGCAGTTATCACTAAGGTCATCTTTATGGATGTTGCCTTAACGGATGCTGAATTAGAATCGCAAATTGAAATTGAAGCGGATAGCTTAATTCCATATCCATTAGACGAAGTCAGTCTGGATTTTGAAAAGCTAGACGTCAATGATGCTGATCCTTCAAAAGTAAATGTACTACTTTCGGCTGCGCGTACTGAAAGCGTTGAAGCTCGTGCAGGTGCAGTTGAGTCAGGCGGATTTACACCAAAAGTAGTTGATGTTGAAGCATATGCGTTAAGTCGTAACATCGACCTCTGCTATGATTTACTGCCAGAAGATGCAGCTAATAAAATAGTTGCGTTTATTGATGTCGGTGCGACGATGACGCTTATTAGTGTTGCTCAAAACGGTGAGACGCTTTATACCCGTGACCAAGTGTTTGGTGGTGAGCAATATACTCACAGTATTGTGTCGTATTACAACAAAAGCTTTGATGAAGCCGAATTAGCTAAAACATCGGGTGATTTACCTCCAAACTATACGTTTGAAGTATTAGCACCTTTCCAAACGTCATTCTTGCAGCAAGTTCGTCGTGCAATTCAAATGTTCTTAACAACAAGTGGTAAAGATCAAGTTGATTATATTGTCCTTTCGGGCGGTACTTCATTGATTTCAGGTTTAGATAAGTTACTGATTGATGAACTTGGTATTCATTCTGTGATTATGAACCCTTTTGAGAAAATGGAGTTAGCACCAGGGGTGGATCGTGAATCCTTAGAAAAACATCAAGCCCAGCTAGCAGTTGCAACAGGCTTAGCACTAAGGAGTTTTTCACCATGCCACATATAAATCTCCTGGCGTGGCGTGAAGCGTCGCGCAAAGAGGCACAAAAACAGTTTGTAACTATCTTGCTACTGGTTGTGATCATGTCATTTGGTAGTATGTTTGGTTTAAGCATGTTTTATGGTGCTTTAAAAGATGGCCAAAATGTGCGTAATAACTTTTTAACATCAGAAATCGCTTTACTCGATCAGCGAATTAAAGATATTCGTGAACTAGATAAACGAAAAGCGAGCCTACAACAACGTATGCGCTTAATCGAAGAGCTTCAAAGTAACCGAAACCTTGGTACACAAATCATGGATGAAGTTGCACTTGTCGTTCCTTCAGGTGTTTACTTAACAAGCTTAGAACGTCGTGACCGAGCGCTACAAATCGTAGGTAAAAGTGAATCTCATAACCGCGTATCTGCTATGTTACGTAAGTTAGAAGAATCTTATCTATTTGAAGATGCTGTAATGCAAGTAATTGAAGCTGGCGATCAAGAGCTTCGCCTTCTTAATGATTTTAATCTAAGGTTTAGAGTGAAGCCTTACGAGGAAATTAGCGAGGCTCAAAAATGAATATTGATTTAAAGTCGCTAAATGAAATCGAATTAGACGAATTAGATCTTGAAAACATAGGAAGTTGGCCTTTAGCGGTCAAAATTATTGTGTGTATTATAGCTGCGGGCTTGGTTGCATTTTTCACATACTCAATGATGGTTTCAAATGAAATTGAGGCGTATGAACAAGCGCAGCAAAAAGAGCAAGAGTTACGTACCACTTATCGTCAAAAATACGATGTAGCAAGTAAACTTGAGATCTATCGTCAACAAATGGTTGAGATGGAAGAAAAATTTGCGCAGCTATTGAAGCGCCTTCCTACCTCAAGTGAAACACCTGGTCTTATCGAAGATTTATCATACATTGGTACTTCAAGTGGCTTAACATTCCATAAAGTTGAGTGGATGCCAGAGATTGAAAAAGAGTTCTACACAGAGCTGCCGATTAAAATTGAAGTTGTTGGTAGTTACCACGACTTCGGTGAGTTTGTGAGTAAGGTTGCTGAACTACCTCGTATTATCAGCTTACATGACTTCACAATAAAAGGCGGTGATAAACAAGAGCAACTAGAATTTAGCGTTGTTGCTAAAACATACCGATATGAAGGAGAGCGTGAATGAAAAAATTAGCAATTTTAGCATTACCTCTTATTCTTAGCGGCTGCTTTGATGATTTAACAGAGCAACAAGAGTTTATTAATCAGGTGCGTGCTAATACTAATAATAATGTTGAGCCAATTCCTGAAATAAAGAAGTTTAACCACTTTGCTTACACAGCCAGTGAAAAGCGAAGCCCATTTGTAGCGCCTAAGCCAGAAGTTATTCAGGATCGATTATTGCAGGTTCAAAACTGCTTACACCCAGATCCAAGAAGACGTAAAGAAGCTTTAGAGCGTTTCCCGCTTGAGAATTTACAAATGCGTGGAACGATCGGCTCAACAACAGAGTTATTAGCGCTGATAACAGCACCAGATAACTCGTTGCATGAAGTTGGTATTGGTGGCCGAATGGGTTTGTTTAATGGCAAAGTAACTCAGGTTCAAAATGGCTTTATTGAGTTATTAGAGTTAATACCTGATGGTGCAGGATGTTGGAAAGAACGCCTGACGAAAGTGGAAATCGTGGAGGCAGGTAGCAATGCGTCAAGTTAATAATAAAGGGTTTAATAATATGCGATCAGCAGTAGGTCTTCTACGTAAAGGTTTTACAACTTTACTGACAGCCGGTTTATTGGTGCTTTCATTTGGGGCATCTGCTGTCCCGCTGCTATATGATGTGCGCTACAACCCATTACTCGATGGTGAAACGGAAATCGAATTCGTATTTGACGAAGAGATTTATATTGAACCTAAAATCCAGGTATTTTCTGAGCCTGCTCGTATTGAATTATTTTTCGATGAAGCTGACTTTGAAGAAAACCTAACTGAAGTATTAATTAATAAAGCAGGTGTTAAACGTGTTACTCATGCTTTTGAAAATGACGGCTTTAAAGTTACAGTTTTCTTAGACTATCTTAAAATTTATCAAACACGTGTAGATAAAAACTTATTCTATTTACATGTGAGTGATAACCCAACGCAAGATGTTGCTGAAACATCAGCAGTAGAAGACAGCTCTAGTTATATTAACAAAATCCAAGCTATTGATTTTCGTCGTGGCGAAAGCGGTGAAGCGCGAGTGATGATTTTCTTACAAGAAAACATGGCTGCAATCGACGTTAGTGAAAAAGCTGGCAAAATTGTTGCTGAATTTCACAACACCGATATTCTTGATGATTTATTATATCAATTAGATGTTATGGATTTTGGTACGGTAGTAAGCACTGTTGAAACCTTTAAAGATGGCATCAACAGCCGTATTGTTATCGATACTACGACAGGTTTTGATTATAACTATCAGCAACTTGATAACATCTTCACGTTAACAGTTGAAAAAGATGAGTCTAAGCGCAGTTTCCTTGGTGATGGTAAAGACTACCAAGGTAAGCCTATGTCACTTAACTTCCAAGATATTTCTATTCGTCAAGTGCTGCAAATTATTGCGCAGTACAATAACTTCAACTTAGTAACGAGTGATTCAGTTGAAGGTAACATTACACTACGTTTAGATGGTGTTCCATGGGACCAAGCGCTTGATGTTGTTTTACGAATGAAGGGCTTAGATAAGCGCATGGATGGTTCTATTCTAATGGTTGCACCGACAGAAGAGTTAGCATCACGTGAAGCTCGCGAGCTAGAAGTTAAGCAAAAAGTTGCTGAACTTGAACCGCTATATAGCGAGTACATTCAACTAAACTATGCTAAAGCGAAAGATTTCTCAGAACTATTAAAGTTTGAAGGTAACAGTATTTTATCAAGCCGTGGTTCAGTATCGGTTGATGAGCGTACCAATACATTACTTATTAAAGATACTGCAGTAAGTATTGAAAGTGTTCGTCGTATGATTGAGAACCTTGATATTCCGGTTAAGCAGGTAAAAATTGAATCTCGCATGGTTACTGTTCGTGACAATGTTCAAGAAGATTTAGGTATTCGTTGGGGCTTTAGTGATCAGCAGAATTCTGATGGTGTTTCAGGTACCTTAGAAGGTGCTAACAACATCGCAAATGGTATTATTCCAGCGCTTAGCGATCGTTTAAATGTTAATTTGCCGATTGCAAACCCTGCAGGTAGTATTGGTATCCATGTGGCAAAACTTGCTGATGGCACGCTAATTGACCTTGAGTTATCTGCGCTTGAGCAAGAAAATAAAGCTGAAATTATCGCAAGTCCAAGTATTACTACTGCAAACCAAAAACTTGCTCGTATTGAGCAAGGTACTGAAATTCCTTATGTTCAAGCTGCATCAAGTGGTGCAACTACGGTTGAATTTAAGAAAGCAGTATTAAGTTTGGAAGTAACGCCACAAATTACACCTGACGACAAGATCATCCTAGACCTTGTTATTACTCAGGATACGCGTGGTGATACAGTACAAACACCAACTGGCCCTGCGGTAGCAATTGATACTCAGAAGATTCGTACTCAAGTATTGGTTGATAATGGTCAGACTGTAGTGCTTGGTGGTATTTACCAGCAGCAGATTGTGAGCAGCACGAAAAAAGTACCTCTGTTAGGTGATATTCCTTACCTTGGTTACTTGTTCCAATCTAATAGTGAATTTAATGAGAAAAAAGAGTTACTTATTTTCGTAACTCCGAAAATTCTTAATGAATCTTTGTAGCTAAAAAGGGCTGAATAGCCCTTTTTATTGTATAACACTTGAAAACCTTGCCTATTTGTTGAGATAATCTCCGCCTTACTTTTGGGGACCAGCTAATAAGCGGGGTTTTTTTCAATTTTAGAGTTCGTTTGTACTAAAAGATATGGCTGAAAAACGTAATATATTTCTAGTGGGCCCAATGGGCGCAGGTAAAAGCACTATTGGTCGTCACCTTGCAGACCAACTTCATTTAGAGTTTTTTGACTCAGACCAAGAAATCGAGCGTCGCACTGGTGCGGATATCGCTTGGGTATTTGATATTGAAGGTGAAGAAGGGTTTCGTCGCAGAGAAGAGTCTGTTATTTCTGATTTAACAGAAAAGCAAGGTATCGTTCTAGCAACAGGCGGTGGCTCTATTATTAGTAAAGATGTACGTAATAAGCTTTCTGCTCGTGGTATCGTTGTTTATTTAGAAACTCCGATCGAAAAGCAATTAGCGCGTACTCAACGTGACAAGAAACGTCCGTTATTGCAAACGGAAGAACCACCTAAAGATGTATTAGTTCGTTTAGCTGACGAGCGTAATCCACTTTACGTTGAAGTTTCTGACTTCGTTGTTCGTACCGATGAACAAAGTGCAAAAGTTGTTGCCAATCAAATTATCGAAAAGATAAATTTCTAAATATAAAAGGGGATGCGCATGCTTGAATTATCAGTTAATTTGGGTGAGCGCAGCTACCCAATTTATATTTCACAAAACAATCTTACTGATAGTCCAAATTTATCGGAAATTTTGGCAGGTAAAAAAGTGGTGATTGTTTCCAATGAAACAATCGCTCCTATCTACTTAGATAAATTCACAGCTCAATTACCATCAGATTCCTTTCTGTCTTGCATCATCCCAGATGGCGAGCAATTTAAATCACTCGAATACTTTGAATTTATAAATCGCTTTTTGTTAGAGCATAACTGCGGCCGTGATACCTGCCTTGTTGCGCTTGGTGGCGGCGTGATTGGTGATTTAACTGGTTTTGTAGCTGCCTGTTATCAACGTGGTATTGATTTTATTCAGGTGCCAACAACATTACTGTCGCAAGTAGATTCATCTGTAGGTGGTAAAACAGCGGTTAACCATCCACTTGGTAAAAATATGATTGGTGCTTTTTATCAACCTAAAGCTGTTTATATCGACAATAATACCCTTAGCACCTTACCAGACAGAGAATTTGCAGCTGGTATTGCTGAAGTAATCAAATATGGCTTAATTTACGATGCTGACTTCTTTAAGTTTATTGAAGATAACTCAACTGCTATAAAAGAACATCATACAGAAGCACTTAGTAAAATTATTTATCGATGCTGTGAAATTAAAGCTGAAATTGTTGCACAAGATGAGAAAGAGTCTGGATTAAGAGCTTTATTAAATCTTGGACACACTTTCGGTCATGCAATTGAAGCTGAAATGGGATACGGTAATTGGCTTCATGGTGAAGCCGTTGCCACAGGTATGGTGTTAGCGTCACAGTTAGCGTTTTTGCGTGGCTATCTGTCAGAGCAAGAGTTACAACGAATAATTACTCTGCTAGCAGACTTCAATTTACCAATAAAAGCACCAACAAGCATGTCATGTGATGATTTTGTAAAACACATGGTTAAAGATAAAAAGAATAAACAAGGTGTGATCCGTTTTATCATTCCAACATCTTTCGGTGCATGTGAACTTGTTGATGATGTTACACAACAAGAATTAGAAGAGTTATTTAAACTGCATGCAAACTAAAATATTGCCAAGTAGGCAGGCGTTAGTCGATAGAATCGAATTGCAGTTTGCTTATGGTAATAATTTTATATGCCTTATTTCTGAGGTAGGTTTAGGCAAGAGTTATCTTGCCGAAACATTTATCTCAGACAAATTCCCAGAGCATAATAAAGCCTATATTCAGGCTTCTCGCAGTGCCCAAGACCGTCATCTACTTGGGCAAATTTTAGAGCAAAGTTTTTCAAATCCCTTAATTGATTATGATTTAAATATTCAGGATAACTTTGCAATATTGTCTAAAGGCATACTTGAGCCACTGTTAATAGTAATTGATAATGCCCATTTTATCAGTGATGAGTTTGCCAATGAGCTGTATCAACTGACCGAGCTTTACCAAGGTAAAATACGAATCTTATTAACAGCTACTCGGCAGTTACCAGTGCTTGATGCTATCAATATCCACTTAGAGCCATTAAATCAAAGTGAAAGTTTGTCTTTAATGAGAATGTACTTTAAAGATTTGCCTTATGAAGATGAGCCAATTTTTGGTGCTTTTTTAGCTGCTTGTCATGGTAACCCGCAATTGCTATTGGCCTGGAAAAATGAAAATAAGCAGCAAGATTTAAAAATTGAAACGCGTAAAAAACAGGTGAAAATCTATAGTTGGTTAGTGTTTTTTACAGTTGTTTTAGTCGCAATTGCAAGTGCATTACTTTATTTTTTCAAGCAGCAGACTTTTTCTCAAAAAGAGGATGTAAGTGAAGCACCAACAACCGTTATTCAATCACACGATGTTTCGCTTGAAGTAAATAAGCTTGATTTAATAGAGAGCAAGCAAAATACTTCTGCTCAGCCAGA
>NZ_JBMMUG010000008.1:34784-193606 GCF_049257255.1 Pseudoalteromonas aquimarina
ACAGCAGCCAGAACAGCAGCCAGAACAGCAGCCAGAACAGCAGCCAGAACAGCAGCCAGAACAGCAGCCAGAACAGCAGCCAGAACAGCAGCCAGAACAGCAGCCAGAACAGCAGCCAGAACAGCAGCCAGAACAACCCGTCAAAGTGCTTTCAGGTAATGATTGGTTTTTAGCTCAAGCAAAAAACTATTACACCATTCAACTAATGGTGGTACGTGATAGGCAAGTGATCACAAATACCGTGATGCAAAACAATTTAACATCAACGCAAATTTATGAAATAACTAAACAAGACAATGTATTGCTTGGTCTTACCTATGGTTTATTTGCAACATTAGCAGAGGCGCAGCAAGCGAGAGCTCAATTACCCGAACGATTGTTAAAGCAAGGTGCGTTTGCTAAATCATTGGATAAAATCCAGCAACAAATTCAAGCAAATAACTAAAGCCATAGTTTAGTCACTGTAGCTAGTGTAGAATAGCTCGCCTTAACGTAATTTATTAAGAAAAATAACCAGCTAGCATGAACAAAAAAACACGCGCATTTCTAAAATGGGCAGGCGGTAAATACAGCTTAGTTGAAGAGCTTTCAAAACGCTTACCAACAGCAGATACCTTAGTCGAACCTTTTGTTGGTGCTGGTTCTGTTTTCTTAAATACCCAGTTTAAACACTATATCTTGAACGATATAAATGCCGATCTCATTAATCTTTATAACGAGTTAAAAGATAATCCTGATGAGTTCATAGCAGATGCGCGAAAGTTATTTGTTGAAGTAAATAATGATGCCGATGTTTACTACGAATATCGTAAGCAATTTAACGAATCATCCGATGCTTATGAACGTGCTATTTTGTTCTTATATATGAACCGCCATGGTTACAATGGGTTATGCCGATATAATAAAAAAGGTATATTTAACGTTCCGTTTGGGAAATATAAACGTCCTTACTTTCCTGAGCATGAGTTGTATTTTTTTGCTGAAAAAGCACAAAAAGCGACATTTACTTGTTTAAATTACGAAGAAGTATTTCAAGCTATTCCTGAAAATGCAGTTGTTTACTGTGATCCACCTTATGTGCCTTTGAGTAAAACGGCTTCCTTCACCAGCTATGCCAAAGGTGGCTTTGATCTTGATGATCAGGCTAACTTGGCAAATCTTGCTGAAAGCCAAGCGTTTAATCAAGGTAATTCAGTACTTATTTCAAATCACGATACTTTGTGGACACGTAAGATCTATGCCCAAGCAAACCTTGACGTGATCCAAGTAAAGCGCACTATTAGCCCTAAAGGGAATAAACGCAACAAAGTTGGTGAGTTAATGGCTCTTTATAAGTCGGCCAACGCCGATTTTGAAATTTAACTGATTACAAGGTTTACTACGACTACAATCGCCACAATTAACGCTAGAGTTAAGAATGATGCCAAAATAATGAGGTATTTAGGAGATAAGTTTTGGAAGTCGTCTTGATGTTTTTTACTGCTTTGAACCCCAAATAATGCAGCAAAAATACTTTGTAAATACTGCATCATAAATTCCTTTATCTAATGTGGGCTGCGTAATTCGCTTTTGAATCTTTTTTGCCTGACTCAAGTAGCTCAAGTAGATCTAAATAATGAAACTGAGAACTGCGACTTTTACCTGTTAACCAAGAAAACCAGCTTTGGTTTGCTGCCCTTGCTTGGCAACTGCCCATAGGCAAATACTGAGAATTGTTAGCTTGTAATTGAGAAGGGCAATTACAGCTTGTTGAAGCTGTGTCGGTATTTGTGATCCAAGAATAAGAAGCCGCAGAAAACACCGTAAATGCCGTTGCCATCACAGTATGTTTAATTCCTTTGCTGAACATAAATATGCCCCTTCCTATTAGTAACCTGACTAAAGCTTAACCAAGTTTTAGGAACAACACAACGGTAATTTAACGCAAAATAGACTAACTCCATCTCAAATTATGTTATAAATGTTAACTATTTGTAAAGGTGTTTTTTGAAAAAAAATAGGTTAGAGTATAAGGCGCTTATAATCGAGCAAATCTCTATTCCCGTTCAATGTGTTAACAAAAAAATTTAAGGAAGTGTTATGTCGCAGTATTTAATTGCACCTTCTATTCTCTCGGCTGACTTTGCTCGTTTAGGTGAAGAAGTTGAAAATGTTTTAAAAGCCGGTGCTGATGTAGTGCATTTTGATGTAATGGATAACCACTATGTACCTAATTTAACAATTGGCCCAATGGTCTGCAAAGCGCTGCGTGATTATGGTATTGAGGCACCAATTGATGTGCATTTAATGGTGAAACCTGTTGATACACTTATTCCTATGTTTGCACAAGCGGGTGCCAGTATCATTACCTTTCACCCTGAAGCAAGTGAACATGTTGACCGTACTTTATCGCTGATTAAAGAGCACGGCTGTAAAGCTGGCCTGGTGTTAAACCCAGCAACACCGCTTACATGTTTAGAGTATGTTATGGACAAACTAGACGTTATCTTATTAATGTCAGTCAACCCAGGGTTTGGTGGCCAGAAGTTTATCCCTAATACGCTTGATAAACTTAGATCTGTGCGCAAACTAATCGACCAATCTGGTTATGATATTCGCCTAGAAATCGATGGTGGGGTAAATGTTGACAACATTGCTGAAATTGCAGATGCGGGTGCGGATATGTTTGTTGCAGGTTCTGCGATATTCAATCAACCAGATTATAAACAAGTGATTGATAAAATGCGTGAGCAATTGGCGCACGTTAAATCTTAAAAATATGAAATTCAGGTCGACAAATACTTGCTTCCATTGTCGAAGCATTTAAAATTGTCGGCCTTATTTGTAAATTAAATTAGTAAAGGAAAATCATGACAAAGCCTGTAGTGTTAAGTGGCATTCAGCCCACCGGCGGTATGACAATTGGTAATTATATCGGTGCCATTAACCAGTGGCTTAAGTTACAAGAAGATCATGATTGTTACTTTATGCTTGTTGATTTACACGCATTAACCGTTCGCCAAGAGCCTGAAGTTTTAAAACAACGCGTGCTTGATGGTATTGCGCTTTACGCTGCGTGTGGCATTGACCCTGAAAAGTCAGCGTTATTTGTGCAATCACAAGTGCCTGAACATGCACAACTGGGTTGGGTTTTAAACTGTTATGCACAAATGGGTGAGCTTAACCGCATGACTCAGTTTAAAGATAAGTCTGCAAAAAATGCCAACAACATTAATGTTGGTTTATTCAGCTACCCAGTATTACAAGCAGCAGATATTTTACTTTATCAAGCAGATCAAGTGCCTGTAGGTGAAGACCAAAAGCAACACTTAGAATTAACCCGCGATATCGCAACGCGTTTTAATAACTTATACGGCGACGTATTTAAAATTCCTGAGCCGTATATTCCTGAGTTCGGTGCGCGTGTAATGAGTCTGCAAGATCCGACTAAAAAAATGTCTAAGTCGGATGACAATCCTAATGGATACATCATGTTGCTAGATGAGCCTAAAAAGATTGAGAAAAAGCTTAAAAAAGCGGTTACCGATTCAGACGAGCAAGCACGTATTTACTTTGATACGCAAGAAAAAGCGGGTGTTTCTAACTTATTAACACTGTTATCTGTAGCTACTGGCAAAACAATTGATGAATTAGTACCTACATACGAAGATAAAATGTACGGCCACCTGAAGAAAGATACTGCTGAAGCTGTAGTTAACATGATTGAACCTATTCAAGCACGCTTTAAAGAAATTCGTGAAGATCAATCACTACTTAATAGCATTATGAAATCAGGCGCTGAAAAAGCAGGCGAACGTGCCGAAGCAACGCTTAAATCGGTTTACAACGCGCTTGGTATGATCCCTCGTCCTTAATAGAGCGTTTTTACGTAAAATAAGAGCCAGGCGTCGCCTGGCTTTTCTATAAATAGGTATATTTCATGCTGTTAATGATCGATAACTATGATTCGTTTACTTACAACCTTGTGCAATATTTTCAACGCCTTGATGTTGATGTTAAGGTTGTGCGTAATGACGAAATCTCTGTATCTGAAATAGCAAATTTAAAACCTCAATATGTGGTGCTTTCGCCAGGCCCTTGCACGCCAAACGAAGCAGGTATTTCACTTGATGTGGTAAACCAATTAAAAGGTAAGTTGCCTATTTTGGGCATTTGTCTTGGTCACCAAACAATTGCGCAAGCCCTTGGTGCTAATGTGGTCCGTGCTAAACATGTAATGCATGGTAAAACGTCAAAAATAATCCATACTAATCAAGGGGTATTTAGCAATTTACCCAATCCATTAGAAGTGTGCCGCTATCATTCTCTGGTTGTTGAAAAGGCGAGTATACCTAAAGAGCTCAAAGTTACGGCTTGGAGTCAAACAGCGGAAGGTCTGCAAGATGAAATCATGGGCATCCAACATGAAAGCATGGCGCTTGAAGGTGTGCAATTTCATCCCGAAGCGATTTTGACCCAATCAGGACTGGCATTACTTAATAACTTTATAACTAAATATCGGTAAATAGCGGTTTCATGAATACAGCTACAAAGCAAAAATGGCAGGCAGAAATGCTGCTTGGCAGATTTCACGACTTACTGTTGGGGCAAAAATTTGCTCAGCAACAAATTGGCTATATTCATACACTTGATATTGATTACGGCGAACCATTACCGGTTCGAAAGTTGCTTAAGGTTGAGCAAATTGCGGCAAAGGCTCGCGAGCAAATAGATTCTAAGAATGAGCAATTTATAATTGATGTTAACGCCGATTTACACCAACAAATTGAAAATGAAATTGACACGCTACTAAGCGATATTGATTACATTTATAAAGAAATTATTCAAATCCAAGATAACATTCCTGCCACTTTGGATATCTTGGCTGTTAAGTCGGCTTCGGTAGGGCGCATTGATCCCTTGATCACTGACTTGCATTGGTTAGGTGAGGATATCTTAAAGTTAATTAATCTGCCTCAATACCGCAACGAGAAAGATCCGGCCAAAGCTGTGCGGGTCGATAATGTATCATTAGCCCTACGCTATATCGGTTTAGATAACTTAAAACTCATTGTTCCAACATTCTCATTAAAACATTGGACACCACACAGTACCGCACCGTTTGAAATGCTAAAGCGCAAACTTTGGGAAACAGGCATGGCTGCAGGTATTGCATCTCGCAAATTAGCAGAATTAAATAACCAAGATCCTTACCAGCCATTTGTGTTGGGTATGTTCCATGGTATTGGGAATATGGCACTCATTAGGTTGTATTTACGCCTATTTGATAGCTTTTGGGAAAAAAACGCTCGCGAAGCACGAGAAAATGGCGAAAAGCAACGTCACTCTGCTCTTGCTGAATTAAAACCCGATGCGCTGTTTTTACGTAACCTCTTAGTCGAAAAAGGCCCACATGTATCGTGTGCTTTAATTGAGCATATGGCCCTTAAATATATTCCTATAGCATCAGCAATGCGAGAGATTGCGGAAAATACACCGTTTGAAGTGTGTTCACCACTAGCTCAAACGGTACTTAAAGGTCGAGCATATAGCCACTATAAGTTTTTGCAAAAACATACCCTAATCGAACCAGACGAAGCAAAAGCGCTCTTTACCCACCATAAATTCACTGCCAATGAGTTAAAACAATTGGCCAGTACCAGTTTGCAAAACCTGCAATTGCGCATTGAGCGTTAACAAAACGCACTTTTTTCACAATTTTTTTACGCCTAATCATGCAAGGTGAATAAATTTCACTAAATAAACTAATTACTAGGCTACATAGTAGGGTGTGATAGAACACTGCGTCATAGAACAAAATAGTTATTCATATAACATGAAAAATTATCCGAAAGCCTTGTATTTAAAGGTGTTGACGCTATTTTTAATGGAGACAGTTGGGTATTTTTCTGGAATAATGATAGTCCGAATTTTGCCCGATCTAGCGGGCTTAGGTGTCACAAAAGTGTAATTAAGCCATGTGCACCGAAAAATTGATGAGGAGTAAAAATGACAGTTTCAAGAGCATTATTTGACCAAGTAATGGTACCTAACTATTCACCTTCAGCGGTTATTCCAGTAAAAGGCGAAGGTTCACGAGTATGGGATCAACAAGATAACGAGTATGTCGACTTTGCTGGAGGCATTGCGGTTAACTGCTTAGGTCACTGTCATCCTGCGCTTGTTTCTGCACTGAAAGAGCAAGGTGAGAAGCTTTGGCACTTATCAAACGTATGGGCAAATGAGCCAGCGCTTCGCTTAGCAGAAAAGTTAACCAAAGCAACGTTTGCAGATAAAGTTTACTTTGCAAACTCAGGTGCTGAAGCAAACGAAGCAGCATTAAAACTTGCACGTCGTTGGGCGCTTGATAATTTTGGCGAGCAAAAATCGCAAATTATTTCATTTAATAAAGGCTTCCACGGTCGTACTTTCTTTACGGTAACGGTTGGTGGTCAAGCTGCTTACTCTGATGGTTTTGGTCCGAAACCAGGCGATATTGCACACGCAGACTACAACGACTTAGCGTCACTTGAAGCACTTATTTCTGATAACACATGTGCTGTTATGCTTGAGCCGTTACAAGGCGAAGGTGGTGTAGTAAGCCCTACTGCAGAATTTATTCAAGGCGTGCGCGAGCTATGTGATAAACATAATGCGTTACTTATTTTTGATGAAGTTCAAACGGGTGTTGGCCGTACTGGTGACCTATATGCTTATCAAGGTTTAGGTGTTACACCTGATATTCTATCGACAGCAAAAGCATTAGGCGGTGGTTTCCCTATCGGTGCAATGCTTACAACAACTGAAATTGCTAAGCACCTTAAAGTAGGTACTCACGGTTCTACTTATGGTGGTAACCCACTAGCGTGTGCAGTTGCAGAAGCAGCATTCGATACTGTTAATACACCAGAAGTACTTGAAGGTGTAACTGCAAAAGAAGCGTTATTCAAAGAGCTTCTTGCTGAAATTAATGCTGAATTTAATGTGTTTGCAGAAGTACGTGGTAAAGGCTTATTACTTGGCCTTGCACTTACTGAAGAATACAAAGGCCGTGCAAAAGACTTTATGACGGCGGGTGTTGAACACGGTGTAATGACACTTGTTGCAGGTGCTGACGTTATTCGTTTCACGCCTTCATTAGTAATTCCTGAAGCTGATATCCGCGAAGGTATGGCTCGTTTTGCAAAAGCTGTAGCACAAGTTGTTAATGGCTAAGAGCAAAGGTAGAAAAGCAGCATTTGGCTGCTTTTCTTAATTTTACTAAAGGGGCTACCAATGATTATCGTTCGTCCGATTAAAAGCTCGGATTATCCAGCTTTAATGAAGATTGCTGAAGATTCAGGTCATGGCTTCACTTCTTTGCCGCAAAATGAAGATCTTCTTAAATCCAAAATAGCACGCTCAGAGCATAGTTTTAGCAAAGCAGTGACTCATCCTGAAGATGAAGGTTACTTATTTGTAATGGAAGACTTGGCAACTGGTGAAGTTGTGGGTACTTCGGCAATTGAAGCGGCTGTGGGCTTAGATGACGCATTTTACCATTATCACTTAAGTAAAGTGATCCACTCTTCTCGTGAACTGAATGTTTACAAAGCCGTGGATATTCTCACTTTATGTAATGATTATACGGGTGCTACCGAGTTATGTACCTTGTATTTACAAGATCATTACCGCAAAGGTGGAAATGGTAAGTTGTTATCCAAAATGCGCTTTATGTTTATGAATGCGCATGCTGAACGTTTTGCTGACAAAGTGTTAGCTGAAATGCGCGGTGTGTCTGATGAAAATGGCGAAAGCCCATTTTGGCAGTGGTTAGAAGAGCACTTCTTCTCAATGGATTTCCCAACTGCTGATTACCTGACAGGTATTGGTCAAAAAGTATTTATTGCAGAGTTAATGCCTAAGTATCCAATTTATGTGAATCTTTTAAGCAAAGATGCGCAAGCAGTAATTGGTCAAGTGCATGAAAAAACACGCCCAGCAATTGAGTTGCTTAAAAACGAAGGTTTTACCTTCAATGGTTATGTCGATATTTTTGATGCTGGCCCAACGGTTGAAGCTGATATTAGTAATATCAAAACAATCCGTGATTGCCAAAACCGCACTGTGGTTATTGGTGAAATGAAAGCCGATGCAAGCCAAAGTTATATGCTTTCAAATCATAAGTTGGTTGACTTTAGAGCATTACTATCGACAATGACCTTGGATGCAAACAGCGACACAGTAACTTTGTCGTCTGAACTTGCAAATGCGCTACATGTTTCTGAAGGTGATGTGATCACTATCGCACCACTTTAAATAGTTAGGAGAAATTGAGATGACTCACGCCGCTCAGTTTATAAATGGCCAGTGGTTAGCTGGTGAAGGAGCTGAATTTAGCTCGTTAAACCCTGCAAAAGGGGAAGTAATTTGGTCAGCAACTGCTGCCACTGCAGAGCAAGTTGATGCTGCAATTAAAGCAGCTCGAGAAGCATTCTACAGCTGGACAGATTTATCATTTGAACAACGCTTACAGATTGTTAAAAAGTTTGCTGAGCAGCTTGCAGAAAATAAAGACGAGTTAGCTGAAGCTATCGCTCGTGAAACGGGTAAGCCACTTTGGGAAACGGCAACAGAAGTTGGCGCAATGATTGGTAAAATCGGTATTTCTGAAAAAGCGTATTTAGAGCGTACAGGTACAGTTGAAAACCCAATGCCTCAAGGTCGTGCTGTGATCCGTCACAAAGCGCATGGTGTTGTAGCTGTATTTGGCCCTTATAACTTCCCTGGTCACTTACCTAACGGTCACATTGTACCTGCACTACTTGCTGGTAACACAGTGATTTTCAAACCGTCAGAATTAACGCCTATGGTTGCGGAATTAACCCTAAAACTGTGGGAAAAAGCAGGTTTACCTAAAGGTGTTATTAACCTAGTACAAGGTGAAGTTGAAACTGGCAAGGCACTTGCGTCTCACCGTGGTATTGATGGTCTATTCTTTACTGGTTCATCGCGTACTGGTCACTTAATTCACCAGCAGTATGGTGGTCAGCCTGGTAAGATCCTAGCGCTAGAAATGGGTGGTAATAACCCACTTATCGTAAAAGATGCTGCTGATACAAATGCAGTTGTACACGATATTATTCAATCTGCGTTCGTATCGAGCGGTCAGCGTTGTACGTGTGCACGTAAGTTATTCTTACCTGCAGGTGAGCAAGGTGATGTTATTCTTGCCAAACTAATCGAAGCAACAAAAGCAATTAAAGTTGGTTTTTATGATGATGAAGACCAGCCATTTATGGGTTCAATGATCTCAGAAGCTGCTGCAAAATCGATGATGGATGCACAAGCTCAGTTACAATCACTCGGTGGTGAATCACTGATTGAGATGACGCACACTGCGGGTACTGGTTTTGTTACTCCAGCAATCATTGAATGTACTAATATTGCTGACTTCCCAGATGAAGAGCACTTTGGTCCATTACTTAAAGTGTTCCGTTACACTGACTTTGATGCTGCCATTGAGAAAGGTAATGACACAGACTACGGTCTTTCTGCAGGCCTTTTAAGTGATAATGCTGCGGATTATGACCACTTCTTACGTCGTATCCGTGCGGGTATTGTAAACTGGAACCGCCCAATTACAGGTGCATCAAGTGCTGCACCATTTGGTGGTATTGGCGCTTCAGGTAACCACAGAGCAAGTGCTTACTACGCTGCGGACTACTGTGCTTACCCAGTTGCATCAGTTGAGCTTGAAAAAGTTGAAATGCCTGCAACATTAAGCCCAGGTATTAAAATTTAGTACTTGGTTTAATTATAAAAAGCAGCGCAAGCTGCTTTTTTTATGTCTATAGTTAAGTTAGCTAGCCATGGCTGCAACTAATGAAAAAGTATAGGCTGGTATTCACGAAGTTAATCTGCTTAAAATAGAAGCAAGCGAATAAAGTGTAGTAGGAAATCACATGGTAATTGATAAGCATGGTTATGATGAGCTCATTATGTATTTAACAGAACATTTATCCTTGTTCGAAAAGTCGGGTGAAGTTCGTCCTGGAGCACCAACAGTCATGGCGCTTATCGAAGATGATATTGCTGAGCAGATTATTAACTTTTGCATGCAGCACGAAGACTTAAGTGTTGATGACCGAAGTGTGATTATGCGAGAAGTTGATGGCATTGTGTATGATTTGCAGGAAGTGCTATCTGGCGTTGTTAATCAACCAGTAACCATAGAGCAGCATGCATTTATTGATGAATTTGCTGGCTTAGTAAAAAATCTATTCGATTCTGCTGTTTCATAACTTCGAGTCAAACTGTTAGTTAGCCTCTTTTTATTGCTATCTTTTTTTGCTTGCATACAATCGTTGTTAGATAAACAAACAAGAGTGTAAATAATGCAAGCAAATGTGAAGTGGGTTGATGGTGATACCTTTGTGGGCCTTTCTAATTCTGGCCACAATGTAGTCTTTGATACTGGTAGTGATAGTGCTGCACCAAGCCCTATGGAAATGGTGTTAATGTCAGCGGGTTGTTGTTCTTCTGTTGATGTCGTTAGCATTTTACAAAAATCAAAGCAGACCTTTTCTAATCTTGAAGTGAAACTTTCTGCTGAGCGTGCTGAAACAACACCGCGAGTTTTTACTAAAATTAATCTACACTTTGTGGTTATCGGTAAAGATGTTTCTGAAAAACACCTTGCAAGAGCGATTAGCTTGTCTGCTGAAAAATATTGTTCAGTGGCGCTAATGCTAGATAAAACGGTAGATATTACACATAGCTACGAGATCATTTCAGAATAGCGAAAATAGTGCTTTTGTGCTGGTGGTTTTTCATATAAAATCCGCCATCTTCAAATGCGAAATCGCGATTATTTTATACAATTGAGGGTGGTTTATAGTGCCAAAGCCATTTAAAAAATTAAAGTTACACGGTTTTAATAACTTAACAAAAAGCCTTAGCTTTAGTATTTATGACGTGTGTTATGCAAAAACACCACAACAACGTAAAGAATATATTGAATATATTGACGAACAGTATAGTGCTGAGCGCTTAACTGATATTTTAGGCGAAGTAGTTGATATTATCGGTGCAAATATTCTGAATGTTGCGCGCCAAGACTATGACCCTCAAGGTGCAAGTGTAACCATTCTTATCTCTGAAGAGCCTGTTGCTGATGCAACTGAGCAACAAGAAGAGCCAGGTCCACTGCCAGATTCAGTTGTAGCGCATTTGGATAAAAGTCATATCTGTGTTCACACATACCCAGAAGAACATCCTCATGATGGTATTTGTACGTTCCGTGCTGATATTGAGGTTTCAACATGTGGTGTAATCTCACCGTTAAAGGCGTTGAACTTCTTAATTCACTCGCTTGAATCAGATATCGTAACAATCGATTATCGTGTACGTGGCTTTACGCGTGATGTTGATGGTAAGAAACATTACATCGATCATGATATTAACTCGATTCAAAACTTTATGTCTGAAGATACTCAAGATGCGTATCAAATGATTGACGTAAATATGTATCAGGAAAACTTATTCCACACGAAGATGCTACTGAAAGAAACTGATTTAAATGCTTACTTATTTGGCATTACAACAGATGATTTATCAGTAGAAGAGCAAACGGAAATCCGTAATAAGCTTACTCGTGAAATGCATGAAATATTCTACGGTCGAAACTACCCAGCAGATTCGGCAATCTAATAAAGAAGGCGCTTCAAGCGCCTTTTTATTTTCAACTTCGGAAAGACTATTTATCAGTTTTCACTTCTTTAGGAGGTACTCTAACAGGTGGCTTTCCTAATGAGCCAACTTCAGTTACATCACTGACTGCTTGGTTACTATCATTGGCTATATCGCTTATTTGAAGTTGCATTGCAAAGTATAAAATTAAGCTGATCATTCTTGGTCCCTATTGTAATTACAATTATAAATGTGAACTGCTACCCAAAAAATCACTTAGATGTTAACTAAGTGTAAATAATAATTGCTTAATTTTTGTGCTAAGTCTAGCTGTGAATAAGTTAAATTATGAACTAATGTAAACGAAAATAAGTTTACAAAACAATTATCTGTAAAACTTCACCTAATAGTCGAACTGTACACCCAGCGAAATACTTAAACCGCGCATGTAGTCTTGCTCATCAATTTCAACAGTATCAAGTGTTGAAGCAATGTCGAGGTTGATAAATTTCATAAACGTTAAACCTGCGTTTAAATAGGTTAATTCCGAGCCAGCCAAGTTGCGACTAAAACCAACACGAGCACTTGGCAACCACCAAGTATCAGCAGCATAGCCTGCAGTAAAGTTTAGCCATTGAAATTCATCAAGCATGGGATCGTGGATAGGATTAGCGTCTACTTCCATGCTAAAGCTCCATTTATGATCTTCGCTGAAAAGAGCCGTTTGTAAGGTGAGTTGACGTTCTAACGTGAAGTGTTCGTTTTTATCGAGTTCGTTTAGCACGTAAGGGGAATTAAAGCGACGTCGATCAATTTTAGGAAAACTGTAATCACTTTCAAAAGCATTTTTTAAATGCCCAGCAATAAGGTAGTTATTACTGGCAAATGAAACACCAAAGTCTACATCAAAGCCATTTTGATAACGGTAATCTCCGTTTTTAATATCATCAAAAATCGCCTCTGCATCTTCAAGATCACCAATGCGTACCCCGACGTTTGTCATGCCTATATTGTAAAATGTTGGTTTAATACCCCAATATAGAGTGCCATAATCATTTTCAAATTGCGCGCGGGAGTAAGAAAGGTTGATTTTGCTAATGCGTGCTGATTTAACAAGCAGCAGGCTATCATTTGTAACGATGAGTTTTATGCCTTTATTTTGTGGGTTATATAACATTTTTAACCCAGCACTTAAATCTAACTCTTGAATACCGTCTGTTTCATCGAAATCAGGTATGCGCATAAGCTCATTTTTTGCTTGTTCTGCATCAAATTGGATTTGTTCTAAAATCCCCTGTGCTTTTGAGTAACCTGTATAGCTAGCACCAAATAAAATACTTCCGCCATAAACATTGGTACTCACTAAAAAGGGGGCTTCCAAACCTAATTCAGCTTTGCCATAACCTTCAGTTGCTATAAGTGCAAGTAAGCTGGCAAGTGACACAACCTCGTCTTTTATAATGCCTATGCGCGCTTCTAAATCGGGATATTGTTCAAAGACTTTATCCCAGTCTATTAGGTTTGGCTTTTCAATTGGGTTTGTTGGTGAGTCAGGGGGCGGTTCAGAAGCTTCAAAGTCGCCAGAGAGTTTATTGTAAGCGTCAAATAAATCGTCTAAATCACCATACTCAAGTGAAGCTGTGCCATTTATCATGCCGCCAGTCATCACATGCGCATCATCTTTCTTAACGACTAACGCGGTATTAGCAGGATTAGCATCAGTAGTTAATGCACGTTGGGAGAAATTGAGTTTAGTATGCTTAGATTGAATATCAGCAAAGGCTACATTAATAGCAGTTGTTGAAAAATATAACGGAATTATCAATAAAGGTAACTTTAAGCGCATACTTGTTTTTTCAGCTAAGAACATTTGCTAAAAGTATACTGGAGATTAAATTTTATGCACTAAACTCAAAGATATAAGTTTGTTTTAAATTAATTTATTGCGTGATATTTTGATTTTTAAGGCAGTAAAAATGGTGGCCCCACCTGAGGTCTAAGTAGCACTGTTTTAAGGCTTGTGGGACAGTTTTTCCTCTGATATTAAAGCTTTTTTTAGCCTTTTTTACACTTTTTATGGACGTAAAATAAGGTGTAAAAAAATGAAATATCAAACCAAATTTAAGTTTACCGATTATCGCGTAAAAAATTTAAAGCCACAAAATAAAGTTAAGACATTTTCAGATTCACAGCTAGGTAATCTTAAATTGACCGTAACTCCCTCTGGAACTAAAACGTTCTATGTTCGTGTAAAAGTGAACTCCCAATCGCTCAATCAAAAACTAGGAAGTGCAGAGAAAATTACTGTCGATGATGCAAGGAGTCGGGCAATAAACTTTATAAACCTTCAGACAGACCGAAAACTCAAAAACCAGACAGGATTAACAATCAATGATATTTTTAAGCTATATAAAGAGAACGAACTTTCTGCTAGAAAAACGGTAGCTGGTAGAACGCATGCTTTAGAAATATCATATAGAACTCATTTGAAACCAAGAGTTGGCAACACTCCTATTGAAGAAATAACCAGAAAAGAAGCGAGAAAGCTATTTTTTGAACTTGAGAATCTTGGATATTCTGTTCATAACAGGTGCTTAACAGCAATCAAATCAGCATTTAGCTATGTTATCGAGTTCGAAGATGAGTTAAACATTGGGTTTAATCCTTTTCTCGGTATAAAAAAAATGACGGAAGTGCAACGTAATCGTTACCTTACTAAAGAAGAGGCCAAAAAGCTTCTTGAAGCTTTAGATTGTGAGTCAAATCAGGATGTAGCAGACATTTATAGAGTTGCTTTGTTCACAGGAGCTAGGTTATCTAATGTGAAAATGATGAAGTGGCACGAGATTGATTTTTCAAGCTGCCAATGGCTTATTCCGGCAACAAATACTAAAACTAGTAAGACGTACCAGATACCACTGCATAGTTACGTTCTAAATCTGTTAAATCGAAGAAAGCAATTAAATCTGCATTCTCCTTATGTGTTTGCATCTGATAGATCTAAATATGGGTATATTACCGGTGGAGATCCTATTTGGAAATCAGCAATTAAACGTGCAGGGCTTTATCATGAAAACCCTAATATAAGGCCTCGCCCTCATGACTTAAGGCGTACTTTTGCAACTTGGCAGATCCAGTCAGGAGCTGATATTAGTGTGGTCTCAAAAGCGCTTTGTCATACATCACTCAAGCATACTATGATATACGCACATACGAATGTTGAGCAGGTTAGAAGTTCCATTGATGAGGCTTTCAGTTTCCTTTAAGCTCGATTTTATAATTCTCCCCTCTTGTGCCTAGTTAGTTAAAAATAACTAACTAGGATTTTTATGCAAAAAATAATAACCTCCCAGCAACTTATAAATTTATTCGATGATTTGAGTCGAGCGATATATCTTTCCGATGGTGCCGTACCTGATTATAACTTAGAACAAATTGATGAAACTTTTGATGAAATTTGGAAAAAGAGCATTGAAGTGCATTATTGGGGAAGTAGCGATTACGATTACGAAGCAGCTAAAAGAGTTTTTGAAGAAAGCTTGATAATCCTTGGTGGCTTAAAACAAGAAAGTGACTTATGTGTAGATCGTGATAATGAGTTTTATGGTCTCCAATATGCTTTTGACTTTGATGAAAACCAATAATTCCCCTTTTAAATTCCTAGTTAGTTTTGAAGACAAAACTAACTAGGAAAAACAATGAGCCAAAACCAATTTATTCGTAAATATAAGCGCGTTTCTAAATCTAAATGGGCTACGCTAGATAAAAGTACAATTTTGCTTTTAGCTGATGTAACAGGCACTGCTGAAAATGAAGTCGAATTAGGCTTTTCAAAGTACATTTACCTTCATCGTGATGACGTTGGTAAAGTATTAGGTATTTCAATATCTAAATCGATATTTGATGCGCACTCAACACAGTTTGAAGATAGGTATCTTGAAGGTGAAGATATGCTGACAGTGATGCTTATTTATGTTGATGAAATTATTGAATTTTGTGAACTATTTAAGAATGATTTTGAAAGTGCTTTTTTATTGTCACCAAGAGTGTATTTCGAAGCAGCAATACCACAGTGGTGTGAACAAATTGAAAGCACTTAACCTAAGCGAGCTATTAGGCTCGCTTATTTTACATTCGGTTCAAGCTCTGAAAGTTATTTTTCAAATCTAGGCATGTTTCACAATCACTCTAAGTTCAAAAGTCAGGACAACTCGTTTGACTAAAAACTAGTACGAACAAATACAGTGTTGCTTTTCATCTATCTCTTCTAAAAGGAGATAATAACGTTCTAGCAATATTATATAGTCAACTCAGGTTAAAAATATATGTTTTAAATAACTTATTAACCTTCAAAATCAATAATGATAAGGACACTTTTAGCTGTGTCATACAAAACAAGAAGAGAGTAGGTAAACACACCTATAGTTAATACATTAAGTAATAATTCTGCATTTTCTATATCTTTAATGTGCTTTGAACCTTTAATACTAAATACAACAACAGAAACTACGATTAAAGCTATTTGTTCTTTCACTGATAACAGCATTTGATCTCTGGTGCTTTTGAAGCAATTAGCGCCTCCTTTAGAATCAACCATTTCTCTAACTTTTGTTAGAACTATACCCATAGTTGTTGCATTAATTGCGAGAAGAGCAATTAGAATAGTAACCAGGTTTTGTGTAAGAAATTTGTGTAAAAACTCAGAACCAAGCCAAGAATTAGAGAGCTCCATAAGAAACCCTATTCCCAAAGCAATTAATGTGGTTTTTACAACATGAGCGATCATTTTAGTAACTCTTTAAGTACTGCTGCTATGTTCTCAGCGCTTCCTGAAAGCTCTATGTCTCCCAGAGTAATTTCTTTAACAGTTCTTGAAGTTTGGTGGTGTTTCTTTATTCCGTCAATCTTGATTGAGATATTACCCCCTCCTTCACTACTATAGTCAACCAACCCCCTTAATGCAGGGTTATCTTCTTCTAAGTGCAAAGCAGCGTCAGGTTCGGATTGAATTTTCAAGTGGTTTCTTGTTGAGTTAGTGCATTTTGCGAATTGCTTAAGATCATCTGGAAGAGTTCCAGATATGTTGGCCATGTTTGGTGTGATAATTTCGAAATCCACAGACTTTACTTTACCACGATATTGGTTCAAGAGAGTCCAAAACTGCTGTTTTTCAAACAAAGGTTCATAAATCGCTCTTAAGTGGAAGTGCGTTAGTTGAGGTTCTAATTTTTCTAGAATCAACTTAGTTACAGTTTCACATTTAGCAAATGCCGTTGTTCTTTTTTGAACAGCAATATATTGTTTTTCTGGATGGTTCCAAATTGCGACTAAAATAGATGGCCAACTATCAATCGTTTCATCTTTGAAGTCTCTAGTTTCACGATGAAGAGTTTTGTTATGCGCTATACGATATAGGAAAAAATCATCTTTTCGGAGTAATAACTTAACAATTGTTTTATGCCTTTTGTTAGAAAAGTCGCCTTGTCCCAAGAGCGCTTCTTCAAAAAGGTTATTTTTTTGGGTAATCAAATCTTCAATGTTTTGAACTCCATTAAAAAAATCACCTTGAAGATATCGATCTATTGGTAAAATCTGATACCGAAATAACTCAAATGTATTTGTTTTACTACTCATATAAATCCCGAATATTTCATCCTTGATAACTAATAGGCAACCAGAGAAAAACTTCATATGCTCTGACTGTCAAATTAGCTTAAAAACCTTAGCATAAGATTTATAACACTTATAATTAGTTGTTACTAGTCAAGCAGTTAAATATCAACTTTTATTAATGGGATAAGAAAATAAACTGCATTACGCTCTGAACAAATAGTTAAAACGAATAGATCGACTAACTTTAAGAGGTACCTTTGAAGTATAGGAGGAAAGACATGGAAACTTATACTTAAAAAGTTTTAGATGCGACGCTCTTTAAAATTCTCTGTGGAAGGTTCTATGTAGAGTGAAGAGCAAAATATCTCGTTCATCAACCTTAAAAAATGTCACCTCGCTAGCTACAGCGAAACTTACTCAGAAGGAGGCTGAAGTAGCTTTTGGCCTGTTTTTGTAAACTCTAAAATGAGTTTGTAATAACGATGGATATTGACAGAGTTCAATGATTAGGACACCTGAAAACAGGCTCATTTGAGCCTGTTTTCTTATTTTTACCCCTTGGCAACCCTAGTTGTTAATGCAAGACATAACAATAGGAGATTGCATGAAAGGTTTAATTAAACAGAAACTAACAGAATTAGCTGGGGTATTTGCAAAAGCATTCAAAGTTGCAGGCGACCTTGTCATAATCGTTGGTGCGTTAGGCGATTTAAATAATGACTTGCGGGTCATTTATTTAAAAGATGCTGTGTTGGTATCGCTTTGTTTGTATACGCTGGCATTAGCGCTGTATGTACTCGATATGAGGTTAAATCCTGATGAGTAAATTACAAAACTATTTATTGGATGAACTCTATCGCATTACACGCTTTCTGGGAGTATTCGGTTGTTTACTTGGGATATTAAGTGTATTCGATGTAATCACTTTGCATAGTAACTTTCCGCTAAGTAACTGGGAGCTTATTGAGCTTTCAATACTGATTTATATGACGGGTTCATTAGTAAAACTAACAAACAAGCCAGACTAATTTAAAATACTAGCCCACAAAAGTGGGCTTTTTTATTTGGTGATTTTTAGTAATGATATCGATGTGGTTTATTGATAAAACAACTCATTTATCTCATTACAAAACTTGGTACGGTAGATGATGCTTTCTTCTAATAGTGCAGCATCTTCGTCACTCAAATACTCTTTTTTATACTTGTTTTGACTGGCAGAGGTTAATTCATCAATTATTTGGTTATTGAGCCGTTTTGCATCATTTAATATGTCGAGCGAATGCGATACTAAGAACACCTTGCTGTAATAACCCGCTTTTATCGCGCTTAAGTATTTAAGCAGGATTTGGCGGCGGGTAGTTTTGTTTTTAAATGAGTGTTCAACTTCGATGGCAACGAACGCACCATCAGACTCTTGCACCAGCCCATCAATGTTACGCACGTCTTTATTGGTAATGCGTTTAAACTCTTTTTCAGTCATAAATCCTTGCCAAAAAGGGGAGTAGCTTTCATCTGTTTGCCAGTTGTGAATACCTCGAAGTAACACAAACGCATTAATTAAATCATGCATTACGGTGTTGTGATTAAAGGAAAGTTGCGGGTTAGCTTTAGAGCGAAAATAAGTTTGAATGCCCGTTAATTGCTCGGCATATTTCGCAGCAGAATAGGTTGGCACATAAATACGGCCATCGTTCGAGCGGTGGGTTTTAACAAGCAGTAATAAACCTTCTTTTACGAGTTTATTTAAATGCTCAAGTGCATGATGCCTACTGGTTTGATATAACCTGCTAACGAGTGTTGGCGAGATAATACCGAACCTAACGGCAATTATAGAGGTAAGCTTTCGGCGATTTAAGCCAGTAACAAGGTTGTTTGCACCAGGGCGATAAAACATATCGACAGAGAGGTAGCGATTAAAATTGTTTATAGGATTTTTCATATTTAATTACTCATTTTATTAATGGAGTAATTACTTAGATTTAACGCATGCAAAATAGCGATGTTCATCGCAATAAATTAAAGAAAATACAAAATAGAAACGGGTACATTCGTCAATATACCCGCTTTTTGAAACTATTAACTTGTATTCATCGCTTTATCTCTTAATCAAATTAAAATCTGAGTGCACTCTTCGGATCTCAACACCCCTGGCAAACAATCCATATATCGAACAGCGCTGGCTTATAAGTTATGCGCGCACCAGTTGTTCGTCGCCTGTGTTTCGGTAGCTAAATAGTATTTGTTTAAGAAAGGATTAAAAAATAATGATTAAGTTGCTTAGCAAAGTAAATTATCGGATTTCTATTTGTTTGAGACTTGATTAGTAAATAATAATGATGTTCATTTAGTCATTGAGCCAAGTTTGTTTCAGTGATAATATCGGTCAAAATTTTTACACTAAATTCACCTAATGCGTAAATTAACCCTTCTTTTAATGATGCTTTGCATTCTGAGTACTCAGGTATTCGGAAGTATTGCGCATGGAGGGGAGCACCATTCGCCTGGTGATGCACACCATTTATTACATGAAATTGGACAACCACATAGTCACGATCATGACGATGAAAGTGAGTTTGAAATTTCATTTTCTAAAGACGCTGTAAAGCACATTAATCAAGATTTACATTGCTGTGCAGCTGGTACATTAGAAGCCTTTCCCTACTCAAAAGCTGAGGTTAAACCGATGGGGTCAATAGGATCAATTGATGCCGATTGGTCGCCACCCTTTATAAAACACACCACACCTCCGCCTAGGGCTTAATTCAAATTAACGTTTAGTAGTCAGTGACTGTTGTCGCTTGGCTAGTGTTTTTGTTTTTTTGGATTAACTATGTCTATTACATTTTATGCACTGCATCAAAAGCAGTTTAGTGCACGTTTTATCTTAGCTTTATTGCTTTTATCGTTTGTTTTTATCACCAAAGCGGTAGCGTCTCCTGGTGCCCATGGCCCAAATGGTGAGCATTTAGATACTCGAACTAAAGCCGCGGCTTCGACCAATCCGAAGTTTGAAAGTTTCACCGAAACCTTCGAATTGGCTGGCGAGCTACTTGAAAACCAACTGGTTATTTACCTCCATGATTTCAAAACCAATACCCCAATTGCTGATGCATCAATTGATTTAGAGCTTGGTGAAATGGCCGCAAGTGCTGAATTTTCAGCTCAGTTACAAGCCTACATTGTGACCGAACAAACCCTGCTTACTCAGCTAAAGCAAGCGGGGTTACATGAAATCGTCATGACCATTTTGACCGAAGAAAATGGTGATTTATTAGTGGCAAATTTAGAAAACCACCAAGTAATTGAATCAACTGATACACATGAAAATGCCGAACATGATGATCATCACCATGACTTCCCTTGGCTGATTGTTTTGCTGTGTATTGGGGTATTTTTGATTGGTTTGTTTGTCGGTCGTTTGTCTAAGGAGCGTAAATAATGAGGCTTAAAAACGCGGTATTGTTATCACTTAGTTTATGTTCGCTTAGTTTATTTGCCTCACCTGGTGCACATGGCCCTAACGGTGAACACTTAGATCAAAAGTCTAACAAAGTTGAAGGTGCGCTTGGTAAACAAGCGGACGGTTCGGTCATTATGCCGATGAAGCACCAAGCTTTACTCAATATCCGTACTCAGTTTGTTACTGAGTCAGAAGTAAAAAAACATGTTCGTTTAGATGCCATTGTAAAACCACATCCAGATGGTTATGCAAAAATTCAATCAAGTAGTGACGGTCGATTAGATGCGCCTGAAACTGGTATTTACCCAACGGGTGCAAAAGTGAACGCAGGCGATGTGCTTGGCTTAATTCGTTATCAAGACACCGCCTATGAACTTGCCAGTCAAACCAGTGAATTAATTGCGATCCGCAATCGCATTGAGCAAACCAATCGCGATGTTGCGCGTTTAAAGAAGCTGGGAGATTTAGCCTCAAAACAAGCGTTAGAGCAGCTAGAAACTGAGCTTTTAAGCTTAAAACAACAGGCTCAAGCGCTGCAAAAAGGTCTTGAGAAACCAGAGGTGTTAATTGCACCTATCTCGGGTGTGCTCATTAACCACACGGTTTCACGCGGGCAATGGGTTGAAGCAGGTGAAGCTTTGTTTGAGATAATTGCACCAAACCAATTTGTCATTGAAGCAAGCACCAGTGATTTAGAGCTTACTAAGCAATTAACTTCAGCAAAAGTGATTGAGCAGCCAGCAATTACACTTAACTATTTAGGTTTTTCTCCTGACCTTGTGAATGGTTTAGCGCATGTTAATTTTGAGCTGGCACAAGACAACCTTGAGAATAACCTATTTATAAATCAAAACATTAGCTTACAAGCACCTATTAATGAAAAGCAACAAGGCATTGTGATCCCTGCGGATGCAGTTGTATTGAGTCAAAATAATTTGCCACAAGTGTGGATAAAACTCTCGGCCGAGCGTTTTTTACCTCAACTAATTCGCTATCAACATATTGAGCCAGGGCTTGTGCTAGTCACTAAAGGATTAGGTGCAGATAATCGCGTTGTGGTGACAGGTGCATCACTTTTAAACCAAGTGAGATAGGCAATATAAATGTTTAATTTATTAGTAAAAAGCAGCTTAAAAAACCGCTTGGTTGTGCTCTTGCTTGCCTTTGTCATGATGGCTTACGGTGTGTTGCAAGGGCAAAAGCTGCCCGTGGATGTATTTCCAAACCTAAATAAACCGGTTGTTACTGTGTTAACTGAAGCAGGTGGTATGGCACCTGAAGAAGTTGAGCAACTGGTGACATTTCCTCTTGAAAATTTACTCAATGGAGTGACTGGTGTTACCCGTATTCGCTCAACTTCTGGCATTGGTTTATCCATTGTTTACATTGAGTTTGAATGGGACACCGATATTTATCGCAATCGTCAGTTGGTCTCTGAGCGATTAGATTTAGCATCAGAGCAGCTACCGACTGGCATTTCGTCTGTAATGGGACCTGTGTCGTCGATTATGGGTGAGGTGATGTTGATTGCGCTGCCAATTGATGCTGAAGGTGATACTGATGCAATGGCCGCCCGTGAATACGCCGATTTTGTATTGCGCCCACGCTTATTAGCCATTCCTGGTGTGTCGCAAGTGATCCCAATTGGTGGTGAAGTGCGTCAACTACGTGTTGCACCCGATACAATGCGCATGCGCCAACTAAATGTGGATTTAGCGTCACTGCAAACATCGCTAAATGATTTTGCTGCTAATTTTGGCGGTGGCTTTGTTGATTTAAATAATCAAGAGTATTTAATTCGCCACCAAGGCCGCACGCTCGATGTGGAACACCTTAAAAACTTAGCGGTTGGTTGGCATGATGGTCGTCCTGTACTGCTCTCGCAGGTTGCCTCTGTGAGTTATGCCGCAGCTGAAAAACGCGGCGATGGCGGCTTTAATGGCAAGCCTGCTGTAGTGATTAATGTGCAGAAACAACCCAATGCCGACACGGTGCAATTAACTACGCAAATTGAATCAGCCTTAACTGAGCTCAATGCCGGTTTACCAAAAGGCATTGCGCAGCCACAAGTATTGTTCCGCCAAGCAGATTTTATTAAATCATCCATTGATAATGTGACCGAGGCGCTGCGAGACGGTGCCATTATGGTGACCATTGTTCTGTTTTTGTTTTTACTTTCAGCAAAAACAACACTTATTTCACTGTTTGCCATTCCGCTTTCTTTGGCAGTGACGGTATTGATTTTTCAATGGCTTGGTCAAAGCATTAACGTTATGACCTTAGGCGGTCTTGCAATTGCCATTGGTGAATTAGTGGATGACTCGGTGGTAGACGTTGAAAATATTTTAAGGCGCTTAAAACAGAACGCGCAATCGCAATCACCAAAATCTGTTTTTGATGTGGTGTGGCAAGCCAGTGTAGAAGTGCGCTCAGGCATTGTTTACGCAACCGCGATTGTTATCTTGGTATTTTTACCACTGTTTGCGCTACCAGGCATTGAAGGTCGATTGTTTTCGCCGTTAGGGCTTGCCTATATTGTTGCGATCTTAGGTTCATTATTGGTGTCGATGACGGTGACACCTGTGCTGTGTTACTACTTACTGCCGAATGCCAAAGTGATCCACCAAGGCGATAGCTGGTTGGTAGTAAAATTAAAGCACTTACAAAGCCTTTGGATTGATTGGGCGTTGCCTAAGTCAAAACAGCTGATTGCGGTAACAGGTGTTGTAGCACTGCTTTCGGCGGCAAGTATAACGCAATTTCCTCGTGCATTTTTACCTGCATTTAATGAAGGCTCGCTGGTGCTTGGTATTATTTTTGAGCCAGGTACATCGCTTGAAGAGTCTAATAAAATGGGGCATTTAGCAGAGTCATTATTGCTGTCAGTGCCAGAAGTTACGCAAGTGGGAAGGCGCACAGGGCGCGCTGAATTAGATGAACATGCTGAAGGCGTTCACTCGTCAGAAGTGGATGTCGACTTAATACCATCAGAACGAAGTCGCGATGAAGTGCTTGCTGAAATTCGTGACAAATTGTCTGTTTTGCCAGGGCAAGTTGCTATCGGTCAGCCAATTTCGCATAGACTCGACCACTTATTATCTGGTGTGCGTGCGCAGCTTGCGATTAAGTTGTTTGGTGATGATTTAGAGGGCTTACGCATCAGTGCTGAAAGTCTGCGTAAAAAGCTTGAAAGCGTTCCAGGCCTTGTCGATATCAACATTGAAAAACAAGTGCTTATTCCACAGTTAAGTGTGCGTTTAAAGTATGAAGACTTAGCTAAATATGGCTTAACACCAGGCTCTGCGCTGCGTCAATTAAACATGCTTACTGAAGGCACCAGCGTGACGGATGTGATTGATGGGGTAAAACGCTTTGAGTTGGTACTTCGCTTAGAAGATCAAAACCGAACGCCTGCTGCCATTGCAAAGACCTTAATTGATTCGCCAGCGGGTGCAATTCCAGTTTCCTATATTGCCGATATTCAATTGCTTGATGGCCCGAATCAGGTGCTTCGTGAAAATGGGCGCCGCCGATTAGTGTTATATGCCAACAGTGAAAATGTCGATGTAAAAACGCTGCTTGCAGATATTCGCGAAATCGTGGCCGCGCATGAGTTACCCGATGACAGTTTTATTAGTCTAGAAGGGCAATTTTTAGCGCAAGAGCAAGCCATGCGTTTGCTAATTGTGCTGTCAGTGTTGTCATTTGCACTGATCTTCTTAGTACTTTACCTGCGCTATCAATCCATGGTGTTTGCAACCATTATTATGTGTAGTTTACCTATGGCCTTGATTGGTGCTGTGATTGCGATGTGGTTAACCCATATTTCGCTGTCTGTTGCATCTGTGGTTGGGTTTATTACCTTAACGGGCATTGCTGCACGTAACGGCATTTTAAAAATTAGCCACTATCTAAACTTAATTCGCTTTGAGGGCGAATTATTCGATAAAGCGTTAATTATTCGCGGTGCAAAAGAGCGCTTATCACCCGTACTGATGACCTCAATGGTAACAGCGTTCGCGTTAATACCTTTGTTGTGGGCGGCTGATCAGCCTGGTAAGGAGATTTTACACCCAGTTGCGATCGTTATCTTTTCAGGCCTTATGAGCTCGACCTTGTTAGATACCTTGTTAACCCCTTTGCTGTACTGGAAATTTGGTAAAAAGCCGACTGAAAAATGGCTGAGTAGTAACTCAAAAGAACTTATTTAATAACCTGTTTCCCTTTGCGCATATGTGAAGGGATACTATTTTTTAATATCAACATAAAGAGAAATAAAACATGAAAAACACATTTATTACATTAGTATTCGTAGCGTTTAGCGCACTGTTCTTTGCACCAAACGCATCAGCACATGGTGATACAAAACCACTTCACGGTGGCGTAGTGAAAGTTGAACACGAAATGGTTTTTGAACTTGTTCGTGAAGAGTCAGGTGCAAGCTTGTATCTTCGTGATCACGGCAAGCCTTACCCAACAGAAAAAGTAATAGGTGGTATTACGGTACTTGCAGAGGGTAAAAAATCAGATGCAGCGCTAACACCTGTGGGCAATAACAAAATGACAGCTGATGTTATCATTCCTGATGGTGCAAAAGTGCTTGTAAAAGTGCAAGAAGGTGGTCATCACGGTGTAACAGTTCGCTTCACTTTTTAGTGCAGAGTTAGGGGGTACCTTGAGTAACTCTTGAGGTATTTTCATTTATTTAATTTATCTTAACTTGAACATTTCTATTCAAAGTTTCTTAAAACAAAAACTACATATGAATATTAGTTTATTTTGAGGGAACAACAGCCTGTCGGCTGATAGTTTCATTGTTTCACAATTCAACTATTAGCACTTTAATCGCGCGTCATTGCAGGGTTTTGCTACGCAAAGCAATGACTCTGCGTGCTCCGCACTGGGCGTTTAAAGTGCTCGCGCTATCTAACGAGCTACGCTCTGTAGTACCCGCCTTTTCGCCCGTTTTTAATTGTGGCTGTTTTTACAAAACATTTAGCCACTATTAACGTGCTGCTTTCTAACGAAAGCTGAGGTTCGCTTTCGAGTTTTACAAACTCTTAGCGAATTTTGCTGAAGGCAAAACGAAAATGCGGGTACTACAGACCAGCTGTAGATAGCGCGGCTTCATTTGATTTGTCATGCTGACAACTAAAATTACGCGCTTGTTGGCATCATGCTGATGCGCTTTTTATTGCATTTTGCTTGCAGCAAACTGCTGTTTTTGTTCTCTCAGAATATAAATAACGAAACTTTTACTGCTTAATCTATTTTTCTTTAATTTTCCTTTATGCTTAATAATAGGTGTCCATCTTAGTATTTGGGCACTAGATTTGAGCTACATAATTAACCAGAATGATTCGAATGAATCACAGCACAGTGAAGTTTGCTGTGCTTGGTTAACGCTTGATGAAATAGTTCAAAAGCTTAAATTACCTCACCCATTAATAATATCTTTAGCTAAAAGTCAGCAGCTTGAGGGTATTCATTGTCCTGACACATGTGAATGGTTTTTCCATCCTCAAGCGGCTTTGTTTTTTAATCAACATAAAGCATCAAGATGGATTGAACCAAAACAAAAAGAAACTACGACTTTAGTCATGGAAGAGAGCAAACCTAATGTTGAACAAAAAGCTCTTGGAAAAGATCAAACTTCGAAGCCTGATATTGTTATTAGCAGTAGAGAAAATGATTCAGATAAAGTGCTTGAGTTCTTAAACTCATCTTTAAAGTTAAATGTTGCAGCAGTGCTGCCAGGTATGAAAGGGATGTCTATTAGAGTTGGTAAAAAGAAAAAGCTTATACAAATTAGGGAAAACAAACACGATCAATATTTCAAATTAATTGAGTATTCTTGGGATCATACTTTCTCAAATAAAGATATCGATTTATTAATTAGCGCTCATAAGCGTTTTTTAAGCAGAATTAAAGCAAAGATGCCGTGGAAAGATCTTAATTATCTACTAAGGGGTGAGTATAGAGAGATAAATACATTTAATGAGCTTTTAGATTTGGCAAAACAAGGATCTAGTAAGGATAAAATTCGCAAAATAGAAAGAATGCAAAAGCGTTATTTTGAGGGTTCTTGGGGTGAAAAACTATTATCCAATTATTGCCCTCAGAGCTTTAAACAGGACTTTCTAGATCGCTCAGTCGCATCAAGACAACCCTCAGACAGAAATGAAGTAATTAAAATAATCAAAGCTGCGATTACAAAAGCGAAAAGCATGATGAATATTAAATTAGATGTTCAAGAGCTAGTGAATAAAGGTGAGCGCTCGCGAGCTGATAAAACTGACAACCAACCACCATTATTATCTACTGTATCAGCTTTTATTACTGAGTCGTTTAAGCAACATGAGTATCAATTGTGCCTAAGTATGATTATTCAGTTGCTGGCCTCCTTCCGAAATAACGATGCAGTGGATATAGAATGGAGCCAAGTTAAGTTTGATGATAAATGTATCGAGTTGCCTAATGAAAAAAGTAAAACAAGTTTCAAAAGGCACCCTGTGCCAAAGAGCTTATTAGATATTCTCCGCCAGGAAAAAGAAAGTCAAAGTAAAAGATTAAACCAAACAAAGGGGTTGAATAGCGATCTTAGATTTATCTTTGAAAGCCCCAAGATAAAAGGGCAATCGGTTGCTAATTTTGATAATGCCTTTAATCGTGTAAAAGAGTCTTTGTTAAAATCGAACTTTTCACCGGAACAATTAGAAGATATTAAGCGCTTTACTAGACACACGATTAGAGATTTAGTTGAAGACCTATTGATGGCGGTTGGCGCGTCTGAAGCTCAAAAAGAGAAATGTATTGGGCGCACACCTTCTGACATAGGTAGAGCATATGCAAATTTAAGCATTTCAGCGCTTAGTAAATTAAAAGACAAAATGGTTGATAAAATTGAATCAGAAGAACCTAAGCTGAAAGAGCTATTTCATCGACTAATAGACGGAGAGTTAAACTAATGGTAATTTATAAGGGTGTAAAAAAAGGTGTAAAAATACTTTTATATATCCCCTAAAAGCTTATGTTTAAAGGCTTCTAGAAGAGGAAATGGTGGCCCCACCTGGACTTGAACCAGGGACCTACCGATTATGAGTCGGGTGCTCTAACCAACTGAGCTATAGGGCCATTTAGACGCGTTATTTATCAAGTATGATAACTAAGCGGGATGAAGTATAAAAAGTTTTATAAGCCTTGTCACTAACCAATTCGGTAAAAAATGTATTTTATTTATCAATTGATTATTTAATGTTCGCTTGGGCTAAAGACAATAATAAGTGACAAAAAAGCCAGCGGTAGCTGGCTTTTTTCTAAGGGTTTATAACCCTAATTTCTTCTCTAGATAATGGATGTTTGTGCCACCATTATGGAAGTTTTCATCAGCAAGAATTTTCTTGTGAAGTGGGGTGTTGGTTTTAATACCATCAATTACTAATTCGTTAAGTGCGTTTTTAGCGCGAGCAATTGCTACGTCACGGTTTTCACCATAGGTGATTAGCTTGCCGATCATTGAATCGTAATGAGGTGGCACTGAGTAGTCAGCATAAATGTGGCTATCCCAACGAATACCTAGACCGCCAGCAGGGTGGAATCGTGTGATTTTACCTGGTGATGGAATAAATGTTTCAGGATCTTCCGCATTGATACGACATTCAATCGCGTGGCCACGAATTACAATATCATCTTGTGTAATTGAAAGCGGTTGACCTGCTGCAATCTTTAATTGCTCTTTGATTAGGTCGATACCTGTAACCATCTCGGTTACTGGGTGTTCTACCTGAATACGCGTATTCATTTCAATAAAGTAGAACTCGCCGTTTTCGTATAAGAACTCAAACGTACCCGCACCGCGGTAACCAATTTCAACACATGCGCGTGTACAACGCTCACCAATGTTTTTACGCATTTCTGCAGTAATACCTGGTGCTGGCGCTTCTTCCACTACTTTTTGGTGACGACGCTGCATTGAACAGTCACGCTCACCTAAGTGAATCGCATTACCTTGACCATCAGCAAGTACTTGAATTTCAATGTGGCGAGGGTTTTCAAGGAATTTTTCCATGTAAACCATACCATTATTGAAGAATTGCTTTGCTTCAGTTTGTGTTAATGCGATTGAATCAATAAGCTCTTTTTCGCTACGAACAACACGCATACCACGACCACCGCCGCCGCCCGCTGCTTTGATGATTACAGGGTAACCAATACGCTTTGCGATTTGCTTGTTGCGCTCATTGTCATCTGTAAGTGGGCCATCTGAACCTGGTACGCACGGTACGCCCGCTTTACGCATAGCTTCGATTGCAGATACCTTGTCACCCATTAAACGAATTGTATCGCCTTTTGGACCGATGAAAATAAAGCCGCTTTGCTCAACTTGGTCAGCAAAATCAGCATTTTCAGAAAGGAAACCGTAACCAGGGTGAATTGCAACTGCATCGGTTACTTCTGCTGCAGCAATAATACGAGTTGTATCTAAGTAACTTTCAGATGCTGCTGGCTTACCAATACAAATAGTTTCGTCAGCAAGTAAAACGTGTTTTAAGTCTTTGTCTGCAGTAGAGTGAACAGCTACGGTTTTAATACCGAGCTCTTTACATGCACGTAGCACACGCAGGGCGATTTCGCCTCGGTTTGCAATTACAACTTTATCTAACATAAGTGTTGCCTTCTGCGTGTATTATTCGATTACAAATAGTGGTTGGTCGAACTCAACAGCATCTTCGTTATCTACTAAGATTGCTTTAACAACACCAGCTTTATCAGATTCAATTTGGTTCATCATTTTCATTGCTTCAACGATACATAATGTGTCACCCACATTTACTTTATCGCCAACTTCAACGTATGAAGGAGCTTCTGGTGAAGATGCACGGTAGAAAGTACCTACCATTGGAGATTTTACTTGGTGACCAGAAACAACCGCTGGCGCTGCTTCTTCTGAAGCTGCTGCCGCAGGTGCTGCAGCTGGAGCCGTTGCTACAGGTGCTGCAGCTGGCGCCGCCGCATAATGAATTGGTGCTGCCATTGGTGCAGAGCTGTGACGATTAATACGTACTGACTCTTCACCTTCAGTGATTTCTAATTCAGCAATACCAGATTCTTCAACAAGTTCAATAAGCTTTTTGATTTTGCGAATATCCATTCTAACGACCCGCCTTTTTAATAATTTATTTAAATGTGTGTTTAGCGATCGGCTAAGATGGCATCTATTGCCATTTTATAACCGCTCGCACCAAATCCGCAGAGTACGCCTTTTGCTACATCACTAAAATAGGAGTGATGGCGAAAAGCTTCTCTTTGATAAATATTTGTCAAATGAACCTCAATAAAAGGAATTGATACACTTAACAGTGCATCACGTAATGCCACACTGGTATGAGTAAAAGCAGCTGGGTTGATAATAATAAAGTCAACCTGTTCATAAGCTGAATGAATATGTGTTATTAATTCAGCTTCGCTATTACTCTGAAAGTGTGTCAGTGCCACGTTTTGAGAGTCTGCATATTGAGTTAAATCTTGCATGATTTCAGCTAGTGTTTGCGCACCGTATATTTCTGGTTCGCGTTTGCCCAGCATATTTAAATTTGGGCCATTTATTACTAAAACTCGTAAACGTGCAGTCATCTTTCGTGAACTTCCTATTAAATCATTGAGGTTTGCTATTTTTTATAAAATCCACGTTTAACTTAAGGTTAGTTGTGGTAAATAGCAAGTTTTTCTCACGATGGCGTCTTATTATAGAGAGTTCGCAGAATATAGCAGCAAAATACTGGTCTAATCAGCAGGCGCTGATTAGACCGAGGTAGTTAGAATTTATTAGAAAGGTTTGTGAGATGGGCTGAAAACTCGTCAGCACTTTGAAAGCCGGTTACTCGCTCATTTGGTAATTCTTTGCCTTGGCGGTCAAAGAATAAAATAGTTGGTAGACCAAATACATCAAAACGTTCCATAAAGGCAATGGTTGTAGCGTTTGATTCCGTTAAGTCAGCTTGAATAAGCACATAATCTTTAAAAGCTGCTTGCACATTAGCATTTGGAAAAGTGTATTTTTCAAATTCTTTACATGCCACGCACCAGTCAGCATATAAATCAAACATCACTAGTTTTCCTTGCTCACTGGCTTTGGCTACTTCAATTTCTAGCTCATCAACATTTACGACATGGATAAATTGTCCATGCACATCTGCTTTGGCATTCGCGTTAGCTGTAATGGTTGCAGTTGGCCAAATTTGGTTGCTAATTGACGAGAGTGCACTAAATACCAAAACAAACGATGCCAACCATAGTGCAGTTTTGCCTTTATTATTAGTCGTAAGAGTATGCCAGTAATAAAGGTAAACACCGGTTACTAATAATAAGCCTGAACCTATCATCACAATAATATGCCACGGTACGATGCGCTCTAATAAAATCAGCGGCACCATTAGCATAATAAAACCAAACAAGGTTTTTACTTGCTCCATCCAAGCGCCCGCTTTTGGTAATAACTTACCGCCAGAGGTACCTAACAATAGCAGTGGAATACCCATGCCTAGGCTTAGCACATACAGCGTAATGCCACCGACAAAATAGTCACCACTTTGCGCAACATATAATAGTGCGGCAGACAAAGGTGCTGTAGTGCAAGGTGAAGCAATTAACCCTGACAACACGCCCATCATAAATACACCAAAGTAGTTACCTGATTTTTGGTTATTAGACAATTGAGTTAAGCGCGTCATCCAACTTTCTGGCAATTTAAATTCATATAAGCCAAACATTGAAAGTGCTAACAATACAAATAAAATGCTAAAACTAATTAGTACTGCAGGGTGTTGAATATACCCTTGCACTTGCCCACCAAGTGATGCCACCACTAAACCAAGTAATGCATAGGTGATTGCCATACCTTGGACATATACAAAAGATAAGGTAAAAGCGCGTTTAGTTGATAACCCTTGTTGACCTGCAATTAAGCTCGAAAGAATAGGGAACATTGGGAATACGCATGGCGTAAAAGCAAGTGTTAAACCTAACGCAAAAAAGATGGCTAAATTTGTAAGCAAGCTTTGTTGGTTTAATTTGTCAGTAAGTGATAACTCACCATCTAATTCATTTGAGGGTTCTGCAGGTGCTTCTGAAATGCTTGCATTTGTCGCTTTATCATCTGTTGAACTTTGAAATGCAGTAAGTGGAATTTCCACAATCACAGGTTGATAACATAAACCAGCTTCTGCACAGCCTTGATAACGTACTTTTACATATGCACCCTCAACCACGTTATCAAGTTTAGATACTGTAGTGAGTTCATTAAAATATACTTCTGTTTTGCCAAAGTATTCATCTTCGTGGTCTGTACCTTTTGGCAATTTGGGCAGTGTTAAATCAGCGCCTTTGGCAACAAATTCGAGCTTTTCTTTATATAAGTAGTAACCATCGGCAATATCCCAGCCTATAAATAACGTTGGGCCTTGCTGATCAAAGTCGATTTTGAATGCATCTTCGACTTTTAAAAACTGTGGCTGTTTGGTATTGATCAGATCATTAAAGGTTGTATCGGCGTTTGCCGGTTGACCTAAAAAGGCAAAAAGGGTGTTTAGCAACAACACACAGCCAAAAGTTATAAAGCGCATTACGCGAGTACCTCGTCTATCCAACTAAAATATTCGTCATTGCCATCGGTGATATTAATCACTTGAATTTCTGGCACATCATAGGGGTGGATCTGTTTTAATGTGTCGATTAATACGTGAGTTTTAACTGCTTGGGTCTTAATAAACAGCTTAATTTCCGTATCTTGCGCCATTTTACCTTGCCACATATAAAAAGACTCAATTTGTGGTAAGACATTTACACAGGCAGCAAGTTTCTTCTCTAATAGTGTTTTTGCAATGATATGCGCGTCTTCCTTTTTTGCACACGTTGTTAGCACTAATTGATAATTTGCCATACTGAACCTTAGGTAAATGTGTAAGTCTCACATTTTATACATTAAATATCGTTAATGATCATTAAAACAGGGTGATTAGATAACAGCGAAAGAGAGATTCTTTAAGCTGTGTTTTTTCTAAGCTTGAATTAAGACCTGAAAACCCCAATATTCATTTCATCTATTATTAAGGAAGCGCTATGTTTAAAGCCTTATTTTTTCTTTTTATTGTTATCCCGATTGTTGAAATAGCCCTACTTATTCAAGTGAGTGAAGTGATTGGTGGCTGGAGTACCATTGCGCTCGTTATTATTACCGCTTTTGTGGGTGCTAAATTAGTAAAGCAACAAGGCACAGATGCGTTAAGAAACGTGCAAGTACAAATGGCGCAAGGGCAAATGCCAGCAGAAGAACTATTTGCTGGATTATGTGTGATTATTGCCGGTGTATTGTTATTAACGCCTGGCATTATGACGGATGTACTCGGCTTTCTATTATTAACCCCGGTTGTGCGAAAGCGTCTTGCTGCTAACTTAATGTCGCAAGCTAAGGTGAAAATGACCAATCCACAGCAAGGTGGTGGCTTTTATTACTCATCTTTCACACACACTCAGTCACCTGAGCGTGAGCAATTTACTGAAACTCATATTCATTCAGATAAGCTGTCTAATACATTAGAGGGTGAGTTTGAGCGAAAAGACTAAAAAATTTGCAATAAACCCCTTGGGATCTATTTTTTCATCCCCATAAATTGCATAACTAACTTTTTTGGGCCACACGGCCTTATTTCTGAGATAGAAAATTAAATCAGGAGAAAAAACCATAATGAACATTCGTCCATTACATGATCGCGTTATCGTAAAGCGTCTTGAAGAAGAAACTAAATCAGCAGGCGGTATCGTACTTACAGGTTCGGCTGCCGAAAAATCTTCACGTGGTGAAGTTGTTGCAGCGGGCAATGGCCGCGTGTTAGAGAACGGCGAAGTACGTGCACTAGAAGTTAAGGCTGGTGACACAGTTCTTTTCGGCTCTTACGTAGAAAAAACTGAGAAAATCGAAGGTCAAGAATACTTGATCATGCGTGAAGACAATATCTTAGGTATTGTTGGTTAATTTTTCGTTTTAAATTATCGGTTTTAACAGAATTTTAAGGAATTAAATCATGGCAGCAAAAGAAGTACGTTTTGCAGGTGATGCTCGCGCTAAAATGCTTGCGGGTGTAAATATCTTAGCAGATGCAGTTAAGGTTACTTTAGGTCCAAAAGGCCGTAACGTTGTTTTAGACAAGTCATTCGGCTCACCAGTAATTACTAAAGATGGTGTATCAGTTGCGAAAGAAATCGAGCTTGAAGACAAGTTTGAAAACATGGGTGCACAAATGGTTAAAGAAGTTGCATCTAAAGCAAATGATGCAGCGGGTGACGGTACAACGACAGCAACAGTACTTGCACAATCAATCGTAAATGAAGGTCTTAAGTCAGTAGCTGCGGGTATGAACCCAATGGATCTTAAGCGCGGTATTGATAAAGCAGTTGCGGCAGCTGTTGAAGAGCTTAAAGCACTTTCAGTTCCATGTGCAGACACTAAAGCAATTGCACAAGTTGGTACTATTTCAGCTAACTCAGACACTGAAATCGGTGACATCATTGCAAATGCAATGGAGCGCGTTGGTCGTGAGTCAGGTGTTATCACTGTTGAAGACGGTCAAGCACTTGAAAACGAATTAGACGTAGTTGAAGGTATGCAGTTCGACCGCGGTTACCTATCACCATATTTCATCAACAACGCTGAGAAAGGTGTAGTTGAACTAGATAACCCATTTATTCTACTTGTAGATAAAAAAGTATCTAACATTCGTGAGCTTCTACCAACTCTTGAAGCTGTTGCAAAAGCAAGCAAGCCATTACTAATTATCTCTGAAGATCTAGAAGGCGAAGCGCTAGCAACATTAGTTGTTAACAACATGCGCGGTATCGTTAAAGTTGCGGCGGTTAAAGCACCTGGTTTTGGCGACCGTCGTAAAGCAATGTTACAAGACATCGCAATTCTAACGGGCGGTACAGTAATCTCTGAAGAAGTTGGCCTTGACCTAGAAAAAGCACAGCTTGAAGATTTAGGTTCAGCGAAGCGCGTAGTTATCACTAAAGATGATACAACAATTATCGATGGTGTTGGCGAGCAAGGTGCAATCGATGCACGTGTTAACCAAATTAAAGCACAAATCGAAGAAGCAACATCTGACTACGACAAAGAAAAACTGCAAGAACGCCAAGCTAAACTAGCTGGTGGTGTTGCAGTTATCAAAGTAGGTGCTGCTACTGAAGTTGAAATGAAAGAGAAGAAAGACCGCGTTGAAGATGCATTACATGCAACTCGTGCAGCGGTTGAAGAAGGTGTTGTACCGGGTGGTGGTGTTGCTCTAGTACGTGTTGCTAGCAAGATTGAAAACCTAACAGGTGACAATGAGGACCAAAATCACGGTATTAAAGTTGCACTTCGTGCAATGGAAGCACCACTTCGTCAAATCGTTTCTAACGCAGGTGATGAAGCATCAGTAGTTGTGAACGCAGTTAAAGCGGGTGAAGGTAACTTTGGTTACAACGCTGCAACAGGCGAATACAATGACATGTTAGAAATGGGTATTCTTGATCCAACAAAAGTAACACGTTCAGCGCTACAATTTGCAGCGTCAATTGCAGGTCTTATGATCACAACTGAAGCAATGGTTGCTGAAGTACCACAAGACGCATCTTCTGCACCTGATATGGGTGGTATGGGCGGTATGGGTGGCATGGGCGGTATGATGTAATCACCTCCCAAGTTACCAACTTGTCAAAAAAAGCCAGCACATATTGCTGGTTTTTTTTATATTTAAAAATGAGAAAATTGATTTAATTTATAAAGTTACCAATACTTATTAGTTGTACTGCCTTGTAAACGGATACTCAGGAAACGTGGTATGACTAAGACACTTAAAATAAACCTTATACTATTCATTTCTGCGCTATGTAATATTTTTGTCCTTGGCACAACCTTTTATGATGCGCATTCATTGAAGCAAGCGCAAGCAGAGTTATCTCAAACCATTAACCATAATACTGAGTTGTTAATTAAGCTTCATGAACTTGAGCGCACTGTTGGTTACTCAGGGTTTATTCATCACTTCAAAAATTATGTGATACGTGAGAAGCAGCAATATTATTTAGATGCACAAGTTAGCTATACAAAGGCGGTTTTGTTGATTGAAGATATTAGTCAGTTTTCGAAAGATGAAGAGGTTATTGAAAGCTTAAATGTACTTAAAGCCACGCTTATTGAATATAACTTTAATATGGAAACGCACTTTGCTAACTCAGGTCAACTTACGGTAAGCGAGCTTGATAAATTAGTTAAAGTAGATGATTCATTTGCATCAGAAGCCGTCAACAATATCGTTGAGCAAGTATTACCTAAAGTAAGAGTCGTGAATCAAAAATTTCTACAAGATATTGAAATGCAATTAGTTTATAGCTACTCATTCTCGGTCTTGATTTGTGTTGCGATTATCGCGTTTACCTCTCTGATTGTTTGGTATATTAATAAGCTTAATATGTCGGTTGATAAATTTTCAAAACTTTTTGATGCCACTCCTGACGGTATTATCCATGCTGACAATCAAGGTAATATTTTGGCCGCGAATAAAGCCGCGCAAACCTTATTTGGTTATTCACAAAGCGAATTTAATACGAAGCGTATTGAAGACTTAATGGCGCACTCATTAAATAAAGTACATAAAAAATATCGCAAAGAATTCACCAACCGAACGCAATCTAAAAATATGATGGATCGACGCAGCGTAATGGGTGTCGACAAATATCAACAAGAGATACCACTGCAAATAGCTATCGGCAGTTTTGCAGCAAATGATGAGTTTCAAAGTATTAGCATTATTCGCGATATGCGAGAAATAACACTGCTTAATCAAGAGCTTGCTTTCTTTACTAATATTCTTAAAGGCCTTTCTTCGTTTGTGGCAATCATAAATGAAAAAGGGGATGTGATTACGGCAAACTATGCTTTGCATGAAGGTGAAATAAGCCCAAACCTTTTTAATACAAGTGTATGGCTAAGCGATAAGCCAACTTTTAAACGCCTTAAAAATGCGCTTAATAAATTGACAGAGACAGGCGAGGAACAGCACTTTGATGGACAAATTGAAGTGTTAGGTGAAAAGATTGCTGTTGATGTGGTTATAGCAAGGTTAAACGACAATTCAGATACAACGAGTACCTTTATTTGTTCAGCACATGATATTAGTGAGCGGAAAAGTTTTGAGCAGCAATTGCTAGAAAACCAAGAAAAATTCAAATTAGTAGTAAATCATGTATCTGAAGGCATAATTTTATTTAAAAAAGATGGGCGTATCGACTGGTTAAATGCGAAAGCCATCGATATGTTGGCTCCTTATACTCATGGGCAAAGCCCTTGCAACTTTATAGAGGTGTTTGCAAAGCAAGATCAGCAAGAAATTAGCAAACAAGTCGATGAGTTAACAATTCATAATGCCACGACTAAGCCATTTCAAGCGCTGTTACAGCATAATGAACACGCATTACCTGTTGAGCTACGTATTACACGTTATGTCGACAATCTTGAAGTCAATTATTTAGCTACTGTATCAGATGTATCAAAATTACTGGCTGCGAATGATAGTTTGTCTACCATGCTTGAAGAGAAAAGCATGTTACTGAATGAAATACATCACCGTGTTAAAAATAACTTACAGGTAATTATGAGCTTGCTGAAGTTACAGCAGCAGCATGTGCCTGAGAGTGCTGGGGCTGAACTATTGGCTTGTCAGCAGCGCATACGGTCGGTTGCGTTAGTACATCAATTACTATACGAGCAAGAAGATAGCTCGAAAATAAATGCAGTAGAATACATATCCAAATTAGCACAGTTAATCTTGTTGGATGGTATTAATCATGTGCCATATAAAGTTGAGTTAGCACTTCCTACCACCCCCACGTTTTTACCGATTAATATGATGATCCCAATTGGTTTTGTAATCAATGAAATACTAACCAATATTCAAAAGCATGCATTCCCAAATAAAAATGAAGGCGGCCTTGTAACAATTAGTGCAAATGTGTCTGAAAATGAATTGGTGTTATCGATTAAAGACAATGGAGTGGGATTTGAGCTGACTGAGTTTGATAACGCCAACTCCCTAGGGCATACCCTCATCCACTTATTTACTAAGCAGGCAAATGGTGAAATAGAAGTAGAAAGTGAGATAGGTGGATTCTCTCATTTCCAATTCAAGTTTGACTTGTCACACGTTCATTAGTGTTTTGAGTGATATATAAGGTGCTACTCAACGGTTAATACGCGCTGTTCTAGTAGCTCTATAAACGATGCAAGCGACAAAGGTTTAGCATGGTAGAAACCTTGTTGATAAATTTCAGAATCCTTTGCAAAATAATGACTTTGTTTTTCAGATTCAATACCTTCTACAACAACTTTATAGCCAAGAGACTTGCTCAGATTAATCATATGCTCGCACACTTTTTTGGCTTTGCTGTCTTCAGGAATTCCATCAATAAACACTTTATCAATTTTTAAAATATCTAATTCAAACTGCTGCAGTAATTCTAGCGATGAATAACCTCTGCCAAAGTCATCAAGGGCGATTGAAAAACCAATCTCTCTTAATTGTCTAATGGTTTCGCGTGCAGGTGAATCAGCTAACGCTGTTTCGGTTATTTCTAGCGTGATATGGCTTGCTGCAATCTGATTGCTCGTAATTATTTCTTTGAATCGAGTGGGTAATGATGGGTTAGAAAGTTGTTTGGCTGACAAATTGAGTCCAAGCTTAATATTTTTGTGACTTTTGCCGTGTATTTCCTTTAGTGCATCACAGGTTTTTTGCAGCATTAACTCGCCTAAAGGGAAAATCAACCAACTTGCTTCTGCAACAGGAATAAAGTCACTGGGTGAAATAAAGCCGGTTGCTTTATCACGCCAACGACATAACCCTTCAGCACTGGTGATTTGACCTTGATGATCAAAAATAGGCTGAAACCAAAGTTCTAAAATATCGTTTTCTATCGCTTGTTTTAAGCCTTGCTCCAAAAACAGTTGATACTGAGCGGAACACCCCATATCGTCTTGGTAAAATTTAAATTCGTTTTTACCATTATTTTTGGCTGCATACATTGCAATATCTGCCCGTTTCATCAGATCTGCGGTATCTTTTATACTGTCATCCCACTGTGCAATACCAATCGAGCAAGTTAGTGAAATAGACACATCTTGCCCTTTAAAAGGCTCTGAAATTACGTGATTTATTGATTCAGCAATACGCGTAACATCTTGTCTTGATAATTGACCGTCGAGCATTAATACAAATTCATCACCACCGTGGCGTATCATAATATCGGATGAGCGAAATAGATGCTTTAAGCGCCAGGCAAAATCAGTCAAGATAGCATCACCGTAAGAATGACCATAAGTATCATTTATCAGTTTAAACGAGTCTAAATCTATAAACATTAATGTAAATTTACCTGAGTCAAAAAACTCGTGAGGGTTTGCAAAGGCGCGGTTCATATAGGTGCGGTTATACATACCTGTGAGTTCATCACGATAAGCTTGGTATTGTAATTTTCGCTCGGCCATTTTGAGTTCGGATATATCTGTCACTATCATTACTAACTCATCATTTTGGTCATGATGTGTGATTAAGCGACCATTTACTAATGCATAAAATAATTCACCTGACGCTGTTTTAAAGGTTTCTTCTCTCTGGGAGCAAAGTTCATCAAGGGGAATGCTATGGCTTTCGTCAGCACGCTCTCGCTTAATTATATTGTGATAATCTTTTTGAATAATATCTGACAGTTGGTAGCCAATAAGTTTACAAAAAGCAGGATTGGCTTTAGTGATTTTACCTGTTTTATCAAGCACAATTATGCCATCTGCAATATGGCTGAATACCGACTTAGAAATCTTTAATTCGCGAATATAGGTTTCTGTTTCAGTTACATCTTTCATGGCGCCAATTGAGGCTTCGCCACTTTGTAGTTTGATATCGCTGGTATATACCTCAAACCAATATTGCTCATTGCTTAAAGGGGAATAAATTCTGATTTTGTAATTAGACTTCTGCCCGTCTTTTAATAAAGATTCTATTTTCCACTTGTCTTGCTCATGCACCATGCTTAAAAATTCATTAAATGGTAATGGGCTTAAGTGTCCAAAGTACTTTTGCAGCATTTCGGTACCAGTAAAAACAAGGTGTTCGGCTTCGGGGTTATATTCCCATACATTTAAGTTGGCGGCTTCAATTGCAAGTTTTAAACGGGCTTCAGATGAGGTTATTTCATCCTCATATTTAAACCGATTTAGCGCAGTTTCAATAACCGCTCTTACTTCTCTAAGATTGTAGGGCTTAACAATATAGCCAATAGGGTTTGCAGTATTTGCTGAGGCTATAATGTCATCGTTGGCGTAAGCAGTAACATAAATAATGGGAACATTTTTAATTTCGTTGATTTGCTTCGCTGCATTAATACCACTGCCACCAGACTCTAAATTTATATCCATAAGGACAAGATCGGGTTGTTTTTCTTTAAAGAGGGTGATGGCTTCGTTTTCGTTATTAGCAATACCAACTACCTGATAGCCCAAAGATTCAAGCTCAATTTTGAGGCTCAAAGCAACAATCTGTTCGTCTTCAACGATTAATAACGAACTCATAACTATATCCTTTTAATTATCTACAGCAATCGCCGTTATCTGTAAAAAGTACTTTTGATGCGACATAATCTAAAGTTTAGTTGGTTTAATATTTTTCACAAATTCAACAATTTTATTTGGGCAATAAAATGATAAAAATGAGCCTGTTATGTAATGTTAATTGATTAAAGTTATGAAATTTTGATTTGTTAAGCGTATATTAATCATCAGGATTGATAATAATTATAAACTGATAAAGCAAGTAGCATTGCGGCACTTGCCAGCTCTAGGAGAAAACTTATGAAATTAGTCAACGTACTTTTATTCAGTGTTGTATCAATGTCATCTGTTTCAGCATTTGCAGGTGAGGCAAGTGTTACTTATGGAAAGTTTAACGACTTTACTGATGTCAGACCTTCAAATGAAGCGCGTGGAGGCTACCATAAACGAGTTGAAAAACAATTTACTAAGCACTTTCAAAAACTAGCAGAGCAGTTACCAGAAGGTTACAAGTTAGGTGTAACAGTGAACGATATTGATTTAGCTGGTGATGTACGATTTGGTGCTGCCAATGAAATTCGTGTTGTAAAACCAATTTACTTTCCAAAAATTAAGTTTAGTTACGCGCTAACTGATGCAAATGGCAAGGTGGTTGATAAAGGCGATGCAGATTTAAAAGATATGAGTTTTATGGATAAAATTCGCCGCGGTCGTGAAGAAGAGTTTATGCATGATAAACGCTTAATTACAGACTGGTTTGAAAATGAACTTCTACCAAAAGTGAATGCTCACTAAGTAAAGATAAGCAGCGTTATAACAGCGCTGCTATTTTTTTATAAAGCTTATCAGCTTGTGATTCACTTAAATTACCAGCTGCTTTTGACTGGCCAATTGTGCTGGTGACACGGATCACATCAGTTTGGATCTGTTTGATTTCTTGCTCAGTTGAAAGTTGAGATTGCTGTTGTTTTTCTCTTGCCAATTTTGAAATATTAACCACGTCTTGGCTAAACCCAGTAAGTCCAATGTCATTTTCGACATTGTTATTATTAGGCGTTAGCTTAGATGTTGTTGAAACGGCAATTTCACTCCCTGCTGTAACGGGTGATACGGCAGACATAACAACCTCAAGAAAAACATTACTATTTAAATTATAGGCTAGTTACTTAAAGCTGGCTAATAACTGATGCAAGTGCTGCATTTTAATCACAACACTTTTTAGTAATGCTTGGTCTATCTCTTCTTGATTTGATAAAGCTTCAACCTCACTTGCAACTTCAAGCACATAAGGTTTAAAACGTTTAGCTTCAATAGAAAAGCCACTATCGTCATTAAATAAGGTTTTAAACTTGCCTTTACCTTGCTGCTGAAGCGCATCTAATTTGCCATCTGCATCAATAGCTTGGCGATATAATACTTTTAGATTGTTATTAAGTTCAGAAATAACCAAATTCATGATAAAAAATTACTAAAGTCTAACTATACTTGGCCGATATAGTAACACAGTTTAATTTACAGGTGAGGTCATGATGAATATATCAGGTGCAAGTTTGCCGACGATGAATAGCAGTGAAAGTGCTGAAGTGCTTAGCGCATCACTCGCAAAGCGTCAGCAACAGGCAGATGGTAAAGCAGCGCTTGCTCTAATTGAAGCTGCAACGCAAACCATGCAGTCGCTGCCAAGCCCAAGTAAGCCAACTGCAAGCTTAGGTAATAATATTGATGTGTATGTGTAGTATTTAACACGTACATTTGAAGTTTATTATTAAACTAAGAGTTATTTTCTAAGCTCCCGAAGTAAAGCCCCAGCATTTTGTGGGGGTTTACTTTTTTTGTTTGCTTCTTACTATGCATTCGCTTTTAAAAAGCGCTTTAATATTGATACATGCCTAAATCAATGGGCGTTTTACTCTTTTCTCCCCCAATTTCACGTACTAACTTAGGCACCAAAAAGCCAGGCAATTCAGCTAATAACTGCTGGTGAAGTTTTACCGCTTCATTATCTGATACAGCAAAATGATGTGCCCCTTGCACTTTATCTAATAAGTGGAGGTAATAAGGTAATACATCCGCTTCAAATAGTTTTTCAGATAACGCAACTTGCGCCAAAGCACTGTCGTTGATGTCTTTCAATAACACAGCTTGATTGAGTAGCGTGTATCCCGCACTTTTTACTGCTTTTAATTTGGTTGTTAATACTTCATCAATCTCATTGGCGTGGTTGATATGAGTAACCAAAATAAGTTTTAAGCGAGTGTGAGTGGGTAAAGTTAAAAAGGCATCTGTGATCCGAGCAGGGATTACCACAGGTAAACGCGAGTGAATACGCAATCGCGTAACGTGTTTAATCGCTTCTAGTTGCTCAACAAACCAAAAGAGCGCTTCATCATTGGCCATGAGTGGGTCACCACCACTGAGTATCACCTCGTTAATTTCAGAGTGCTTTGCAATGTACTCAAGCGCAGTTAACAAACCTTGTTTATTTTGGTGATTATCTTGGTAGGGGAAATGTCTGCGAAAACAATAGCGGCAATTAATTGCGCAGCCACCACGAAAAATCAGTAACACACGAGATTTATATTTGTGCAATAACCCCGGAGTGCTATTATTCTGCTCTTCAAGTGGGTCATTGGTATACCCTGGGGGAGTTTCAAACTCTTGGGCTAATGGTAAAACTTGACGAAGTAGTGGATCGCTAAGGTTTCCTTTTTCCATACGGGCAATAAAAGGAAGCGGTACACGCATTGCAAAAAGTTTGCGTGCGGCAATATCTTCACTGAGATTTTTTGAGTCAATTTCCAGTAACTTAAGCAACGCTTTTGGGTCAGAAATGGCATTTGCTAATTCTTTTTGCCAGTTAGTCTGCAAATTTGCTTCAATTCTTTGTATCATTAGCCGATCAGTTATGTAAAAAATTATTCGATAGAGGAAACGATGGCGAATTATAGCACCAATGAGTTCAAGGGCGGCCTAAAATTTATGTTAGATGGCGAGCCTTGTTCAATTCTTGAAAATGAAGTTGTAAAACCGGGTAAAGGCCAAGCATTTAACCGTGTAAAAGTTCGTAAGCTAATTTCTGGTAAAGTGTTAGAAAAAACATTTAAATCAGGTGAAAGTGTTGAAGCTGCTGACGTAATGGATATCGAATTAGATTACCTATACACAGACGGTGAATTCTGGCACTTCATGAACAATGAAACATTTGAGCAAGTTGCTGCTGACGAAAAAGCAGTTGGCGAAAGCGTTAAATGGTTAGTTGAAAACAACACATGTACTATTACACTGTGGAACGGTAACCCAATTTCTGTAACACCGCCAAACTTCGTTGAGCTTGAAATCACAGACACAGATCCAGGTCTAAAAGGTGATACTGCAGGTACAGGTGGTAAGCCTGCTACACTAACAACGGGTGCTGTAGTACGTGTTCCTCTATTCGTTCAAATTGGCGAAGTAGTTAAAGTGGATACACGTTCTGGCGAATACGTTGGTCGTGCACAAAAGTAATTTTGATTAAGTATTTAATCAAAGAAAATCCCAGCAAGCGCTGGGATTTTTTTGTTTTAGATCTATTTTAGGCGATACAAAAATGAGTATAAACTGGCAACCAAGCGCATCGATTGAAAACTTAAAAGCACGCGCATCCTTGCTAAAAACCATTCGTGATTTTTTTAATGCACGAAATGTGATGGAAGTAGAAACACCAAGCCTTTCACAAGCAAGCGTAACCGATATTCACCTAGCTAGTTTTAGTACCCAGTTTGTTGGTCCAGGCTTTGCTAAAGGACTACCGCTTTATTTACAAACATCGCCTGAATTTGCCATGAAGCGTTTGCTAGCTGCGGGGGCTGGCGCGATTTTTCAACTGGCAAAAGCCTTTCGCAATGAAGAAGCGGGCCGTCATCACAATCCTGAATTTACCATGCTCGAATGGTATCGCCCCGGGTTTAATGCCGCGCAATTAATGGATGAAATAGATGATTTAATGATTGCGGTAGTGGGTTCAGAAAAAGCAGAGCGAATCTCGTATCAGCAAGCATTTATAACGCATTTACAGTGCGACCCTTTAACAGCATCTATCAGAGATTTAACACAACTTGCTAAGCAGCAGGGGTTTGATCATATTGCAGAGCAAGAGAATGATAAAGATACCTTATTGCAGCTGCTATTTTGCATGTGTATTGAGCCTAAAATTGGTCAACAAACGCCTTGTTTTGTTTATCACTTTCCCGCATCGCAAGCGGCACTGGCAAAACTAAACACAGATGATAAACGCGTTGCGGAACGATTTGAGCTGTACTTTAAAGGTATGGAGTTAGCCAATGGGTTTGATGAACTCACCGAAGCCGATGAGCAGCGCCAACGTTTTATTGATGATAACAACAAACGTAAAGCGCAGGGTTTGGCCGAAGTAACTGTTGATGAGCGCTTTCTTGCAGCCCTTTCACATGGTTTACCGCAATGTTCTGGTGTTGCATTAGGGGTCGATAGGTTATTAATGTTAGCGCTTAATGCAAAGCGTATTTCTGATGTTATTGCATTTGATGTGGAGAGGGCATAACCCTCTCTAGAAAATTGAATTAAATAAATTGCTCTAGATCTTTCTTAGTATCAGAGGTTTGGCACTGTAACTCGCGGCTATTTTCATTGGCATTGGCGATATTGTCTTTTGCGATATAACCAAGCTCAACAATTTGCTGTACCGATGAATGGGTTTGCTGCTGTGTATGCTCTAATTGGTGTACAGCTGCCACAATCTCTTGTAGTTGTGATTGGTTACTCTCTAACTCTTTAGTCATTTGATTAAATACTTCACTGGTGCTGGCGATGGAGCTTTCAGCACTGCTTGATTGCTCAATCAATTGCTCCGTTTCTTTGTTGGTTTCATTAACCAACGTATTCATTTGGTTAATAAAATCATTAATTTGGCGTGTGGCGTCATTTACTTTTACTGAAAGCGAGCGTACTTCGTCAGCAACAACAGCAAAGCCTCTACCTGCTTCTCCTGCGCGTGCGGCTTCAATTGCCGCATTAAGTGCAAGTAAGTTCGTTTGATCCGAAAATTCTTCTACCATAGTGAGGATTTTGCGAATGTTATCTGAGTTTTCTTTTAAACCGCCAACCGTGTCAGCAAAGCTGCTTAGTAGTTCTGTCATACGTTGGATTTTGGTAACTAAATTGCCAATTTCACTGGCCGATGTGTGAACTTTACTCAGGTTCTCTACATTCGCATCAAAGGTCATTTGGGTATTTTGCGAAATTTGATTAAGGCTTTGGCTAACTTCTTCGCTGGCGGTAAAAATGGTATTACTAAGTACTAATTGCTCTTCACCAATACGGTTAGTTTCAGTCATCGATCTAGTTACATTTTGATTGGTCATTTCAGCAAGCTCTGCTTTTTCATAGACCTGTTTTAATAGCGCTTCTAAACGCGAGACAAAGGTATTGTATTGCTCGCTGAGTTCACGAAATTCATCAAAAGTAAACTGGGGTAAATGGGTTGCTAAATCAGCACCTTTTTCATTGATATCTGTCAGTGTTTTCTTTAAAGCATTGACTGGGCGCACAATTAAAAAATGCATGTAAAAGCAGGTAAAAAAGAAACTGCCAATACTGATTAACGCGATAATCCAATAGCTCATATCAATATGCCCGTTATCAGTCAGTTCTTGATACAGCCAAACTAACGTAATAACTTGAAAGGCAAATAGAAAGCTTAGATTGCCAAAGATTTTACGGGTTAATGTGAAGAAAAAGGTTTTTTCAATTGTTTCGTATAATTGCATATATAAAGAACTCATTTTGCATGCCTTAAATGACCTTTACCATTTAAAAAAGCTCAATATCATCATCACCTTGTTGTTGTTCTAGTTGGTGATATATCTCAAGTGCTTGCTGTTTTGTTTTACCTTCCATAATGGCGTCATAAATTTGATGTTCAGACTCCATGGAATAACTATTTTTTAAATGGGTGCGTAGCGCAAGCCACTTATCTTCATCGGCTAAGTTTTCACTATCTTGAATTAAATGGCTTAATTGATCCATCGTTTGCTGAATATGCGATAACTGTTGTGTTAATCGGTCATAAAACTGGAAAGCCATAACGCCATTATTAACACTGTGCTGGATCTGTTGGTGCAAGTCATCTAATTTCGACGAAGTGCTTTTTTCATTTTCTAATTGGCTGCAAATCGCTGCAAGATCCTGAAAAACTGTACTAAGCGATAAAATATCACCATCACTTTGTGTAACGCTAAGTGCTAATTGGGTATTGCATAAAAGTAAGAGGCGGGCTGCTTCTTCACGAAAACAAAACAAATTTTGCTGCTCTTTTTGGTCCATTGAGTGCCCCTAAATTAACTCTTTACATGAACATCCAGAGTTAAGTTGATTTTTGCAAGAGGAGGTTTTGTGCTTTTGATGGGTAGTTAGTAAATATACCATCAATACCAAGCGACATCATGTCCTCAATATCTTCCTGTTTATCTACAGTATAGGCAAAAACTTTAAGGTTTCTCGCTTTTGCATCAGCAACATACTCGTGATTAATGAAATTTTTATCAACATGTACGCTATAGGCATTTAATCGCTCGGCGAATTCACTATAGCCTAGTGGGATTGAGCTAGTTAATGCACCAATTTTTACCCAAGGTAAATGCTGTTTGAGCCACTTAAGCTGGTGGTGATCAAAAGAGGAAATTAATAAATTTTCGCGAGAGAGAAACCCTGACTGCACATTTTGCTCTATCAAGGTGACAAATTTATCGAGTGCAAAAGTGTGTTTGAGTTCCAAATTAAGTAAAGTGTTATCGTGAACCCAATGAAATACTTGTTCAAGAGAGGGGACTGATTGGCCTTCCCCTGCATCATACTGCTGTACTTCTGCTGTGCTTAGCTTATTTACTTTTCCTTGACCGTTCGTGGTGCGATCTAACCAAGTGTCGTGGATAACCACAAATCCATCTAATGTGCTTTGAATATCGATTTCAATGCCATCAACTCCAAGCTCTAAAGCGGCAAGAATAGCTGAACGCGTATTTTCAGGATACAAGCCACTGGCACCTCTGTGGGCAAAAACTTTCATAAACCAAACCCTTCTCACACTTAGTCAAAATCGTGCGCTAGTTTATCTCGCAATTAACTTACCACAGCTTAGAGTATAAGCGGCATAATTACTTTGAAATCAATCAAGATTGATCTCATTTTGATTCACTATAGTTAACTTCTTAAGCCAAGCTGAGGTTAGTTATTTTGCCGCTTTAGCTTGTTTGTTGACTAAGTAAGTTTCAAAAAAAGCACCACTGATAACTAAAGTACCACCAATCAATGTAGTTAAGGTTATATGTTCATTGAGCAGTAAAAATGCGAAGAAGCTAGCATACAAAGGTTGCAAGCAAGAAATTAGCCCTGCTGTTTTAGCGCTTAAATGCCTCAAACTAGCAGCAAAAAACGCATGAGGTGCAGCAGTAAAAACAACCCCAACAAGCAATAATAAATAGAGATCGTTTTCAGCTACTTGATTAATCGGCACTTCGATAAAGGCGCATAGCATAATGCTGGCAACTAGCGCCTGATAAAGCATTGTTTGCGGCCCTGAATAGCCCACAAAGTAGCGCTTTTGCAAAATATTACGAAGCGCAAATAAAAAACCTGAAAACACTCCGGTGACAATGCCTAAAGTAACTTGATTGCCTAAATTTGCCTCGGGCACTAAGAGGTAAATACCGAGTAACACCATAATGGCAATAAATACATCTTGCAGGTGAGGTAGCCGTTTAGAAAACAGCGGCTCCATAAATACCGTCATTACCGGGTAGGTAAAAAATGCGATAATACCAATGGTAATGCCCGCCATTTGCATACCTGCAAAGTAAGTAACCCAGTGTAGACCCACAACAATACCAAGCATTATGGCAATGCCATAATCGCGAAGCTGTCTTAGTCGAATAGCTTGTTTGGTTAATATTAAGAAAGCGGTGAGTGCAACAGCGGCAATGGCGGTGCGATAAACTGTAATGTCGAGTGCATTTAGGCCAATTAATTTAGCAAATAGAGCAGTACCGCCAAACAGTAATACGGCAATGTGTAAAAACGTTAAACTTTGCTTTTCAGGGGACATAATAAGCAGTAAAAATATGATTTTAGCGCATTATATCAAGATAAATGAAACAAGAGATTTTTATTTGAAATAGTAGATATTGAATTTAAAAATAAGAGGTTGGAAAGTGGTGGAGCTAAGCAGGATCGAACTGCTGACCTCCTGCGTGCAAGGCAGGCGCTCTCCCAGCTGAGCTATAGCCCCACATTCCAAAAAAGGACATTCTAAAGCGTGTTGCTTTTGAACGGCGAGAACTTTAATTTTTTTTCTATCACTGGTCAAGTATTTTTTGTAGCATAAAAGGTAATTTTAGCTTGTTTGCACATTAATTGTGCGAGAGAGACCAATGGATATTAAAAATTATAACAACCATGCTTGGAATAAACAGGTAGAAGCAAATAATGAATGGACACAACCGGTCACAAGCTCACAAGTGGAAGCTGCGCGAAATGGCGATTGGTCTATTGTATTAACACCACATAAAAGTGTGCCACACAGTTGGTTTGGTGATTTAACAGGTAAAAAAGTTCTGTGTCTTGCCTCAGGAGGCGGTCAGCAAGGGCCAATTTTATCGGCCGCAGGTGCTGATGTAACTGTGTTCGATTTATCTGAAAACCAACTTGCGCAAGATGCACTTGTTGCCAAGCGTGATGGGCTAACGCTTAAAACAGTTAAAGGCGATATGACAGATTTAAGCTGTTTTGAAAATGAAAGCTTTGACCTTATTTTTCACCCTTGTTCAAATAATTTTGTGCCAGACATTTCCAATTTATGGGCAGAAGCTGCGCGTGTTTTAAAAGAAAATGGCCGTTTGCTAAGTGGCTTTATTAATCCTGCTGCATACATATTTGATTGGTTTGAAGCAGAAAAAGGCGTGACCAAAGTGCGCCATAAACTACCGTTTAGTGATATTAATAACCTTTCTGAAGAAGAATTAGCTTTATTGAAAGAGCAAGATGAACCACTGGTGTTTAGTCACTCATTTGAAGAGCAAATCAAAGGTCAGTTGGATAATGGTTTAGTACTAATTGATATGTTTGAAGATAATTGGCACTCAATGGCCTTTTCTGAATATTTTCCGCCAACCATGGCGTGCTTAACTTTAAAATTACCTTCTGCATTATGGAACCGTTAATGACAAAACTTATTTTACTAACGCTGTGTTTTTCAGTGCTTATTGGCTGTGCAAAGTCGAAACCCGAACCAGAAGACTTTGAAATCATCAATCAACAATTAAAAACCGTTACTGCGGAAGATGGCGCAAAATTATTTTCGTATTTGGTTACGGTAAAAGCTGGGTCGGCAAAGCTTATCAACAAAAAACGCCAACTAACAAAATCAGAAATAAAAAAGCTTTTGCAGCAAGAAAACTTTATTGATTCATCGTCGTTAAAAATGGATTTAGAAGACAAAGCCGCAATGCAGCTAGAGGCGGAACTTAAAAAACAAAATTACTGCCAACAAAGCTATCAAATTGAAGAAGTAAAATGGCGTGATTACAGTGTAAGGCTGAGTGGACGTTGTGATGACTGATATTTCATTGCTTGAAAATGTGTTTTCCAAGCTGAATATAGATTGCGAGAAAATATCTCACCCAGCATTGCACACAGCCATAGAAGCAGACCGTTTATTACTTGAGCGTCCTGGTACGCGCTTAAAAAATCTCTTTTTGCGGGATAATTACGGCAAGCGCCATTTTTTACTCATTACCTCACCCAATAAACAAGTAGATTTAAAAGCGTTATCAAAAGCGCAAGGGTTATCACGCTTGGGATTTGCATCAAATGAGCGTTTAGCCAAGCATCTTGGAGTAAAACCTGGTTGTGTATCTATGTTGGCGCTTTTAAATGACAAAGATAATGCTGTGCAGTTGTGGGTTGATAGTCAACTTTGGCAGGCGGATTTATTTCATTGTCACCCCTTTGAAAATACGCAAACTTGGCTAATGCAAAAAAGCGACTTACTTAAAGTGTTTGAATACTCCAATCACAGCGTTGAACTAGTTGACTTGTAAACGTTTAAACTGAGTGACTAACAACCCTGAAATGATGCAAACCAGCAGCAACGTCAGTAAAAATGCGTTTTTGCCAAAGTGTTGATATATCAGCCCTGGTAAAAACGAGCCTAAGGTGCCACCACAATAATAAAAAGAGACATAAATGCCATTAGTTAATGAGCTTGGCGCTCGGCTAACTTGATTAAGCAGCGCAGATGCGCTGGCATGAATAACAAACATAGCTGCACAAAAAACCGTAAAGCCAATAAAAAACAACGTAAACTGAACGGAGAATAAACTGCTAATACTTAGCGCATAAATTGCAAAGGTAATCACCAGTAAATTTATTTTGCCTTTTGCTAAATGTTGAAGTCGTGTACTTAAAAGAGAAAAGCAGGCTCCGATTAAGTAACCTGAATATACTAAGCCGATGTCTTTTGAACTGGTAAAGTGGTAATCATTTTGCAAAATAAATGGTAGGTAGTTTAATAGTGCGGTAAAGCAAAAAAACATGCCAAACACCGCACTGTAAACATACAGAGTGCCGCCTTTAGCAACCTTGTGTATGTTTTCTTTAAGTGAAGCAGGTTCTTTTCTTTGGCCTACATAATCTCGCACTTTTGCCTTTGCAAGGCTCAGTGATAACAACAATAAAACAATAGCCAGTAGATAAAAGTAAAGCTGCCAGTGAGTATATTCACTGATAGATGCACTGACTACTCGGCCTAAAAATCCGCCTGCGATGGTGCTTAAAATATAGCTTGTTACCGCTTTACTTAAGTAGCTATAGCGGTAATGCTCACCAATGTATGAGGTCATTGCAGTCAGTGCAGCCGGAAGTAGTAATCCCTGTAAAAACCGAATAACAAGTAACTGCTGAAAGCTTTGTGCAAGCGGTAAAAGTGCGCTGCTGATTGCGAGTAGCAATAGGGCAACTTTAAGTAGCGAAAGTGAATTAACACGCAGTAATAAGTAACCATAAACCAAAGGCGCAATTGCCAGCGGTAACATGGTCACTGTCATTAATAATCCTGCTTTAGCTGACGTTAACTGATAGGACTTTGCAAGCAAAGGCAAAATCGGTTGCGGTCCGTACAGTACAAAAAACGTAAAAACCGAGCATAGTAATAAATGTATAAACTTCATGGTGTGAGAGCGTTGTTTATAACAAGCAAATTGTATCTTAGTTTTAACTACTTAGCTTTAATCTAAGTTAACTTTTCTTTGATTTAAGTTAACCTCGCTTCACATCAGGTGAATGGCTGTTATAAAATACCACTAATTGTTTATTAAGAGAATTAATCATGGGTTCATTACAAGATCAGTTGCTGAAAGCAGGCCTTACTACTGAGCATAAAATGAAGGTTGCGAATACCGAAAAGCGTAAACAAAACAAAAAGAAAAAGAAAAAAGGCGCAACCAGTAACCCAACCGATTTGCAAAAGCACATTGAGCAAACTAAAGCTGAGCAAGTTAAAAAAGCAGCTGAAGTAAACGCGCAAAAACAAGCTGAGTTAAAAGAAAAAGAGCAAGTTGCACGTGTGAAGCAAATTCTTGAGCATCATAATCAAGACGAAATTAATGGGGATGTTACCTTTAACTTTACATTCGAAAGTAAAATTAAAGAGCTAGACGTAAACGAAATCACACACAAACAATTAGTAAAAGGTCTGTTGGCGATTTGTTATCTAGAAGGTAAGTTTTATGTCTTACCAGATGAGCCAGCACGCAAAATAGCGGAAGTAGACGAAAAATACATTGTGCTGCATGCTGAGCCAGAAAATAACGAGAAAGACGAAGATGACCCGTATGCGGACTTTGAAATTCCAGATGACATCATGTGGTAATTCAACGCTTTAAAAAATGCCTCACTTGTTGAGGCATTTTTTTACTTAATTTTTGAAATAAAAACCGCAGTTTCAGCAGAAAGCGATCTTCTCTTAAATACATTGATCCTAAACTTGATCAAACGCATAGAATCTTTTGCTATCTCTATAAAGTTAAAGCGTTTGTTTGTTTTTTATTCAGATAAGCCTTTACAAAACCATATGATAGTGGTCTACAATAGGGTTAGCACTGCTTTAACTTATTGATTCAAAAGTATATTGCAATTGAGAATTATTTACCGTTGAGATGGAATTATAATATGAACAAACTTTCTAAAACGCTTAGTGTAGCTGCTTTAACACTTGTAGGTATGGCTTCTGGTAACGCAATCGCTGCTGATGGTGCTGCACTTTATACAGCGAAAATGTGTCAAACATGTCACGGCGCAGAAGGTAAAGCACCAATTATGCCTCTTTATCCTAAACTTGCAGGTCAAAACAAAGAGTACTCTTTAGCTCAAATGAAAGACATTAAATCTGGCAAGCGTAACAATGGCATGGCTTCTGCGATGAAGGCAATGGTTGCTAATGTTACTGATGAAGAGCTAGAAGCAATTGCTGATTATTTATCTAAAGTAAAATAATTACTTTATTGATTCAAAAAGCCGCAGATGCGGCTTTTTTTGTTTATAATGCGCGGCCAAAATAGCGAAGCGGGTAATAAAAATGGTTCAGGTTGATGTATTAGTAATTGGTGCAGGTGCCGCAGGTTTAATGTGCGCCGCACAAGCAGGTTACCGTGGACGCTCTGTAACTGTGATTGATATGGGTAAAAAACCGGGCCGTAAAATTCTGATTAGTGGCGGCGGCCGTTGTAATTTCACTAACGAAAACGCCGCACCAGAAAATTATCTGTGTACCAATCCGCACTTTGTTAAATCGTGTTTAAGCCGCTATACCCAACATGACTTTATTGAACTGGTTGATCGTCATGGTCTTGCCTATCATCACAAAACACTCGGTCAGCTATTTTGTGATAACTCAGCACAAGATATTGTCGATATTTTATTAACCGAATGCGAATGGGCAGGGGTGACAATCCAACTTCGCCAAGAAGTACTGAGCGTAGAAAAAACCGAAAGTGGTTTTACCGTAATAACCAGTGAAGCAAGCTATAGCTGTGAATCGCTGGTGGTGGCTTCTGGTGGTTTAACTATGCCAAAACTAGGCGCTACACCAATCGGTTATAAAATTGCAGAGCAGTTCGACTTAGAAGTCTTGCCTACAATGGCAGCTTTAGTGCCTTTTACGCTGCATCAACACGATAAGGCGCGTTTTGAAGCCTTATCGGGTATTAGTGTACCGAGTATCGTAACAGCCGAAGATGGCACACAGTTTAAAGAAAATATTTTATTTACGCACCGTGGCTTATCGGGGCCAGCAATACTGCAAATTTCATCGTTTTGGCGTGCAGGTCAGGCAGTATCAATTAACCTGTTACCAGAGCTAGAACTAGCGGGTGAAATTCATACTCAACGTCAATCTAATGGCCAAAAATCACTTAAAAATATGCTTGGAAGTTTGTTACCAAAGCGTTTTATTGAAATTTTAGTAACAGGTGGTGATATTCCTGATAAAGCGATTAATCAGTTATCTCATACTGAAATTGAGCAATTATCTGATTTTATTCATAACTGGAAAATAAAACCCAATGGAACAGAGGGTTATAGAACTGCTGAGGTTACTTTAGGTGGTGTAAATAGCGCCGAATTAAGCTCTAAAACATTTGAAGCGAATAAAGTTAAAGGCCTTTATTTTATTGGTGAAGTTACCGAAGTCACCGGCTGGCTCGGGGGCTATAATTTCCAATTCGCATGGAGCTCCGGCTGGGCGTGTGGACAAGCCTGTTAATTAACCTGAGTTAAATATCAACTCTCCATTCTATATTGAGCAAACTTGATGTAACCCATGTTTGCTCATTAAAAACACGCCTTTCATAATTTAAATAGTTTATTTTTCACGCTTTTTTGCTAGCTTAAAGACTCGCCTTTATTTTTGATAGGGAGTTCAGGCAGATGAAAGCGTGGCTTAGTATTTTTGTTTTCGTTTTATTAGCTGGGTGCAGTGATGAGCAGAGTGTTGCCCTTGGCACGTTAGAGCGTGATCGCATAACCCATTCGGCAACGGTAAATGAGGTGTTGATTGCGTTGCCAGTAGCGCGTGGCAGCATGGTTAAACAAGGGGATGTGCTAGCGCAATTAGATAATACTAAGCAATTAGCCCGTGTTGCTAAAGTGAAAGCTGATTTAGAGTCTGCGAATGCGCATTTTATTAAACTTAAAAACGGTGCCCGCGAAGAAGAGGTGGCAAGAGCGCAAGCCACGCTTGCTGCTAATAAAGCCAACTTGGTAGAGGCGCAGCAGAACTACCACCGTGCGGTTGAAATTGTAGCAAAAGATCTCGCACCTAAAATCAGTCTAGACAGTGCAAAAGCCAATTTAGATGCAGCAACCGCTAATGTTGAAGCGGCAAAGCAGCAACTAACCGAGCTTACTAACGGCACGCGAGTGGAAGATTTACAAGTCGCCGCAGCAAATGTAAAAGCCCAGCAAGCGTTACTTAGTGCAGAAGAAAAACTACTCAGCGAACTTAATATTACCGCAACCCGTGACGGTCTTTTGGATAACTTACCTTGGAACTTAGGAGAGCGAGTTACCTTAGGTAGCCCTGTTGCGATTGTGCTTGCTGGCGAAGCACCTTTCGCGCGTATTTATTTGCCACAACAAGCGCGGGCAAAATTAAAAGTGGGCGACAGCCTAACGCTTACTATTGTCGAGCAATCAGAGCAAATAAATGGCACAGTGCGTTGGCTTTCCCATGAAGCTGCTTTTACTCCGTATTATGGTCTTAATCAGTATGACCGCTCCCGTTTAATGTATCTTGCTGAAGTTCAGTTACCATCAAAATACAAAGATTTACCCTCTGGTTTGCCAGTTGAGGCAACGCTGCCATGAGTGACGCGGTTATAAATGCTAATGGATTAACCAAACAGTTTGGTGAAGTAATCGCTGTTAATCAGCTTGATTTAACCATAAATAAAGGCGAAGTTTACGGTTTTTTGGGGCCCAATGGCTGCGGCAAAACCACGGCCATTCGTATGCTAACCGGGCTGTTAATGCCCACAAGTGGCGATGTTTCGGTACTTGGTTTATCACTGCCAAAACAAGCTAATTTACTGCGCTATAAAATTGGCTATATGACGCAAAAATTCTCGCTTTATGATGATTTAACCGTAGCAGAAAATCTTGCGTTTTTAGCCGATGCTTACAGTTTAAAAGGCCAGTATAAACGCAGTCGTATTGATGAGTTGTTAGCAATTTATGATTTAGCAGCAAGAGCAAATCAACTTGCCGGTAGCATGAGTGGTGGGCAAAAGCAGCGCTTAGCCCTAGCTGGCGCCACAATTCATAAACCTGAGTTACTTTTTTTAGATGAACCAACCTCTGCTGTAGACCCAGAAAATCGCCGCGATTTTTGGGAGAAGCTATTTGATTTAAGTGAGTTGGGCACGAGCATTTTGGTTTCAACTCATTACATGGATGAAGCCGAGCGCTGCCATAAATTGGCAATTTTAGAAAAAGGCATTAAACGTGCCGATGATTCGCCAGAACAGTTAATGGCGAATCTAAATTGCCAAGTTGTTGAAGTAGAGGTGAACAATTCGCGCAGCACTAAACGCAGCTTAGAATCACATCAGCATATTCATTCTGCTACTCAGCTTGGCGCAAGGTTGAGAGTACTGGTTGATAATTCAGTTAATGATGCTGAAACATGGCTTTTACAATTTGACGATGTAGTTGCCGCTAAAGCGGTGCGTCCGAACCTTGAAGATGTGTTTGTTAGTGTAACGGGTGAGCGCAATCGGGAGCAAACGATATGAATCTATCTCGAATTTTTTCGATTGTTAAAAAAGAGCTGCTTCAGCTAAAGCGTGACAAAACTACCTTTGCTATGGTGGTGATGATCCCCTTAGTGCAGTTGTTATTATTTGGTTTTGCGATTAATACACAAATTCGTGATATCCCCGTTGCGGTGGTAGATCAAAGTAATTCGGCGCTTGGTCGCGTACTCACACAAACGGTTGAAGCCAGTCAAACGGTTAAAGTGGTTGCAAAATACCCTAATGTTAGCTTGGCGGAAAAAGCCATGGCGCAAGCGAAAGTAAGAGCTGTTTTGGTTATTCCGCGCGACGTTGCTGAGCGTCTTTCTCGCCATCAAGCACTAGGCAGCGCAACGCCAAATTCAAGTAATTACCAACTGGTTAGGCCGATTGGACAATGGCTGGTGGACGGCTCCGACACTATGATCACAGGGGCAATTAAAGGGCTTGCCAATATGCCGCTCGGTGAACTAATGAAGCAGCCTGTTAATCGGCAAGTCACCACCTTTGCGGTAACGCCATATTACAATCCTGCCCAGCGCAGTGTTGTGAATATTGTGCCAGGGTTAGTTGGCGTAATTTTGACTATGACCATGGTGATGTTCACCTCGGCGGCAATTGTGCGCGAGCGAGAGCGGGGCAATTTAGAAATGCTAATTAATACACCAATCAGCTCGTTTGAGTTGATGCTTGCGAAGATTATTCCGTTTATTTTTATTGGCGCACTGCAAGTCACCATTATTTTATCGTTGGGTTATTTAGTGTTTGATGTCAAAGTTGTAGGCTCGCTATTACAGCTTGCTCTGATGACCTTGTTGTTTATCTCAGCCAGCTTGGTATTAGGGTTAATCATTTCGACCATTGCAAAATCGCAACTGCAAGCAATGCAATTAACGGTGTTTGTGCTATTACCGTCGATTTTACTTTCAGGTTTTATGTTCCCCTATGAAGGCATGCCAGAAATCGCCCAGTATATTGCCGAAGGGTTACCTGCAACCCATTACATTCGAGCTATGCGAGCGATTGTACTGCGCGATGTGGAAGTGAGTGAAATGACCTTTGATGCCCTTTGGTTAATGGGCTTTACCTTGCTTGGTTTGATCATTGCGTCACTGCGGTTTAAAAAGCGTTTAGATTAAGGGCGGTTATGATTTAAGTGAAAAGCTGAAACTATTGACCATTAATTGTTTTCACTGTTTCTTCAACGTGCTTTTTCCCGCCAACTCTAAAATACATTTTGGGCCATGTGGCCTTGGCTTTTGCTTGCCAATCTGATGGCTCATCATAAGGCTCAATAAATATCATACCTCCGTTTTTTGCTTGTTTTATAAGTTCCAGCTCTTTTGTTTGTGTTTGGCGCCAAGAGTATTGTTGCGCTTCATTTGCTGCTTCAAGCACGATATCTCGGTGCTTTTTTGTCATAGAAAGTAATGATTGCTCGGAAATTAGGTGCGGTGCTGTAAACAGAAAATATTTAATTTTTGTCGCAAATTTATAGTATTGCCACAACAGCTTTTCTTTCCCGATCCCTGCATTTGCTATATTTAAAGGGTTATCCATGCCATGTATGATGTTACTTGATAGTGCAGGGTAAACTTCGGGCCATGCAATTGGATAAGGCTCAACGCCCCAAGAACGAAAAGCTTCAATCATTAATTGGTTTCGTGGAACGCGAATCTTTAAATTGGCTAAATCAGAAGTTGTTTTAACAGCTAATTTATTATTTAGCAGTGTTCGGTATCCGCCAATGAAAAATGATATTGGCCTGACACCAGACTCCAGTGCAGCTTTTGATGATATATCTTTCATTTTTTCACTGTTAATTAGTTGCTTTGCAGAGTCTAGTGTTGGGAACAAATAAGGTAACGCAAAAACGCCTGCGGAAGGTGCGAATGGAGTGTAATTATTGATAGCAACCAATCCCATATCAACTTTGCCTTCAGCAAGGTCATAAACAATATCGTGTTCTGATGACTCACCAAAATGCAAAGAAATACTTAGTTCCCCATTGCTATTTGTTTCAACAAGTTGTTTAAATTTTTGTGCATATTCCCAATAACCGGAGTCTTTATTTACCGACGCTTTAAGTCTTAATACTCTTTTAGGTAAATGTTTAATTGAGGTTGTTGGGTTACTTTTAATGAGGTTATCAAGGTAGTCTTGTTCAAATATTGAGTAGTCACCTATTGTCCACTTTTCCCAGTCAGTTAGTCCATAAGGTGATAATAATTCAGTAAGCTTGCCCGATTCACGTAAGTGCTTTATCTGTTCAGTGACAAATTTAGCAAGATGAGCGCCGTTACTTGCATGAAAACCAATATAAATATCATCCATTGGAATTGAACCAGATTCGCGCATTTTTATTACGGGGTGTTGATTTGAGTGCCATTCAATGGTGTTTTTGTCGGCTAAAAAAGAGTCAATGCGATTAAGCTTTAGCAGCTCCATCATACGGTTATTAACGTCTTTACCATGAATTAGTTGGATTTCTTTTGATGAATGACTGTATCTATTTATATAAGAATCAAAAACGCCATAGGAGGAGCCTTTTTCAACGCCTATTCGTCTGTTATAAAGCGATTTTAGGCCGGTATAGATCCAAGTATCTTCTTTCAAGCTATAAAAATTATATTGATACCTTCCTATACTTTTGGATGGGTAAATTAAAGAGAAGTCCTCTCGTTGTAAAATGCCTATAACACCGTCATAAGACCCTTTTTGTACCATTTTTAAGGCGCGAGAGTGAGGCATAATATCAATCTCAACTTCACGTTTATCAGCTTCAAATATTGATTCTACAAGGTCAACCAGAACACCTTTTTGATTGCTGTTGCTACAAACGTAAGGGCATGATTCAAAAGCAGTTAGCTTTACTTTGTGATTGGATGAAGCATGCGCAATATTCAAATGAAATGCCAATAATGTGAAAGAGATACAGCAAAAAAGTTTGTTAGCTTGACCTTTAACCAAGATATTTCTCCAGCACATTGAATATTAAAATAATAGTCAACGTTTCTAATTCTTTCATGGCGAAATTAATTTATTAGCAAGTGATTGAGAGAGCTTTATTAGCTAGATAAAAATCATGCTGGTGGGAATTAAAAACGGTTTTTTACTTTAATTACCCACTGTACAGTATCGATCTCGTCGTCTTTATCAAGCGGGAAGGCTAGGTCGATATGAATGACCGTTTTTGCTGTTGCGCGGCTTGGCGCAAGGCGAAGGCCAATGCCCGCGTCTTTTAGAAATTGGCCATTTTCGCCGTTGTTTTCGCCAGGGAACCAGGCACGGCCTGCGTCAAAAAACACGGCGCCACCTACTTTAAACAGTTGTAACAAGTGGTATTCCCAATAAAAGCGTTTCTCAAGGTTGAGTAATACTGAGCGGTCGCCTACTTGATAGTGCAGTGGGTAACCTCTAAGGCCAGTATCACCGCCTAAAGTCAGTTGTTGGTCAGCTGTTAGGTTGCCACCATAGCGAAGTGAAAGATTAGCAAACCATGCGCGATAACTGTTGCTGTTATAGAGAAAATTCGTATCTAAGTAGGCGTGTAAATTTTCGCTCTTTTGCTGTTCAGTATTCCAATAGCCATGTAAACCGGTATATAAACGCCATAGCATGCTGTCATTTAGGTGAAATGCTTTTGCTGCGCTGGCTTCAAGTACAACCCGGCTGTCGTCATCGGCAAGGCTTTCGTCCGAATAACCCAAGCGTGCAAATAAATTCCAACCTAAGTTTAAATCTTCAGTGCGGCCAATCGAGTCAAAGTTACTTAATGTAATGTATTTATCTTCAATTAGTTGGTAGCCAACCCATGGGTAATTAAGCGAACGATCTTTGGCTATTGGCAAAGTGGTTTCGGCAATTTGTTCAAACTTAAAGTCTTCTTGTTGCCAGCCAACTAACCAACGATTTGTCCAATTACCATACTTATCACCTTGCCCATAAAAAAGCTGGTTAATTTGGTTTTCTTGTTTGAATTCAGAGATCACATCGCCGCGATAATAAAGTGGAGACTCTTTAGTATCGTCTAACGTGACAGCACCATAGCTTTGCTGTGAAGCTAATGAATAGAAAGGCAATTTAAAATCAAAGTAAATGCGCTCACCATCGTCATTATCGCTAAATTCTAAGCGGCTGCGGTAGCGGCTTCCCCAAATATTGGGATCTTCATAAATAAAGGTATAACCGGTGCGATCAGCATCGCTGCGCCATGAAAGCGAAACGCGTTTGCCTAAACCGAGTAGGTTGGTATCACGAAAGCCGAGGCGTGTTTTATTTTCACCACCACTACGGCTATAGCTAACTTCTGGCGTGAGTGTCCACAGCTCTTTGGTAGTGATAGTGACAACGATATTGTCATCACAATCAAGTTCAGCTTCAATTTTTGCATCATACAAATAGCGAGCATCGCGCAAAATACGCTCAGATTCACGCAGCAGTTGTTTGTCGTACTTGTCCCCTTGTTGGAACAATAACTGCTGCAAAATAACATGTTCTTTGGTGATAATATTAAGGGTGTTTAAACCACGAAATAAAAAGTTATCTTCTTTGGGGTTGTCGGTATCAAAAATATTATGACGCACGAGACGAATATTGCTGATGATGGCATTAGGTGCGTCAGGTAGTTGTGAGTTATCGATGCTCTCAATATTAAAATTATTTTTGCTATTTCTTTGCTTATCGCCAAGCCATTGGCACTGACTTAACGAAAAAATATCAGACTTAGCTGCAGCTTCTGGCTGTGCTGCGGTAAAGCCATAAAATGAGGTTGAAAATAGGCAGAAAAGCGCGCTAAATCGACTTATTTTTAATGCTGACATAACGCTCCTTTTTACTTGGGTTTAGTTTAATTCTATACCATTAATTTTACTCTTGCAGAAATTAAAGCAAATAAAAAGCAGCCAAAGGCTGCTTCTAACTAATTAAAATATAATAATTTATTATTTTATTTTGTGGCCTGAACGCATTACGAATGTAACATCCATAAGTTGCTCAATGTCCTTTAATGGCGAGGCTTTGGTCGCAATAATGTCGGCAAATTTGCCACTTTCAATGGTGCCTAATTTATTTTCTAGACCAAGCAATTTTGCACTGTTAATAGTAGCTGATTTTATTACTTGTTGCGCTGGCATGCCTGCACTTACCATCAGTACAGCTTCTCTTGCGTTAGTGCCGTGTTTTGATACACCGCTGTCGGTGCCGTAAGCGATGTTTATGCCCGCTTTATAGGCATTAAAAAAGTTACCTTTCATATCGTTGCCAACACGAATGGCTTTATCTTTTATTGCATCACTCATAAAGTTTGAGTTATTTGCCATCTCTACCACAGTTTCACCTGCTAGTAAGGTAGGTACTAAATAAGCGCCGGTTTTCTTAAAGAGTTTGTATGATTTTTTTCCGGCATAAGAGCCGTGTTCGATGCTAGCAACACCGGCTTCAAGTGCTGCGATAATGCCATCTTCTTGGTGCGCGTGTGCAGCGACTTTTCTGCCCATGGTGCTTGCGGCCTTAACCACTTGGTTAAGTTCATCGTCTTCCATTTGTTGACCGGTACCAGTGGCACGATCAGTGAGTACTCCACCGGTAGCGGCAACTTTAATCCAATCGGCACCGTACTTAATTGCATGACGGGTTGCTCTGCGGCAATCATATGGGCCATCGCAGGTGGTTTTTGAGGCAAACTTATCAAGCATTTCATGGTGTACGCCACTGCTATCAAGGTGGCCACCGGTTATTGCTACACCGCCTGCCGCAATAATACGAGGCCCTTCAAGCCAGCCATTATTTATTGCATCACGCAGCGCATACATATATTGCGGATCTGAACCGAGATCGCGCACAGTTGTAAATCCAGCTTCAAGGGTTTTCTTTGCGTAATAGGCACTGCGCATGCCAACAAGTTCTGGTGATACTTTGGCAATTTCAACATCATTTTCAGGGCCTAATTCAAACTGCAAATGGACGTGCATATCCATTAAGCCTGGCATAACAAAACTATCTGATAAATCGATAACCGTTTGGTCTTTAGTTGCTTGTTGAAATCCAGCTTGCACACCTACAATTTTATCGCCTTCGATAATAATGGTTTGCTTAGCAAGGGGCGCTTTGTCGGCGTGGTAAAGTAATTCGCCAGCGTGAATAAGGGTTTGTGCTGCAAAGCAACTTGGTGTGATAAATAAGGCTAGTGTGAGCAAAGATTTTTTAAGCATGACATTTCTTCTTATTGTTTAGTTTTACCTCACGCTAGCATGGTGAAAAGTAATGTCAAAACTAAAGCGACGAATAGAGCTCAGGTAATAAATCGAGGTCTTGTTGGCTGTCGCTATTAATCCAAATACTTTGGCTGTAGTGCTCAAAATTTAAATTAAATGAGGTGTTTTTAAATTTAAAGCGCATTAAGTGGCGGTCAGCACCTTGTTCAAATTCTAGGGAAGAAATGGCGTCATTATGTAAATATATAGTTGCCCACAGCTCAAACTCTTCATCATCTGGAAGCTCAGTCGGGGTAATTAAAATATGGTCAGAAAAGAGCGATTTAGTTGTCATTTGAACGTTGCCTATTAACTGGTTAAATGATTACGAATGGCATTCATAAAGTAGGCGCCATATTTGCTCAGCTTAGTAAATCCGACACCTGAGACTTTTAGGAATTCAGCATCGTTAGTTGGCATTTGCTGCGCCATTTCGGCAAGGGTTGCATCACTAAATACCACGTACGGCGGTACATCTTCTGCATCTGCTAATTCTTTACGCAGACCACGCAATTTGGCAAACAATTGTTTGTCGTAATTAAAGCGAGCAAGTTTGTCTTTATAAACGTGTTTAACTTCAAGTCGTGGTTCGGCAAGTTGTAATTTGAATTCACCTTTAAGCACCGGGCGAGCCGCTTCGGTTAAGCGTAAGCTAGATGATTGCGTGATATCTTGATGTAGTAATCCATGATGAATAAGTTGGCGCAAAATGCTCAGCCAATATTCAACGGATTTATCTTTGCCGAGGCCAAACGTTGATAATTGATCGTGCTGGTTTTCGCGAATACGAATGGTATTTGCGCCGCGTAATACTTCAATTACATAACCTAGGCCAAACTTTTGTTCTACACGGTAAACACAACTTAAGGCTTTTTGAGCAAGCTCAGTACCGTCAAACTGTTTTGGTGGGTTTAAGCAAATATCGCAGTTGCCACAAGGCTTGCCTTGGTATTCTGAAAAATAGTTGAGCAATATTTGGCGACGACAAGTTTGTGCTTCAGCAAAACTTGCCATGGCATTAAAACGCTGCTCTTCTACCTTACGGCGTTGCTCATCAGGAATATCATCAAAAAAGCGTTTTACGCGCGGTACATCGGCAGGATCAAAATACATTATGGCTTCTGCTGAGAGGCCATCACGGCCAGCGCGACCGGTTTCTTGATAATACGACTCGATGTTTTTAGGAATATCGTAGTGAATTACAAAACGCACATTAGGCTTATTAATTCCCATGCCAAAGGCAACTGTCGCCACCACTATATGAATATCGTCGCGAGCAAAGGCGTTTTGTACAAATGTGCGTTGTTCATTTTCAAGCCCAGCATGGTAAGAGGCTGCGTTATAGCCTGCATCAACCAGCTTTTCAGCAATATCATCAACACGTTTACGGCTTGAGCAATAGATAATACCGCTTTGCCCTTTTTGATCTTTTAAAAAGCGCATTAACTGACTAAGCGGTTTAAATTTTTCTTCAATGGTGTAGCGAATATTTGGGCGGTCAAAGCTGCCCGTATAAATATGCGCGTTAGCAAGGCCAAGTTGCATCACTATATCGTTGCGCGTGGCAATATCTGCAGTTGCAGTAAGCGCCATTACAGGGATATGGTTAAAGTGCTGTTTTAGCTGTCCTAAACGGTAGTAGTGTGGCCTAAAGTCATGACCCCAGTGTGATACACAGTGCGCTTCATCTATGGCAAATAGGCTGACCTGTAAATGCTGCAAACGCGTGAGAAAATCGTCAGTTAACAGGCGTTCTGGCGCGACATATAGGATTTTAATCTGCCCTTGGTGTAAACCTTGATAGATTTGCTGTTGTTCTTCTCGCGATTGGCTTTGATTGATATACGCTGCAGCGACACCTTGCGCTTTCAGTTGCGCAACCTGATCTTGCATTAGTGAAATAAGCGGTGACACTACGATGGTAATACCGGGAAGTAGCAATGCAGGCACTTGATAACATAATGATTTACCACCACCCGTTGGCATTAATACCAAGCAATCTTGACCCGCAAGGATGGCCTCGATAACTTGCTCTTGTCCTGCTCGAAACTGTTTGTAACCGAAAACGGAATTCAACACCGTGTGAGGGTTATTGTGTTCGGCAATATGTTGGGTCGCTAGTTGATTATCCATTACATTAAGATGTATTTGATTGGCATTATGTTATCTGCGTTTACTTGGCAAACTTGCACGTGTAACGAGCGCTAATTCTAAAGTCTTTTTGTCGCGCTGTCTTTACTTAAATAGAGCAGATCCCTAAACTGGCGCTCCCTGAATTGATGAGTTCTTGATATGCAAAGTCAAAAGCAAGGTGTGATATTTGCCATCGCTGCATTTTTAATGTGGGGATTAGCACCTATATATTTCAAAGCAATCGATCATGTTGCTGCGATGGAAATCTTATTACACCGCGTTGTGTGGTCAGTGTTATTTCTTTTGGTAATCTTGACCGCTGTAAAAAAATGGCATGCTGTACGCGCTGCGCTTTTTAATATGAAAACCGCGGGTTGGTTGCTAGTAAGTGCCGCATTACTCGGTTTTAATTGGGGATTATTTATTTGGGCAGTAAATAATAATCATATTTTAGATGCCAGTTTAGGGTATTACATCAACCCGTTGCTGAATGTGCTATTAGGTGTGGTGTTTTTATCTGAGCGACTAAGAAAATTACAACTTTTTGCAGTAGTGCTTGCGGTAACGGGGGTGGTCATTCAACTTGTAAGCTTTGGCTCGTTTCCGGTTATTGCGTTTAGTTTGGCAAGTTCGTTTGCGCTTTATGGGTTAATTCGAAAAAAACTGCCTGTAGACACTTTGCCAGGTTTATTAATTGAATCGTTATTTATGTTGCCTGTGGCACTGATTTATTGGTGGGGACTAGCAACACCAACCAGTGATTTAACCAGTAATAGCTTATCTCTTAATTTATTGTTAGTGAGTGCAGGTATTGTAACTACCTTACCGCTTTTGTGTTTTACTGCTGCAGCGCGTCGTATTCAGTATTCAACTCTCGGCTTTTTCCAATATATTGGTCCAAGCTTAATGTTTATATTAGCGGTGTTGTTTTACGGTGAAACCTTCAGTGTTGATCGCATGATCACTTTCGGTTTTATTTGGTCTGCATTAGCACTCTTTAGCTTTGATTCGTATCGTAACGCTAAACGCAGTAAACAATAAATTATTGACCAATAATAAGTCGGTTTCTGCCTTGTTCCTTTGCTTGATAAAGGTAGATATCGGCTTGCTTAAGCAGTTCATCGGTGCTTTGCGTATCTTCAACAATTGCACCAATTGAAATCGTTACTTTTAAGGTTTGCTGCTGGTGGTTTATTTCCAGTTGGCTAACGGTATCTCTAAATTGTTCTAACAATGCTTGGTTGTGCTGATGCTGGTCATCGCTAAATAAAACCGCAAACTCTTCACCACCTAAACGTGCAATTAAGTGCTCTTTACCAAACATGGTATCGAATAAGCGCGAAACTTCTTTAAGCACTAAATCACCTGCATCATGACCATAGTTGTCGTTTACTGATTTGAAAAAATCGATATCAAGCATAGCAACTTGGTGTGCAAATTTTTGTCGTTTTAGTAGGTTATTCGCTTGTTCGAAGAAGTAGCGGCGATTTGGTAGGCCTGTTAAATAATCTGAATTAGCTTGGCGACGAATGGTCGCGATGTTTTCTTGCATATCTAAGTTTTGGCTAACTCGGCAATAAAACTCTTCTGGATAAAATGGCTTTCGCAGGTAATCGTCGGCACCATTTTTCAAAAAATTAGCCGATACGCGGTTATCATCTGTGCCTGAAATACCAATTATAACTTTGTCTTCTGAGTTAAATTTTTCGCGAATTTTACTGGTTAAAGTAACGCCATCCATATTCGGCATTTCGTTATCAGTAATAATGACTTTGATATCGTCGAATTTTTCGATTTGCTCTAATGCCATCACGCCATCACTTGCCTGAGCGATTAAATATTTATGGCGTAATAACAGATTTTTAATGTGATTTCGGGTGTTTTTTGAGTCATCAACAATTAAAACACGTACATTTTCATTGCGAGGTAGGCGTTTTAATTGCGTCTCTAAATAAAGATACGCTTGGCGACTTTCTTTTGTGATGTAGTCAACCACTGGATAACGCATTACGGTATCTCGTGTTTTATCATCGAGCTTACCTGTCATAACAATGGTTGGAATAGAGGCACCAATTGTCAGTGGAATTGCTTCACCGTTTGGTGCATCAGGTAAAACATAATCTACTACAGCACAAAAGTAATCGTTCACTTCAATTAAATCTATTGCTGAAGCGAGACAATCAGCAACATCAACTTGATAGCCAATACGTAGAGCAACGTGACGCTGTATTTTCGAAATAGAAGGATTGTCTTCAATTAACAATAGTTTAGGTAGCACTGTACATCGATATGTTTATTTTAGTTCTAGCGATTAGTTTAGTGGCAGAAATACACTCTGTGAAGATATTTTGCCAATTTATTGTACCTATACAGAAACATGACAGCTAAATGTCATTTTTTTTAATGTAATTATTGCCTTTAAAGCGAGTGAATTCGCGCATAGTGACAATTTAAATACAGAAAAATGAAAAAAAAGTGTCAGGTGTAATATTTCTGTCACTTAGTGATGACAAACTTCGCTTCGTTCAAATTGATTACAAATTTAATTTTCTCTTTAGAGGTTTTCACATGAAAAATGTTAAGGCTCCCCTTGCTTTATCTTTACTAGCAGCATTATCAGCACCTGCAATGGCAGATGTAAACGTATATGGTAAGGCAAATGTTACAGTTCAAAACAGTGATGAAGGCGAAGGTTCATTCACTGAAATCAAAAGTAACGCGTCTCGTTTTGGTGTAAAAGGTAGTGAAACTATCAGCGAAGAGTCAGGCTTAAAAGTTGTTTACAAGCTTGAATGGCAAGTTGATATGACTGATGCAGCAGACAGCAGTGATGACCATCTAAAATCACGTAATCAATACGTTGGTTTACAAGGCGGTTTTGGTGAAGTATTAATCGGTCGTAACGATACTGCATTAAAGCAATCTCAAGGTAAACTTGACCAATTCAATGACCTTGAAGGCGATATCAAAAACGTTTTTAAAGGTGAGAACCGTATGGGTGATTCAATCACTTATAAAACACCTAAGTTCAGTGGCTTCCAAGTAATTGGTTCTGTAATTGCTGAAGATTCAGCTGACGCTGATAACGGTTACTCAGCAGCAGTAACTTATGGTGACCAAGGTCTTAAGAAATCAGCATTTTATGCGTCAGTTGCGATGGACAGCGAAGTTAAAGGCTATGATGTTGTTCGTGGTTCAATCCAAGGTAAAGTAGCTGGTTTTAAACTAGGTGCAATGTACCAAACACAAGAAAAAGTAGACGGTTCTGAGTCTGCAGATGGTTTCTTAGTAAATGCAGCATATAAGATTAACGATTACACGTTAAAGGCACAGTACCAAGTACTTGAGTACGATGCAGACAAAGATGACAAAGTAGCAACATCAGTAGGTGTTGATTACAAACTAAATAAAAATGCTAAGTTATTCGCTTTCTACACTAAGCAAGAGAAAGACGAAACAACAGATAACGATTATCTAGCAATCGGTATGGAATACAAGTTCTAATCGAACCGTATTAAACGAAAAAACCCAGCAAGTGCTGGGTTTTTTGTTGTTTAAACAGCTGTAAATTACAAATGCTGCTTAATAATTTGATAGAAGGCTTCGATGTGATCGTCACGGTCATTTAATGCCGGAATATAACGATAGTGCTCACCACCTGCATGTTCAAATACTTCGCGGTTTTCTTCTTCTAACTCTTCAAGTGTTTCTAAACAGTCAGAGCTAAATGCTGGACTGGCGATAGCAATATTCTTAATGCCATCTTCTTTGGCTAGTTTTTCAAGGGTTTCATCGGTGTAAGGTTTTAACCATTCCGCTTTACCAAAACGACTTTGGAAGGTAGTGATTACGTCGTCTTTGTTAAGGCCAAGCTTTTCAACCACTAAACGTGTCGTCATCTGGCAAAAACAATAATATGGGTCACCTTTTTCTAGGAAAAATTTAGGGGTGCCATGATAGCTAAGCACTAGCTTTTCTGGCATGCCATGCTTATCTAAATCTTCTTTGATACTTGCTGCAAGCGCATCAATGTAATGCGGATTATCTTGATAACCATTAATAAAATGCAGTTCAGGCACCCAGCGCCAATTGATTAGCTCACGGCTAATAGCGTCAAAGGTTGAGCCCGTAGTTGAGCCACTGTACTGAGGGTACAAAGGCAGCACGACAATTTTTTGATAGCCTTTTTCACGAATATCTTCGAGCACCGATTTCATCGAGGGGTTACCGTAGCGCATCGCTAAAAATACTTCAGCATGATCGATGCCTTTATTTGCGAGCAAACTCGCAAGTTTTGCTTGCTGCTTTTTACTGTAAACCAATAATGGTGAACCTTGCTCAGTCCAAATGCCTGCATAAAGCTTTGCCGAACGTTTTGGGCGAATACGTAAAATAATGCCGTGCAGAATTATTTTCCAAAGCACGCGCGGAATTTCAACAATGCGCGGATCAGATAAAAATTCAGCTAAGTAAGTCCTCAGTGCTTTAGCTGTAGGTGCATCAGGGCTACCTAGATTAGTTAACAACACGGCTGTTTTTTTATGAAATCGTTTGTGCGGTTCTTCTGTGACGGCAGTAAATCGAGACACGGTATCCCTTACTTAAGTTGCTAAATTAACAAGATTGTATCAAATCTTTTTATAAAATTGCCCATATTACGAAATGTTAGGTTGTTAAGATCACACTTTAATGCAATAGGTTGTCACTAAAATAGGGTATTTCTTCTTTTCGGACATATAACCTAGACATTTGTATTTCAAGACGTTTAGATGTCACAAATCTTTTTTTAAGTAAAGTATATGAAAAAAATTGTCGCCTTCTTTCTGGTTATGTTTAGCGCGCTAAGTATGCCCACGTTTGCTAAAGAGCAAACAGTTATCTTAATTTCACTTGATGGTTTTCGTTGGGATTACATTGAAAAACATCAAGCTAAAAATTTAGCAAAAATAGCCAAAGCAGGTGTGCGTGCTGAGCGTATGATACCTGTTTACCCAACTAAAACGTTTCCAAATCATATTTCGATTATTACCGGTTTACAGCCTGCCAATCATGGCATTATTGATAATAAGTTTTGTGATAAAAAGCGTGATGAATGTTACAGCATGGGTAAAGGGGGTAAAGACAGCACTTGGTTAAATGGCATGCCGCTTTGGAACTTGGCTGAAATGCAAGGCGTTAAAGCTGCAACCTATTTTTGGCCTGAATCAGATGCGCGATTTAATGGGCGTACACCAAGCTATTTTTACCACTATTCGCAACACAGTGATTATCAGCGCCGCATTGATCAAATTGTAGAATGGTTAAGCTTACCAAAATCACAGCGACCACGATTTATTGCGAGTTATTTTTCGATTGTAGATTCTATGGGTCATGAATATGGGCCAAATGCCAAGCAAACCTTTGATGCTGTTCAGCAAATGGATGCGTTAATTGCCCAGCTTGATAAGCGCTTAGCTGAATTTAAAGAACTTAATATCAATCTCGTTTTAGTCTCTGATCACGGCATGTCGCAAGTGGATCCAAAACAAACAATTGAGATTAACCAGCTTGGTATTTCGGAAAATGATTTTGTTATTAAAAACTCGTATACCCGTGTGCAGTTTTATAAAAAGCCAGAATCTCAAGTTGCTATTTCAGATATTGAAAAGCATTTAGCAAAGCAAGCAAAAGGGCGCTATACCGTACTTGATAAAGCAATTTTAGCAGAGCGTGGAATTAAATTTGGTTCTCGCGACGCTGATATTATTATTGAAACAGTCGCGCCAAAAACGTTTGCATTTGAGGGTGAATCTGAATATTTAGGTACTCATGGCTATGCGTATACCCAAGAAATGGGCGCGTTATTTATCGCTAAGGGCCCAGCATTTAAGCAAAATAAAACTCTGGGTGAAATTCCAAACCTAGATGTTTACCCAACGATTGCAAAGGTGATGGGGCTTAAATTACTTTCTCCTGTGGACAGTGATGGTAAAAGTTTGGCGCAAGCGTTAAAAAAGTCAGTTAATTAAGTTTGCGTTAAGCTTAGAAATATTAAATTAGTTACAAGTTCCAATCTCCCTTGGACTTGATTTCCCTTGTTGATGATTACAACACTTTGCCCGCTATCTCTATAGCGGGTTTTTTTGTCTATACCCAAGTCACCTGAAGATGCTTTATTTCAGCAAGAGATAAAAAGCATTTAGACAAGGTATTGATTGCAGGGAATGGTGCCCCCTTTTCAAAATCAATAAAGACAATGTGCTTCTTCATCGTCACCTTACCCTACATCCTTGTAGGGCAACGCGGTATAAATGCTTTTTAACCTTGCCCTTTAGGAGCTTCACAGCACATTCAATCCTACGTTGTGTTAATTTGAAAGGTACCTACATTCCTTCATTAACACGCCTTGACTTGAAAGCGCTTTGATAGCTCTGAAACATGCATCTTCAGGTGGCTTGGGTATGAAAACCTAAACTTGGGATAATAAATTAACTAACAATTTATTTTCCCTAGTTCAGGTTAAATACTTCGTTAGTTAAGGTTTGGTTAAGTTAATTGAGGGTATAGTGCTTAACAAGATTTCCAATCTCCCTTGGATTTTTTTCCTTATTGTTTGAATTAATCGTCAAACATTTGAGCTCGCAACCTTGCGAGCTTTTTTTTGCCTAGAGTTTGTTGAATCTTGCTGTTCTGGTGAGTGTCATTTATCACGGTGTTTGATAAGGGGACTAATAATCTGTGATTATAAATTAAGCGTATATTAATGTTGTAAACGTAAACTAGAGGTAGTTTCCAATCTCCTTGTTGCTTTGTTAAAGCATAAAAAAAGCCCGCTTGTGCGGGCTTTTTTATTATAACTTTTTACTGTTCCCAGTAAGCTTGTTGTAAGCTGTCTTCTCGCTCTGGCAAACCTCGTGTAAGCCTTGGTGAGTGCTGTACTAACACTTCATAGCTTACACGGTTAGCGTATTTACTGATTTGTGATAGCGAAGAGTAAGTCAGCGCGTGGATTTTATGCTTACTTGAACTAGGCACGTTAAGCTGATGATAAACATTAGCGCTAATATCATGAAGTACCGCAGCAAGCGCGCCATCACCAGCACCATTGGTATTTTTAATGCTATCAGGGCCACCCATATAAGGTGCTGTATGAGTATAAATTTTCACTGGGTTTTCACAGTCTTTACGGCGCATCGCACGTGAATATTCATACTTATTAAAATCAGGAATACTGCCAGGCATTAATGGGTGCTCTGTTTGACGTTTCCAACAGTCATCAATGTAGCTAGCTAGGAACATACCTTGCGCACCGGCAGTACAAATTACCATATCTACCCAATCAAGCGCTTTATCGGCGGCTAATAGCGGATCTTCAAAGCCGGTAATGGCAAGGCCTTCTTCTTCGTTCATGGCAAGAATATCAACATGATCTTTAACGAAGTTTTGCCACCACTCAGGGTCTTGTTCAATAAGGAATTTTGTACCAAGGCTAAGCACTACTGGCACGTTTGCCGCATTTGCATACTCAACGGCTTTTAATGCCGCTTCGGTCATGGTGTCTTCACCTTCTGTGCGCATTAAATAAGCAGAAATAACTAATGCAGAAGAATTGGCAATAAGCTCTTGTGAGATAGACTCAGGGCGAAGGCGGTTCATTAAACCTGGGCTAATAGCAAATGTACGCTCACCGCTTTCATCAATCAGCGTAAAGCAGCGACCAATTGGGCCATCCACTGGTTGTAGGTGTTCTAGGTCAACACGCGTTGAAGTTTTACTAACAAAACGGTAAGCATAGCTACCAATTTTGATGTTTTCGCACATTACACCAAGTAATACTGAACGGTCGTCAGACAGTACTGAGTAGTTATGCATTGTATTACCAATAGTGCCGCCTGCGAATTCGTAATCGATCATATTATGATCTTTAAGGCGTGCATACAGTGCATTAGTGGTATCGTCATCCATTACTTGCGACATACCGCGACGTAAACCAAATTCATCAAGAAAAGCTTGATCAACTTTGGCTTCAATATCGACCACGATTTGGTCTATTCCCACTATATAGTTACGTGCAAGTTTAAGGTCTTGCGAGATCACGTTTGTTAGCGGATCTTTTTCTTCCACTGGAAAGTAGTGTTTATGTCTGCGTCGTCCAGGAAATTTCATCTTGTTTCTACATTGCTTTGGCGTCGTGCAAAATGGCGGCGGATTATAGCCTAAAAAATAATTTAATAACTATGACATTAGCCCTTTATTTTAAAAAATTCTAAGAAAATGAGTTAACAATGCAGGAATCTTTTTAACTTGGTAAAATATTAAAGATGTTTATAAATTAATCTGAGAAATTATGTACCCTGAATATAGCGATGAGTATTGGATGGCTGAGGCTTTAAAGCGAGCTGATATTGCTGAGCAAAACGGCGAAATACCGGTTGGGGCGATTGTCGTTAAAGATAACCAAATCATTGCTGAGGGATATAATTTATCAATTACACAGCACGACCCTTCAGCGCATGCAGAAATGCTTGCTATTCGCCAAGCCGGCAAGCAAATTGAAAACTACCGCATGCTCGATTGCACGTTATACGTCACATTAGAGCCTTGCCCTATGTGTGCGGGTTTATTGGTGCACAGTCGAATTAAACGCTTAGTATTTGGCGCCAGTGATGAAAAAACAGGCTGTGCGGGCAGTATTATGGATTTAACTCGCCATGAACAACTAAATCATCAAATTGATGTAACCAGTGGCGTGTTAGCTGAAGAATGTGGCGATAAACTTTCGGCATTTTTTAAAAAACGCCGTGCAGAAATCAAAGCTGCTAAAAAAGCAGCTCGTGAGCAAGGTTAAGCGCTTTCTGCTTCAACAAGCAAATTAAATGCTCTGCGGCGCTCTGAAATCTTACGGTGGGTGTTACGTCTTGCAATACGGCGACGAGTCGCACATGCATTAACTGTGTTACGTTTTATTTTAAATTTTCTACGCGTTCTTAGCATAGCTTCTCCTTAGAAAGGTGAGAGTGGAGAAAGGTAATTAGCGAAAGCAATCTTCTCACAATAATTTTATTTATACAGTATGACACTACTATGACAATGCGAATTGAAAGGTCATTTTTCAAGTGACTTATTTAAGACTTCTGCAAACACCTTATTCAAATAACTTAATTTTAGGCGCTCTTTATAAACCTTTTTAAAGTCTTGAGTCACTTTAAAGTATATCAGGTTAACGATATTACTCGTCTTGATTTTCATCGAGCCATACAAGTGTATCGTAGTAGCGGCGAATATTATCAACATATTTTACTGCTACATCACCACGGGCAAAGCCGTATCGGGTTTGTCGATAGTAGCGCTTTTTAATCAGTAACGGTAAATGTTTTTTTACATCCGCCCATTTATCTGGATCGCCGCCAGCTTTTTCGGTGAGTACACGGGCGTCTTCCATATGACCAAAGCCCACATTATATGCGGCTAGCGCAAGCCATGTTCTATCAGGCTCTTGAATTCGCTCAGGTACGCGGTTTATGAGTTTTTCTAGGTAGATGCCACCACCGCGAATATTTTGCTCAGGTTCGAGGCGGTTTTTTACGCCAACAGATTTAGCTGTAGGTAAGGTCAGCATCATAATGCCGCGCACACCAGTAGGTGATTTCGCTTTTGGATCCCACATTGACTCTTGATAACTTACTGCAGCCAATAAGCGCCAATCAAGGCTCCGAGAGTACTGTTTAAACCAATCTTTATATTTTGGCAAAATATCACGAACGGCTTCTATATAAGCAAGTGTATTTATGTAGTTGAACTGGCGAACATGGCCAAAATATTTTTCTTCTAAATTTTGTAATAAGCCAGTGGCTTGGGCATAGCCAAAAAACTCGATGGTTAGCGCGTATAAACTGTCGTCGTCATTGCGTTTTAGCATCCAGGCTACCGGTTCTTCTCGGGTAACTGAAAATGCGATGCTTAGTTCTGGATGATAGCGGCGAAACAGGGCTAAGGTGTGTGAGTCGGCAATGGTATAGTCAAATTTGCCGTCAATAATACCTTGCAGTAACTCGGCCTCATCAAATTCTTCAGTTTCAATCCATTGTAGATTTTCAAAATTGGCTTTTGCTTTTAATAAACTTGCCGCATGAGCGCTTTTAGCAATCACCGTTACTGGGGCATCAAGTTGTTCAAAGTTGCGCGGTCGATCGCGCCCTTGTTTATACACAAGCTTTTGGCTAATGGCGCGATATTCAGGTGCAAAGCGGTATTTTTCTAAGCGGGAATTATTAAGTGTAAGGCCCGAAGCAAGAATATCAATTTGCCCTTTGTCTAACTTATTGAGCATATCTTTGATTGAGAAAAAGGGGATGATTTCAAGTTCGGCATCAATATAGTCTGCGAATGCTTGAGCAAGTTCGTATTCAAAACCCAGCTCACCATTAGCGCTAATATAATAAGTGCTTTCGCCTGCGAGTGTGCCAATGCGAATTTTATCTTTTTGCTTAATTTGCCCGAGATGTGTTTCTGCGACAGGCTCAGAACACGCGGCCAATAAAAAAATAATTACTGTAATTACAACGCGTTTTAGCACTCGAATCCTAAAATAATTTGCCCCTACAAGCTTGTTATAACAGATAAACTACCGGTCGTCACGAGGACTAATGTCCTATACATGAAAAATGAATTTGCCTATTTTTGTCTATTTTTTGATTTTTAGTTAAATCTCGTCTCATTTTCCACTATAATGTGCGCCCATAAATCTTCGTTCAATCCTTAACCCCGGATGAAAATACCTATGTTGATCCTACGTGGTGCACCTGCACTTTCTGATTTTAAAGTTCAAAAGATCCTTAAAACCTGCGCTGATGCCAATTTACCAGTCACTGGTGTTTACGCTGAGTTTATGCATTTTGCTGATTTAACAGCAGAACTTTCAGAGTCTGAGTTAGACAAACTAAATAAGCTATTAAAGTATGGCCCGACCATTACTGAACATACGCCTGAAGGTGCGCTAATTTTAGTGACACCACGTATTGGTACCATTTCTCCATGGGCATCAAAGGCAACTGATATTGCTAACAACTGTGGTTTAGACAAAGTACACCGTGTTGAGCGTGGTATTGCTTACTACGTTGAAGGTGATTTATCTGCAGAGCAATTAAATGAAGTTGCAAAGCTAGTACATGATCGTATGACTGAGTCGGTACACGCAAACCTTGAAGACGCAGGACAATTATTCCGCGTTGAAGAGCCGCGTCCAATGTCATCTGTTGACATTCTTGGCGGTGGCCGCGAAGCGCTTGCAGCAGCAAACGTTGAGCAAGGTTTTGCATTAGCAGAAGACGAAATTGATTACCTAGTTGAAAACTTCCAAAAACTAGGTCGTAACCCGAACGACATCGAATTATTCATGTTTGCACAGGCGAACTCTGAGCACTGTCGTCACAAAATTTTTAACGCTGATTGGACAATCGACGGCGTAGAACAGCCTAAGTCGCTGTTCAAAATGATCAAAAATACCTACGAGACGCACCCAGAAAACGTACTATCTGCTTATAAAGATAACGCAGCGGTAATGAAGGGTTCAAAAGCGGGTCGTTTCTTCCCGAACGCAGAAGGTGAGTACAGCTACAATCAAGAAAACATTGAAATCTTGATGAAAGTTGAAACGCACAACCACCCAACAGCGATTGCGCCATTCTCGGGTGCATCAACGGGTTCTGGTGGTGAAATTCGTGACGAAGGCGCAACAGGTCGTGGTTCTAAGCCTAAAGCGGGTCTAGTTGGTTTTACTGTTTCAAACCTACGTATTCCTGGTTTTGAACAGCCGTGGGAAACAAATTACGGTAAGCCTGGTCGTATCGTTGATGCGTTAGACATTATGATCGACGGCCCATTAGGTGGCGCGGCGTTCAACAACGAATTTGGTCGTCCAAACCTACTTGGTTACTTCCGTACTTACGAAGAAAAAGTTAACAGCCATAACGGCGAAGAGGTACGTGGTTACCACAAGCCAATTATGATTGCAGGTGGTCTTGGTAACATCCGTACTGAGCACGTTGAAAAAGGCGAAATCCCAGTTGGCGCTAAGCTAATTGTGCTGGGTGGTCCTGCAATGAATATCGGTCTTGGTGGTGGTGCTGCATCGTCAATGGCATCTGGTCAATCAAACGAAGATTTAGATTTTGCTTCGGTACAGCGTGAAAACCCAGAGATGGAACGTCGTTGTCAGGAAGTTATCGACAAATGTTGGCAGCTTGGTGACGCTAACCCAATCGCGTTTATCCACGATGTGGGTGCGGGTGGTATTTCAAACGCATTCCCTGAGCTTGTAAACGACGGTGGTCGTGGTGGTAAGTTTGAACTACGTAACGTGCCAAACGATGAGCCGGGCATGGCACCACACGAAATCTGGTGTAACGAATCTCAAGAGCGTTATGTTCTTGCTGTTGCAGCAGAAGACTTTGCACGTTTTGAAGAAATCTGTAAGCGCGAGCGCGCACAATATGCGGTAATTGGTGAAGCAACAGAAGAGCTACACTTAACTGTTTCTGATAGCCACTTTGAAAACAACCCAGTTGATCTTCCGTTAGAAGTATTACTTGGTAAAGCACCTAAGATGCACCGTGACGTTGAGTCTAAACAAGCACAAGGTGAAGCATTAGATACATCTGCAATCAATGTTGAAGAAGCAGCTAAGCGCTTACTTCGTCTACCAACGATTGCAGAGAAAACATTCCTTATCACCATTGGTGACCGTACTGTTACAGGTTTAGTGGCACGTGACCAAATGGTTGGCCCTTGGCAGGTACCAGTAGCAAACTGTGCAGTAACAGCTGCAGCGTTTGATACTTATCACGGTGAAGCAATGTCAATGGGTGAGCGCACACCAGCTGCACTTCTAAACTACGGTGCATCAGCACGTTTAGCAGTGGGTGAAGCGCTAACAAACATCGCAGGTGCAAACATTGGTGGTCTTGAAAACATCAAGCTTTCTGCAAACTGGATGGCAGCAGCAGGTCACCCAGGTGAAGATGCAGGTCTTTACGAAGCTGTTAAAGCAGTAGGTGAAGAGTTATGTCCAGCACTTGGTCTTACAATTCCTGTTGGTAAAGACTCAATGTCGATGAAGACTAAGTGGGAAGAAAATGGCGAAAACAAAGAAGTTACAGCGCCGCTTTCACTAATCATCTCAGCATTTGGTCGTGTAGAAGATATCCGTAAAACAGTTACACCTCAGCTTCGCACTGATAAAGGTGATTCAAGCCTGATCTTAGTTGATTTAGGTGCGGGTCAAAACCGTATGGGTGCATCAAGCCTTGCACAGGTTTACAAGCAGCTTGGTGACAAGACGCCTGACGTTGATAGCCCTGAGCTATTAAAAGGTTTCTATGAAGCAATGCAAGCACTTGTTGCTGACGAGAAGCTACTTGCTTACCACGACCGTTCAGACGGTGGTTTATTCACAACCGTAGCTGAAATGGCATTCGCAGGTCGTACAGGTGTAACTGTTAACCTTGATAGCCTAACAGGTTCTGACATCGAAGCGCTTTATAACGAAGAGCTAGGTGCGGTAATTCAGGTTCGCAACTCTGACCTTGCAGCAGTTGAAGCTGTGCTTGCAGATAACGGCCTTGCAGCAATCAGCCACACTATCGGTAGCTTAAACTCAGAAGATAAAGTTATCTTCAACCGTGGTGGCGAAGCTGTACTTGCAAATACACGTACTGAATTACGTACTATTTGGGCTGAAACAACTTATAAGATGCAAGCACTTCGTGATAACCCAGAGTGTGCTAAGCAAGAATTTGATGCGAAATTTGACGAAAAAGACCCAGGTCTTAACGTTAAACTTAGCTTCGACATTAACGAAGATGTTGCAGCGCCTTACATTGCAACGGGTGCTAAGCCTGGTATCGCGATTTTACGTGAGCAAGGTGTTAACTCACACGTTGAAATGGCAGCGGCATTTAACCGTGCAGGCTTTGCAGCAATCGACGTACACATGAGCGACATCTTAGAAGGCCGTTTAACACTTGAGCAATTTAAAGGCTTAGTGGCATGTGGTGGTTTCTCTTACGGTGACGTACTAGGTGCAGGTGAGGGTTGGGCTAAGTCAATTCTATTTAATGATATGGCACGCGATCAGTTCCAAACTTTCTTTGAGCGTCAAGATACGTTTAGCTTAGGTGTGTGTAACGGCTGTCAGATGTTATCAACTCTGAAAGAGCTTATCCCAGGCACTGAGCACTGGCCACGTTTTGTAACTAACAAGTCTGAGCGTTTTGAAGCACGTTTCAGCTTAGTTGAAGTACAAGAAAGCCCGTCAGTATTCTTCCAAGGTATGGCAGGTTCTCGTATGCCTATCGCCGTATCTCACGGTGAAGGCCATGCAGAATTTGCTAACGATGCAGCGGTTAAAACGGCGCTTGAGTCTGGCACTGTGGCTGTGAAGTTTGTTGATAACTACGGTAACCCAACAACGCAATACCCGAACAACCCGAATGGTTCACCAGAAGGTATTACAGGTATTACATCACTTGACGGTCGTGCAACAGTAATGATGCCACATCCAGAGCGTGTATTCCGTGCAGTAGCTAACTCTTGGCACCCAGATGAGTGGAAAGAAGATAGCCCATGGATGCGCATGTTCCGTAACGCTAGAAAGAACATTGGCTAATACTTAGCTGAAAAGAAAAGGTCGCGAAAGCGGCCTTTTTTGTTTCCTGCAATCACTGCAAGTGCGTAATTAAAGCCTTATGCAATTGCGCTTAATCAATAAAGATTAATTTGTTTATATAAAATTTAGATAAATATGCAAACGCAATTGAGCTTTGAGTTGAAAAGGCGCATACTTGCATAACTCTCTCAATTACGAATAAGTATCATGACGATTTGTGATGTACCTGTAAATCAACAAGCCACTATTAAATCTCTATGCCCAAATTTAGAGACAGCAGTAGCAAATCGCTTAGAAGAAATGGGATTCTCAGAGAATGCAATTATCACCTGTATTCGTCGCACGCCATTTAATGGTCCTATTGTTTATCAAGTAGGTGATTGTGTTTACTCGCTAGAACCATCAATTGCACAACGTATTTTAATCGCTTAATTTTTAAGAACACTAATGAAACGAATCTTATTAGTTGGCAAACCCAACTGCGGTAAAAGCCTGCTTTTCAATCAACTTACGGGTTTAAAACAAAAAGTCGCTAATTTTCCTGGGGTAACTGTTGAGCTTAAAAGCGGGCAGTTTAATGAGTTTGAAGTGGTTGATTTTCCAGGTACATATTCACTAAACACCTTATCTAAAGACGAGCAAATCGCGGTAGAAAAGCTAAATGAGGCAATCAATCAAGAAAGCACCGAAGTGATTGTAAATGTGCTTGATGCAACACGTTTAGAACGAAGCCTGGTGTTTGCATTACAAGTGCAGCACTTAGCAAAACAGCACAATAAAAAAGTGATTTTTGCGCTTAATCTAATCGATGAATTACAACGCTTTAATCACACAATAGATACAGAGCAGCTAGCAAAAGATTTAAATGCGCCAGTGTTTGCGCTGTCAGCTAAAACCCTTATTGGTATTTCTGAATTTCAACAAGGGCTAACCGAAATTGCCCGCAGCAGTGAAAATATCGTAAACGACGCCCAATCAGAATCAACCTTAACCAAAGCAAAAGCATTAGCCAAAAAATATGCAATTGCTAGCGATATTGTGTTGAAAAAACAAAATACCATTGATAGCTTCCTGCTTAATAACGTGTTTGGCGCAGTTGCCTTTCTGGCAATTATGTTCTTGCTTTTCCAAAGTATTTTTACATGGGCAGCACCTTTAATGGATGGTGTAGAAATGCTGATAGGCGAAGCCGCTATTATGGTAACTGGGCTGCTACCTAACGGGCTAATCAAAGACTTTACCGCAGATGCTTTATTTGGTGGTGTTGGTTCATTTTTGGTATTTGTGCCACAAATTATGGTGCTTACATTTATTATTGGTTTGCTTGAAGACAGCGGTTACCTTGCTCGTGCCGCATTAATTTGTCATAAGCCACTGAGCTTTTTTGGTCTTTCTGGTCGCAGCTTTATTCCTTATTTATCTGCCCACGCCTGTGCTATCCCGGCAATTATGGCAGCAAGAACCATCGAATCTCCGCGCAAGCGTTTGATCACAATGATGACTATTCCCTTGATGTCGTGTTCGGCAAGGTTACCAGTTTATGCGCTATTAGTGGCGGTATTTATTCCAGCAGAGCACACAGTGCTTGGCATTTTTAACTTACAAGGGATTGCTTTTTTTGCCCTGTATTTGTTCGGCATTGTGATGGCGCTCATTGTCAGTGCATTGCTGAGTAAATCTAAAGTTACCGAGCAATCACAGTCGGAAATGCCATTTATTTTAGAATTGCCAACCTACCGAATGCCTCACTGGAAGCCGCTAATGCATCGTGTTGTGAACAGTGGGATTTATTTTATTAAGCGTGCTGCACCAGTTATTTTTATGGTGTCAGTGGCTCTCTGGGTACTCGGTTATTTTCCGCAAAATGCCGATTTAGAACACTCATTACTTGGTCAGTTCGGTCAGTTTATCGCACCTGTGTTTGAACCGCTCGGTGTTGACTGGCGCTACGGTGTGGCCATTATGATGTCGTTTTTAGCGCGAGAAGTGTTTGTTGGTGCGTTAGGTACGCTGTATGGCATGGAAGGTGCTGATGAAAATATCGCAGGGCTTGCATCACAAATTATGGCAGATGGGCTACCACTAGGTACAGGTATTGGGCTTATGCTGTTTTACGTTGTTGCGCTACAGTGTGTTGCAACAGTTGCAACGATAAAAGCGGAAATGGGTAACTCTAAACTTGCATGGGGATTATTCGTGGTTTATGGGTTACTGGCCTATTGCTTAGCCGTATTAGCGAATCAACTTATATAACCAAAAAAGCCACCGTTTCTGGTGGCTTTGGTGGGAAATTATAAGTTACTTATTTATAGGTGAATGATGCTATCTGCGTTGCCATCAGGATCACCTGATGCGCGGCCATCTGTACCCGGGTTGCCGTTACGCATCATTATTACTGCACATGCCGCAGGCGATGCCATTGAAGTACCAGACATCGTGGTAGTGCCACCGCCCATTTTGGTCGATAAAATGCTGACTCCTGGGGCTGCATAATCAACTGGTGGATTACCATAGTTAGAAAAGCTCGCAAAGCGATCGTTTGAGTCTGTTGCTGAAATCGTATAAACGCGGTTACCAGATGCGCTTGCAGGTGAAACGTTATCGGCATGCTGGCTTTCGTTACCTGCTGCTACTACAAAGAATACACCAGATTGCTGTGCAGCTGCTTCAACGGCATCGTTGAGTTCTTGGTTAAAGCCCCCACCTAAACTCATATTGGCACAATCACCTGCATTTGCATTTGCGCCAACATGGTCAATACCCGCTAACACGCCTGACCAACTGCCAGAGCCACGAGAATTTAATACTTTAACTGGAATAACCGTTGCCCCTGCAGCCACACCAACAACATCAATATTATTATTAATTGCCGCAATGGTGCCTGCTACGTGCGTACCATGGCCATTTTTATCATCCATACCGGCATCACGGCCTGAAGTAAATGCCGTATAGCCTCGGCTAGCATCCACATTAAGATCTGGGTGGTCTAAATCAATACCCGAATCAAGTACCCAAGCGCTGTAACCTGTGCCATCAACAGGCCCGCCAACCCGGCTTACACTCCATGGTGTTGTTTGGCTATCAGAACCACCGCCGCCAGGCTTTCCACCTTTTGGATTTGCATATACTTTGCCATCAGGCGTAAAACGCATTACATCACTGTTACCTGCAAACATCTGCTTTGCTTTATCACAATTCATATTTACAGCCATGCCTTTTATAGAGTTGCTGTAAATGTGTTTTGCTTTCGCATTTGCACTAGCCACCATGCCGCGCGCTTTACCTTCAACATCAAACTTAGAGATTGAATCGTTAAAGCGCACAATACAGGTATTGGCAATTTCCATATCATCGGATGCACCATTACTGGTTGGTTGATTTGCAAGTGCATAGCTAGATGAAAGGGCAAATGAGACAGCGAGCGTGAGAGTTTTTTTATTCATTATGTATCCTGTTTTATTGTTATTAGTTTTGGTTAACTTTTTGTTAACAAAAAAACAGTGTAGTAGAGCGTTTCTGAATTGAAAACAAAAAGCGACTGTAAAAAGTCGCTTTTTATGTATTTTTGTAAACTATTGATTACTAATCAGATAAATTTCCTAGGCACAAATACTTAGTTTCTAAGTAATCTTCAAGGCCATATTTTGATCCCTCGCGGCCGTAACCGGATTGTTTTACGCCACCAAATGGAGCGGCGGCATTTGAGATAATGCCTTCATTAATGCCTACCATACCAAACTTTAATTGTTGCGCTGTACGCATAATTCGGTTGATGTTTTGGCTATAAAAATAAGCGGCGAGACCATACTCGGTGTCGTTGGCTTGTTTAATAACTTCTTGCTCATTTGTGAAAGTAAAGATGGTTGCAACAGGGCCGAAAATCTCGTTTTGTGCAATCTCCATGGTGTTGTTACAGTTGGTTAAAATGGTTGCAGGGTAGCCAGTTTTACTTGCTTCGCCTTGATAGTGAATAGTTGCACCTTGGCTAATGGCGTTATTGACTAACGTTGAGACTTTATCGATTGCAGCTGTATTTATAAGCGGGCCAAGTTGCACATCTTCTAGGCCATTACCTTGTTTTAACTGCTTTAATTTCTCTGTGAAAATTTCTAAAAATGCGTGTTGAATCGATTCAGCAAGATAAATGCGATTAGCACATACGCAGGTTTGCCCGGCATTTCTAAATTTCGCTGCAATTAAGCCTGTAGCAGCAGCATCTAAATCGGCATCATCAAATACAATAAACGGCGCGTTGCCACCAAGCTCCATTGATACGCGTTTTACCGTTGAAGCCGCTTGCTTGGTTAATAATTTACCTACTGCTGTAGAACCCGTAAAACTAAACTTAGCGATATCTGGGTGTGTTGTTAATACTTCGCCAATGGCTTTGGCGTTGGTGCCTACAACCACATTAAAAACGCCATCAGGTAACCCCGCACGATTTGCCAGTTCTGCCATGGCAAGTGCACTTAATGGTGTAAGCTCAGATGGTTTAACAATAAAACAACAGCCTGCTGCAAGTGCCGCAGCTGCTTTGCGAGTGATCATGGCATTTGGGAAATTCCACGGGGTGATGGCTGCAACCACTCCAACCGGTTGCTTTGTGACAATAATTTGCTGTGAATTACTCAGCGCAGGAATGGTATCGCCGTATACACGTTTAGCTTCTTCACTAAACCATTCGATATAGCTAATGCCGTATTTAATTTCACCGCGCGCTTCTGCAAGTGGTTTACCTTGCTCTAAAGTGAGTAATAAGGCTAAATCCTCTAAATTTTCAGTGAGTAAATTTGCCCAGTTTTTTAGGTAATTTGCACGTTCATTTGCGGTGGTGTTTTGCCAATCTAGTTGCGCACTTTTGGCAGCATTAACCGCATGTTCAATATCGGCAGGGTCAATCTCAGCTACTTTTGTCAGCACACTGTTATCAAATGGGTTTACCACATCAAAAGTCGTGCTGCTTGTGTGCCAACTGCCATTGATAAAACTGCTGTTCTTAACGAGGGTTTTATCTTTTAAATTGGTTAGGCTAGATGGTGTCACGGGTTAGCTCCTGTGGTTTTAAAATGCTGTCGTCGTATACATAAAAGTGATCACTTGATGCTTGTTGCCACCAAATGCTCCAGTTGCCAAGCGGCTTATTTTCCAAAATTTCACCTTCACGTAATGGCTTAATTAAACTGCCTACCGACATTAATAACCCATAAGGCGTGCGGCGTTTAACCATTTGTGGCAGTAGTTTATCTGGGTCATCTAACCCCATGCTACCAAGCAGTTCGTAAAATGCATGCAAGGTGTTTTTATGGAAGTTTTTAACCCGCTCACTCTTACTTTCAATATCAATGGCTTTGGCACGTGCTGGGTCTTGCGTGGCAATGCCGGTTGGGCAGTGATTGGTATTACAGCTACGTGATTGAATACAGCCTAGTGCCATCATCATGGTGCGCGCAGCATTTACGGTGTCAGCCCCCATTGCCAATTTGGCAAGTAAATCAAATGCAGATGCTGTTTTGCCTGATGCAATTAACGTTATTTTATCGCGAATACCAAGCCCAATAAGCGCATTATGTACCATATATACACTTTCTAAACAGGTCATACCTAAGCGATTAGAAAATTCTACAGGGGCTGCACCAGTGCCGCCTTCTGCACCATCAATGGTGATAAAATCAGGGTAAATATTCATCTCTAACATGGCTTTGCAGATTGCTAAAAACTCTGCAGGATTACCTAAACACAGTTTAAAGCCAATCGGTTTGCCTTGGCTCAGCTCGCGAAGCTCTGCAACAAAATTGAGTAATTCTTTTGGTGTTTTACATTTCGGGTGCGCCGCAGGCGAAATACAGTCTTTACCTTGCTCAACTAGGCGAATACGGGCAATTTCTTCGGTAATTTTTGCTTTAGGCAATACACCACCATGGCCAGGCTTTGCTCCTTGCGACAGTTTTATTTCGATCATTTTTACTTGTGGTAGTGCGCTTTTTTCACGAAATACGTTTGGGTCAAAGTCGCCCTCAGGCGTGCGACAGGCAAATAACCCAGAGCCAATTTGCCATACAACATCACCGCCGTGTTTTAGGTGATAAGGGCTAAGGCCGCCTTCACCGGTATTATGGCTAAAACCGCCTTTTTTTGCGCCAAGGTTAAGCGCTTCAATTGCGTTACTGCTAAGCGAACCAAAACTCATTGCTGATATATTTAGTCGTGATGCCGAGTAGGGCTGTTTACAATCAGCGCCACCAATCAAGGTGCGTTTATGCTCATCTTTCACTTCACATGGTGCTAGTGAATGCCACAAGCTTAAGTAATTTTCTTCATGCAAGTCACGTTGTGTGCCAAATGCAATGGTGTCTCTTACAGATTTAGAGCGTTGATAAACCAGCGAGCGCTGCTCGCGATTAAAGGGCTTTTCTTCAGTGTCGTTAGCAATAAAATATTGTTGAATTTCAACGCGAAATGACTCTAAAAAATAGCGAAGATACGCAACAACAGGATATAAGCGATTCAAATTGCGTTTTGAAAAAAACACATCAAAAAAGCCTACGGCGCTATAAATCACGGTAAAAACAAATAAGAAAAATGTGAAATCGTTGGCGTGGTATTGCCACAAAGAGAAGGTAATTAAGTTGCCAAAGGTTAAAATTAACCAATAGACTTTTTGCATAATTGTCATATCGTTTACTCTTATTTTGCTAACAGGGGCTTATAAGAGTTTCAGGATTGGCACAACAACACCTCGGGCAACCCTTGCACTCGATATTGATTTTGCATAATAACCAGTGCTTTGTCACTGAAAGAAAAAGGAAATCATGATGATTTCCTTTTATTCAGAAAGGGTTGGGATCTGAATTAATAAGTAGTCTTAGGGTCTGTTGACCTTTCAAGTTCGTTTTTGCAGCAGTTTGATTGGGTTTTATACAAGGCAGAGGCTGCGTGGCATAGTTATTCTATGTGGGCCAGCCGATAACACAGTAGAAAAGCCAATCAAGCGCTGCCGAAGGGTTCTTTTGAGCGCACTTTTCTCATTGTTGCCTGCATGGATGCAGGTAAGGGGCGTTAGCAGGACGCGGAAGCTTTGCTCGATATTCGCTTAGATTGCTAGGCTACACATCAAGCGCCGCGATAAAAGCACGCTCAAAGAGAACAAAAATAGAACAGCAAAGATCAACAGACCCTAACAATTAGCGAGCAAGTTTACGCCAAACTTCGGTTTCTTCTGTGCCATTCACCATGCCTTTGTGATGCCAGTAAATTACCTCTTGCCCGTATTCTTGTTTAGTCTCAAGCCAACCTTTAAAGGTGAACACTTTACCGTGATGTTCATTTGATGTGCCTTGTTCGATATGTTCGCTGTAGCTATCACCATCAAGAGTGAATTTACCTGCTAAATACCCTAAAAATTCACCTTGTTGCATATTGTTTAAGGCAAATTTATCGCCTTTTACTGTTTTGATTGCGACAAGCGTTGCGTTGTCTGCTTTTAATACTTCACCTGAAGGCGTTTTGTATTCCCCTTTAATAAATTGCCAATCACCTTCATATTGGTGGGCAATGGCATTTGATACAAAAAGAGCGACTGTTAGGCAAAGTCCTTTAAATAAATTCATTATTATTTCCTGTCGTTAAAATTTGCTAACAGTTAATACTAAAGCCCTTTTAAAAAGTAGTGTTAGAATCACAAATCAGAAAAAAATAAGAAAAATATAACCATTATTTATCGGTTTTATCTCATCACAGGAGTACTCAAATGCAACCAACCTCTAGTCGCCTTAATTATGCGTTTATCACCGAAGATGACCTTGATGATTTATACCAACTCGACCAAGACCCTGCCGTGATGAAGCACCTTAATGGTGGTAAACCAACTACCATGGAAGAAAAGAAAACTATTTTTTTACCGCGCATGGCTAAATATGCCAATAAAGAAAAAGGCTGGGGTCTTTGGAAAGTTAACATTAAAGAATCAGGTGAATTTATTGGCTGGATTTTAGTAAGGCCAATGCATTTCTTTAATGATGAAGCGGTTACCGAGTGGCATAACCTTGAACTAGGTTGGCGTTTTAAGCAAAGCTCGTGGGGTAAAGGGTATGCAACCGAAGCAGCCAATGCCTTAGTTGAACAATTTGAGCAAATGCCAGAGTACACGTGTATTAGTGCTATCGCAGTAAAAGAAAATCTCGGCTCGATTGCGGTAATGGAAAAGCTCGGTATGAGGTTTGTGAAAGAGTATATGCATAGCGATCCGTTAGGGGATATTCCAGCAGTGCATTATGAAAGGGAACTTTGATTATTTTGCTATAACTCAGGAGTTTAATCTTAGCTAGAGTTTAGCTTGATACTATGTTTGTCGCGTGGGCAACAGAAGTGTTCGTACTTTTATCTAGCGCCATCCATGGCGCTCTCTTGTTCATTTTTGTTACACGACAAAAACGAACCAAAAAACGTGCCCCAAAAATCAAACTGATTCTTCAAACACACTTTAAATGTGAACATAAACGCCATGAAGCAACGTCCCTGTTGTACATGGCTTGCTCGACCGCTTCGCTCCCTGTCTCGCATTATTCATTTAAATTGTATTTTCAGGTTTGATTTAATGGGTGAGGGTGTGAAGCTAAACACCTGACTCAATGGCGGATTAGTGCCAGAAGCGGTCGGATGTTGATCAAAGAATTTAATCCCATTCGGCTGCAAAGAACCTTTAATACTTTTACTACTGCAAATCCCCATTTTTTGGTTTACCAAATTTATCAAAGTCCCTTTTATTAACCCATTTTTGATTACTCCAATCTGCCCATACTAGCTGTTTCAATTTTTGCCATTCTTCCTTCCCTTGACCGCTATCCCATTCTTTATGGGCTTTAGCAAAGATGGTAGTCACTCGTTCAGGCAAGTAATCCTCAATAGTTTCAACAAATTCAGTGAAGTCTTCTGCCACTTTTATTTTAATAGGTAAATATTGCTCTTTGTTTTCCAATACATCTCTAAAACAATATATAGATGCGGTTAATGCCAAATCAGGATTATGTATTTCAATCACATCAGCCGTCCTAATATAAGAAGCTATGGAGCGCAAGTAACTGCTATATCCGTTATAATAATGCTTAGGGCTCGGGTAGGGGCTAATTAGTAAATCAAATGAATTTACAAGAAAATCATTTGCAATATTTTGTACATACCTTTTTTTATCTTTACTTAGCTCAAATTGAATATCATTTTCTAGTGCTTCTCCATGTAAAAATTTGAAAAGAAGCTTCTCTCTCCCAGCCAAAGGGAGTTCGTCTTTGATCCTCGGTGTGAATGGTGAATGATATCTTCCTGCACATTCTAAGTAACACTCTCTAGCTTGTTGCAACTCTATCTGCCATATTTCGTCTTTACGCTTTTTAACCTGCTCAATTATGTACCTATACATCTCTTCAGTTTGAATAGGGCTAAATAGCATTAATAGAAAGACTCTTCCGTGAATACCGTCTAAAGCACAGTCAAAATTTGATTTAACTTCTTGATCATCTTCTTTCAAAAATTCAATACGAAAACCATTATAATTATTAAAATCTAGGTTACCCGTCAAAAAGAAATCTTTTAATTTTGCACGCTCTTCTTTATCTCTTGGGCTATAGCAATCAACAACTGCTTCGACGAGCTTCCACTCCTTTTTTCTCGCTTTGCGCCATTGTTCATTTTCGTTATGCCAACCAGCTAAATATTTATCCATTAAAAATACTCTTCAAAAGAATCCATTTGAACTAAGAAAAATAGGTTATTTGATTCAGGGAGTTAAGTAAATAAATTGATTTGAAGGTTATCAATATTGTATTCCGATTCAAAGACAGCTATTCGATCAATTAGGACCTTGAAGGTAGTTGCTAAGATTGATTTCCGCTTTTATCAAACCCGAAAATCAAGTTTGAATTGATAATGCGAGACAGGGAGCGAAGCGGTCGAGCAAGCCATGCTGAGGCATGGATGCCGATTCATGGCGTTTATCATAAAATTCAAAATTGCTTTGAGGATTAAGTTTGATACTGCGGTCGCCTTTCTTTTGGTTACTTTATCTTTGGCGAAGCAAAGAAAAGTAACATGGAGCCCATGGATGGGCTTTATGAAATACAGGGAGGTGAACCTAGTTCTAAGCGCTGAAGATGTGCAATAAATCTGAGGGGGCATCATTAACTTTCAAAAACCTATCTACCAATTCCATCCCTAATCAATCTCCTCTACAATTTAACCAATACCCACCACACCTATAGGCTCATAATTTGAAAATTCACTTTTTAGGCACTTCTTCAGCATGTCCCTCACTTAATCGTAATGTCAGTGCTACAGCCGTGAGCTTTGATTCGACTAAGTCGTGGTTGCTGGTGGATTGTGGTGAGGGCACGCAGCATCAAATTTTAAAAAGTGAATTGGCGAGCTATCACTTATCAGTAATTTTAATTACTCATTTACATGGCGACCATTGCTATGGCTTGCCGGGGTTAATTGCCTCTATTTCTCTGGCGGGGCGAAAAGAGCCTGTGCATTTAGTAGCTCCTAAAGCGGTGATTGATTTTGTATTAAGCGCACTTAAATTTACTCAAATGGAAACAGGCTTTGAGTTAATTTGCCGTGAGATTGAAACGTTAGAACAAGTGCTTGATTTTAGTTTTTGCCAAGTGTCTATTCACCCATTAAAACACCGCGTACCGAGTGTTGCTTTTAAAATAACGGAGCAAAATATTCCGCGAAAACTGCATCTTGATAAGTTGGCCAATGACGGTATTGCCACGGGTAGCCATTATAACTTGCTGCAAAAAGGGGTTGATGTTGAATACCAAGGTAAGTTGTTATGCGCCGAAGAATATACTTTTCCAAGCTGGCAGCCGCGCAAGGTGATTATTTGTGGCGACAATGAAAAGCCTAAATTATTGGCCGATGCTGTTGAGGGTATCGATTTATTGGTGCACGAAGCCACCTTTACTCATAGTGATTTACATAAAGTTGGGCTGCATACCGGACATAGCGATGCCAAACGCATTGCTGAATTTGCTGAGGTGTATCATATTCCGCGCTTGGCGCTGTTTCATTTTTCAAGCCGTTACCATGGCGAAGGGATGTTAGAACCGCTAGAACAGGAAGCCAAACGTTACTATTTTGGTAAGTTAGTGCTAGCTTTTGATGGCTTACTGGTTGAAATTGACAAACAAAAGAACGCGTAAAGTGAGTTGTCATAGAAATGACCTGTCACCCAGTGGCTAAATGGTTTAAAATAAAAGCACTTTCATAGACAGTGCGAATTCATGCCAAAAAAAGATCCTTATTTAGACCGCGAACAACAAAAGTACGATAATCCAGTACCTAGTCGAGAGTTTATTCTTGACCACATCAGCAACCGAACTAAACCTGCAAATTTTGCCGATTTATGCGGCGAACTTAATGTATTTGAAGAAGAGCGCCAAATTGCGCTAAAACGCCGTTTACGTGCAATGGAACGTGACGGTCAGTTACTTTTTAATAAACTAAAATGCTACTGCATTCCAGATAAAGTTGGTTTGGTAAAAGGTAAGGTTATTGGTCATCGCGAAGGATTTGGCTTTTTAGAGCTTGATGAAGGCGGTAAAGATTGGTTTATTCCAAAACACCAAATGGAGCAAGTGCTGCATGGTGACCGCGTATTAGCAAAACCAGCTAGCTTTGGTAAAAATGGCAAATGCGATGCGCGTATTGTGCGTGTACTTGAGGGCGACAGGGCCCCGATTATTGGCCGTTTTTTCCGTGAACACGGCATGGCGGTTGTAGTACCTGAAGATCCGCGCATTAGCCAAGATATTATGATTTTGCCGGGCTTTGAAGGCAATGCAGAACATAACCAAATGGTGCAAATTGAAATCACTCAGCGCCCAAGCAAGCGTATGAATGCGCTTGGTAAAGTGATTGATGTACTTGGTGAACATATGGCGCCGGGCATGGAAATTGAGGTAGCACTGCGCAACCATGACATTCCTAACCAATGGCCAAAAGACCTTGAGCAGCAAATCGCCGGTTTGACTGATGAAGTGCTTGAAAAAGACAAAGAAGGGCGCATTGATTTACGTCATTTACCGCTGGTAACTATTGACGGCGAAGATGCACGGGATTTTGATGATGCGGTGTTCTGTGAAGCGAAAAAGTCAGGCGGCTGGCGTTTATGGGTCGCGATTGCTGATGTATCGCATTATGTTAGCAAAAACAGCCCATTAGACCGTGAAGCAATTCAGCGTGGTAACTCGGTTTATTTCCCGTCAGAAGTCATTCCAATGCTACCAAAAGTGCTGTCTAATGGCTTATGTAGCTTAAATCCACAGGTGGATCGCCTGTGCATGGTGGCTGAAATGACTGTATCGCAAACGGGTAAACTGTCGGGCTATCGTTTTTACCAAGCTGTGATGAATTCGCATGCGCGCTTAACTTACACCAAAGTAGGTGAGTTACTGGGCGGCGATGAAAATGCCTTAGGTGAAGAAAATGCAGCATTGGTACCGCATATTCGTGAATTGCACTTAATGTACAAAACGCTGAAAGCAGCACGTTTAGAGCGCGGTGCTATTGAGTTTGAAACCAAAGAACCGAAATTTATTTTTAACGCGCAGCGTAAAATCGAATCAATTGTGGCACTTAGCCGCAACGATGCACACAAACTAATTGAAGAGTGCATGATTTTAGCGAACGTTGCAGCCGCAAAATTATTAGAAAAACACGAAGCGCCTGCGCTTTACCGTGTACACGACGAGCCAGATCCTGAAAAGCTAATGAACTTTAGCCAGTTTTTAGGTGAACTAGGTATTGAAGTCACTATGCCGCAAGAGCCAACACCAAAAGAGGTTGGCGAGCTATTTGACCGTTTAGAAAAACGCCCTGAAATTGAGCTTATTCAAACCATGTTGTTGCGTTCAATGAAGCAAGCGGTGTATCAGGCTGATAATATTGGTCACTTTGGCCTGGCGTTAAGTGCCTATGCACACTTTACATCGCCAATTCGCCGTTACCCTGACTTAGTTGTGCATCGCGCAATTAAAGCAATCTTAAAAGAACAGGGGCAAAAAACCTCGGGCGAATATGCCTATATTCAAGATGAGGTCGATCAGCTAGGTGAACAGTGCTCAATGACTGAACGTCGCGCTGACGATGCGACCCGTGAAGTAGCTGATTGGCTTAAGTGCGAATTTATGCAAGACCGCGTAGGCGAAGTATTCAGCGGTGTGATTTCATCGGTAACGAACTTTGGCTTATTTGTGCGCTTAAACGACTTATATATCGACGGTATGGTGCATGTTACGTCACTTGGCAACGACTACTATCATTTCGATGGTAAAAAGCATTGTTTAATTGGTGAAAATAGCCGCAAAGTTTTCCGTATGGGTGACCCAATTGATGTGCAGGTAGCGTCAGTAAGTCTTGATGACCGCCGCATTAATTTAACGCTAGGTGAAGAAACGGGGCAAGACCGCTATTCACGTCGTCGAGCACAAAAAGCTGTCAATGAAGCAACCAGTGTGCGCGACCAACTGCGTGCAGGGGCTATTCCTGATAAAGGCAAAGGTAAGGGTAGAGCAAAACCTGATGGTAAATCATCGGGCAAGCCATCTGGCAAACCTACCAAGAAAAGCAAAGCAGGTAAAAAGTCTGCCAGCAAAACTAAATCGAAAGCTTCGGCTGCTAAAAAGCGCCCGGGCAAAAATGCAAGAAAACGTGCAAAGAGCTAATTAAATGAGTAACGAATTAATTTTTGGCTTTCACTCAGTGGAAGCAATCTTAAACAGCGAACCTGAGCGCTTTATCGAAATTTACGCGCTTAAAGGCCGTGAAGATAAACGCTTAAACCCGATTATTAATTTGGCACGTCAGTTTGGTGTGTCTATCCAGTTTATGCAGCGTAAAGCACTCGATGATAAAGCCAAAGGTGAACAGCACCAAGGCATTATTGCCCGCGTTAAAGAGGGTAAAAAGTACAACGAGAAAGATCTCGACCAGATCATCGCCAATAGCGATATGCCGTTTTTATTAGTACTTGATGGCGTTACCGACCCGCATAACTTAGGTGCCTGTTTACGTAATGCTGATGCCGCGGGTGTAGATGCGATTATTGTACCGAAAGATAAATCAGCCAAGCTTAATGGTACTGCGCGTAAAGTAGCGTGTGGCGCGGCTGAAACTGTACCGCTAGTGCAAGTAACTAACCTTGCACGTACACTGCGTGATATTAAAGAAATGGGTGTATGGGTGGTTGGCACTGCTGGCGAAACGGATATTGAAGTTTTTGATGCAAAACTAACAGGCCCAATGGCAATTGTAATGGGCGCTGAAGGTTCAGGCATGCGTCGTTTAACTCGCGAGCATTGTGATGAGCTGGTAAAAATTCCAATGGTGGGAACGGTATCAAGCTTAAATGTGTCGGTGGCAACCGGTATTTGTTTATTTGAGGTACTGCGTCAGCGCAGAGGCTAACCCCTTCAAAATAATCACTGTAAAAGGTCGCTTTGCGGCCTTTTTTGTTATTAAACAGTGCTCTTTTTAGAATAACGGTCTATATATTTTAAAGTTGAACTTAAAGCTATGGAACTTGTTATGTCACAACACCAATTAATTTACCAAAGTAGAGAAGCGCGCCCATTAAGCAATCAGGACTTTGCAGATATTTTAGATGTAGCTCGTAAATTTAATGAGAGCCAAGGAATTACAGGTTGCCTTTTTTACAATGGTGGTTGGTTGCTTCAGGTACTTGAGGGTGAGCAAAGCGCAATCGATAATTTGTATCAAAAAATAATGAAAGATGAGCGTCATAAAGATTGTAACTTGTTGTATTTTGAACCGGTTGATAAACGTGTGTTTTCCAAATGGACAATGGGGATGATCAACCTAGAAACGGAGAAAAGCAGCAAATACAGTGAACTAAAATCGGCAATGCAAGAATTTGAGTCAGGCCAAGTGGCAATCCCACTTGCCATTAAGCTGTTTAGAATATTTACCCACGATTTTACGCCTAAATCAATTTAGCAAATAAGTGAGTTTGTTGACTTTAAAATATAAAAAAGCCGCGTAATTGCGGCTTTTTAAGTTTTAGTTTTACTTGATAAATTAATCTTCTAGGTAAACAATTTCACCTAAGTTGAGTGATTCAAGCTCGGCTTTAATTTTTGCGACATCACCTACAATAACCCACGTCATTTGGTTTTGTTTGATAAGGTCTTTAGCCTGTTTTTTCACATCTGTAAGTGTTGTTTTTTGTACCTTTGAACCATATTGCTCTAAGTCTGATACATCTTTACCTGTTGCATATGCATCCGATAATGCACCAAGTAACGACCATTTCTTTTCAAAGCGGCCAGGTTGCTTAGCAACTTTATTGCTAACTACTTTGTTTAGCTCTTCAGCTGTTGCAGGCTTTTTGCCTGTGTAGTTGGAAAGCTCTTTAACAATTTCCTGAATCGATTCTTTGGTTTTGTCAGTTTGCACCGGTGCGTAAACAAAGAAAGGCGATTGTCCTTTAACGTTAAGCAGTGCTGAGCGAGCGCCATATGACCAGCCTTTATCTTCACGTAAATTCATATTGATACGTGAGGTAAATGAACCGCCAATGATGGTATTCATAATATCTAATTTGATATCTTGATCGTTTGCGAGCTCGTCGCGTGATTGGCCAAGCAAACCTGCCACAATTAATGACTGTGGTGAATCAGGTTTATCTAATACATACACTTTTGCATTTTTTGCAGGTGTTACTTTTGCTAAGTTAACCGCAGGCTTTGCACTGTTAGGTGCTTGCCAGTTTGCCAGCGTTTTGTTGAGAGTTGTTGTTAGCTCATCCAATGAAATATCACCAACTACAACTAAACGTGCGTTATCTGGACGTAACCAAGTATTTTTGAAGTTTACCAGATCATCACGAGTGAATGACTTAACCGTTTCAACATAACCCGAACCTGTTAAAGGCTGCGCGTAAGCGTGATTTTCACCGTATAATCGCGGTGGTAATTCACGTAGCGCATTGCTCATAGGTGTTGATTTTTCTTTATTAATGCCATCTAGCGTTAACTTACGAATACGCTCAAGGTCTTGCTCGCTAAATGCAGGATCTAACAGAGCTTGTGAGAAAAGCTCAGCACTGCGTTGCCAGTTTACTTTTAATGCACTTAAGCTTAAGTCAGCATTATCTAAACTTGCACCTGAATAAAGTGATGCGCCAATTTTTTCAAGTTCAGCAGCTAGTTCTAAGCTTGATAGCTCACTGGTACCCTCGCGCAGCATTTTCATGGCAAATAGTGCAAGGCCTGCTTTATCTCCGGTAGTTGATGAAAAACCACCGTTAAACTTAAGCTCCATATTGATGCTTGGCGTATCAGAGCGCTCAGCAAGTACTACTTCTAGGCCATTCTCTAAACGTGCGGTCTGCACTTTTGGTAGTTTTAATTCTGGTAACGAATCAACACTCGGTACTTTGCTTCTGTCGGCACTTGTATTGCTGTGAGAAAGCTTTTCGAATGGTTCAATTGTCAGTACAAAATCACCATCAGTAAGCCATGTTTTACCCGCTTGTTGAATATCTGCGGCGGTTGCAGCATTTTGAATTGCCTGCTGCTTTTTATAGAAAACAGGGTCGCCATGATACACCATGCCTGACGCTAGAATGTCTGACTTACCACCAAAACCACCAACACCTTCAACATTTTTAACCCAACTTGCCGCATTTGAGAATTTAATGCGATTTAGCTCTTCGCTTGTTGGGCCTTCATTAATGAGTTTCGTAAGTTCTTCATCGATAATCGCTTCAACTTCGTTTAAATCAACGCCAGGAAGCGTATCAACACCAATCATTATCTGGCCAGCCATGGTGCGAGCATAATTATATGCAAAAGCCATTGATGCTTTTTGTTCTTGATAAACAAGGCGCTTGTATAAACGACTGTTTTTACCGCCTGCAAATACATCAGCTAGCAATGATAGGTATTCGCTATCTGCGGTACCTTTTTCAGCTGTATTCCACACTTTTAAAATACGCGGATTAGGAACGCGATCTTGCATTGTCATGCGTTTAGTACCAGTGCGTTTAGCAACCCAAGTATCGATTTGTGCCACAGGTTTACCCGGTTTAATGTCACCAAAGTATTTGTTAACTTTTTCTTTAGCTGTTGCCACGTCAATATCACCAGCAAGCACTAATACAGCGTTATTTGGACCATAATAGTCTTTAAACCATTGGTGCACATCATCAAGTGATGCTGCATTTAAATCTTCCATTGAACCGATAACTGACCACGAGTAAGGGTGACCTTTCGGGAATGTGTTTTCGGCTACTGCGCCCCACATTTTGCCATATGGTCGCGCTTCACCTTGGCGTTTTTCATTTTGTACAACACCGCGTTGTTCATCGAGTTTTTCTTGAGTAATTGCGCCAAGTAAATGACCCATACGGTCAGATTCCATCCAAAGCGCCATATCTAATGCGGTTGTTGGAACGTTTTGGAAGTAGTTTGTACGGTCGCTGTTAGTTGTACCGTTTTGCTCGGTAGCACCTGCTTTTTCAAATGGACCAAAATACTCATCGTTATAGTTTTCACTACCGTTAAACATTAAGTGTTCAAATAAATGCGCAAAGCCAGTTTTGCCTAACTTTTCATGTTTTGAGCCAACGTTATACCAAACGTTTACAGCAACAATCGGTGCTTTTTTGTCTGTGTGAACAATCACTTTCATGCCGTTATCGAGCGTGAAAGAGTCATAGCTTACGTCAACACTCGGCAAATTAATTGCTGCGCTTGTTTGTTGCTGTGAAGTTGATGAGGTTGTGCTATTACAGCCTGTTAAGGCTAAAGAAACAGCCACCGTAAGAGCCGTTAAAGTGAGTTTTTGCATTAATACTATCCTTGGTAAATTAGAGGGTGTTGTCCTTTGAAGCGCTAAATTATTGTACGTTTGATGCTAAAAGCCTTAACAGTCAATGCCAAGTATGTGTTCGCAATTTTTATGCATATCACACGCTATCTTGGTTTATTCCAGTAAAGACAACTGCATTTCGCTACAGTGACAACAAAGGTCAATATGCCACTGGATATAAAACACCAAGCGAAATTGAATTGCAAGATTATGATTTAACAGATGTAAACAGCTCTTAGATAGCTTATCGCGTTTAAAGTATATAACGAGCTTGCGTAAACTAAACTTTTAACAAGCTACTTAGTCTTGGTATAATAGTAAATTCACTGTCGCTTTGAGAATGATGTATGTTCAAGTTTATCGTTAAATTACACCCTGAAATATCGATTAAAAGTAAATCGGTTCGCAAACGTTTTACCAAACTTTTAGCATCGAATGTTAAAAACATGGTTATTCGTGTTCATGAAGATGCGAAAGTAATTCAAAACTGGGACAACATTGTAGTGATGTGTAAAAGCCAAGATGAAGCTGTTCGCCTTGGTTTAATCGATACTCTAAAGCGCGTACCGGGTATTGTGCAATTTATTGAAGTACAAGAAACTACCTTTGAATCTTTAGATGATATTTACCAAGTTGCATTAACACTAAATAATGAGCGTTTAAAAGGCAAAACCTTCTGTGTTCGCTGTAAGCGCCAAGGTAAACATGACTTTACTTCAAGTGATGTTGAGCGTTACGTTGGTGGTGGCTTAAACCAAAATGTTGAAGGCGCTCAGGTAAAACTGCAAAAACCTGAAATCACAGTAAAAATTGAAGTTAAAAACGAATTTGCTTACATCATTAAAGAAACGCATTTAGGTTTAGGTGGCTTCCCGCTACCTACCCAAGAAGATGTATTAAGCTTAATGTCGGGCGGTTTTGACTCGGGCGTTGCAAGCTACTTAATGATGCGTAAAGGTGCGCGTACGCACTTCTTATTCTTTAATCTTGGTGGTGCAACACACGAGATTGGTGTTAAACAGGCAAGTTATTATTTGTGGAAACAATTTAGCTCAACACACCGTGTAAAGTTTATTAAAGTAGACTTCGAACCTGTTGTTGCTGAAATTCTAGAAAACATCGAAAACAGCCAAATGGGTGTGGTACTTAAACGTATGATGATGCGTGCGGGTAGTACGATTGCACAAAAGTTGGGTATTGATGCATTGGTAACTGGCGAAAGCTTAGGTCAGGTGTCGAGCCAAACATTAGCAAACTTAAACGTGATTGACCGCGTAACTGAAACGCTAATTTTACGTCCGCTAATTCAACACGATAAACAAGAAATTATCGATATTGCACGCAAAATTGGCACCTCAGAAATGGCTGAAGCGATGCCTGAATTTTGTGGCGTTATTTCTAAAAAGCCAACGGTAAAAGCCAAGCTTGATAAGATCATTGCAGAAGAAGCAAACTTTGACTTTGATGTGCTTGATACCGTTGTAAATAATGCACGCATTATGTGTATTAAAGAGATTGAAGCAGAAACCAAAGAAGAAGTTAAAGAAGCTGAATCAGCTGCTGAATTACCAAAGGGTGCGATTGTGATTGATATTCGTTCGCCTGAAGAGGAAGACAGCGACCCGTTAGAGCTTGATGGTATAGAAGTAAAACACCTGCCGTTTTATAGATTAGCGACACAATTTGGTGATTTACCAAAAGGTGAAGAGTACTACTTATACTGTAAAAAAGGCGTAATGAGCCAACTACAAGCGCTAATTCTACATGAAGAAGGCTACACTAACGTTAAAGTGTATCGCCCTGAATAAGCGTTAAAAAGCGAGAGTTAAATGGGGTTGGATAGCAATATTCAGCCCCTTTTTTATGGATATAACCACAAATACTGTCGATTTCGGTTTGCTGCTGTTTAAATACATCGCGATTCATTGAAGAGAAGTTTTGTGCCGTTGCCCGCATCACACGGTAGGCGCTTTCAAGCGCGCTATTGAGTGATACTTTTACTCCTTCTTTATTGGCTATAAACACCGCTTCATTTACCAGTCCAAATATATCACTAGCATATTGCGGTGTTACAAGTGCACCATTTTTAACTTGATGCACAGCAGTTAATGGATTTATCGCAATATTAATAATCAGCTTTTGCCAAAGCAGTACGTTAATGTTTTGCTCGATAGTGATATTTGGCAAAGCATTTAACATGTACTCAATTGTTTGTGTTTTTTGGTCATTATTGTTTAACGCGCCAATAAAGCTGGCGCCAAAACCTGTATGTTCGACAGTAAAATCTGCGTGCTTTAGAGCCGCCATGCTGGTGGTAAGAAAAAACACCTGTTGATTAGCAAGCTTTTGCTTTATTAAAGCAAGGTTTGGCATACCATTATGGCAAAGAATAACCGTTGCGGTATCAACTAGTTTGTTTTTTAGGGAATCTAAAACAGCATCAACTTGATGCGACTTTGTTGGAATAATGAGTTGTTCAATGTGCTTTACTTCATCGAAGGTAACGGTAGTTACTGTAAACTCACAAAGTGAATTGTTTTGCCCGGTAAAAAGCACAGTTTCATTGTGCTTTTTTTTGTTTCTAACAATAAGGGTAATATCGAAATATTGGCGCAAATAAAAGGCAAGCAATAAACCAATTGCGCCATGACCTACAATATGAAGCTTAGGCTTGTTCGCTGTGTTTTGGTTTTTCATAGCGTTTATGCCAGAAGTGGCTTACAACTAAATAACTCACAATACCTGCAACATCAGCAACAAAGTCAGCAAAAGAGGCTTGGCGATGAGGGATCATACCTTGTACGTATTCTACGCCTGCGCCATAGGCTGCCAAAATTAGAATGTATAACCAAATTGGCGCTTTAAATGCGCGCTTTAAAAAGCCTGTTAAAACAAAAAATACGGAAAAATGTGCGAGTTTATCAATATGCGCAATACTGGCTACTGATGACTTAACTTCTTTAAAAAAGAGCAGGCTACAAGCAATAATAATCACTACAAATAACGCCTGATAAATACGACGACTCACACGAAACTTCCTCAAAAACATGAAAGCCGAGTATATCAAATAGAAGTGCGCGACAATATGAAAAATTTGTAAGTTTAAATATGCGCTTTATAATACCAATTCAATTAAATAGCTAATTATGCTAGCGGGCTAAATATCATGCTCTCTGCGTTATAATTTATCGATGTAGAATAACTACATAAAATAAATTCTGCCTTGTTAGTATTTCATTTATCCAGCGCTATATCTGATCACATATTTAATAGAATTGGTATAATCGCACCATTAGCAAATTACGGAGATAGATAATGCCTTCATTTGATATCGTTTCTGAAGTAGAAATGACTGAAGCAAAAAACGCGGTTGATAATTCAAATCGTGAATTGGACACACGTTATGATTTTAGAGGGGTTGAAGCCTCGTTTGAATTCGCTAAAGAAATTATCACAATGAAAGCGGACTCTGATTTTCAACTGAATCAGATGTTCGATATTCTTGCTGCTAAAGCAGTTAAACGCGGTTTAGATGTGAAAAGCTTTGAGCTTAAAGACGTAGTTCACACAGGTAAAACCTACTCACAGCAAGTTATTATTAAACAAGGTATTGAAAAAGATATCTCTAAAAAAATTATTAAGCTAATTAAAGACTCAAAAGTAAAAGTGCAGTCAGCGATACAAGGTGAGGAAGTGCGCGTTACTGGTAAGAAACGCGACGACTTACAAGCGATTATGCAACTTGTGAGAGAAGCTGATTTAGGGCAACCGTTTCAGTTTAAAAACTTCCGTGATTAACATCTGCGATTAATTAAGTTTGAATAAAAAAAGAGCCACATATGTGGCTCTTTTTTTATATTTTTCTACGTAAACTTATTAGGGTAAGTAAACCTAATAACGCAAATACGCTGCCGCCAGAAGAGCTTGATGCTTGATTAGGAGGAGGTGTATTTTCAATTTTATTCTTAACCGTGATTTGTATATTTGCAGTGCTCGTTTCAAAGGCATCTGATACGCTCACTTCAAGGGTAATCACTTGATCGCTATCTACTTCTGGAGCTGTGATAACTATGTAAGAAGATGTGGCATCTATAATAGTCACATCGGGTCCACTCGTTTGCTGCCAAAGATAGCTTAGTTCATCACCATCAGCGTCAGTGCCATAGGCAGTTAATGTAATAGAGTCACCCTCAGAAACTGTTAAGTTATCACCAATGGTGACTTCTGGCGCAGTATTAGATTTTTTAACAACTACTTGAACATAAGTACTTATTGAACCTTTGCCATCAGTGACAGATAAAATGAACTCAAGTGTTGCTGTTGTTTGTACATCTGGTGCAGTAAAGCTTAGTGTATTTGAATTTTCACCAGTTAAAGCCACAGTTGGCCCTGAGATTTGTTGCCAGTTAATTGTAAATGCATCTTCATCAGGATCTGAAATCTCTGCCGTAATCGAAACTTGCTCATTAGCAAAAACAGTTAACGAATCTTGTACATCGACTATTGGTAGTTGATTAATGTTTACAACGTTTACAGTAACAAACCCTTTCGTTGATCCTTTGCCATCATTTGCAGTAAGTGAAAATGTTAAACTTTCATCCTCTTTTACAAGCGGTGCTATAAAACTAAGTGATGGGCTAGCGTTATTTTCAATCGTAACTTGGGTGCCAGATGTTTGTTCCCACAAAAGAGTTATTGGGTCGTTGTCAGCATCTGTCACAGTTGCGTTTATGGTGACTAATTCACCTTCAGCAATATATAGGGTTGTTTCTAATTGAATAACAGGCAATAAATTATTATCAACAGTGTCTTCTATCTCTAAATAGTTAAGATAGTGAGATATTAACGCGGCTTGGCTACCTGCAGATAAGTGACTTAATGAACATGTATTAACGATTAGCTTTGCATTATTTACAACGCTTTGTAAGCCACAATTACCTGGTTCTGTTTTCCACTCTCCTGCATCCCAATCATAATATTGACCAGTCGCGGTTAAAAAAGTGGTTGAATTAGCTTTTTCAATAAAATCTGAAACTGGTGGTGACACACTATTCTGTGAATAAATAGTTTCGTTAATGCTTTGACCGTTACTGAGGGCAACACTCTCTATTTTCTCAACATATATTTCGTTATGTAATGCCGTCACACCTAATGTTGAGCTTAATTCTGGTGATAAACTAAAGGCATTTTCTCCAGCAATAATAATTTTGCTATTAAAACGAGTGTAATCATCAATAAGAGAAATTTCGTTACTTGAAGCCGCTCTGTTCCGAGAATAAGCCTGAAGTGTTCCATCATCTAATCGTTGCCATGGCGTGCGAGCATTACCAAAATCAATTGATACAAATTTAAAATTGGTGCTGGTTAATGGGAAAAGAAAGTCAGCGTAATACACTGGTAGAGTTAGGCTATCGTATATTTGCTTGGTATCGGTATTAAGTTCATGATCTAAATGGAAATGCATGCCTGCAGATTCACCATTATAAGCAAATACCTTTAAATGCTCAGCACTTTTGAAGCCATCGGGGGTAATGGCATTAAATTGTAAATTTAGTTGCCCATTTTGCGTGATAAAATTCTCTAGATTTATTTCAAATGGCGCAGACACAGTCGTTTTAGACTCACCATTAATTAACAGTTCCACCTGTGCAACTTGGCTTAAATCATCACTGCTAATAGTTGCTTTTGCGTTATGTGATATCAGCGATTTATCGACAATTGAATCAACAGAAATAGTAGCAATATTTGGGTAAACTTGAGCCGAAATATTAGCGCCTGATTCATTGATTGTGATATTGCTGATATCCACGCCAGTGTGTTTTGTTGAGTAATTCTTGCTGCTTGGAATTGATTGTGGTGAAAAAGTATCCCCAGTGTTAAAAAGATCGTTTTCATTAGCATTTGCATTCAGTAATTCAATTTCATCTAAGTTATCGGCTTGAATTAGGCGGATAAGTTTGTTGTCAGAATAGCTATTATCATTAGCAAAGTAACCCCAGTCGTTAAGCCCTGCATTGATGTGCCAAATATTTAGTCCTTCAGCATAGATATTGGCATCGTTCCCCGTTTTATTACGATATTGCACAATAAAATATTCGTCATATTTATTTGTTGCTGTGGTATCGGTGCGTAATATTAGCGCATCTTGACTTGTTGAAGTCGGGGATAGTTGATAATTCGTAACTGAAGTCGTGGCAAATTGAGGTGTTAGCCAACCTAACGCAAATTTACTGAAGGCGCTGTGATCAGAGCCATTATTATCCATCATATCCATGCCGCCAGTACCACCACGAGGGCCAATGCTGTCGTCATAGTCATAATAGTCAGGTAAGCCAAGCGCGTGGCCAGTTTCATGGATTAACACCAGTGGCGAAAACGCATCACCTTCGTTGTAGGCAAGCCACTGCCATGAAATGGTGCTAATGGTTTTACCATCTACTGTAAAAGAGTTATCACCAAAGCCAGAAAATGTGCCCCACCAAAGGCTTGCCCATTCCCCTGGAGGACCTGTCCAAATAACTGCAACGTAATCTATATCGCCATCGCCATCGTTATCGTACTGACTAAAGTCATGACCAAGTGCATCATGGTATTCAATCGCTTCTTTGATAATTTGTTGTTTTACTTCATAGGCATTGTTGCCATCATCAATTGGGCGGTTGTAGTCGGTTTTGTACCAGTCCAGTACGTTACCTTGAATATCGAGTTGATTATAAGATGCGCGTTGGTAGTAAGCGCGTTGGCTTTCAAATGGAAAACTGGTTGATTCACCTTCACCAAATATTTTACTAGAAATAGCACTTTGAGAGTTATTTTCAGTGTGCAAATAATCTGGGAATTCAACTAATAACACCAACATTTTTGGTGAGCCTAAACTTGGAAAGTAGCCTTCAAATGGATTTGCTTCCACAGTTTGATTTTGCATAGCTTTTAGCTGCGGAAGGTGCTGCAAACGTTTGTGGTTACCATAAGCTCTTGCTTGTTGTGCTCTTTTACTCAAGGAGTTTTCAGATTTATAGCGCTTTAGTTGTTCTTGAGTTGGTGGTTGAAGTGCATTTACTTGCAGGGTAAGTAGGGCACTTAAAGCAAGTAGCAGTTTGGTTAATTGGTTCATAGTTACATCCATCATAAACTTATTATCACTAGGTGATTTTTTTAGTCTAACATTTAACCAGTCGTTTATAGAAATAAAAACTGTACTATGTAAATTGTGATTTTAGCGGTTTAGACATCTAAAATTGACATTTATACCTATCCCCTCCACAATACGCGCCTAAATTTATAGCCTATTGGTGCCGTTGATTTTTTTGTTATTAGCTTCAAGACGAAGTTGAGCTTAAAAACAAACGGATAATCGGGAAGTTGGTGTGTAAGCATGAGGCTTATTAAATCCAGCGCTGCCCCCGCAACGGTGATGTGTTTTGTATTCGTAAGCAAAATGCTCAGCCCGGAGACCGGCCAGTTGGTTTATGCTAACTATTAACATTGTGCGGTGGGCACAAGGGGATAATATGTATTACAAATCTAAGTTAGGTTTGGCGCTTAGCCTTGCCTTGTCTTCTTCATACGCTTTAGCAAACACAGCTTCAAATGAACATGCAAAGCACGATATCGAAACCATTGTTGTAACAGCGAATAAACTTGAGCAATCAATTGATCAAACCCTAGCCAGTGTGCAAGTGATTGACCGTGCTCAAATTGAGCAATTAAATGTGCGTGACGTTCTTAGTTTGTTAGAAACACAAGCGGGCATTCAAGTAAACCGTAATGGTGGGCAAGGGCAAAATGCCAGTTTATTTGTACGTGGCTTAGAATCTCGTTACTCGTTAGTGTTAATTGACGGTGTACGTGTAGGCTCAGCTACTTTAGGGTATAAAAGTTTATCAACTTTACCACTAAACTCAGTTGAGCGTATTGAAGTAGTTAAAGGTTCACGTGCAGCACAATATGGCTCTGACGCTTTGGCTGGTGTAATTAATATTATTACGCGTAAGGCGCAAGGGCACAGTATTGCATTTACATCTGGTTCAAATAGCTACGCCAACTTAGAAGGTACATCACGTTTTTCAACTGAGTATGTTGATGTTGCACTTAATGCAGGCTATGAGCGAACAGAAGGTTTTGATGTATTAGAAAATGATGCAACAAACTTTGCCGATCCAGATAACGACGGCTATGACAACCTTAACCTTGGTGTAAACTTAACTCATAGTAATGAATTACTAGGTCAATTTGGGTTGTTAGCGCAGTACTCAACGGGTGAAGTAGAATTTGATAATTACTACGACTACCAAGCGTCTACAGCGGATAAAACCGAGTATGAAAATTATCATGTGAATGCTAATTGGTTTAAGCAAGTGGGTGCATTTAGCCATAAAGTAGATGCGTCATTTAGCCAAGATCAGGATGATAGCTTTGGTACGGGTGAAGATTCTCGTTTTGCAACGGAGCGCGTGCAGCTAGACTACCTTACTACGTTTGAATTTTCAGACCATATTGATTTTAACGGTGGCCTAAATTGGCATCAGGATAAAATTGATACAACAAATCGTTATGATGAAACAAGCCGTGACGCATACGCTATATTTGCTGGTGCATTTTTTGATGACAACACATTCCTTGCTAACCTAGCTATTCGCCACGACGATTATGAAGAAGTTGGTTCAGAGCAAACATATAACCTTGCTGGTGGTTACTATCTTCATGAAAATGCAGTCTTACGTTTAAGTCAAAGCACTGGTTTTAAAGCGCCAACGTTCAATGATTTATATTATCCAGGTTCAGGCAATGCTGCGCTTGAAGCAGAAACATCATTAAACCGCGAACTGGGTTTACGTGTTGATTTTGAACATGTAAGTGTTGATGTTGCCGTTTTCCGTAATGAGTTAACTAATAAAATTGCATGGGCACCAGCTCCAACGGCAGATAACCCGTGGCGTTGGTCGCCATTTAATATTGCTGAGGCACGTTATGAAGGTGTTGAACTAACCACTAACTTTGCATTTTATGGTTTTGATAACACGCTTAACTTAAGTTATATCGATGCGCAAAAGGTTGATAACTCACCTGAGGCTATTGAGCGTTATAGCGATTTACCATTTGTATCAAATGAGAATGTGCGTTATAGCATTGCAAAACAATGGCAAGGTTTTGATGTTACGTTAAGTGTTGCTTACCAATCAGAGCAAAAATCCACGCTAATCAACAAAATTCCGTCGCATATCTTGTGGGATTTAGCAGCTAACTTTATGTTACAAGAAAACTTAATCGTTACTGCACGAGTGGAGAATCTATTCGATAAAGAATATATTCCAAGCCAAGGCTATGGCGTTGATATCAATGGTGACTGGGTAAGTGATGCGTTTTATCACTACAATGAAATTGGTCGCCAAGTGTATGTTGGTATTGCGTACGATTTTTAATAGCGTGATTTAACGTTTATTTATTTCGTAATTTAAAAGCCGCAATTTGCGGCTTTTTTTATTGCGCTAGTAATGTCGCATAGTTAGCTGAGAACTTAGCTAATTTAGGGCCAATCATAATACTGCAGTATGGCTGATTAGGGTTATCACTGTAATAATCCTGGTGATATGTTTCTGCATCATAAAAACGCTCAGCGGGGCATAGTTGAGTAACCACTTTATTTGCAAACAGAGCTTGTTGGCTTGCTAACATTTTTAAGCTTGCCAGCTTTTGTATTTCATCTAAATAAAAGATAACGCTACGGTATTGCGTGCCAACATCGTTACCTTGGCGGTTAAGTTGCGTTGGATCGTGCAAATCAAAAAAGATTTGTAGCAATGTTGAGTAGCTAATTGCTTGTTCATCAAACTCAATTTTTACTACCTCAGCATGACCCGATAAGCCAGTACAAATATCTTGATAGGTCGGATTTTCAATATGCCCGCCGCTATATCCCGAAGTAACAGAATGTACTCCTTTTAAACGGCGAAATGCGGCGTCAATACACCAAAAGCAGCCGCCACCAAAAATTGCTGTTTGCATTATTGTTTAATCTATTTGGTTTTTAGTTTCGTACAGATTATGACAGACAGACAAGGGACGGCAAGATGAAAAAAAGTTTAATTATTGGGGCGGGTGGCATTGGCCTTGCTGTTGCTGAGCAACTTTATCAAGATAAACAGCACAGCATTACCATTATTACCAGCAATAAGTCGTTAGTTAATGATAAGCGTTTTAATGTGATGTTGGTCGAAGATCACAGTGAAGAGCAAGTAGCGAGTTGCCTTGCGACCCTATCAATCAAGTTCGATTGGGTATTTTGTTGTTTAGGTATGCTTCATCAAGATGACATTCAACCAGAGAAAAACCTTTCGCAGTGGCGTGTTGAGTCGGCGATGGCATTAATGCATGCCAATGCATTTGCACCTTTAACCTATTTAGTGCACTTGCAAAAACGATTAGCCGCTAACTGCAAACTCGCTTTTTTATCAGCTCGTGTAGGCAGCATTAGCGATAATCGTTTAGGTGGTTGGTATAGCTACCGGATGGCAAAAGCTGCACTAAATATGGCAATTAAAACAGCCAGTGTTGAACTTGCCAGAAGCAACAAGGAAATGTGTGTTTTTGCCTTTCATCCCGGCACCACAGATACCAAGTTATCTAAGCCATTTCAGCGCAATGTACCAGCAAACAAACTATTTACTGCCGAGTTTAGCGCGGAATGCTTAATTCGTTTAATGTCACAAGTGAATGTAAAAGATAGCGGACGATTTTTTGCTTGGGATGGGCAAGAAATAGAGTGGTAGCTTAGGATTAAGCTACCACATTGTAAAATTAAAGCGGGTGTTTATTTGCCTGCTGGGAAATTTCTTTTTCTGTCGCTTCAGGTGATTGTGTATTGCGTGCCAGCATGTAATACGCACTTGGAATGACAAACAGTGTTAGCAAAGTGGCTACCACCACACCGGTTAAAATCACAATACCAATTACCATACGGCTTTCAGAACCCGGGCCTGACGCCAACACCAGTGGAACCGAGCTCATTACTGTTGTTAAAGACGTCATAATAATTGGGCGCAGGCGCTGTTTCGATGCACTAATTAATGCCTCGGTAAAAGCGACACCTTTATCGCGCAGTTGGTTGGCAAACTCCACAATTAAAATACCATTTTTGGCACTTAATCCTATCAACATCACAATACCAATTTGGCTATAAATGTTGAGGCTGGAATTAGTAAAGAATAGCCCTGAAAGGGCACCAACTAAACCGAGTGGTACTGTAAGCATAATTACTAATGGGTGCACAAAGCTTTCGAATTGTGCAGCTAATACTAAGAAAGTGACTGTTAGCGCTAAAATAAATACATAGGTCATTGCAGATGCGCCTTCATAGAACATCTGTGATTCGCCTTTGTAATCGATTGCCCCTTCAATATCGTTTTCTTCCATTGCAACGTCATTCAAGAAATCCAGCGCTTCAGCAAGTGAGTAACCCGGTGCTAAGTTGGCACTAATGGTAATCGCTCGCATACGGTTGTAACGATTTAAACGCGCTGCGGTTGCTTGTTCGCCAATAGTAATAAGGCTATCCAGCGGTACTAAGTCATTGCTACGTGATTTTAGGTAAATCGATGAAATATTTTTTGGATCTGAAAAGTCTGCCTTGGTGCCTTTTAAAATCACATCATATTCTTCACCGCGATCAATAAACGTAGTAACGCGGCGCTGACCTAACATGGACTCTAGTGTGCGGCCAATCTGCGACACACTAATACCAAGATCGGCCGCTTTATTTTTATCAATGCTTACTAAGAATTGTGGGAAGGTTTCTTTGTAATCGTGATCAAGACGGACAAGCCCTTTGTTTTCACGAGCACGTTCTAAAATGCGATCGCGCCAGCTGACGAGTTCTTCGTAGCTATTACCTTGCAGCACAAATTCTACAGGGCGGCTATTGCCACGACCACCAATACCAGAACGCATAATGGCAAATGCTCGCACGTCTGTTACATCGGTAAGCTTTCCACTAATTTCGCCCATCACTTGCCAAGTATCGCGTTTTCGCTCATCCCAATCAGCCATACCAACAATGGCAACACCGCCACGGCCGCCCCAACCGGGAACGCGAATAAGCACACGGCTTAACTCACCGCTTTCTTGATAAGGCATTAATTTATCTTCGATTTGCGCCATGTTTTTTGCATTATTTTCATAGCTTGCACCTTCAGGGCCATTCATCATAATGAAGAAGGTGCCACGGTCTTCTTTTGGCGTAAGCTCAGAGGGTAATTGCTTAAAGAGTAAGTAACTAGCAAGACCTGCAAAAATAAGTAGCAGAAGCATGCTCTTAGAGCTGGCTACGTTATTTCGAAGTAGCTTTTCATAGCCATTTTCTACCTTGCTAAACAGTGCATCAATTTTATGGCTAAAAGCAGATTCTTTTTCGCTTGGTTTAAGAATTTTTGAACACAGCGCAGGGGATAAAGTGAGTGCCGTTACACTTGAGAAAATCACCGCAGCACTGGTCGCCATTGCAAACTCAGTAAATAAACTGCCGATTCGACCTTCCATGAAAACTAATGGGACAAACACGGCAACGAGTACCAAGGTTGTTGCAACAATCGCAAAGCCAACTTCTCGCGCGCCGCGATATGCGGCAAGCAGAGGAGGCTCGCCTAATTCAATTCGGCGGTGAATATTTTCAAGCATTACAATGGCATCATCCACAACTAAACCAATAGCAAGTACCAGTGCCAGTAAGGTAAGTAGGTTGATTGAATAACCCATACCATACAAAAAGGTAAAGCTGCCAATTAACGCTACAGGTACCGTAATTGCGGGAATTATGGTTGCGCGTACACTGCCTAAAAATAAAAATATCACAGCAACAACAAGAGCCATTGCAATTGCTAAAGTGCGGTAAACTTCTGTAATTGATTCGCGAATAAAAATTGATGAATCATAGCTGTCTTGAATGGTTGTACCCTCAGGTAAAGAACGCTTAATTTTTTCAATTTCTTCGCGCGCTTTTTCAACCACGGTTAGGGTGTTAGCTTTAGCTTGCTTAATCACGCCAAGGCCAATCATATCTTTACCGTTACCACGGAATAGGTTTTCTTCGTCAACCGCCTCTAATCGCACATCGGCAACTTCTTTTAAGCGTACAAGGTAACCATTATCACCTCGTTTAATTACGAGGTTTTGGAAGTCATCTTGCGATTTATAGCTGCGAGCAATACGTACAGTAAAGTCACGGTCAACTGACTCAATCTCACCTGCCGGTAACTCTACGTTTTCTTGACGAAGAACACGTTCAATTTCATCAGCTGTTACACCTTTTGCTGCCATTGCATCACGGTTTAACCATACTTTCATTGAGTATTCGCGCTGACCACCGAGTCTGACATTTGCCACGCCATCAACTACGGCAAGTCTGTCGACAATATAGCGCTGTGCATAATCAGACAGTTGCAACGAATTCATTGAAGTGCTGTTAAGTACAAACCATGCAATAGGGCTTTCATCGCTGTCGGATTTAGATACTTCTGGTGGGCGCACTTGCTCAGGTAAGCTATCGAGTGCGCGTGAGACGCGTTCGCGTACATCGTTGGCTGCGGCATCAATATCACGGTCGATATTAAATTCAATGGTAATATTTGAGCGACCATTACGGCTAGAGGAGTTAATGCTTTTTACACCTTCAATACCAGAAATTCGGTTTTCCAGTACTTGGGTGATTTTGGTTTCGATCACTTCAGATGATGCGCCAGTGTAGCTGGTGCTAACTGATACAATAGGAGTATCAATATCTGGGTATTCTCGAAGTGGCAGCATTGAGAAAACCACCAAACCAAAGGTAAGTAACAGTAAGTTAATTACAGTAGCAAAAACCGGTCTTTTAACTGAAACGTCGGTGAGAATCATTTCAGCATCTCCTTCACGCTCACTAGGCTACCCGGTCTTACTTTAATTATGCCTTCAGTAACAACTACTTCGCCTTCTGTTAAGCCGCTACCAATGGCAACCCAACCACCACGACGTATACCAATTATCACTTGGCGTTTTTCAATTTTTTCTTCATTTACTACATAAACAAAGTGCTTATCTTGTTGAGGGATAAGTGACTTCTCTGGCACCATCAAAGTGTTTTCAGCACTTAACTCTAACTGGGTGTAAAGCAACATACCGGTACGTAATGCATTATCTTTGTTATCAAAGCTAGCGGTGATTTTTACACTACGAGTCGCAGAATCAATGCGACTTGCGATATGCGATACTTTTCCGCTAAAAGTATTTGTTGGGTATGCAGGGCTTGTAGCCGTTACTGTCATACCGATAGATAGTTGTGCTAGGTATTTTTCAGGCACGTTAAAATCAGTTTTGATAATACTGGTATCATCGAGTGTAGTAATTTCAGTACTGGTGTTTACAAATGTACCCTTTGACACTTCACGCAGACCTAACGTACCACTAAAAGGGGCATAAATTTTCATTTCTGAAAGTTTAATTTTGGCGCTTGCAAGTTGCGTTTTAGTTGCTTCAAAACTTGCTTCTTGCTCATCAAGCGCTGAGCGTGCAGTCGCTTGCGTTTTTGCCAGTTGTTGTAAGCGCTTTAATTTACGGTTTTCTTCTTTTAGAAGAATTTCGAGTTCTTCGACACGGGTTTTTTCTTCAGCATCTTGCAGTTCAATCAATAATTGTCCTTTTTGAACTTTATCACCGTCATCAAAATAGATATTTTTAATATAATCAGACTGCGCGCTTACTAATTTTATCGCTTGGTTTGCTCGCGCAGTACCAAGTGATTCAATAATATTAGCTTGGCGACTAGTCGTTACTGTGTGTGCTTGAACCGGTGTTGCTTTGGCTTCTCGTTGATTTTGCTGCCCTTGTGATTCTGGCAGGTACAAGTAAATACACAAGCCAAATAGAATAATACAAATTAAAGGAAATAAGGCTTTACCAGATTGTTTCGCGTACATAGCAATTCTCGCAAGTATTCAGGGTTTACTATTCTACTAGACAGTTTAGAACTTGTGCGTGCGAGGTATCGTATAATATTGTGAATTAAACGTGTTTTTTTCAGTTGTTAAGTAGAAATTATGAAAAAGAAAAGTAAAAATTGTCCCTATTGCAGGCAAATAAGAGCAATGCTAATTTGGGCAATTTTAATGGGTTTTGCCTATTTTACCTTCTGGATTTAACTTTAAGATGACGAAACGCATTAAAGTATCAGCAACAGCCCATAAATATGGCGGCGAATTTTTAGTCGCTGGTGCAATCGTTTTAGTTGCTGTATTACTGGTGGTTAAATTTAAACCCGATCCCATCACGATATTTGATTTTGCGGTGATTATTGCTGCGCTCTTTTCCATGCTGATTGGCTACTTTAAGCTCTCTGAGCCCAGATACAATTTAGTACTAAGTAAGAATGGGTTAGTGTTTTACCATCGTTATGGCAAAGTGCGTATAGCGCGTAAGAATATTGTCGCAGTGGGTCAAGTACAGATTGTAAACGGTGAGCAATTTTTAGAGTTACCTTGCTTGGGATTAAAGCTTAAATCCTTAGCGCCTTTAATAAAGCGTATGCCACCAAGGTTAGCGTTTAAGCTTATAATGGAGCAGCGTAACTGGCTTATGGCTGGTATTAAAATAATGTGGCCAACAGGTAATGTGCCAGATGATTGGCTAATTGAAGAAAGTAAATACCAAGATAAGTTTAATACCCATGGCTTACTCGCCATGTTAACCCACCGGTTAGAGCATTTTGATACGCTCTTTGGCTATCACTTTTTGATATCCTATAATTACTTTGATCGTTCTGTCGATGAATTTGAAAATTTATTACAACATTGGTTGCGAGATCCAGAGAAAACGATAGAAAAATATAGTAGTATCAATTAGAAATAATTGGTTTATAAAGTAAAGATTTGAGCAAACACTCAGTTTACATACCATTGTGCATTGGAAAGACTGAATATGACAACAATTGAAAGAGCATTTGTTAAAAGTGGTCGTAATACGATTATTCATAAAGAAAAAAAGTATGATCTAATTATTATAAATGGGGAAAACCACCCTAAAATTCGTGTTACTTCGGAAGGGTTGCAACCATTTAAAGAAAGTATTCCACGCAACCGTCGCGAAGCCAAAGAGCGCTATTTGGAAGTGGTACAAATTGGTTCACCAGATGTATTTGGTGAAGAGAAGCAGTTACTTTTTTTACAAGCGCTTGATGGTCGAGAATATAAAGTAGACTACTCTAAAGTTGGTACAAAAATGTTTGTTCGAGTGCACCAAGAAAGTTATTTGTAAGCTAACACGCCAATAGATTGACATAATAAGCAGCCATAGTTTGAATAATTATGGCTGCTTTTTTGCATGTAAAATTTGATTAATAGTTAGTTATTATTGTTAGGTACTGAAATGCTAAAATATCTACATAGCCCTACAATGGTTGCATGTTTAAGCTCGCTACTAATCGTAGGCTGTGGTGGTAGTTCAAGTTCTTCGGAAGAAAAAACGCCCGCACCACTCTCTGTTAATGCGGGTTCTGATATATCACTTGATGAAAAATTAAGGTTTTCTTTAAATGCTGTCGCCAGCCCTGAAGGGGGAACTTTCACTTGGCGCCAATTAAGTGGCCCTATTATTGAGGGGTTTCCTTTAGAGGGCGCAACGCAAGAAGTAACCGCACCTGACATCAAGCAAGACCAAGTTTTAGAACTTGCCGTTGAGTATGTTGCACCAGATAACCGCACGGTAACAGACTCTGTTTTAGTTACGGTCAAATCAGTTAATTTATTGCCTGTAGTATCAATTAAACAGACTTCACCTACTACATTACCTTCGCAATATGGTGACAGTATTGTGCTGTCGAGCGCGGATTCATTCGACCCTGATGAAAATGGCAAACTCGTAAGTTATCTATGGCAACAAATTGCAGGCACAAACATTTCAATTGCGGATACTTCGTCTGCAAATTTAACATTTACACATCCATTACTTACACAAAATGAAGACGTTACTTTTAAGCTGACTATCACAGATGATGAAGGTGGGGTACAGAGCAACTCTCTTGCGCTGACATTACAGCAAAGTAATCAGCTGTTGTATGCCAATGCGGGTGCAAATCAGAATGCTTTCGAGTTTTCAACCGTGACATTAGATGCGACAAGTTCCATTAGTGTTGAGTCGAGCTTTTCATGTTTATGGGATCAGCAGTCGGGGATTGCCGTAACAATTAATAACCCTGATCTTTGCCAAACTCAATTTATTGTGCCGGATGTTGATGCGCCAGAAGCACTGATATTTGAAGTCACAGTTACTGACAGTGCAAACCGAACAGATAGCGCTCAAATACAAGTACTTGCAGAGCCAAAAGCCCTTGGTTTAATTAATGATACTGGCATGAATCGCTGCTTTGATAACAGTGCAGTACTGAGCAATTGTGTATCGACTGAATTTCCAGCTCAAGATGCGTCAAGGGGGCGAGATGTGCATGCTAGTTTGCTTGACAAAGTAGGTAGTGGTCCTGGAGCATTTGATTTTACCAAGTTGGATCAATTTGCGGGTGAACTTCCTGACAGTAGTACAACATTTAGCTGTGTGAGAGACAATATTTCGGGACTGATTTGGGAAGTCAAACAAGTAAGTAATGGTACCTTACCTAACACTCAGCTACGCGAGGCGCAAAATAGTTACACCTGGTTTTTAAACTCTGTCAATAATGGGGGCGAATCAGGAGTTGAAGCCGCTGCACAAACATCTTGTCCGAGTACTGTGAATTGTGGCTTAGAGCAGTACATTACAGAAGTGAATGAAGCTAATTATTGCGGTGGTAATAATTGGCGAGTGCCATCGCATAGCGAATTAAGCTCTTTGTTGTATTTTGCACAAGAGGGTTCAGGAAGTGTAATAATTAATGACTTTTTCCCAAATACGGCAACTCAGTTAATAAATGATGTGGTGCCTTATTGGACAATGCAAACGAGCGTTGAAGGTGGTGAAAGTGCATTTGCTTGGGCGATTGATATGATTTCTGGTAAAGATGTCGGTTATCCCAAACAAAACTTGGGGTATGTACGTTTGGTACGTGATACCAGCAACAACGATTAAATGGGGGCAACGATGACTACAATTAAACCTTTGCTTTTTTTAGTGGGTGTTTTTGCATTGCCTCTAACTGCGCAAACTTGTTTGACAAGTGTGCCTGAAACAACTCCCACCTCACAATTTACTATTAATACGGATGGCACCGTAACGGATAATCTGACTGGAATTATGTGGATGCGGTGTAGTATTGGTCAAAGTTGGGATACTAATAACCAAACATGTACAGGTGGAGTAGAACAATTAACCTGGCAACAAGCATTAAAATCGGCATCACAATATCAGTATGCAGGGTTTAATGATTGGCAACTACCAAATGTAAAAGAGCTAAGCACAATTGTTGATCGTCAATGTGTTGATGCTGCAATTAATCAAACGCTTTTTCCAGCAACACTTGCACAAAATTATTGGACCAGCACCAGTGGTGTAGGCAGCGCGTCACAAGCATGGGCAGTCGCTTTCTATAGTGGTAAAACTAATTTGAGAAGTAAGACTTCGGATATTCACTTGCGTTTAATGCGTTATGCGAAATGATTTTGTATACCCCCAGTTAGTTTGATAGTCTTATCAAGTTATCTTTGGGGTAGAATTGTTATGAAGTTGGTGCGATTTTGGGTCTTTTTGTTCACAACGTTCACGTTTGCAAACTCAGTAGTTGCGGATGAGTTATGTGATGTTGAGTTAGGTCATGGGTTAATCATTACTAATGACGTTATTCGTATTGTAGATAAAGGGCAAACCAGTGTGCAAATTAACAATGACTCACAGTTATTTATTAAAGGCCGCTGGGTTGAGTTAAACCAAGAAGAAGAGCTAATTCTCAAAGAGTACAGTCAAGGTTTAAGAAATACCGTTCCAGAGCTTGTTAAGCTTGCGACCGATGGTGTTAATCTTGGCCTTTCAGCCATTGAGCAAGTGGTTACTGGTTTTACAGATAAAGAACCTGAAGTGCTGAAAGATCAATTAAAGTATGTCGAAATTGCCCTTAAAGATAAGTTTAAGGTGGGTGACGACTTTTATTACATTGCCCCGCAATCCCTTTCTAAATTAGACGACTTTTTTGAAAAAGAAATTAGTCAAAAAATTCATTCAGCCGTACACGGTTCTCTAGGTGCAATTTTAGTTGCGCTCGGTGATGCTTTTGAATCAAACGAAGGTAATATTGAACAGAAAATCAGTGGAATGGGTGAGCGGATTGATATTATAGCTAGTGAAATTGATAAGTCGTTACAAAAGAAAGTTGTGCAACTTGAAGATAAAGCCAATAAGTATTGCGGCTGTTTACGCACACTAAATGAGACAGAAGATAAGTTGCAGCAAATGGTGCCAGAGCTTGCTGATTTTGACTTAGTACAAGTAAAAGGATTAAGCCTGTAATGGATAAGCATGAATTTAATAACAGTAACTTTCAAGTAGATTGTGATTGGCTAAACGCGCATCTAACTGATGACAACCTATTGGTACTTGATGCCAGTATGGATAATCCGGTTAATAAGTCTGATGTTGAAGTGGCTGGTGTTATTCCAGGGGCTCTGCGATTTGACTTTAGTAACAACGTTGTCGATAAAAGCGCCTTAAGCCCTAATATGATGCCAACTACGGCTTTATTTGAGCAAAAAATCCAGCAGCTAGGGATAAATAAAAATTCATACCTAGTTGTGTATGATAAACAAGGCTTGTTTTCTGCTGCACGGGCTTGGTTCATGTTTAAAACTATGGGTTTTGATAATGTTGCAATTTTGCGTGGTGGCTTGCCAGCATGGCATGCAAAGGGCTGCGCAACCGTTGAGCATCATAAAGAGCCTTTCGGTGGCGGTAATTTTGTTGTAACACATGACCGCCAGTTATTTGTAGATAAACACTATGTACTAAACGCCATTAGTGATGATGATATTCAAATTGTCGATGCGCGTGGTTATGGGCGTTTTAGTGGGCAAGAGCCTGAGCCAAGAGAAGGGATGCGCAGCGGTCATATTCCCAACTCTCTAAACTTACATTATGCCAGTTTGCTAAACCAAGGTGCTTTATTGGACGAGGTTGAATTAAAACGCATTTTTGATGAACTAGTGCCATCACCAAAAGAGTTTATATTTAGCTGTGGTTCAGGTGTAACAGCCTGTATTTTAGCATTAGCGGCAGAAATCGCTGGGTTTGACAATGTCAAAGTATATGACGGAAGCTGGAGCGAATGGGGTAAAGATAAATTACTGCCAATCGATACCGTGCAAAACTAAATCATCTATAAACTGTATTTTTAGATGATTTAGTTCGTTTATTTGCAGTTTAACGTGATTATTTGTCTATTCACCTTTTCGAAATATTTACACACAATTTACAACTAGCAATGATGGTACAAACAACTAGACTACTCCTAGTTATACCCCTGTATTATCATTATGAATATCACGCGAAGTTCCTTAAAAAATCCAGCCAGTGTGCTGGTGATTTTAGTGCTGATCATGCTGTTTGGCACTATCAGTATTTTTAAACTACCTATTCAATTAACCCCTGATATTGAGCAACCTCAAATCACCATAATGTCTGGTTGGCGCCAAGCTGCACCAGAAGAAATTGAGTCGGTTATCATTGAACCACTGGAAAATGCAGTAAAAAACACCCCCGGTGCGCTTGAGGTAAATACGCAAATAAACCAAGGACAAGGTTTTATTAACTTAACCTTTGCCGTTGGCAGTGACATGCAAGAGGCAATGCTAAATGTGCTTAACAGCCTAAACCAAGCGCCGCCATTACCATTAGATGCGATGGATCCAATTGTTACGGCTGGTGGCAATGCAGGGCCTGGTTCAGGCGGTCCAACCGCTGCAACATTGCTGGTTGTACCCACCGAAAGTAGCGGGCATCTTGATATGGCACGTTACCAAAAACAAATCGATGAATTAATTCAACCGCGTTTGGCTAAAATTCCTGGCGTTGCGTTTGTTAACTTAGCAAGTGAACGTCCGCGTGAGCTGCGTGTTACCTTTGACCCTCATAAAGCTGCTGCGCTTGGCGTTAGCTTAAACCAAATTAGCCAAACCTTAGCTTCTTCTACTGACACTTCAGGTGGTATCGCCGATGTTGGCCGTCGCCAATATACTGTTCGTTTCACAGGCCAATATGACGTTGATAACATGGCGCAAATGCGCATTGGCTATTCAGGTGAGCGCGCTATTTTCTTGGGCGATGTGGCACAAATCGAAAACACGGTAACCGATCGCCGAGCTATGACGCTGCGAAATGGTAAACCGGCGTATTACATTACGCTTACGCGGGCTAATGAATCTAATACCGTTGCGGTGCTTGATGAACTTAATGCCACCATAAAAGAACTAAATGAGGGCATATTAGCTCAAGAAGGGCTTGCGATTGAATTAAGTTACGATGCCTCAGTACATATTCGTAATGCGTTACAGCTGGTAAAAAGTAACCTAGGCTTAGGGGTATTGTTAGCCTGTGGTATTTTATGGCTGTTTTTTAGAGGTTGGCGCACAACGTTAATTATTGCATCGACAATTCCTGTATCGTTAATGGTCGCATTTTTAGCACTCAGCATTTTTAATCGCAGTCTAAACGTGGTGTCTCTCGCTGGTCTTGCTTTTGCTGTTGGCTTAGTGCTCGATGCCGCGATTATTGTACAAGAAAATATCACGCGACTAATGCAAGAAGGCATGGCCCGAAAACAAGCTGTTTTAAAAGGTGCAGTACAGGTTAGTGGTGCACTATTTGCCTCAACAGCAACAAGTGTAGCGATTTTCTTGCCGATTTTATTTATGGCTGGCATTGAAGGTCAGCTCTTTTCAGATTTAGCGCTAACGCTTTCTATTGCAGTAATTGCCTCATTAATTAGTGCTATCAGCATTATTCCAATCGCGACTAAATACCTGTTAGGTAATGAAGATAATGATGATAAGTTTCATGCCTATTGGCGCCGCTTAACCAATTTTATTATGCGACTGACCAGTACTCGTGCTAAGCAAGTATCTTGGGTTGTGGGGTTACTTGGTGGTGCTGTGATTGTGACATTTACATTAGTACCGCAAACAGACTTTATGCCGCGTGCGCCAACGGATGGCTTCTTTTATAGTTTAGTAACACCAGCTGGTGCCAATATTGACTATATGGAAGACGAGCTTGCTGAAAAAGTAAAACAGCGTTTAATGCCTTATTACTTAGGTGAAAAAACACCGGCTATTAAAGATTTTAATTTTTATGTGTTTGGCTCAAATGCGGGTGGTTTTATTTACTCTGCAGACGCTCAACGCGTAGAAGAATTGATGCAGGTTGCACGTGAAGAAATCTTCGCAGAATTACCAGATACCCAAGTCTTTTTATTTCGAGGCTCAATGATCCAAGTGGCAAATGGTGGCAATGGTCGTACATTAAGTATTGATTTACAGGGTTCCGATATGGAGCAACTAATGTCGACAGCCCAATTGGCACTGGATGAAGTGAAAAAAGCCATGCCTGAAGCAATGGCACAACCGCAACCTTCTTTAAATATGGCCGAGCCAGAGCTGAGACTGACACCAAATGATAGGCGCATTACACAAGCGGGTTTAACCCGCCGCGAAGTCGCAAGTGCAGTGCAAGCCTTTACCAGCGGCATGTTCATCAGTGAATATTTTGATGGTAATGAACGCATGAATGTTATTTTGCGCTCAACACCCTGGCTAAGCCCTGAAGAATTGGCAAATTTACCAATTACTACGCCTCTTGCTGGCGTACAAACCTTGGGTGAGTTGGCAACAATTGAACGTACCGTGGGGCCATCGCAATTACGTCGCGTTAATGGCTATCGTACGGTGAGTATTCAAATTACACCGCCAAATGATATGAGTTTACAGCAAGCGCAAAAAATACTGACTGAGCAAGTGATGCCAGTTGTGCGCGAAAATTTACCCCGTTCGGCAAATGCAATTTTGGCGGGTAATGCACAAAAAATGAAATCAGCAATAGAAGAGATGGCATATAACTTCGTACTTGCGTTGTTTATTTTATTTTTATTAATGACCGCATTATTTAAATCAGCACGCGATAGCTTGCTGGTATTGTTGGTTATGCCTTTGGCTGTCGCTGGGGGAATTTTGGCCTTGGCAGCGCTTAATTTAGTGAGCTTCCAATCGCTTGATTTACTCACCATGATTGGCTTTATTATTTTGCTGGGCTTAGTCGTCAACAATGCAATTTTGTTGGTTGACCAAACACGTCAAGGTGAGCGTGAGGGGTTAACACGCCGTGAAGCCGTTGAAAATGCGGTGCTCATCCGTGCTCGCCCTGTGTATTTAAGTACCTTAACAAGTTTATTTGGCATGTTGCCACTGATGATTATGCCTGGGGTGGGTTCGGAAATTTACCGCGGACTTGCTACGGTAATTGTTGGCGGTATGGCGATTAGTGCCTTATTTACTTTGATTTTGATGCCAAGTTTATTGTTGCTTGGCAAACAAACGCCACCGAAATTACAACAGGCAAATACTAAAAATAACAAAACATCATTAGATCTGGTTGCAAATAAGTAGGGGACACCAAGATGAATAAACCATTTAATACACTGTTAGTTGCTTCATCGCTTTTTGTTGCGCCTCTTTATGCGGTACCTACGGTTGCTGTTAATGTAGTGGAGCAAGCGCCATTGGTTCAAACCTTAGCGCTAAACGGCACATTACGTGGCAAAGGTGATGTGGATTTAACGATGGGCACTGCAGGTAAATTAGCATTTGTTGCAGAGCCAGGGTCGATAGTTAAACAAGGTGATGCCATTGCACGCATTGAAATGTTGCCACTAGAGCTTGAAGCTGCAGAGCAGCGCATCATGATTAAACGTGCTGAGGTTAACTTAACTTACCAAAGTCAAGAGCTTGAAAGGCTTAAAAAATTAGCTAAAACAAGCAGTGCAGCTGCGAATCAAGTTGATTTAGTACAAAGCCAGCATGACTTAGCGCTGACTGATATTGAACTGGCAAAAGTAAAACTTAAACAAATTGAAGATCGCATGGCACGCGCGACCGTTGTTGCGCCATTTGATGGTATTGTTAGCAAGCGATTTTTACTTGCGGGTAGTGATGCAAGTCGTGCAGATAAACTAGTTCACTTCATAGATATTAATAACTTAGAGGTGCGTTTTTATGTGCCTGTTAAATATTTAGCCTATGCAGAGCTTGGTCAAAAAGTAACGTTAAGTAGTGGCAGTTTTGATAATTTACAGTCAGCTGAGGCGACTGTCACTGCAGTCATTCCAGCCACCGATTCTCGTTCTCAAACGTTTGAAGTAAGAGCAAAGCTGCACAGCGAGAAAAATAAAGGGTGGGCGAGCGGTCAATTAGTTGATGTTGACTTCAATATTGAAAAAACGACCCCGAGTTTGCTGGTGGAGCGCGATGCCTTAATTTTACGTAAAGCGGGCGTACACGTTGTAAAAATTCAAGCGGATAATAAAGCGCTGCAGGTGGCCGTTGCTGTAGGGCAAGGGCAAGGTTCAAAAGTTGAAGTGCGACCTGTTGAGCAAAACATGCTTAAACAGGGTGACAAAGTTGCCACAAGAGGCGCTGAAAGATTAACGTCTGGGCAAGAAGTATTAGTGCAAGAGTAGAGTTAATTTAAATTTTTGGCACACAGTAAGAAAATTTATTGTTACTTTGTGTCTTTATTGATGAAATTAGTTGGCTAATTTAGTTCTATTTGTAAAAAGAAAACTCGAAAAAACAGGCTGTTTTATTTAATTCGCAGAAATAGTGAAAATAAACGCAAGTTTTGCTTTCCCTTAGGGCAAGAGATCTCTATAATTGGCCGCTATCAAATTTACACATGAGCTGAACTAAAGATCGGGTTTCTTGATCTTAGCCTGTATTTGCTGTATAAAGAGCGCCCTTTGATTATTTCCGGGGCAGAAACGTACACAAAACCTCGGAAGAAAAGATTTAGCTCGAGCGAAGTTATTGGAGATATATAGACATGTCTAAAGTCTGTCAAGTTACAGGTAAGCGTCCAGCGGTAGGTAACCACCGTTCACACGCTCGCAATGCGACTAAGCGTCGTTTTTTACCTAACCTACAAACACACCGTTTTTGGGTTGAAAGCGAAAAGCGTTTCGTTACATTACGCACTACTACTAAAGGTATGCGTATTATCGATAAGAAAGGCATCGACGCGGTATTAGTTGATATCCGTGCTCGCGGCGAAAAAGTTTAAGGAGCTTGAGTCATGCGTGATAAGATCCGTTTAGTTTCTACTGCTGGTACTGGTTATTTCTACACTACCGACAAAAACAAGCGTAACATGCCTGAAAAAATGGAAATCAAAAAGTACGATCCAAAAGTACGTAAACACGTGATTTTCAAAGAAGCAAAAATCAAGTAATTGTGATTTGCTGAAAGAATTAAAAAAACCCGAGTTATCTCGGGTTTTTTATTGCCTAAAATTTAGTTCTATTCAATACCATGAATTGTTTTGCTGGCAATCAACTCGTAGTTATTAATTACATTTGCAAGAGGAATTGAGTGTAAGTCTAATAACTCGCCTTGGTTTCGGCCTGCATTTTTCGCTTTATACAACGCCTGATCAGCAAGCTCCAGAGCGATATCTAATGACTTCTCATCATAAATAGACACATTTGAAGCAACACCGACCGACATTGAAATGGTTAAATTGTGTCGTTCAAATTCAAGCGGTTTACTCTTAATCAATAATAGTAATTTTTTAAGTAACATAGCATCGCTTGCAAAACTGCTGTTTTCAATCACTAATAAAAACTCCTCACCCCCCATACGAATTAAATTGTCATGTTGACGAATTGAATTACGAATGCGCTGACAAAATTCTTTAAGTACATAATCACCACAGGCATGACCATAGGTATCATTGATTGATTTAAAGTGATCGATATCGAGGACAAATAAACTAAAACTCACCTCTGAACTGGTTAAGATACGCTCGCGTTGTTGTACTTCAAAAAATCGGCGATTTAAACTTTCGGTAAGCGGGTCAATAAAGCGTTCTTCGTTAAGCTTTGTATTGTATCTTGTCAGGGTTTGATTTGAGCTTTTCAGTTTGCGATAAAAAATCGACAGCATAACAAATGCTAACAATGCTATCACTGCGCTTAATAACCAAATCTTTTGCTCCAATGATTTATTTTCTATTTCGATATTCTTTCGCTGATTCTCAAACGCTAACTTTTCAATTTCTTGGTCTTTTTGGGTTGCTTGAAAAAGCTCTTTAATGCGTAACATGCGACTTTCACGCTCAGTATTAAAAATCTTATCACTTAGCGATTTGTAGCGCAGATGAGCTGTGTATGCAGCTTCATAATGCTTGATACTGGCCATTGCTTCAGACCAAGATTTAAAATTATCAGCTAGTTGGCTAACCATTTTGTACTCTTCAAAATAACTGTTGCCTCGCTCAAAATAGTCTTCGGCAATTTCTAGCTTGTTTAAGTAAACATAATTAATCGCCATAATGGAGTAAGCATGAGCTGCGAGACTGGTGTAATCACTTTCTAAAGCGTAGGCTAAGGTTTTTTCCGCGTAGTCATTTGAGAGTTCAAGTTCGCCTTCGCTAAAGGCTATAGCAGCTAAATTACTGTAAATTTCATGAATGGCATCTTGATGATTTAGTTGTTTTGCTTGTTCAATGGCATCCAGATAAATCGCCTTTGCCTCATTGGTATTACCCTGAGTATTAAGAATAAAGCCTCGGTTTTGATACAAGCGAAGTGTTGCACTGGTATTGTTTATACTATTGTACCAATCTATAGCGAGTTGGTTGTTTGCCAGCGCATCGTCATAAAAGCCAAGCTCAGCTTCTGAAACAGCCATAATTGCCCAACTGGTAGCTGCTCGGTAATTATCTTTATTGGTGCTAGCAATCGCCAGTGCTAATTTAGCTGCTTCAATTGACGCTGAATGTCTTCCGGTATCTTGCGCCATCATGGAAAAGGTTGTGGCAATCCAATATTTTAAAACGGATGATTGGCTATTTAAGATATAGTTAAATGCTTGTTCGATAAAAAAGTCATACTGCTGTGTGTTTTTATCGAAATAATGAAACCACGCCTGACAAAAATTAGCAGCAGCCATTATTGCGGGATTAGATGCCGTGGATAGTGTTAGCTCAGTTAAAGCGTTTTTAGTTTTTTTATAATTGTCTTGGTTGTTTGTTACAAGCTCTAAATAGCAACGGTAACCTAGTAAATAGGCAAGGTCATCATTTGACTTAGGTGGGGTTTCATTTGCAAACGTGTTTAATGCGGATAAGGTTTCTGCATTATCTTGGCTATATTTTACCGATAACGCTTCTATGTTTTGCTCGAACTTTGAAAAAATTAAGCTATTTTGTTTTTCAATTTGCGAACTAATCTTTTGTTGCGTGGCTTGATCTGTTTCAGCTGTCGAAGCAAAAGGCAGCAACGTTGTTAGCAGTAAAAATAAATACCTAATAGATAACATCTTAAGCTTAATAAACATACTTTAGATAAGCATAGAGGGTTATGAGTTGCTTGCAAAGGCTTTGAGCTCTTTGATTATTAAACAGATCAAAAAAGGCGCTAAAAGCGCCTTTTTGATTTCAAGCTTAATTAAGCAAATGCATCTTGTAGAGGTGGTACAACTTGCTTTTTACGGCTTAGTACACCATCTAACCAAACGCGGCTTTGCTCTGGTGCAACACCGTAAGCACGCTCAACAATGCCTTCGTCATCAGACGCGATTAGCATTTGTGAACCTTCTTTCATGATGTCTGTAAGTAGTAAGAATACAGAATGACGGCCGCCTTCTTCTTTAAGCTTTGCAATGTCAGCTTCAAGGTCAGCTTTAATATCATCAAATACAGCTAGGTCGATAACTTCTAACTGACCGATACCTACTAGGTTACCGTTCATATTGAAGTCTTTAAAGTCACGCATAACTAGGTCGCGAGCTGGTGTGCCTTCAACTGCAGACTTAACTTTAAACATTTCCATACCGAATGCTTTGTAGTCTTCGATACCTGCGATTTCAGCAAGTACTTCAACACACTTGATGTCAGCCGTTGTACATGTTGGTGACTTGAAGATAACCGTGTCAGATAGGATTGCACCTAACATAAGACCCGCGATGTTCTTTGGAATTTCAACACCGTAGAAGTCATACATCATCTTGATAATGGTGTTTGAACAGCCTACAGGGCGGATCCAACACTCAAGCGGTGTAGACGTTGTTAAATCGCCCAGTTTGTGGTGGTCAACAACACCAACAACCGTTGCTTCATCAATGTCATCTGGTGCTTGTGTTTTTTCAGTGTGGTCTACAATGTAAACCTCTTCACCTGCATAGCTAAGTTTTAGCTCTGGTGCCTCAAAACCAAATGTATCAAGGATAAACTGTGTTTCAGGTGATATATCGCCTAAACGTGTTGCGATTGCTTCTTCACCAATTTGATTCTTTAAATATGCAAGTGCAATTGCACCGCAGATAGAATCTGAATCAGGGATCTTATGACCCACTACATACATTGCCATGGACGGAACTCCTTAAATTTTGGCGCATAGTTTAGCAAAAAAATAGCCTTTTAACAGCGACAGAAGTTACTCATTTGGTATTACTTATACACTAGAGCGTGTTGAACTTTGTGGTTTAAATTCTGTTCAAATCCAAAGCGTGTTGATCGCGGCGTTGCTTTGTAGGCCTAGTGGGCTAAGTCAAGAAGCAACAACAAAGAACAAAACGCTTTGGGTTGAACCTGTTAGGCAGCGCTTGTTTGGCGTTTATACTGCGTTGCCCTGCATGGACGTAGGGTAAGGTGACTTTGCAGGAGCACAAAGTCTTTATCGTTCATTTATGTAGAGTAACTACACTACAATCACTCTGCCTTGTCTAAATGCCAAACAAACTGCTGCAGAAATATACAACAAAGATCAACACGCTCTAGCTGAACAGGTGCTAAAACTGCTTGTTTCATATAGACTTACTAATACTGTAATACGCGTGTTTTGGATCGAAATGATTAGGCTTGGACGAACTGGTTGGAATAACGTCATTATTTTTGCCATGTTAATCATGATTTTTTTGTTTAATGGATTACATCATAAGATTATTTCGTCTTCTGATGATGAGACTACTCAATCATTGTTGCCAGCTAATAGCGCGGTACTGACCTATCAGTACAGTGATTTTAAAATTGAACGTATTGGCACGAGTTGGCGCACTAATAAGCCGCTAAATCTTGATATTGAATTGCTTGATTTAAATTGGCGACAAGCAATGGGTGATGTGATTCCAGTAGTTGATGAAAAGTCCTCGGCGCTTGCAAGCGTGGAACTTTACATTGCAGGTTATGATCGCAGTTTGGTGTTTGACGTATTTACTACGCCAGACGGTTGTTTTGTTGATGATAATCAAGCGCGTCGTTTAAAATTAGATAAACAAACCTGTAATCAGTTATTTCCTACCACGGAGTTTTAGAGTTTTTTATGCCTGAATTACCAGAAGTTGAAGTGAGCCGTTTAGGCATTACGCCACATATGCTAAAGCAAACGGTTAAACAAGTGCGTGTTCATCAAGCGCAATTGCGTTGGCCGGTGCCAGATGACGTTTATCAACTTGAAGGTAAAACCATTACAGACATTAGCCGCCGTGCGAAATACTTGATGATTAGTGTGGATACCGGCAGTGTTATTTTACATTTAGGCATGTCGGGGAATCTGCGGGTGGTCGATAATTCTGTGCCACTCAAAAAACATGATCACATCGAAATAGAGCTCGAAAATGGCAAAGTGCTACGTCTAAATGATCCGCGTCGCTTTGGTGCCTGTTTGTGGCAAGCCGCGGGGGAAGTTCATAGCAGCTTACTAAATTTGGGCCCTGAGCCTTTAACAGACGAATTTGATGCTGACTATTTGTATGAAAAATCACGACAAAAGCAAACTGCAATAAAACAGTTTTTGATGGATAACAGCGTGGTTGTTGGCGTGGGTAATATTTACGCTAATGAATCTTTATTTAAAGCGGGTATTCACCCTAAACGCGCGGCAGGTAAGATTTCTAAAAAGCGTTACCAACAATTAGTGCCTATCGTAAAGCAAACGTTAGCGGATGCTATTGAACAGGGTGGCACAACACTCAAAGACTTTGCCCAAACCGATGGCAAGCCAGGTTATTTTGCACAGAAGTTACTTGTGTATGGTCGCAAGGGCGAGCCGTGTGTAACCTGTAAAGAGCCGCTGCTCGAAATTCGCCAAGGACAACGCAGTACAGTGTATTGTAAAAATTGTCAGACCTAGTCTCTTTATAGTCAATTTTACAATAAGCGGAACTCACGCGTTATTACCTGTCTCAATAAAAAATACTCACTGTTGATAGGTAAATGCAACAATATAAAAGGATTTAACTTGTTTAAACACATTACTACTTTGTTGATATTTGTATTATCGTTCGCTGCGCATGGTCAGTCGATCATCGCTCTAAAAAAACAGGCATGTGATAAACAGGTTGTCTATTTGGGTGAGGAAGCGTCACATAACAATGCCAAAGCTCTCACTCTAAGAACTGAAATAACACATTATTTAGTTGAAAACTGCGGTTTTAATGGGGTGTTCTTTGAAGCGCAAACATATGATTTCGTTTACCTCAACAAGGAATTAGAGCAAGGGGAGTTGAATAAGCTCGCTTTAGAGGGCGCATTGGGTGGATTTGTCAGTGGTAGTCAAGAAGTTCAGCCTTTAGTTAACCTTATTTATGATAAAGCGCTATCGGGCAGCATTTATTTAGCTGGTCTGGATATGCAAACAGGTGGTAGAACAAATCAGTATACACAACAGTATTTAGCAAAAGATATTGCTAGTTTGTTGGGCGCTGAGCAATCGGTAGCTTGTTACCGCTTGATTAATCGGCATTTGAATTGGTTGTACGATAAGCAAAACCCTTATTCGGAAAAAGTAAAAGACAACATTGCTGAATGTGCTAAACGGGCATTTGAAGCTTCAAAAACGCAGACTGATAGCAGGTTAGCTTACTTAGCTGAGCGCTATTCTACTTTTAATCTCTTTTCTCGTAATAATATGTTCTCTTTGCGTAGTGAAGGTATGTACGATAGTTTTGTGTGGCATATGCAACAACTACCGCAAGATAGTAAGGTTATTGTTTGGGGCGCGAGTATTCATGGTGCTAAACGTTTCAATCTAGTTAACAATAAGCTTTCGACATTGGGAAAGCGTTTATATCAAAATTACGGCAACGAGTATGCAAGCTATGCTTTAGTAGGGCTCAACAAACAACAACCTTCTTCAGAACTACAGGTTATTGTTGAGTCATTAAAGAAACAAGAAAAAGCTCTGTATCTAGCATTAGGTCAATCTATTACCCCTAATAAATTTGCTGCAAATATTATTTCTTACCAGCAGATAATTAATACAGAATGGTTTGAGCAGTTTGATGGTATTTTGATAACTGAGAGAGAGTCGCCGTTTACAAAGCGTTTAGGGCTTTAATTTATTGGATAAAAAGTAAATTCTCAATTTGCTAATTAAATAATTTAAAAGGCGCCGTAGCGCCTTTTTTGTTTAGGTGTATTTAAAGATCAAATGGCGCAACGCCTATGCCTTCGATGCGATAACCAACTTTTGCTAGTTCACCTTCCCAGCTTTCGGTTTTCATTTTACCTGTAACAGAAATGGCATCGTAAAGGCTTTCGATTGGTACACCATCTTTAAAAGTTACGTGCACAATCTGATTTGGTGGCGGAGGTGGTACATGAATACAGGCGCCGAAATACGGTACTAATAAAAATTCGGTGATAACTTCATCATTACCTTCAAGTGGCACTACAAAGCCAGGTAATGTCACCATGGTATTATTTAGCTCTTTTACAATAGGTGCGTTTAAATCGGGTTGTACCCAATTGGCCTCAGAGTTTTCATTGTGCGCGGCTTGTCCTTCAACAGGTGATGATGAATAGCCTTTAGGAATGAGATCTTCCCAGTAAAGCTCTTTTGCTTTTCCATTGGCAAACAGCTGATTACTTAATAGCGTTATTAAGGCGAAAAAAGTAAACAATAGCGAATGTCGTTTCATATAATTCTCAAACTTTTATGGTTAAGCCATCGCTCAATGCGTAACGATATGCTTTGTAAGCAGGTAAACAACCAAATAAGGTACCAAGCAAAATAATACCAGCCAATAAGCTCATTTGATATTGGCTAAGTGCCGTAAGTTGCAAGTGAATACCGCTGATACTGCCAAGCATGTTAGCAAGCAATACAATAACAAGGTAATAAAATGCGATGGCCAGCAGGGTAGCACACACTGTGATTAATAGTGCTTCTAACCCGAGCAAAGTAAATATGGTACGTGGCGAAGCGCCCACTGAGCGTAAAATTGCAAGCTCACGACGGCGCTGGCTTAAACTTGCCAATAAATTAGTCAACATGCCAAGTAAAGCAATAACGACCACAGCACCCGAAATGACCAATAACGCTTTTTCAAATACACCGACCACTTCCCATAACTGGCGTAGGGTGAATTTGGGCATAATCGCCAGCAGTGGCTCTTGCTTATACTGGCTGATATTACGTTGTAGTTGCAGTGCAAAAATTGGACTTTTTAGGCCTAATAAAAATGCACTAATTTGTTTTGGTTGGCCTGTGAGTTCCGCATTTGATAGGGCAGGCAGCTTGATATGTTCATCACTTTGTTCGTTGTGGTGTTGATGGTTTTCATCATCATGATTATGTCCATGATGCTCATCTGCCTGATGTTTCTGGCTAATACTGGGCGTTGCTGAGCCATGAATGTTATCAATTGCAACTAGTGGCACATGCACACTGTTATCTACCGCTGTGCCGGTTGCCGCTAAAATACCGACTACTTTAAATGGGTGATCGTCATGATGGTGAAAACTGGTATTGCCAGCGCCATGTGACAGTACAATCGAGTCACCTAAATGGTAATGCAGCTTTTTAGCGACATTACTGCCAAGCACCACATGATTTACTTGTTCAAAAGCGTGTCCTTTTGTGAATGCAAGGTTTTGCTTATTGGCATAACGGTAATGTGCAAAGTAGTCATTATTGGTGCCAATAACGCTAAAACCTTTGTGGCTATCACCAAGCGAAAGTGGAATAGCCCATTTTACTGAGCGCTTGCTAGTAATATCTTGATAGCTTGCGAAGCTTAAATTGTTAGTTGGGTGACCGATACGAAATACCGAAAAAAGTAATAATTCGGTGCTGCCAGTGCGAGCACCAACAATTAAATCGGTACCTGATACTGTATTATGAAAACTCGCTTTGGCATCAACACGGGCACGTTCAATAAGTAGTAACAAGGTAATACTCAGAGCAATCGCAATGGTCGTTATCGCAATGCTTGAAAAACGGTTAAGTAAGCTTTTGCGAGAGAGGGTTAATAAGCTCATAGTGCTTTCTCCTGCATAAAGCTTGCAAGCGCCACTTGCCTATCAAATAAATTTGCGAGCGTTTGGTCATGGCTGACAAACAAAATACTGGTTTGATTATTGTTAGCTTGCTCAAAAAGTTGGTTAATAAATTCTTCTCGGGCGTCGTTATCAAGAGCAGACGTTGGTTCATCGGCAATGATGAGCTCTGGTTCACCAAGTAATGCTCTGGCAGCGGCAACGCGTTGTTGTTGGCCTATGCTTAGTTGATTGACTGGCTTAGCAATATTTTGTTTGCTTAAACCAAGCGCCATTAATAACTTATTCGCACCTTTTTCAACACTGCCGTATTTGGTTATGGCTTTTTCAGTACGTATTTTTGAGAACTCACACCCCAGCGCAACGTTTTCAGTTGCAGATAAAAAAGGGATTAAATTAAATTGCTGAAAAATATAGCCAATATGATCTGCGCGAAAGCGGTCTTTTTGTTTTTGTGAAAGAGTCGAAAAAGCGGTGTCTAAAATCGAGATTGAACCACTGTTATGTTGCTGCACCCCGGTAATTAGCGAGAGCAAAGTTGATTTACCACTGCCACTTGGACCGTAAATAAATACATGTTCGCCTTTTGCTAAGGCAAAGTCATGCAGCACAAATTGGCTGCGAGCCCCTAGGTAAGAAAAAGTGAGATTATTAATCGCTAACATGAGTGCACAAAATAAATTTAAATTGGTGTGATACTATAACAACAATACCTTGAAACCAATCTTTTGCGATAGCGATTCATGCGCTTGCTTTTTTTGTTCAATTATTGAGTTTAGAGTGACTTTTCACTAAAATTGGCGCACCCCAATTTAGAGTGCATAAAGCACTTTTCTAGTATCAAAAATATCTTTTGGAGTTTCCATGAGTTCATATAAGGTTTTGGACGTAAATGACGATTTACCGATCCGTACCAAAGGTAAGGTTCACAGCGGTAAAGTTCGCAGTGTTTATTGGTTAACCGAGCAAGACAGCGTTCGTTTAATCGAAGAAAAGGGATATAACATTCCAAAAGATACACCACTTGCACTTATGGTTATTTCAGACCGTATTTCAGCGTTTGACTGTATTTGGCAAGGTGAAAACGGCTTGAACGGTGTGCCGGGCAAAGGTATTGCGCTTAATTCAGTGGCGTCTCACTGGTTTAAATTATTTGACGAAGCAGGCCTTGCGGGTAATCACATTGTTGATATTCCACACCCTTATGTATGGATTGTACGTAAAGCTGAAACTGTTCGCGTTGAAGCAATTGCACGCCAATACATTACGGGTAGTATGTGGCGCGATTACGCAAAAGGCGTTCGCAACTTCTGTGGTATTGATTTACCAGAAGGTTTAGAAGCTCACCAAAAATTAGACAATGTATTAATTACACCATCGACTAAAGGTATTATTACTGGCGTAGCAGAAGTGCCAGAAGTAGATGATGTAAACATCACACGTCAAAACATCGAAAACAATTTAGCGGCGTTTAACTTTAAGTCGGCAAGTGATATCGGTTTATACGAAAAGCTATTAACTGAAGGCTTTAAGTTAATTAGCGAACAGCTTGCAGAGCTTGACCAAATTTTTGTCGATACGAAATTTGAGTTTGGTTATGTAGAAGAAGTAGATGGTTCGCATAAGCTTATTTATATCGATGAAGTTGGTACACCAGATTCATCACGTATTTGGGATGGGCCAGCTTACCGCGATGGTAAGATTGTTGAAAACTCAAAAGAGGGTTTCCGTCAGTTATTAATTAATAACGTACCTGATAGCGATGTATTACTTAATAAAGATCGCATGGATGAACGTGAAGAACTTGCCAAAGGTTACAAACTACCGGTCGATGTGATGATGCAAGTGTCAGACACTTATGTTGGTATTGCGAGCAAAATTGTTGGTAAACAACTAGAGATCCCAAGCGATCCGCGTCAAGAAGTGATCGACATTCTTGATAAAGAGTATGGTTTAATCGACTAAGCTTTAATGCGCCTTAGGTAATCTTTATTTAGGGCGCTTTCTTTACTACACCTTTTCTTTATTAGCTCTTATCTATCCATCCCACTATTTCTTATTTTCTATTTATCTTAGCGCTTAAGTCTGAAAATAAGGCTTCTCTCCAGCGTATTTTTGATGTGTTTGTTACGTTTTTATGTGATTTTAACTTTGTTTACAAAGCTAATGTAAACAATTGTAACGAGTGTTTTTTGGTTATGAAAAACGCAATACCAAATGAAACTGATTTGTATTTCATTGGTGGTGGGCAGGTCGGATGAGTTTTAGGGGGTTAATTGGAAATATTATCCCTTTTTTTCGATTAATTAGGTTGTTTATTGCAATAATGCTTTTGGCTGTTTAGCTCTGAAGCTGTTTAGATGTCTGCTTATGTTTTTATTTTAAACAAAATGTTAATAATGGAATATGTGATTTTTGTTGTTGAAATGTTAAAACTTGGTTAACGTTATTCCCGAATACAGATACGGCTTACATTGCATGTGTCTAATTTAATAAAATCTGGGAAAGCTATATGAAATTAAAAACATTAACTACATCAGTACTACTTGCACTAAGCACAGTAGCTACTGCGCAAGCAGCAGATGAAAACCGTTTTATCATCCAAGTTGATAACAACAACAAAGGCGTAGTAAAAGCGCTAGCAAAAAAACTTGGTGGCGATATTAAACTAGATTCAGATGGATTTTTTGCTGCAAGCTTCTCAGGGAAAGATTTATCAGAAGTTAAAGGACTTCTAAACAATCCGCATATCAAACTTATTGAGCAAGATTTTGTACGTAAGCCAATGTCACTTTACAGTGATGATATTGGTGATGCGATGACACAGCAATTAACACCTTATGCTGTATACCAATCACAAGCGGATCAACTGGCGTTTGATGCATCTTCAGATATGAAAGTATGTGTAATCGATTCAGGTCTTGATCAATCTAACCCTGATTTTGTTTGGGGTAACATCACTGGTGATAACGATTCTGGTACAGGTAACTGGAATGAGCACGGCGGTCCGCACGGTACGCACGTAGCTGGTACAATTGGTGCAGCTGATAACGGTGTTGGTGTAGTTGGTATGGCACCTGGTGTACCAATGCACATTATTAAAGTATTTAATGCTGAAGGTTGGGGTTACTCATCAGATTTAGCGCACGCAGCAAACCTTTGTAGCCAAGCAGGTGCAAACATTATTAGCATGAGCTTAGGTGGCGGTGGTTCTAACAGCACTGAATCAAACGCATTTGCTAACTTTACAGCAGCAGGTGGTTTAGTTGTAGCGGCAGCGGGTAACGATGGCAACAATGTTCGTTCATACCCTGCGGGTTACCCATCAGTTATGATGATTGGTGCAAACGACAACAATGATCAAATTGCAGACTTCTCACAATTCCCTAGTTGTACAACAGGTCGTGGTAAGCAAGTAACTGAAGATGAGACTATCTGTGTTGAAGTAACTGCTGGTGGTGTAGACACACTTTCTACTTACCCTGCAGATATGGCAACAAGTGCATCACTTTCTGCAGATGGCGTTGCGATGAATACGTCATCAATGGAAAATGCGGGCGAAGTAACAGCGTCTACTTTCTTTATGGGTACTGCTGAAGCGGTTAACTCTGCAGCTGCAGGTAAAATCTGTGTTATCGACCGTGGTAATATTTCATTCCACGATAAAGTACTTAACTGTGAAAATTCAGGCGGTGTGGGTGCGGTTATCGTAAACAATGAAGCAGGCATGCTTTACGGTACTTTAGGTGATACAAACGCAACATCAATTCCTGCAGTAGGTGCAGCACTTGAAGACCGTGCAACGCTTCTTAACGCAGCATCAATGACAGTTAAAATTGGTACAAGCGATTACGGCTTTATGAGCGGTACATCAATGGCAACACCAGCTGTTTCAGGTATTGCAGCACTAGTTTGGTCTAACCACCCAACATGTACTGGTACTGAAATCCGTAATGCGCTTAAAGCAACAGCGCAAGATGCAGGTGCAGCAGGTAAAGATGTTTACTTCGGTTACGGTATTGTTAAAGCAAAAGCGGCTGATGATTACCTAACAGCTAACGGTTGTGCTGGCGGTGATAATGGTGGCGGTGACAACGGTGGTGGTGAAGGTGATATCACATTATCAGCACAAGGTTACAAAGTGAAAGGTACTAAACGTGTAGACCTAACATGGTCAGGTACAAGTGTATCTTCAATGGACGTTTTCCGTAACGGTTCAATGGTTGCTACAGTATCAAATACAGGTAGCTACACAGATGCAATCGGCGGAAAAGGTGCAGGTAGTTATACTTACCAAGTATGTGAAGCGGGTACTTCAACATGTTCTGCTGAGAAAACAGTTGTTTTCTAACTAAATAATAAATCAACCCAAAAAAATCAAAGCCGCACTAGCGGCTTTTTTTGTGCCTGAAATCATGGTTGTTACTGGCGATCTGCTTAAAATTTACTATTCTAAAGACTGCAACAATTATATTTGGGGCAGTAACCAATGAAACTCTCTTCTCTTACTGTATGCATTGCATTATCTTTTACTGCAAGCGTATACGCCGAAATCGATAATCATCGTTTTATTATTCAAGTCGATAATGGCCAAAAAGGTGTAGTGAAAGCTCTTGCAAAGCAATTAGGGGGCGATATTAAACTTGATAGCGATGGCTTTTTTGCCGCGTCGTTTACTGGAAAGGATCTTCACACCCTAAGAGGGCTATTAAATAGCCCTCATATTAAATTGATTGAACAAGATCATGCTCGCAAAGCATTTAACCTGTTTAGCGATGATATTGGCGATGCAATGTCACAGCAATTAACGCCTTATGCTGTATATCAATCACAAGCAAACCAAGTGTTGTTTGATGGAAATACCGGTATAAAAGTATGCGTGATTGATTCGGGCTTAGATCAATCAAACAATGATTTTGTTTGGGGCAATATAAATGGTACTAACGATTCTGGTACTGGTAACTGGAATGAACAAGGTGGTCCCCATGGCACTCATGTAGCTGGCACTATTGGTGCTGCAGATAACAGTTTTGGTGTTGTGGGTATGGCACCCGGCGTACAAATGCATATTGTAAAAGTATTTAATGCTAATGGTTGGGGGTATTCATCAAGCCTTGCCCATGCCGCTAATGTATGCGCAGCAGCAGGCGCAAATATTATTAATATGAGTTTAGGTGGCGGTGGTGCAAGCTCTACTGAGTCTGCCGCATTTGAAAATTTTGCCAGCGCTGGTGGCCTTTCTGTAGCTGCTGCTGGTAATGATGGTAATAGTGTTCGCAGTTACCCTGCAGGTTATTCGTCGGTGATGATGATTGGCGCCAACGATGCCAATAACCAAATCGCCAGCTTTTCGCAATTTCCAAGTTGTGAATCAGGGCGCGGTAAAAAAAGCAAACAAGATGAAACGATTTGTGTTGAAGTCACCGCTGGCGGTGTAAATACTTTATCAACCTATCCTGATGGAATGGCAAGTAATTCAGCCGTGTTAACAGACGGTAATGGCGTTGCGTCTAGTGCGATGGAAAATACAGGGGATGAAACCGCTTCGCCTTATTTTATGGGGCTTGGGGGTTCTGTAGATAGTGGTGCAAATGGCAAGGTGTGTGTGATTGATAGAGGTAGTATCAGTTTTCATGATAAAGCGCTTAACTGCCAAAACTCTGGCGGTGTTGCTGCGGTTATAGTGAATAATGAGGCCGGGTTATTTAGTGGCACATTGGGTTCGCCTAATAACACCAGTATTCCAACAGTAGGAGTTGCTTTAGAAGACAGAAACCAAGTGCTAAATGCGTTATCTATCCGCGTTAAAGTGGGAGCTAGCGATTATGGCTATATGAGTGGCACATCGATGGCAACTCCAGCCGTTGCAGGTGTAGCAGCGTTGGTTTGGTCAAATCATCCAGATTGTAGCGGCGAAGATATTCGTAATGCATTAAAAGCAAGCGCGCTAGATGGCGGAGCCGCTGGTAAAGATGTGTACTTTGGTTATGGCATAGTGCAAGCAAAAGCCGCAGATGATTACTTAATTGCTAACCCATGTGGTGGTGATGGCGGTGGTGATAACTCCGGTGATACCAGCCTTTCTCTTACAGCCTACAAAGTCAGGGGGCTGCAGCATGTTGATTTAAGCTGGTCTGGTGTTTTGGGCAGTTTGGTCGACATTTACCGTAATGGCAATGTTGTTAACTCAGTAAGTAATAACGGTGAATACACAGATAACATCGGTGTGAAAGGCGCTGGTAGCTACAGCTATAAAGTATGTGAAGCTGGCACCAATCAATGTACCCCAGAGCAATCAGTGGTGTTTTAAATAAGCTGCGATAAGGAAGTCGCATACCAAATACTAGCTGTAGTCCTATGTTTGACTTAAGCCTAAGTTAAAATTCATGTAACATACAACAAAAAATTGTTGGAAATAACATGAAGAAGAAAGTTGCCGCAATTACTAGTTCTCGTGCTGATTACAGCCATTTATATTGGCCGCTAAAGTTACTGGAAGCCGATGCAGAGATTGAATTAACCATAGTTGCAATGGCGGCTCATATGTCGCCAGAGTATGGTAATACTTGGCAAGAAATTGCAGCTGAAAACTTCTCTCATATCGAAACAATAGAATGTCTTTTAAGCTCAGATACAGATCTGGGGATGGCAAAATCTCTAGGTTTAGCTACGTTGAGTCTTGCGGATAAACTCGCCCAATTAAAACCTGACTTAGTATTAATAATTGCAGATCGCTATGAGATGTTAGCGCCTGCCAATGTAGCACTAACATTACGTATTCCAATTTTGCATATTGAAGGTGGTGATATTAGCGAAGGTGCAATTGATGATGCTGTACGTAATGCATTAACTAAAATGAGCCATATTCATTTCACTCCTACAGAAAAAGCAAAGCAACGTGTTTTAGCTATGGGCGAAGAAGGTTGGCGAGTGCATTTTAGCGGTGCCCCATCACTTGATCATATTGCAAAGTCAGCAATAAAAAATAAGCAAGAAGTCATTCAGCAATTAGATCTACAGAATAATTTACCAATAGTTGTTGTTGCACTTCATTCAGTTACTTTACTTAAAGATACAACGATTGAAGTTGATTCGTTATTTTCAGCATTAAGTGAACACGCTGTTCAATATGTTTTTTGTTTTCCTAATGCAGACTCTGGTTCTCATATTATTATGCAAAATGCACAACAATTTTGTGACAGACATGCTAATTCACAGCTATGTGTTAATTTAGATCCTGTGAGTTATTTTAGCCTGTTGGCAAGTGCAGATTGTATGATTGGAAATTCATCAAGCGGCATAATGGAAACCCCAAGTTTTTGTTTACCCACAATTAATATAGGTTTACGCCAAAAAGGACGAGAACAAGCGAAGAATATTATCGATGTAAAAGCGGATAAAAAAGCCATCTCGACTGCGATTACACAAGCGCTTAGCACTGAATTTAGAGAATCAATTAAAGATACAATTAATCCATATGGCAATGGTGATGCCTCTGTAATTATCAGAGATGTGATCAAATCATTACCAGAACGAGATGTCTTGCTCTTTAAGAAAAACCAATTATAGGGAAAGTAATGAGTAAACACTCTAATATTCAAAAAAAGGGCATGAAGCTCACATTATCTATGCTGCTTTTGCCATGTATGGCGATTGCGAGTAATTCTGTATTTGAAGATATCACTCAGAAAAGCGGTGTAAAATTCAATCATTTTAATGGCATGACAGGAAAGTTTTATTTTCCAGAAATGACAGGCTCTGGCGGAGCCTTATTCGATTATGATAATGATGGTGACCTTGATTTATACATAGTGCAAGGTGCTTTGCTTGGTAAAAACGACACCTTAAAAGATACGCTTAATAAACCCCAGCAGCCAATCAGCGATAAGTTGTATCGCAATGATTATATTCTAAATGGCAAAGTACAAGGAAAAATTAGCTTTACAGATGTAACTGAGCAAAGCAAATTAGCGGTTACTGATTACGGTATGGGCGTTGCTGTTGGTGATTATAATAATGACGGATGGCGCGATCTTGTCGTAACAAATTATGGCTTTAATCGTCTTTTAAAAAATAATGGTGACGGCACATTCTCAGATCAAAGTGATGTATTAAAACAATCGCAACATCGTTGGGGTACAAGTGCGAGTTTTTTTGATTATAACAATGATGGCTGGCTTGATTTATATATCACTAACTATGTTGATTATGATGTTAATAATCTTAAAAAGTGCTATGCCCGCAATAGCCGCCTAGATTATTGTGGTCCAGCTGCATTTGCACCTCAAGCTGATACTCTCTACCTAAATAATGGTGATGGCAGCTTTTCTGATGTGACATTTAAAACGCTATCAGACTATCAAGCTGGGCCTGGGCTTGGCGTGATTGCTGATGATTTTAATAATGATGGTTGGCTTGACTTATTTGTTGCCAATGATGGTGCGGCTAACCAACTGTGGTTAAATCAACAAGGTAAAGGGTTTGTTGATGATGCACTTTTTTCTGGTACTGCTTTTAACTTAGATGGTCAAGCTGAAGCTAGTATGGGCGTAGATGCTGCAGATTTTGATAATGATGGTGACAGTGATTTGTTTATGACTCACCTTATGGGTGAAACAAATACATTATATAAAAATGACGGAACCGGCTTATTTACCGATGTGAGTCAAAAAATGGGACTTGGTTTATCAAGCTTGCCATACACTGCTTTTGGAACTGCTTGGTTGGATTTTGATAACGATACTTTTTTGGATTTAGTAGTTTTAAATGGCGCTGTTACCTCTATAGAATCCCAATTGCAGGCAGGTGAAATCTATCCATTAAAGCAACCTAATCAATTATTTAAAAATATTTCAGGTGGAAGTTTTAAAGAGTTAAAGGGAGAAAGTGTTAGTTCTTTAAACCACAGTTATGTATCACGTGGTGCAGCTGTTGGTGATTTGGACAATGATGGTGATACAGATTTAGTTATTTTTAATAACAATGGACCAGTACGCATTTTGCAAAATACCTATACACAAAAACCTAACTGGGTGGGTTTCTCATTGAATTCGAAACAATTTAAACGTACCAGCTATGGTGCGAAAATTGAGATTAAATTGACTTCTGGAAAGTCTATATGGCGCCGCGTTAGGGCCGATGGTAGTTATTGTTCAGCAAACGATGATCGGATCTTGGTGGGTTTAGGAAGTAACACAAAAATTAATCAAGTAGTGATCCATCAGCCTAGTAAAAAACCGCACATATTAAATTCGTTTAAGCTAAAACATTATAATTCGATAACACTATAGCTTGCTAAATAAGAGTTAACTAAATGCATATCTGTATTAAAAAGTTCCTAACGTGTGGGCTATTACTTGTATCAAGCCAAGTATTTTCATCAGAATTATCAGAAAAGCTTAAAACAATGTCGTTTGATAGTTTGGAGCCCTTAGTTACTGAACATATTCAACAGCAAATAATTGAGTTAGATGAGACAAATACAGAAGCGTTGTTTAAGCTTGGTAAAACATTACAGGCTTATGAATTTTTTGAACAAGCCATAAACTGTTATTTAAAGGTTATTGAGTTATCTCCGCAAAAATTTGATGCGCAGTATTTATTAGCAAAAAGTTACCTACAAGCGAATATGCTAGAAAATGCCATTGACGCTTTTGAAACTGCGCTAAAAATAGATTCAACTTACTTACCTGCACATACTAGTCTAATTGAGTCTGCTCTTAATCTTGAACAACTCGGATTTGCTCAAACCAAATTATCAAGCTTACCAGAGAGTTTGCTTAATACTCCTACTGTATTGATGCTGCAAGGTGATATATATCAGTTGCAAAAGCAGCATCAAAAAGCAATTGAGTTTTATTACCAAGCCCTGTCATTACAACCGCAAGCGAGTCGTTTGTACTATAAAATTGCCATGAGCCAGCGAGCGCTTGATTTGAGAAATGAAGCGCGAGAAAGCCTAAAGCTCAGTGGAAAAATAGGTGTAAAACCAATTGACCCCATTTTCAATGAAATTGCTGATTTGGCCAAAGGCGAGCGTATTAACTTACTAAAAGGTAAGTCTGCATTTTCAATGGGGCAGTATCAAAAAGCACAGCAGTATTTCGCCGATGCTATTAAGAGCGAACCTAAAAGTGCAAGAGCGAGAGTAAACTTGAGTGCAACGCTAGTTCAATTAGGTCAAATGGATGAAGCTAAAAATGTGCTTTTAGAGGCATTAACGTTAGACCCAAATAACACAACGGCCCACTATAATCTTGCTGAGTTACTATATTTTAGTCAAAACTTTGAGTTGGCAAAGGCACATTATCTTCTGGTTTTAAAAGATGCCCCAAATGATTTACCCGCAAATTTTGCATTAGCAAAGACTTTCATACAATTAAATGAAATTTCGCAAGGTGAACAATATATTGAAAAGGCCAATATATTTTCTCCGTTAAAAACGTCTCTTTTATTTGAATTAGTTGAGCTGTTTTACACTAAAAGAGCGTATAAACAAGCAGTAGCGTTAATGGAAAGAGCGTTAGTTATCGCTCCTGAAAATGCCATTGTGGCATTAAATTATGCAAATCTTTTACAAGCATTGTCTGGAGGCTTTTATGCCGATGATGATAAGGCAATAATGCTGTATGAGCGCATTATGAAAAGCAATCCTAGTTTTGATATTGCTAGTCGTTTAACTCAAGCTTATCTCAATGGATATTATTGCCAAAAGGCCGCTGATTTGATGATGCAACTTGATAATTTGGCACAGCAACAAAAAGCCGATATTTCACAATATAAACAATCCACGCTAGCACAGCTAAATCAATTGCAGCAATTTGCAGTGTGTAAATAATAGAAGCCAATATGTTTCACAGTATTAAATTTAGTTTACTTATTCTTGCTACTTTTTTGGTTGGTTGCGGACCTAATGTTACTAATCAATTTAAGATAAACGAACAAATGGCCCAGCAAAATAACTTGGGTGTTGGTCAAATGGGGCAATTTGATTATGCACTGGCATATACAACATTTGATGAGCTCGTAACAAAATATCCAGAATGGCAACAAGTAAAAATAAATCGAATTATTGCACTGTTAAATCGCAACCTTGAAGGTGATACAGAGCAAGCTTTAGCCGCTATTGAGCGGGTAATTCAAGCTAACCCCAAAAATATACAAGCACGTTATATTCGAGGTTTACTAAAACAGCACGCTGGTGATATTGCAAGTGCTGCAATTGATTTTAAGTTTGTTCTAGATACACAACAGAGTGATGCATATGCCGCATACTTTTTAGCGCAGGGCTTTGCACAACAGCAGCAATATCAGCAAGCACTAGATTGGTATCAAAAAGCGATCAATTACGACCCATATTTACGCAGTGTTTATTATGGTGCATTTAAAGCTTCACAACAGCTACGTGATAGAGCGAAAGCAAAAGATTATTTGCAGACTTTTCAAAAGTTAAAAACCAATCCGAGAGCGCAACTTGCTGAAATTAAATACACGCGAATGGGCCCACTTGCTGAAGTTAAAACCGTTGATGCTACTCGTACTAATAAAGAAACAATATCTAAATCGCCACTTTTTAAGCAGCCTAGTACTTACCATATTAGTCATAAAAGTGTTGGGTTTGCCGCAAACTATCAAACAAATCAAACCCTATTAGCAACGTTTTCATCTGAACCTAAATTATTGAATTATAAAAGTAGTGGCTTCAATGAATCTTCCGCGCCTTGGTCGACAGTAGATAAAGTAAATGCCATAGCCTGGGCTGATGTGAATAATGATGGCTATACCGACGCATACTTAATGCGCCAGGGCGCAAATCAGCTTTGGCTACAAGATTCGCTTGGCCAATTCACACATTCATTATTTGAAGGCATTGAGGGGGATGGAAGTAATACTTTAAATGGCGCATTTTTTGATGCAGATCACGATGGTGATCTGGACCTGTTGGTGGTAAATAAACAGGGTAATATTTCACTGCTAAACAACAACTTAAACGACTCATTTAGTAATATTTCTGATAAATTCCCTGAAAAAGTTAACTCATTAAATATCAGAGGTTTTATCGCTCAGGATTTTGACAATGACCGTGATACCGATATCTTATTATTAACTGCTAATAACCAGCACCTCTTACTCGATAATTATTTGCTATGGCATTACCAAATAGGCGACCTTGGAGACTCTTTAACCAATTCATCAATCGAGAATGCAATTGCCGCAGACATTAATAGTGATGGGTATATTGAGCTTTATGCTGTCAATGAAAATGGTCAACTATTAAGTTGGCATCGCCTAGCGCAAGGTGGTTATCAACAAACTCAAATAAAATTGCCAATAACGCTAGCGACTGATGCCAACTTACATTTAGCTGTTGCAGATGTTGTTGGTAATGGAGAGTTAGCACTGTTAGTAACGACCTCCCCAGGCTGGGCTGCATTAACGATTAAAGATGATACAGCGACTGTGATATTTGAAGCTAAATCGTTAGCACCTATTGTTAATTTCCAGCCTCTTGCTTTATCAGCTTTCCATGGTCCAACGATTGCTGCGTTAACGTCTCAGAATGATCTTGTACTTTGGCATTCAAATGAAAGTGTCAATCGGTTTGTTACCTTGAGTGTTTCTGGCCTTGAGCAAGATGCAGATGGTATGCGTTCGAATGCATCTGGTATCGGTACCAAGATTGCGCTGCGAACTGGTTCTCGTTGGACCTTAACTAACACTTTCAAACAAAGTTCATCAGCGGGTCAAAGTTTGCAGCCAGTTATAATTGGTATAGGAAATAAAAGTTCTGCTGATTTTGTTGCCTTAGAATGGAGTGATGGTGTTTACCAAACGGAACTTAATTTGCAACCGGGGATTCATCACATTACAGAAACTCAGCGCCAGTTAGCGAGTTGCCCGGTGCTATTTGTATGGAATGGCGAAAAGTTTGAATATGTTAGCGATATTCTTGGTGTTGCTGGTATTGGTTTTGCTATAGGGCCAGGGCAGTATGCAGAGCCTCGCCCTTGGGAAAACTTTATGTTGCCAAATAACTTATTGAAAAGTAAAAATGGCGTATATGAGTTATTGCTAACAGAGCCAATGGAAGAGGTTATGTACCTAGATAATGCCCGTTTAGAGGTCTATGACTTACCTCCAGGATGGCATTTAGCACTCGACGAGAGAATGGGTATCAATGCCCCATTCCCAACGGGTGAAGCATTTGTATATCAAGACTTTATTTCTCCACTAAAAGCATTTAATGGTGAGCACCAAGATGTTACTAACAGCATTTTGCTTAGAGATAATATTGCCGCACCAATACCAGAGGCGGATAAACGTTTCTTAGGTTTAACGAAAGAAGCGCATCAACTAACAGTGACTTTTTCTGAGCCAATTAATGAGACTTATAATCCTCATCTATTAATAGATGGATGGGTGGAATATCCTTATTCTCAAACCAGCTTTTCAGCTTGGCAAGCAGGTGAGGTATATAAGCCTGCAAGTCTTGAAGTAAGAACGCCGGATGGACAATGGCATATGCTCTACAAGGATTTTGGTTACCCAGCAGGTATGCCAAGGCAAATGAGTTTACCCCTAATCAATCTACCAAATGGAGTAGATGCAATTCGCTTATCAGCCAGAATGGAGATTTTTTGGGACCGTATTGGTTTAGTCTACGGTCAGTCGCTAGAGCAACAAAGTAGCACAGCAGATTCGGCTATTAAACGTGAAGCGCCTCTTTTAGCTGCAAGTGCAGAAGACTTTGGTTTTGCTAAACGTTCGACTCTAGCACAGAAAAGACCGCATTATGATTTTGAACAATCTCAACCAATTTGGGACACGAGATACCCAACAGGTTACTACTCTCAACTTGGTGATGTAACTGAGCTGGTTAAAGAACATGACAGTGCACTTGCGATTATTGGTCCAGGTGAAGGGATTCGCCTTCAATTTGCCGCAACACAAGCTCCGCTTAAAGCAGGGTGGCAACGTGTTTATGTTTTATCTTCAAAAGGTTGGGTGAAAGATATGGATATGTATACTGAAGACACCAGCACGGTATGGCCACTCCCAGGTGAGGAAACTAAAGCGCGTAATAAACTTCACAGCAAATATAATACGCGCTTTGAGTAATCGGTTGTAAATTTTACATGTACTTCGTTAGCGGCTTATCACGTGTAACTTATTGAGTGCTAAGTTATTATCAATAGTTTGTTTTACACCGTCAGGCCAAGTAATGGTAATAGCGTCTATTTTTGGCGAAGGCCCTAAACCAAAATAGGCAATTGCTGGCACTTGTGATAAATAACTGCGACTCGGCATGATATCTCTGGTAAGTACCTCACCAGAGGAAAGTGATAGTGTTACTTTGGCTCCAATCGCATCACGGTTAAGCCCTGCTTGAGATAGCTTGATTTGTAACCATTGATGATTGCTATTTTGTTGGTTTATTAACAGTCGAGCAGGGCCTGCAATTTGTGTAATTGCAAGATCGAGATCCCCATCATTATCAATGTCTGCAAAACTAGCACCACGGCCTACCATTGGACTTGCTAAGGGGTTGTCAGCAGCTAATTCCAAGTTAATAAAGGGCTTGTTACAACTTGGACCGCAGTTCCAAAATAACTGACTTGCTTGTTTATATTGCTGGCTTGACTGAACACGATTAATTTCACTTTCTACATGTCCATTAGCTTGAAATAAATCGGTATATCCATCCAGATCAAAATCAAAAAACAGCACCCCAAAGGTCAATGCTTTACGGCTAGCAGGGCCAATACCATCAATAATCGCTTGGTCGCTAAAATAAGATGATTCAGTTTCGCCAACATAAAATGATGTCATCTCGTTTGCAAAGTTACCGATGGCAAAACCTAAGGTTTCATCATTTAAATACCAAGCAGCATCGATTCCCATGGCTCCCGTTGCATGACCATTTCTATCAAAAGCAAGCCCTATTATTTCGGCCACCTCACTAAAGTGACCATTGCCTTTATTTTCAAATACAAAGTTTTGCACAGTGTCATTAGCAACAACTAAATCGATTAACTGATCGTTATTGATATCGATAGGGCGAATGGCTAGTGATTTTCCGATAGCTTTCTTGAGTTCAGGGCTGGTAATCTGAATGCCACTTTGTGCAGAGTAATCGATAAATCTTCCATCGCCTTGGTTCAAATAAAAACGTGCAAACTGCCCTGCAAAGTTGGTTGGTGGTCCGTATGCTCGCCCTATGCCAGTCAGTTGATAATCTACCTCAAAATCAATGTCACGATTCCAGTTTACGTAATTAGCTACAAATAAATCCAAATCACCATCATTATCAGCATCAAAAAATGCCGCACTTGTGCTCCATTCATTTTTTCCACCTTCAACAGCTGCGCTTTTTGTTACATCGGTAAAATAGCTATTGTCGTTTCTCAGTAGTAAATTATGACCTACAGCAGTGATAAAAATGTCACCATCACCATCACCATCGTAATCTGCAATTGCCACCCCCATGCCGTAAAACTGTTGAGTTAATCCAAGCTCGTTAGATACATCGACAAAGTGTTTGCCATTTTGGTTTTTGTATAAGGTGATTGAGGACTTAGGGCTATCTGAGTTTTCGTTCCAGTCGTTGCTATTGATAAGCAATAAGTCTTGAAATCCATCATTATTGTAATCAAAAAATGCAACACCCCCTCCCATAGTTTCTGGTAGAAGTTTATCTCCGGTTGCACCGTTATTATGGATAAACTTAATTCCAGCACCGTCGCTTATATCTTCGAACGTTGCGTTAGGCGGGACGCGCGTCGTATCTATAGAGACAGTTTTTGGGGTTTCAACAGCAATGTTATTTGTCACTGTATTTACTTCGCTCGAGTCGCGAGTAAACAGCCAAATTAGCAGGGCACAGACCCCGATAACTGCAAATGCGATGATGGAGCCTTTAAATGCTTTTGCAATTATTTCATCATCTTGAATGTCGAGTTGCTCGTCTTGTTTCATTTATTTTTCTTCTAAAGGCTTAAGAGTAGTGATTTGCTCGGTGTATATTGTTGGCCTATTTAAATCATAAATAACCACTGGCGCAGCAGCGTGATCTGCAGCTGGATTTTTTACCCGGTGTGCGCTTATTGCAGTATCTTTTGCATTATTATCTGGACGATACTTTTCATGCAAATTACGATACTTTTCAGCACTTTTATGGTCCTGAGTTAATTTGGCAATAACATATAAATTGTAATAAGCCTGATGGTTTTCAACATCATATTTTAATGCTGTATAAAGCGCTTCCTTTGCTTTGGTAAAATCAGCTTGCTTTGCCGTTTCAGCTTGTTGGCTGCGATGTGTTTTAGCTCTTTCAATATAAGTTTGAGCCAATTCTACCCATACGCGATAGTCCTCTGAAAAATCAAAATCACGCGCTTTTGCATCATTAAAATCAGTATTTAATAAGCGTTCGAAATTATTAATTGCTTCATCAAAATAACCATTTTGTTTGTCTATCAGTGCACTAAACCAGGTTACAGTCCAAGGCCAAGCAGGATATTCATTTTTTGCTGCTCTTGCTAATGCATCAGATGCTTGCTCTAGTCGACCTTCTTGATAGTAAATTCGCGCAAGGTTGAGTTCAGCAAGTCCTTTACCTTTACCTGAAACTTGTTTAAATGCATGTTCAGCTTGCTTAAATTGGGACTTTTTAGGTTTGCGCAGTAAACCTATACCGTAATCATTCCAACGCATCCAATTTGGTCGTTTAGTTTGGTTTTGCTTTTCAATGGCTTTGCTTTCAGAGGTAGAAATAACAACAGCATCTTTTGCAAGCTCTACTACGGGTAAATCATTGGTAGTGAATTTGTCATTCATAAATAAGCGCATGTATGGCGTGTTGAATTTGCGGTAATTTAGTCTCGCAGTCAGCTTGAAATCGCCTTCTAGAGACTCAGGAAGCGTTATTTTGTAATTAATTACATCTGCTGCTCCCGGCGGGATCTGGTTGTTATATAAGGGAACGAATATATCTTCTGCATTGCGTCGGTCAATTTTATTACCATTGCGGTCAAGTACATAGGCATTAATAAAATGTGACCAAGGATCAACTGCTTTTTCGTTCCCTTCAATACCACCAGAGCGGCCAATCACTTTATTACCGTTGCTAGCAACTAACTCTAGCCACACTTGATTAGAATCAGCAGTGCCTTGAGTAAATAAGTGCCCCATTTTTAATGTTCTTACCACAACTTGAAACAGATAGGTTTTCCCTGCTTCTAACTTTAAAGTTTGTTTTTCAAGTGGTGCCAAAAGAGGCCCGTCAATTTCACCACCTTCACGTACACCAAAAATATCAACCTCCATTACATCTTGTAAAAACTGGCGGTGTTTTTCGTTAGTTAGTGGGGGTAACCCTTTTAAGTGAGGTAGTGCAGTATTAGCTGATGGGAACATATGATCATGCACTTTTAGTTGATTGCTATCATCTAAAAATTTAGCGCCAAAGTCATTCGATGCAACCGCTGGCATGTGACACCCGTTACAGTTGTTATCCGCTTTCGGTGGATAGTAAAAACTGGTAACACCGTGACCTGATACACCGCTCAAATGGTAGCTATCAAAGTGATTTTGGCCTCTAAGCCATTTATATTTGTTTAACTCTTTTGGTAAATGAACTTTATGACAACCAGCACAAAACTCAGGCGTTTTATGTAACGGTTTAAGAAATGTCTTTTTGTGCATTTCTGGTTTGGCTTTTATGAGTTGCGCATTCACCCAGCGCAGAATTTGATTATTAGAGTAAACAAATGGGTAGTGTATAGGCTCTTCTATGGTGTAATCGGCATTTCCTTTACTGCTATTTACATGCGTAATCGCATGGCAACTAGTGCATGTAATACCTTGTTGTGCCGTTGGGTGGTTTACATCGTCAAAATCAGGGTCATCAAATGCACCGCTAAAAAACGGAACAGGGTCGTGGCAGCCTGCACAAAAACGTGCAGCTTGAACATCGCCATCTCGTTGAATGGCCATCTCACGGGTGTTGCGCACTGAAAATAAGTAAGCTGGATTGTTAAACGAGCTCATTTTATGTGCGCTATTTTGCCATTGCTCATGAATATCGCTATGACATGACAAGCAGTATTGGTCCTGCATCAGTGCTTTTGCTGGAATAAAATCTCCGGTGCTGGTGCGTGATAGGGAAGGGAAAAAGTACTGTTCACCAGATTCAGGGCCGACGCGATTCCATTGACGTGGATCTTGTGTTTGCCAAACAGCTACAATAAAAGAGATAACAATTGCAGCAATAGATACTAACCCACCGATTCGCCATTTGATCTTTGGACCAACTAAACGGTGTAATACAAATAGCCATATACAAACAAAAGGCAGTACCACGTGAAGCCAATAACTAACGCTTCTTACACCAGGGTGCTTAATTGAGAAGAAATCAAAACGAATTAATAATAATCCAGATAAGGCCATTAGTATTAATGCAGCAAAAAGAAATATGCCAACATAAATGGCGCGTTTATTTTTTCGTTGAAAAGTATTTTTAAAATGTAAACTTCCAAATAATAGCAAAGGAATAATGCAAATTAATCCAAGAGTTATGTGCCCTAAAAACATTAATTGATAGAAATAATCTTGGTAGACTGTTTGATTTAGCCATTCAAAAAAAGTCACACTGCCAAGAAAAACAGAGTTAATCATTAGTAGTGAAAACGCAACCAGAAGCGCTATGAGTAACACTTTTAGCTTGGGACCAACAGCATCAATTCTTTTGCGCTTTGGTGGGGATGAGTTCATTTTATTCTTCTTATTATAAGTATTCTGTATTTATTTTTTGATAAATGGCGACACGCTTTGTGCTTTTGCGATAGAACTGCTTAGGCTGTCATAGTTAATATCTTGCGCTGGGCTGTGTTTAGGATAAATAGGTTGTTTTTGTGCTTGGTATAACTCTGTTCTTAGGTGAGTAGGCATACTATGGCCAGCTCTTCGTTTTCTTTCACTTCTCAGAGCCGCGATATTAATTGGCGCAACAACAATACGTTCACCTGGCCCAGGTGATGCCTCCGCTAAAATTCGACCATCATAGTCAACTACCATAGAGCCACCAGGCCACGTAAAGGGAGGGTAATCTTTAGCTCCTTGATTGGCTGCAATGACATAACTCATATTTTCAATTGCTCGACAGCGATTAATAACAGTCCACCAATCCATAGGTTGTGTTGCACCCCAAGGATCCATATAAGCTGAAATGCGAATAAGGACTTCGGCACCTTTGAGTGTTAACTCTCGTGTGACCTCTGGAAACATCCAATCATAGCAAGTCGCTACTGCTAAATTACCTATTTCAGTTTCAACAACAGGTAATGGATCATCGGGGTAATTTTCAATGTCATGAGGACTTGAGTGAACTTCAAATGGGATCCAAGGGTTTACTTTTCGATACTTTGAGAGGATTTCACCTTCAGGACTAATTAAACAAGTAGTATTAAAAACACGGTCAGGCCAGCGCTCATCTACTTCCAGAAAACTACCTGTTTGTACATAAACGCCAAGTGCTTTTGCTTTTTCTGCTATTTTGTCTGTGTGTTCATTGGGAATTGGCACAGCTAACTTATCAAGAATTTCTTCAGCGCTCTCATAGACAGGAACAGCATGAGCAAATTCAGGAAAAACAATCAACTTAATATCATGGAATGGTTTGTATCCGTTTACCGCTTGTTCCATTAGCTCTAGCACGCGTTGCGTATTTCTATGCATTTCATCCCGATTAAGCGGGTTTTTTTGGTCTACTTGGCACGCGGCAACGTAATATAAATCCATTGATTGAAACTCATTCTTTATTGATAGCTTTACATTGTAACGGTAATTGCAATGCGGGTTAAGTTTTAAGGTAGCTTCGTAAAAATTTAATCTAAGTTTCATGGCATGATTAAGCGACCACTCTAAACTTTTATTTAGGGGGTACACCTATTGAAACTCGATCCTACCCGTTGGGCACCTAAGCATTATTACAAGCGCATTTTGATTTGCGAATTTGTATTTTTATTCTTTTGTTTGCCGATATTTTTGTATTTTGTACGCGATGTGATTGCGCCTTACCTACTGTTATTTTTGGTATCGGTAGTAGGGTGGTGCGTTTTACTGTTGTTAAGTGATCCTCGCTTTAAGCGTTTTCGTCTTTGGAATCCAGCACAGCTCAAGCTCTCTCTTGATAGGGTTGTAATAACATTTGTGGTAGCCGCGGTTTTTATGGTGATTGCCAGTTGGTATTTTACCCCGCAGTGGTTTTTTACTTTGCCAACCCAACAAACCAAGTGGTGGTTTCTGTTATTAATACTTTACCCCATTTTTTCAGCGTGGCCGCAGGAAGTTATTTTTCGTACCTTTATGTTTCATCGCTATAAACGCGTATTTAAAAGTAAGCATTTACGCGCATACTTAAGTGCCACAAGTTTTGCCTTAGCGCATTTATTATTTGCAAATTGGATTGCTGTAGTGGGTGCTTTTATTGCGGGTTTAGTATTCTCATTTACCTATATTCATTCGCGCAGCACTCTATTAGTAGCAGTTGAGCACAGTTTGTGGGGGTGTTGGTTATTTACCGCAGGGCTCGGCATGTATTTTGACAGCACAATGCGTTTATACGGCGATTAAATGGCTACATATTAAAGTAATAGCGGTAGCCAATTTGATATTGAGTTTCTTTTTTATCAATTGCTTGGCTTAAATACCAACGCGAAGGGCGGTGAGAGTCGATATAGTTAAACTCGGTTAATAAAAATGATTGCTTAGAGAGCTTATAACGGTAAGCGAATGAAAAGGCATTACCTTGCTCGTTGTTATTATCACCCCAAAGGTCATCTAAATCGTCTACATTAAAATGTTCGAAACGAGCGGCAATATGATGGTTTGACCAAAAATGACGTAACATTACAAATGCGTTGTCGAAATCATTATCGACAACTTTTTCTTTGTATGGTGATGTCATGTAGGTATTGCCTTGCATATATTGCGCAATGACTTCCCATTCTTTTGCAAAGCGATATTTTAAAGCCGAATGAATAAACTCTGTCGTCCATGTGTATTGGCCGTTTTCTACCACACCTTCTTTGGCAAAATTATCATAAAAGCCAAAATTTAATTTAAGTTTATTGTCGTATTTCCAATTAGCTGAAATATGCAAACCAAAGCGGTCATCAAGCTCTAAAAATGGGTCGGATTCGGCTGCTTGAAATTTGAGTTTAGCATTGCGTGCAGGGAAATCTTGTACAATTAACTTTTCGTGTAACAAGGTTTGCCTGCTACCAATAGTCCAGCCATGCCATGCAAGCATTGCTCCTGCGGGGTCATTATTTTTAAACAATGAAACATCAGCTGAAAAGTCATGCTTAGAGTTTGAGAATTTACCTAACTTCTCAAGTGACAGATTAATACCGGTATTTCGTAATTCTTCGCCAACCCAATTGTTTAAACTGCTAGAGGTTAATGAATAGGGTGTTGACCAAGCAGTAGCTACATTTTCAAAACTAATCGTGGGGTAGAAAACACCGAGTTTTGATTTTATTCGCCAACCGCTGCTTGTTGGCAGGCTTTTATAATTCAAATAGCCTTCGGTTATGCCAATGGCACTATTGCCTTTATTGGCAAATGCATTAGCAACTACTGTAGCTGACCAGGTTGAATTAAATTCTAAATCGAGATGGGCACCTAATTGACCTAAAGCTAAACCGCTACCATCGTTAAAGCGATATTTTCCATAGTTGCCAGCTAAATAGCTTTCGCTATCATCACTTGCAACATGGTAGGCTCTCAAATCAACTATTCCCTTAAGGTTGGCGTCTAATGCAAAGCTGTTAGCATGTATGCCAAATAAGGAAAATACTATTAATACGTTAGTTAACCGTTTTTGCATTTGCTGTAATCTGCTGTTGGTAGTCTGACTGTAATAACCATGCTTCAAAGTCATGTGCTGGTAAAGGTTTACTAATAAAATACCCTTGTGCTAACTCGCACCCTTGCGACTTAAGCCAAAGTAATGTTTGTTCATCTTCAATACCTTCGGCAACCAAAGTTAACCCCATATTATGGGCGAGCTCAATTGTTGATTTAACAATGATTTTGTCGTTCTCATTATCAAGCAAGTGCTGCACAAAAGAGCGGTCAATTTTCAGCTCTTGCACTGGTAACTGTTTTAATTGCGCCAGTGACGAATAGCCGGTGCCATAATCGTCAATGGAAAGTTTAAATCCATTTTGGTTTAGGTAATTTAACACTTCAGTTGCTTTGCTTGGGTCGTCTACCACGGCATCTTCAGTTACTTCAAGTGTAATGGCGCAATCCCCAAGTTTATGTTTGTTTTTAAGTGCTATTACAAAATTTGGGTAAGATTTATCTAAAATATTTTCAGCTGAGATATTTATCGCGATATTTATTTTAATTCCTTTATCCAACCATTCTAAATATTGGTTAATTGCGGTTTGAGTTACCCAGCGCGTTAGCGAATCCATTTGCCCTGTTTTTTCGGCAATGCTAATAAAGCTATCTGGTGGAATGAGTCCTTTTTCTGGGTGCTGCCATCTAACTAGCGCCTCAACATGGCTTATTTCCATGGTTTTTAAAGATAGTTTTGGTTGATAAAACAGTATCAGCTGATTTTCTTCAATAGCTGTTCGTAGATTATTAGTTAAGAACAGTCGCTCAATGGCATTTTGGTCAAAAATTGGGTCGTATATTTGAAAAGTGAGCTTATCATTTTTTGCACGTTGAATTGCTACATTAGATTTTTGTAATAACTCTGCAACTGAGCAGTTCGGATGTTGAGAAGAACGCACCACACCAAAGGTAAACTGAAGATGCAATTGTATATTTTGAAAATGGCATTGCATTGTTAATGCTTGTTGTAACTTGCTGATTAAATTTTCAATATTTTGTTCTTCTGCGATTAGTACAAAATATTCTGCACCAAGGTGGTAACTGTCAAAACCGTGCTCTGTTTGTACAAGTTGACTTGCAACTTCATTTATTACGTAGTCACTCGCTTGATAGCCAAGGGTATCGGCGATGTCTTCTGCGCGTAAAATGCATAATTGAATGATTAAAAAATCATTTTGCGATTGTTGGCGTCGTTCAATTGCTGCAATTAATGCATTACGATTGGGCAGATGAGTAAGTTGATCGTGAAATGCTTGAAAGCTGATGGTTTCTTCTCTAGAAATAATCGCTTTTGTCATTACATTAAACTCGCTCGAAAGCTGTTTTAACTCTCGGCTGCCAGTGACATCAACAATGCCATCGTAATTACCTTTGGTAAGAGACTTAACTTGGCTAACTAAGTTTTTTATCGGTCGAGTAATGTCTCTGGCAATCGCAATTGCCCCAAAAGTGGATAACACAACCGTAATTAAAACTAATAAGAACAATTGGCTCCATTGAATATCAATGCTTTTTAGAAGATCAGCGCGTGATTCAAAAAGCACTGCTGATATATAGCCGCTATTCGTGTTACCGAGCTCTAATCGGCTGTATAAATATTGTTGCTCTGTATTTGCGATGATACGTTTAAATACATCGGCTTTTATTGGGTAGTTTTGTTCATCTGAGCTGGCAATTACGCTGTAATTTTTACCATCAAAACTCGCAAAGCCAACATTAACATCTGTCAAAGCAGCTAACTCATTTGCCAGTGCATTATTTATTAAATAACCAAAGCCTATCCAACCAACAATTCTTGCACCGCTTTTTATGGGAGCGAAACTTAACTGGTATAATGCATTATCGATAAATACTAGTTGTGCGGTTTGTTGTTGTAATACGGTGGTAGACAAATTAAACGGTTTGCCTTGTTCATTGCCAATACGTACTTTTTTGTTGCCCTGATTATCAATAAAGGTAACCAGCTGCGCAAAAACAATACCCTCATTGTTTATTGCCATAGCAAGGTCGCTATCAATGCGTTTTCGATGATTATTTAGAGCTACTAAAAAGCTTTTGGTATCTTCTTCTAGTACAGATTTAAGGCCGTAATCTTTAGCGGCTGTTTCGGCAAAAGCCGAAAGGTAATAGCGCCGGTTGTTGAATTGTGTTTGAAAAATATCAGAGGCATTACTTAAGCGATTATTAAGCTGGGTACTCTCTAATTTTATATTTGCGTGATAAGTAAAATAAAAACTTACCAGTTGCACGAGTAGTAGTAAAAATAGAAATAAAATTAGTATTTTACTTTGTAAACTGCGCACTTTGAAAAGTCTCATAATGAATTAGTACTCTTCTAAAAAATCGAATTCTTGTTGTCCAACTTGCTTTGGAATAGGCAGTAGCGGTTTTGCTAAAGTTAATGTGATTGTCTGTTTTTCGTTATTTAGCGAATGAGTCTCAGTAATTTTATGAGACGGTGTATCGAGCTGAGGATGCCAAACTGAAATTTCATATTCACCGCTGTTTTTAAGTGAAATACTCGATAGTCCGTTTGTGTTTGTTTTAGCAAAGTAAGGGGTATCAACCACTAGAATAAAGCCACTCATCCAGTCGTGAATGTTACACCCCATGGCAACTTCTTCTGTCGTACTAATGTTTTCAATTTGTTTGGACGAGCCTGCTTTTAACTTAAATTCAAAGCGGTTTTTACCGGATACCGAGTAAATATGATGCGTAATATCGTCTTTATTTGAGAAAACAATACCTTGTCCTTTTTGCATTATCGTAATGTACGGCGCAAATTTTTTATCTTGCTGATCGATCACAAGAGGCTGGTTATTGGTGGGTAAATCGGATGTGCCAGACTTTGGTGTTAGATAAACGACAATGTCGTTGATTGGGGTGTTATTTTTATCAACTACCTTAATAGCGATGTCTAGCGCATGCGCGTTAGCAATCATTATTAATGTTGAAAGTGAAAAAAGTATATTCTTCAAGCGCATTTCCCCTGCATGCTTAGCTCAATCAATTTAGCTTTCATTATTAAAATGAGTGAGTAGAGCTAAAAATAAGTTTAGACCTGTTTATAGCTAGAGCGAGGTTTTACAGAAAAAATTGCACGATTTATGAAGAATATAAAAAAGCCAATCATTTTTAGATTGGCTTTTTCGATACAGTAAATACAAAAAGAGCTTATTCTATATTCTGAATTTGCTCACGCATTTGCTCAATCAATACTTTAAGTTCAACTGCAGCGTTAGTTACTTCGGTATTAATTGATTTAGATGCTAGCGTATTTGCTTCACGGTTAAACTCTTGCATCATAAAATCTAAACGACGACCACATGCGCCACCTTTTTTAAGAATTTTGCGTGTTTCTTTAACGTGCGACTGAAGGCGGTCAAGCTCTTCTGCTACGTCTTGCTTTTGTGCAAGATAAATCAGTTCTTGCTCAAGGCGATTTTGGTCAATCTCTGCTTTTAACTCTTCTAAACGGTTAGTGAGTTTTTCACGCTGCCATTTCATTACTTCAGGCATTTGTCCGTTTACAATTTCAACTTGATCAATAATTGCGGTTAAGCGGGTATCAATCATAGTTTCTAGGTTTGCACCTTCCGAGCCACGCGCATCAATAAAATCAGAAACAGTTTTATCAAAACCACTTAGTAATTCTGTTTGCACTGAATCCATATCCATTTCTTCAGCTTCCATTACGCCAGGCCAGCGCAGAATGTCCATTGGGTTGATATCGCCTTTTACTTGGTCTTGTAACCAAGTCGCATTATTCATAAGTTGCTTAGCAAGGGTTTCATTAATTTTCATTTCGCCCACATGCGCTGGGTTAGCATTAAATTTTAGTGCCACCTCAACTTTACCGCGTTGCAATTGTTTGCGCAGTTTTTCACGGATAACAGGCTCTAGTGCTCTAAATTGTTCTGGAAGACGAATGAAGGTTTCTAAGTATCTTTGGTTAACAGAGCGAATTTCCCAAACGCCGTTACCCCAGTCACCTTTAACTTCATGGCGAGCGTAGGCTGTCATACTATGGATCATGTGCGGTTTCCTAAGTTTTTAGAAATGATAATTTGTGCTTGGTCGCATTATAGCGGAAGTTGTTTAGCAGCTTACAGTAAATTTTGTTTGATAAAAATATAAAGAGACTGCCTTTTATTACTTTTCCCGTAGCGAATAAAGGAATTACTTCTTATAATATGCCAAATCTTGAATAGTGAGGATATCTAATGCGTCCTAGTGAACGAACGCCTAACCAAATTCGCCCAGTCTCTTTTACCCGTAATTATACAATGCATGCTGAAGGCTCAGTATTAGTTGAGTTTGGCAATACTAAGGTATTGTGTACTGCAACAGTTGAAGCTGGTGTGCCGCGTTTTATGAAAGGGCAAGGTAAAGGTTGGATCACTGCCGAATACGGTATGTTGCCGCGTTCTACTCATAGCCGCTGTGGTCGTGAAGCTGCAAAAGGCAAGCAAGGTGGTCGCACTATGGAAATCCAACGCCTTATTGCACGCTCGTTACGTGCAGCGGTTGATTTAGCCGCACTTGGCGAAAATACAATCACAATTGATTGTGATGTTATTCAAGCTGATGGCGGTACTCGTACTGCTTCAATTAGTGGTGCATGTGTAGCATTAGTAGATGCACTTACCTATATGCGTACTAAAGGTATGATCAACGCAAATCCATTAAAGCATATGATTGCTGCAATCTCGGTGGGAATTTATAACGGTGAAGCGGTAACGGATCTTGAATATTTAGAAGATTCAGAAGCTGAAACGGATATGAATGTGATTATGACTGAGACCGGTAAGTTTATTGAAGTGCAAGGTACAGCAGAAGGCGAACCGTTCTCATATGACGAATTAACCGACTTACTTGAGTTGGCTAAGCATTCAATTCGCGAAATCATCGATATGCAAAAGCAAGCATTAGCGTAATAGGGTACAACATGAAAGATTATCAAAAAGAGTTTATTGAATTTGCACTAGAAAAGCAGGTGCTTAAGTTTGGTGAGTTTACACTAAAATCTGGCCGTACTAGCCCATACTTCTTTAATGCGGGTTTATTTAATACCGGTCGTGACCTTGCGCGCTTAGGTCGTTTTTATGCAGCAGCATTACAAGATTCTGGTATTGATTTCGATGTGTTATTTGGCCCTGCTTATAAAGGTATTCCAATTGCAACAACAACTGCGGTTGCACTAGCAGACCATCACGAGCGTGATGTACCTTATTGCTTTAACCGTAAAGAGAAAAAAGATCACGGTGAAGGTGGTACATTAGTAGGCTCTGCACTTGAAGGTAAAATCATGCTGGTGGATGATGTTATCACGGCTGGCACGGCAATTCGCGAATCAATGGAAATCATCGCTGCAAATGGTGCAGATCTTTCAGGTGTTCTAATTGCGCTTGATCGCCAAGAAAAGGGTAAAGCTGAACTTTCTGCTATCCAAGAAGTAGAACGTGACTTTAATACACGGGTAATTTCAATTGTTAAGTTAGCTGACCTTATTACTTACCTTGAGCAAAAAGGTGATATGTCAGAGCACTTAGCATCAGTTAAAGCGTATCGCGACCAATACGGTGTAGCTTAATTACATAAAAGTTTGATATAAAACCCCGATTATCGGGGTTTTTTTATGGATAAATAAAATGAGCGAAATTAATAAACCAAATGGCGGCGGACTACAGCGTGTATTTAAAGCCAGCTATTGTTCTTATTTAGGTATAAAAGCGGCAATAAAAGAAGAGGCAGCATTTCGCCAAGAATTGTTTCTAGTATTAATTATGTTTCCGGCTTCATTTTGGTTGGCTCAAGATTTGATTCACTGGGCAGTGTTAGTTTCAGTGCTGCTATTAGTACTAATTGTAGAATTATTAAATTCAGCAATTGAAGCGTTAACTGATCGCGTAAGCACAGAAAGACATGTTTTATCTGGTCGCGCAAAAGATATGGGTTCAGCTGCGGTTACTTTTTCTCTATTAATCGTCGGTATCGTTTGGGGTGTAAGTCTTTATATAAAGATCTTTGCTTAATTTACGTTGGTGTAAAAATAGTCACTTCTTAAGTTATCCAGCTTTAAAAGTGACAAATATGTAACGAAAGTTGCAAATTATGGCGGTTTTGTACATATTTCACCCGAACGATCCAAAAAACTAAAAAAAGTTTGAAATAGGGGTTGATCCAAATTCGGATCTCTCTATAATGCGCCTCCACCAACACGGGGAACGACGCAGCATAGCAGCGAATCACGAGTTGGTTGAGTCAAGTAAAACTCAGTTTTGAAAGTTTTTAAAAA
>NZ_JBMMUG010000009.1:0-8704 GCF_049257255.1 Pseudoalteromonas aquimarina
TTGGAACCACCTGACTCCATGCCGAACTCAGAAGTGAAACGAAACAGCGTCGATGATAGTGTGGGTTCGCCCATGTGAAAGTAGAACATCGCCAAGCTCCTAATTAAGTAGAAAGCCCGCTCAATGAGCGGGCTTTTTGCGTTTTGGCGTTAAACGATTTTAGAAATAAGCAACCAGACTTCACAATACTGCTGAACCCTGAACCCTGAACCCTGAACCCTGAACCCTGAACCCTGAACCCTGAACCCTGAACCCTGAGCCCTGAGCCCTGAGCCCTGAATCCTGTTAAGCTATCTCTGCTTGTTCTTGCGGCGAAAAGATGACTTTTGGATCAATAATAATACTGTGTTTATAGTTTTAAACTAATGTGCTCTTTCTACTAACTCACATACTTTATTAATGCATAGCGTTTGAGGTGATGTGTTGTGTTCACATGTTGAAAGGTGTTGAGAGCTTTTATTGTATGCTTTTTCGAATTGTGTAATTTCATTTGCAATAAACTCAACTTCTTCCTGTTTGGTATTTTTTATTGAGTAGATATCAAACTTACTTGGACCGCCACATGCTCTTTCACCATAAGCGATTACTCTGCATTGAAATGTAGCATTGCATGATTTGTCGTTAATCAGTAGATTAAGTTTGCTTTCAGCGTCACTGATTGTGTTGATATCGGATGCTCTATTATTTGATATACCTAACTGACAGCCAACTAGTAGGAAGCAGGTTACAAAAAAGGGTGTGTATTTGACAAACTGCATAGATAAGAGGTCGCGTTATTGACTATGTGCAGCAATGGTAGCACAAACTGTAAGTAAATATTAATGAATGACTTACTATTATGGTATATCTAATACACCGTACCGTATTAGATTATACCTGTCATAGCTGATTTATAACGACGAGATAAGCTGAGTTGATGACCGTTTCGTAATGTTACCTGGTAATCACCACTTTCTGTTGGCTTTAATTCTGAAATGCATTTTTTCCTAACTAGAATGCTGCGGTGGATCCTTATAAATCCAGCATTGCTTAGTTTATTTTCCATTGCTGATAATGTTTCACGATGCAGCACTGGACGCTCTTCATTAACTAAATAAAGCTCTACGTAATTGCCTGCGCCTCCAATCCAAATAATATCGCTACACTCTATTAATTTAATCCTTCCAGAGTCTTTAACGACTAATGTCTGTTCCTGATCATTTAACTGTTCAATTAATGACTGAATATTATTTAGTGGTAATTGGGGTTGTATATTTAACCGATTATTTAACTTTTGAATACATTTATCAAAACGTTCGGTATCACATGGAAAAAGTAAGTAGTCTGCAAAGTCGTATTCAAATGCATATATTGCTTGCGCATCTGAATCCCCTAAGTAAACAATTTGTGTGAATTCAGGACATTCTTTTGCAAGCGTTTCTAGAGATTCACTGCTTGGCAAAAGGTTGTTATTAATGAAGAGAACATCGGCTTGCATTGTCTGAGCGATACTAATGGCCTCTCGCCAATCAAAGGCAAGGGCGATTGCTTCAAAGTTGGGATAATCTTTCAATAAAGCTTTTAATACTGATTTATTACTTTCTTTTTCATCAGCAATAACGAGACTGAACTTTTTCATTGTACAAGCTCCCTCTAGACAAATAGGCCTTTATTTTGTCACTTAATCTTATCATTGATAAGTGTTTTTGGGTAACAAGGAGTAACAAAATGTTAGTGGTTATTACCATTAAAGGCTTTGTAAATTTTGAGTTTTGTAAATAAATTATTTGTTTTGTTACTAAAACTTTAACAATTGCCGCTTTGTGTGTTTTTTCTGCCGCTTACGTATTCGAGATGGTAACTAAATGTAGGGTTTATTACGTTGTTTTTTGATTTTATTAAAAATAACAATAGAAATATCTCAGGGAGAAACTCAATGGTTCAATTTAAAAAATCGGCATTGAAAATAGCAATTTCATCAGCACTGTTCTCTAGTTTTTGTTTTACAGCTACAGCTGCTGAAGAGGCGGCAGAAAATCAAGTAGAGAGAATCGAAGTCACAGGTTCAAGAATAAAGCGTACAGATATGGAGGGGGCTAACCCTGTCACAACAATTGATGCTGTTGCTATAAGCAAGATGAGTGTAAATAACGTTGGTGATTTATTACAAAATTTAACTTCATCTGCTGGTGCAGCAGTTAATACCCAAACTAATAATGGTGGCGACTCTAGTACGCGTTTCTCACTTCGTGGTATCGGTGATGAAAGAACGTTAGTGCTAATAAATGGGCGGCGTGTAGTTGCGGGTGGTAATGGTGCTAACGCATCGGTTGATTTAAATACTATTCCTACGTCTGTTGTGAAACGTGTAGAAGTTTTAAAAGATGGTGCATCTGCTACATATGGCTCTGATGCCATTGCTGGGGTAGTAAACATAATTACACGTTCAGATTATGAAGGTTTTGAACTCAAACTTAATGCAGGCCAAAGCGGTGAAAGTGATGCTGAAACAAAAGGGATTGATTTAACTTTTGGTACAGCAAGTGACCGAGGTAATGTGGTTGTTGCATTGGGCTATAACGATCAAGGAGATGCCTTTCAAGGGGATCGTGCTTTTTCAGAGTATGAACTCAGAGCATTCCCTGATGGTTCTACTCAGCGAGGAGGCTCATCAGCGCCGCCATGGTCAAATGTGGATGGTGCCCCTGGCTCAGCTAATAACCCAGAAAATCCAAATGCGGATCAAAATGTAACACGAGGCCCCGACTACGGAGATTGGCGCCCCTTTGACGGTGCCACTGACTCATATAACTATAACCCAGTTAACTACTTACAAACACCAAGTAAACGTAAATACGCAAATGTATTTGCAAACTATTTGCTTGGTGAGTTCGGTGTGCTCGGTGAAGTGAATTCATTTGCTGAAGTAAGTTATGTGCAAACTGTTGGTAAACGGTTAATTGCTCCAGAACCTCTAGCACCATTAATATTTTTTAATACTGAAGCACCTTACTCTCCGAATAATTACTACAACTTAAAATATGGTCCAAAAGATTCAAATGGCAATTCTTACCAGATTAATGATTGGCGTCGTCGTATGGAAGATACGGGCGGCCGACTGAATATTCGTGACTACAAAACACTTAGAACAGTTGTTGGTTTTAATGGTGTTTTTGCAAATGGTTGGGACTGGGAAATTTCTTATAACTTTGGCCAAAGTGACTCTACCGAGCGCACGGAAGGTTATTTTAATTTAGAAAGGGTTGCTGAAGCTGTTGGCCCAACTGGTTGGCTAGATGAAAACGGGTCTTTAATTACTGATGCAAATGGTAATCCAGTAGTTGATGCAGCAAATGGTGCTCAATTAGTATGTTTAAATTCAGAAAACACAGTAATTGATGGCTGCTTGCCTCTCAATATTTTTGGACAACCTGGTACTGAAACCGGAATTACATCGGATATGTTGCAGTATATATCGGGTGACTATAACACGGTTGAGCTTGGTCAAAATCGTCAAGAGGTAATTTCAGCAGTAGTTTCTGGTGACCTATTCGAATTACCTGCTGGGCCTGTTGGTTTTGCGGCAGGTTATGAATATCGTAAGGAGTCTGGATATTACAAACCAGATACGCTTATTTTACAAGGTACGACGACCGCTGGTGACGCGGTGAGTACTGAAGGTGGTTATGATGTGCAAGAGTATTATGGTGAGGTTATTGTACCAATTTTAGATGATGTCGCATTTGCGCATATGTTGGAGCTAAGTGCCGCTGTACGTTATTCAGATTACAGCTCATTTGGTGATAATACGTCTGGTAAAGTTGGTATTAAATGGATGCCAACGGACGCATTATTGCTTCGTTCAACTGTTTCAACAGCTTTTCGTGCACCAACTATTGATGATTTAGTTGGTGGTGCGGCTATAGGGTTCCCAGAGGCTGCGGACCCGTGTGATGCCAATACCTACCGTGATGCCGAAGGAGAGTTAGATCAAGCAGCATATAATGCAATAAAAAGCTCAGCTAATTGGTCAAATTGTCTGTCTACAGGTGTTCCTTCAAATGGCTACAATTCTGATGGCGTAGAACAAATACCAACAAATACAGGTGGTGCTGTAAATTGGGGTGGCACTATTGAGCTTGAGCCAGAAGAAGCAGATGTACTGACAGTAGGTATGGTTTATACACCAGACTTTATTGAAAATTTGTCTTTCAGTGTCGATTATTGGGAAATTCAACTAGACAACGCACTATCAACCGTCGGTACACAGAGCGCGTTGACAGGATGTTTCGAAAGTGGTGAGTACTGTAATCGTATTAAACGATTTGCACCTGACAGCCCTGCTTATGGTGGTATCACGACTGTAGACGATTACGCGGTTAACGTAGGTGGCATTGATACTTCTGGAATTGACTTTGATATTCGCTATACCTTTGATTCAAAGTTTGGTGAATGGCGCTTGTCGTTAGATGGAACCTACCTTCTTGAATATGACAAACACTTAACATCTGAGTCGATTGATCATGTGGGACGTTTTGAAGGAAACCATGACGGTCATTTTGCCGAGTTGAAAACGAACTTTATTATCGGTTGGTCGATGGATGAGTGGGATGCAACGTTAACGACTCGATATATAGATAGTGTAAATGAAGTAGAGCAAGGTTGGTGGACGGACCCATTTGAACGCAAAGTAGATTCAAATGTGGTAGTAGATTTACAGGGTAGCTACCTTGTAACAGATCACTTATCTATTACTGCTGGCGTCGATAATTTATTTGATGAAGAGCCGCCATTTGTGTATTCAGCATTTGGTGCAAATACAGACGTAGCGACTTATGACATCATTGGCCGTTATATGTATTTGCGTGCAGTTGTGAGCTTCTAGCATTTTTCAGGATTTGGGGTGAGCTATCACCCCCTTTAGATAAGGAAGATAAAATGCGTAAACACATTATATATTTAGTTACAGCCCTACTATTTCTATCGGGCTGTGAATCGTCACAAGATATGTTTAAACGTCAACAGGCGCTCAATGTTGAACAAAATGAAATGCTCGCTGAAGAACAAGGTGTGCGATGTGAAATGATGTCACGTACAGGTAGTAATCGAAAAACAAAAGTATGTAGAACTATAGAGCAAATCAAAAAAGATGAAGAAGTAGCACAAAACACATTAAAACGACTGAGAAAACCTGAAATTACTCGTGATAATTAAACTTTCTGGGGGAGGGGCGGGCTTCTCAACCCCATTTTTAATTTAAAAATAATCACATAGTTTTAACACTTGTATCTTTTCTTTTCAAAAAGGTGCTTTCAAAAGGGTGGTGTTGCCGTTCAACACTATCTTCAGTCCTCTTAAATAAAAGCGTTGGAAATAATCTTTTAATGTAATTAGGTTGAGGTTTGCGTATGACTTTGTCTACGTAATTAAAATCCAGGGAGATTATCTTAATGAATACATTTAAAAAATCAGCGCTAAAAATAGCAATGACATCAGCGCTGCTTGCAGGTACAAACTTTAATTTAGCTGCTGCTGAGGAAGCTTCAGCTAGTGAGGTTGAGCGCATTCAAGTAACCGGTTCTCGTATCAAGCGCACAGATATGGAAGCTGCTTCACCAGTAGTAACATTAACTTCTGTTGAAATGGAAAGTCGTGGCTTTTCATCAGTACAAGATGTGCTTGATAGCTTAGCTCAGAATACTGGTGGCTCGATGACAGGCCAATCTGTGCATGGATTTACTCCAGCAGCTTCAGGCGTTAACTTACGTGGTGCTGGTATGGGTCGTAGTTTAACGCTTATTGATGGTAAGCGCTTAATGAAATATCCAAAAGCTGCAGGTGGTACAAGTAACTTTATCGATACTGCAAACTTACCACTCGCTGCTGTTGAGCGTATTGACGTTCTAACAACAGGTGCTTCAGCTATTTATGGTTCGGATGCAATGGGCGGTGTTATCAACATCATCCTTAAAAAAGATTATGATGGTGTGGGTCTGAAACTTCGCACAGGTGATACCTTTGAAGGTGGACGTGCACAAGATAACGTAGCACTAACAGTTGGTACATCGTCTGACAAAGGTAATATCACTTTCTTACTTGAATATGATCAAAAAGAACAGCTAAAAGCAACAGATCGTGAGAATTTCGATATTCATACAGATTTAGCATTTGGAGATCATCCGTTTAACTCTTATTCAAGTTATGGTGCACGTATCGCAGGTCCTGGTGGTTATTCTCTTCCTGAAGAAGAGTGTAATGCGCAAGGTTACAAATATTGGGGAAGTTTCTGTGGCTTCGATCGTTCGGCTACGCGTGATCTACTTCCGGAACAAGATCGTTTATCATCAATGGTGAATTTCCATTATGAATTGAATGATAGTCACGAGTTTTACGGACGTACAGATTTTACTAGCTCTGGTTCAATGACTAATATCGAACCAATGGCAATTAATGACTATAAATTCAAAGTAGATGGAAATGATTTAATCGTTACAGTAGACCCTTCACTGACTGCTTTTAACGATTTATCTACAACTTTTGACAAACGCACAGCTTTCAATGGCGACTTTGCAAACTTGGGTGATGGTAACTATGAATACCGTCGTCGTTTAAAAGAGTATGGTAATCGTATTACAGATGTTTCAACAAAGGTTTATAATTTTGTAACTGGTTTCCGTGGTGATCTTACGGATGATATTGGCTATGATTTTTCATATAACTTTGGCCGCTCTGAAGTTATGGTATTTAATCGTGGTTATGCATCGGTAGGCGATTTTTACAATGTTCTAACAGCTGGAAATGGTCACTCATTATTAAATCCTCTTTCAAGTTCACAAGTTGCTGAATCAAAGTATACAGGCTGGTCTGAAGCTGAATCGAACATATCTTCGTTCCAATTTGGCTTAAATGGAACTGCATTTGAGCTACCAGCTGGTGAAATTAGCTGGGCATTTGGTTTAGAAAGTACGCGAGAATGGTTTTATGATGTGGCTGATGAAGAGCGTCAACGTCGTGGAGTACTCTCAACTGGTGGTGCATCAGGTCAAGGTGCACGTGATTACTGGGCGGCTTATGGTGAAGTTTTAATTCCAGTTATTGACAGCTTAAATGTTACTCTTGCAGGTCGCCATGACGACTTTAGTGATTTTGGGAGCCGCTTCTCACCTCAAATTAGTGCTGAATATCGTCCAATGGAAGAGTTGCTAATTCGAGCTCTTTGGGCATCGACATTCCGTGCACCTGATATGCAACGTGTATACGGTGATACTTCAACTGGCTTTAGCCAAATTACAGATCCAGACGGTTGTGCTGCACAAGGTGGTAAAGTAGATCCAAATAGTTCAATCCCTGCATGTAATGGTGAGCTTTATATTACATCACTTTCAGGTCCAAATGCAGATTTAGACCCTGAAACTGGCTCAAACTGGAATGTTGGCTTTGTTTACTCTGGCGATAACTGGAGTGTAACAATGGATATTTGGGAAGTTCAGATCGATGACATCGTTTCAACTTTAACAGCGCAAGAAATTGCAAATAACTCAGATATTTATGGTAATTTAATCACTCGTGATAATACAGGTGTAATCACATTTATTAACCAAACTGCTCAGAACTTATCGAATCAAACAACAGCAGGTGTTGATACTTCATTTACATATAATGTAGATTTATCTTCTGCAGGTGAACTTAAGTTTAAAGGTGACTTATCATATTTAAGTAAATATGAAGAGCAAACTACATCAACAGATCCTGTGATTGATAATATTGCTGATTCAAGTGTACCTGAGTGGCGTTCTACTGGCTCTATCAGTTACAACATTTCGGACTTTGGTACAACGCTATCTGTGCGTTATGTAGGCGAGATGAATGGTGATAATGTAGAAACATTCCGTGATGACCCAGATTTTGGGTATTCAACTAAAATTGATAGCTTAACGACTTTGAACTGGACGGCAAGTTACAACCTACCTTACTACAATTCTGTACTTAAAGTGGGTGTAAACAACATTACCGATGAAGGCCCTAAACCTGATTATACAGATTACGGTTGGCCTCATTATTCACGTTCATATCACTTCCCGAATGGTCGTGAATGGTTCTTGGGTCTAGAGGCTCAATTCTAAAAGAGATTTGAAACACAAATACCGGCGAATTCGCCGGTATTTTTATTTTGGAGATTGAAAAAATGAAAACCTTTAATGTAATTTTAGTTGCCGCTTGTGCAATATTAACTGCGTGTAATTCTACTTCAGAGCAAGTTGTAGAAAACAAAAAAACGGAAGCAACAGTAGAAGAAGTGACAAAGGTTGCTGAATCTAAAAAAATTAAAATTAAATGTACCGAACAATCTAGATTAGGCTCCAACATACGACGTACTAATTGTAGGGATGTTAGTAAAGAAGCAAAAGAAAGAGAGCGAAAGGCAGCAGAAGCGTTTATGGATGAAACTGCTACAGCTGTTGAAATCGAATATGGCGGTTGAAGCTAGATTTGACATGTTACAAAAGGTGAATAATGGTAATACTTTAGCCGTTTGTCACCGAAACTATTCGTATTATCACTTTAGGCTAGAGATACAGCCTTCTAATCAGTAACCTTATCTTATCGCCAATGATATTTAACATTGCGATTTTCTTTGGACCAAATGGGGGACTTATCCACCCCCCATTTTATTCTCTTCATAAAGATTCTTGAGTGTTGAGATTTTAGACTTCAGAATATCTGC
>NZ_JBMMUG010000009.1:8804-167789 GCF_049257255.1 Pseudoalteromonas aquimarina
TAAACCCTAAACCCTAAACCCTAAACCCTAAACCCTAAACCCTAAACCCTAAACCCTAAACCCTAAACCCTAAACCCTAAACCCTAAACCCTAAACCCTAAACCCTAAACCCTAAACCCTAAACCCTAAATCGGTATCTAAAAAAACTGTTGCATTTATCACCAGTATCACTATAATACGCAAACTTTCAAAATTGTAAGTTCGCTTACACGCTTTGAAAGACTATAGAGGCTTGGATTTCAAGCCCATGAACAGGAACTCCGATTTGGAGTTCAAAGGTAAGATATAAGAAGATTGTCGCTCTCCAATTTGGATGGGTTGACGGTTTTTTTATGCTCTTTTTAAAATGCTCTTTTTATTGAGGTTTAATTGAATGTCTAATCAACGCATTCGTATTCGCCTAAAAGCTTTTGACCATCGTTTGATTGACCAATCAACGTTGGAAATCGTGGAAACTGCTAAGCGCACTGGTGCTCAGGTTCGTGGTCCAATCCCACTACCTACACGCAAAGAGCGTTTCACTGTACTTATTTCTCCGCACGTTAACAAAGACGCGCGTGATCAGTACGAAATCCGCACCCACAAACGTCTGATCGACATCGTAGAGCCAACTGACAAGACTGTAGACGCACTTATGCGTTTAGACCTTGCTGCTGGTGTTGATGTTCAAATCAGCCTGGGTTAATCGGAAGATTAGAGAGGTTTTAGGAAAATGGCATTAGGTCTAATCGGTCGTAAAGTGGGCATGACTCGCATCTTCACTGAAGATGGCGTTTCAATCCCAGTAACCGTAATCGAAGCGACGCCAAACCGTGTAACTCAGGTTAAAACTGAAGCTACTGACGGTTATAACGCGCTTCAAGTGACTGCAGGCGAGAAAAAAGCTAGCCGTGTAAACAAACCAGAAGCGGGTCACTTCGCTAAAGCTGGTGTTGAGGCTGGTCGTGGTCTGTGGGAATTCCGTCTATCTGGCGACGAAGGTGACTTCGAAGTTGGTAACGAAATTACTGTTGAAGTATTCAACGACGTTGCAAAAGTTGACGTAACTGGTACTTCTAAAGGTAAAGGCTTCCAAGGTGGTGTTAAGCGCTGGAACTTCAGCATGCAAGACGCTACTCACGGTAACTCATTATCTCACCGTGCTCCTGGTTCAATTGGTCAAAACCAATCACCTGGTAAAGTATTTAAAGGTAAGAAAATGGCCGGTCACATGGGTGCTGAGCGTGTAACGACTCAAAACCTAGAAGTTGTTCGTGTTGACGCTGAACGTGGTCTATTACTTGTTAAAGGTGCAGTACCTGGCGCAGTAAACGGCGACGTAATCGTTAAACCAGCTGTTAAAGCTTAAGTCCTGGAGATTTAGTGATGGAATTAACGTTAAAAGACGCATCAGGCGCTCTTGAGGTTTCCGAAGCTACTTTTGGTCGTGAGTTTAACGAAGCATTAGTACACCAAGTAGTTGTTGCTTACGCAGCAGGTGCTCGTCAAGGTACTCGTGCTCAGAAGACACGTTCTGAAGTAAGTGGTGGCGGTAAGAAACCATTTCGTCAAAAAGGTACTGGCCGTGCACGTGCTGGTACAATCCGTAGCCCAATTTGGCGCTCGGGTGGTGTGAGCTTTGCTGCTAAGCCGCAAGATCACAGCCAAAAAGTAAACCGTAAGATGTATCGCGGTGCGATTCAAAGCATCCTTTCTGAACTAGTTCGTCAAGAGCGTCTAGTAGTTGTTGAAAACTTTGGTCTTGAAGCACCAAAGACTAAAGAACTAGTAGCTAAGCTTAAAGAACTTGAGCTTAAAGATGTTCTAATCGTAACTGAAGAAGTTGATGAGAACCTATTCTTATCTGCACGTAACCTATACAAAGTAGACGTACGTGACGTTGCGGGCATTGACCCAGTAAGCTTAATTGCTTTCGATAAGGTTCTTATTACAGCTGCTGCTGTTAAGCAACTTGAGGAGTCGTTAGCATGATCCGTGAAGAACGTTTATTAAAAGTTCTACGTGCTCCGCACATTTCTGAGAAAAGTACTATCAATGCTGAAGCGAACAACACTATCGTGTTCAAAGTAGCTAAAGATGCAACTAAAGCTGAAATTAAAGCAGCTGTAGAAAAACTTTTCGAAGTAGAAGTAACGGGTGTTCGTTCGCTTGTTGTTAAGGGTAAGAAAAAACGTACAGGTATGCGTTTCGGTCAGCGTTCTGATTGGAAAAAAGCGTACGTTACTCTTAAAGAAGGCAGCGAATTAGACTTTGTCGGCGGCGCCGAGTAATTTAAGGAGTTAGCATTATGGCACTTCAAAAGTGTAAACCAACTTCTGCGGGTCGTCGTCACGTCGTTAAAGTGGTTAACCCTGATCTACACAAGGGTAAGCCGTACGCTCCGCTACTAGAGAAAAACTCTAAATCAGGTGGTCGTAACAACAACGGTCGTATCACGGTTCGTCACATCGGTGGTGGTCATAAGCATCATTACCGTGTAATCGATTTCAAACGCACTAAAGACGGTATTCCGGCTAAAGTTGAGCGTTTAGAATACGATCCAAACCGTAGCGCAAACATCGCTCTTGTATTATATGCAGACGGTGAGCGTCGTTACATCATCGCACCTAAAGGCCTTAAAGCTGGTGATGCAATCCAATCTGGTGTTGATGCACCAATCAAGGTTGGTAACACATTACCGATGCGTAACATGCCTGTAGGTTCTACTGTTCACAACGTTGAGCTTAAGCCTGGTAAAGGTGCTCAAATCGCTCGTTCAGCGGGTGCATACGTTCAGATCCTTGCTCGCGATGGTCAGTACGTAACACTTCGTCTACGTTCTGGCGAGATGCGTAAAGTTGAAGCGGATTGTCGCGCAACTTTAGGTGAAGTAGGTAACGCAGAACACATGCTTCGTTCACTAGGTAAAGCTGGTGCTAACCGTTGGCGTGGTGTTCGTCCTACAGTTCGTGGTGTTGCCATGAACCCAGTAGACCACCCACACGGTGGTGGTGAAGGTCGTACTTCTGGTGGTCGTCATCCTGTGTCTCCATGGGGTAAGCCTACCAAAGGTGCTAAGACACGTAAGAACAAGCGTACTGATAAATTTATCGTACGTCGTCGTACTAAGTAATAGTTGAGGAATTGCCATGCCACGTTCTCTCAAGAAGGGTCCATTCATTGACCTACACTTGCTGAAGAAGGTAGAGAAGGCGTTGGAAAGCGGTGACAAGAAGCCTATCAAGACTTGGAGCCGTCGTTCAATGATCATCCCTAACATGATCGGATTGACCATCGCTGTCCATAATGGTCGTCAGCACGTACCTGTATTCGTTACAGACGAAATGATCGGTCACAAACTAGGTGAATTTGCACCTACACGTACTTACCGCGGTCACGCTGCGGATAAGAAAGCTAAGAAACGCTAATTGGAGGTTATGATGGAAGCTATTGCTAAACACAAATTCGCCTCTGGTTCTGCGCAAAAAGCACGTTTAGTTGCAGATCAAGTCCGTGGACTACCAGTTGATCGCGCGTTAGAAATCCTGGCGTACAGCCCTAAATCAGCGGCTGTTTTAGTTAAGAAAGTACTTGAGTCTGCTATTGCGAATGCAGAGCATAACGAAGGTGCTGACATTGATGAGCTTAAAGTGGCGAAAGTTTTTGTAGACGAAGGTCCTACAATGAAACGTATTCGTCCACGTGCTAAAGGTCGTGCGGATCGCATCCTTAAGCGTACTAGCCACATCACTGTTGTGGTTTCAGATAACTAGGAGATTAACTAATGGGACAAAAAGTACATCCTACTGGTATTCGCCTAGGTATCTCAAAACCTTGGGTATCTACTTGGTACGCGAATACTAAAGACTACTCTGAGACGCTATTTGGCGATCACAAAGTTCGCGCTTTCCTTACTAAGGAATTAAAAGCAGCTTCTGTGTCTAAAATCGTTATTGAACGTCCAGCAAAATCAATCCGTGTAACAATTCACACAGCTCGTCCTGGTGTTGTTATCGGTAAGAAAGGCGAAGACGTTGAGAAGCTACGTCAAGAAGTGACTAAACTTGCAGGTGTTCCGGCTCAGATCAATATTTCTGAAGTTCGTAAGCCTGAGTTAGATGCACAACTTGTAGCTGACAGCATCTCTTCACAGCTTGAGCGCCGTGTAATGTTCCGTCGTGCTATGAAGCGCGCGGTACAAAACGCAATGCGTCTAGGCGCTAAAGGTATTAAGGTTGAAGTTAGCGGTCGTTTAGGCGGCGCTGAAATCGCACGTTCTGAGTGGTACCGTGAAGGTCGTGTACCTCTACACACTCTACGTGCTGATATCGATTACGCAACTTCAGAAGCTTTAACTACTTACGGCATCATCGGTGTTAAAGTTTGGATCTTCAAAGGCGAAGTTATCGGTGGTCTTCCACTGAAACAAGAAGCTGAGAAGCCAGCTAAACGTGCACCGAAAAAAGCTCGTAAAGCTAAGTAAGGGGTAGCGATTAATGTTACAGCCAAAACGTACAAAATTCCGTAAAATGCACAAAGGCCGCAACCGCGGTTTAGCGCAAAACGGTAACAAAGTTAGCTTCGGCTCATTCGGCCTTAAAGCGACTGGCCGTGGCCGTATGACTGCTCGTCAAATCGAAGCAGCTCGTCGTGCTATGACTCGTCACATCAAGCGTCAAGGTAAAATCTGGATCCGTGTGTTCCCAGATAAGCCAATTACAAACAAGCCGCTTGAAGTTCGTATGGGTAAAGGTAAAGGTAGCGTAGAATACTGGGTTGCTGAAATCCAACCTGGTAAAGTACTTTACGAAATGGAAGGTGTTTCTGAAGAGCTTGCTCGTGAAGCATTCGACCTTGCTGCTCGTAAACTACCATTCAAGACAACATTCGTAACTCGGACGGTAATGTAATGAAAGCTAGCGAATTAAAAGACAAGAGCACAGAAGAGCTAAACACTGAACTTCTAGAGCTTCTTCGTGAGCAGTTTAACCTGCGCATGCAAGCGAGCACTGGTCAGCTAGCTCAGTCTCATTTACTACGTAAAGTACGTCGCGATATCGCGCGTGTTAAAACGGTTATCAACCAGAAGGCAGGTGCATAATGAGCGATAAAATCCGTACTCTACAAGGTCGTGTTGTTAGTGACAAAATGGATAAAACCATTGTTGTTGCGATTGAACGTCAGGTGAAGCACCCAATCTACGGTAAATTCATCAAGCGTACTACTAAGCTACACGCACACGATGAGAACAACACTGCTAAAGAAGGCAACACAGTTACTATTCGTGAATGTGCTCCTATCTCTAAGAACAAATCTTGGACTTTAGTTGACGTTGTTTCTGCTTAATTTTTATTAATTAAGCGAACGCTAAAAACCCCGGCCTTGGCTGGGGTTTTTTACGTTTAGAGCAAGGTGAATTTGATAACTGGTGGAGCACCATTCTCAATGCTAACCGGTAAATTCATTTAGCGTACTACTAAACTACACGCAAATGATGAGAAGACTACTTCTAAAGAAGGTAACACAGTTACTATTCGTGAGTGTTTAATATTAGATGACGTTTTGGGTAAGTTTTTGGCTAAAATTACTGCTTACTGCTTACTGCTTACTGCTTACTGCTTACTGCTTACTGCTTACTGCTTACTTACGATTTTTTACATTGTTCAGATTTCTATCACTGAACTTTACGCACCTTTAAGACTCCTAACATATTAATAATAATCATAAATTTTTAAAGGTGTTGCTGTGCGTTCTAAGCAAATGGCATTGCTGACGTCTATTACTGTGCACTTTGTTCTAGGTTATTTACTGGTAACTCAAACATTCAAACAACCAAGTTCAAAACAGGACGCGTCTCTTAAAACGTACATTATTTCGGTAGCACAGCAGCGAGAAATACTTGCTAAAATGGCGAAGCCTAAAGCTGAATTAAACCCTGAACCTAAACAACAAGAAGTACCTGAAAAAATTTCAAAAAAAGCAGAAGTAGAGAAGGTAAATAAAACTCCAAAAGTAGCAGAATCACCAGTACCAAAACGGGCAGAAAAACCGTTGAAAATCGTTTCTGAAACTCAGGAAAAGTCGGCCGAGACTAAAGTTATAAAGTTTAATCGCTATAAGAGCCTTGAGAGTGTAATTGAAAAAGAGCAGCAAGCTTATTTTAAATCGCAACAATTCAATAATCAGGTAAGCCAGCCGAAAGTCAAAATTAAGCCGACGCAGAAATATCAAGATCTAGTCAAAGAACAAGCTGAAGTTGTTGTTGGTAGTGTAACCTCGCCACGTAAGACCCTAAAATATAAAGGTAAGTGTTATCTTGTCGATAGCAGTTCTGAAATGAGCAGTATGGATATGCCGTCATCATCGGGTTTTCCATGTCCTGGTGAAAAATCAGATAACGAAATATTGCTGAAAAATTCGTTAGATAAATATCTAAAGAAAAAATAAGGGAAGCGCATGAAACATTGTGTATGTATTTTCTTGCTGCTAATAAGTGCTGGTTGTTCAACTGGATTGCAGCAGCGTGACATAAGAGAATGTAGAGAAAATGCGTTTCAAAACCAAGCGCTTCCTAAGGCTGTGATAGAAGCGCAATATAATGATTGTCTAAGCGAGAAAAGAGAAATACAAGAGACAGAGCGGCAAGTAATACTAATTGAAAATGTACTTGAGATTTTGCTAACTATATTTGGTGTAAAAGACCCAGATTAGTTTTAGCGGTAGTTCGTTCAATTTCGCTCTTAATATTGAATAGCCATTCATTTTAATTAGCTTATAAAAATATCTTTTTCATAAAACAAAAAGCCAGCTAAATGCTGGCTTTTTTAATTAAGGAGAATGACTTAATTAAAGTTTTGGGCCTGCCGCTACAAGCGCCTTGCCGTTTTCTGTGTCAGTAAACTTGTCAAAGTTATCAACAAAACGCTTAGCTAGGTCTGTTGCTTTGTCAGTCCATACGCTTGCATCTTCGTAAGTGTTACGAGGATCAAGAATATCACCTTCTACACCTTCAAGTGACTTAGGTACTTCAAGGTTAAATAGTGGCACAATTTCAGTTTCAGCGTTATCGATAGAGCCATCTAAGATAGCGTCAATGATTGCACGCGTTGCTTTAATTGAAATACGTTTGCCTGTGCCGTTCCAACCTGTGTTTACTAGGTAAGCTTCAGCGCCAGCAGCTTCCATACGCTTTTGAAGTACTTCAGCGTACTGTGTTGGGTGAAGTGATAAGAACGCAGCACCAAAACAGCTTGAGAACGTAGGTGTAGGTTCAGTAATACCACGCTCAGTACCTGCTAATTTCGCAGTGAAACCCGATAAGAAGTAGTACTGTGTTTGCTCTGGCGTTAATTTTGCAACTGGTGGTAGTACACCAAATGCGTCAGCAGTTAAGAAGATAACTTTCTTCGCGTGACCTGCTTTAGACACTGGCTTAACAATGTTATCAATGTGGTGAATTGGGTAAGAAACACGCGTGTTTTCAGTTGTTGAGTTATCGTCAAAATCAATTTTGCCGTTTTCATCAACTGATACGTTTTCTAATAATGCATCACGACGGATTGCATTGTAGATGTCTGGTTCATTTTCTTTGCTAAGGTTAATTGTTTTTGCGTAACAACCACCTTCAAAGTTAAATACGCCGTTGTCATCCCAACCGTGCTCGTCATCACCAATAAGCTCGCGCTTAGGGTCGGTTGAAAGTGTTGTTTTACCAGTACCAGAAAGACCGAAGAAAATAGCAACGTCGCCATCTTTACCTACGTTAGCACTACAGTGCATTGATGCAATGCCTTTAAGTGGTAGGTAGTAGTTCATCATTGAGAACATACCCTTTTTCATTTCACCGCCGTACCAAGTACCACCAATTAATTGGATTTTCTCAGTTAGGTTAAATGCAACGAAGTTTTCAGAGTTAAGACCCTGTTCTTGCCACTTGTCATTCGTGGTTTTTGCACCATTCATTACGATGAAGTCAGGCTCGTAATCTTTTAGCTCTTCTTCAGAAGGGCGAATGAACATGTTTTTAACGAAATGTGCTTGCCATGCTACTTCAGTAACAAAACGCACCTTAAGGCGTGTGTCTTCGTTCGCACCACAGAATGTGTCAACTACGAAAAGACGCTTGCCTGATAGTTGCTTAGTCACTAAACCTTTTAGGTGTGACCAAGTTTCAGGAGTCATTGGTTTGTTGTCGTTTTTACCTTGATCAGACCACCACACAGTGTCAGCTGAGGTTTCATCACGTACGATGTACTTATCTTTTGGTGAACGACCGGTAAAGATACCAGTTTTCACGTTAACTGCGCCTAATTCAGTTTCGACACCTTTGTCATAACCTTCAAGGCCCGCTTTAGTTTCTTCCGCAAAAAGTAACTCGTAAGATGGATTGTGAACAATTTCTGAAACATCGTGAATGCCATATTGCGACAAATCAATCGAGTTTTCTAAAGCTGACATAGTTTAAACACTCCTAGGGGTTTTGAACGGGTAGTAAAATAAAATCGAATAAAATTCGAGCGTCAATTCTATCGTAATAGTAGAGTAAAACCAAAGCTGAAACCCCCGATTTTTCTAGGATTTATGTATTTTTTTTCATGATACCGGTGTCATTTTTAAATACCCATTATGCATTTAAAAAATGACATCGCTGTCATTTTTGTGGCGGGATTTTTAATCACTTCTATATAAGCAATTGTCTGACGATATTTATCTATTTTGATTAGTTTGAAGTAAAGAAAGCAGGAGACGGTTTTTAGGTAATAAAAAAGCAGGTATAAAACCTGCTTTTAAGATATTTAGCTTAGTTAAATATATTTTCAATATCGCGCTTATTGAATTGATATTCTTTTAAACAGTATTGGCAGTTAATTTTAATTGCACCTTGTTTTTTTGCATCTTCAAGCAAGGCATCTTTACCAACGTTAACAATCGCATTCGCGATTTTGTCGCGGCTACAGCCACAACGGAAGCTAACCGGTTGAGGATCAAATAAGCGCGGGTTATCTTCATGATAAAGTCGAGTTAATACCGTATGGCCATCAAGCTCTAATAACTCTTCATCTTTAATGGTATTTGTTAAAGCTTCTAAATGCGTAAAGTCTTCTTCAGCTTTTTCTTTATTTACTGGCAATACTTGTAGCAACATACCTGAGCACTTTTCAGCTGCAGTATCTGTGCTAATCCACATGCGAGTACGAAGCTGTTCCGACTGGTGAAAATACTGTTCTAAGCATTCGGCTAGGCTGTTAGATACCAAAGGTACAATGCCTTGGTAACGTTCACCTTTGAGTGGTGTGATGGTAATTACCATATGGCCTTTGCCAATCAGGTTTAGTACGCCAGCTTCGGTAATATCACCTTGAATACGTGCTATTCCACGCATATTTTGTTGGTGGTCACCGTTAATTACAGCGTATTTTACCGGACCATCACCTTGCAGTTGAACGGCAATATCACCTTCAAACTTTAGCGTTGCTGTAAGTAAACAGGTTGCTACTAAAAGTTCACCGATCAACTGCTTAACCTCGGTTGGGTAGTTGTGGTTCTCGATAATTTCCGAATAGGTTTTGTCTAATTGAACTAACTCACCACGTACATCATGGTTTTCAAAAATATATCTGTGTAATAAATCTTGCATTGGTCAAATACCTTGTTTCAAGCTTTACGCTTGAGAAATACTAACTGTGTTTAAACTTAATAAGTTCGCGACGCTGTTTTTTATCCGGGCGATGTTCTGGGCTCGGAGAGAAAAAGGCGTTGTTTTTGCGCGCCCATGCGTTTTCTTCACGCTTACTAACACTTTCTTGTGTTTCTTTATATAAGGTCTGAGCAACGGGAGCACCACGCCTTTGGTCACTTATTTTTTCAATAGTGACAATTTTCTCATCAAATCCTTGCGAGAATTTAACGCTAGCACCTAATTCAACAATTTTACTGGGTTTACATCGTTGACCATTATAGTGCACTTTGCCACCCAATATCATTTCTCTTGCAATGGCACGTGTTTTGTAAAAGCGTGCAGCCCAAAGCCATTTGTCTAACCTAACGGCTGACGTTGAGTCTTGATTTGAAGTGTCTGTTGAATTTTGCTTTTTACTCATGGAGTGAGTGAATAACTGCATTGAAAAGTGCGTGAAATATACCATAAATGCAACTATAGACAAAATTGATACATTTATTTACCAAAATTAGAGACACTGAGAAATGCAGCCAGTGACACAGAATTGTCATCTTTACAGTGTAAATTCCAGCCACTTTCCAGTTTACCTGCTTGTTGTCGCAAAGCTGACAGGTTAAGATGGGCGTTCAAAAACAATCAAACACATAATAATAATGCAGTTAAACCAAGCGCAAATTGAACAAGTAGTAGCAAAATTCCCACACAAAAGAGCAAGTAATATTGCACTTGTGCTTGTGGTTATTTATGTGGCTTATTTAGCAGCTCAATTAACTTGGATGCTCTGGCCAAAACCACAGCAACATACCATTCTTGTGTCAGCTAATAGCGGAACTAAGCCCTCTTTTAATTACGACAGTAAAAACTTGGTTGCGCAAAATATTTTTGGCAGTGCAGAGCAAAAAGCTGAAGAAAAAAATCAAGAAATCATCAGTGATGCCCCTGAAACTACGTTAAATATTAAGTTAACGGGTGTTGTTGCAATACCTGGTAATGAAAAAGCCGGTCATGCCATTATCGAAAGTCAAAGCACGCAAGAAACTTATGCTGTTGGTGACTTAGTAAAGGGTACACGTGCACAAATTGAAACTATTTTTGCAGATCGCGTTATTATCAAGGTTAGTGGTCGATTTGAAACCTTAATGCTTGATGGTATCGATTACTCTCAAACAGTAAAACAGCCTGCCAAAAAACAAGGTAAGACATTTAATCAATTACGTGCAGTTGAAGAATCCCCCGTAAAAGCGATTAATGCGACCAGCAACGAAGGCGTTAAAGAAGAGCTAAAAGAAACGCGTAAAGAATTACTTGAAGAGCCAGGGAAACTTTTTGATTACATTCGTATCTCACCTAAGCGTGTGGACGGAGAAATTGTTGGCTACAACTTAAGCCCTGGCAAAGACCCAAAATTATTCGAACAAATGGGTTTGAAAAATGGTGACCTAGCAACTGCGATAAATGGTTACCAGCTAACAGATATGAAACAGGCTATGGCGGCGATTGGGGAGCTTAGAGAGGCATCATCAGCCACGATAGTGATCGAGCGCGATGGGCAAACATTAGATGTCCTATTTAGCCTAGAATAAGAATACGACTCGGAGTAACTAAATGAAAAGCTTGTTAAACCTCACTAAGGTTTGCAAAGGATTAAGTAAATATGCAGCAGTATTAGTTGCTGCAGGTGTTTCCTATTCAGCACTTGCTGTGGAGTATTCCCCAAGTTTTAAAAATACTGAAATCACTGAATTTATTAATGTTGTTGGTAAAGACCTGAAAAAAACCATCATTATTAATCCAAATGTACGCGGTAAAATAAACGTTCGTAGCTACGAGTCTATGAATGAAGAGCTGTATTATGAGTTCTTCTTAAATGTACTTGAAGTGTATGGTTACACGGCGATTGAAATGGAAACGGGCTTTATCAAAATTGATAAAAGCGCGGACGGTCGCAAAAAGAATGTCCCGGTACTTGATGACGGTGAAGAAGTCACAGGGGACATGATGATCACTCGTGTTGTACGTGTAAAAAATGTGAGCGTACAAGAGCTAGGCCCGGTGGTGCGTCAGTTTAGTGACCAGAAAGGCGGCAGCCATGTGGCGCAATACACTGCATCAAACGTAATGATGTTAACCGGTCATGCTGCGACAGTTAATCGCTTAGTACAAGTAATTAAACAAGTTGACCGCGCAGGTGATCAGTCAGTTGATATTGTAAAACTGAACTATGCAACGGCCACTGATGTGGTGTCTGTGGTTGAAACGATTTACAAGCCAGCCAGTGGCAAAAATGATATTCCCGCATTTTTAATTCCAAAAGTGGTTGCCGATGAGCGCACTAATAGTGTGATTGTTAGTGGTGAAGGCGAAGCTCGTGAACGCGCTATCGAACTAATTAAACGCTTAGATAATGAGCTTGAAACGCAAGGCAATACCAAGGTTTATTACTTAAATTACGCTAAAGCAGAAGACTTAGTAAAAGTCCTGCAAGGTGTCAGCAAGTCAATTAATGATGAACAAAACCAAGGTAAAGCAAATACCCGTTCATCACGCAAAGATGACATCAGCATTGAAGCGCACGAAGATACTAACTCGTTAGTAATCACCGCAAATCCTGATGTGATGCGTTCACTAGAAAAAGTGATTAAAGACTTAGATGTGCGCCGTGCACAAGTACTAGTTGAAGCAATTATTGTCGAAGTGCTAGAAGGTGATGGCGTTAACTTTGGTCTGCAATGGATTTCAGAGCAAGGCGGCATGGTACAGTTTAACAACGGCAGCAGCGCACCAATTGGTTCTATTGCCGCAGCAGCAGAAGTAGCGCGTGACAAAACTGTTAAGAAAAATGTCATTGGCTCTGAAACAGGCACCGGAACCGAATATGAAGAAACAGTTGAAGGTAACCTTGAGCCTCTAGCTGGTCTACTTAGCAGTATTAGTGGTTTAGCTGTTGGTATCGCGAAAAACGACTGGGCTGCAATTGTGCAGGCAGTATCATCTGATACCAACTCGAATATTCTTGCTACGCCTTCTGTAACCACTATGGATAATGAAGAAGCGTCAATGCTAGTAGGTCAAGAAGTACCAATTCTGACTGGTTCTACTTCGAGCAGCACTAATACGAACCCATTCCAAACAGTTGAGCGTAAAGAGGTGGGTGTTAAATTAAAAGTAACGCCACAAATTAACGAAGGTACAGCGGTTCAATTAAAAATCGAACAAGAAGTATCAAGTGTATCAGGTGCAACTGCGGTTGATATTTCAATTAATAAGCGTTCAATTAGTAACACTGTTCTTGCTGATGATGGCAGCATGGTTATTCTTGGTGGCCTAATTGACGAAAACGTACAAGAAAGTGTGCAAAAAGTACCTTTACTGGGTGATATTCCAGTACTTGGTCACTTATTTAAATCAACCTCATCGACTAAGCAAAAACGTAACTTATTGGTATTTATTCGCCCAACGATTCTACGTGATAGCGTGAGTATGAATAAGCTGAGCCATGGTAAATACAATTTTATTCGTGGTGAGCAAGTTAAACGTAAAGAAGACGGTATTAATTTAATGCCTAATGAAGTGCCGCCAGTACTGCCTGAGTGGAATGATGCGTTAGTATTACCGCCAACGTATCAAGAGTTCTTACACGACGAAAATAAAAAGAACCAGAAAGATGACTGAGATAGTTTCTGAGCTTAGTTCGGCACCTGTAGCACAAGTTAAACGTTTACCGTTTAACTTTGCTAAGCGTTTTAACATCTTAATGCAAACCATTAGTAATGAGTTGGTGGTGAGTTATGCTGGCGATTTAAACCAACAAGCGCTGCTTGAGGTAAGACGTGTTGCGGCAAATAGTTTTACGCTTAAACAAGTTAGTAAAACTGAGTTTGAATTATTACTAGAAGCGGCATATCAGCGTGATAGCTCTGAAACCCAGCAAATTATGGAAGATATCGGCAACGAAGTTGATTTATTCTCGCTTGCTGAAGAGTTACCGCAAACGGAAGACTTACTTGCATCAGAAGATGACGCGCCAATTATCAAATTGATCAATGCCATGTTAGGGGAGGCGATCAAAGAAGGTGCATCAGATATTCATATCGAAACCTTTGAGCAAAACTTAGTGATTCGTTTCCGTGTTGATGGTGTTTTAAAAGAAGTATTAGAGCCAAACCGAAAACTTGCGTCACTGCTTGTCTCACGTATCAAAGTAATGGCGAAACTCGATATCGCAGAAAAGCGTGTACCGCAGGATGGCCGTATCAGCCTTCGCATTGCAGGTCGTGCAGTTGATGTACGTGTTTCAACTATGCCATCAAGCTTTGGCGAGCGTGTCGTATTGCGTCTTCTGGATAAAAATAATGCCCGTTTAGATCTTGAAGATCTTGGTATGTCAGAGCCTAACCGCAAAACATTTGCTGAATTAATTCGTAAACCGCACGGCATTATTTTGGTCACTGGTCCAACAGGTTCGGGTAAAAGTACCACCTTATATGCGGGTATGACCGAAATTAACACTCGCGACCGCAATATTTTAACGGTTGAAGATCCGATTGAATATGAAATTCCTGGTATAGGTCAAACACAGGTTAATCCTAAAGTGGATATGACCTTTGCCCGTGGCTTACGTGCCATCTTACGTCAAGACCCTGATGTAGTAATGGTAGGTGAAATACGTGACTTAGAAACGGCTCAAATCGGTGTGCAAGCCTCGTTAACCGGTCACTTAGTGTTATCAACACTGCATACAAACACTGCAGCAGGTGCAATCACTCGTATGGAAGATATGGGGGTTGAGCCATTCTTACTTTCTTCATCATTACTTGGCGTATTATCACAGCGCTTAGTTCGTACCTTGTGTGATTGTAAAGAATCACATGTAGCAGATGAAAGGGAGTGCGAACTGCTCGGTGTTGAATTTGGCAAAGGGATTGAGATTTGCCGTCCAGTTGGCTGTAGCGAATGTAATCATAATGGTTATAAAGGGCGTACAGGTATTCATGAGTTGCTGGTGGTTGATGAAGCCGTGCGCGAGCTCATTCACGATGGTAAAGGTGAGCAAGCGGTTGAGAAATACGTTCGCAAAACCACCCCAAGTATTCGTCAAGATGGCTGCAACCGTGTACTTGCAGGTCAAACGTCACTTGAAGAAGTGCTTCGAGTTACGCGCGAGGAAAGCTAGTGGCTGCGTTTGAGTACAAGGCGCTAGACAGCCGCGGTAAAAACAAAAAAGGCTTGCTTGAAGCAGATACGGCTAAGCAAGTACGCCAAATGCTGCGTGAGCAAGGACTTACTCCACTTGAAGTAAGTCAAGCAGCAGATAAAGAAAAGCAACAAGCAAAATCGGGCGGAGGTTTGTTTAAAACCAAAATCTCAGCCCATGAGTTATCGCTAATTACACGTCAGCTTGCCACCTTAGTACAATCAGCACTACCGGTTGAAGCTGCTGTACTTGCCGTTGCTGAACAATGCGAAAAGCCGCGCTTAAAAAGCATGCTAATGTCAGTGCGAGCAAAAGTAGTTGAAGGTTATAGCTTGGCTGAAGGTTTGGCTGAATTTCCGCATATTTTTGATCATTTATACCGTGCAATGGTTGCGGCAGGTGAAAAGTCGGGCCACCTTGACCAAGTACTGGTGCGCCTTGCGGACTACACTGAACAAAGACAACATATGCGCAGTCAAATTACACAGGCAATGGTTTACCCAATTATCCTTGTGGTGTTTGCCGTAGCAATTGTGTCAATTTTGCTTGGTACGGTAGTACCAACCATCGTTAAGTCTTTCCAAAGCTCGAAGCTAGCACTGCCTTGGACTACCGAAACGGTAATTGCGGCCAGTAACTTTATACAAAACTACTGGTTGTTCTCATTAATTGCAATTTTTGCCAGTATTTTTGCCATCAAAAATGCACTTAAAAAGCCTAAGGTTCGTTTTTGGTTTGATTCACGTGTTTTGCAGTTGCCATTTATTGGCAAGGTAGCGCGAGGCTTAAATACCGCCCGATTTGCCAGAACATTAAGTATTTTATCTTCCAGTTCGGTACCGTTATTAGAAGGTATGCGTATTTCGGGTGAAGTACTGGCGAATGAAAAAATGAAAGCCGCGGTTGCAGAAGCCGCAGTAAAAGTCAGTGAAGGTGCAAGCTTAAAAGCGTCCCTTGACCAAACAAAATTATTTCCACCTATGATGCTGCATATGATTGCCAGTGGTGAAAAATCAGGAGAGCTTGAGCAAATGCTTGAGCGCTCAGCAGATAACCAAGATAAAGAGTTTGAAGCCTTAGTGAATGTGTCACTAAAGCTACTAGAGCCATTAATGATTGCGCTTATGGCAGTCATTGTCATGTTTATTGTAATGGCAATTTTACAGCCAATTATGGCGATGAATAACGCGATTGGATAAGCGTTAAGTTTATAGAGGTGTTAAATGAAAAAGCAAAGTGGATTTTCATTACTTGAAATAATGGTAGTTCTGGTAATTATTGGCATGATTATGGCCATAGTTGCGCCGAACATTATGGGTCAACAAGAAGAAGCAAAAATTGACAAAGCGCGTATTGATATCAGTGCATTAGAAGATGCAATGAATATGTACAAGCTTCGCAATAACCGTTACCCAACAACGGAGCAGGGCTTAGAAGCGTTAGTTGAAGAAACGACGATTGAGCCGTTACCAAAGCGTTTTCCTGAAGGTGGTTTTATTGAGAAACTGCCAGTTGATCCATGGGAAAACCCATACCAGCTAGTAAGCCCAGGTGAATTTAGCAAAATTGATATCTTCTCAATGGGACCAGACGGTGTTGCTGGTACAGAAGATGATATTGGTAACTGGGACGAAGAAGACGAGCGCTAATCACTGGCGTGAGTTTATATTATGAAAAAGTGGCAAAGCGGATTTAGTTTACTCGAAATTTTAGCGGTATTAGTAATTATCGGCTTTGCCATGAACCTTGTTGTGCTTTCGCTCAACGATCAAGATGAAGAACAACTCGAAGTGGAAGCATTAAAGCTTCACACCATGATAAATCTAGCTTCCGAATACGCTGTGATGAACCAGTTTGAGCTCGGTTTTCATATTGATAGAAATACAAACACATTTGAATTACTCGCATTTAACGGTGAAAAATGGGTGGTAATTTCAGAGCAAGATGTTTTGAAACCTCATCAGTTCAGTGAATTTATTAATGTTGAGTTGGAATTAGAAGATCTTCCTTGGGGTGAAGAAAACCTGTTGCAACAGGTAGATTGGCGACAGTTGCTAAATAGTGAAGATGAAGAAAGCCTGCTGGAATTAGACAAAATGAAAATTCCACAGGTATTGTTGCTGTCCTCCGGTGAGGTGAGCCCGTTCCAATTAATATTAGAGTTAAAAGAAAACGAGAAAGCTAAGCCTTATTTTATTAAAGGCGAGTTAATGGCGCCGGTTGAGCTATCACAGGAGCCGAATGATGATGTTTAATAATCGCGGATTTACTTTGCTAGAAGTCATGGTAGCAATGGCGATTTGTGCCCTTGCGGGTATTGCGGCGATGAAAGCGGTTGGTGACCATATAAATCACTTATCGAATATTGAAGAGCAGCAATTAGCCAGTTGGGTTGCCGAAAACCAATTGGCCGAATTAACGCTCACTACTAACTGGCCACCAAGTGATGGCAAAACAGGTGATGAAGAGCAAGCTGGTGTTAAATTTTACTGGCGCCACAAAATTACGAAAACAGAAAGCAATGACTTGCTGGAAGCGCGGGTTATCGTGTTTTCAGATGAAGCACGCAAGCATGATGTATATGAGCTCATCACTTATATTACAAAAAATGAGGTCAACTAAATGCTAATGCGAAACTCTAAAGCATTTGGTTTTACTCTAATTGAAGTGCTGGTGGCGCTTGCAGTTTTGGCGATGATCACCTTAGCCAGCCATCAAATATTATCGACTGCAATTAATGCCAACCAAAACTCAAAAGAAAAAGTAGCAGAAATTGGCGCGCTTAATACTGCATTTCGTATGATGCAACAAGACTTCACTCAGCTTGCATTGCGTAATACACGCAATGAAGCTGGCGACAGTTTAGAGCAGTTTTTAGTTGCAGACCGCTTTTTGTTTGATAGCCAATACCACGGTATTGCAGGTGTGCGAGATGGTTGGAGTAATCCGGTTAATTTATTACCGCGCAGCGAACTGCAACTATTTAGTTATGTGGTCGAAGAAGATAGCTTAGTTCGCAAGTACCGTATTTATGTTGATTCGCTTGATGGTACTGAACCCAAAAGCCAAACTCTGCTTGAAAATATTAAAGACTTTACCATTCGCTTTCGTGGCAATGACGAAAAGTGGGAAGAAAATTGGACACTACCAGTTTTACCTAAAGCGATTAAAGTTGAAGTTTCGCTGGCGGATGATATAACAGTAAGCCGCATTTTTTTGCTGCCAGAACAGGAGTCTAAATCATGATATTTAGGCAATCAGGTGCAGCGTTAATTATTGTTTTATTTGTGGTGGCATTGGCGGCCTCTTTAGCCGTAAAAATGAATGCGCGTTTAATGGTTGAGGTGCAGCGCTCAAGTAATTTAGTGTTACAGCAACAAGCACGTTGGTATGCCATGGCTGGTGAAGCTCTGGCTAAACGAGTGCTTATTGAAGTAAAAAAACAAAATAAAGATCGTATCGACTTATCGCAAAAATGGGCAATTGAAACACCACCATATCCTGTTGAAGATGGCACTATTGCAGGTAAAATAATCGATTTGCAAGCGTGTTTAAACCTTAATGCTCTGCGCTTTGTGGACCCAAATAATGCGAGTACACAAAACTTTAATGAGGGGCATAAAACATTAGAGGCGTTGCTTGATCTTATTCCTGATTTGCCAATGGAAGAATCAAAAGAAGCGTTAGCGGATAGCGTTTTTGATTGGCTTGATGCTGATAGCATGCCAAAAAGACAAGGTGTCGAAGAAGGGGAATATATGTCTTACAGTATTCCATATATGACAGCGAATAACTTTTTCGCGAGCGTTTCAGAATTAAGACTAGTGCGAGGTTTTAACCCGCTAATGGTCGAAAAGTTAAAACCGTATGTTTGCGTTATTCCGCAATATGACGAATTCAAGTTGAACGTAAACACGCTGCAAGCGGAACAAAGTTTATTATTGGCTGCAATGCTGAACATTTCAGAAAGCCAAGCTGAGACGATAATAAGCCAACGTCCTGATGAAGGGTGGGACGAGTTAAGTAAATTTATAGCTGATGCAAAGCAAAATGGCGCTAATACCTTAGATGACAAAGATAAGCGCTTTGTATTAAACAGTAATTATTTTGAAGCACAAATCAAAGCAAGCTTCTTTGAAACGAATTTTGCGATGAAATCCATAATACATATAACAGATAATCAAAAAGTTAGTGTACTGGCGCGTAGATTTGGAGGCGTACAGTGAAAGAAACCTTAATTATTCGCTTAGGGCATAGTGTTAATGAACCAATCCACTGGCTTATTAGCAACGCGGATGAGACCATAGCGAGTGGTCAATTAGACAACAGCTTAGCGCTTGAAGAGTTAAGTGAAAAAGGCAAAAGCCGAGAGATAATCGCATTATTGCCAGCAACTAAAGTACAGCTTAAAACGGTAATTTTGCCGACAAAGTTTAACCGTAAGTTGGAAGCAGCCTTGCCATTTATGCTGGAAGAGGAGCTTGCGTGTGAATTGGATGATGTATTAATTACTATTGGTGAACCTTGCATGCTTGGCGAAAAACATGCACTGCAGGTAGCGATATGTCAGCGCTCTTGGTTTGAAAATTGGCTGCAAGTATTAAAAACTGCAGAACTATCACCTACGAGAGCATTACCAGATGCGTTATTGCTACCGCAGTTTGATGATGCTGAAATAACGGTAACATCGCTCAGTGGTAACTGGCTATTTAAATTAAATGCTTGGTGTATTGCTGAGGTTGAAAGCAGTTGGGTTAACGAATTCCTTGTAACGCTTGAAGAAAAAGCGCTAGTGCATTTAAGTGATATTGATTTTGACTACCCAAATGCAGTTAAAAAGTTAGAAAATTACGATTTACCGCTCGCCATTTTTGCTAAGCAATTACCGCTTCATAAATTTAATATGTTGCAAGGCGCATTCCAGGTTAAAAAACAAAGCACTGGTATTTGGTCGCTTTGGCAAGTGCCAGCAATTGCTGCAAGCGTTGCATTGCTGTTTGGCTTAATTCTAAAAGCGGTCACTGCATATCAATTAGAGCAACAAGTTGCGATTGCTAAAAATGATGCAATTGAGGCATATCAACAGGCATTTCCGGGTACAAAAGTGCGCCCTAACTTAATTCGCCGTCAAATTCAGGGCAAATTAGATCAAATGTCGTCGGGTGGTGAAACGGGTTTCTTATTTTTATTACACCATTTAACACCAATTTTTAAAGACGTTGATGGGTTTACACCGGAAACTTTACGCTTTGATAGCAAACGCGGTGAATTACGTTTGCGTGCAAGTGCAAAAGATTTTCAGAGTTTTAATTTAGTAAAACAACGCTTAGAACAAGCTGCATTGGAAGTTGAGCAAGGCTCATTAAGTAATTCGGGCAACCTTGTGGTAGGTGAGATAAAAATTAAGGCGGGTTCATGAAAGAATTAGAAACCTACTGGCAAAATTTAAAGCCGAATGAACAGTTGTTACTTAAATGTGCTGCTGTCATTTTTACGCTTTTTGTGATTGTGATGCTGATCATACGACCGCTTAACAATAAAATTGAAAAGGCTGAGAAAGCACTTGTTCAACAACAAGAATTGGCACACTTTGTAAAACAAAGTGCAGCAAAAATTAAAGGCAGTGGGCAAGGTAAAGTCGCTGCAAGTGGTAGCTTAAGCCAAATTATCAATGCGTCGAGCCGCCGCGCGCAAATCAACATCAGTAAAATGCAGCCAAAAGATGACACCTTACGTTTAACGATTGAATCGGTTGAATTTAATAAATTATTACCTTGGCTCGAGTCTTTGGTGGAGCAAAGTGGTTTAACGATTTCTGCAATCGATATAAACCGTGGTGCAGAGCCAGGTATGGTAAGTATTAGTCGTTTGGTGGTTGAAAAATAATATGAAAAAAACGCTATCTCTTATCTTTTTATTTATTTTTGCATTGATTGCATTTCTACTCTATTTGGCGCCTGCATCAGTAGTATTTAGTTTTGCTGAAGGTTACTTACCTAAAAATATAAAAGTTGCGGGTGTTTCTGGCACAATTTGGCAAGGGCGTGTTGCACAAGCGCAGTTAAACCATCAGTTGATTGATAAGCTAGAGTGGCAACTAAAACCACTTAGTTTGCTCACTGGCAAGCTTAATGCTGACATTAGTTTTGGTAGTTTACGTGGCTTCGATACACCTTTTGGTAAAGCTTCAATTAGTGTGCCGTTATCAGCTGAGTCACTAAAATTAGCGCGAACTAATGTCCGTCTTCCAACAAGCATGCTGTTAGAGAATGTGAAGTTACCGATGGCCTTACCCACTAAAGGCAATCTTAAAATTAAACTTACTGATGCTGAATTTCCACTGAAGGAACAAAAGCAGTTATGTAATGCCTTAGCAGGACAGGCAGAGACGCATAACTTATCAGTGCAAGGCCTTCAAGGTTGGATAGAGTTTGACACAATCAAAGGCAAGTTGAGTTGTGATAATGGTGCGCTAAGTTTAAATATTAGTGAAGAGAATCAGTTAGGGCTTCAGCTTGAAGCACAATATGGTATACAAATCATGAAAGTGAGTGGGTTTGTAAAACCTGATGCAAGTATGCCTAAACAAGTGCATGAAGCAGTTAAATTCTTAGGTAAACCTGATAACAATGGTCGTTATTCGTTTAAGTTTTAAGCATGATTGAATTTACGAAAGAAGATAAAATAGCACTGGCTAGTTGGATTGAGAGCGATGAAAACAAAGCGCATGCAATGCCAATTGCGCAGCTTGAAGGTTTTTTATTTGCGTTGATTGCTGCTCCCTCGCCAATTGTTGAAGATGTTTGGGTAAAACAAGCGCTTGGCGAAAAAAGCGAGCACTTGGCAGATGATAAGCTGTTCGCTTTAATGGCATTCCATAATGATGTGAGCGATGAGGTTTTTGAAAAAGGATACGATCTCGCTTCTCGTATTCAAATTTTATCACCAAGTAAGGCAAATCTAACAGACACCGCTGAGCTTCATTTGTGGGCTCATGGTTTTGCTTTAGGTATAAATCATTACATTGAGCCAATCGTCACAAGCGAAAGTCTAAATGCAGAGCTACAAGAAGCGATAGCAATGACGTTAGGCTATTTATGCTTTTTTGCTGACTTAGCTAATGATGCAAGCTTATCTGACGATGTACTCGAATTAGTACAGCCTTTTGCGCAAGGCTTTGCTGAACTTATCGAGGCATGTGTTTTGGATGCAGGCTTAGTGGTTGAGGAAGATGATGATCTCGATTGAGATCATCACTTGAATAAATGGGGCTTGATTAAAAGCGAGTAAAATAAAGCTTTAATCAATTTCTAATCTAAGCTCTGTACAACCCGATTTACAACCGATTTTAAATTCACCTTCTTGCTCGTTAATTGTCACAGTTAAAGGTGTGTTACAGCTATCACAGTTAACGGTTTTTCCCTGTAATAGTTTTTTCAAAAGCGCTTTCTGATCATTGAAGTTTTTAGCAAATTTTTTATTCAGTTGCGAAAAATCGATCATTATCTCTTTCTTTCTTCACTGATAATCTTACAAATCTGCCTTAAATCATCACCGTAAAAATAAGAGTTAAGCTCATTATTACGGCAATATCGAGTATTGAACGCATCCATTTTGTGATTAGTGGCTAATTGTTTGCTTAAATAATCATCTGCAGTTTCTGATAATCGAAGTTTTTCTTTAGCACGTGCAAGAGAGCGAACTGCTTCTTGGTCAGTTTTAACTTTGCTTGAGTCACTTAACACACCCATTACTTTATCAAAAAGTTCTTGGCGAGGCTTTGCAATTGTTGGGTGATCAACACTTGCTAAGATAAGAATGACCAATACAAATAAGAAGTAATTTTTCATAATATTTTCTTTTTTTTGATTTAGCGCCTATTTGCTGTTCATTTAGTTTAATAAAATGCATCGCACTAGCAAAGACAATTGTTATAATTAGGCAACTTATAAGAAGTTTGCACACCTAGGGGCGCCATGGACAAGCAAATTAAAGTAAAAAATATACCTACAGAAGTAAAAGTTCATAAACCTGATGCGGAGAAATTTGACCGCTTTAATCCGCGCAATCGCATTTATGTGCGAGCGGTAAAAGGGTTGCATCAAAAATTGCGCAAATACCTAGGGCTTGTTGCTATGCTGAGCTTTATGTTGCTGCCATGGATTAGCTTTAATGGGCATCAAGCGGTTCTTTTCGATATTTTCAATCAGAAATTCAATATTTTTGGCATGACCTTGTGGCCGCAAGACCTTACCATTCTTGCTTGGATTTTTATGATTGGTGCTTTTGCGCTGTTTTTAGTAACGACTTTTTATGGTCGCGTATGGTGCGGCTATATGTGCCCGCAAACAGTATGGACCTTTATTTTCATTTGGTTTGAAGAAAAAATAGAAGGCAGCGCGAATCAGCGTAAAAAGCTCGACCAGCGTAAAATGGATTTTGACAAATTCTGGCGAAAATCAGCCAAGCATTTAAGTTGGGTAGGCTTCTCTCTTTTCACATCACTAACCTTTGTTGGTTACTTCACGCCTATCAGGGATTTGATGGTCGACTTCTTTACTTTTGAAGCAACCTCTTATGCTGTTGGTGGGGTGTTATTTTTTACTTTTTGTACTTATGGTAACGCCGGTTGGATGCGCGAAATTATGTGTTTGCATATGTGTCCATATTCGCGTTTCCAATCAGCGATGTTTGATCAAGATACGTTTACTGTTACCTATGATGAAAAGCGCGGTGAAAACCGTGGTCCACGTGGCAGAAAGCAAGATCCTAAAGAGTTAGGCTTAGGGGATTGCATTGATTGTAAGATGTGTGTACACGTGTGCCCAACCGGTATCGATATTCGAAACGGCTTACAATATGAGTGTATAAACTGTGGTGCCTGTATCGACGCTTGTGATGAAGTTATGGACAAGATGAACTATGACAAAGGACTGATTTCATATACCACAGAGCGCAACTTAACATCTGACAAGAAAACACATGCGCTGCGTCCAAAAATCATTGGTTACTTGATCGTAATGCTGGTGATTTGTGGTATTTTTGTGGCGGATGTGATGACCCGAATCCCGATGGATTTAGATATTATTCGTGATAGAAATCAGCTATACCGTATGAATAATGAAGGTTTAGTTGAAAACACATATACCTTGAAAATTCTCAATAAATCACAGCAAGATCATGCATATACCATTTCAGTTGAAGGCTTAGATAATTTCACTATTTTAGGTAAAACTGAGGTGCATATTCGCTCTGGTGAGTCTTACAGTCTGCCACTATCAATTGCGATTGATCCGTATGATTTAAAAGCGTCAATCAGCGAGTTTAACTTTGTATTAAAACGTGCTGATGAACCAAATACGCAACTTGCACAACCAAGCAAGTTCTTTAAAGGACGTTAAATGTCGGCATTTGATTTTAGTGATTTAACACCAGATCGTATTTTAGATGCGATTGAAAGTATTGGGGTTTATCCAATATCTGGACTGTTAGCACTTAATAGTTATGAAAACCGCGTTTACCAGTTTTTAGCTGAAGATAATAAACGTTATGTTGTGAAGTTTTATCGTCCAGAGCGTTGGCGCACTGAGCAAATACTGGAAGAGCATGACTTTAGTTTTGAATTGCTTGACGGCGAGGTGCCTGTTGTTGCACCAATAAAGCGTGATAATACAAGCTTGTTTGATTATCAAGGCTACCGCTTTGCATTGTTTCCAAGTGTCGGTGGCAGAACGTTCGAAGCAGATAATTATGATCATTTGGAAGTTTTAGGGCGTTTTATCGGTCGTCTCCATAACGTATCAAAAACAAAACCTTTTGCTGTTAGGCCAACAATTAGCTGCCAAGAGTTTTTACACGATGCAACACGCTCTTTAGTTGACAGTAATTTAATAACGTCCAGTCTAGAAACGCCTTTTATGACAGTGTTAGAACAAGTTATCGCGTTAACTGAGAAGAAATATCAGCCAAATAACGTGATCCGCTTGCATGGTGATTGTCATATTGGCAATATTCTGTGGACCGGCAATGAACTGACGTTTGTCGATTTAGATGATGCGCGTCAGGGGCCAGCGGTTCAAGATTTATGGATGATGTTAAGTGGTGATGAAAACGAGCAGCGTATGCAGATGGATACTTTGCTGTGTGCCTATGACGAGTTTTCTTCATTTGACTTAAAAGAGCTGCACCTGATAGAACCTTTACGCGCCCTGCGTATGATCAATTACATGGGGTGGCTCGCTAAGCGTTGGAAAGATTTAGCATTTCAACGGAACTTTTCGTGGTTTGCATCAGACAAATACTGGGAACAACAAATATTAAGTTTAAAGGAGCAATTGGCTGCGTTGCATGAAGCACCGTTAAAGCTTTTGCCATAAGAGAACCCTATGACTAAGAAGTTATTTTTTATTGTTGCACTATTTTTTCCGCTTGCACTGTTTGCATCGGACTTCAAATTTGAAGAGGGAGAGCATTTCTCTCTAATTAAAACAGATAAATCAGAAAAACCTCAGGTTACTGAGTTCTTTTCTTACTACTGCCCACATTGCTATAACTTCGAAATGATTGCACAGCGATTAAGCAAAGAGTTGCCAGCAGATACTTTTGTAAAAAGCCATGTTAACTTTTTAAGAGGTATTGAACCTAAAACCCAATCATTACTATCGACAGCTTATTTAATCGCGAAGCAAGCTGGTAAAGCGAACGAAGCAAGTGATGCTATCTTCTCGTTTATTCACCGTAATCGCGGTAGTTTCTCAACAATGGACGATGTACGCCGTTTATTTGTGTTAAACGATGTTATGACAGAAGAGAAATTCAAACAGCTTTCAGGCAATATGGCGATTGCTGCGCAAGAGCAGTATATGGTTGAACAGCAAGACCGCTTTGCTGAATTAAACGCATTAACAGGTGTACCAACGTTTATTGTTAATGATATTTACCGCATTGAACTAACCAGCATTAAATCATACGACGAGTTAAAAGCGCTGGTTGAATACTTATTAAAAAAATAACGGAGTAATAAATGAAAGCATTTTTTAAAGCTGCTCTTTTAGCTTTAGCATTGCCAGTTGTTGCAATTGCAAATCAATATGAAGAAGGCGTGCATTACGATGTAATTTCAGATCGCGCTACAAAAACCCCAGAAGTAACAGAGTTTTTCTCATTTTACTGCCCTGCATGTAACAACATGGAAAACGTTATTTACGACTTAAAACCGATGCTTGATAAAAACGTAACGTTTAAAAAAGCACACGTAAATTTCATGGGTGGCAGATCAAAAGAAAACCAAGAAATGTTATCGCAAGCATTAGCAGCGGCTGAAGCATTACCGCAAAAAGACCAGATTATTGCCGGTATTTTTAACCATGTTCATGGCGAGCGTAAAAACTTTAATGAAGTTGCAGATGTAAAAGATGTGTTTGTAGCAAAAGGCGTTGAAGCATCAACTTTTGAAAAATATTACAAAAGCTTTGCGGTTCGCACTAAAGCGAAGAAAATGAGCAAAGAACAAGAGTTTTATAAATCGAAAGGTGCACTTGGTTCTGTGCCTACTTTTATTGTGAATGGTAAATACAAAGTTAACTTTGGCCGTAAGTCCGGCATTTCGAGTGCTGAAGATATGGCTAAACTAATTAACTACCTAGCTCAAAAGTAGTTTTTGCTTATCAAAAAAAGGCGCTTATAAAGCGCTTTTTTTATGCCCATAATTTCGATTTTAAGACTAAATAATAGTGCCAATATACTGGTAATTATAAGGTTCTATGCTTGACTTATAGAATGCAACAAAACAGGACGTTGACATGGATTCGAAAGAGCAAACCGTCTTTATATTTGATTTAAGCGAAGAGCAACGCACTACAACGCAAAAGTGCATTGAATACCTTTGGGCTGGACGTATTTTCACAACTGGTGATCTAGCTAGCTTACAAAGTGAAGTGGTGCAAGGTACTAATGAAGACACCTTAGTTATCTCTGCAAATTCTTTCGGTGATGTAGATATGGCAAGCTGGTTATTAGGTACAGGCTTTAAAGGTCGCTTAGTCTTATTGCTTACTGAAGATGATGCTGTCCCCTTATTTTTGCCTTGTGAATTAATAGCGCAAATCCATAAACCGGTTAAGCTCAGTGACTTTAATCAAGTTTTCAGTCAACGTTCGGTTACAGAGCACATAATCGATAAAGAAAAATTAACTACTATTCTTTCACGTAGAGATTGTGTAAACCTTGATTTTCAACCTGAATTTCGCAGTCAAAACGAGAAGCTATCTGGTTTTGAATGTTTAGTTCGCTTTCAAGAAAATGGTATTAAGTTAAGTACTAAGCAGGTTATGGATGCGATTGAAAAACATCAATTAATCGATGTGTTTAGTGATATGTTTTTCAAACGTGTTGCAGAAGTTTTACCTGCATTTAGCAGCGTTCGCTTATCAATTAACTTATCGTTAATCGATTTAGGGCAATATGATTTACTGCAAGTAATGAGCTCGCATTTAAACATTGCAGGTATAAATCCTGATCAAATTATTTTTGAGTTTCCTCTTGATGCGTTTTACAGCTCTAACAGTAAAGTTATTGGGTTGTTAGCTGGGTTAAAAGAGCTAGGCTTTAGCCTTGCGATTGATGGCGAAGAAGGTATTTTGACACGGCTTGAAAAACTACCATTAGTGATTGATGAAGTGAAAATTCCGGTAGAGCAACTACAACAACTCGATAAAGAGCAAACAGACAAGGTTGCTAAGTTCTACCATCATAACAGTGTTGATTTTGTCTTTGTTAAAATTGAAAGTTATCAACAGCAGAAGCTAGTGCAAAACAATTTCACACGAAGCCATATGCAAGGCTATTACCTTGCACCACCTATTCCTGTAAACCAGGTATTTGAGATGCTAAAAAATAACTGTGTGAATTAAAAAAATTTCATTATTTTTTTTATGCAGACCATTTAATCTAATTGGCTAATAAATTATGTCACAAACTTATTTTGGTTAATTTATTCATTAAGTGCGTTATTTTTGCTTTTTTGTTTTTTATTTTTGATGTTAATTGCGGTTTTGTTGGTTTTTTTATGCTTGTTTTGCGTTGCTTCTAATGGTTAAATTGCTTCAGTCAATGATGGAAACCATATAAATATGTCTTACAACACGATTAGCCTACTTCTAAACAACCTCTTACTGCTTAGCGGCAGAAGCGGGGCTTAGTGTGTTTGACTGAAAAGTTTGCAAAAACCCCGCTAAATGCGGGGTTTTTTTATGTTAGGGCAAAGGTGCAGGTATGAGCGATAAAATTTGGATATTTGATACAACGTTACGAGATGGCGAACAAGCATTAAAAGCAAGTCTTACTGAAGATGATAAGATTCAGCTAGCGCATGCTATTAGTCGTCTGAATGTTGATGTTATGGAAGTCGGATTTCCTGTTTCAAGCCCTGCCGACTTTAGAGCAGTAGAGCGTATAGCACGTGAAGTAAGAGGCCCTGCAATTTGTGGCTTAGCACGTGCGGTAGAAAAGGATATTGAAGCCTGTGGACTTGCTTTAAGACCTGCTGAAAATCGCCGTATTCATACCTTTATTGCAACCAGCCCTTTACATTTAGAACATAAATTACGTATGAGCTTAGATGATGCAACTGCGATGGCAGTGCGTTCAATCAAACAAGCGCGCAATTACACTGATGACGTAGAATTTTCATGCGAAGACGCGGGGCGTACACCGCATAGTGATTTATGCCGCATTGTAGAAGCAGCAATAAATGCGGGCGCATCGACAATCAACTTACCTGATACCGTTGGTTATGTTACCCCTGACGAGTATGCTGCGATGATCACGCATTTAATGAACAACGTCCCAAATATTGATAAAGCGCGTTTAAGTGTTCATTGCCATAACGATTTAGGTTTAGCGGTAGCTAATTCGATTGCTGCGGTACAAGCAGGGGCACGTCAGATCGAGTGTACTGTCAACGGGATTGGTGAACGTGCTGGTAACTGTTCACTTGAAGAAGTGTCGATGATCTTAAAGATGCGTGAAGATCACCTTAAATTACGCACTGATATCGTAAGCGAAGAAATTTACCGTGCTTCACGTCAAGTCAGCCAAATCTGTAATATGCCTGTGCAACCGAATAAAGCGATTGTCGGTGAAAATGCTTTCGCACATAGCTCAGGTATTCACCAAGATGGTGTGCTTAAAGCGCAAAACACTTACGAAATTATGGCACCAGAAACCGTTGGAGTGCCAAATAATCAGCTAAATATGACCTCGCGTTCAGGTCGTCATGTTATTCAGCACCGTTTAAGTGAATTAGGTTATCAGCCTGATGATTATGACATGGATTCGCTATATCAGAGCTTTTTAGCTTTGGCTGACCAAAAAGGCACGGTCTACGACTATGACCTAGAGGCGATGATTTACTTCAATAATCAATCAAGTGAGAGTGATTTTTACCAGTTGTCATTTGTCCATTCAACGTCAAATTCTCAGTCAGTGGCGAGCAGTAGTGTAGGCATGACAATTGGTGGCAAAGAAGTTACTGAAGCCGCAACGGGTAACGGCCCTGTTGAAGCGTCATTCAAAGCAATTAAACGTATGACTAATATGGATATTGAAATTATTGAATATAATTTAGACGCAACAGGACAAGGTGAAGCATCCCTTGGCCAAGTAGACATTATCGCTAAGTTTGATGGACGCCAATACCACGGTGCAGGCTTAGCAGCAGATATCGTGGAAGCGTCGGTGCGCGCTTTAATTCGAGTTCACAATTTAATTTATCGGGCACAGCAAGTATCCGATTTAAAACTACAAAGGAAAGCAGTATGAGCAGCCAAGCAAATTACGACATCGCAGTGTTAGCGGGTGACGGTATTGGACCGGAAGTAATGACCGCCGCTATCGACGTGCTAAACGCCGTAAGTGATAAATTTAATTTTTCATTAAGCTTAAATCACCATGCAATTGGTGGTGCGGCAATCGACCAATTTGGTAAAGCACTGCCAGATACAACCTTGGCTGCGTGTGAACAAGCGGATGCAATTCTATTTGGTTCAGTTGGTGGACCAAAATGGGAAGGATTGCCGCCAGCAGAGCAACCTGAGCGCGCATCATTATTACCGTTACGTAAACACTTTGGCCTATTTTGTAACTTACGCCCAGCACAGCTATTACCAGCATTAAGTGCGGCATCACCGTTACGTGCAGATATCAGTTCAAAAGGCTTTGATATTTTATGTGTTCGCGAGCTGACAGGTGGTATCTATTTCGGTGAAAAAGGCCGAAGTGGTGAAGGTGCTGAAGAATATGCATTCGACACGCAAACCTATTCGCGTAAAGAAATCGAACGTATCGCCCGCTTTGCTTTTGAAGCAGCAAAATTGCGCGCTAATAAAGTAACGTCTGTTGATAAAGCAAACGTACTTGCATCAAGCGTGTTATGGCGAGAAGTTGTTACAGAAGTAAGTAAAGATTACCCAGATGTAGCACTTGATTATATCTACATTGATAACGCAACAATGCAGCTAGTAAAAGAGCCAAGCCAGTTTGATGTGCTTTTATGCGACAACTTGTTTGGTGACATTCTTTCTGATGAATGTGCAATGATCACAGGCTCCATGGGCTTATTACCTTCAGCAAGCTTAAACCAAACGGGTTTTGGCTTGTATGAACCCGCTGGTGGTTCAGCACCTGATATTGCAGGCAAAGGTATTGCAAATCCAATCGCACAAATTTTAAGTGCAGCATTAATGCTACGTTATTCATTAAAACAAGATGAAGCAGCGCGCACTATTGAAAAAGCGGTTGCAGAAGCTGTAGCTGCAGGTGTTGGTACACCAGATATCTACCCAACGGCAGGCTACACCACACTTGATGTTGCAAAAGAAATCATTGCACGCATTTAATTTTTATATGGCCTGAAATTCAGGCCACCGTCACCGAAATTAGCAAGGGGAATGACGTGGCTCAGACCTTATACGACAAAATTTGGCAGGCACATAAAGTGACTGCAATTAACGATGAAAGTGATTTGCTTTACATCGATAGACACTTAGTACACGAAGTGACATCACCACAGGCTTTTGCTGGTTTACGCGAAGCAAACCGCAAAGTACGTTGTCCTGAAAAAACATTTGCGACCATGGATCACAATGTTTCAACTAAGAGCCGCTCTTTGGATGCAGCAAGTGAAGTGTCTAAAAATCAGTTAGTTGCTCTAAAAGAAAACTGTGAAGAGTTTGGCATAGTACTTTACGATTTAAATTCAATTAACCAAGGTATCGTGCATGTAATGGGACCTGAACAAGGCATTACATTACCAGGCACAACTATTGTGTGTGGTGATAGCCATACATCTACTCATGGTGCTTTTGGTGCGTTGGCTCATGGTATTGGTACCTCTGAAGTAGAGCATGTATTAGCAACACAAACATTACAGCAGAAAAAAGCAAAGAGCTTAAAAATCCAAATTGATGGCAAAATCAACCTTGGTGTGACCGCAAAAGACATTATTTTAGCTGTCATTGGTAAGTTAGGTACCGCGGGTGGTACAGGTTATGTTGCAGAGTTTTGCGGCGAAGCAATCAGTGCGCTTTCAATGGAAGCGCGTATGACACTTTGTAATATGAGCATTGAAATGGGTGCTAAAGCAGGCTTAATTGCACCGGACCAAGCAACTTATGACTATCTTGAAGGGCGCCCATTTGCACCAAAAGGTAAAGATTGGCAGCAAGCGGTAGCGTATTGGCAAACCTTAAAGAGTGATGAAGATGCAGTGTTTGACCACACAGTCGTGTTAAATGCTGCGGATATTCAGCCACAAGTAACTTGGGGTACTAGTCCTGAGCAGGTAATTGGTATTGATCAGGTAATCCCAGATCCCGACACACAAAGTGATCTAATTAAAGCAGACGCGATTCGTCGCGCACTGGCTTATATGGATTTACAGCCGGGACAAAAAATCGCAGATGTAGCGGTAGACACTGTATTTATTGGCAGCTGTACCAATAGTCGCATTGAAGATTTACGCGCTGCCGCCTCTTTAGTGAAAGGTAAAAAAGTGGCTGACGGTGTTGAAGCGTTGGTGGTACCGGGTTCTGGTCTTGTTAAAAAACAAGCGGAAGAAGAAGGGCTCGCTGACATATTCAAGCAAGCTGGTTTTGAATGGCGTGAACCAGGTTGTTCAATGTGCCTAGCAATGAATGACGACCGCCTAGGCGCGGGTAAACGTTGTGCGTCTACTTCAAATCGTAATTTTGAAGGTCGCCAAGGTCGTGGTGGGCGTACTCATTTAGTCAGTCCTGCAATGGCTGCTGCGGCGGCAATTCATGGTCGATTTGTTGATATTCGAGGAGGTATCTAATGGCTATTTTTCACAGCGGTTTAATGGCGCCACTTGATAAAAACAATGTCGACACAGACCAAATTATTCCTAAGCAGTTTTTAACATCAACCAGCCGTGATGGTTTTGATAAAGCGTTATTTTACGATTGGCGCTATTTGGAAAATGGTGACGCAAATCCAGACTTCATTTTAAATGAAGCACGTTACCAAGGTGCCAGTGTATTGCTTACTCGCGATAATTTTGGTTGTGGCTCATCGCGTGAACATGCGCCTTGGGCATTAAAACAATATGGTTTTACGGTGATTTTAGCCGAGAGTTTTGCTGATATTTTCTTTAATAACTGTATGAACAATCAAATGCTTGCAATTGCGTTACCGAGTACGACTCTGGATAAGTTATTTGCGGTAACTGAGCAAATTGAGCAAGTAAATGTTGTGATAAATTTGGAAAACCAAGTAATTAAAAGTGAGCAGTTTGATGATATTGGTTTTGATATCCGTCCTGATATCAAACAACGTTTATTATCAGGACTTGATTTTATCGGCGTAACTGAAACGCTAAACGATAAAATTGATGCCTTTGAACAACAACTTGCGAGCCAAAGAGCTTGGCAATAATGTCCATATCAAATTAGAATTCTAAAAGGCTGTGTTAACAGCCTTTTTTATTTTATAAGGAAGAAAAATGAGTGGTGAAACGAATCTACAACAGTTAATAAAACATATGCAGCCCATGTTGCACCCTGAAAGCTATGTGTTTGTCTGTTCAGAAACAGTTGATTCTTTGGATATGAGCAAGGTGTTTTCGCGTATTAATGAGCCTGAAGGTATAACGCTGATTTTAACTAAAGCTCAGGCAGTCGAATGGCAACTGACATACAGTTCAGAGTTTTCATTAATCACTTTACAGATCCACTCAAGTCTTGATGCTGTTGGTTTAACTGCTGCTTTTTCAACAGCCTTGGCAAAATATGATATTAGCGCTAATGTGGTTGCAGGGTTTTACCATGATCATATTTTGGTTGCTAAGAAAGACGCTTCAAAAGCAGTTGAAGTGCTTCAAGCGCTAACCAAGCAATAAGGGTAAAAATGGATTCATTGTTCCACTGGATTGATTTAGTTGGTGTTGCAGTATTTGCGATATCAGGTGCGCTGGTCGCTTATAAAAAGAAATTAGATGGCTTTGGTGTCATTGTACTCGCGTCAGTTACCGCAATTGGCGGTGGTACCACACGAGATGTAATTTTAGATGTACCGGTTTTTTGGTTAAAAGATCCCACTTATTTAATTTCGATTTTCTTTGCGAGTATCATCACCATTATTTGGCTAAATAAACAACGTGGCTTTCCCCAAATATTACTCGAAATTGCCGATGCGCTCGGCCTTGCATTTTTTGTTGTAATGGGTGTGCAAAAAGCCTTAAGCCTTGGCATGCCTGATTTAACCGCCATTGTAATGGGCACTATTACAGGTTGCTTTGGTGGCATGATCCGCGATGTGCTCGCGCGTACTACCCCGATGGTATTAAAGAGTGAGCTCTATGCCACAACCTGTATTTTTGGTGGTATTTTATATACGCAAAGCCTTAATTTAGGACTATCAACAAATTTCGCAATGATTTTAGGTATGCTGGGTACACTGGGCTTACGTGCTGGGGCGATAAAGTGGGGATGGAGCCTACACGTATTTAAATACAGTAAAATAGATAAGTAGCTGGGCGCTTAAATTCAGCTACACTAAAGGTAAGAGCTTATATTGTAAGGACAACGGAATGTCTTTTGCCTGTGTTTATTCCCGCGCGCAAGTGGCTATGGATGCGCCTTTAGTAACGATTGAAATTCATATCACCTCTGGCTTACCCAAGTTTACCATCGTCGGATTACCCGAAACTTCTGTAAAAGAAGCTAAAGACCGTGTGCGTAGCGCTATAATTAATAGCCAATTTAAATTTCCGCAAGAGCGCATAACTGTAAACCTAGCCCCCGCTGATTTACCCAAAGAAGGGGGGCGCTTTGATTTAGCTATTGCGATTGGCATTTTGGTCGCATCAAATCAATTGGGTCAGTTGAATTTAAGCAAACACGAGTTTTATGGTGAGCTGTCTTTAAGTGGCGAGATCAGGCCAATTCATGGTCTGCTGGCATCGCTGATAGCGAATATTAATAGCGATAAACAAATTTATATTTCAGCCCATAATGCCAACGAAGCTAGGCTTGTATCACATTGTCAGATTAAATTAGCAACAAGTTTAAATGAGCTCTGCCAAGATTTGACGGGGCAACAAGCACTTAACTTCTTGGTAGCTGAACCTCAAGCAAATAAAGCCATGCCACATTACTTAATTGATATGGCTGAAGTAAAAGGGCAGGGGCAAGCCAAGCGCGCGCTCGAAATTGCCGCGGCAGGAAAGCACAATGTAATGTTTCTTGGTCCACCCGGTACAGGCAAGTCCATGTTAGCGGCAAGAATGGCGACTATAATGCCGCCATTAACTGAATCTGAAGCACTAGAAACAGCAACACTTTACTCAATTATTGGCAAGTCGGTAGATCAGCAGCAATGGCAAATACGACCATTTCGCTCGCCGCATCATACCTGCTCAGCGGTTGCTTTAGTTGGCGGTTCTTCAAACCCTAAACCAGGTGAAATTAGTCTCGCGCATAATGGGGTGTTATTTCTGGATGAACTTACCGAGTTTGAACGAAAAGTACTTGATAGTCTTCGCGAGCCATTAGAAACCCGTAAAGTAACAATATCACGAGCTGCACGGCAATCAGAGTTCCCTGCCAACTTTCAGTTAATTTGTGCACTTAATCCAAGCCCAACTGGGTGTCATAGAGATAATCGTGCATCACCAGAGCAAATTTTAAAATACTTAAGCCGTGTCTCTGGGCCCTTTTTAGATAGAATTGATTTGCAAGTTGAGTTACCAAAATTGAAAACCCATGAGCTGCAATCGAATCAATTAGGCGAAAGCTCAGAGCAAATACGCGATAGAGTCGTGAATGCACAAAAATTACAATATCAACGTCAGGGTAAGCTTAATGCGTTACTGTCAAATCGAGAACTTGAGCAAGTGGTGAAACTTGATAATGAAAGTGTGACATTTATGGCATTAGTAACAGAAAAGCTCGATTTATCACCGCGCTCATATCATCGCGTATTAAAAGTGGCACGTACCATTGCCGATTTAGCGGGCAAGCAAACTGTTGATTTAATGCACATTAAAGAGGCAATCAGCTACCGTGCATTTGAGCGATTAATTAATACCTTAACACGAGTTTAAAAACATAATAAAAAATGCGCTAGCTTAGGCGTTTCCTGAGTTGCACCACTATTAACCAGCTGTTAACATGAGCTTTGGTGCAATTGACAGGAGTTGAAATGATAAAGTTAGCGAGTGTAATAGCTGGTATATTGTTAGCGGGTCAAAGTGTAAGTGCGATGGCTAATGCCGACCGCGCCATGGATCTTTATCTCAATCAAGATTATGCCCAAGCCTTTAAACTTTTTCAGAAAACAGCTCACCTCGGTCATGGCAAAAGCCAATTTAATTTAGGGGTGCAATATCTTCGTGGCCAAGGCGTTGCGCAAGACCCAATCCTAGCTTACGCCTACTTAGCTGTTGCTATCGAAAATGGCTTTTTAACAGCAAGACAAGCACTTAAAACAGTTGAGCGCCGATTAACTCCTGCACAAATGAAAAATGCACAAGCGAAAGCCAATGAACTAATAGGTTTGTATGGCAAAGCAGGCAGTGAAAATATTCGTTATGCACTCCCTTTTGGTCGTGACTACAACCCAACTCCTAAGCGTACTGAAAACCCAGAAGCAAAATATCCTAGCAGCCTTTTTAATAAAGGTATTCCGGGCATGGCGCGCTATTTATTTGATATTGACCGCAACGGTATTGTGCGTGATGTGCAGTTATTACAAAGTTATCCAAGCGATGAATTTGCAGAAAGCGTATTAGAAAAATTAGAAAATTCACGTTATCAAATTCTAAAAGTGGGCGGCAGTTTACGAAAGTTTAGTCAGGCACAATTTGGTGGTGTATTTAAGCGTACAGATATTCCAGAAGAAACGCTTAAACAACTCGAGGCTAAACATAAAAAATTATTAGCTCAGGCAAAACGTGGCAACACTAAATCCCAAGCTGAACTTGCTGATATGTTAGAGCTGATGAGTGAAGACGATATGCTGAAAGTAGCGTATTTGCCAAAAGATACCGTGACAAGCTCAAATGGCGAAGCAAATTTACTGGCAAGTAACGCAGATGAGTTCACTGAAAACCCAGCGCTTAGCGAAGATTTTTATAACTTCAATTACCTTGTATGGCTAGATAAGCAAGGTAATACCATTCGTTATGAAGCAACAGGTGACTATAAAGCACCTAAAGAATTAGACAAACTCGCTGTTAAAACCATGCAAAACTGGCAAGTGCTAGTCAGTGGTGATGAGCAATCAGAGTATGGGCCATTTTTAGCAGAGTTTTTCTACAATAATGAAGCGCGAAATAATACATACTCAAACTACATCAACCGCCAAAATGTAAGATTAAAACAGATTATTGCAAAACCGCGCGAAGAGATGCCAAGTTACTGGCGTTTAAAAGCAGCACAAGGCGGTGACTTTGCTTCTTTAATGTTGCTTGGTGCGGGCTGTAATTTACATATTCTTGGTACCGCGGCAGATCTTGGCTATACACCAGCACAAACACTGGCTGCTAAATGTATTTTACAAAAAGCAGATGCCAGCAAAGAGTTACTTAGCCAAGCGCGCGAATGGCTTGGCGATGCCGCTGAACAAGGCGATTATATTGCGATGCGAGAGCTTGCTGGCATATACGCACGTGAGTCGCATAACCAAGGCGAGTTGAACTATGCCATTGAACTAACAAAGTTAGTGGTTGATGAAAAAGACGACCCTTGGGCATATGAATATATGGCAGCCGCCTATGCAAAATTAGGTCAGTTTGACGAAGCCGTAGATATGCAAGAGAAAGCCGTAAAAGAAGCGTGGGACAAAGACTATTTTGTTGATGCTGCGAAAGCGCGATTAGCGGCCTATGAAAATTCCAAACTGGGCACTTGGTAAAAACGTAAAATTATTTAAATAGAAAAGGCCGCAAATGCGGCCTTTTTTATGTTTATTAGCTAGTTAACCCGAGTTCAGGCTGGTTAAGTGAATTTTTATTATTAACCTAGCGCAATCATGTAACCTTTGCCGCGCACGGTTACAATGCGTTTTTGTTCTTTTTCGTCACCGAGTTTTTTACGCAAGCGGCCAACTAATACATCAACGGTTCTATCTGAAGGGCTCCAATCAGATTGGCCAATTTCTTCTGAAAGTTTTTCACGGCTAGTGGGTTTACCGGCATTACCAATTAATGAAATTAACACTTTATGTTCAGCTTCGGTTAGCCTAATTTCTTCGCCATTGGCTACAATTAAAGTACGGTGCTCTGGGTGCACTTTAATATCTGAGTATTCAATGTATTCATCATTGGTTTGGAACAGATTAAGGCGTTTTGCTAAGGCTTTTAATCGCAGCTCTAGCTCTAATAAATCTACTGGCTTACAAATATAATCATCAGCACCTTGAGCTAACCCTAAAATTCGGTCGGCCTGAGAATCTCGGCTCGACAGCACGACAACACCAATATCTGAAATTAAGTTAATTTCTTTTGCGAGCACTAAGCCATCTACTTGGGGTAGTACAATATCGACAACCGCCAGCTTTATGTCATGATTTGTGCGCACAATATCAACCGCATTAGCGCCTGTTTCGTCAACAACAAAACTAAACTCACTATTGCTAAAATGTGATTGAATGCGCCTTACTAGCAAGGAATCATCTTCAACCAGAAGAACTTGTATTGTCATAATGTTCGTTATTCGATTATCTGCCCGAAGCGATATTATCACCAATTTTGCACTGAATGAAAAATAGAAAGATAAGTATGTTAAGTATAGGTGTACAAAAAAAATAACGGCTTAAAAAAAGCCGTTATTTTTACTTAGCGTTTTATGGTTATTTTTGTGGGTATAAGTCCTGCCACCACTGTGGTTGCTCTTTCAAGTGCTTATCAAAATAAGCCAGCATAGTGTTCCACCAATGGAAGCGCTTATCGCGTGCAAAAATTTGGTGATCTGCACCTTTATATTCAACTAATTCAACATCTTGGCCTAGTAGCTTTAATGCTGTGTACATAGTGTGGCTTTCACCTACTGGTACGTTAGTATCAGCATCACCATGAATAAGTAATAACGGTGTTTTTACTTTATCTGCGTTAAATACTGGGCTGTGCTCTGAATAAAGCTTTGCGTTATTCCAAGGGAAACTGTTTTTAGAGGCTTCACCTGAATATAAATAACCCCACCAACCTTGGCCCCAGTAAGAGGTAATATTTGAAATACCCGCATGAGAAATAGACGCGCTAAACATATCTGTTTTAGTTGCTAATAACATGGTCATAAAGCCACCATACGACGCACCTAAGTTACCTACTTTGTTTTTATCAACAAAGGTGTACTTATCTAGGAATGCCTGAGTGCCTTTGATAATGTCATTAGCTGTGTATTCGCCCCATGCATTAACGTGCTTTGCCGAAAAATCTTGGCCAAAGCCTGTTGCACCGGTTGGTTGTAATACATACACCACGTAGCCATTTTCAGCCCATAAATTAAATGGGTAACGACCTGTAAATGCACGATTTACTGGTGACGTACCACCATAGTAATACACCAGCGCTGGGTATTGCTTTTGTTTATCTAAATTACTTGGTAAATAAACGCGGCCTTTAATTTCAGTACCTTGGTCATTTACAAAGTTAAACTCTTCAAGGCTCGGCAACTGTGTATTAGCATAGTAGGCTTCTTTCGCATTCCACAGGGTGCGAGTTTTATCACTGCTTGGTTTACTCTTAAGTTGTACTTGTTGTGGTAGTTGCGCGCCAGTACCAGCGTAAACTAAGGTTGGTGATTTATCATCAGAAACACTAAAACGTTCAATCACATCTAGGTTAGTTTTTACTTTATTAAAGCGTTTTTTACTTTCATCAAATAAATACAGTTGGCGCTTGTCTTCTTCGCCTACATTTAAAATCACATCATCATTGTTTAAAACCGTGAACTGGCCAATGCTAGGTTTGAATGATTTTGATAATGCTGTGATTTTTTTGCCGTCATAACTTACTGAATACAGTTGTGAATCGTAGTTATTACTAAGCTGTGATGCGGCAACGTTTTTACCAACGTTATCACCAAACTCAGGGCCCGCAGTAATATATAAACCATCACTTGCGTATTGTGCGCTATTAAATGTGCGGTAACTGCCAATAGTTGATTGGCTGTTGTCTGCTAATTTGTACTCAAGCAGCTCAGTTAGCATATGCGGTGGTGCAGCATAATCAGAAATAGAGCGGCTTAATAACAGTGTGCCACGCTTGGCATCAGAATCTTCTAGGTTTACGCTAAATTCAGCAGGGCTTACTTGGCGCATTAAACCTGAATTTACATCGTATAAATATACGCTAGTTTTATTGCGTGCATACGACCAACGATCTTCTAAGCCTTGGTAATACTTGGTTAGTGACGTCGATTTTTCAGGGCGTTTAACCCAAGTAAAAATAAGCGTGTCGTTATCATAAAAATCAACATTGCTAATGCCCGATAACTCTTCACTTAATGCGCTGGTGGTTAACGTTTTAAGATTTAACTTAAAGAGGGTATTACCACTTGTGTATACAAGATGTTTATTGTCGCTTGACCAAGCAAAATTACTTGCGTTTTCAGGTAATGCGAAAACAATTTCATTGCTTTTAACCGACTTAATATAAGTTTCTTTGAGTGCTTTATTACCGTTTTTATCGTTGTAACTGCGCGTTTGCCAAATCAAGAGTTGAGCGTTTGGAGAAATACTTAGGTTCCTAACCGTTTTACTATCAAATAATTGTTTGGCGCTTAGTGTATTTGGCGCGTCACTAGAAACGTTAATGTTGGCACCTTCAAGGTCGCTAGTTAAATCAAGCGCAACCTTGCCCCAGTCTTCAACGCTTTCAGTAATAATGATTACTTGGTGTTGGCCTGTGCTTAGCGGTAGCTTATAAGCATCACCAATTTTAGAAAGTAGCTCGCCATTTAGGTAAAAACTGGCTTCTTTAACACCCTCTAATTTAAGCGTTGCAGGTGTAAAGCGTGAGGTGCTGAGGGTGAATTTTAATGCTTGTAAACCCGGTTCAGTGAGTGCGTTTAATTTATTTAGGCTCTGCCATTTAACTGTATTACCAAACAGGCTTACTGATGCTTGGTCTGCCGCTAAACTCTGTTTTAGGTTGTTTAAAATGGCATTTTTGCGATTAGTTTCAAATGGCTTAAGGGCATTTTGCGGTGCGATTGGGCCTAAATAATTGATCTTACTTGTATCAATGGCTTCGGCATTGGCGATTGGAGAAATAAAATAAGCGCCGAGCATTGCTGCTAAAAGAGACTTTTTCATTGTCTGTCCTTATCAAAATAGATTGCAGAATCATAACTAAAAAAATTCCTTCTGTATGCTTGAACTCGGTAAGTTGCAGCCCAATTATGTTGAACAACGAAAACAAGTGTGAATGAACTTTGCACGGGTGATCGTAATCAAATTAGCTTTGCCGTTTATAAATTCATACAATTTTACGACGGTTATTGTACGCAGTGCTTAGTTTATTGGGTAAACTAGGCTTGATAAATTTACGCCATGATTCGAGAGGTTACTGTGGCTTTGTTAATTACCTATATGCTGTTAGCTATAGGCATTTCATTTTTATGTTCAATTATGGAAGCGGTATTACTAAGTATTACCCCAAGCTATGTCGCCAGTTTAAAAAAGCAAAAACCAAAGTTAGCTGAGCGCATTAACTCATTAAAAGAAAAAGTAGATCAGCCACTTGCGGCAATTTTAACGTTAAATACTGTAGCGCACACAGCAGGTGCAGCAGGTGTAGGTGCACAAGCTGCAGCGGTATTTGGTGATGCGGCAATTGGTATTGCATCAGCAGTAATGACGTTACTCGTTCTAGTACTTTCAGAAATTATTCCTAAAACATTAGGTGCTAATTATTGGCGCCAATTAACGCCAATCGTATCGTCATCATTGGTGGTGATGGTGCGCATATTAAAGCCGTTTATTTGGCTTTCAGACATGATTACGAAAATGCTTGGCAGCAAGCAAAGCGAAAGCCACTTTATTCGTGCTGAAATTGAAGCAATGGCAGAAATGGGTAGCGAAGCAGGGGCACTTCATCAAGAAGAAAGCGAGCTTATTCGCAGTCTTTTAAAGTTCCGTCATTTAAAGCTGGATACCTTATTAACTCCGCGTACTGTGCTGTTTAGGGTACATAAAGATCTCACTGTAGATGAGTATTTAAAACAACATGGTAGCGTAGCGTTTTCACGGGTACTGGTGTTTGACCAAGACTCTGATGACATTATTGGCTTTGTGCATAAAAACGACATCATGCTGGCATATCACCGCCTTGGTGAAGACTACAAAATTGCCAAATTAGTTAAGCCGATTTATACCGTACCAGAAACATTGCATGTGCATACGTTATTTCAAACACTGTTAGAAAAACGCATTCATATTTGTTTGATTGTTGATGAATATGGTGATGTACAAGGAATTGTGACGTTAGAAGACATGATTGAAAGCCTAATGGGTATGGAAATCGTGGATGAGCGTGACCAAACCTTAAACATGCAATTAATGGCCAAAGAAAAATGGCAGCAGCGTGTGGAAAATCACGAAAATTTAATTAAAAACGATGAACACGGTGTAGAAACAAAAACACCTGAAGCTTTGAAAAAGTCGCTCAGTGATGAGTGTAACTAAGCTGCAATCTCGTTTTATTAACCTCGCCAAGCGTCTTAACGCTTGGCGAGGTGTTATGTTGCTAGCTGCCTTTGTTGCATTCGCTTTACTGATAACATCACTGGTGCTAAATACGCCATTTTTAAATTCGTTGCAGGCAGGTTTCTTATTACTGTTTTGCTGGAGTTTATTGGGATATTTCTTTATTGCGTGTTTTAGTTTATGCGATCAAAACCAGCCAGCTAACGCTTCTTGGTTTATACGTTTAAAGCATAAATTAGTTAATATATTCATTAGAGTTATTACTCTAATTTTTGTTGTTTTAACAGCAATAACCCTCTATTTAACGCTTCGGCTAATTACTGTATTTAACGGTTAAAATTTAAATTGAATGTAATATTTAATTTTTAACATAAAATTGCATTTTTTAATCTATAACCATCTTTATTGCCACAATTTAAACCACAAAAAACCCATTAAAAGCGTCTAAGATCTCCGCGATTTATAATTCATCATCTGCGAGCGTGTTATGACGAAAGTAAACAACCAGAATCTGCTGCAATTGCGTTTTATCGAGCAAGCATTTATCGAGCAGCTTAAGCCTTCTTTTGATAACTTACCGGCAAATCCATATGCCGACGGTGCATTTCGTTTACGCCGTTACTCTGTAATTAAATTTGTTGATGGCAAATTAAGCCTGCAACCTACTAAAGCATTTGTCCAAGATGACTCAATTAACCAATTCCAAGGTAATATTGAGCGTACTTACGAAAACCTTGAAGAATCGCTGTTAGCGACTGACGGTATGACGCATTTAGTAGAGCAGTTTATTGAAATGTCAGGCATTGCTAGCGATACCGATATTGAAATCCACCAGTTCCGCATGTTAGCGATTGATGCAGACACGCCGCCAGCACCAGAGGGCGTGCACCAAGATGGTTTTGACCATGTTTGTGTTGCAGGTGTGTCGCACAGCAATATTGAAGGTGGTGAGCTACTAGTTTACGAATCACGCGATGCAGAGCCATGTTTCAAAATGGAAATTAAAGACGGCATGTTTGCTATGGTGAATGACCGTCAGGTATGGCACAACGCAACACCAATGAACAAAATCGACAACGATAAAGTAGGCTATTTAGACTGCTTTGTATTAACAGCGTAGGAACTGATAATGCAATTAACTAAAATCCGTAAGCAGTTTCCAGCGTTAATGCAGGAAGTAGCAGGTAAATCACCGGTATTTTTAGATGGTCCAGGTGGCTCACAAGTACCGCAAAGTGTTTTAACTGCCATGTCAGCTTATTTAGGTCGTTATAATTCAAACTTAGGTGGCGCATTTTTCTCAAGCCACCAAACGGTTGACCTAGTAAATAAAGCACGTGAAAGTGCGGCAACATTGTTAAATGCACCAAGCAAAGAGCAAATTGTGTTTGGTCCGAATATGACCAGCCTTACCTTTAGCTTTAGCCGTGCAATTAGCCGTGATTGGCAAGCGGGCGACGAAATTATCGTAACTAATGCAGATCACTTCTCAAACGTATCTAGCTGGCAGCAAGCGGCAGACGATAAAGGCGTAAAAGTTCACGCATTAGAAGTGGATACTGCAGACTGTAGCCTTGATTTAGTGCAGTTAAAATCATTACTCAATGAAAACACTAAACTTGTTGCCGTTACTTACGCATCAAACACTACAGGTACTATCAACGACATTAAAGCGATTGTTGATATGGCACACCAAGTAGGTGCACTAGTGTATGTAGATGCTGTGCATTATGCGCCGCACATGCTGGTGGATGTACAAGCACTTGATTGTGACTTTTTAGCGTGTTCTGCGTATAAATTCTTTGGCCCACACTTAGGCATGGTTTACGGTAAACGTGAACACCTAGAAGGTTTTACGCCATATAAAGTAGAGCCAGCGACCGATTTAATTCCAGGTCGTTGGGAAACGGGTACGCAAAGCTTTGAAGCAATGGCAGGTTTTATTCAAGCCGTTGAATATATTGCAAGCTTAAGCGAACTCGATGAAAGCGAGCCATTGCGCACGCGATTAGAGGTGGCTTTTGCCAATGCTAAACAGCATGAAGATGCGCTTTCTAAGTATTTCCTTGAACGCATCGCAAAGTATAAATCAGTAACCTTATACGGTATTTCTGATCTGTCGCGTTTAGCCGAGCGTACACCTACCTTTGCAATTACTGTTGCGGGTGTAACACCACGCCAAGTATCTGAGCACTTAGGCAAAGAGCATATTTGTGTGTGGGACGGTAACTTCTACGCCAAAGGGTTATGCCAACAGCTTAACGTGTTAGACAATGGCGGTGTTATTCGCATTGGTTGTATGCACTACAACACAATCGAAGAGCTAGAGCGCTTTTTTGATGTATTAGAGCCGCTACTTGCATAAGCTCGCAATACATAAACGTGAAAAAGGGTAACTGAGTTACCCTTTTTTATTGGATAATGACAGCATCAACTAAACCTAATTGAGCTAACTTGAAGTTAACCAGCTTTAAATACAAAACCCGCAAAGGGCCAGACTATCGCCATGGCGAACAAGTGTCGTTTTTAGATATAAAACAAACCTTTGGCATGGGGAATATTCGTGTGGGTAGCTGGGTAACACGCGAAGAAAGAGATCTTGCCGCTAATTTAGTATTCGATGCACTGGCTGATTTAGCCTACATCTTGGCATTACCGCCGCAAGCTATGGGGCTGCGTGGAAACTTAAACCTTGCCTTTGGTAGTGGCGGGCGAAAGGGCGTGCAAGCACATTATGCGCCTCATTATCGCGAGCTGGCACTGGCTAAAAACGCGGGAGCAGGGGCACTTGCTCATGAGTTTTGGCATGCCTTTGATCATTACATCGCCGACAAAGCCTTTAATATTAATGATTCGGAGATCTTGCCAAACCGCATTCTATTCGCCAGCGACTGCTGGCTGAAAAACAAAACACAAATTGCTCACCCGTTAAATGATCGCCTCATTAATATTTTTAGCGCCATGCTATTAAGCGACGACGGCCAAGATAAAAACGACTTTGTTGCACGCAGTGTAAAAGCTGATTTAGCTTTATCAAGAAATTACTTTTCACTACCCACCGAAATGATGGCGCGCGCTTTTGAAGCGGCAGTAGAGACTTGCCCTGATATTGAAAACAGCTATTTAGTCGCGGGCACAACCAACCCTGATGTTATGCCGGTATTTCCTGACTTAACGCATAGGCAAAGGATTTATGACGCGTTGTTAGCGTATTTTAAGCCGCTTGGAATGGCATTGAGTAAGTGAGTTGGTTTTTATTTGGCTGGTTTTTTAATCTTAACATTTGAGTTAATTGATAGTTGGTTTGACGTTGCTTTCGACAGCGGCCTTTTAGGAATTAGCTTTGCCTCCCTGCATTTATCTTACGCCATCCATGGCGCACTCGTTCATTCTTTTTAAAACGGCCAAAAAGAACGAACCAAGAAAAAGCCGCCCCGAAATCAAACTGAATCCTCAAAGAATAAATCGAAATGAACGCAAACAGTATGCAATCGCCATCCATGGCTCAAGCATACTTTTGCCAGCATCCATGCTGGCAATTGCTCTTCAATTTAATCTTTTCGGGTTTGATTTAAGGGGTGACGAAAGACCGAAGCGAAGCTTCGCAGCTTGAGGAAGTGAGGTCATGGATGACCGATGGAACCAAGCTTCAAGGATGAATTGTTAATTAAGGAAATAGTTTGTGGAAACTTTAAATTCATTGGCCGTATTGGTTGTTTACAATCTAAGCATTTAAGTTGATTGATACTTGGTTTGTCGCGCTGGCGACGGCAGCCAAAGGGAGGCTAACGCCGGCCTCCCTTTGGAATCCCTCGGCGCCCCGAAATCAAACTGACCCCTCAAAGAATAAATTTAAATGAACGCAACCAGTATGCAATCGCCATCCATGGCTCAAGCATACTTTTGCCAGCATCCATGCTAGCAATTGCTCTTCAATTTATTATTTTCAGGTTTGATTTAGGGGGGAGTGCGTGAAACTAACGATGTATTTCAAAGAAAGGAAATCTTCTTGTTATTTCAACATCTCTGATCCCGTTGATTCCCAGATTTTCAATATAATCTAATTTGTAGAGTTAAATTTTCAGGATGTTCACTACAACTTTTATCTTAGCTTTCAAATACAATAACTTATTGTAAATTTGTCAACATTTACACTGATTTACTGAAAACAAAACAAAACAAAACAAAACAAAACAATGGTAGTGTATTTTTCGAACTTAACTAAAAGGAATTAAGATGAAAAAAGTAATCAGTACATTAGCTGCTCTTAGTGCATGTATTTTAGTAACTGCATGTCAATCAAAGTTTAATGCGAGTGTAATTAAGCAAACGACAATTATTTATCCGCCAGACCTTGCGAACGGCGGTGTTTTCCAAAAGCATGAATCTAAAGTGGAAGCTGAATTAGAGGTATGCAGTGGCACTCGCGAGTTCTGTTCAAATAATGAGCTCAAACCAGAGTTAGAAAAACTAAGGCTGATAAATGAATCCTCTGGACCGATTTTGAGGTACAACAGAAGCGCGACAATGTCTTTGTATAATCAAGGTTCTTTGAGCGGTTCTTTCTCGGTTGAATTAGAACCGACAGCATCTGGGTATAAAATCGCTTCTCCACAGAATGTTGCAAATTTTATGGTGCAATCACCTGATTGGACAAAGTTTGAGTTTGTTTTGTTTGCTGATGTAACAGGGGGGAGCTCAGGTTCATCTAGTGTTAAAATTTATAAAGGCTATGAGTTACTTTCTAGCTCCGGCATTTATATCAATGTAGATTGTGGAGAAGCTGGCGAGCCACAGTCAGATTGTAGCTTAGTACCAAATTAATTTTAGAAATGAACTCAACTCTTACAAAGTTAATTGTATTAGTATTTGTTCTAAATATTGGCGGGTGTGTTGCACCTGCCAATATGTATGAATATATTGAAATTCAATACCAAGAACAACGAATCCCGAATTTAGCTATTATAGCTCAGCTTGAAGATGGTCAGCAGACAAATATGTTTTTTGTTAGCTTTTCAACTGATAAGGATCTCAATCGTCCAAAAAAAAGAATGGAGCAACTTGATGTATCACAGTTTAATAGCCTTGCTACACTTGAAGCTGACAACATTACCTTAACCGTCTTTGCGAAAGACTCCTTAAAGTGTGCTGACGACGCAAAAGCACTTTTAACAAACGTTTTTAATATCATGGAGTCCGAAGTGCGAAGCTCGGGCTTTAATGTGCATCAGACGCATAACACATTCCTGACTGATGACGAGGTTTTTTTGTATATCGATACAATCGGGGATAGTTTAGATGATTTAAGCAGCAAACCTATTCAGTCATTGCAATACCTAGAATGTGGAAAAAGCTTACTTAGTTCGGTTTTAAAGAAAGTTCAAGGTGTTGTGCATGAAGCCACGCATATAGAAGTGGCTCTACAGCATAAAGCGATATTGAAAGATACCCCGCTTGATAGATTGACAGATGAGTTTATAGCGGTTAAATCTGAGAAATGCTTTACGCATTACCCACCAAAGTTCCATCATAAAATCACGTCGGAGGGTATTTCAAATAAACAAGAACAAAAAGAATATTTATTAAATTTAGAAGAATCACTTTTTAACTATGCGAATAACAAGTCGTCGTATCAATCAATGTTTGCTGCCCATATTTTTAATGAATGGCACTATTCTATACAACAACAGGGAAAAGCGCTTCAGGAATTTTGTGATTTTGACCTATCTTCAAGGGAATATATAGAAAATCAACGTGAGTTAGTAAAATCCATTATTGATGAATATGAAATACCGCTTCGATAGGGAACAGTTGGGGCTGTTCTTGCCGGATCCGAGCGACAGCCGTCCTTTCAGATATCTTACTGCCTATAATAAAAAGCGATGATTAGATCCCCTTTTAATCAAACCTGAAAAAGGGATTTAAATGAATAATGCGAGACAGGGAGCGAAGCGGTCGAGCAAGCCATGTACAACAGGGATGTTGCTTCATGGCGTTTATGTTCATATTTAAATATCTTTTGAAGATTAGTTTGATTTAGGGGCACGTTTTTTGGTTCGTTTTTGTCGTGTAACAAAAATGAACAAGAGGACGCCATGGATGGCGTCAGTTATTCAAATGGAAGAGTTGAAGTTGCTTAAAACGCTGTGGTTGAGGCAAGAGTTAAAAGTTAGCTAACCCCAACCCTTTAACCAAACGATATCGGTTTTCTACCCGTTTTTTTATCTTTGGCTTTTGCGCTTTTAGCGGCTGGTTTTTTATCTGCTTTTTTAGCTTTTGCAGATGACTGATTATTCGCAGGTGTTGCTACTTTTGGCTCTTCAATCACCTCTGGTACTGGCTGATATTCAGCTGCATCATCGTCTTGATAATCATCTTCAAATGACTCGTTATCTTGGTAGTCACTCTCAGCGCTTTCGCCAGAAAATTCGGCAACTTGGAACAGTTGGCCGTCGAATTCTACCGTGTCACCTGCGTATACTTTTTTGCGTTTTAGTAGGCAAATTTCACCATTGAGGGCAACATAGCCGTCGGCAATTAGCATTTTTGCTTGGCCGCCAGACTCAACAAGGTCGAGTAGCTTTAATAAGTTACATAATTCAATAGGTTGCTCTTCAAGTTCAACAACAAAAGCTTGTGACATGGATAAATCTCTTAACTGGTTTCGCTGGCTATTGTATCAAACTTATAGGTGCGGTCGAGTTCGCTGATGCCTAAACCTGACTTTTTACGCACTTTAATTTGCACTGGTATACGCTCTTTCATCGCATCGATATGACTTATTACGCCAATGGTTTTGCCGCTGGCATGCAGGTTATCGAGCGCATCAAGGGCGATATCGAGAGTTTCTTTATCAAGTGTGCCAAAACCTTCATCTAGAAACAGTGAGTCAATACTCACTTTATGACTAACCAAATCAGAAAGCGCGAGTGCCAAAGCAAGGCTCACTAAAAAGCTTTCACCGCCAGATAGGGTGTTGGTATCGCGGACTTGCTCGCCCTGCCAAAGGTCGATAATTTGCATTTCTAACGACTGATCTTCTTTGCGTTTTAATAGGTAGCGGCCAGTGAGCTTTTCAAGTTGTCGATTGGCAAGGTAAATCAAATTATCAAGCGTAAGGCCTTGGGCAAATTTTCTAAATTTATCGCCTTTTTGTGAGCCAATTAAACCGTGTAAATAATGCCAATCTTGATACTCGCGGTTAAGTAAATCGAGTTCGTGTTTTAAATCTTTAAGTTTTTCATGTCGCGCTGCATTTTCATTTATTTGATTGCTTAGTAACCCTAATTGCTGGTTGGTTTGACCAAGGGTTTCATTTAGTTCGTCAAAGGCGCTTTGCAGTTGTTGGCTATTTAGGTTTAACGCATTAAATTCGTGTGCTTGCTGAGTTTTTAACTCATTTTCAACAGTATTTATTTGCTCGCTATTGAGTGTAAGTGCAGCATCTAATTGGCGTTTAAGCTCGGCTAATTTATCAAACTCATCTGCTGGTAAACGTGCTTGCTGCGCCTCTTCAATGGTCGCAAAAGGGGTTTGCTCCAGTAGTTTTGTCAGTTTGGTTTGCACCTCGTTTAGTTGCACATTGGTATCATTAAGTTGATCTTGTTTTTCGCTTAGCTGACCGTTGAGCTTGGTGAGCGCAAAATTAATTTGTTGGGCGTGTGTTTCAGCGGCTTTTACTTCAGTGTGAAGCGCCTCTAAGTGTGCTTGTGATTGTTGCTTTTCAGTTAAGGTCGATTTATCGCCAAACAGTTGCTGGCGTGTGTGTGCTTGCTCTGAAATCTTCTGCTGTGTGGTTTCGTGTTGATTTTTTAATTCACTTTGTTGCTTGGCAACATCCATTTGCTGCTGTGTTAAATGGTTGCGTGCCTGCTGTGCTAGAGCGAGCTGCTGTTGCACCTGTTGGTATTTCTTATGCTGCGTTTTAAGTGTATTTAATTGTTGTTTCTGTTCGTTAAACCAGTTGGCTAAATTGCCTTCTTGGCAGGAATAGCCATACTTATCAATTGTATATACAAGCTCTGCAAGTACTGAGCCGTAAGCCTTTTGCTGCTCATCAAAGGTTGTTAATAGCTTTTGCTCTTTAGCCGTTACGTTTTGTAATTGCTCAGTCGCGCTATTAAGTTTTTCAGCCAGTAATTGTATTTGATGGCTTAACTCGCGTTCTGCTTGTTGCGTCTCAGTTAACTGAGTATTTATTGCTTTAACTTGTTCATGGTTTTGTAACGCGGTTGCAAGGTGTTGCTTCGTTTTCTCAATAAACGTCAGCAAAGCGGTTTCATCGCTAATCGCAATCTGTTCAATCGCCCAAGTTGTGACGATTGAATCTAGTCGCTGGGTTTTATTCGTGATTGCGGTATTTAATGCATCAATTTGTTGGGTGTTGCTGCTAAGCGTTGCTGAAAGCTCAATTACGTTTTGTTGTAAGTCACTTATCTCTTGTTTAAGCGTTGCGATGTGTGTGTTTTCATCACCTGCCGTGTTACCAGCCTCAAAATGACTTAAGTCATGCTCAGCACTACCGCAAAGCGGGCAGGGGGTATCTTCTTCTAAATCTTGTCGTAGCAGTGCTAATTGGGCTTCTGCATCTTGTAAGCGAAGTGAGGTATCTAAACTTTGTTGTTGAGCTTTCAGGAGCGCATTTTGTGAATCAAGCTGTGCTTCTAATTCAGGTTGGGCATTTTGTAATGTTTGAATCTGAGTTTTATCCGCAAAGATTTCATTTGTTATTTGTTGCCATTGAGTTTGCTGCTGTTTTGCAGTTTTGGCTTTATCTAGCACCTGTTTTAGCGATTCAATTGTGTTTTCACAAACATCAATATCACTGTTATCACAAAATTCACTTAACTGTGTTTGTAACTGCGTAACTTGTAGCTGATGCTGTTCACGCTTTGTTTGCTCTTTTGCGATGCCTGTTTGTAGCTCGCCAATTGCTTGGTTTAAGGTGGTTTTGCTCTCGGCTAACTCGGTTAGCTGGTTTTGTTGCTGCTGCAAAGACTGTGCGTTTAGTTGCAGTTTTGCGTGCTCATCAAGCCACTCTGCAAGCTGGTGTTCAAATTGCTCTATATTTATGGTTGGATCAAAACTAGCGGCAAGTTGCTGCTTTTCAGTTTCAAGGCTCTGAATGTTACTTTCACTTTGTTGCAGCGCTTCAGTCAATTCTTTTTCTTGTATATACAAGCTCTCTAACTGCTGATTTAACTCGCTGAATTTGCTTTTGCTATGCGCAAGTTGGTTATCGAGTGGGGTTACTTGGTTATCAATAAGCTCAAATAACTCTTTTTGCGCTTGCTTGGCAGTATCGAGTTTAGTGGCTAGGGAATAATTTAACTCAACTACCTTTGCTTGCTCGCTAGCACGCAAGTTTGCTTGTTGTTGATAACTTTCAATGCTGGCAATTTGGTTTTGCTTTGCAGTGTTTAACGATGCGAGTTTATCCAAATCAACCGCGAGTTTTTGTGCGGGCTGGGCAGTTTCAAGGCGCGTTAGCTCTGGCTGTTTTGCAGCAAGTTCATTTTCAAGCTGAATTTTTTGCTGTTGCAGCTTTTCTAAACGCTGTTGGTTTTGTGTAAGTTGGTTATGCCAATCGCGTTTTGCTTGCAGGCTGGTAAGCTTGCTTTTTAAATTAGCTTGCTGTGTTTGTAGTTCACTAATTTGCTGGTTTATTTCATTTATGCGCTCTTCAGGTAACAGTTCGAGCGACTCAGTTTTGGCGCTTATTACATTAAGTGCATCGCGCGCTTCACCAAAGCGTTGGTGTACTAATTGTGAAATTTGCCCATAAATTTCGGTGCCGGTGAGTTCTTCTAATAACTCGGCGCGGTCGGCTTCTTTGGCTTGTAAAAATGCTGCGAATTGCCCCTGTGACAACATCATGGATTTTGTGAAGCGGGCAAAGTTAAGGCCTGTGAGTGATTCTATTAGCTGATCTTTCTTTTTAATTTGCGCGGCAATAGGTTTATTACTCGCCACTTCAACCAGCTCTACTTCTGCTGGTTGTAAGTTACCGTCTGGCTTATTGCGGGCTCGGCGCATTGACCAAAAGGCACGATACACACCTTGGTTTACGGCAAATTCAACTTCAGCTAAACAGTAACTGGTGCCACGGGTCATTATTTCATTATTACTTGCGCTGATTGCACCAAGCCTTGGTGTGCTGTTGTAAAGTGCTAAGCAAATGGCATCTAAAATGGTGGTTTTACCGGCGCCAGTTGGCCCAGTGATAGCAAAAATACCGCTTTCGGCAAATGGCGCCTTGTAAAATTCGATTTTCCACTCGCCTTTTAGCGAGTTTAAATTGGCAAAACGCAGTGACAATATTTTCATGACTGTGCTCCTTTTGCCGTATTCAGCAGTGAAATAAAGTGCCGGGTTAGGCGCTCTTTTCGGGCAAGATCGTCATCTGTTGTAAACTCTTCAAGTGCAATACGTTTCTCAAAAACCTCTAAAGGGGTTATTTCAGACAGATTTTCTTGCTTTTGTTGGCTAAGTTTAGCCACATGTTTGCGCGCACGTTTTAGTTGCAATACTTCAACTGGTAGGTCTTTGGTGAGTTCTAACACGGTATTTTGCAGGTCACTAATATAGTCGTCGGTGGTAACTTCAATGCTCAGCCAGGTTGTTTCAGTTTGCTCTGCAAATACGGTCAGTGCGTTTTTAATTTCGGCGAGGTTGCCTTTTATGGTTTGCATTGCTTGAAAGCGCGGGATTTCAAGTTGGCTTATTTGCGACACATTTTGCCCTTCAAATTCAACCAAGTTGACCGATTTTGCGTGTTTTAATTCATCAAAGCTAAGGGCGATTGGCGAGCCGCTATAAAACACATTACCTTCTTTGCCAACCTTTTGAGCGCCATGAATATGACCAAGGGCGATGTAATCGGCTTTTGGCAGTTGATGGGCGTTTATACCTGACAAGTGGCCGATATAAATATCGCGCACTGACTCTGAGCTAGATGCGCCTACCGCAGTTAAATGTCCCGTCATAATAATTGGTATATCTTGATCAGCTTTTAATGTTTGCGCGGCTTGAAACGTGTTTTCAAAGTACTCGTAAATGCCTTTGGCAAGGTTGTCTTGTTTTTCTTTTATGCTTTCGTCGGCGCGGCTGGTGATAATGTCTTTACTGCGTAAAAACGGAATGGCACAAACGTAGCCTAATGTTTTTTCCGCTTTAGTGATAGCGACGATTTGCTCTGCTACATTTTCACTGGCTTGCGATACCACATGGCAGTTAAGCGCTTTTACTAAGCTTTTAATCTCGTTAAGGGTGGCAACTGAATCGTGATTGCCAGCGGTTACAATCAACTGACAGTTTGCTGCTTGCATCGCCAAAATAAGTTCGCTGTAGAGGCTGCGCGCATAACTTGGTGGCGTGCCAGTATCAAAAATATCTCCTGCGATGATCACCGCATCCACTTGCTGCGCTTTAACTTGCTCAGCTAGCCATTTGATTAATAAATGGTGCTCTTTTTGCCGAGACTGATTAAAAAAGCTCTGGCCAAGATGCCAGTCAGATGTGTGAATAATGCGCATAAGAGTTCTTGATAGCAAAAAAACTCACTTTATCACTTTTTAATAAAACCCATAAAGGGCAACGAGCTGCATAAAGCATAATTTTTTAACTGCTACTTTTAGCGCATAACATGTTGTTGCAGTGCGTTAATTTATCCGTTAGATCTTCGCTTAATGGATGGTTATAATGCGTTTTTTATTTTGCTAACCAGTAAGAGAAATTCAGTATGTTCACGGCCATACAAAGCCAGTTTCAACGAATCGACGACAGTAAAGCGTTTCAAGCCTTTGTTATTTTTGTCATTGTGGTATCGGCACTGAGTGTTGGTGCGCATACGTATGCCTTGCCTGTGTGGATGGAAAATCTCTTACTGCTGTTAGATAAAGGCATTACAGTATTTTTTGCTGTAGAAATTGCAATTCGTTTTATTGCTTCAAAAGGGCCAAAAGCGTTTTTCTCAAAGGGCTGGAATATTTTCGACACCATTATTGTGATTGGTAGCTTATTACCTGTTGCAGGCTCTACGGTGTTTATTGCGCGTTTACTGCGTATCTTCCGTGTGCTGCGTTTGGTTTCTATGGTACCTGAGCTACGTATGCTGGTGAATGCGCTGATTAAAGCAATTCCGCGCATGGGTTACATCGCACTGTTAATGTTTGTAATTTTCTACATTTATGCCGCTGTTGGTAGCATGATGTTCAGTGAAATTAACCCAACCCTTTGGCGCGATGTATCGATTTCAATGCTGACGCTCTTCCGTGTGGCAACTTTTGAAGATTGGACAGATGTAATGTACGAAACCATGGCGGTGCACCCGCTAAGTTGGATTTACTATTTGTCGTTTATCTTTTTAACCGCGTTTATTTTCTTAAATATGATGGTAGGTGTAGTGCTTGAAGTGATGACCCAAGAGCACGATAACTTTGTTAAAGAAAATACTGACGAATTAGATGAGCCTGCCACCAAAGGTGAAGTGCTTGAGTTAAAAGCGCAAATTGTTGAGCTTAATAAATTACTCAGCGAACGGCTGAAGTAACCGTCATTCGGCACTTGCGCATCTCGCTAACCTCGTCAACACTTACTAAGAGTTGGCAGGTTATGTGGGTGTGCAATGCAGAACAAACAAAAACGTATTCTTCAAATACTCTATTTTGTTTGTGGCATTACATTGTGTGCATTAGCGTATTGGCTGTTTGGTGAGCTTTTAGGTGTAATTGTCACTGTAGCTGTTATTTTACTTTTTTTATTATTTGTTTTTATTCAATCTCCACCCTTAATCTTAACTAAACCTTCCCTTAAGTTATTACCTGAACCTGAAAAGCCACCGCTTTCGGTGCTTACTCACAATGCCTATCATGTGTTTTCACTGTTATGTGGTGCAGTTAATATTGATGAAGCGAAACTCACTAGCGCACTACAGCAGGCGTTTGTAAGCGAAAAGGTTTCTTGCAAGCAATTAAAAGCAGGGCGTTTAAGTGTGACCATTTTATGCCCGCAAATTTGTGATGAAGCAGAATTTAATAAACTCTTCTCAGAGGTGTTTAAAACACATATTAATGATTGTGAATTTGGTGCTTGCTTGTATCGTGAGCCTTGTCAGCAGTTAAATGTGTATCAGTTAGCTGAGCTTGCTTTGGCAATTGCAAAAACCAAGCAACAAAGTAAATCGCATGTATTAAAACTAAATCAAACCAACTTAGCTCTGTTGCAATATTCGTTGCCAGAAATGATTAACGATATTTTGAACCGCCAATTTTTGTTGTTATTTGAGCCTGTGTTTAGTGTACATGGCGAGGCGTTGTTGTTTCATCAAGTAGGGATCACTATTCGTCACCAAAAAGTGGGGTTATGTGATGCTAAGCAGTTTCTGCTTGGCTGTTTAGACAGTGATAAATTGTTAGCGTTGGATGAGCATTTACTAAAACAATTAATTAAAACCTTGGCACAAGACAGCAGTAACGATCCTGTATTACTGAGTATTGACGCCGCTTCTTGGCATAGCGCTCAAGCTATCGACACATTAATAACCATGGTTGAAACCGCTGGTTTTAGCCAAATTATACGTTTTTCCATTTCTGAGGGTGTGTTAGTTAATGATTATAAAGTTATTAAACAACAACTTACCAAGGTAAAGCAGCGTGGCATTAGTATTGTGGCTGAGCGTTGTCATGGTGCATTAATGAAAATACAAAGTGATTTGTCATTTTTAACAGGCGCTTATATTGATGCCGATATTTTCCAATTGTCGGAAGTGCAACAAAGGGCACTTATGAATGCGTTTAGTGAATTTGCGAAGGAGCAACATTTACAGCTCTATGGTGCAGGTATTGAAGCGGTTAACCAGCTTTCATTACTTGTTGAATACCAGTTTGTAGGTGCAAGTGGTCGTTTTTTTCAGCAAGGGGAGCACAATATTGCGTTAGGGCTTAATTAAATAAGCGTTGGGCACTTAAATAAGTTTTCGATACTTTAATCCACTAAGCCCCTGCAACCCTCCTGTATGAATTGCCATAATTTTAGTGCCTGGGGCAAAATGCCCTTGCTCAATCAGCTTAAACAAGGTGAAAAAAAGTTTGCCTGTGTAGATGGGCTCAAGTGGTAGTTGGTAGCGAAGGCTTTGGCAAAAGTGCCAAAGTTCTTCACTAAACTTACCGTATCCGCCGTAATGAAAGTTGGTTAACAATTGCCAATTTGTTTGGTGTTGTGCTTTAGGGCTAAGCTGCTTTATCGTTTCATTTAAGTAGTCTGCTTGCTTGAGCACCGCAACACTCCGTATTTGGGTTTTTTCAGGCAAACCTTCGATTAGCCCTGCTAAGGTACCGCCACTACCTGTAGCGCACCATACTTCGTCTACTTTCGGTAAACTTTTCGCCAACTCAATCATGCCTTTTAACGCAAGTTGATTGCTACCGCCTTCAGGAATAATCAGGCACTTTGCTTTGCTCTGTTGTAATTCAGCCAAATAATCTGGATCATAACGTCTTTTGTAAGTTAGCCGATTAACAGGAGTTAACTTTACGCCACACGCCGCTGCGAATTTTAAACAGGGATTATTAGCATCTAGTTCAGGTCCGCGCACAATCACTTCGGTATCAAAATTAAATAAGCGAGATGCGCCAGCAAGTGCATATAGGTGGTTTGAAAATGCGCCTGAAAAGCTTATCAATTGATTGATGTTGTTTTGCTTTGCATAGATAAGATTATGCTTAAGCTTTCGCCACTTATTGCCGCTAATAAGAGGGTGGGTTAAATCATCGCGCTTAACAAATAAACTAATGTTTTTTTCAACTAATACTGGGTGGATAATTTTCTGAACTGGTGTTTCATCAATATTTAGTTTTAAATCAATGCTCAAAGCACGAAACTCCTTGCTTAGGTTGGTTTGCTTGCTACACTAAGAACATTAGCGCGTTAGACAGTTAACATATTAAATAATAACAAATATGAAAAGTTTATTGGCACGGATCCCTTGGATAAATAGTAAAAATAGTGGCTCGCTTTTAGCTGGTATATACATTGCGAGCGACAAAGTTGTGGCTGTTGTTTTGCACCGTGTCGATGAAGAGTGGGAAATTAACACGAGTTTTGTTGAACCATTCCAACAAGAAACTGAAAAGTTACCTGCACTTACTAGCGTAATTGCAAAGCTGCCCTCTGAAAGCTCGCTATGCTTAGTTATGCCCGAGAATGCTTACCAATGGGTGCAAATTGAAAAACCAAACCTGTCTCAACAAGAGATCATTACGTCATTACCTTGGACGATTAAAGAGTTAGTGAGTTTAGAGCCTGCAGATATCATCGCAGATTATTATGATTCATCTTTAAAGCAAGGTGGTTTGGAGAAAATCAATGTCGTCGTAACAAGTCGTACATTATTTCAGCCAGTGTTAAACATTATCCATGATGGTGATGCAGAGCTTGAAACTGTTACCACCGCTGAAATGATATTGTGCGATATGGTTGCAAAAGATGATGGTGCACATATGTTGGTGTCGCAGCAATTTGGCTCTGAACCGAGCTTACACATCATTCGTAATGGAGATTTGCTGTTGTCACGTAAATTACGAGGATTAATGGCACTCGCTCAACAGCCGCTTGCTCAATTAAAGCTAGGCTTGCTCGATGCATTTGGTTTAGAACTTCAGCGTTCGCTTGATTATTTTGAAAGTCAGCTCAAGCAGCCACCAATTAAAAGCTTACAATTGGCAATTCCAAATTTAGAATTGCACGGCATAGCGCAAGAGCTAAGTCAGTTTTTTCCGGCACGTGTACTGCCATTTGAGCCAGTATTGTCATTATGTCAACAACAAAGTGCTGAAATGCAATTTGCAATTGCTGCAGCCCTTTCGTTAGACGCGCGAGGTGACAATGAAAACGCGCATTAATTTATACCTTGAAGAGCTTAAACCTAAACGTGAATTTTTAACACTCACTAATGTGGCTATTTGCTGGGCTGCATTGATTGTAGTGCTAGTTATTGTTGTTGGGGTTTTTGGTCATTTGAACCAAACCAGTAAAGAACGAGTGCTGGTATTACAGTCACAGTTAGATCAAGGTAAAAACCAGCTCACTCAAGCACAGCAAGCGCTTGAACGTAAACAAGATAAATCGCCATTATTGCGCCGCATTGAAAAGAAGAAAGAAGAAATTCAAGAAAAACAGCGCTTGTTAGATTTTATGCTAACTAAAACAGCGCAAGCCAAGTTTGATTACGCGCAAGTGATGACTGACCTTGCAGGTAATACGCACCGAGAAGTATGGCTTAAAGAATTTAAGTTTGTTGGTGACGAGATAACGCTCGTTGGTGCAGCAACGCATGGTTCAGCCATACCTGAATGGTTAAATGGTTTGAAAGATACTGATTATTTTAGCGCCAAAGCCTTTTCATTGCTGGAATTTGAAAAGCAAAAAGAAGGTGTCGAATTTCAGGTTGCCACTAAGTTAAATGGTTCAGGAGGTCAATAATGAAAGAAAATTGGCAGCAGTGGGCCGAAAAATTTAGCGCTATGGCGCAACGTGAAAAGCTACTTATTTTTGCTGTAGGCTTATTTTTGATTGGTTACTTAACCATTTGGTTTGTGATTTCACCTTTACAAACGAGCTATAGCAATAATCAAACTCGTATTACTAACCTAACGCGTCAAGAAGCCAATACGCGTAAGCAACTAGCGATGATAAATGATGCTTTAACGCGAGACTATACCGCAGATTTAGTTGCCCAAGAAAAAGCAATTGAAGAGCAAATGACGTTAATAAATGAGAATTTAGCGGAATTTAGTTTAAGTTACATATCACCTGAAAAAATGGCGACAGTTTTGCAGCAGTTATTGCGCAAACACAAGGAATTATCACTGTCGTTATTTAAAATAAACCCAGTTAAGCCGATTTATGTAAATTCACCTTCAACAAATGAAGAACCTTCAGATGCTGCACCTGTGAAGCAGGAGATAGCTTTTTATCAGCATACTATGCAACTACAGATTGAAGGTAGTTACTTCTCTTTGTTGAGTTATTTAAAGCAAATGAAGCAAATCGAAGAAAAGTTGTTTATCCAAGAGTTTGATTACCGCGTAGATGAATATCCTACGGGTAAGTTAACATTAACTATTGCTACTGTAAGTGCGAATGATAAATTTATTGCGTTATAACATTGTTTTAATAGGGCTTATTTTGAGCTGTGCAACATCAGCGCAAAACTTGCAAGACCCTACACGACCAAAAAATGTGATTGAAAGTAAAGTCGCACAATCAAATAGTGAAACAGCAAAGCAACAACTGACATTACAGTCTGTTTTTATTAAAGAGTCTGGTTATCTCGCTGTTGTTTCAGGTGAAATGGTTAAACTAGGTGATTTAGTTCAAGGTTATAGAGTGAAAAAAATAACGCCAAATTCGATAACGCTTGAACAAGGGCAAGTGACAAAAATTTTGAGACTTTATCAGCATGAAATTAAACAATAATCTATTAAAAAGTTGGCTGGCAGTTTCAGCATTGGTGCTTTCTGGCTGTGAGTTAACTTCAGAGCCGGCGTTAAAACCGCACATTCAACAAGAATTAAATGCTGAGGCTAATACGCCATCAGCAAACCAGCCTGTAGAACAAGCTGCTGTACCTGAAGGGTTTGAAGAGGAATTATTGTCATCAGTAGGCACTAATCTCTCACTGCCAAAAGAATTCGAAATGACGCGTTTTGATGTAAATGCAAACAAAGTGTCGGTAAATGAATTTTTTGTTGGTTTAGTCGCTGACACGCCTTACAGCGTTGCACTTCACCCAGAAGTCTCTGGTGAAATTTCATTGACGCTGAAAGATGTCACCATGGATGAGGTGACCAAAATTGTATCGCGCTTGTATGGTATTGATGTTTTCCGTGAAGGCAAAGTAGTGCAAGTGCTTCCAGCCAAAATGCGCACTGAATCTATTCCTGTAAATTACTTGATGATGAAACGCAGTGGTCTTTCAACAGTGAGTGTGGTGGCTGGTGGTGTTAGCCAATTTGACCAAGGTGGTGGCTCTGGAAACAGTGGTAATTCAGGTGGTAATAACTTTGGCAATAACCAAAATATGGGTGGCAACAATTCGTTTGGTGGCAGCTCAAATATGCAAATTAATGGCGCCAGCATTCAAACCAGTAGTGAAACTGATTTTTGGAAAGACTTAAAAGTTGCCCTTGAGTCACTGATCGGCGTGGGAAATGGTCGTTTTATTATTGTTAGCCCACAAGCGAGCCTTGTTACAGTAAATGCGTTACCTAGCGAAATTGCGTCGCTAAAAGAGTTTTTAAAAGCAAGCGAAGATAGCCTGCAACGACAAGTTATCCTTGAAGCTAAAATCATTGAAGTAACTCTAAATGACGAATACCAACAAGGTGTTAACTGGAGTGAAGTACTTGGCCATATTGGTAGTACAGATTTAACCTTTTCAACAACTGCCGCAGGTCAAATTGGCAATACGTTGTCGTCTCAGTTAGGTGGCATTACCAATTTGGTTTTCAAAAATGCTGACTTTAGCGGTGTAATCAGTTTGCTTGAAACGCAAGGTGATGTGCAAATGTTATCTAACCCTCGAGTTACCGCTACAAATAATCAAAAAGCGGTGATTAAAGTGGGTGAAGATGAGTATTTTGTGACAGAAGTGTCAAGCACAACTGTTACCGGCAATGCTACAACGACTTCGCCAGAGATTGAGTTAACTCCTTTCTTCTCTGGTATTGCATTAGATGTTACACCGCAAATTGATGAATTTGGCTCGGTAATATTACATGTTCACCCATCGGTGACAGAAACCGAAGAACAAAACAAAGTTGTAACGCTAAACAACCAAGATTATGTATTGCCACTGGCGCAAAGTAATATTCGCGAATCGGATACGGTGATCCGTGCGGGCAGCGGTGAAATTGTGATTATTGGTGGTTTAATGCAAACCTTAACCACAGATCAAGAATCAAAAACACCGTTATTAGGTGATGTGCCGGTACTTGGTAATTTATTTAAAAGTGTTCGCCGAGTTCAAAGCAAGAAAGAGTTAGTTATATTAATTCGTCCAACAGTTGTAATGGCCGATACTTGGCAACAACAACAACAGCGCAGCCTAAAGTTATTGAACTCATGGTACGGTAAATAATGTACTTGTCGCACTTTGGCTTAACTGAGTTACCGTTTTCGTTAACACCGAATACGCAGTTTTATTGTGCGCTTGCACCGCATAATGAGGCCATGGAAGTGTTAATTACTGCACTAAATATGGGTGAAGGATTTATCAAAGTGACCGGCGAAGTGGGTACTGGTAAAACCTTACTGTGCCGTAAGTTGCTTAACAGCTTTGATGATTCAACGATTGTTGCTTACATTGCGAATTCGTATTTAAGCCCAGATGAATTACGTTACGCTATTGCTAATGAGTTACAAATTGATGTCGCGAATGACCTCGACCAACAATCACTTAGCCAAAAGATTCAAGATAAATTACTCGAACTGAATCATTTGGGTAAACGCGTTGTATTGATAATTGATGAAGCCCAGTGTCTAAGCTGGGATGCCTTAGAAGCGGTGAGACTATTTACTAATCTTGAAACTGAAACACGCAAATTGGTGCAAGTAGTGTTGTTTGGTCAGCCAGAGCTTGACGCGCGCTTGGCAAATCAAAAGGTGCGTCAGTTAAGGCAACGCATAAGCTTTTCATATACTTTGCGACCAATGACAAATGCGGAAGTTGCTTATTACATTCGTCATCGTTTGGAAGTTGCCGGTGCAGCTCATGCATCAATGATATTTTCTAATAAAATATGCCTGCTAATTGCAAAAGCCAGCCGCGGTATTCCGCGTTTGGTTAATTTACTGAGCCATAAAGTGCTGATCCAGGGTTACGGTGAAGGCACCTTAAGAGCAAAAAAAGCCTATGTTTATAATGCTGCAAAAGACACTGAAGATTGTCAGTTATCTCGTTCTAGTATTTGGCCTGCTTATTTAGCATTGCTTTTAATAATTGGTGGTGCAGCGTGGTTAATTGTTAAGGAACAACTATGAGTGTATTAAATAAAACGCTCAAAGGGTTAGAGCAACGCCAGTCAAATGTAGACACCACAACAGAGCGAGAGCCAACAGTAACGGTTACACCCATTTTAGATATTGGTGAAAAGCTGCATAAACTGGCATTACCACTGCTTGCATTAACAGCGTTTTGTTTAATTAGTTATGTCATTTATAAAAAAGGAATTATTCAAGATTACTTTGTAGCTCAAGAACAAGGGCAAACAAATCTTGCTCCGGCTAGTGAAAGCGTCACTAACAGTAAAGAGTTAACCAAAAGCTTACCAACTGAAGCTCACAAAGAATTACAACGCACTGAAAATAACATTACAAATGATGTTGTGTATACAACTGCTAAGGCGCCTGAAAAACCTGTAAATTCACAGGCCACCAAAGAAAAATTAAGTGAAGAGCCTGTTAGCAAAAAAATTGAAAAGTCTGCTCAGTCAAATAATCCAGCTGTAAAGCAAGCTGAAGTTACTGTAACAACTGAGCCTGCAAAGTCATCAATGAAACAAATTGCGCAAGTTACAGCTGAACAAAAAGCAAACGAACATTTTCAAGCTGGAAAGAAAGCATTCACTTTTGGTTTGGTCAGTGAAGCTATTGTCGAGCTAAAGCAGTGTGTAGCCATTAACGCAGAACACCTCGAGTGCCGTAGTTTGCTTGCTGCAGCCTATTACGGGCGAAAAGACACAGTTTCAGCCAGTGAAATATTAGAGCAAGGTTTAAGCTTACGACCAAGCAGCATGGAATGGCGTACATTATTGGCAAAAATCTATGCGGACAATAAACAGTATCAAGAAGTACTAAGTGTGTTATCACAGCAATTTGAAAGCCAAGCTGATAATGACTTTTGGATTCTCAAAGGGTTGGCAGCGCAACAATTGTCTCAGCATGCTGTGGCACTGCGTAGTTTTAAAAAGTTAACTTCTGCAGAGCCCGAGCAAGGTAAATGGTGGTTGGCGATGGGTCGCTCAGCAGAACATTTAGAACAATGGCAAAATGCAATGCAGTATTACACTACTGCGACGCAAATCGGCAATTTATCTCCCGCATCTCAACGCTATGCAGTTGAGCGTTTACAGTTTATAAGAGGTCGGTTAAATGCGTCCTAGATTAAAAATGCGATTAGGTGATTTGTTAGTTCATGAACATATCATCTCAGAACAACAACTTAACGATGCATTGCAGGCGCAAAAGGTCACCGGCCGTAAGTTAGGTGCAACTTTAATTGAGCAAGGGGTTATTGAAGAAACCCAATTACTGCGATTTTTAGCACAACAGCTCAATGTTGCCTTTGTTAACTTAGATAATGAAACTATCGACCCGAATGTAGTTAAGTTAATTCCTGAAGTTTACGCTCGTCGCTTTCGCGCACTCGCATTAGCTGATTTAGGTGAATCAATTCAAATTGCGATGAGTGATCCTGCTGATCTTTCGAGTCTTGATCAGTTAGCGCCAATTGTTGCCCCTAAACAGATTGAAATTGTTGTAGCGCAAGAGCAGCAAATACTCAATGCATTCGATTCGTTATATCGCCGTACACAAGACATCGAGAGCTTTGCATCACAGCTACAAGAAGAGTATCAAGAAACCGAAGAGTTTGACCTTAATGCCCTTGATGAAAATACATCGGATGCAACTGTTGTAAAATTACTGCAGTCAATTTTTGAAGATGCTGTACAAATGCGCGCATCGGATATTCATATCGAACCTGATGAAGGTATTTTACGAATACGCCAGCGTATTGATGGTATTTTGCATGAAAATACACTCGATCAAGTGGCGATTTCAGCAGCTTTAGTATTGCGTCTTAAGTTGATGTCTGGCCTCGATATTTCTGAAAAACGTTTGCCACAAGATGGCCGTTTTAATATCACGATTAAAGGCCACAACATTGATGTGCGTGTTTCAACCATGCCAGTGCAGCATGGTGAATCTGTGGTAATGCGTTTGTTAGATCAATCAGCGGGTTTATTAACGCTTGATGAAACGGGCATGCCAGCAAAAGTACTTAGCAAAATGCGTACTGCGCTGAAGCGCCCCCACGGCATGATCTTAGTTACCGGGCCAACGGGTTCTGGTAAAACCACCACCCTTTATGGTGCGTTAAGTGAACTAAACCAATCCAGCAAAAAAATTATTACTGTTGAAGACCCGGTGGAATATCGACTGCCGCGAATTAACCAAGTACAAGTTAATAGCAAAATTGGGTTAGATTTTGCGTCAGTGTTACGTACTACACTTCGTCAAGATCCTGATATCTTGATGGTGGGTGAGATGCGTGACCAAGAGACGGTTGAAATTGGCCTGCGAGGTGCGTTAACTGGTCACTTAGTGCTTTCTACACTCCATACAAATGATGCAATTACCAGTGCAATGCGCTTAATTGATATGGGGGCACCGAGTTATTTGGTCGCCAGCTCATTACGTGCAATTTTGGCACAGCGCCTTGTCAGAAGGGTGTGTGACAAATGTGCTGAAGACTATACGCCAGATGCGCAAGAGAATGCTTGGGTGAATCATATTAGTACAAACTTTAATGGCGCTAAATTTGTGCTCGGTAGAGGGTGTAATAGTTGTAATCACACAGGTTACCGCGGTCGAATAGGTGTATTTGAATTACTTGAAATGAATGAAGCAATGATGGATGCGCTACGTTTAGCTGATACGCAAGCGTTCTCTGAGGCTGCGAAAGCAAATCCTGAATTTGAACCTCTTGCGGTAATGGCACTTGATTACGCAACTCAAGGTATTACCTCACTTGAAGAGGTGTTCCGTGTTGCTGAAAGTTTGCCTGAGTTAGTAGGTTAACGCTATGTCATTTTTTGCCTACCAAGCGAAAGATAAACACGGCAACTCAGTTGCCGGTGAGCTTGAAGCGCAAGATGAAAGTGCAGCAGCAGATACTTTGCTGCGTCGCGGCTTAATACCGCTCTCTATTAAACAAAGCAATAATGACAAAGAAGGTAGTAAATCGGCGGTAATTCAATTCTTTCAACCTAAAGTGACATTGGATGAGTTGATTATATTCTCTCGCCAAATGTACTCTTTAATGAAAGCGGGTATCCCAATTATCCGCGCCATTGTTGGATTAGCCGAAACAACAACGCACCCAGTTTTTCGTGAAACCTTGCTTGATGTAGCTAAACAACTTGAACAAGGCCGTAACCTTTCTGCGGCTTTCGCAAGTCATAAGAAAGTGTTTAATCGCTTAATGATCTCCATTGTGGTGGTAGGCGAAAGTACTGGTAAATTAGAAGACGCATTTTTGCAATTAGCGACTTATTTTGAACAAGAACATGAGACTCGAAAGCGCATTAAAGCTGCGATGCGTTATCCTACCTTTGTTGTGATCGCGTTAGCGGTCGCTATGTTTATTTTGAACATTTTTGTAATTCCGACATTTGCTGAAATGTTTGCCAAGTTTAATGCTGAATTGCCACTGATGACGCGGATTTTGATTGGCACATCAAACTTCTTTGTAACCTATTGGCATGTAATTATTTTCACTATTATTGCAGCGATATTTGGCGTTAAAAGTTATCTTAAAACACCGATTGGCAGACGAAAGTGGGACAGAATAAAACTTAAGATCCCGGTTGTAGGGGGTATTATTGAGCGCTCTTTACTTGCGCGCTACAGCCGATCATTTGCCATGATTTTGCGCGCTGGTGTTCCTATGACTACAGGGCTTTCACTTGTCGCAGAGGCGATTGATAACGCCTTTATGGAAGAGAAAGTAATTGATATGCGCCGTAGTATTGAAAAAGGTGAAAGTTTGCTACGCGCATCAAAAAATAGTGAGCTATTCACCCAATTGGTTTTACAAATGGTTGCTGTAGGTGAAGAAACAGGTCGAGTGGAAGAGTTACTGCAAGAAGCCGCAGAGTTTTATGAGCGCGAAGTAGATTTCGACTTAAAAAGTTTAACTGCCAAAATTGAACCAATTTTAATAAGTGTAGTTGCCGGTATGGTACTGGTACTTGCACTTGGTATTTTTACACCAATGTGGGACATGATGTCAGCGATTAAAGGGCGCTAAAGATGGGCGAAGCAAACAATAATAGCTCAGGTGTTTATCGATTTTTGGTCGTTATTGTTATTTTTAGTCTACTTTATTGGGTGTTGGCAGGAAAAATGCTAGCGATATATAGTGATGTAGAAAAAGTCGCTGAACAGAAATCCAAAGAAGATTTTTTTACCAGTGTGTCGCATATTCGCCACCAATGGATGCGAGATAAACATCCAGAGGTGTTTATTAAATTGGTTGGGCAATCAGATCTTGCAAGCGTAGGTGAATTAAAAGCGCTTGTTAATGAAAATGGATTTGTGACAAAAATATTATCAACGCCCAATTCACAATGTGATGGTTTGTTTGAAAACTTACAGTCAATGACACTTTCTGAAGTGAGTAGTGAAGAAATATTAGATCATGGCCAAGTAATTGGCTGTAAATACGTTAAAAATTCAAAAATACTATTTAAGTACCTGTTCTTAAATGGCATAGTGAGCAATAGTTAAATAATGACATAGTCATTTTAGGTACTAAATCGTCGTCGAGGCAAAATATGAAAAAAAATCTAATAAAACAAAAAGGATTTACATTAATCGAGCTGATTATTGTAGTAATAATCTTAGGATTATTAGCGGTAACAGCATTACCTCGCTTTATTGATATTCAGGAAGAAGCTGAACGTTCAACTGTTGAAGGTGTGGCTGGTGGCTTAGCATCAGCAGTTGGCTTAGTGCGTGCGCAATGGGAAGTGTTAGGTCGTCCAGATAATAACACGGCAACAAATTTTATTGATTATGATACAACACGCGTTGGTATTGATCCTGACCTAGGCTATCCAACATCAGGTGTTGACGCATCAGGTAATGAGGTTGCGGGTTCGACAGAAACAACCGCACTTACTAATGCAAAATGCCAAGCAGTTTTAAATTCTGTGCTACAAAGTGCACCATCAAACACAACTTCTGCTGCTGCCGCGACAGTTGAGCAAAATACTTATTTAGTTAGGTATGTTGAAAATGGTGCTGCTGATGGCGCAAGTGATACATGTTTATACTATCTAGTAAGCACGCTTGATTTAACATCGCTTCCAGGTAACACATTAGATACAAATTTCCGTGGTATTGAATACACGCCAGCAACTGGTCAAGTACTGGTATTTGGTAACTAATTTAGGCTCTTAAGAGGTAATTCAAATGAAAAAGCAAACAGGTTTTACATTAGTAGAATTAATAATTGTAATTGTAATTTTGGGCATTTTAGCGGTAACCGCTGCACCGAAATTTTTAGATTTACAAGGTGATGCGAATGCATCAACCATTCAAGGTGTTGCAGGTGCTATTGATAGTGGCTCTTCAATTGTTTACGGTAAAGCAGTGATTGCAGGTTTACAAAAATCGGTTAAAACAGCAAGTCCAACACCAACAATTACAGGGGATGACGGCCAAACAATAGGTTTACATTATGGTTATCCAACAGCCGCAGCTGATGGCCTTTTACGAGCTATTGATATCAATGCTACTTTAGCAACAGCTGATCCTTTAGGTGACTTTACTTATGTCATTCCTTCGGCAGGTGTTATGTATATTTATGCAAATGGTACAACTGTACCGACAGGTTCAAATGATACGGCTATTTGTGGCGTAAAATACACTGAGGCGAATGCAACTGGCACAGCGCCAAATGTTGTCTATACAGCTTCACAAACAACAGTATTTGCGAACGATTGCTAATAAGTTTTAAATGAAACAACAAGGTTTTAGTCTTGTAGAGCTAATTATAACCTTGGTAATTTTAGGCACCTTGGCTGTAACCGTGGTGCCTAAATTTTTTACAAATGAGAGCTTTGATAGCTTTGAGTTCCGCGATAGAAGCCTCACCATTTTGCGCACCATGCAATTAAGAGCCATGCAAAATACAAGTAACACCATGGCCCATAAAGTGTGTATTAACACTAGTCAAATAGCCCCTGCTTTAACAAACAACTGCGCCAATCTCGCTCTAAATTTTGATTACTTGGTTGTTAATATTCCTACTAATAGCACTGCCACTAGAATCAAAACAACTGACTCAAACAATGTGTCTTTTAATGAAATAGAATTTGATGATTTTGGTAGACCAAACTTAAATTGCGTCTCAAATTGCAAAATCGATTTTGGTGATGCAGATATATGCATATCAGTGCAAGGCGGTATTTATGCCTGCCAATAAGTTAAAAGGTTTTACCTTAGTTGAGGTAATTTTTGGCATTGTTTTGATGGCCATTGTGCTTACGATTGTGACAGGCCTTTTAGTACCTCAAGCCAGACAAAGTGCCGACCCAGTGATTCAAGTTAAAGCTAATGAATTAGGGCAAGCCATGATGAATGAAATTTTAGGGCGCTCCTTTGATGAAAATTCAAGGCGAAGCCCGCCTTTTATTCGTTGTGGTGAAGTAGGTTTTAGTAGTTGTACAGCACCGGCAAGTTTAGGTAATGACGGTGAAACCCGTGACGGATTTAATGATGTCGACGACTTTATTGGTAATTACGCAACTGCTGATTTAAAAAACAGTCTGGGCCAAAGTATTCAAACGGATTACCCCGGATTTAGCCTGACCGTTAGTGTTGTTTATGATGATGATGCAAATGGTGTTGCCGACACTTCGGGTGATTTTAATAAGCTAAAACTGATTACTATTGAAGTAGTTGCACCAACAGGCGATGTTTATGGATTTTCAGCCTACAAGGGGAATTACTAGTGTCACGCTTAGTAAAAAATGGTTTTACCCTTGTTGAACTGATAATCGTCATTGTGCTGATTGGCATTGTTAGTTTAAGCACAATGCAATTTATAAAATTTGGTGCAGAAATTTATGCCACAGGTACAGAGCGTGATGAAGTGGTAGCCCAAGCGCGCTTCGCTTTAGTGCGCATGAGTAAGGAATTGCGCCAAACAACACCTAATTCAATAAGAATCACTAGCGGAAATACTGCAGGCCAACCTTTTCAATGTTTAGAATATACACCTTTTAAAGCCAGTAGCATTTATGTAAATAATCCGCCTCTTGATACCAGTGCCTCGGGTGATTTGGTTGTTGTAGCGTTTGATAATGAAGATAAAGCATTTGAAAATGATCGCGTTACTGTTTACCCGCAAAACCCAAATGATATTTATGACTTAAGTAATAATCGCGTAAGACTTTTAGCTTCAGATCCAATTGTGGAGGAAGCAAATAAAACACAGCGATGGTTATTTGATAATGGGTTTGCTTTGGCATCACCTACTCAGCGTTTATTTGTGCTGAATAACAGCCCAGTGAGCTTTTGTGTTGAAGGGGGCAGTTTATATTATTATCAAGGCTATGATTTTGAAGTAAATCAGCCAACGCCTTCGTTGTTGCATGTACTCGATGGTGTTAAAGGGCAGTTACTAGCACAATATATAACCAACCCGTTGGTTTTTGCTTTCAACAACGCAAGCTTGACCCGAAATGCTATTGTTAATATTAAGCTTGAAATGGGTTTTAATAGTACAGAAACGTTGGTTTTTAATCATGAAGTGCACATTCCAAATGTGCCATAGGTGATGTATGAAGTTGAAGTTTAAACAACAAGGTAGTTTACTGATTACGTCATTATTTGTGGCCATAGTGTTATTGGCACTTGGTTTAGCCCTGACCCGTGTGATTGAAGGTGGTGCTCAGTCAAATGCTGTGGAATATTATGGCTCCAAAGCATTTTTAACCGCTCAGTCGGGAATTGAATGGAAGCTACAAAAACTATTTCCTTTAGATAACTCTAAAGGTCCATGCGATAACTCGCTGCCGCCAAATAGTTTTAATACAACTAAGTATATGGAAAATTGTCAGTTTATTGAGTTGTCATGCCGCTCGGTAGATGACATTAATGATGCTAACTCAGGTACTGCTTCATCACTGGTTACGGTTTATCGAATTACGAGTACGGCTAGCTGCGATTCGGGTCAATGGACAACACAGAGAAGTATAAATGTTGAAGCAAAAACTCTTAATTAGTTATTTCTGCTTAATTGCTTTATTACCCAGCCTTGCTTGGGCGAATTTACCTGCCTGTGAAGATGTGTTTCCTTCAGGTATTGCAACATTTAATAACGGTAGTGCAATTATTTTAAATAATGCAGAAATTAACGGCCAAACAAATAGTGTAATTGTTACAACCAATCTGGTAGATAGTAATCCAGACGCTTGTGGTTCAAAGTGTGTTGCTTCGGGAACAAATACAGAAACAATTCAAGAACCAAGTTTATCAAACCCTAGTTATAGTATTCCAAGGAACGGTAAGTTATCGGGAGATTATTACTTTTCAGGTACTCTGGTATTAAACCGCCCAAACCTCCGCGTAGTTGGCCCAACACGAATTGTTGTAAAAGGTTCTCTATCGATTTTTGATGATATTGATGTTGCACTTCCTGATGATTTAATTATTTATGTGGAAGGGAGTATTTCAACAGCCAGTAACATTAATGTTGGCGGCTTTGTTTATTCTAAGAGCAATATTGATATAGCACCTAATGTTGATTTTAAAGGCGCTCTTACATCAGGAGCGTCTGTTAGTGTTGGTAGTGGCGCCGATGTAAGTTACCTTGCTCCAAGTATTTTAAACAACTTTACTGGCATTTGTGGTGCCGCCACAGTAGATCCAAACACATCACCCATTGCTGAGTTTCGCTTTGATGAATTTTCATGGTTAAGTGGTGTTAATAATCAAGTGATTGAATCAATCAATGGTACACATGCTACACCATATAATTTGCAACCAAGTGAAGGCAAAATTTGTAATGCAGCTAACTTTGATGATGCTTTAACTAATGCTCGCATCGACTTAGATGAAAACCTAATTAGCGGGCGTGAATTTACGATTTCAGCTTGGCTTAAAAGTAGCTTTACTGGTAGTCAAGTACTAGTATCTGGAGCGCAAAATAATAGCAATGCCAATGAGCTTATATGGTGGCATCCTAGTAGCCAATTATTTGAACCTTGGATCAAGCAAGATCGCGCGTCGCGCATCAATATAAACAACTTTGCCGATGATCAGTGGCGTCATTTTGTTTGGCGACGTAACGGCGACACTTCCTGCTTTTATGTTAATGGTCAGCAAGCAGGGTGTGTTTCAGATCACAGCAATGGTTCACTTAATATTGCGCGGTTAATGCTAGGACAAGAGCAAGATAGTTTGGGTGGTGGCTTTGATGTTAATCAGCGTTTTAGAGGTCTTGTAGACGAGTTATTGTTTTTTGATAAGGCCATTAGTGATACGCAAATTCAAACAATTTATCAAAATCAAAATCAAGGCTTGGGTTGGGATGGTGCAGATCGCGATAATTATTGCGGCGCAAATGGTTGGTGGCAACTAGATAACGATTTTCTCGATGCAAACTTAACAGACCCACATCATTTATTGCCATCTGGAAATCCAACTTTTGGTATTACCTCTCCAGGGCCTGCGAATACCATTGGCAATCAAAGTACCTGTAATTATGCACAATTTGACGGAACCAATTATGCTTCTGTGGATGATAGTGGCGACTTTAACTATCAAGAGCTGACGGTAAGTACATGGGTTTACCCAACAGAAAATCGAAGCGGTTTGCGCAGTTTGGTTTCCAAAGATGAACATTTTGAATTCCACCTTGATCAAAACAATCGTTTATTTTGGTGGTGGCAAAATGCAGCTCGGCAAGAGCGCTCGTTTACTAGTTCGCGTGCAATACCCCTTAACCAATGGACACATGTTGCTGTTGTATATAAGTCAGGTTCTCAGCGAATGTATATAAATGGTATTGCAGATGCCTCTCGTACCTATACCGACGGCTTAGCTGATTCGCCTTGTAAATTCTATATTGGCGTGGATGTAGGTACCAATACATCAAGTCAATGTGGCGGTGTTCGTAGTGATCGCTATTTCAAAGGTCATTTAGATGAAGTAAGAATTTATTCGCGAGCGCTTGTACAATCTGAAATTCAAACAGATATGAATACGGTTAGAACCTGCGACAACCTACCTAGCGTAGACCATTATCGATTAACGTTAAACGATAACACCGGCTTAACTTGTGAAGCTGAAACTATGACAATCGAAGCATGTGCAGATGATACCTGTAGCAGCTATTACCCAAATACAGCAACTGTAGCGTTAGCGACAAGCGGTGGTGGCAGCCTAAGTTGGTTACCTTCAAATCCGTTTACAGTGAACGGTAGTTTGAATGTTAATTTAAATAATACCCAAGCCAGCACAGTATTTTATTCTCTAAACAATGCAACTTCTAACCCTAGTTCTAATTTAAGGTGTTTTGTTGGGGGCAGTGAAGTAACGCTTGCCAACTGCTATACCGAATTTGCCGATACTGGATTTAAACTAAGTACTATAGAAGATCAAATATCAGGTATCCCTTATGCGGCTGAATTAATGGCTGTTAAAAAGAGTGATGATACTGGCGCTTGCGAAAATTTTTTTAGTGGCTCTCAGGTTGTTAACTTCACTAATAACTTTTTGAGGCCAAACACGACTTCCGCGATGACATTTAGTGTTAATAGCACCCCGGTTACAACAAATACTCCTGTAACAGTGAATTTTGATCCTGCTAACAACTACAAAGCTAATGTAGCGTTAAATTACCTTGATGCCGGTGAAATAAGTCTATCGGTGTCTGCAACAGCGCCAAATGGCGCTAACTTAAGTGACACTTCAAATGCTTACGTAGTGCGTCCTCAGCGTTTTAATATTGTTGTGGCTGGTAACCCAAATGCAATCGATGCTGAGAGTACAGTATTTAAAATGGCATCCGAAGATTTTAGTTTTAGCATTGAAGCGCATAATGCGAATGGTGATGTCACAACGAATTTTGATAGTACGGAGATCACGGGAACAGTTTCGCTTTCACATAACTTACAAGCGCCACTAACTGGTATTGAAGGGGTATTGTCGCCAAATGCAGTGCCAACAAACGGCTTTGTATCGGGTGTAGCGACGCTCACTGATGCCAAATTTAATGAAGTCGGGATTATTGAACTGCTTGCTAATCTATCGAGTAGTGATTATTTGAACCATAGTGATGGTGGCATTATCTCTGGTAGTAAAACCAATGTTGGCCGCTTTATTCCTGCGCAATTTACAATGGTTAATCCGCGAGTTACTAGTGGTTGTGGTAGGTTTACCTATTATGGTCAACCATTTGAGCGTTTTAGTTATGAAGTTCACGCTCAAGATACGCTTGGTAATGTGCTTGCCAACTATGTATACAGTGCAACAGTGGCAAATAACTATGCAAAAGCCACCATTGATAATTTGATTGAAAATGATGATCCCGACGCTGCTAAATACAAACCGGCTTCTGAGTTAGCTGCTCGCTATAGTTTAACTGCTTCTGCAATTAACTGGGATAAAGGAAAATTTATCGTAAATAGTGGTGATGTTGTGCTTAATCGAGATGTGGCATCGCTTGCTGCAGGTGGTTCGCCAAGTTCTCCTATGGAACAATTACTTCCTTTAGTTAGATTAACTGACCCCGATGGCAAAGCGCTAAACGACTTAGATCAAGATGCCAATTTGGCAGGTGGCACAACTACCATTTTCGATAGTAAGCGTATTAGTGGTCCATTTGAAATGCGTTTTGGTCGTTATGTTGTAAGTGATAATTACGGCAGTGAATTTGAACACTTACAAATACCAATGAAAGTTGAGTATTGGGATGGTAACAACTTTATTCTTAATCGAGATGATAATTGCAGTTCGTATTTTGAGAGCCGCTTGGTAATTGAAGATAATCACGACACGGTTAATGGTCACGATGGTTCATTTAACAAAGGTACATATGCAACTGGCAATGTCGGTATTCAATTAAAGGCGCCCAATTTACCGCGAACCTTTACTGTCGATTATAGTTCCCCTGAAACCTGGCTGCGTTTCGACTGGAATGGTGATAATAATTATAATGATGCCAATGATAATCCAAGCGGCGTGTTACAATTTGGCCGTTTTAGAGGAAATGATCGTGTTATTTATTGGCGAGAAAACTAAGTGACTTTCGCTTAATGTTATTTAATGAATAACATTAAATTTTTGTCCCTAATTTCGCCTTTAATTACTGAGCTGCAATGATTAAAGTATATAAAAATAGGTTTTTCATTGCCGCAATCTCTTCAGAATCTCAAATCACCTAAGCATGTTTCATTATTTAGTTGAAAATTTGCCATAAAGGCAAGACAAAGCTTGTGTTTTGCATAACAAAAAAATAGCATAAAGCATTAGGGCAATTAACCCTTACAATAAAAACGAAAACAAGAAATCCAAAAATCGGCCGTTTTGGGAATAAATATATGCGATTAGCACCTTTGTCATTAGTGATCTCGCTTAGCCTATTTACTTGGCAAGCACATGGACAAGACACTAATACAGTATCAAGCATTCAAGCTGAGATAGATGTAAAACAGTCTGAATTCAAAGAATTATCAAGTGTTTTAGATAAGCACTTAAAACAAGAAAAACAGCTGCAAGAACAGTTGGAATTACTCCGTGCTCGTTCAATTTCATTAGAAAAAGAACGCAATCAAGCATTAGATGCTATGAATGATTTGTATCGTCGTTTGATTGAAGACCCAACTCTCGATATCAGCGCGGCACAAACGCGTTATCAAAGGGCAATTGCTGATTTACAGCAAAACAAAGATGATATCGATCTACAACTAGTAGCCATTTCTTCTCACCGTAAAGATATCGAAGCTATTCGAGTTTCTAAGCATACTTTAGTAAATACTTTAGAAAGCTTAAAACAACAAAAAAATACGGCACGAGTCGAGCGTTTACGAAATGAATTTACCCGTGAAGGCACTGTAGAAGTAAATCATACAGTTAACTGTAAACGTACTGAAACTCTAGCTGCTTGTGAGCAGCGTGGTCAGTCTCAGGGCTTACAGAAAGCAACTAAACGCTTTATGGACCAAATTTTTGCCAATATTACTGAGCAAAGAGTGGTTGAGCCTAAACGCAATATGTCAGGTGCGCAGGTTCAAGTACTCAGCAGTCACGTTGTAAACAGTTCTTTTAGTGGGCAAGGTAATTACAACACTAATTTAAGTGTAACTATGCGCGGTGAAGTAAATGCAAGCCGCTTGTGTAACTTACTTAATTTAGATAATAGCTTCTGTTCTGATTATGGTTCGGCGATTCCAAATGTCTATCAGCCAGTAATGAATGCTACATACGACGAGCCTGTGGTTCGTTTTAAAGATAATAAAAGCACTCCATCATCGGCAAGCATGGTAACTAATCGTGATACTGTGGAAGTAAAAACGCCAAAAAAGGAGCGTCTTTTTCAGCTAACATTACGCTCAAACGTGCGTGATGACGAAGTTTTTATTAATGGTGTAAGTTATGGTTCAACACGTTTAGATGTATCTCTGCCAGCGGGTAGTTATGACGTGGAAATCCGTAAAACAGGTTACCAAACTTATACCCGTAAAATTGACTTAAAACGCTCGCAAACATTACGTGCTAATTTACGTAAAGAATCCATTGGCAAAGAAAATGTTAAGCAATCTCGCAGTGTTTCAACACCAACAAGTGCTGCAATTACAGCAACGACTATGGCAAGCACTAGCGGTATGATTGTTATCCCTGCCGGTGAGTTTGAAATGGGTGATTTAACAGGTAACGGACTTGCCAATGAGCAGCCTGTTGTTAAAAAAATCCTGAGTGACTCTTATGCCATGAATGAAAAAGAGGTGACGGTAGGTGAATACAACGAATTTGTTGCTGATACCAATTACCAAACTGAGGCTGAAAGTGGGCAAGGGTGTGCATATTATTTAAATGGCGAGCCTGTATGGGAAGCGTCATTAAATTGGAAAAACCCAGGTTACGAGCAAAAAGATAATTTTCCTGTTGTGTGCTTAACTTATTCAGATGCAAAGGCATATGCTGATTGGTTAAGTGGTAAAACAGGTAATTCATATCGCCTACCAACAGAAGTTGAGTGGGAATACGCAGCGCGAGCAGGTACCAAAACAGATTACCCATGGGGTAATGATATTGGTAATAACTTAGCAAACTGCGGTTGGTGTGGTAGCGATTGGTCAAATCAAAGCCCAGCACCAGTAGGTTCATTTAGTGCTAACCGTTTTGGTGTTTACGATACGGTTGGTAATGTGTGGGAGTGGACGCAAAAAACAGCAGGTCGTTCGGATGTTGCTATTCGTGGTGGTGCATGGAACTTTGCGCCAACATTAGCGCGTGCTTCTACTCGTTTAATTTTAGCTACGGATTTTCGTGCTAATTACATTGGTTTTCGTCTAGTGCGTGAGCGCTAGACTTTTAATATTTTAAATTTGAGCGTTTAGTTATTCGATAACAATAAAACTGAGCCTCTTCGTTACAAGGATACCCCAGTTCCATGTTTAAAAAATTACGTGGTCTTTTTTCTAACGATTTATCAATCGATCTCGGAACTGCCAATACACTTATCTATGTGAAAGATCAGGGTATTGTTTTAAATGAACCTTCAGTTGTGGCTATTCGTCATGATAAGCCAGGCGGCCCGAAAAGTGTTGCTTCAGTTGGTCATGAAGCAAAACAAATGCTTGGTCGTACGCCTGGCAACATCAAAGCCATTCGCCCTATGAAAGATGGTGTTATTGCTGATTTCTACGTAACAGAGAAAATGTTGCAACACTTCATTAAGCAAGTACACAACAATAACTTTTTACGCCCAAGTCCGCGTGTTTTAGTGTGTGTGCCATGTGGTGCAACACAGGTTGAAAAGCGTGCAATTCGTGAGTCAGCAATGGGCGCAGGTGCACGTGAAGTATACTTAATTGAAGAACCTATGGCGGCGGCAATTGGTGCAGGTCTTCCAGTATCTGAAGCCACAGGTTCAATGGTTGTTGATATCGGTGGTGGTACAACGGAAGTTGCCATCATTTCATTAAACGGCATTGTTTACTCATCATCAGTTCGCATTGGTGGTGACAAATTTGATGAAGCTATCATCAACTATGTACGTCGCAATTTCGGTAGTCTAATTGGTGAAGCAACAGCCGAGCGCATTAAACACGAGATTGGTTCTGCGTTTAACGGTGATGAAGTAAAAGAGATTGAAGTTCGTGGTCGTAACCTTGCTGAAGGTGTACCACGTTCATTCACGCTAAATTCAACTGAGATTTTAGAAGCGTTACAAGAACCGTTACAAGGCATTGTAAGTGCTGTTATGGTTGCTCTTGAGCAATCACCACCAGAGCTTGCATCAGATATTTCTGCGCATGGTATGGTGTTAACAGGCGGTGGCGCACTTTTAAAAGATTTAGATCGTCTGCTTATGGAAGAAACCGGTATTCCTGTAGTGGTAGCTGAAGATCCACTGACGTGTGTTGCGCGTGGCGGTGGTAAAGCACTTGAAATGATCGATATGCATGGCGGTGATGTGTTTAGCTACGATTAAGTAGCTAACATGACTATTTTGATTGCTCTTTGAGGGCGCAATGAATTTAATTTTTGGTAGAAATACCTCGTTGCAATTACGCTTGGTGATTGCCATTGTGTTAAGCGCGGTATTAATTATCGGCGACCGCTTTACTGATGGTGGCTCCAAAGTTAGGGCTAGCTTAAATACAATTGTTAGCCCTTTGTTTTACCTTGCAAACCTCCCTTATGAAATGTTTCGCGAAGGCAGCAAAAACCTGTCTTCTCACCAGCGCTTAATGGTAGAGAACGATGCTTTACGTGAAGCACAATTGGTACAAAATCAGAAACTACAGCAATACGAATTTTTAAAACTCGAAAACCAAAAGCTGCGTGCATTATTAGGGTCTTCCAAAAAACTTGAAGACCGTAAATTGATTGCACAAGTATTGTCTGTACATTCAAATCCTTATAGTCACCAAGTGTTAATCAACCGTGGTTTACTCGATGACGTGAAAGAAAGTCTCGCAGTAATTGATGACAAAGGTATTGTCGGGCAAGTAACGAGTGTAGGCAGTACGACTAGTCGCGTGCTGTTAATTACTGATACACAGCATGCAACGCCAGTGCGCATTCTACGTAACAATGTGCGTACGGTAGTTGAAGGCATCGGTAAAATAGATCAACTAAGACTGTCACATGTGCCTCACAGTATGGATATTCGCATTGGCGATGTGCTAGTGAGCTCAGGCTTAGGAGGTGTATTTCCCGAAGGTTACCCTGTTGCAACTGTGACTAGTATCAACCGCAATGAGGGAAGACCGTTTTCTGAAGTATATGCCAGCCCAATAGCTGAGCTTGATCGTATTCGCCTGCTGATTTTACTTTGGCGCAATGAGGTAGCCAATGACTAGGCATTTAGGTTTTATTTTATTATCCGTGTTTGTCTCTTTAGTATTGGCACTCATGCCGTTACCGATTGCATTTGAGATGTACCGACCGGATTTAGTACTACTTGTGATTATGTATTGGTCACTAGCGCTACCGCATCGCGTGAATATTGGCTTTGCTTGGATGGCAGGGTTAATAATCGACTTAGCACTTGGTTCACCACTCGGTGTGCGCTCACTCACTTATTCTATCGTAATTTATATTACCGCCAGTAACTATCAGAAAATTCGTAACTTTAGTGTTTGGCAGCAAGCAATGTTAGTCGCGCTTTTCTTGGCGCTTTATTATCTGCTAGTCTTTTGGTTAAACCACTTTTTACTCGATATTTATTTTTTACCTCAGTACCTTTGGCCAGTATTAACAGGCGCATTAGCGTGGCCTTGGTTGTTTTTATTACTGCGAAAATATCGACGCCATTTTAGGATCCGTTAATGCCAACAAAAATTTATCTCGCTTCGGCATCGCCAAGACGAAAGCAGTTGCTCTCACAATTGGATGTTGAGTTTGAACAGTTTGCCACTGATATTGATGAAAGCCAGAAAGAAGGTGAGTCTGCTGAGCTTTTTGTTTGTCGTCTTGCTGAAGAGAAAGCCAGAGCAGGTGTGGCAATTGCCGAGCAAAATTTCCCAGTACTTGGCTCAGATACCATTGTGGTTTTAGACGGTAAGGTACTTGGCAAACCGCAAGATCTTGCTGATGCTGTAGCAACATTATCATCTCTTTCGGGAAAAACGCATCAAGTGATGACTGCTATCGCATTTGCAAATACTAAAGCTGTTAAGTCACAGTTAGTTACGACAGATGTGACATTTAAAGAGTTATCACAGCAAGAAATAAAGGATTACTGCGCTACTAAAGAGCCATTTGATAAAGCCGGTAGTTATGGCATTCAAGGCGGTGCAGGGCGTTTTGTAACACAGCTTAATGGTAGCTACTTTGCGGTAATGGGCTTACCACTTTATGAAACAGAGCAGTTACTAGCAGAATTTATCAAGGAGGGTGTATGAGCTCCGAGTTATTAATTAACGTTACACCCAGTGAGAGCCGTGTTGCACTGATTGAAAATGGTGTGCTACAAGAAGTGCAGCTTGAGCGAGAAGGTAATCTTGGAATTGTAGGCAATATTTACCTTGGTAAAGTCAGCCGTGTATTACCGGGAATGCAGGCTGCTTTTGTTGATATTGGCTTAGAAAAAGCGGCTTTTTTACATGCCTCAGACATTGTAAATAGTACCTCGATTGCCGAAGGTGTAGACGATCAGCCAATCAAAAAAGTACAAGATATTCGTGAGCTTGTTAGGCAAGGGCAATACATTATGGTGCAAGTGGTTAAAGATCCGCTTGGTACTAAAGGTGCCCGCTTAACAACCGATATCACAATTCCATCGCGGTATTTGGTATTTATGCCAGACGCCACGCACGTTGGTGTATCGCAGCGCATTGAAAGTGAAGATGAACGTGAACGCTTAAAAAAAATCGTAGCGCCGTTTCATGATCAAGAAGGTGGCTTTATTGTGCGTACAGCTGCAGAAGGCGCAACCGAAGCTGAACTAGAACATGACGCTAAATTTCTAAAAAAACTGTGGCATAAAATTGCTAAAAAACGCAAAAAAACGCGTAAAGAGTCAATTTTACATGAGGACTTAACCTTAGCATTTCGTACCTTACGCGATTATGTTGGTGAGGATATGGAGCGCATTCGCGTTGACTCAAAGCTGACTTATCAGCAATTAACAGCCTTCACAGAAGAATTTGTACCTGAGCTGGCAAAAGCGCTTGAGTATTATCCAGGTGAGCGCCCAATTTTTGACTTGTTTAGCGTAGAACATGAGATTCAAAAAGCGCTAGAACGTAAGGTTGAATTAAAGTCGGGTGGTTATTTGATTTTTGATCAAACAGAAGCCATGACTACGGTTGATGTAAATACTGGTGCCTTTGTTGGTCATCGCAACCTCGAAGAAACCATTTTCAATACAAATATTGAAGCGACCCAAGCGATTGCAAGGCAACTCCGTTTACGTAATTTGGGCGGCATTATCATCATTGATTTTATCGATATGGCGAGTGCTGAACATAAACGCCGCGTGTTGCACAGCTTAGAAACAGCAATGGCACCGGATCGCGCAAAAACCAATATCAATGGCTTTTCAGCGCTTGGTCTTGTGGAAATGACTCGCAAACGTACGCGAGAAAGCTTAGAGCATATTTTGTGTGGTGAATGCCCTGTGTGTAAGGGCCGTGGCGCATTAAAAACAGTTGAAACTGTGTGCTATGAAATCTTACGAGAAATAGTAAGGGTAAATCGCGCTTACGATGCCACCAAATTTGTGGTCTACGCATCGCCAGCAGTGAGTGAAGCACTTATAAATGATGAATATCATAACCTAGCTGAGCTTGAACTTTTTATAAAGAAACAAGTCAGTATTCAAACAGAAAGCTTGTATAATCAAGAGCAGTTTGATGTGGTGATGATGTAGTGCAAAAAGTAAGGCACGCCTGTTTTTGGTGTTTACGTAAAATTTGGCAAATATTCGCGATCAGCCTTGTGCTGGTCGCTGTGCTTGTGTCGTTGTTAAAATACAGCTTGCCTTATGCTAATGATTATAAAGGTGAAATTGAATCGTTATTAACTGAGCAGGTCGGTACTAACATTGCTATTGGTTCAATTTCCGCGGGCTGGGAGCATACTGGACCTGCACTAGTACTCAATCAAGTTTCATTCGGTAAAGAGCAATCGCTAGCGCTTGGCTTGTATGTCGAGCAATCACGTCTACATGTTAATGTTTGGCAATCAGTTTTACAGCGCAGATTAGTATCAAACTACTTTGTGCTCTCTGGATTAATTGCCAAGATTGATCTAAACCAGCCTATGCCTAGCCGTGAACAAAGTGCGGACGGTGCCAACTTAATCGATGTACTCGAAACCCTTTTTCTTGCTGAAAGTGGGCATTTTGCGGTCGAAAATAGTCAATTATTTATTAAAACTAAGCGCAATGAAAACCGCCAAATTGCGGTAGAGCGTGTGACTTGGCAAAACCGTAATACTCAGCATCAAGGTGTTGGCTACATCACTTTACCGGGGATTTCAGACAACCGTTTAGAAGTGATTTTAGATTTATACGGTGAGCATTTTTCAGAGTCGTTTGGCACTTTGTTTGTTGAGAGTAAGCAACTCAATGCCAGTAGTTGGCTGCAAGATGTGTTATCAGAAAAAGTTTCTGGGGTTAAAAGTGATATTAACTTCAAAGCTTGGGCGCGCTTTAAAGAGTTTAAAATCGAAAATGTGCAACTTGATTGGGCACCAAGCCAAATAACCTGGCAGCAAGCAAAAGATAAAAAGTCACTTCAAATAAACAGTGGTACCTTTCGCCTTCGCCCAAATAATGATGCTTGGATGCTTGAAACTTCAGAGCTGAGTATTGGTGCAAATCAAAGTCAGTGGCCAACATTTGGCGGCAAACTTAAATTTCTTGGTGATAATTTGGTTGCTCACTGGCGAGATTTTCCACTTGCGTTAGTCAGTGATATTGCTCCATTAATGCCTTTTGATGAAATTCATTTTGCCGAAGAATTAAAGCTCAATGGCAGCATTCCAGAGTTATATATTCGTTATCACAACCAGCAAGATTACTTTGTAACAGGTAAAGCTGAGGGGCTTTCATGGCAACATTATCAAGGCATTCCTGGGGTACAGAACCTTGCACTTGAGTTTGTTGCAGATCAGCAGGCAGCTAAGTTAAGCATTCAGGGCAGTGATGACTACTTGATGACAGGCGAGTTATTCTCGCGCGCTATTCCATATCAGCAGTTGGATATATCAATCGATTTTATCAAGCAGGCTGAGGGGTGGCAGGTTCAAAGTGACACCATCTGGCTACATAACGAAGAGCTTACATTTGCTGCAGAGTTCTCACTTGATTTGTATGCTCAAACAGAGCTTAGTTTATACGCTGAAATGCAAGGCCCTGAAGTACTCAAAGCTCGTCATTACTTCCCTCGTGGTTATATGCCACAAGGCACAATAGATTATTTAAATCGCTCACTACGTGGCGGTCGTATTGATTTAGCTAAAGTGCTTTGGCAAGGTAAGTTAAGTGATTTTCCATACCGAGAGCATAATGGGCGTTTTTTAGTTGATGCAAAGGTAACTGACGCAACATTTAATTTTAATCAATCTTGGCCAGATATAACTGACCTTGAAGCTGATTTGATATTCTCAAATGAGCGTATGGATATTGTCTCTAAGCAAGGTGAATTTGCGGGCCTACGCTTGGGGCAAGGGGTAGTTGTTAGTATTGATGACTTATCTCATGCAAATATGCTGAATGTTGATATTGAAACAATACAACAAGCTGAAAAATTACAGCCATTCTTTGCCGCTACCCCATTAAATAACTCGGTTGGCGCAGTGCTTGAGACAATTCAAGGACAAGGTCAAGTTATTGGCAAAACACGCATTCAGGTGCCGCTTGGTAAAAAAGCGGGTAAAAATGGAAAAGTGGATGTGACTGGATCTGTCGATTTTTCAAATACACCAATTTACATTGCTAAGCCAGGTATTCCATTTAAAAACTTAAATGGTACGCTAAACTTTCATAACAGTGATATCACCCTTAAAAATGCTAATGCAACGTGGCTGGATATGCCATTTAACTTTAGTTTGGAAGGTAAACCAAGTGGCGAGAATTACGCACTTTCACTAAGCGGCGATGCACTGTGGCAAATTAAAGACATTGTTAAACATACCCAGGGTGTAATGGATGGGTATTTAACCGGCGTTGTTCCGTTTGATATTGCATTTGATATGACCTTGAAACCGCAAGGCTTTAATTATAATGCCAGTGCAAATTCAAACTTGATTGGGTTGGGCACTAACTTACCAGTTCCTTACAGCAAGAAAAGTGATGAAATTTGGCCGCTTGCGTTAACTGTTCAAGGTGATGAAATTTCGAACTTGGTTACCGCTAATATCAACAAGCAGTTATTTTTCAATAGCATTATTGATAACCGTGAAGGCAAAGTTACTAATGCGCATTTAATTGTCGGTGAAAAAGATTTGGGCATTAATGCTTCAGGTTTTGATGTGTCGGTGCATTTAGCTAAAGCCGATATTGTTGAGTGGATCCCATTTATTGATCACTTAATTACTACTCCGAGTGAATCAAGTAATACAAATCAGGTATTTCCTTCATTAAAAGCAGTAAACGCGAATATTGATTATGCAACGTTATCTGAAATTGAGTTTAATGATTTAGATATAAATTTAACGGCTCTTGCGCAATCAACGCAGCTAAAAATTAATGGTAAAGAAGTGCGTGCTGAAGTGAGTATTCCCCGCGTACTAGCACAGCGTCCTGTGTATATTGAGGCAGATTACTTAAGGCTTAACTTTAAACAACAAGAAAAAGTGCAAGTTGGTTTAGCACCACTCGATAGTTTTGACGGCCCGAAAGATAATCAATGGTTGATGCATTTACCCGCCATTCGTTTTAACTGTGCAGATTGCAAAATTGATACTTATCAACTGGATAAAGTCATTCTAGATTTAGACCCTGCAGACAATGGTTTACTGATAAGCCAATTGAATATTAATAAAGGTAAGCATCAGTTTATTGGGCAGGGCAGTTGGCAAAAACAAAAAACTAACCTTGCTGGCAAGCTTGTTAGTAAAGATATTGGTGAGCTAACTGACGAGTTTGATTTAACTAGTTCAATTAAAGAATCAAACGCCGAAATAGATATCGATTTAGCTTGGTATGGCACGCCATATGAGTTCAATACTGAATCACTGTCGGGTGATTTAAAGTGGCGCTTAGGCGATGGCTATATTACCGATATAAGCGACGGGGGCGCGCGTGTTTTCTCGCTGCTAAGTCTTGATTCATTAGTGCGAAAACTAAAGCTCGACTTCCGCGATGTATTTGCAAAAGGGTTTTTCTACAACAGTATGAAAGGCACCATGCAAATTGATAAAGGGGTTGCTTACACTAAGGATGCAGAGCTCAACGGTGTACCAGCCGATTTAACAATTAAGGGCTATGCGGACTTAAATACCCGAAAAATCGATTACACCATGTGGGTTGCACCTGAAGTGACCTCAAGCATTCCAGTGATTGTTGCTTGGATGGTCAACCCGGTAACTGGATTAGCTGCGCTTGCTATCGATAAAGTGCTGCATTCTGCAAGGGTAATTTCAGAGATTGAATACACCATTACTGGCACATTTGAAGAGCCCGTTGTAACTGAAAAAGGTAAGAAAAGTCGTGAGATTGAAATCCCTCAACCAAAACAAGATGACTTACCTGAAGAAAAGAAAGTGGTCCCTATGACTGAAGAGTCGCAATCGAGTGAACAAAGTACACAGGAGCAAACCCAATGATTGCAGTATTACAATGGACGGTAAGCTCAGTACCAGATAAAAACCTTGCTTATTTGCGCCAAGAGCTCAATCAGCTTCGCTACAAATACAAAAATGAAGAATTACTTGTTTGCCTACCTGAAGGCTTTGCCTGTTTTGATGCCGAGCCGAGTGAATTAATGGCTTTTGCACATGCGAGCCAACCATTTATTCGCGAAGTTTGTGGTCTTGCTAAAGAATATAATGTTTGGCTTAGTGCTGGCACCATTCCCATCGGTGACGGTGATAAATATTACGCTGCATCACTGCTTATAGACTCATCTGGTGAACTAGTTGCTCGCTACAATAAAATTCATTTATTTGATGTAGACGTAAATGATAGTAAAAAAAATTACCGTGAATCGAATTCAACCAAAGCGGGTAAAGAGCTTGTTGTGGTTGATACGCCGTTTGGAAAAATAGGCTTAACAGTTTGTTACGATATGCGTTTTCCTGGGCTATTCAGTGCCCTTAGAGCGCGCGGTGCTGATATTATTCTAGTACCTTCGGCATTTACAGTTCCCACCGGAAAAGCACATTGGCTGCCTCTTTTACAAGCCAGAGCAATTGAAAATCAAGTATTTATCGTAGCAGCTGCAACAACAGGTACACACGACCGAAGGCGCGAAACCTATGGTCATAGTGTGGTGATATCGCCGTGGGGTGAAATTGAAGCGATGTTAGCAACAGAGCCAAACAATATCGTATACTTACCCAATATGGATAAATTGACAGAAATTAGGCAAAACATGCCGTTGATGTCACATAACCAATTTAATTATGAGTTTAAACATGAGCAATAACGTAGAACAGCATTTATTAACGCAAAGCGGTCTTTCTCGCCAAGATTTGCTCGATAGTTTGTCTTTAATTCAAGAACATCAAATTGATTATGCCGATTTGTACTTTCAGTCAAGTCACCATGAATCTTGGGTACTTGAAGATGGTATTGTAAAAGATGGAAGCTACAACATTGAGCGCGGCGTGGGTGTTAGAGCGATTTCAGGTGAAAAAACGGGTTTTTCTTACTCTGATGCCATTAACAAAAATGCGATTACTCAAGCTGCACTTGCAGCAAGAACCGTTGCCGATAAAAACAGTGCTGAAGTTACCACAAGTAAAATTCAGGTGGTAGAACTAGATAAGCATATTATCCAACCGATTATGCCAATCAGCAGTTTAAAAGATAGCGAGAAGATTGACTTACTTAAACAAGTGGATGCTTACATCCGTCAAATTGCGCCAAATGCATCGCAAGTGGTATGTTCGATGGCCGCTGTGTATGAAGAAATATTGATTGCCGCAAGTGATGGTACCTTCGCCACAGATATTCGCCCACTTATTCGCTTGAATATTTCAGTGTTATTAGAGCAAGACGGCAAGCGTGAGCGCGGCAGTGCTGGCGGTGGTGCACGTTTAGATTATGGTTATTTTTACGAATTAGTAGATGGAAAGCCGCGCTGGATGAGTTATGCCGATGAAGCGGTGCGCCTTGCTAACGTTAATTTACATGCGGTAGAAGCGCCAGCGGGTACTATGCCTGTAGTGCTTGGTGGCGGTTGGCCTGGTGTACTATTACATGAAGCAGTTGGCCATGGTTTAGAAGGTGATTTTAACCGTAAAGGCTCATCTGCATTCAGTGGCAAGGTAGGACAACAAGTAGCTTCTAGCTTATGTACCGTTGTTGATGATGGCACAATAGATAACCGCCGTGGTTCGCTTAATGTGGATGATGAAGGGGTTGCTGCGGGCTATAACGTGCTAATTGAAAACGGTGTGCTGAAAGGCTATATGCAAGATAAACTAAATGCGCGCTTAATGGGTGTTGCACCTACGGGCAATGGTCGTCGAGAGTCTTATGCCCATTTACCTATGCCGCGTATGACTAATACGTACATGTTACCTGGTGAAAGTACGCAACAAGAAATTATCGAAAGTGTTGAAAATGGTATTTTCGCGACAAACTTTGCTGGTGGCCAAGTAGATATTACTTCGGGTAAATTTGTGTTCTCGGCATCAGAAGCGTACTTGATTAAAGATGGCAAAGTAACACAACCAATCAAAGGAGCTACTCTTATTGGTAACGGCCCAGACGTAATGCATAAAATCTCAATGGTAGGTAATGACTTATCACTTGATAATGGCGTTGGCGTTTGCGGCAAAGATGGTCAAAGTGTGCCAGTTGGTGTTGGTCAACCTAGCCTTAAAATTGATGAATTAACAGTGGGTGGCACAGCTGCTTAAATTGTTATTCTGATTTTTAAAAAAGAAAAACGCTGCAATTGCAGCGTTTTTTATTGGTTCTTTTAGATTAGTTAGAGTAACTGTATTTTCAACAATTTAAATGTTGTTTGACCGCTTGGACTTGTGATCTCAATAGTGAGGTTTGCAGTAGCTGGTTGATCGTCTTCGGCAAGTGTATTTTTCAAATCAAAGCTGATGCTTTGTCCGCCAAATACATTTTTAGCTCTTGCAGTTGATATAGATACATTAGCATCAATGTCAGCTTGGCTAATTGGATTTGGGGTTCCAGTCGTATTACCAACAGTAAAACTTGTCTGGCCAACTAGTTCACCTTCATCGGTCGCAATAGACACTGTTGAGTTTAATGGCAGCGTTTGCATTGCTGTATCAGCAAAATATAAAGTGTAGGCTTGGCTAGATGCTCTTGCAATCGCAGTTGGTGTTAACGTATTGCTGTTATCTGCAATTAAGGTTTCTGTGTTATTTGCTTCATAGAGTGCCCATTTACTTGCGCCACTCGCCATAATTAGCACCAATGACTTACGCACATTTATCAAACTTTGCGCTGCGCATAAATCGCCAGAACACTGAGGACCATTAAATAGTCCATCTGCACTGGCAAATACTTTATTGTTATCAAAGTCGATAAAGGTTTCACCTTGATCATAGGTGTCGTTTTCATTGTCATCGCGCCATGCTTCTGACATATCAATAAAACCAGATGGTAGGTATTGTGCACGGCCAAAGCCACTTGATACCTCGTTATTAACGACAGGGTTACCATCTTGATTATCAAATAGGTTATTACCATTAGTATCGAAAAAGGTCTCATGACCAATGGCGGTAGCCAGAATAGTAGATCTATGGTTAAAAACACGAGGTTCACTACTTTGCCAAGTAACAGAACATGAACCATTAGTTGTTTGGCAGCTTGGCTCTATTTGGCCACCTTCAGTGGTAAAATTAACCGTTGTGCCATCAGGCACAGGGTTATTAAAGCTATCAGCTAACCAAGCGGTGATTTCCGTTGTAACGCCATTGATACTGTTGCTTTCCGGATTAAGAACCGCAGCTGAAAGCGAAATACTGTTTTGATCGGCAAGACCGGTATTTACCGAGAGCAAATCAGATTGACTAATAATCTCAACACTTTCGCCTGCATCGTTTGTAGTCGTCGCGCTTGCTGTAACACGCACTGATGTTGGTACCGTGCCCGAAATAACTTTTGTACTGACTTCACCTTGTGAATTAGTGATGGCTGTTTTTGGTGACACTTCTAATCCACCAACATCCGTACTTACACTAAAATTCACTGGCTGTTGTGCTAATAAGTTTCCTTGTTTGCCACGGACACGGAAAGTCAGGGTAGAAATTTCTTGTTTACCAACGCCGCCAGTACCTTTAAGCACAATTGAGGTCGGCTCTGCTGAGACAAACTCAATGGCACCGAGTGCCTCTCCTGATAAGTTAATATCTTGCGTTAAGATAATATTGCTGCCGTTTACAGTTACGCTTGCAATGATTTGGTCTTGATTACCATTGGCGCCAGCACAGCTGATATCTTTATAAGTTGAGTTGGCTTCGCCGTTAATAGTAAGTACTTGCTCATCAATGTTAGCTTTGTTGTTTAGCACACAGTTAGAGCTAAAGTTAACCGCAGTGGGTGTTGTAATAACTTGCTCATTTTCATCAACTAAAACTAACGATAAGCCAAGTGTACCACCCGCCGCTAAATCGACGCTGCCATCACTTTGACGCGCAACACTTAATTTCAATTGGTTAGCGATAAAATTACCATCGTTATCAAAGTAACCAACTTGTACCACAGGTGTTTCGATATCATCAGCACTGAGTACTTGGTAATTAATCTGTGAGCTAACACTATTGCTCTCATCTAATTGATAAGTAGCAACGGCTGTGGCAGCACCTATTTGGCTATCACTTGCTAATGTGAGTAATACATTTGCATTGCCATTTGTGTCAGTAAGCCAAAAGCTTGCATTAAGCTCACCTATTTCAGCTGTAAAGCGAATAGGCTGATTACTAATCGGGTTATTTTCTTTATCAACCAAGTTTGCCTTCAAGGTAATTACTTCACCTTGTTTTGCGCTATTAATCGCAGCATCTCCAACAAAACTTGAGAGTGATACAACTGGCAGCGTGGTTGTTTGATTGGTGTCTCGCAAAAATTCAAAACTTGCACTGTCGCTGGCACCTTGCGAACTCGCAGTAACATCGGCTGCGCCGATATCAGAACTAGAGCTGGTAAGCAGAACTTGGGCAACACCATCAGAATTTGTTAGTTTGCTACTTGGCGAGAGTGAGCCTAAAGGGGTTTCAAAACTGACACTGGTGTTTACAACCGCTGCGTTGTTTTTACTTAAATAGGCTTCAATACAAAAAGTAGAACCAGCAACAAGCGAAGGTGATGACATTGCTTGGCAATTTTCATCTAGCACAGAGACGGCAACTAAGGTTGGCGCATCTGGGTCGGGTGGTGTGACTTCTTCATTTTTGCCTGAAGAGCCGTTACACGCTGCAAGCGCAGATGCAGTAAGTAAAATACTAAGTTGCCTTATTGTGCTCATGCTTATCCTTAACCGTTGCTGTTGGTTTTTATTGTGTGATTACCTGCTTTAAACACTGGAAAATTTCGCGGTAAGCTTTTGCTGGCTTATTCGCTTCTTTTTCTTTTTTCGCTTGGCGTGTTAATTGGCGTAATCTTTGTCTATCGAGTTCTGGATATTCAGATACTAACTCATTGATCTTATTGTCGCCAACATCAATTAGCTCATCACGAATATGCTCTAATTTATGAAATAGCACATTTCCTTGAGCATGTTTATTTTTAATGATGTCTACCGCTTTGGTGATCTCTTCAATATTGGTCGCTAGGCGTAAACACTTAGCAATATAGTTTAAGTGTCTGCGGTAAGCTTCGGTTTTTTCTTTGAGGCGATCAGCAAGCTCCATTGCCTCAATCAATTCTTCATTGAGCGGAATTGTTTTTCGCTGCTTTTTACTTAGTGCAGCAATATCAGCACCAAGTTCATGTAATTCTTTCGCATCACGCTTTAATTCAGCACGCGATACATAAATAATTTCTTCCTCTGGCGTATCGAAATCAACTTTGTTCTTTTTGGCCATGGTGTCTCCACAAATTAATATTGTTACGCCTATTACTGCAATTGGTGTGAAACCAAAAGGTAAATACGTAATTTCTTTATATTATACGTGAAAAATACGCTGTGATGCTCTGCCTTATGACGCTATTTTTGATATGCTTAAAAAAATAGTTAAATTTAAGCTCAATTCCTTATGCACGCAGATTCAAACGATCCAATTTTTCAGCGCCTTGACGAAGTTAAACAGGCAGTGAGCGAAGCGCTCGATTATGCAAAACAGTTAGGTGCAAGCTCTGCTGAAGCGGCGATGTCGAGCACATCTGGTCTGTCAGTATCAACACGGTTAGGCGAAGTTGAAACGATAGAATACAACCAAGATGGTGCACTGGGCATTAGTGTTTATGTTGGCAATAAAAAAGGGTCTGCATCTACTGCTGATTTAAGTGCCGATGCACTTAAAACCGTGGTTGCTAAGGCGGTAGAAATTGCAAAGTATACTTCTGAAGACCCATGTAATGGGGTTGCAGACAAAGAGCTACTTGATTTTGCGCCGCGCGATTTAGATTTATACCACCCCTGGCAGGTGTCTGCTGAGCAAGGTATTGAGTTGTGTAAACAAGCTGAAAGTGCAGCAATGCAATTTGATAAGCGTATTTCTAACTCTGATGGTGCAAGTTTTTCAAGTCATAATGGATTACGCGTTTATGGTAACAGTTATGGTCAGCTTGTAGGTTTTCCACGTAGTCGTCATAGCATCAGTTGTATGGTGATTGGTGAAGAAAATGGCATGATGCAGCGCGACTCTGCTTATACCATTGCTCGTAAGCAAGATGGACTTCGCAGTGCGCAAAGCGTTGGTATTGAAGCTGCAGAAGAGACAATTGCTCGTTTAAACTGCCGTCGTATTCCTACCGGTAAATACCCTGTTGTTTTTCGTGCCGACATTGCAAGTTCACTATTTGGCCACTTAGTTTCGGCGATTGGCGGTGGCGCGTTATATCGCAAATCAAGCTTCTTACTGGATAGCCTAGGCACACAAGTGTTTAGTAAGCATGTCAATATTGAGGAGCGTCCACATATTTTAGGCGGGTTAGCTTCGTCCTCTGTGGACAGTGAAGGGGTTAAAACCATCGACCGCGAAATAATTAAAGATGGTGAATTACAAACCTATTTACTAGCAAGTTATGCGTCACGCAAATTAGGTATGCAAGCAACAGGTCATGCTGGTGGTATTCACAACTGGTTAGTTGAAGCGTCACATCAAGATTTAAAAACAGTGCTAAATGAAATGGGCACAGGTTTACTGGTTACAGAGGTGATGGGACAAGGTGTAAATATTGTAACGGGTGATTATTCGCGAGGCGCAGCTGGTTTTTGGGTAGAAAATGGTGAAATTCAATACCCTGTAAGTGAAGTAACTATTGCTGGCAACTTAAAAGATATGTTCTTAAAAATTGCAGCAATTGGTGGAGATGTAGACTTACGCGGCAGTATTCAGACTGGTTCTGTATTAATCGAAAGTATGTCGATTGCAGGCGAATAATTACCTTACCAATATTGCTCAACAGTAATATTACCAGGCTTTGCACGGCGATTTCGTGTAAAGCCTAAGTCTAATAAAATCTCAGTGGTTTCTTTTACCATTTCAGGATTACCACACAGCATAAACTGGCTGTTTTCAGGTGAAGCCTCTACTCCAACATAATTAAATAGCGTTTTTGATGTAATAGCGTTGGTGATCCGCCCAGATAAGCCATCCGTTATGGCTTCTTGGCTGACCATAGGTACGAATGTGAGAGGATGAGATTGGCAAGTGTTAACTATGAGTTCTTGATATACAAGATCTTCTTTTTTACGCACACCGTGAACTAAAATTACTTTTTCAAACTTTTGCCAGAGCTCTGGATCGCCGAGCATAGATAAAAAAGGCCCAATGGCTGTACCTGTTGAAAGTAGCCATAGGTATTTAGACGATGGTACTTCATCCAGGGTAAAAAAACCGGAAGCTTGTTCTGCAACGTGTACTGTTTCGCCAATGGATAATTCAGATAAGGGTGGTGATAACAAACCATCTTGCACAGTGACTAGCAAAAATTCATGTAAGTCAGATTGTGAAGGGGTATTTACAAAGGAATATGCGCGGGCAATTTTTTTATCTTCAATTGTCATGGCAAGTTTAGTAAATTGCCCAGCTTTATAACTTGGCAATGGTGCACTAAGCGTTAGGCTGAATAATTTTTGATTCCACCATTTTATGTCTGTTACTGTGCCATCGATCCAATTTGCCATTTCTATTCCTTAAAACTTATTTAGGGTTAGTTTAACTGTGGCAGTTAAATTAAAAATTTCAATTTAAATTATTCAGAGGAAATAAGATGTTAGGCGAAGTTGCTGCATTGGCAGCTGCATTTTTTTGGGCTTTAGCGAGCGTGTTGTATGGGCGTTTTAGTCATCACTTTAGTGCGTTACAGCTTAATTTGATTAAAGGTATTTTCGCTTCTTCTCTGATGTTGATAACCCTACCTTTATTACCCGAAGTAAATTTTGAGCTCTCACAGCAACATATGATTATTTTATTGCTATCGGGAGTAATCGGGATCGCCATTGGCGATAGTGCCTATTTTGCAGCTTTAAAGCGGATCGGGGTAAATAAAACATTATTACTTGAATCCATTGCGCCACCGCTTTCAGGTATTTTAGCTGTTTTGTTACTTGGTAGTTTATTGAGTTGGCAAAGCTGGCTAGGTGTATTGGTTACTACATTTGCTGTGGCATTAGTGGTGATGCAACCAGAAGAAAATAAGCAACCGGTGAATGCATCGGGTATTGGGTTTGGATTATTGGCAAGTGTGTGCCAGGCAACGGGTGTAGTTATTTCACACTATGCGCTTGTTGCAGGTGATATAGAGCCATTGTTAGGAGCTTTATTGCGTTTATTTGCAGGTATTAGCGCTATATTTATTATGTTGGTGCTGTTTAAGCGAAATGAGCTATTTGCTGTAGCTGGTGGCTTTCGTAAATTAGCTAGCCGCGAATTTACTTTGCTGTTGCTTGCTATCATTGTGGGGACATTTTTAACACTTTGGTTGCAGCAAGTCGCTTTGAAATATGCCAACCCTGCAGTAGCGCAAACATTAATTGCTACATCGCCTTTATTTATTTTGTTTTTCGCAATTGTTAAAGGGCAAATTCCTTCAACAAAAACAATTATTGGCACACTGCTGGCGATAGCGGGTATATCGTTATTTTTTATTTTTCGATAAATGAAAAAAAGGTGGCAACTGCCACCTTTTTTCTTTCAACAGGCGTTACTTTGTCGCCTCTTTTATTGGTGTGATAATCGCATTATTTTCAATCATCTGTTCAAAACGATTATTTGGCACATGTAAGGCAGGTCCAGTGCTTTGCTTACTTAACCCTGCTTGTTTTACCGCTTTTGTAGCTTTTACTGTTGGGCAACTGCCAGTTTCCATATGATAGAGTGCAGTTGATAACATGCCTTCTGAAATATCACCCATTGGACGAGTTAGGTCGTCAGTTACCGTACAGCCTTTAATTTCAGTTTGGAAATTTGGATTTTGCTTAGGAATAAAGCCATCTGAGTATTCACCAAAGCCTTTAGCATTTACACCGCTAAATTGAATAGTGAAATAAGTTGTACTGCAGTTATCTGTTGGTACAAAACCATAAGGCTTGCCACAAGTTTGTCCACCGATTAACACCACATCAAGATCGATACCCGCAAGACCATTGATCAGTGCTTCACTGGCAGAGCAAGTTGAGCCACTTGAAATTACATACACTTTGTTTAATGCAACCGTAGGTAAATCAACACCGGTAAAGCGGCTATTATCCCAATCAATTTCTTGATTATAAAAACCCAGCGCTTGATCTTCAGACCATTTACCATTGTATTTTAAGGTGTAGTAGTTGCGGTTATTGGTATTCACATCACCTGCAATCATATAAGCTAATTGTGATGAAAGCGCGAGTAAACCACCACCGTTGTAGCGTAAATCGACTACTAACTCACTAATATTTGCATTTCTAAATTCGGTAAATTTTTCAATCAAATCAGTTTGTGCATCGGCAATGCTAAAGGTATCAAATTGGATGTAACCAACGGTTTTGCCATCATGTACAAAAGTATTCGTTGCTTTAACGGGAGCAAGTTCATAGCTGCCAGAGGTTACCGTTAGTGTTTTTTCTACCCCTAAGGTATCCTTCACTTTAATTGTATGCGTCTGACCATCATTTTGAGGGAATAAACCTGCATTTAAAGTATCGACATCATCGCCATTGATTAGATCAACACCATCCACTTCTAAAATTTGATCGCCACGATTAAAGCCTGCAAGCGCAGCCGGTGAATTAGGTTCTCTTTGTACAACAAATAACTCTCGAGGTGGTGTGGTACTGCCGAAACGCCAACGAATGCCATAACCCGATGATGCACCGCCTTGAGTGCGTTCGCGGTATTCTGCGGTATCCTGGTAAAAATGGAAGTTATCTTTATCAGCACCTGAATCGGTTTTAGCGAAAGTTTTTAAAATTTCAAAATAAGCTTGTGGTGTATCGTAGTTGGCAGGATCGACATCATCAACTTCGTTATACCAAAGGTAAGACTCATGGTTCCATGAACGAAGCCACATTTTTTCGTCGTTCAGTGTACCAGCAGTATCTTTATAAACTTCGCCAGTGTATGGATCGGAACCTGTGCGAACAATTGCGCACTTATTTGCAAAATCTTCTTTTGCTTTAAATTCATTGGCAACCCATTGGTTGTCATTACCTCCTGTTGTTCCACCGCCAGTTGTACCACCATCAACAACTGTTTCACTGTCATTACTTGAGCTACCGCCACAAGCAGCCAGTATCGAGAACGATAACGCTAGGGTAATTCCTTTTTGTAATTTACTGAACTTCATAAACATCTTCCTTTAATAAGATCGCAATTTATGGCACCAAATTACCAGAGGGTCAAAATAACAACAACAAATTACAGTTAACATTTGTAAAAGCCCATAAGGTAAGACGTAAACAGCTTGTACAAAAAACATTATTAATTCGATCACTTTTTATGCAAAAAGGTTCAATGCAAGGCTAGTAAAGGCGTGATCTAAGATCTCTCTCCACTTTTTTCCACTAAATTCATTAACTTTGCTCTAGCCCTTATCAATAAAGGGCTTGCGAGAAAAATATTATTGTTACAATTCTTGACAAATACCTGTGTCAAGCCCTAGACTCTATCGTTGTGGAGAAAAGTGGTAAAAAATGGATCTCAGTGGATCGGCACTAATAACAAAATGGGAACGCTTACATGTTTCGTGGCGCACATGCAATTAACCTCGATGATAAAGGACGCTTGGCAATACCAACCAAGTTTCGTGCTTTATTGCAGGCAGATTGCGAAGGCCAATTAGTATGCACAATTGATTTAAAAGATCCCTGCCTGTTGTTGTATCCGTTAAGTGAATGGCAGGAAGTCGAACAAAAACTTAGCCAGTTATCGAACATGGTTGAGGCTGAGCGTCGTGTAAAGCGTATTTTGCTAGGTAGTGCGATGGAATGTCAGCTCGACAAAAACGGCAGAATTTTATTGTCTTCTCCACTAAGAGCGCATGCAGGGCTCAATAAAAAATTAATGCTAGTAGGTCAGTTGAATAAATTTGAGCTGTGGGATGAAGATACTTGGAATGAAAAACTTCAACAAGATATCGCACAAGAGCAACAAAAAGATCTGACCGTTAGCGAACGACTACAAGATTTCAATTTTTAATAAATAGGCGCCCTATGTCTCAAAGCCAACAACATATTTCCGTGTTACTCGATGAAACAATCGAGGCTTTAGATATAAAGCCAAATGGTATTTATATTGACGGTACCTTTGGTCGTGGTGGTCATTCTGGTGAAATCTTAAAACGTTTAGGTGAAAATGGTCGTTTAGTTGCGATAGATCGCGACCCAACAGCAATTGAAGCTGCGAAAAAGTTTGCAAATGATGCACGTTTTCAGATTGTGCATGATCGCTTTTCTAATATTCGTCAAGTAGCAGAAAACCTGAATCTGTTGCATCAAGTAGATGGTATTTTGCTCGATATTGGTGTTTCAAGCCCACAGCTAGACGAAGCGGATCGCGGATTTAGTTTTATGCATGATGGTCCACTTGATATGCGAATGGATCCAAGCTCTGGCCGAAGTGCAGCAGAGTGGCTTCAGGAAGCTGAACTGGAAGATATTACTTTTGTTATTAAAAAATATGGCGAAGAAAAGTTTGGTCGCCGTATTGCAACAAAAATTATTGAAACCCGTGATGAGACGCCAATTACCACTACAAGACAACTTGCAAAGTTAGTGGATGAGGCTGTGCCTGTAAAAGATAAACATAAGCATCCGGCAACACGTACCTTTCAAGCTATTCGTATTTACATTAACAGTGAATTAGAAGAGATCACAACGGCATTACAAGGCTCCCTTGATGTATTAAAGCAAGACGGTCGCCTTGCTGTGATTTCATTCCATTCACTTGAAGATCGTATTGTAAAACAGTTTGTAAAAAAACAGAGTAAAGGAGAGGCGGTACCACGAGGCCTTCCTTTAACCGAAGATCAGCTTAATAAAAACCTAACGCTGAAAGCGATAGGTAAGGCTATAAAACCAAGCGAGCAAGAAATAGCTCGCAATAGCCGTGCGCGCAGCTCCGTACTTAGGGTCGCCAAGAGGTTGTAGTGGCTAGTAAAAATAATACGCGTCAGCCAAACCTTTTTATCGAGATCGCTAAGGGACTTTTTAGGGAGAAAGTCACTTTGGGGCTGCTTTTTTCTATTTTTGCATCGGCACTTGCCGTTGTGATGGTGACTGATGCATCGCGTGCAGAAGTGATCAAACAGGATAAATTATTACAACAAAAGGATGAGCTAGATTTGGCGTGGGGCTACTTAGTAGTAGAAAGTGAATTTTACGCACAGCATGCCCGTGTTGAAGATATCGCCAAGAAAAAGCTCGATATGAAGCGACCAGAACGCAAGGATGAAAAGCTGGTGGTACTGCCATGAGACGAAACAACCCAAAACCTAAGCAAGGCGCATTAATTCGCTGGCGATACTTATTAGTGTGTGCCACGATTTTTGCTGTGTTTGCCACCTTAGTTGCACGCGCTGCCTATATACAGGTGATTGAACCTGATTTTGCTGTGTCTGAAAACGATAAACGTACTGTGCGTGTTGAAAAAGTAAATGTACAGCGTGGTTTGATTTTAGATCGCCACGGTAACGAGTTAGCTATTAGTGTACCAGTAGTGAGTGTTTATGGTGATCCAAAGCAACTCGATAAAGCATTAACTGCAAAGGCTTATAGCTTGACGCGTAAGCATGCGCGCGAGAATCAATTAGATTTAAAACAAGCAATTGCAGCACTTGATAAAGATCCAGCTCGTTTAGCAAAGCAAAAAGAAGAGATTTATAATAGTGATTCACGTTGGCAGGATCTTGCTGAAGTTTTACGTCTGCAAAAGCCACTTATCGATGGTAAATTAACAAGCGACAGTTCGCGTCGTTTTGTTTATTTAAAGCGCCAAGTTACACCCCCTGTAGCACGTTATATTTCTGAACTTAAATTACCAGGTATTTACCTTCTAGATGAATCAAAGCGTTTTTACCCAGCCGGTGAAGTGACAGCACATGTTTTAGGCTTTACCAATATTGATGGCGAAGGCATAGAAGGTATTGAAAAACTTTACAATGAAGCACTTACAGGTGAAGCAGGTAAGCGAACAATTCGTAAAGATGCACAAGGGCGAGAGATTGAAATCTTAGATGAGCGCGCGCGCATTGAGCCTGAAAATATTCAGCTGAGTATTGATCAGCGAATTCAATCATTAGCTTATCGTTCACTGAAATCTGCCGTACTGAGCTACAAGGCTACTTCGGGTAGTGCCATGGTTGTTGATGTGCATACAGGTGAAGTGTTGGCGATGGTAAATAGTCCATCATTTAACCCAAATAATTTAAAAGACGCAGCACCGCATAAGCGTCGTAACCGTGCGATTACAGACTTATTTGAGCCTGGTTCAACTATGAAACCAATTTCAGTATTGGCGGGTTTAGAGTACGGCACTATTGATTTTGATACGGTGATAAATACCAAAGGCTGGATGCGTGTTGGTGGTAGTATCGTAACTGATGGCAAAAATAATGGTCCAATGGATTTGCGCACAATTTTGCAAAAATCGTCAAATGTCGGTGTATCAAAAATAGCGCAAACTATGCCAAAACAAGACTTTATCGGTTTCTTCCAGCGTTTAGGCTTTGGTGAAGAAACTGGCACAGGCATGGTAGGTGAAAGTGATGGTTTATTTACACCACATGGTCGTTGGTCTGATTTTGAGGTTGCAACGCTTTCATATGGTTACCGTATTTCTGTAAGCACAGCACAAATGGCGCGTGCTTATGCAGCTATTGGTTCAGGTGGTATCAACCGCCCGCTGACTATTTTAAAGCAGGACAGAGAAGTTCATGGCGAGCGCGTGTTTGATAAACGTAATGCATATGCTGTGCTTGAAATGATGGAAAGTGTATTTGAACGAGGTGGAACTGCTACTCGCGTTAAACTAGATGGTTATCGCGTTGGTGGTAAAACAGGTACTTCGAAAAAAGCCGCATTTGGTGGTTATGGTGACGAATATGTCGGTTACTTTGCAGGTATTGCCCCTGTATCGGATCCGCGTTTAGCAGTGGTAGTAATGATTAATGAGCCCGCAGGTGATGTTTATTATGGCGGTGATGTTGCAGGCCCTGCTTTTTCTGAAATAATGTCTGGATCGCTTCGCATTCTAAATGTTGCTCCTGATTTAGAGGCGGTCGCACAACTAAACCAACGGCGAGACTATGTTACCTATTGATCGCGCACTGCTCGCAATAGGTGAACCTAGCTGCGGCATTGAAACAAACACACTGACTTTAGACAGCCGGGCCATTGCGCCCGGTACTGCGTTTATTGCAATTAAAGGTCATCAGCTTGATGCATCGCGATTTATTGATTCTGCATTGGCATCAGGCGCATCACTTGTTTTGGTTGATAGCCAATGCGAATACTTACCTGAGCGTGAAAATGTTTTAGTAATTGATGGTTTGGCAAATCAGCTTAGCCTTTTTGCAAGTGCTTTTTATAATAAGCCAAGCGCGCAATTTAAATTAGTAGGTGTCACAGGCACTAATGGTAAATCTACTGTCACCAGTATGATCGCAAACCTTGCCAATACACCCAAGCAAAAAACAGGTGTTATTGGAACACTTGGCTGGGGGCAAACAAATGATCTTACGCCGCTTGCCAATACCACCCCTTCAGCCATCGAATTACAACACTTGTTCGCGCAAATGCAGGATTATGAACTCGTTGCGATGGAAGTGTCTTCACATGGGTTAGTGCAAGGTCGGGTGGAACACAGTGAGTTTGATATTGCTGTATTTACTAATTTAAGTCGCGATCATTTAGATTATCACGGCACTATGCATGCTTACGGCGAAGCAAAGCTGACTTTACTTACCGCGTTTTCGACAAAATGTAATGTTGTTAACTTTGATGACGCGCAAGTGAAACAGTGGTTAGCTGAAAATAGAATACCGAACCCAGTGGTGTTTGGTGAAAACTTACCAACTGATATTGGCTATCCGTTTGTTTCTTTTGATAATGCTATCTACTCAAAGCAAGGGTTGAAGTGCCACATTCGTTCTAGCTGGGGCGTTAGTGAAATAACCTTACCGCTTTTTGGTAAGTTTAATCTTTACAACTTAACAGCAGCGCTCGCGACATTACTGAATTTAGCATATGACTTTGATTGGTTAATTGATAAGATTGAGCAATTAGATGCGGTAGTCGGAAGAATGCAAGCTTTCAGCGCAGATAATTATCCTACCTGTATTGTGGATTATGCCCATACGCCAGACGCACTTGAGCAAGCACTTGTTGCTTTATCACACCATGTTGGCAACAACATAACATGTGTTTTTGGTTGTGGCGGTGATCGCGATAAAGGTAAACGTCCATTGATGGCTCAGATTGCAGAAAAATATGCAAAAAATGTGGTTGTCACAAATGACAATCCACGCACAGAAAATGCTGAAACTATCACAGCGGATATTCTCACTGGATTTAAATTCCCAGAAAAAGCGGTGGTGGAGCATGACCGCTTTGCCGCAATAAAGCTTGCGATTACTTCTACTTCACCTGATGGCATTGTACTCATTGCCGGAAAAGGGCACGAAGACTACCAAATTATAGGCACTAATACTGTTCACTTTAGTGACAGTTTAGCTGCACAGCAGATTTTAAAAGGGGAAAATGCATGATTTCGGCTGATCTAAATTGGATAGCGGATGTCTTAGGTGTGTCATATCAAGGTGAAAATACGCCATTTTCAACCATCGTAACTGATTCTCGCCAGCTACAAGCAGGTGAAGTCTTTTTAGCGCTAAAAGGGCCAAACTTTGATGGCCATAAATTTGCTAAAACGGCACAACAGCTTGGCGCTAAAGCATTGATTGTGGAAACTCTTCAAGATGTAGATATTCCGCAATTTGTTGTAGAAAACTCGCGTCTTGCACTTGGTAAACTCGGTGCAGCCGTCATGGCGCATGTCAGCCCAAAAACAGTGGCTATGACAGGCAGTGTGGGTAAAACCACCGTTAAAGAAATGACCGCTGCTATTTTGTCACAACTGGGTGAAGTGCTAGCGACCAATGGTAATTTTAATAATGATATTGGTGTACCCCTAACCCTATTACGCCTTGAAGAAAAACACCAATATGCAGTGATAGAATTGGGTGCTAATCACTTAGGCGAAATTGCTTATACTACTGATTTAGTTAAACCTCATGTTGCGGCCATTACCAATGTTGCTGAAGCACATTTAGAAGGTTTTGGTGATTTATTTGGTGTTGCACGTGCTAAAGGTGAAATTTTCTTAGGCCTGCCAGATGACGGTGTTGCGGTTGTTAATGCCGACAGTGAATTTATTGATTATTGGTTAGCGCGCCTTGAAGATAAACAGGTTACGCAATTCTCAGCAACCAAACAAAAAGATATTTGGGCTGAAAACATTGAACTTGACGATTTTGGTCGTGCACAGTTTAACCTTGTTTATAAAGGTGAATCTGTATCTGTTAAATTGCCAATTCCAGGCTCGCATAATGTAACAAATAGTCTTGTTGCTGCAGCATTAGTGTTGCCACTTGGTGTTAGCCTATCTGAGGTGGCATCAGGACTCAGTAATATGCTGCAGGTAAAAGGGCGTGTAAATATTATTGAAGTGTCAGATGACTTAACATTAATTGATGATAGCTACAATGCTAACCCTGGTTCTGTTCGTGCAGCAATTGACCTATTAAGTGGTATAAATGGCGAAAAAATCCTTGTTTTAGGTGATATGGCTGAACTTGGCGAAGATGCGCGTGTCTATCATCAAGAAGTGGGTGAATATGCCAAAAATAAAGGCATTGATCATGTATATACATTAGGTGTATTAAGCCAATCTGCCAGCGATGTTTTTGAGCAGCCTGGTCGTCACTTCTCAACACGTGAAAAACTCGTTGAAGCATTAAAGCAAGCGTTAGATGGCGACTTAGCAAATACTCTCGAGCGCACAACAATACTCATAAAAGGTTCGCGTAGTTCTCGTATGGAGCTATTAGTAGACGAGCTGAATAATAAGAAAGGTGAACAGTCATGTTAATGTGGTTGGCTGAATATTTAACCCAATTTTACTCTGGCTTTAACGTATTTTCGTACTTAACTTTCCGTTCAATTTTGGGCGTGTTAACTGCACTTATGTTGTCGCTTTATTTTGGCCCTAAATTAATTCGCCGCTTACAACTAATGCAAATTGGCCAAACTGTTCGTGATGATGGTCCTGAATCGCATTTATCTAAATCGGGTACGCCAACAATGGGTGGTATTCTGATATTAGGCTCTATATTCGCAAGTACATTATTGTGGGCAGATTTAAGTAACCGTTATGTGTTAGTCACTTTATTTGTGATTGGCTCGTTAGGTGCTGTTGGCTTTATTGATGATTATCGCAAGGTTGTGAGAAAAAACACCGACGGACTTATTGCACGTTGGAAGTATTTTTGGCAATCAGTTATCGCCTTAACGGCAGGGGCATTTTTATTTTATAGCGCAACACTTCCGCAAGAAACGGCATTAGTTGTTCCGTTCTTTAAAGAAATTATGCCGCAGTTAGGTCTGTTTTACATAGTGATGGCGTACTTTGTAATTGTCGGCACATCAAATGCCGTTAACTTAACCGATGGTTTAGATGGCCTTGCTATTGTACCTACTATTTTAGTTGCAGGGGCTTTTGCGTTTATTGCCTATGTTACTAGCAATGTGAATTTTGCTAACTATCTACATATTCCTTATATCCCTGAAGCTAGTGAGTTAGTTGTGCTATGTACTGCGATTGTTGGTGCTGGCTTAGGCTTCTTATGGTTTAACACTTACCCTGCGCAAGTATTTATGGGTGATGTGGGTTCACTCGCCTTAGGTGGTGCACTTGGCATTATCGCCGTATTAGTACGCCAAGAGCTCGTGTTAGTCATTATGGGCGGTGTGTTTGTAATGGAGGCACTGTCGGTCATCTTGCAGGTTGGCTCTTACAAACTTCGCGGTCAACGCATTTTCCGTATGGCACCAATTCATCATCATTATGAATTAAAAGGTTGGCCTGAACCGCGTGTAATTGTGCGTTTTTGGATTATATCGGTGGTCCTTGTTTTAGCGGGCTTAGCAACATTAAAGTTGAGATAAATGAATTATTTAGACGAACTAAAAAACAAAAAAATTATTGTGCTTGGGTTGGGTGTTTCCGGCCTGAGCACGATGCGTTTTTTTGCTCGTAAAAATATTGATTTTAGTGTTGTTGATAGCAGAGAAGTACCACCAAATGAAGATATCGCAAAACAACTAGCAAGTAGCTTTCACTTTGGAAAACTAACCAATTCAGTGTTTGAAGATGCAAATTTGATTGTGATTAGCCCAGGGATTGCGTTATCTAATATGTATATACAAGATGCAATTTCGCGTGGTGTTGAAGTCATTGGTGATGTTGAGCTCTTTGCAAGACTCAATACAAAACCTGTTTATGCCGTGACAGGCTCTAATGGTAAATCGTCTGTAGTTACACTTACTCGTGATGTCTTAAAGCAAGCTGGCTTTAACGTTGCCTTGGCTGGCAATATTGGCACTCCTGTTTTAGATGTTATTGATGAAGATTTTGATTGTTATGTCTTGGAGCTATCAAGTTTTCAATTAGAGACTACTCATTCATTAGAATGTGAAGCAAGTTGTGTACTAAATATCAGTGAAGATCATATGGATCGTTACGATAGTCTTGTTGATTATGCTGATGCGAAGCAGCGTATTCATTTACACAGTAAACTCGCGGTGGTTAATTATGATGATGCGTTAACTCATACTTCACATCAGCCGCAAGTAAGCTTTTCAGCTCAGCAAGGTGATTATCAACTTTCCAATCATTATTTTTCTGCCTTTGGTGAATCTCTGCTAGCGACAGCCGAACTCAGTGTCATTGGTTTACACAATCAGCTTAATGCCCTTGCTGTTATGGCACTTTTGAAAAATTTAGCTTTATCAGTAGATATTTTTAAAGCGGCATTTAATCAATTTTCTGGTTTAGCGCATCGTTGTCAGTTAGTAGCTGAACACAATAAAGTACTTTATGTTAATGATTCTAAAGCAACTAATGTAGGTGCAACGCAAGCGGCATTAATGAGCTTAGCAAATGGTAAAAACATTATTTTACTCGCAGGTGGTGTGGGTAAAGGTGCTGATTTTTCACCGCTAAAAAACGAAATTGAAACCTATGTAAAGCAACTTATTACATTTGGTGAAGACAGAGAAAAAATAGCCGCTTTAAGTGATAACACTAAACAAGTTGAATCACTTGAACTGGCAGTGAAAATAGCAAATGAATGTGCTGTTTCAGGTGATATTGTGCTGCTGGCCCCTGCATGTGCAAGCTTTGATATGTTTAAAAGCTTTGAACATCGTGGAGAGGTATTTAGTGATCTTGTGCACAAGGTGGTAAACGCATGAAGGCTTTAGAGTTTTTAAAAGCACAATTTCATGTGCGCTCAAATAACTTATATGATGTACCACTGATTTACTGCATGGTTATTTTGGTAGGTGTTGGTTTTATTATGGTGACAAGTGCATCCATGCCAACGGCTATTCGCATGTTTGATAATCCTTTTCACTTTACTATTCGCCATGTGGTTTATTTGGTGTTGAGTTTAACTCTATTAATGATCTCAACCAGCCTACCTATGAGTTTCTGGAAAAAAGCCAACTTACCTCTTTTGCTTGCGGGCATTCCAATGCTGATTGCGGTATTAGTGATAGGTCGAGAAGTTAATGGTTCGACGCGATGGATTGGTGTTGGACCAATCAATATTCAAGTTTCTGAAGTGGCGAAGCTTTTCTTCTTTTGTTATTTAGCGGGTTACTTGGTTCGCAAAAAATCTGAGGTGCAAGAGAACCTCAAAGGCTTTATTAAGCCACTTGCTGTTTTTACTGTGTATGCATTTTTAATTCTAATGCAGCCAGATTTAGGTACTGTGGTGGTTATGTTTGTAACCACCATCGGTTTGTTGTTTTTAGCTGGTGCACGCCTTTGGCAATTTTTTGCGTTAATGATGGCGGGTGTTGGCCTAGTTGTTTTATTGATAGCAAGCTCACCTTATCGTCGTGCGCGTATTACTGGTTTTATGGATCCGTGGGATGATCCTTTTGGCAAAGGTTACCAGTTAGTTCAGTCATTAATGGCGTACAGCCGAGGTGATTGGTTTGGCCAAGGGCTTGGAAACAGCGTACAAAAACTACAGTATTTACCTGAGGCGCATACCGATTTTATATTTGCAATTTTGGCAGAAGAAACTGGGTTTATTGGCGTTTTCAGTGTGTTAACTGTGCTGTTTGTTTTAATTTTTAGAGCGTTAAATATTGGCTTTAACGCACTTAAAGCCGGTAAAGAATACGAAGGTTATTTGGCGCTGGGTATTGCTATTTGGTTTGCCTTTCAAAGTATGGTTAACGTTGGAGCCAGTGCCGGTATTTTACCAACCAAAGGATTAACACTGCCGTTTGTTTCTTATGGCGGTTCTAGTTTATTAGTGATGACGATTGCTGCAGGCATTTTATTAAGAGTCGATTTTGAGGTGAAAATGGCGACAAAACAGGCCACAACGAGAGGGCGAAAATCATGAGCAAAAAGATAATGATTGTCGCAGGTGGAACTGGTGGTCATATTTTCCCTGGTATTGCCGTAGCAGATTATTTAAAGGAACATGGTTGGCAAGTTGTATGGCTTGGCACATCAGATCGTATGGAAGCGGACGTAGTTCCTCGTCACAACATTGCTATTCGTTATATCGATGTAAAAGGTGTTCGTGGTAACGGTTTGATGCGTTTACTAAAAGCGCCGTTTATGGTGATTAAAGCAATTTGGCAAGCACGCAAAGTGATGAAACAAGAAAAGCCAAATGTATTACTCGGTATGGGTGGCTATGTAACAGGCCCTGCTGGAGTGGCGGCCAAGTTGCTAGGCATTCCTGTGCTTATTCATGAGCAAAATGCGGTGGCCGGGTTAAGTAATAAATTGCTCGCAAAAATTGCAAATCAAGTTATGGCGGCATTTCCGTCAGCATTTGATAAGCCAAATTGTAAAATTGTTGGAAATCCAGTTCGCAGCAGTGTTGCCAACGCTAAAGTTGAAAAAAATAATGCACATTGCAATTTGTTAGTTGTAGGTGGTTCACTTGGGGCAAAAGTATTTAACGACCAATTGCCTGATGTGTTTAAACAACTAGCAAGCGAAACCGATATCGCAATTCGCCACCAAACTGGCAAAGGTCACTTAGCTGAAGTGACAAAACGCTATGAAAAGCTGAATTTAAATGCTGAAGTGAGCGAATTTATTCATGATATGGATAAAGCATATGCTTGGGCTGATATTGTTGTATGTCGTGCTGGAGCGCTTACTGTAAGTGAAATTGCTGCTGCGGGGAAAATGGCGGTGTTTGTTCCATTTCCGTTTGCAGTTGATGACCACCAAACAGCCAATGCAAATTATTTAGTAAAGCAAAATGCTGCATTGCTGATTCAGCAAAAAGATATGTCGAAAGACAGCTTAGTTGATTTAATAAAACCATTTGTTGTTGATAAAGCATTGGTTAATGAGATGGCAGAAAAAGCAAAAGCGGCTGCCAAATTAGATGCAACGCGTGATGTTGCAAATTTATGTATCGAATATAGTAAGTAGAGAAGCGCATTGAAAAAAGATAATTTACCTGCCATGAGACGAATTAACACTATCCATTTTATTGGGATTGGTGGTGCAGGTATGGGTGGCATAGCTGAAGTATTATTACATTTAGGTTATTCAATCACTGGTTCTGATATTAACCGTGGTGCAATGACTGAACGTTTAAGTGCTGCTGGTGCGACCGTATTTATTGGTCACCGCGAAGAAAATGTAGAGAACGCAGATGTGGTTGTTGTTTCAAGTGCGATTGACGATAGCAACCCAGAAATTACCTGTGCCAAAGAAAAGCATATTCCAATTGTTCGCCGTGCTGAAATGCTTGCAGAGTTAATGCGTTTCAGGCAGGGCATTGCCGTAGCGGGTACCCATGGTAAAACAACTACAACCAGTTTAGTAGCGAGTATTTTTGCAAAAGCAGAGCTTGATCCTACGTTTGTGATTGGTGGTTTATTAAATAGTGCAGGCACTAATGCCAAGCTTGGTAGTGGTCAATATTTGATTGCTGAAGCGGATGAAAGTGATGCAAGCTTTTTGCACCTAAACCCGATGATTAGTGTGATTACAAATATTGAAGCTGACCACATGGATACTTATCAAGGTGACTTTGAAAATATGAAAGACACCTATATTGAGTTTATTCATAATCTACCATTTTATGGCCTAGCTGTAGCTTGTATAGACGACTCTGTTGTGCGTGAATTATTACCGCGATTTAGCCGCAAGTTTGTGTCTTACGGTGAGTCTGATGATGCAGATTATCAATTAATTAATTTCTCTCAATCGGCAAGTAGTAGCGCTTTTAAAGTTGTGCTGCCTAATGGAGAGTCACTTGAAATAACGCTGAACTTACCGGGTAAACACAATGCGTTAAATGCGACAGCTGCAATTGCTGTTGCGTACGAAGAAGGTATTGATGAAAGTGCTATTAAAGTTGCGCTTAAAGAGTTTGAAGGTATAGGCCGACGTTTTCAACATTATGGTGAATTCAATAATGATGTTGGCTCAATAATGTTAGTCGATGACTATGGCCATCACCCATCTGAAGTTGCTGCAACAATTAAAGCCGCAAAGCAAGGGTGGCCTGATAAACGTTTAGTAATGGCTTATCAGCCTCATCGTTTTACTCGTACACGAGATCTATACGAAGAATTTGTTGATGTACTAAGCCAAGTAGATGAATTGTTGCTACTTGAAGTTTACGCTGCAGGTGAAGAGCCAATTGTTGGTGCTGACAGTAAAAGTTTGTGCCGAAGTTTAAGGCAACGTGGTAAAGAGCCAAGATATGTTGCAACACCAAATGAGCTTTTTACAGCACTTGCAGATGCGGTAAAAGACAATGACTTAGTGTTAACGCAAGGGGCCGGTAATATTGGTCAATTGGTCAAACAAATAGCAGAAACAGAAATGAATATAACTAAGCTAAAGCAGGTAGCACAATGACCCAAAAGCAGTATGGTAAAGTCGCCGTTTTATTAGGTGGTAATTCAGCAGAGCGAGAAGTGTCGCTCAATTCTGGAAGTGCCATCTTAAATGCTTTGTTAGCAAATGGAGTGGATGCGATTGCATTCGACCCAAAAGAAAGAGAGCTCGCTGAGTTAAAAACGCTTGGCATTGATCGCGTATTTATCGCGTTGCACGGTCGTGGTGGTGAAGATGGCACAATTCAAGGTGCGCTTGAATTTATGGGTCTACCTTATACCGGAAGTGGTGTGCTTGGCAGTGCCCTAGCTATGGATAAAGTACGTTGTAAGCAGCTATTTATTGCTAATAACCTACCAACCGCGAAATTTACCACGGTCAAAAAGGGTGAAGATTATAATACGCAAGAAATCATTGCTGAATTTGGTGCCGTGATGGTTAAGCCAAGTCATGAAGGTTCGAGTATCGGCATGGCGAAAGCAAGTTCTGCAGAAGAGTTAAATAGCGCGCTTGAAAATGCGTTTACATTTGATGATGAGGTATTGTTAGAGCAGTGGATTACTGGTTCTGAATACACCGTGAGCATGCTGAATAACCAAGCTCTATCTGTGATCGAAATGCGTACGCCGCGTGGTTTTTATGATTACGAGGCAAAATATAAAGCTTCGACCACAAGTTATCATTGTCCTGCGGACTTAGCGTCAACTGAAACGGAGTACTTACAAGGTATTGCAACCCAAGCATTTGCCCTCGTTGGCGCCAAAGATTGGGGGCGTGTTGATGCTATGCGTGATGAAAATGGTCAATTTTACCTTTTAGAAGTAAATACAGTGCCAGGCATGACAGAAAAATCATTAGTGCCAATGGCTGCGAAAGATTCCGGCAGAAGTTTTGCCCAGTTGGTATTAGAAATCTTGGATTCGACACTATAAATGAAAGAAAAACTGCTCACAGCTACAGATTTAGTAAAACGATTGGTTGCTGCAACCAATTGGTCTTTGCTATTTGGTGTGAGCTTTTTTGTTTTAACTTTATTTGTTACTTGGCAAGGGGTAAACGCATTAACTGATTACTTAGCAACGGAAAAAAATAGTAAGTTGAGCAAAGTATTGGTACATGGCGAGCCTGTCTATACAAGTGAGCAAGCTATTGTTGCTAAGATTAAGTCACTAAAAGTTAAAACGTTTTTTGATGTTGATGTAAACCAAGTACAAGAGAAGTTATTAGAGCTTCCTTGGGTTGCCAGTGTATCAGTACGTAAACAATGGCCTGACACATTACGAGTATATGTTACCGAGCATCAAGCTGTGGCAATTTGGAACCAAGATTTACTGTTAAATACACAGGGTGATATTTTTCAAGCACCAGCGGAGCAGTTTTTTAGTAAGCTACCCATGTTGTATGGCCCCGAAGGTAGTGAAAATGAAGCGTGGAAGACATTCAAAACTTTCAAAGAATTGCTAGCGCTAAATGAATTTAAGCTTCGAAGCTTGGCTTTATCTGAACGTTTTTCGTGGCAGTTATGGCTCGAAAGTGGTGTGAAATTGAATTTAGGGCGTAAAGATATTGCGCTCAGAGTACAGCGGTTTATCGATTTATATCCGGAGATAAAAAACTCATCGGATAAAGAGGTAGAGTCGATAGATTTAAGGTATGATACGGGATTGGCTGTAAGTTGGCTGCAGCCCACCGAACAGCAAACTAAAAATAATAAGGTATAACTAGGGTATGACCAAGGCAGTTGAACGTAATCTCATAATCGGCTTAGATGTTGGTACATCTAAAGTGGTTGCTGTTGTTGGGGAAGTAACGCCTGATAATCAGTTGAGTATTGTTGGTGTTGGCAGTCAGAACGCTAAAGGCATGGATAAAGGTGGTGTAAACGATCTAAATCTTGTCTCTGAATCAATTCAGCGTGCACTAGATGAAGCTGAACTGATGGCGGATTGTCGTATTAGCTCGGTTTACCTTGGTATTTCCGGCAAACATATCCAATGCCAAAATGAAAATGGTGTAGTGGCGATTAACAATGCTGAAATTACCCATGATGATATTGATAATGTCATTCATATTGCTAAGTCAGTGCCTATTTCAGCTGAACGAAAAATGCTGCACGCGTTGCCGCAAGAATATACTGTGGATATGCAAGAAGGTATTCGTAACCCGCTAGGTATGAGTGGTGTACGAATGGAAGCTCGCGCTCACATTATTACGTGCTCAAACGACATGGCAAAAAACATTGAAAAATGTGTTGAGCGATGCGGTTTACATGTTGATCAGTTTATTTTTTCTGCACTTGCATCAGGCGATTCAGTATTAACCGAAGATGAACGAGAACTCGGTGTAGCCGTTGTTGATATTGGTGGCGGTACTATGGATATCACTATCTATACACATGGCTCCTTACGCCATTCAGCAGTATTACCTGTTGCGGGAAATCAAGTTACAGGCGATATTGCGAAAATATTTCGTACACCCATCTCGCATGCTGAAGCAATTAAAGTACAATATGCCAGCGCGCTAAGTCGCTTAGCGAGTCAAGAAGACAGTATTGAAGTACCAAGTGTGGGTGGCAGACCTGCACGAATCATGTCGCGTCATACGTTATCGGAAGTTGTAGAGCCGCGCATGAGAGAGATTTTTGAGTTGGCGATGAATGAGATTCGTCGCTCAGGTTTAGAAGAACAAATAGCTGCAGGCATCGTGTTAACTGGCGGTACAGCCAAAATGCAAGGTGTTGTTGAAGTAGCAGAAGAGATTTTCCAAATGCCAGTGCGCGTTGGTCAACCGGTAGGGATCGCTGGGCTTACTGATTATGTGAATGATCCGTCATTCGCAACTTCAGTTGGATTGTTGCAGTATGGGCGAACTATGCAGCATAGCCAGAGCAACCGCACCACAGAATCTGGTAATGGAAATTGGTGGAGCCGTTTGACAAAATGGTTTCAAGGGGAGTTTTAAGCTTTTACCTTTTGAGTTTTCAATTGGTAGTTAGTCGGAGAGTTAAACATGTTTGATTTAATGGAACAACACGGTGAAGAAGCCGTAATTAAAGTAATCGGTGTTGGCGGTGGCGGTGGTAACGCTGTTGAACACATGGTTAAAAAACAAATTGAAGGCGTTAAATTTATTGCAGCCAATACAGATGCACAAGCGTTACGTAAGTCATCTGCAGATGTAACAGTGCAATTAGGTACGCAAATTACGCAAGGTTTAGGTGCTGGGGCAAATCCAGAAGTGGGCCGTGACTCAGCCGAGGAAGATGCTGATACGATCCGTAATAGCCTAGAAGGTGCGGATATGATTTTTATCGCTGCAGGTATGGGCGGTGGTACTGGTACAGGTGCTGCACCTGTGGTTGCGCGTATCGCCAAAGAAATGGGAATTTTAACTGTTGCTGTTGTAACTCGCCCTTTTGAATTTGAAGGTAAGAAACGTGCAGCTGCAGCTGAAGATGGTATCAATGAGCTTTCTCAGCATGTTGATTCATTAATTACAATTCCTAACAATAAATTACTAAAAGTTTTAGGTAAAGGTACGACATTATTAGACGCATTCGCAAAAGCAAATGATGTGCTATTTGGTGCGGTACAAGGTATTGCAGAATTAATCACACGCTCTGGTCTAATCAACGTGGATTTCGCCGACGTTCGTACAGTTATGTCGGCAATGGGCACTGCAATGATGGGTACTGCGTCAGCAAAAGGCCCTGATCGTGCTCAAGAAGCAGCAGAAGCAGCAATCTCAAGCCCATTACTTGAAGATGTCGATTTAACAGGTGCTAAAGGTATTCTTGTTAATATCACCGCAGGTATGGACATTGCGATTGAAGAATTTGAGACAGTGGGTAACCACGTTAAAGCGCTTGCTTCTGAAAACGCAACAGTTGTAGTGGGTGCAGTTATTGATCCAGACATGTCTGAAGAGTTACGTGTAACTGTAGTTGCAACAGGTTTAGGTGGTGAGCGTAAGCCACAATTTGGCATCGTAGGTACTGATTTCCAAAAGGTGTCAGGCTCAGATACAAATCAAGTTAGCAACATCAAAACAAGCAGCACGGCTACACCTGGTGTGTTTGTACCAAGTTTTGCGCAATCAGGCAGTGTTGATGCACCTGAGACAGTTGAACCAAGTGTTCAATCTGAAGTCAAAGAAAACGCATCGCTTGATAAAAAGCAAGATAAAGCAGATTACTTTGATGTACCTACTTTCTTGCGTAATCAAGCAGACTAATTGCGCGATTGTTTAAATATTATGCATAATTTGGCAGCTGGTCTTATCTGTGGTAAGATCGCCGCCCAATTTAACGAATAAGTGGATAGCCTATGATAAAGCAGCGTACCATAACTGAAAAAGTCAGTGCCGTAGGTGTTGGATTACATAAGGGTGAAAAGGTATCTATCACTCTCCGACCTGCTAGTGCGAATACGGGGATCGTATTTCGCCGAGTAGACCTTGATCCTGTTGTTGATTTTGAAACAACACCTGAAGCTGTGGGCGATACTCAATTATGTACATGCTTAATCAATAAAGATGGCGTTCGCTTATCGACAACTGAGCATTTAATTGCGGCAATTGCTGCGTTAGGCTTGGATAATCTAATTGTTGAATTAGATAGCCCTGAAGTTCCAATTATGGATGGTAGTTCATTGCCATTTATCTACCTTATTCAAAAAGCAGGTATTGAAGAACAAAATGCCGCGAAGCGTTTTGTTCGTATTACCGAAAAAGTGCGTGTTGAAGACGGCGATAAATGGGCTGAAATTGAACCTTACGATGGTTTTCATATCGATTTTGAAATTGCGTTTAACCACCCTGCAATTAATGAAAGCCGTCAACGTATTGGTTTAGATATTACAGCGAAAAACTTTATTGAGCAGATAAGCCGTGCACGTACCTTTGGTTTTATGCGTGATATCGAATATATGCACGCTAATAACTTAGCATTAGGCGGTAGCATGGATAACGCAGTAGTGCTTGATGACTTTAAAGTGCTTAACCCTGATGGTTTACGTTACCCAGATGAGTTTGTAAAACACAAAATCTTAGACTGTGTTGGCGATCTGTTTATGACGGGTCATAACCTGTTAGGTAAAGTAACTGCATACAAATCTGGTCACGACCTTAACAACAAGCTACTGCGTAAATTGATGGCGACTGAAACAGCATGGGAATGGGCAACATTCGAAGAGACTGTTACCATGGCTGCGCCAGGTTTAGAAACTGCAAAAGCATAATAGTTTAAAACATAAATATGAAAGCGCGACTTAGGTCGCGTTTTTTGTTTATTTTTCAGAATACGCTATTTTCTAGCAAAAATGTTTCTCTTATAAAAAATGAACCTTACTCAATTAATTGCTCTCTTTCTTGATTTAATAAACACAGTGACCTAATTTTTATACTCAATTCCTTACATTAAGTACGGATTACCTCTCTTTTTATTTAAAAATCGGAAATCGCCTCGCTGTATTAGGCATGGAGAACGCTATGTTACAGTCAATCAAGTTGTTTCTTTTGTTAAGTTTTTTACTTTTAACAGGTTGTGGGGGAGGAAGTTCCGGTAGTGATTCAGAACCTCCTGAAGTGAGTGATACTCAACCACCCGTAATAACTATTAGTGGTGAGAACCCCACAAGCATAGGTTATAACAAGACTTATGAAGATGCTGGTGCTACAGCAAACGATGATGTAGATGGTAGTGTAACTATTGTCGTGACAAGTGATGTGGATACTTCAACAATAGGCTCTTATACAGTTACTTACGCAGCCACAGATAAAGCTGGGAACTCAGCAACAGCAAGCCGAACAGTTAATGTGATTGATGATGTTGCGCCAAATTTGTCATTATCGTCAAATCTAAACCTTGAAATATTACAAGGTAGCGTATTTATTCAGCCCAGTGCAGTTGCAAATGACGAGATTGATGGAGTTATAAATGTTACTGTGACTGGTAGCGTAGATACTGCAACTATTGGAACTTATCAACTTACTTATTCCGCGGTTGACAGTAGTGGCAATGAAACAGAAGCTATTTTAAATGTCGAAGTTGTGGGGCAACCAACTAATGTTGACATTACTTACTTTGGCGATGGAACTATTGATGCCAATCAAGCCATGAGCTGCAGTGATTTTAAACTATGTACTATTAAAGCAAACGTTGGCGATATGTTGCAAGTAACCGCAACTCCGAGTCCTGGAAGTAAATTAGCTTTGTGGGAGGGGTGTGATACGGTAAACGGCAACGTATGTCATTTAAAGGTTACGCAAGAATCACTATTAGATGCTACATTTTCTTCTGAAAACCCAATGCAAATAAATAGTGATGTTATTCATCTATCAGAAGCTCAAATAAGACAAATAACTGATTATACTGAAAATGGAGTTATTACCTTTGATCGTACAATGGACATTACCAGTTTCGAAGTTGGTAAGATCCTTGTTTCCACCGGTATCTATTTAGCAGCAGGCGACCCAAATAATGTCGAAATTTATTTTGCTAGACGAATTCGCCAAATTATTTCCTTACCAGGTTCATCAATAATAATAGAAACAACTGAAGCATCACTTGCTGATATTATAGATGAAGGTACCTTGAGTTTTGATGCTGAGTTAGGTGCAGATAATGTTGATATTTCACGCTTAACAAGCGGTATAACGCTTGATAAAGCCCGTATTGAGCAAATGAATATGGCTGCTGGCTATAATAGCGTTAACAATGTTATTAATAGCGTTAACAATGTTATTCCATTTCAAATAGATGTAAAAGTGGGTGATATGACGGTAAAAGGATCTGTTGATTTATCAATAGACCCTGATCTTGATGTTGATTTTTCAATAGTGAATATAATTGATGAGTTTAAATTTCATACACGGGTAAATACCACATCCAATATCTCCGTATTAGTAGGTGCATCTGGCGAAAAGTTATTTGAAGATGAATTGCCGCTTGGTAAACCAATCTATTTTTCTCCAGTTGTGATTGGTCCTGTAATCTTTTTACCTAAGCTGCAGTTTTTCTTGCAATCGTCGGTGGATGTTGACTTTGGCTGGGAGCCTAAAGTGACGGTAGTTGGTCGAATGGTTGGTGGTGCTCATTATATTCATGGTAAAGGATGGCATAAATATAGCCAAAAAACAGGCTCAGTTTCAGCTAATGTGCTCACCCCTGAAAACGTCACGGCTAAAATTTCCGCTTCAGCAGGGCCAGGTGCAGAACTCGGATTGTATTTGTACGGCTTAGTAGGTCCTAAATTAGGTGTGGTAGGTTCTGGTGGAGTAGAGGCTTTTTATGTTCCAAATTCTAGTGCCTGTAAAATAGACTTTAATTTAATTTATAAGGCTTCGGGTAAGTTTGCTGGTGAGTTTAAATTATTAAGTAAAAAACTCAAATATGAGGCAAAACTATTTGAAGTATCTAAAATTAAAGAGCGATTTAGTCGTGATTGCCCAGCAAATAAGCCTGATAAACCCATCATAACCGAAATAACAGATATAACTGATTCAAGTGTTAAAGTGAACTGGAAAACTAACAGTGAAGACCCTTCATTACTCTATCGGGTACTTAGAGATTATGTAGACTTAGGTATTGAAACCTCAAATATGAGTTTTGTTGATAATGGTTTAGCACCAGATACAACTTATTGTTATAACATAGTAGCAGTTAATAATAGCCCTGAGCATTCAGAACCATCTGATGAGATGTGCGTAAAAACTGAAGCTGAAGATTTAACCGCACCGAATACTCCCTCATTATTAAGCGCAACTGCAGTTAGTTCAAGAAGTATTGAATTATCCTGGGCGCAGCAAAATGATGCCGATGCATTTATTGTGTATGAAATTGGGCAGTCGGGTAATTATATTGCTCAAGAACAAGTAACTACCTCTAATGCAGTTGTTGGAGGACTTGTGGCCGATACAGAGTATTGCTTTGCGGTGACGGCTATTGATGCAAATGGCAATGAATCGGACTTCACATCGCAAGCTTGTGCTACAACAAAAACAGCTGAAGAAGCTGTATGGGATATCTTTATTGCTTGTGTTGGACGAGATTACCAAGTAACTGCGAAGTTAGACTTAGATGAAGAATACTCGAGTGCAGTATCAGTTGTTGGTACTGGTAATGATTACGGCGGCACAGCATTGGCATTCAACCTTTATGGTATATATGGAGCTGACACCGGCATACTCAATGCTGATATAAATTGGACGTTTGAAGGCTCTTCTAGTGTAAGAAAAGAACGCTTCTCGGCTAATTTATCAACTGGCGACTCGGGGGATGTACCTATGGAATTTGTTGTCGATAATGGTGGTTGTGATGCTGTGATCCGATTTATAAAAGATCAACCAATGCAAAATGGCGTCTTACCTGCTCCAAGTTGGCCTATGATTGATAATAATCAAACCTTGTTAGGATATTAATGAGTTAACGTGTTTTATTCAATCAATAATAATCGGGGCTTAAATAAAGCCCCGACGACTTTACTGCTTGAAGGAGGGCCTAGCATACAAACCCATACCTTCTCTGTAGTCAAAAATAAATTACATATAAAGCCATTACTTAGCACTTATGCGATAGCTATATTTTTAATGTTATTAGGTGTGTCTCTTGTGCTGGTAAATAGTTACTTCTACTTTACAGAGTGGATTACTGACTATTTATGGTTGATAGCTCTAGGTATTGTTGTAGTAGGAACAGCCTTATTTTTTAGCCGCTATTTATACATAGTGATCATAAACCTACATAGTAAGCAAGTCACTAGATATGATCATTTATTCTTTAAAAGAATCTTACCGGAAAACTTACTATCCCAAAATGTAATAGGTTTTCAAGTACTAAAAAAAGAAATCTCTAAAGGTAGGGATAGGGTGACAATACCAGTTTATGAAGTGAATTTAGTATTGCAAGATTATTCACGACTATTGCTGTTTCATATAAAAGTGTCAGGTAAAGCTGAAACATTAATAGAAGAATTTAAAAAAATATCTCAATTAGCTCGGTTATGAATTGAGTTGAGGTTCCACTTAATGGGTTTAAGTCGATTAAACTATCCATATATCCCCAAAAATTCACAGTAAATGAACGAGAAAATTGTTATGAAATTATTGAAAATCAGATGCAATTAGTTGTGTGAATAAGGTACATTTCGTGAAAATATAGAGTTCAAAAATAGTTTTTTTGAAAAGAAGTGGGGCGACTGACGAGACTTGAACTCGCGACAACCGGAATCACAATCCAGGGCTCTACCAACTGAGCTACAGCCGCCACAAAAAGAAATACACCTTGTTTGGTGTGGCGCGCATAATACATAAAAAATCTTGCAATGGGAAGAGTTATGTTATGCTTTTACTAAATAATTTATTTTAAATGGCCTTATGGTGATAAAAGCAACTGTAATCCGTTCAATGTGGTTAGCTATTGGTTTGTTAAGTCTATCGTTGGGAATTCTTGGGGTGTTTTTGCCTTTGTTACCTACTACGCCTTTTGTTTTACTTTCAGCTTTTTGCTTTTCGAAGTCTTCCTCTCGGTTACATTTGTGGCTGTTAAATCATAAGTTGTTTGGACATTTAATAAGTGATTGGGAAAAGCATGGTGTTATACGTACTAAGGTAAAAATCATCGCTACTTGCTCTATGTTGTTACTGGTTTCTTACCCGTTGGTTTTTATGCCTTTCGCTAATTGGTTAAAAGCGATTGTAATTATAAGTATTGTATCCGTGCTTGCATTTATTTGGAGCAGACCATCAAGTCCTAAAAAAATATGAATTAAAATATTTACTTGCCGTAAATTGTAAGTGACGTTATTTCCAAAAGACTTTATAATTCTGAAAATTACCTAAATCAACAACAAAGGATGGATACATATGGACTCTGCAGTTAAGTGGTTAAACGAAAACTCTGACATGCTTTTACATTATGGTTTGCAAGCGATTGTAGCGGTAGTTATTTTCCTTGTGGGCATACGTGTAGCCAAAATGGCTGAAAAGCTAACTAAAAAGGCGATAGAAAAACGTAAAGTAGATAAAGCAGTTGGTTCTTTTCTAGCAAATATTGTTTACGCATTAGTATTTGCGGCAACAGTGTTGATGGCACTTTCGCAAGTGGGTATTGAAACAACGTCATTTATAGCAATTTTAGGTGCTGCAGGCTTAGCGGTTGGTTTAGCATTGCAAGGCTCACTGTCAAACTTTGCATCAGGCGTATTGATTATTATTTTACGTCCATTCAAATCGGGTGAATTTATCGAAGCTGCAGGACATTCAGGTAGCGTATCAAAAATTGAGATTTTCTCGACAGAATTATTAACGCCTGATAATAAAACAATCATCGTTCCTAACTCAGCTATTATGGGTGGTGCTATTGTTAACTACAGTCGTCAGGAAAGACGTCGTGTAGATATCATGGTAGGTGTAAGTTACGACTCGTGCCTAAAGCAAACTCGAGAAGTACTTGAAAATGTTATTAAATCAAATGATAAAGTGCTAAAAGATCCTGAGTTTTTCATCGGTGTACACTCTTTGGGCGATTCAAGTGTTAACTTTGTAACACGTTCATGGGCAAAAACTGAAGATTATTGGGCAGTGTATTTCTACCTACAAGAAAACTTTAAGCTAGCTCTGGATGAAGCAGATATTACAATTCCTTTCCCGCAAATGGATGTGCATTTAAACAAAATTAGCGAGTAATAGGCTCTTATAATGAAATTAAAATATTTAGCGTCTCTAATGGCATTGACACTTACTAATGTAGCTATTGCTGAAGATAAAGCATGGGAAGCAAGTAGTGAGCTAGGTGCTATTATCACCAGTGGTAATACAGAAACGACAACGTTTAAGTTTGGTGCAAATGCTAAACATGATATTGGTCAGTGGACTAACGAATATAAACTGAATGCACTTTACAAAGAAGATGAAGTAACTTTAGAAAGTGGTTTAAAAGAAACGCAGCGCACGAATGAAAAATACGGCGCTGCAATTCAAGCAAACTACAATCTAGGGGAAAAACATTCGCACTTATTCGTTGGTTTAACGCATGATAGTGATTACTTTGGTGCATACCGACACGAAACAGTATTATCAGGCGGTTATGGTTTCCGTTTAATTGATGAATTGAATATGACTTTGGGCTTTGATTTTGGTCCTGGTTATAAGTATTTTCAATACTCTGAAAAAAATAATGATTTTTTCAAAGACGGTCGCCCAAAAGCGGGTGAGAGTGATGATGAGTGGATTGCATTAGCGAAAGCTGATTTTAGCTGGACAATTAATGATAATGCTAAATTTACTCAGGGAATCAAAGTTGAATCAGGTAGCACGAATACCAAAAGCATTTCTGAAACAGCGCTATTAACTAAAATTAATGGCTCACTGCAGATGAAAGTTGGTTTTAATGTTACTCACAACTCAGATGTAGATGCCGATAAAGTAAATACAGATACAGAAACTGTGCTGACTTTAGTATATAGCTTTTAATTTCTAGCTTAACAAAATTGTAAAAGAGCGTTTAACGCTCTTTTTTTACATCTAATAATACTTGTTTAAATTTTTGATATAACTTATCTCGGGAAAAGTCATTATGACTTAGTTCGTAACAAGCCGATTGGGCTCTAGAGTACTCTTCTGAGTTGTTTAGAAGATTGCTGAGCATTTCTATAGACTTATCAAAATCATTTGAAAGCACTAAACCGCATTTAGTCTTTTCTATAAACTCCTTTTGCCAGCCACCATAATTTATCGCAATGGGGGTTTGTGATGCTAAAGCATCGAAAAGTTTATTTGCTGAATTGTGCCACATTTCTTCAACTGGACCGAATAAGCTTAAACATAAATCAGCTTCTCGATAGAGATACTTAACTTGTTCTTTAGCTATAGGGTCGAGAATGTATAAATTTTTGTTGTGTACCCCTAGCGATTTTGCTTTTGTAATCACTTCTTCTTTTTGCATGCCATTACCAATAGCTACAAAACATAAATTCGGATGCCTTTCGATAGCTGCTTTCGCTAGATCAACAATATAATCAACGCGATTTATTAACCCAAAAGTGCCTGCATAGACGATTAATTTTCGCCCATTAAGAAAGCTTAAATTATTATCTATAAAGTTTTGATTTGACGTTACCTCCTTGAATAACGCTATATCGCAACTATTTGGGATAACAGTAATGGAGTTTTCAGGAATTCCTTGCTTTTCCACACCACTTTTCATGCCTGGAGATAGTGCTATAACATGTTCAGAATTCTGGTAAATATACTTTTCAAAAGCATAAAGCATCTTGATGAGAAGTTTGTTCTTAATTGCTCCGACTGCAATTGGTAATTCAGGCCATAAGTCTCTCACTTCGAAAACCATAGGAACTTTTTTAAGTTTTTTATAAATAATCGCAGGGATACCAATTGTTAAAGGTGTGCTGGTGGCAAACAATACATCACATTTAATCGACAATGCTTTTGAAGAAGATACTAACGAGAATTTAATGAATTTAGCTATCCGTTTAATAAACGAATCTTTATTTGAGTAAGGCAAGTGGTAAACATGCAAAAGAATACCTTCGATATTTAATTCATTCCAGCCGGGTTTTAAAGAAAACTCTTGAGAATTCAAAAAAGCAGAAGATGTAACAAAAGTTACCTGGTGACCATCAGCCACAAGCCTTTTGGCAAACTCATAAGATCGAGTGCCGCCGTTACTTTTTGGGGTAGCAAAATATTGATGAAGATAAAGAATTTTCATTATATTGTTAACGTGTGGGTGAGTTTAGCTGGGGATTCTAGCTTAAAAGGCACTTTAGTACCTTAGTTTTCGATTTGATTGTCATTTTTTTTATATTTTTGGTATTATCTCGCGTCGATTTTCTATAACCACACTATCACTTTTTATTGTCATGTCAGGTTTAAACTTAGTCAGGGAGATATCAATGGCGCGTTTCTTATCGGTGTTTTTGGTGTATATGTTTGTCTTTTTTTCAGCTGGCACTTATGCGATCTCAAATCAACAAATGGCGGCATTTAAAAAGCTACCTGCTTCACAACAAGCAGCACTTGCCAAACAAATGGGGATCAACTTAAATGACTTAAAGCCAAGTGTAGCTAATACAAATAATACCTCGCAAATCGATTTTCAATCGCAAATAAAAGGCTATGAAGAAGAGCTCCCGCTTGCCACAGATTTCGACTCAAAATTTGAACCTCAGAAAGATACTTTATCTCTTTACGGAGCAGAAGTTTTTAACAATCCAGAATCGACATTATTAAGCCAAACAATTTCATCAGTTCCTTTTGATTATGTTTTGGCAATTGGTGATTCATTAAATATCAATTTATATGGCAAAGAATCTGAGTTTTATGAATTAGTCATAAATTCGAATGGAAAAATTATTATTCCAGGTATTACGCCTCTTGTTGTTGCTGGTCTCACTTTTTCACAAGCAACAGAAGTTATTACTTCTGCAATAAAACGTGAAAAAATTGGCATGCAGGTAACTGTTGCAATTGGACAGATACAACCTGTTAAAGTTTTTGTTGCAGGAGAGGTTAACTTTCCCGGTGATTATGTTCTGCCACCCTTTTCAAATGTAGTAAGCGCAATAAGCTTTGCTGGTGGGGTAAGCAATATAGCTTCATTAAGAAATATTACTATACGAAGAGGTAATCAAATCGTATCTAACTTCGATCTATACCAGTTATTACAAAAAGGGATTGCAAGTGGCAACACTATTCTTCGAACTGGGGATGTTGTTTTTATTCCATCAGCAGCCAAGCAGGTAAGTCTTTTCGGAGAGGTTAAGCGTCCTGCGATTTATGAATTAAAAAATGATGAGACGTATTTTGATGCTGTTCAATTTGCTGGGGGATTTTCGCCATCTGCATTCAAGAAAATTATTCGTGTTAAACAGCTTTCGGGTAGTGAAAATACTGTTATTAAGTCTATTGCACAAAATCAACTTGAAACGCTAATCCCAATTGATGGTGATGAGATATATATCGATAAGAAAAGTCAACAAGCATCTAATAGCGTAGCTTTGATTGGCGCAGTTTCTAGACCTGGTTTTTACCAATGGCATAAAGATCTATCTTTAGCACAATTATTTAGCACCAAAAATAATATTCTTTTACCAATTAGCGATTTAGGTTATGCACTTGTAGTTAGGGAGCAAAAAGAAAAAGTTGAAGTTTTTCAATTTGAACCTAAACAAGTCGAAAAAAATGACTTTAAATTAGTCAAGAATGACAAAATTATTATTTTTAGTCGTTTTGAATTAGAAAAGAATGAACGAGCTATGCTCGAAAATTATGCTTTATCACAACAAGATTTTGAATCTGAAGCAAGCTTGTATAAGTGGAATAATTATAAAAAACGATCTTTTGAACACTATATTAAACCGGAAGACGAACTTGTAGATAAAGCGGGAACACAAAATTTAAATAGAAAGGCTGAAATTGTTGAGTTACCAGAAGTATCAATTAAGTCTCCAATTTACATTGAAGAAATTTTTACTAATGAAACGCAAGAAAATTTACCTGAATTAGCGTTTTATAGCCGCACTAATTTGTTACCGAAATTGCTTCAACAGTTGGTGATGCAAAAAACAGGCGTTCAAGGTGCAAATATTGCAGAAATTTCGGGACGAGTAAAATACCCTGGTTTGTATCCTATTCCAGTTAATGGAAAAATATCAGATCTAATCAATGCAGCTGGGGGACTTATTGAAGGAGCTTATTTAGATCAAGCGGAGCTATCTCGTCAGTTTATGGTAAATGAATATTTATCAGTCAATAATATCGCAATAGATTTAGGTTCAATTTTGGCTGGTGATGTTGCCGCTGATATTCCATTGAAGGGAAGAGATTATCTTAACATTTTCCAAATACCTAATTGGCAGGAAAATATTTCAGTAACGCTTAATGGTGAAGTGAAGTTACCTGGTAAATATACTATTCGAAAAGGCGAAACCCTAAAGGATGTTATAGAACGTGCAGGCGGATTTAGTGAATTTGCTGATGTAGATGCAATTGTCTTTACAAGAGAGTCTTTGAGGCTAAAAGAACGTGAGCAGATTAGGCAATTAGCTGAGTCAATGAAAAAAGACTTAATAACCAATAATCTTAATTCTGAAAACAGTATTTTAGGAACTTCAAACACGTCTGGAATTGATAAATTAATTGATCAACTATCAGATATTGAAGCTGTTGGTCGTTTAGTAGTCGATGTAAATTCAGTACTTAATAATGAAATTAACCTCTTGTTGGAAGATAAAGATACTCTCTATATTCCTAGTAAAAAACAGTCAGTTAACGTGATTGGTGAAGTTTTTGTATCAACATCGCACTTGCATCAGGATAGTTTTACTGTAGATGATTACATCGGGTTAAGCGGTGGCATGAAAGATAAAGCGGCGACAGATAAAGTATTTATCGTCAAAGCAAGTGGTAAAGTTGTTATCCCTAGCAAAAACAGTTGGTTTGCTGTTGATACTGTTACATCACAGATTCAACCAGGAGATACTATTGTTGTTCCTCTTGATAGCCAATACAAAGATAATTTAACACTGTGGACACAAGTTACCCAGATCGTATATCAGTTAGGCGTTGCTGTTGCTGCAATTGGTAGTTTGTAATGCGATGTATTAATTCAACAGATGAAATAGTGCTTGGTGATATTTTTATAAGCGATTTGGAATAACAATACGCCTATTTTATTTTGACTAGTATTTCTGCAATGCTAATTGTCGTTTATGCGATAATGTTACTTAACAAGCATTAATTTAAGGTGATTACTTTACCTACAGAGTCTGAAGGTGTTTGTGGTCTATCTTCACAAGCTAATCAATTTTGGGGATTAGCATCTATTGAAGGTATCCTTATTTGCAGTTAATTCTTGGAGTCATGAAATAAGTGAGTATCAATTTGATAAAGATGTTTATGACGCTACTGCAAAAAAATGGATACGTTAAGTTGGTTTTCTACGAGTTGCTGAGCCTAGCTTGTTAGAGGCGTATCACAAAATGACCTCGGAATATTTAAATATCTAATTTTCATAAGGTTTTGCATTCTAAATGAATACTAATTCTGACAACAAAAAAGTAAAAGTTTGTCATTTATCTAGTGTACATCAAAGGTATGATACTCGTGTTTTCTTAAAGCAGCTGACGTATTTGAGTGAGTATTATGATACTCATTTTATAGTTGCAGATGGTCTGTCAGATGAAGTAAGAAACAATGTAAATATTATTGATGTTGGTAAGCGTAAAGGTCGGCTTGAACGTATTTTCAAATCGACTGATGATATATATAAAAAAGCCCTAGAGGTTGACGCCTCTATTTATCATATTCATGACCCTGAATTACTCCTTATTGCAAGAAAATTGCTTAGCAAGGGTTATAAGGTCGTTTTTGATGCACATGAGAATTTTTCTAAGCAGTTATTGTCTAAGCCTTACCTTAAGCCATGGCAAGGTAAATTACTATCAAAGTGTGCGAGCATGTTTGAGTCTTTTACGTTGCCTAAATTATCGGGATTAATAGCAGCAACGCCCTCAATTGCAAATAATCTCATGAAATATAACCAAGTTGCCACAGTTAATAATTTCCCAATGTTAAAAGAGTTACACTCTGAACAGTCTAATTGGGATGCTAAAAAACAGCAGGTTTGTTATGTCGGGGCGTTTGGAACTATTCGAGGCGCGAAAGAGCTATTTTCAGCTGCTGAACACTTTCCGCATGGAATAAATCTGAAAATAGCTGGTAATAGTTCAGAAACTTGGTGCCAACATTCACTTGAACGCGGCGATTTAAGCGGAGTGCAGTATCTGGGTTCTCTAAATCGCGAGCAGGTTAAGGAGCTATTGTCTGAATCAATGGCTGGCATTGTAACATTTTTGCCACTCCCAAATCATATAGATGCACAACCTAATAAAATGTTCGAGTATATGTCTGCTGGAATCCCGGTTATTTGTTCTAACTTTGAGCTTTGGCGAGATATTATTGAGAGCAATGAATGTGGATTGGTTGTGGATCCCGAAGACCCAGATGCAATTGCCCAAGCTATAGAAAAGCTTGTTTCTAACCCGGAATTAGCTGAGAGGTTGGGTAATAATGCACGTAAAGCTGTTACTGAAAAATACAACTGGGAAACTGAATTCAACTTTCTAAATGATTTTTACGAGGCGATATTAAATGATTAAAGTTGTAACTGTGATAGGCGCTCGGCCTCAATTTGTTAAAGCAGCTGTCGTCTCAAAGGCATTGGCGAAAACAGGCCTAATCGAGGAAAAAATTATTCATACTGGGCAGCACTTTGATGCAAATATGAGTGATATTTTCTTTGAGCAAATGGAAATACCCAAGCCTCATTATTCATTAGATATTAATTCTGGCGGGCATGGTGATATGACCGGCAAGATGTTAATTGAAATTGAAAAAGTACTAATAACAGAGCAGCCTGATTGGTTGCTTATTTATGGTGATACTAACTCGACTTTGGCTGGCGCATTGGCTGCATCAAAACTTCATATTAAAGTAGCGCATGTTGAAGCTGGATTACGAAGCTTTAATATGAGAATGCCTGAGGAAGTAAATCGTATTTTAGCAGATAGAGTAAGTGCGCTTCTGTTATGTCCGACTGACACTGCCAAATTAAACCTTTTCAATGAAGGTTATGACAAGATTGATACATCGATCGAAGTGTGTGGCGATGTGATGTATGACGCTGCGCTTTATTATTCTCAGAAAAAAAGTGATTCGCGCGAAGTTAATGGATTACTAAATAAAGGTACTCCCTTCATTCTCGCGACTATTCATCGCGCAGAGAATACAGATGATAAAATTCGCTTAGAAAATATATTCTCTGCATTTGAATCAATACATCAAGATGTTGAAGTAGTCCTTCCACTTCACCCGAGAACGCGCAACAAACTAGCTCAGTTCGATCTAAAACCCAATATTACGTTTGTAGAACCATTGGGTTATATAGAAATGCTTAAATTATTGAAGCATTGCGAGTTAGTGATTAGTGATAGTGGCGGTTTACAAAAAGAAGCATTTTTCTTTGATAAATATTGCATAACTGCGAGAGATGAAACTGAGTGGGTGGAGTTAGTTAATGCGAATGTAAACTTTTTAGTAGGGGCTAACAAAGAGCTATTGTTAGATAAATATGAAGAAGTTAAGACATTAGCGTTTCCCGCAGGTGTTGCAAAGTTTTATGGCTCAGGCGACGCTTCTGAAAAAATAGCTCAGATGTTGTTAAAATAGAGAATAGAATTGTATGAAGAATCAATTGATTAATAAGTTTGGCAATAAAACCGCCAAAATAGGCATTGTTGGGCTCGGCTATGTCGGTTTGCCGCTTATGTTAAGGTATAACGCGATTGGATTTGACGTGCTGGGCATTGATATTGACCAGATAAAAGTCGATGCGTTATTAAGTGGTCAAAGTTATATTGAGCATATTCCATCTTCCTCTATTCAACAGGCGTTGGCTAATGGTTTTGATGCAACTACTGAGTTTTCAAGAGCGTCTGAATGTGATGCGTTAGTGTTATGTGTACCCACGCCACTGAATAAGTACCGTGAGCCAGATTTAAGTTTTGTCATTGATACAACAGAAGCGCTCGCACCATACTTTAGAAAAGGGCAAGTGTTATCATTGGAAAGCACAACCTATCCAGGTACGACTGAAGAAGAGTTGCTCCCACGCGTGGAAGCGCACGGTTTTACCGTTGGTGAAGACTTTTTCTTAATCTATTCACCAGAGCGTGAAGACCCAGGTAACCCAGATTTTGAAACTCGCACTATACCCAAAGTGTGCGGTGGTCACACTGCAGCCTGTGCCGAAGTGGGTATTGCATTATATTCACCTGCAATTGATCAGGTTGTGCCAGTGAGTTCAACTAAAGCTGCTGAGATGACTAAATTATTAGAAAACATTCATCGTGCAGTCAATATCGGCCTTGTTAATGAAATGAAGATCGTAGCAGATCGTATGGGCATAGATATATTCGAAGTGGTGGATGCCGCGGCAACTAAGCCATTTGGTTTTACACCGTATTACCCTGGCCCTGGTCTCGGCGGGCACTGTATTCCTATTGACCCATTTTATCTAACCTGGAAAGCGCGCGAGTATGGTTTACATACGCGTTTTATCGAGTTATCAGGTGAAGTGAACACCGCGATGCCTGAATATGTCGTTAATAAGTTGATGGATGGCTTAAATCAGCATGGTAAAGCTTTAAAGGGTAGTAAGGTACTGGTACTTGGGATTGCTTATAAAAAGAATGTTGATGATATGCGTGAATCGCCGTCAGTTGAAATTATGGAGTTAATTGAAGCGAAAGGTGCTGAAGTAGCGTATTCAGACCCTCACGTACCAGTGTTTCCAAAAATGCGCGAGCATAACTTTGACTTGTCTTCGGTTGCGTTGACACCTGCGTCAGTTGCAGAGTTTGATGCTATCGTGTTAGCAACAGATCACGATAAGTTTGATTACTGCTTAATCAAAGAAAGCGCGCAGTTATTGGTAGATACGCGAGGCAAATATAGAGCGCCTGCGGACCACATTATCAAAGCCTAGTTTTAAGAGGATTTTCAATGAAGAATTTTGCCCTTATTGGTGCGTCTGGTTATATTGCACCTCGTCATATGAAAGCGATTAAAGAAACAGAAAACCATTTATCGGTGTGTTTTGATATTAATGATTCGGTAGGTATTATTGATAGTATTTCGCCGCAAAGCGAGATGTTTACTGAATTTGAGCGCTTTTATGACTTTGCCCACAAATTAAAGCGAGATGCAAATACCCAACTTGATTACGTGACGGTGTGTTCACCAAACTACTTACATCATTCTCACATTACTGCGGGTCTGCGTTTAGGCTGTGATGTCATTTGTGAAAAGCCGTTGGTACCAACTGTTGAGCAGCTTGACGATTTAGCTTTAGTGGAAAAAGAAACGGGCCGTAAAGTATACAACATTCTTCAATTGCGCCATCATCAAGCGATTTTAGACTTAAAAGAGCAAGTAGCGAACGCAAGTTCAGATGAAAAGCATGAAGTAGAACTCACTTACATTACATCACGCGGTAAGTGGTATATGGAAAGTTGGAAAGGCGACCCGCGTAAATCGTTTGGTGTAGCAACCAATATTGGTGTTCATTTCTTCGATATGCTGCACTTTATTTTTGGTGATTTGAAACGCAATGACCTGCACTTTATGAATGAAGATAAAGCATCTGGTTATTTAGAATATGAAAAAGCCCGTGTTCGTTGGTTTTTATCGATTGATGCCAATGATTTACCTGAATCGGTAAAAGGAAAACAGCCAACATTCCGTTCAATTACCTGTGATGGTAATGAGCTGGAGTTCTCAGGTGGTTTTACTGACTTACACACTGTGAGTTACCAAGAGATTCTAGCTGGACGTGGTTATGGTATTGAAGATGCACGTCATTGTGTGCAAACCGTTGAAGGAATTCGAAAAGGTAAAGTGCATATTGAATCTGAAGTGGAAGTTCACCCGTTTGCTAAAGAATTAATCTAATGAGTAACTATACGGTACATGACAGCGCCATCGTTGATGATGGCGCATTAATTGGCGACAATACCCGAATTTGGCACTTTGTGCATGTGTGCGGTGGCGCACAAATTGGGCAAGGTTGCTCACTTGGTCAGAATGTGTTTGTTGGCAATAGAGTCACAATTGGCAATAACGTAAAAATTCAAAATAATGTGTCAGTTTACGATAATGTTCACCTAGAAGACGACGTATTTTGTGGACCAAGTATGGTGTTCACCAACGTGTATAATCCACGTTCGTTTATTGAACGCAAAACGGAATACCGAGATACTTTGGTGAAAAAAGGTGCCACCTTAGGCGCCAATTGCACGGTAGTTTGTGGTGTTATCATTGGTGAGTATGCACTGGTTGGCGCTGGCGCTGTTGTTAATAAAGATGTACCGTCATTTGCTTTAATGGTGGGCGTACCTGCAAAACAAATAGGTTGGATCAGTAAGTATGGCGAGCAGTTGTCGCTGCCGTTAACAGGGGATGGTCAAGCGGTGTGTGAGCACACTGGAACCAAGTACCGTTTAAAAGATAGTCAGCTATCAATTGATATGGATTAATTAATGCAGTTTATCGATTTACAAGCGCAATATAAGCACCTGCAAGACAAAATAGACGCGCGCATTCGCAGTGTACTGGAACATGGTATCTATATTATGGGTCCTGAAGTACAAGAGTTAGAGCAGCACCTGGCAGAGTATGTTGGCGTTAAGCATGCAATCACCTGCGCGAATGGTACCGATGCGCTGCAACTCACCATGATGGCATTTGATATTAAAGCGGGTGATGCTGTTTTTTGCCCTACTTTTACCTTCTTTGCGACTGCAGAAGTGGTTGCGTTTGCGGGGGCTACCCCAGTGTTTGTTGATTCTGATGAAGCGACATTTAATATTTGCCCGCAAGACTTAGAGCGTCAAATTGAAAAAGTGATTGCCGAAGGTCAGCTTACTCCCAAAGCGATAATCGCAGTTGATTTGTTTGGTTTACCGGCAAACTACCCAGAATTAGAGCGCATTGCTAAAAAGTTTGGTTTAAAACTTATTGAAGATGCTGCGCAGGGCTTTGGTGGCGAAATCAATGGACAAAGAGCGGGCAGTTTTGGCGATATCGCCACGACTAGTTTCTTCCCTGCAAAACCATTAGGCTGTTATGGTGACGGTGGCGCTTTGTTTACCAATGATGATGAGCTTGCAGAATTATTACGCTCTTACCGAGTACACGGTAAGGGAAGTGATAAGTATGACAATGTCCGCATTGGTATGAACAGTCGTTTAGACACTATTCAAGCTGCGATTTTATTAGAAAAATTAGCTGAGTTTCCCACTGAATTAGTGAAGCGAAATGCAGCTGCAGAAAAGTATACAGCGGAACTTTCTGCGCGTTTTAATACACCACATGTACCGGAAGGTTACTTAAGCTCTTGGGCGCAATATACGCTGGTTGATGAAAATCGCGATGCGATAATGGCAGAGTATAAAGCACAAGGTATCCCGACTATGATTTATTATGGTACGTGCATGCATGAGCAAACCGCATTTAAAGATTTGGGATACAGTCATGGAGACTTTCCAGTAGCAGAACGACTAGCAAGGCAAGTATTTAGTTTGCCGATGCATCCGTATTTGTAGGAGGGGATATGAGATTTTCTCTTTTAATATTTTGTTTATTGTGGATAGCTGCTTGCTCTGAAGATAGACCAAATGAAAAGCAATTAAGAAATCAAAATATTGATAAGCTTTGGGGGGAAACAGTTACACCCTATCTTCAAGATGACTTATGGTTAGAGCAGTATACTTATGATGCAGGCCAAATCTTGATGGTACCTTTACATTTGGCTTTCAAGACAAGTGATGAAGATAAAATACAGGAGTTTCATGATTTTTTTAGTCGTTACTCTATCGTAATGACTGAAAGTGTTAATGAAAACCGCCTAAAGCAGCTCCAATTTTGGTATTTAACTTCGCAATACTTGACCTTTGTTTCACAGCGCGATGAGTGGCAACAGTATCATTCTGAAATAAGTAACTTTATTTCAGAATATTTAACTGACTTATGGTTTTATCGACCTATCCATGTGTTTGGTATTCATACAGATGGACTGAAAGAGCGAATACTTTGGAAATTGGAAAATAAAGATTATTTTCCAAAATATAAAAGAGCTACCTTTGACGAAGAGTTTTTCACTTTTGTGATAGCTGCAGATTTGAGTACATTAAAAATGGAACACAGTGATACTCATAAACAGACTCAAAAAGATATTCTTGATTTAGCGTTACTCGTTTTTGAAAGTGAGGTGGTGTACACATCAGATGGTTGGTTATACCAACCTGGACAATGGCAAGATTATGATGATTACTTATACGCAGGCCATGATGTTTTGACTGATTCGATGGAACCTAAACCAGTAGAGGGCATTGCACTAGATAGTTCGCATGCACATCGTTTTTCGTTATGGTTCGACTCTCTAATTAACAGTTCAGAATACAATAGCTCAAGATATTTATATTATTCAGATTTGAAAAAAGGTTTTATCAAACAGTTTATTAATAAGATAATAGAGCCCATCTCAAGTGAGTTTCCGGGTATGAGAATGAAAAATTATAGTGATGGTCATAACGGTATTTACCGCTATCGATTTCATGATGGTTCAGAGTCGGCTATAAAACTTGGATATGAAGCGTATAATTTGTCAGGAACACTATTCAGTGGCTTTTACCCTTTAATGAATGACGAGTTCGTAAATACGCAATATGCAGCAGCGTGTGACCTTTTTCCATTAGCTGAAGAGGTTGTTTTACTTTATATGGGTCTAGGGCCAGCAAGAGCAAGCCATGATTTGGTTAGTATGCCAAACTTCTTTACAAATGGCTTTGCTGAACTTATATGCTTGAGTTCAATTAAAATTAAGCAGTATTAGGAAATTTCTTTGATGACTAAAGATGTAGATTTTGCACAATTAAGTGTTTCTGATTTTATTAAACCTTTATTAATTCATAAGTTCAAAATAATCTTATCGACACTAATATTTTCTATAGCGGGTGTGTTTTATTCATTATCTTTACCAAATATCTACAAGTCTGAGGGGGTCTATATTCCAAACCTTGATGAAGGCGCAGGAGGAATATCAGGTTTAGCTTCGAAATTTGGAGGATTAGCATCTTTAGCTGGCATTAGTCTTGGATCTACTGAAGGAAATGAGTCTTTGATAGCAATTGAAACTTTAAAGGCAAGAGTTTTCATTCTCAAATTTATAAAGCAACAAAAAATAGAGGTAGAGTTATTTGCTGCGGAAGGTTGGAATAAAACTACTAATGAATTGCTAATAGATGAAGACATATATGATGTTTCAAAAAATGAGTGGGTTAGAGAAGTTGATGAAGGGGAATCCGTCAACCCAACAGATCTTGAATTATATGAAGCGTTTTTGGAGGTTTTAGAGGTTAATGTTGATGACGAAACAGGTTTGATTCGATTAGCAATTAAGCACTACTCTCCAAGTTTAGCAAAAAAGTGGCTGGAGCTTTATGTTGTTGAAGCTAATTCATGGATGAAAAATCAGAAACACAGCTTGGTAACAAAGAATATCGAAAATTTGAATAAAATCGTAAATGAAATTAAGTTAACTGACACTAAAAGTGTTATTTACGAGCTAATGGAAGAGCAAATTCAAGCAAAAATGTTAACGATGACTCGAGATGAATATGCATTTAAAACAATAGATCCGCCATTTTATCCAGAACTGAAATCTGAACCCAAAAGGGCACTCATATGTATTGTATTTGCTTTTCTAGGGGGATTATTGAGCTCTATCTTTGTGTTGGTAAAGAATGATATAGAGGCATAATGTTCTCTTCAATTAGAGTTGGCAGTTTAATAGCTTTTTGCTTTTATATTTATACTTTTGGTCTGGTTTTTGGGAGTAAAGTTTTTCTCATTACTCCTGCAGCCTCACTAATGAATATTATGTTCCTCGTAATTCTCGCGTTAGGTTGGTTGTATTTCATAAAGCAAAAACATGATATTCGTGATCTGGGGATATTTTTTTTGCTAGGCGCGTTTGTTTTTTCCATAGGTATTGCAACCGTTTTCTATCGTAATTCAGAGCAAATCAAAGACACTTTTTACGCTTTTCATATTGTGGCTATATTTTTGATTGTTTATACAATAATCAAAAATAAATTAATTACAAGAAACCAGCTTTTCAATTTTCTCTATTATCTTTACTTAACTCTAATATGTGCATCGATAGTGCAATTTTTGGGACTAATCGGATTTGGGATTCAGCTTTGGCATGAGGAGTTAAATATAGAGCATGGGATCGAACTAGTTAAAGGACCATTTAGCAACCCCAATAACCTGGCTATTATATGTTTAATGTTTTTTTGTATGTTGTACTGGATGGCTGAACAACTTTCTATGAGAAAAAAGCGGGTTATTCTTGTAGTTGTTACAGGCATCATATTATTACTAACATTATCTAGATTGGCTGTTTTGTTATTTATTTTGTTTTTCTATGGTTATTTGTTGTACCAAAGGAAATATAAGCTTTTTTCGTTTTTGCTGGTCGTGAGTCTTATATTCTTGGTTATGTTTGTTACTGTTATTTTTAGTCTCGAGCCAATGAAAGTTGAAGCTGATAGTGAATTTTCCTTTGTTGCACGTAATGTGAATAGGTTAATCGCAATTAGGGATATCGCCTCATCTTCTGGGAATGATAGTAGTGGGATTAGAATTAACTCATATTTATATTTTTTCTCAAACCTAGAAAGGGCGACTTTTCCGTATGGCAGTGGAAATTATTCGAATTTTTATATTAATACCAAATTTGACTCAAAACTAATTTCCCTGAATCCCCATTCATATATTATTGAAGTAATTTTAGCTTATGGAGCTATTTCTGGTTTCTTGTTATTGGGGCTACTATCTTATATGGCTATAACAAATATCAAAAATACGCGTACAGATAGGTACTTCATTTTTTTTCTTAGCTACTTTTTGCTTTTGACTAACATTCCTTCTTCCGTATTAAGAATGCCTTTGATTTGGTTATTTTTATTTCTAATTTTTTATTTTTGTATGTTGGAGAGTTCGGAGGACGAGATAAAACAACCAACTTTATTAACTAGTGATTAAGGTTGCTGCTTAAAAATAGAAAAATCAATGTAATGTATGCTAAATTACTGACGGATAAACTAAATTTATAAGGAAATAACGTGAAATTATTAATGCAGACGCTATTACTACCTTTATTTTTGATTGGGTGCGGCTCTGATAAAAAAGATCCAGAAATTAGTGACTCAAGTTACGAAATTATAGGACCTCAGAGTGCTTATGCGGGGGAAAAAGTTGAGTTGGCCTTATCTGCAAGTTCAAAAGAAAGTTTTACTTTTGATTTTTCTCAAACTGCAGGTCCAGAGGTCAATAATATTGAATTTGATGGTAACGATATTAGCTTTATGTTGCCGTTGTCATATGAAGATTATAAAACCTCTTTTAGTGCTATTTTCAACCCAGGAGAAGTTGGTGCAACTGAGGTGGTGTTTGATTTAACAGTAAGTAAAAATCTTCCTCCAACAGTTGTAATTAAAGGTGCAAATCAAGCTATAGAATTTACCCAAGTGCAACTCAGTGGCGAGCAAAGCCTCGATCCTGAAGGAGGTCATATTTCACTCGCTTGGGAAGTAACGAACGGTGATTTTGAGTTACAGGAATTAGAATCTGAAGTTGTATTTACCGTTCCTTCGGTTAGTAAGCAAGCGAAAGTTTCCGTTAAACTGACTGCCTCAGATGAGTATGGGCAACAAAGTTATGTTGAGCATGTAATCTCAATTACTCCGTCAAAAAACTCAGTTTATCAACTTGAAAAACCGTATCTAGCTGGAGAAAGCTTTCATACGCTAGGTATCAATGATGTCAATGGAGATGGCATAGATGAAATTATAACTACAGACTCTTTTGGTTCACAGTTAAATATTGTTTATTTTGAAGGAGAGTCATTTAGAGTTAAATCGCTTGATACCAATTTAAGTCATGTATCAATTGTGGCCTTTGTTGATTATAACGAGGATGCAGAATTAGATATTTTAATGGCCTCTCGCGACGGGTTCGATATATATATTAATCAGGGTGATTTTGACTTTAAAAAGGGAGTGAATTTATCAACATACTGGACATCTTCAAGCTGGAAAGATGATTTACTAAATAGAGGGCGGGTAACTAAATTATTTGTTGATGATATTAATAATGATGGCATTTTTGATATTACTTACGATGTTGAATGGGAGCAATCTCCAGACAACCGTTTATGTTTTGGTTCATTAAATACAGTTTTCCAAACTTGTTACCCAAACACAAGCTTTTATAGCCTAAGTACAGGAACGCCATATTATGAACAACCTAAAGAGATTACATCAGGATTTAGGTGGGTAAATGACAACTGGGGAGATTGGGGTGGCACTGATTCAAGTATATACGGCACTGTCATAAATAAGGAAAGCTTGAGTACAAATTTTGTTGTATTGCAGGAGCGACACAGTGGTTATGATTTAAAACAAAACCTGTTAGTTCTGGATGAAAGCTTAAATATAGTTAAAGAAATAGAACGAGAAAGAGGCTTTATGGATAGTACATCTAGCGTACATTTTGTAAAGCTATTAGATATAGATAGAGATGGTGATAAAGATATTATATTTAATTCAGAAGCTGACCAAACACTGTGGCTTGAGAACACTGAGCAAGGTTGGTTAGAGCCCTCGATATTATTTGGGCAGTACTTTCAACCTGTTGAAATATTTGAATTAAATGGTGGTGAAAGTGTTGGGTTGTTAGGGTTTGGAGAATATGATTATCGTGCAGAGAAGCTTTTTGTTACAGAGCTGAGTGATAAAGGAATTAACGAACCTAAATTTTTTACAAATTTGCCTGAAAAAAACATGAAGTTTTTTGGTGCATTTACGAATGCTCAAGCTATTGAAGGGGTAACGTCAGATAATAAAATGTTTACTTTTTCTCAGGCTGAAGAGTATGAAGAAAATATTATATTTGAAACTCGAAACGGAAATGAACAGCATATTGTTGATGCGCTTATTGTGCCAAAAAACTCTTTGTCAGATGTTGTCACAGTGGATAGTCTTGGTACCTTAAAATATTTCACACAAACAAGCTTAGGCATTTTTACTCCAGAAGTTCTCTGGTCGTCAAAAGAAGATTCAACTCTAGTTTTATTAGGGGCAACTGCCAATGACAGTCAAGAGGGAGTATATTTTTATTATGATGGTGAAATTAGAAATGGTAGAGGTGAATCAATCGTAAGCAATGTCGCTGAACCTAGTTTAATTAAAATATCTGATATGGATGGAAATGGTTTTGCTGACGTCATTTATGTTGATGAACAAAGTGATAGGCTTACAATAAAATTTGACGAAGGTACTACATTTTCCGATTTAACTTTACCATCGACAGGAAGAGTTTCTACTCTATCTGTCGGTGATGTGAATAAAGATGGTTTAATGGATATCCTCTATGGTTCTTTTTCGAAATCGTTGCTTATTCAGAAAGAGAATAGAGAGTTTCAAAAGAGAGATATCTACCATTATTCTGCAATGCCAACAATAATGGGCGATTTCAATGGAGATGGAAAGAGTGAAATCATATTCCAAAAAAATGCTTTAGAAGCGTATTCCATCGAATCTTTTGAAAAGCAAAGTGTTTGGCTTGGTGGGGGGATAGATGTTGCTTGGTTAGCTTCAGCTGATGTGAATGGAGATGGAGCAGACGATTTATTGCTAAATGAGTTTTGTAAACTTGAAGAAGAGTATAAACTCAGTTGGGCAAAAAATGTAGATGATAAAAATAGTTTAGACTTGATTCATTATCAAAACTGTTTACAGATATCAGAAAATAATATTGAAGATCTGGATGGAAACGATCTTTTTGATGTTGTGATTGACAGATATTGTGACAAAACAGGTCCTATTATTTTTAAACAGACATCCGTTAATGTGTTTAACAAAGAAAGGCCTAGTGAGCAATGTCATCCCCTTTCACTGATACGAGTGGGAGATATGGATGGAAACGGCAGTTTAGATACGTTAATACTCAACAAAAATAGAGATAAGTTAATTCAATACCTGCGGTAAGGTATGAGCAGTGCTTCTTACTTTTATTGTAAGAAGCACTATTTGTTCACTCTATATTCGAATAAGTTTCAGTTAATGCTTTTGATATTGTGCTGTGAGAGTATTTTGAAGATGCTAATAGCATAAGGTTCTTTTTGTTAATTGAGCGTTTAAGGCATATCTTTATTGACTCTGCCATCGAGCTTTCAGATAGATTACAGAGAATGCCTAGCTCATCAGAGTTTATTATCTCTGGTATTCCACCTACATTCGGAGCTACTACAGGGAGACCACAACTAAGGGCTTCAATGAGAACAACTCCAAAAGTTTCATAGTCACTACTTAAGCAAAAAAGTTGAGCTTGATTCATGAGTTTTGCTATTTCGGTTTTGTCTTTCTTACCTAGGAAGAAGATTCTATTCTCAAGAGTTAATTTTTTAGCCAAGCATTGAAGCTCATTCTTTAATGGTCCATCACCAACAATAACTAAATTCACAGAATCATTTTGTCTTGTAACTTGCTCGAATGCATTGATTAGTCTTTTGTGGTTTTTGATTTTTGTTAAGCTAGCCACATTAAGTATAAATTTCCCATATTGACTGCTAACACAAGGTTGATAAGTGAATTCTTTATCAACAATATTGGGTACACAAGTAAACTTAATATCGAATAAATGCTCCAGCGTGTTCCCTAAAGATCTGCTAACCGCTAAACAAGTACTCGCGTTTTTAAATGCGCGAAGGGCTACTTGATGAAAATAGGGAGTAATTTGGTTGTTTGCAAAGTGAGAGTAATGCTCTGTAATTATATATGGAATGCCATATTTTTCTTTCGCCCAAATGGCTGCTCCAGCCGCACTATAAACATGCACATGGATCACATCAGGTTTACCACAGGCTTTAATGTATTGCTTAATTAGGCGTGTTGTGAGTAGCGTTCTAATTTTATGATTTAGAGGTTGCAGCTTTGGCACAGCAGGAAAGCAAAGTTGTATTTCATTGTTGGTCTCTAACTGATCGATGTATGAAATATGTTTAAGTTCTGAAATTCGTAATAAACAAAAAGAAATCACACCAACAGTATGCCCTGACTCTCTTAATGCGTTTACTTGTGAGCGAAAAAAAGTGCCAGCCATTGTATTTGCTGGGTTTGGGTAGTTGACAGGTAAAACAAGAATGTGTTTCTTTTTATTCACACTATTACTCTTTGATTAAAGTTTTGTACCAGTAAAGTTGAAGCGCAACAATTGAGCTTCCTGCGGCTGAAAAATAAGTGATGGATTGAATGAAACTCGCACCAGTTAAACCAGCAGTAATAAGTGTCCCAAGAGATACCACACCATAGAATACTTCTAGTTTTAGCGCTGATTTTTGTTTGTTTTTTAAAATTGTGATGAAAGAAAATGCGCCTGCAATGGTTCTGAACAGAAACCAAGGCGATAAAGCTAAAATGATATAATAAGTTTGAGCCCATTCATTCCCAAGCAATGTTACCACCAAAGAGTCACCAATGAATGTAAAAATGCATAATGAGGTTAAAAATATAGAAACTAATATATACATCACCTTTTTAGCTAGGTGCCATTGTAGTTTATTATTTCCCTGATGATTTAGTGATGCAAATTGTTTGTGCAGTATTTTATTTGTGGCAACTGTGAAGAAACTTATCGGTGTACCAATAAGCCTGTTGGCCATAGAATATAGCCCAATACTAGAAGGTAGATAAAAGGTAGATAAAATATAGACAGGAGATTGCAGCGTTAACATGTTATAGAGGGTATGGGGAGCTAGATATTTTAAGTTGTTTTTATTGTATTTGTATGCATATTTTAGCAAAGCTTTACTTGGCTTGTTAAAAAAGTTGCATAATTTATATATAGCTAAACTACCGATAAGTATGTAGCCTAGTGCAAAACCCCAAATTTGTCCTAAGGGGGTTATATCAGCCAAAATAAAAGTAAAGGATACTACAAATATGGCTCTAATAATAATAAGTCTGCCTACTTTACCTACGTCATCTTTCCAGATTAAATAATTTTGAAATGCATTAAATGCGGACCAAAAAAAACCGGTAAGAATTCCTCCCAATACATAGATATGAACTGAAATAAATAAAGTAGTAATCCAAAAGAGCGTTGTCATTATTATTAACATGCTAACTGCAATTACAGCATATAATTGTATAAATGCTCTAATTGTCCGATTGTTATTTCTGGCACTTAATAATGAAGCCTCAACTCGCAAACTAAATAAGACAGATGTAATTGCGGCAGTAGCAAGATAAATAGCGAAATCAGCAAAGTCTTGTGGTGAATATAAACGTGAAAAAATAGGCAGTGCTAGTAACGGAAGTAACTGAGCAACAGCGGTGCTATTTACAATTTTTGAAATGTCGAAAAGGATTTTTTTTATCACGAAAGAAAATCTATGTCGGATTTAGTTTGGCTTGATTTTACCCAGTTTGAGCGTTAAAGCATAATTTATATTACATAAGTAAAACGACATCGTATCTCTCGATATTGAAGCTGTGATAATATATGAAATAAGATTATTTGTATTAGAGATTATAGATGCTTAACACTTCATTGAGCCCTTGGCCTTCATTTACGGAAGAAGAAGCTAACGCTGTCAAAAATGTTTTGTTATCTAATAAGGTAAATTATTGGACAGGCAGTGAGTGCCGAGAATTTGAGAAAGAATTTGCGGACTTTGCAGACTCTAAATTTGCAATTGCCGTTAGTAATGGTACGACAGCGCTAGAATTGGCTCTTAAAGCTATTGATATTCAGCCAGGCGATGAAGTGATTATTCCACCTCGCACCTTTTTAGCCACAGCAAGCAGTGTTGTTACTTGGGGGGGCATACCTGTTTTTGCTGATGTTGAACAAACCAGCGGTAATATTTCAGCTGCATCAATCAAACAAAAAATTACTCAAAAAACGAAAGCGATTATTGTTGTTCACTTGGCAGGTTGGCCATGTGAAATGGATGAGATTTTAGCGCTAGCCAAAGAGCATGATTTAAAAGTAATCGAAGATTGCGCCCAAGCACACGGTGCGAAATACAAAGGGCGTTCCGTTGGTAGTATTGGTGATATCGGTTGCTGGTCATTTTGTCAGGATAAAATCATGACCACAGGCGGTGAAGGTGGCATGGTAACGACAAATGATAAATCACTTTGGCAAAAAATGTGGTCATTTAAAGATCACGGCAAAGATTATGATGCCGTTTATAACCAAGAGCATCCGCCAGGCTTTAGATGGTTACACAATAGCTTTGGCACTAACTATCGTATGACTGAAATGCAGGCGGTTATTGGTCGTATTCAACTGCGTAAAATGGACGCGTGGTTTGCGGCTAGAAATAACAATGCAGCGGCAATACTCTCGTCACTACAAGGTATCAACTGCATTGATGTCCCTGTATACCCTGAAAATATTGATCATGCGCAATACAAGTTATATGTCTATGTCAATCAGGCAGAGTTAGCACAAGGCTGGACTCGAGATCGTATTGTTGACGAAATAAATGCGTGTGGGGTGCCTTGTTATCAGGGCAGTTGCTCTGAAGTGTATTTAGAAAAAGCATTTGACAACACAAACTTCAGGCCTGAAGCACCACTCATGACGACTAAAATAGTGGGAGAAACTAGTTTGATGTTTTTAGTACACCCAACGTTGAGTGCTTCTGAAATTGAAAAAACTTGTTCTGTAGCAGCTTCAGTGTGTAAGCAAGCGAGTCTTTAATGATTAAAAGATTAATGGACTTTACTGTAGCATTGATTTTACTCGTGAGCCTATTTCCTATACTTATTTTGGTTGCAGTATTGGTCAGAGTGAAGTTAGGTGGCCCGGTGATATTTAGCCAACAAAGACCAGGTCTAAATGGCAAAATATTTAAAATGTACAAGTTTCGTTCTATGACAAATGAAACTGACAATCAAGGTCAACTTCTTCCCGATGAAATTAGGTTAACAAAATTTGGACGAATGTTACGTGCTACCTCATTGGATGAACTTCCTGAGTTAATAAATATCCTAAAAGGTGATATGAGTTTAGTAGGTCCAAGGCCGTTACTTATAGAATATCTGCCTTTGTATAATGAAGAGCAAGCAAAAAGGCATAATGTACGACCAGGAATTACTGGTTGGGCTCAAGTAAATGGTCGAAATGCTATTTCTTGGCCTGAGAAATTTGAATTAGATCTCTGGTACGTAGAAAACCAAAGTTTGATTTTGGATTTTAAAATATTATTTATGACTTTTCATAAAGTAATTAAAAAGGAAGGTATTACTGCCGATGGTGAGGCTACAACATCTTTTTTTAAGGGAAATAATTTAGATGATTAATGATGCGATTGTGAGCTTAAAAGACATAACAGAGCAAGGCCATGCTATTTATCAATGTTATTTAAAGCATGGTAAAACATTCTTTTATGCAAAACAGCTTTTTGCAAATAACCTGTTGAAGCTGAATGTTCTAGAAGTAATTATACAATCGCAACAAATTGAATATGTGAAAGCAAGTAAACTATTGATTGAACATATAAAGTCTTGGCAAGAGCAATGGATAGAGCTTCAGATAAAGAGTGACCCTTCAGATAATGATGAATTTGTTTTTATAAGTAGAACACCATATCCAAAAGAAGCTGAGCTAATATTTAATTAAATCAATTTATTATGAAAGTATTATTTTTATCTAAAAAGCATGACGTTCACTCTGAAAAAGCGCTAACACATCTTAACCAATTTGGTTGGGAAGTTGTTTCTTGTTTTGGCGTTTGGGGTGAAAAGCTACCACCTGATGCTCAAACATGGGATGGGGATTTAATCATATCGTACCTTTCCCGCTGGGTCGTCCCTGAGAGTTTATTAGTTAAAGCTAAAGTTGGTGCCATTAATTTTCATCCTGCACCTCCAGAGTACCCCGGTATAGGTTGTATAAACTTTGCTCTTTATAATAACGAGGGAACTTTTGGTGCTACTTGTCATCATATGTTGGGCAAAGTAGATACAGGAAAAATTATTAAAGTTAAGCGTTTCCCTGTGTACGAAAAAGACAATATTCAATCTTTACTTGAAAGGACATATGATTATCAATTGTCTCTTTTTTATGATGTTATGGATCAATTTTATACTGATAAAGCTTTCCCTGAAAGCCAGGATGAATGGAGTCGGGAGGCTTATACTCGAAAGGAATTTAACGAGTTATTTAAAATTAGTTTAGAGATGGATGAAGAAGAAACTAACAAAAGAATTAGAGCTATTAGCTTTAATGAGTTTCAACCGTGGATTGAATTCCACGGTAAAAAATTTTATTACAAATCCGAATAAAAATTATATTTCAATTTAATATTGAATGTTTTAGTCTGCCCACAAATAAATTTTAAGGTAGTAAAGATGATACGCAATAATCAGTCTGGTTTTTCACTTGTCGAGCTATTAATTGTAATGGTTATTATTGGTTTAATAGCTTCAATTGTTGGACCTGCAATGTTTGGCAAAGTCGACTCTTCAAAAGTAAAAACAGCTCAAGCACAAATGCAGCTTTTAGGTGCAGCAATTGATACGTATCGCCTAGATAATGACGAGTTTCCTGAATCACTGGATAATTTAGTAACTAAAACAGGTCGATATTGGGATGGTCCATATTTACCTAAAGATGTTCCGAATGATCCTTGGGACAACCCTTACTTTTATGAAAGAACAGGTAAGGGTTATACCTTACAAAGTTTGGGTAGAGATGGAAAACAAGGTGGTGAAGATCTTGATGAGGACATCGTATACCGATGAACCACCTGTTAGAAATTATCAATGAACTCAGAGCATCTGACCCTGTAACTAATTCAGAGCTAGAAGCTTACACTTCAGGGCATCACGTTACACCTGAAACGACGATATGCTCATTGGCTGGTGTATCTGAAGAAAAATTACTAGAGTTTGTAAGTGAGAAAACAGATTGTAGATTAATTACCTTTTCTAATGCTGTAAACTTTATATCAGAACAACAAATTAAAGATGCTTACCAAAAGGATGTTAATTGGGATTTACTTGCTAAATTAGGATGGTATCCATTAAGTCTTGATGATGATGTAATTAATATAATTACAAACAAACCATTATCTTCAGAAGCTGCGAATTTACTTGCTTTCAATAATATAGAATATAATTTGTGTTTAGCATCTGAGTCGCTTTTACAGCGAGTCGTAACACTTTTTGAACAAAACAAAGAAGTCATTTCCAGTGGTATCGTTGAAGTGGAGCGTTTGCGAGCATTAGCTTCTGAGGCACCAATTGTTAATTTGGTTAATTCTCTTATACAGCGCTCTTTAGCACTTAAAGCTTCAGATATGCATATTGAACCCGTTGAGCAAGGCGGACGAGTTAGGGTTCGTGTTGATGGCGTGCTCCAAAAATTAGATGACATTCCTAAAAGCTTAGTGCTGCCTGTAGTATCAAGAATAAAAATATTAGCGAATTTAGATATTGCTGAAAAACGTCGTCCTCAAGATGGGAAAATAGCACTTCATAATTTAAATATTGATATTCGAGCGTCTATTCTTCCACTCAACAACGGCGAAAGTGTTGTTCTTAGATTTCTTGAAAAAGGCTCGTTGAGGTTTGATATAGCTGAGCTTGGTTTTGAACCTGATACAATAGAACGAATTAATCAAGACTTAACTAGAACTGCTGGTGTTATTTTAATGACTGGCCCTACGGGTTCAGGTAAAACTACATCGCTTTATTCTTTTTTACAGCAATTAAATTCTAGCCATGAAAAAATAATTACACTCGAAGATCCAGTGGAATATGAACTGGAAGGTGTAAACCAAATTCAAGTAAATAGCGATATAGGCTTTGACTTTGCTGCGGGTTTGCGCAGTATTGTTCGACAAGATCCAGATGTAATCATGGTTGGTGAAATTCGTGATGCAGAGACAGCCCGTATAGCAATGCAATCATCTTTAACGGGTCACTTAGTATTTAGTACTGTGCATACTAATGATGCCCCAAGTGCTTACGTAAGATTGATTGACCTTGGTGTAGACGAATTCCTTTTAAATGCTTCAGTGATATCAATTATTGCTCAGCGCCTTGTTCGAAAGCTTTGTGAGGATTGCTGTATTGAAGATGAAAACTCAGATCAAATAAAAGAAAAACTACTCCACTCCCATGGGAAAATTATTGGAAGCTCCATCAAGATAAATAAAGCTGTGGGCTGTGAAAAATGTAATGGTACTGGTTACAAAGGGCGTTTAGCTCTAATTGAGTATTTACCTAATGATCAATTTATTAAAGGTACAGCTAAAGATTCATCATTTACACTTCGGGCTGAAGAATACATGCAAGAAAGTGGTTTAAGGAGTCTTTACCAAGACGGCATTGTAAAAGTGGCAAAAGGTCTTACCACAATAGAAGAAGTTGTAAGAGTAGCCGGTTAATGAAAGCATTTAAGGTTGTATTTGTTGACAGCAGTGGTGTGAAAACTACTAAGCAATTTACTGCAAGTGATGAACTTGAAGTCTACCAGCAGTTAGAAGAATTAGATGCAACGCCAATAAGTGTTAAAGAAGCGCAAAAAAGTGTTCTTGATACGATCAGAGGGGATCGTATAACACCTAATATGATTGAGCTGGTGATTACTAATCTTGCCAGTTTACTTTCTAGTGGAATTAGCCTCGATAAAGCACTAACACTTGTAGCCAAATCTTCTGAAACAGCAAGCTTAAGCCAATTAGTAAGTCAAATTCAAAACGGTATTCGAGGTGGTAAGTCATTTGCCGATTCACTGAGTCAGTTTCCTGAATATTTTGATGAGCTGGTGATAAATTTAGTACAAATTGGAGAAAGTACAGGCCAATTAGATAAAGTCTTAATTGATCTAAGTGGTCAACTTAAGTTTCAAAGTCGTATCAACAGCCAAATAAAGCAAGCCGCAATTTATCCATTGGTTATTGTTTTTGTTTGCATTCTCTCAATTCTGTTTATTTTATACAGTGTTGTGCCGCAGCTTTCAGGCATGCTTGAGCAAGTAAAAGATTTGCCTGGTTATACAATTGCGCTTATGGCTACGTCGGATTTTGTTAGAAGTACCCCAGGTACATTTACATTAATTGCAATTGCAGTATCACTCTTTTACTTTATTTTTACAGATTCAACTTCCATAAAAGAATCTCGTCAAAAAATAAAGTTAGTATTACAAAAAGCCCCTTTAGTAAGAGGTATGGTTGCGTTATCTCAGCAGTTAAGGTTTGCATCTGCAATGAAATCAACTCTCAACTCAGGATTATCTATTACCGATGCACTTAACCTATCTGCGAACACCTTAACGGATACAGGTGCACAGTTAAAATTTTTAGAAGTTAAAAGTAAAATTCAATCCGGTGTTAGTTTAACCAAATCAATGGAAGATACTGGCTTGTTTACGGTCATGGAAACAGGATTTATTGAAGTCGGTGAGGAGACTGGTGATTTAGCGAAAGCATTTAGTGAAATGTTAGAGCGGAAATCCCATGAATTTGATACGAAGCTAGCTAGCACACTTAAAATGTTAGAACCATTACTTATTTTGTTTATGGGCGTGATTGTTGGCGGTGTGGTAATAATTATGATGCTAAGTATTATGAGCGCGCAGAATGTGGGTATCTAAACAAATTGGTATGACGTTACCTGAAATTCTAATAGTACTTGCATTAATGGCTGGTAGTTTGTCTATTGTTGCGCCATTGTCAGTTGAAATGGTGGAAAAACGTCGTCATAAGCTTGAGCTTTTTGAACTTAAATCTGAATTGGCAAATTTGCAATACAAAGCTAGTTGGCTAAACCAGGATTTATCTATCAGACTAGATAATGAAAAGTTAATTATATCAGACAGTAATAACAAACCCATAAGGGTTAAATCTTTCGATGAGCTTCGCTTTGATAAAGAAACTTTGCTTATCAACAAAGCTGGTTGGGTTAATTCTTGTGTGATAAAAGTGAGCAAGAATGGCCAGGTTTCTCCTATCAATGCATTTGAACGCTTATGCAAAAAAAACAGTTAACAGGTTTCTCTTTAATTGAGTTGTTGATTGCGGTAAGTATTATCACAATGACAATTGCACTCACGAATGTAATATATGCAAATTTTGTTCAAAATGATCAGCGCTTTAGTGCAAGAAGTGAAATGTATGCTGATTTACTTGAATTAACTGACGAAGTAAGAGAAGTTGTTAAAAATAGTGAGGATGAGAAGGGTAAGGGCACACTTAACAGTACAGAGTGTGACTGGCAAATTGTTAGAAGTGATAAAAAGAAAGGCTTTAACTTTGACTTAGAGACAGGGAAAACGACAAGCGGGGGTGTTAATTATTTTTTACAAGCTATCGAACTTTCATGTAAAAACAATAATTTTGAAATTAAACCATTTGAAATTTCTGTATTGAAAATAGATATCGGCAATTTTGGAGACTTAGGCTAGTATGATTAAGCAAAAGGGTTTCACTATTGTTGAAATGTTAATTACGCTTACTATTTTGATGTTAGTTTTAGCGCTCAGTTATCAGGCGCTGTCTGTTTTTTTAAATGCTGCAAGCAAAAATAGAAGTGACTTTTCAAAAGCTCAAAGTACAAGCTTAGTTCGCGTTAAACTGCGCTCATCAGTTCGTGGAATGCTCGATTACTATGTACTTAATTCTCAAGGGCATATGCGGCCGTACTTTTTCCAAAACGATTCTGTAATTCAGTACATATCTGTTACTCCTCTTATTTTTTCAACGGAACCCGAGGTATTGGTTACTTTGCAAGTAAAAGAGTCTGATTTTGGTAATGGCAAGCAGTTAAAAATTTTAGAATGCAAATTAAAAGATAGAATGCCTTACGAACAAAATGAAGTTCACTTTCCTATTAACGACAATTGTGAAGTATTAACAGATAAAATATATGCTGAAAACATCGAGCTAAATGTAGAGCGAATAAACGGCAGTGAAAACTTCTTAAGCTTGCCTGGGTTCACAGCTGTTGAAGATGCATTAACATTTCATTTATTACCGAAATCTATATCAATTAAATTGTACGACTCAAAAATTGAACAGGCCACTGAGTGGCGTTTTCAAACCAAGATAGAGAATAAGCGTAAATACTTCGCAATGGATGGTTTTGATGGAAATGCCTAATTACAACTTTAATAAAGGCGCTGCTTTAATTAGTGTGCTATTGGTTGTTTCATTATTGACTTGGGTCATCACATACTTTATCGGGAAAACAACACAACAAATTGAGCTTGCAAAATTACAAAAAGAAAGGGTAATGGCTGAAATTCAGGCTGATTCATCGGTGGATCAAATGCTTTTTGCACACTTTTCTAAGTCCTATTTATCAAACGATGAATATAAAGAATGGAATTATCGAGGCACACCTTTTCAGATTGATAAATCAACCACAGTTACACTTCAAGATACTCAAGGTAAGTTATCCTTGATCAACTTAAATGAAAATTTGTTTACTCACTTTTTGCTAAGTAATGGGTTTAAGCACAATGAAGTTAATAGAATTAAAGATTGTTTAGCAGATTGGCAAGATAATGATGATTTGTCACGTTTAAATGGCGAGGAGTCAGAGTATTATCAAACTCAAAATTTGCCATCACCAAGGAACAAAAGAATCCAAAGCATGTCTGAATTATCGTTAATATGTGGATTTCCTTCAGAACAAAGTAAGCAACAACTCATATTAAATAACCTTTTGCTTTATAGTATGGGAAGTTTTAATCCATTGTTTGCAAGTAAACAACTCATCAAGGGAGTTCAATTATCTCCAGATAGAAAAAGGTTATTGAACGATTTAGTTGAAGAGGGAAATTCAGCATTGGCACAAAAGTATTTTGGCGTAGCTGATTCTTCTTTAAGTGCGATGAACATGCAATTATCTAATGAAATTGAATTAAGTGTAAAAGTAACTAATGGGGACGCTGTAGCTATTCGCAACATTGTGTTTAGTCAAAATATACGGTATAAACCTAGGCCCATTCTGCAGTTCTGGCACTGGTCTGAATAATAAAGAGATATGATGACAAATTTGTTCAAAAAAATTGACAAGATATTTCAAGAAAAAGCAGCATTTTACGCCTCAGATGAATTTGTTATTGGTGAACTGAAAAGTGCTCCTATTATCATAATTTCTGCAACTCGAGTGCTAGAAAAAAAAACATTTTTTAAGATCAATAAGAAAAAAAATCTTAAGCTGGCCGTTGATTTATTTGTCAAAAAATCCTCACCTTTTAAAAGTTATCACTCATGGGTTGATTTTTTTAAAGCTTCAGATGGTTATTTTGTTGTTGTTTATTATGTAACAGAAAACGTATATCAAAACTTAAAAGCGCACCAGACCAAAGGTGGGATAATTCTGCCTGAACAAGCTTTGGTCAGAAAGTCGCCTGAACTTGCTTGTACGATAAATGGCCATGGAAGTTACATTGCTGACCCTAACTACAAAATGCAATTTAACTTACCAAAAGCAAATTTACTGCAAAAGTTGGTTGAACATCAAGGTGAAACACAAGAGTTATCAAACTTTGTCGCAAAACTCTTTAATTCATTGAATGCAAGTAAAATACTGCCATATTGGGAAAATATTCATCTAGGAGATAAAGCTGAATTTAACTTTACATTAGGGCATTTGGTATCGGTTTTTTCTTTACCACTTTTCTATTTATCTCTAACAAGTGCTTGGCTTTATAGTGATCATATTAAAGCCTTAAAAACATATGAAGAAAATAAAGAAAAAATATCTGAATATAAAGCATTGGAGAGGAATTTTGAAGAGATGCAAAGTGAGCTATCTCAATTAAGAAAACCATTTGAGAATTATCTGTACCCATACAAAATATTTGATGTAATGAATCAAATAGATGTATTTGTAAGTGTTCAATCCTTCAGTATTAATAGTACAGAAATATCGATAAACGGAATTTCTGATGATGCAAGTTTAGTGTTCAAAAAATTATCTGAAGATAAAAGGTTAAAAGACTTGAGGTATGTGAGACCAGTCAGGAAATCAGGGAAGCGAGAATCTTTTACCATAGGCTTTAAGTTAGAAAATTCATGAAAATTTTATCAACATCTATTTTTGAGTTAGCCGCTCAAAAAAATATAAGTGAGAAGCATGCAAAGTTGTTACTTTTTTGTTTGTGTTTATTGTTTATTAAATTTCTAGTAATGCCAATTTTAGATTGGCAAATTGAAGTCAAAGAAGAAACTGACTTTTATAAATTACAATATCGAAACGAAAGCAGTATTATAGCATCCACAAATAGTATTATAGAAAGCGAAGCACAATTAAAAAACGAACTTCACGAAGTTCAAAAACTATACTATCAAGGCTCGGAAACTTCCAATCAAGTAAAAATTAATGGACTAATTGATGCTAAAGTAGCTGAGCTAGGGTTGCGACTTTCGTCGAAAAATTCCGGTAAACTTTATGAAAAAAATGGTGTTATAACCGTTGAGTACACGGTCCGTGTCCGCGGTTATGCGTTAGAGCTACAAGAGTTTGCTTATTGGCTAGATAATATAAGTCCTAAGTTGCTAATTCAAAATGTGCGTTTTTCATCCTCTAGAGGAGCATCCGCTGTTGAGCTTAATGTACGATTTCAACAGTTAATACTAAAAGAGGCGTTTGAGAATGAATAAATTAATTGCTGTTCTTTTTTTGATGATCTTCTTATTTGATGTTTGGTTTAGAATATACCCAAGTGATTTAGCTGATAAAAGAATTGATTTTTATAAAGAAAATGATCCATTTGTTCATTTGGTTCCTCCATCAAAGCCAACATTTAATAAGAATTTATTTGGTGAAGTTGCTAAAGAGAAAGAAAGTTTGCCGAAAGACGTGGTTGCAAAAAAACCAAAAGAGCCTGAATTGGAATTGTTAGCTGTATTTTCAACGCCAAGCTCATATGCATTTGTGTCATTAAAAGATAGTAATCAACCAGCAAAAAAAATGCATATAGGGGAGTCTTATAAAGGCTTTCAACTAAAAGAAATTAATGGAACCAAAGCGTTATTCGTCAGGGCAAATAAACAAATCGAATTGAAGGTTTTTAAAGGGTAATTAAATGAAGTTTAAAAAGTGTTTATTAGCAAGTGTCGCAATTACCTTATTTGGTTGTAACACCACTGAACCAATCGTTATTGAATCATCAGTCCTTAGCAATAAAGATAGGGCTATGGCGCAAAAAGCAGTTCCCGTTGAGCAAGCTAATAATGTGGGTGAGCTAGCATTAAAAGAAATTGAAAGCATTGATGGTGCAGGCATTACCCCACCAAGTACAGAAAAGGACGCAACACCAGCTTTTGATAATAAAAAAGTAACAATTAGTGCGAATAATTTACCTCTTTCAGATTTTATCCACTTAGTTTATTCGGAGCAATTGGGTTTAGATTATTCGGTGTCAAACGCTGTAAGAAATGGCCAAGAGCGAATTACATTAAACCTTCAAAATCCAATTGCTAAAGAAAAGCTTTATCTGAGCGCAAAAAATATTTTGGAGCAAAATAACGTTATTTTTGCCGCAAAAAACGATATTTATTTTTTTGACAAACGTAAAGCTAATACTAAAAGTGGATTTAATTTAGGGGTGGGTAGAAATTCGGCAGATGTACCTGATGTTTCTGGTCAAATTTTGCATGTTGCGCCACTTTATTTTGCTGATTGGGCGTCTATCAATCGTGTGGTAGCGACGTTAACAAATGCTAAAGCGCAATATATGAATGACCGTAATGCTTTATTAATTACTGGGGTTAAATCCGAAATAGAGCAGGTTTTAAAGATTATAAATGCATTCGATAGACCTTCTGCTAAAGGTAGGCACATTGGTATCGTTGAGTTGGTTTATCTAACACCCGAAGAATTTGAAGAGCAATTAACAGAAATCTTTGAAATTGAAGGTTTACGTGTTGCTGGGCCTGGGAAAGAAGGTGTTGTAGCTATAACACCTATGAAAAGAATGCGTTCTGCTCTTGTACATTCTGCTTCAATAGATGTTTATAACCGCATTATGTATTGGGCAGAAAAGCTTGATGTACCAAGCTCGTCTGATGGAAGACGTTACTATACGTATTTCCCAAAGAATGTATCAGCTATTGATATGGGGAAAAGCCTTACTCAATTGTTTGAACTTAGCAATGAAGTAAAAAAATCAACCACTGGCGATTCAGCTAAGACAGAATCAAAAGCTTCAGGCTCAAGTATGCAAGACCTTGCTATGACAATTGATGAGATTCAAAATGCGTTAGTATTTTATGCAACGCCATCAAAGTATCATGAAGCGCTGGAATTAATCGAAAGACTTGATGTTATGCCAGGGCAAGTGCTTATAGAAGCCGCTGTAGTAGAAGTAACACTTGAGGATAGTTTTAGTCGTGGTATTAATTGGTCACAGTCTGATGGCTTTGATGCTCAGCCAGAAAGATCCTCTTTATCAATCGGTAACGGTCTTAGTTATGTGATTCAAGGAGTTGACTTTAATGCTTCATTAGAATTCTTAGAATCCAATAGTCGAATTAAAATAGTATCTCGCCCGCGAGTTTTGGTTCGTGATGGCCGTGCTGCAACTATGAATGTAGGGACGGACATACCAGTAATTACCCAATCAGTAAATGATTTAGATAATACAGATCAGGTTTTACAAACAGTTCAGTACAGAAATACAGGTGTAAGTTTGAATGTAACACCTACAATTAACGCGCGCGGTGTAGTTGCAATGCAGCTTAGTCAAACAGTATCCGCTGTAGGTGAAGATAAAATCGATGGGATTAATTCTCCAACAATTTTAAACCGTTCATTTAATACTGAATTATTGGCTCTTGATGGAAAAACAATTATTTTGGGTGGTTTAATCAGCGAGAATGCTTCGGATGGAGGTACAAGTGTTCCTGGGCTTTCAAAGTTGCCGCTGATAGGGAATTTGTTTTTCGGAAGCAAGAGTGAAAGTAAGAACCGTGTTGAATTGGTTGTGATGATAACACCAAGAATTATTGCTAGTGAACAAAGTATAAACGATGCTATAGAAGCGATAACATCAGAATACGAAAACTTTACATTTGATTTGTAACAGCAATATCTAAATATTGATTCGATTTCTAGTTTATTAAATAAATGTAAAAAACAATAATAAAATCATTGCTACAAAATGGTTATTTTGCTCTAATTAGCTTATGTTTTAATTGACAGATTTTTGTCTAACCGCTATAAATTAGCGGCTAACTTAAATGTTGGTTAAAACAATAACAATTTATAAACAGGTAGTAGTTGGCAATTTATACATTGACATCTTTATCGCCTGTGCTTTAATACAACCTTTAATTGGTATACCAAAAGAAATAAAGTTCTAAAGGAGAAACTTAATGAACTATAAAAAAGGTCTAGTAGCGCTAGCAATCACAGGTGCTTTAGCTACTCCACTTACAGCGTCTGCAGCTGCTAAGTTTATCACTTACGGTGGTCAAGTTGGTACAGGCTCAAATCGGTCCACAAACTGCTGCATCTAACATTGGTGGTGGTTCTAACGTAAATGTAGCTGGTATTGTAGACGTAGTTAACGATGACTTAACTGTTGACCAAATTCTAGCTGGTTTCGAAATTGACTTCGATGCTGATACAGTTGGTACAACTAACGGTTCTTTCGTTGGTTCAAGCCGTACAGACGTTTCAATCGGTTACACTGCTGACGTAGAAGTTCCAAACGAAGCTACATACACGTTCAAGATCCACGATGGTGCTAACAATGCTGCAAACGGTGGTCTTTCACTTGCTGATATCGCAAACGTACGTTTAGTTGCTCAGGTTGCTGTTGCTGGCGCTGGTACTGGTACTGCTGCAGGTGATTTCGTAGAAGTTGGTAAAGTAGTTTCTTATACGCAAGATGCAAACGGTGTTATCTCTGACTTCATCATGCAGATCGATACTAACGTTGCTCGTTTAACTGGTTCAACGTTTACTTCGCGCTACAACCTAGATGGCGATATCACTACACCTGATACTGTTCCTACATCTGGTTTCCAACTTGCAGATCCACTACCAGCTGACATTCAGTTATTCTTAGTTTCTTCTGCTCCTAACAACGGTGACGCACCTGGTGCATACAACCCGCTAACATTTGAACTTTCAAATGGCGCTGTTGCAGGCAACCAAATCCACCTTGATATCACTGAAGTACGTAACACGTCAAACATCGTTCTTGATGCACTTTATCAAGGTGCTAAGAGCCACGTAATGACAGTTACAGATGGCTTTGAGTTAACAGTTGTTGACCAAGCAACTAACGTAATTGAAGTTGAAACTGATCGTACTACTTTCGCAGATTGCGAAAATGGTTCAAATCTTCTTGGCGACGAAACTGTTACTCTTAACGGTTCTAACCCAGGTCAAGATTATGTATGTGCTTCAACAGGTGACCGCGTTGTTTCTCGTGCAAAACTTTCATTTGCAAGTTCTGCTGATGTAGGTCTAGATGTACGTAGCGGTAACGTTATGGAATTCCAACTTTCTCGTAAAGACGGTGAGTCTTTATCAGGTGTTGATTCAATTTCATTCGGTGCTGTTACTGATTCAACACCAACTGCTGGTGTTTACTCAGGTTCAGGTACTCTTCTTAACATCGGTTTAATGGATGCATTAAACACAAACCAAGAAGCTAACCTTGATATCACTGCTGACGGTATTGATCCATTATTCCCGAATGCTGGTGATGCAGCTGACTGGGTACTTACTAATGTAGTTATCAAGTCTGGTATCGCACTTACTCAAGACGTTACAGTTCCAGTTGTTTACGGTGAAACAAACACTGTTATCGCTGGTCCTTCAACTGTTGTGCGTGCTGACTCTCGTTCAGTAGCTGTTGACGGTGTTACTCACGTTTGGGACATCGACGGTGCTCTATTCAAGACTCCTTACCTTTACAGCCTACCAAATGCAAACGGTTGGGGTTCAGTAGTTAAAGTAACTAATGAATTCACTGCTGATGCAGGCATCCAAGCTGATATCATCATCGCTCCAGCTGGTGAAGGTGCGGGTACAGACGCAGGTATGGATACTCCAGCTGTTGGTAATACTTTCGTAGGTGTTAAACTACCTAAGATGGTTCCAGCAATGGGTCAATACACATTTAACGGTACTGACTTAATTGAAGCTATCAATACTCAGTTTGGTGCTGGTACTGTTGATGCAACTGCTAACTGGCACATTGAAGCGACATTCCTAGTGAATGCTCCTCAAAACACAGTTCACGCTGCTGCACAGAACAAGAGCCCAGACGGTCGTGCTGACGCTCCAGTTCTTTACAAAACTAATAACTCAGCTGATGGCCGTCAATGGCAATAAGCTGCTAGTTTTCTAGTATTATTTTAAAAGGGTGCAGATGCACCCTTTTTTATTACCTCTTAATAAGTTAATCGCATATAACTTGTGAATTCTACAAAATAAAAAAATAAATCTTTAAACTTTAGTTTCAAATTTACCTTCGATTACAATCTTATTGTTGTACCGTATATTGCCCCTATAGTATTATGAGCGCAAATCTGGCTATTAGGTCTTAGATTTAACTGATTTTCTCGGAGTAGTGTATGAAGTTTCGCTTATATTCTTGTTTGTTGATGCTAGTAGCATTCATTTCTTTTGATACCTTCGCTTCTTTTGCTGGTAAAAAATGGGCTGATATATCTACAGGCAAAGCACATACTATGGCGCTTGACTATAAAGGTGATATCTGGGTATGGGGGGCCAATAATAATTCCCAATTGGGTTTAGGTAATGGTAGTCCAATCCAATCAGATAAACCCATCCGTTTGTCTATTCAGGAAAATCAAACCGATATAAAGTTCACAAAGATATTCAGTGGCCCAAATTCAAGTTTTGCATTAAGTGAATCAGGTGATATTTGGTCTTGGGGCAGCAATAGTAAAGGTGTGCTTGGCCAAAATGCAGGTAATGCCGTTATACAATCATTGCCAACAAAAATAACATTATTCAGGGAACAAAGTGTTGATGGTGAAGGTGTCGTCACATTAGTAGATGTAGCAGACGTAAAGTTTAGTGATTTAAAAGTGTATAACAGTGCTGTTATCGCAAAGTCGTTAAATTCAAAATATTATATTTGGGGTGATAACCAAACTGAACTGTTTGGTGCTAACTTGCCTCAGCAAATTATTCAAGTACCTACTGAAGTAAATTTTAATATAAATGAAACGACAACTGTATCAGGTATTTTTGTAACTGACGGTTACTTTACGCCAACTCTTTTTGTTTTGTTATCAAATGGCGAAATCTACTCAAAAGGCGATAACTATCGTCAAACAACAGGTACAGGTCACTTAGGTACTTATCTATCTGAATTCAAAGTTGTTCAACATCCAAATAATTTAAACTGGAAAACACTACATTCTATAAAAGAAACTGTTATTGCGGTTGATAGTAACGGAGATGTATACCGTTGGGGATTTGATGCTAAAACACCTAAATTGATATTCATGGATAGCGGGGAAACTGAGCAATTTAAACCTTTTAGTCAACTGCCATCTAATCTCAATGAAGTTTATAACAGAATTTCTGTTGGTTATAACCAAACAGCAATCATTGCTGATAACGGTGACTTATTCTTATGGGGGAAAAATGATTATTTTTCGATCACACACGAAGAGTATGTCAATTTCTATTCATACCCTACCAAATACGTAAATACTCGTTGGAACAGTCTTAACAAAATTGGATTACATGATGAAAGTGTAGTTGTTCTATCTGATTCTAGAGAAATCTATACATGGGGAAGTAACTATGTTGGTGCGCTTGGTTATCAATCTAATTACTTGAGAAATCCTGCTGTAGGGCAAAGTGCTGAATCAAGAACTCCTAGTCAAGGGTATTCATTTTCGAATATATCCACATCTTATGATAGTCAGCAGCAGAAAGCTCATACACTTGCTATAAAAGTGACTGGTATTTGTTATCCTAATATGCCGCAGTTAGATAGTGATAATAACCCTGCAACATTCAATCCTGCCAATTATGATAATGATTCGGTGTGCTCTTTATACAGCACCTTAGAAAAAGAAGAAAAATATGGTGAAATTTGGGGTTGGGGAAATAATAGCTTTAATCAATTAACCAGCACTATTCTAGATCCAAACTATGAAGGATCAAACGATAAAGTAATTGACTATCCATCACCAATTTTTGGTAAATCAGTAAACGATATATCGCTTTATGATAAATCATGGCGGTTTATTGAAACTTCAGGTAGTAGCAGTTACGCGATTGATACAGCTGGAAAACTATACTCATGGGGTAGAAATAATTATGGTCAACTTGGGCTGGGGATTGCTGACTCAATCGTATCAAACCCGACTGAAGTCACAGGTAACACTTGGCATTCAATATCTGCAAGTAGTTACCATGTAATAGCGATTGATACTTCAAACCGGCTCTTCTCTTGGGGTAATAATTGGAGTTATAAATTAGGCACAGGCGATAATGTGTGGTTGAACTTACCTACTGAAATTAGTGCCGGAATAACCCTTAGTCAGAACGAAACCTGGCTACAAGTTGCTACATCAATCTATTTTAGTACAGCTATTACCAGTGAAGGTCGTCGCTTTGTCTGGGGGTCACAAGAAAATGGACGCCTAGGTAATAATTCAAAATCTGGTGTTATAGCTATTCCTACATATATAAATGATGGATTCAATTGGCAGAGAATATCCGCTTCAGACACATATACTGTAGGTGTGGCAAATAATAAACTCTACATCTGGGGCGACAATATTGAGCAAACTCTAGAAGCAGATCCTGACGTAACTTTAGTTGAACCACATCGTCTTACCCCAGGTGAGTTTCCAGATGGAAGTGATATTAAAACTGTAACCTCATTCAATGACGTGGTTAGTTCAAATGATACCCATTATGCGTTAGACAATAACCGAGCCTGGGTTTGGGGTAGTGGAAGTAATGGCTGGTTAGGTGATGGAACGCTAAGTGTAAAGCAAGTGTTGCCAAAGCTTACTGCAACAAGTTATGAAATTTCAGCTATTTCAACTTCTGGCAAAAGCACTGCAGCAATTGATATAAGCGGATTATTGTTAGGTTGGGGAGATAATCAACACAATCAGTTAGGGTTTAGCAATACTCCTGGAAAAATTTATAGTGAATCAGCGAAGGTCGTATTGATTGATGATGCTGATGGAGATGGAACACCTAACTATCTAGATGTTGCACCTGAAAACCACTTGTTAAGTAAAGATTCAGACTACGATGGTATCGCTGATGAAAATGATTCTGATTCAGATAATGATGGTCTAGAAGATGATCTTGAAAATAGCCTAGCCTTCCAAGATAGTTTCGACGCAACTGATGCAAACCAAGATTTGGATCGTGACGGTCTTACTGTTAAAAAAGAGTATCTAACATACTATACTTGTGATTCATATTCCTTTGAGGGTACTTTAAACGACCCTAATTGTAGTACTAATAAATCTCTACCTAAAAATTTGAGCGTTGAATACTTGGCTGCTTTAACAACTAAATATAATGAGTTGAAAACAAATGGTGGTATTGCTGCAAATGTTTCATTAGATAGTTTTTTGAATACTTTCATTAATAGAAGGTATTTCTCTTTTGAAAGTAATGACTTAGGAACTGTTTCAGCGTGGTATGATGAGCAGTACTCAGAAACTGCTACATTCCGAGAGCGCGCTGAAGCGCGAATCGCAAACAATTCATATGTAGGTTTCAAAACTACTGACACTTCAACTGAAGTTACACCTATCAATACACTGTATACAGCTGCTGATTCATACAATGGCTCGCAGTCCCTCATGCTTACCTCAACCAATTCGGCTGTTAGCTTTAATAGAGGATTTGGTAAGCGTTGGAGTTCATATATTGAAGATTTAACATCTGGTGAGGTTTTCTTTGCTTATAAAACGAATGATGCGTTTCTAGCTGGAGCCGATAAGTTAGAACTGCTGGTAGTCGGCCATGAATATAATCATCAATCAACTTTTACAGATAGAGTATTATGGTCTTCAACTTCTAAATCAGATGTAAATATAAATGATGGTTGGATCCTTGTTAGCGTAAATAATCCATACACCTCTGAACAGGGGGCCTATCAGCTTACTTGGCGTTTAACCAAATCTACTGGCAACCATGAGCCTCAAATATACCTTGATGCGCTAAGTTTCCCATTAGAACTGAATAATAACCCAACAACAACTACAGGATTTATTTTCCCAATTGAATATAGAGATCTTATTGTTGGGGTTAATACAAATTCGGCTGATCCAGATAATGATGGTTTATCAAACAAAGACGAATATCTTGCTGGAACAAATCCAAATAATCTCGACACTGATGGTGATAAGATACCTGATGGGTGGGAAGTTTTGTATGGAGCAAATCCACTTGTAGATGATGCAAACGCAGACTTAGATAATGATACATTGTCAAATTATCAAGAGTATTTAGCAGGCACTAACCCAAAAAGTACGGATTCAGACAATGACGGTTTACCGGATGGTTGGGAAGTTGCTAACGGAACCAACCCTGTTGTAGCTGATGCAAATGGTGACTCAGACGGTGATGGACTGACCAATAAGTATGAATACGATAATGGCTTAGATGCAGGTAATAACGACCAAGACAATGACGGCATAATTGATGGTCAAGATAACGACCCATTAGTAGCAGCGGATAGTGATGGTGATGGCTGGGATAATGCGATAGAGCGAAGTGATGTTGCATTGGATGAGTCAAATCCAAATGATGCTTGGGCAGATTCAGATAATGATGGTCGTCCATTAGTACTTGAAGGGCTAGAAAGTACAAATAGTGGTGCAAAAGATAATGATGTTGTTGGTCAAACCAGAAACTTGGTTATCCAAGCTTATGTAGACACAATGTCATTTAGCCACATTCCATCAGCTTACCTAACAGATTTAGGAGCTGGAAGTACAGAAATAGACCTTAAGATAGCAGATGTTAATGGTGGTAATTTAACACCGGCACAGTTATACCATGACTTATTGCTAGATTCGAACTCAGACTTTGCTGTGATGGGTTTTATCGGTAGAACTTATAAAGCTGTGCTGGATAGAGAAGTAAATCTATCAGGGGCAACCTTTTATCGAGAAGTTTTAAGCACAGGGCGAATGACCCAATTAGCAATGGTAACCAATTTTGTTAATTCAACGGAGTTTACTAACCGCTATGGTAATGACTTAAGCAGTGAGGCTTTTGTTACCTTAGTCTATCAAAACGTATTAGGG
>NZ_JBMMUG010000010.1:0-71756 GCF_049257255.1 Pseudoalteromonas aquimarina
TCGATGATAGTGTGGGTTCGCCCATGTGAAAGTAGAACATCGCCAAGCTCCTAATTAAGTAGAAAGCCCGCTCAATGAGCGGGCTTTTTGCGTTTTGGCGTTAAACGATTTTAGAAATAAGCAGCCAGACTTCAGAATAGTGCTGAATCCTGAATCCTGAATCCTGAATCCTGAATCCTGAATCCTGAATCCTGAATCCTGAATCCTGAATCCTGAATCCTGAATCCTGAATCTAAGCTATTTCCACTTGTTCTTGAGGCGAAAAGATGGCGTTTGGGTCGATAATAATGTTCTGTTTAGAATTTAACGCTAATGTGCTCTTTCCACTAACTCACATACTTTATTAATACATAGCGTTTGAGGTGATGTGTTGTGTTCACATGTCGAAAGGTGTTGAGAGCTTTCACTGTATTCAGTTAGTTGAACAGTTTTATATACATTTTTGTTGGATATAGTCGGATGGAAAAATCCGTTTTTCTTATGTCTTATTAACGTAATATAGTAGTATTGGATTGTTTATAGGTTGTTTACTCAGGCTTTTCGCTGATTAACATTTTCTGCCTTTGTTGTAATAATTGTCTTTTTTGTGCCGATATAGAGTATCTTTTACTTTGTTAGCACTCACGTAAGTATTGTTTAGAATTAAATAATAAGAATATGAAACGCTTTATTCAGTATCAAACAGATAGATTGTCTGCTATCCCAAATATGGCGAGCGCAATCTCAAAGAAAATATCAGAATTCCAATTCGATTATCGTAAGATGCTGGAAGAAGCTTCGTTATTTTTTGAAAAGCATTATGAATATGAAACTGAGTTGGCACAGATCAATAAGAAAAGTGCTGCCTATCAAGAGCATATTGATATTGTAGAAAATTACAAAAAAGAGAAAGGCAAGTTACCGATCATTAAAGGGCAGCGTTCGGCACAACGCTACCTTGAGAAACTACATCAGAAAATTGATGAAGGTGAATATCGAATTAAGCAAATAGCTGCTGAGCGCTTAAAAGCGCGGGGCGAGCGTTATATTGCGTTAGAAAAGTTAATTGATAATATCCTTGATCTACTTGATGGTCCGAAAATATTTAGCCAGTTCTTAGGTACTATGGTGTTATCAACTCCTTTACCTAATGAAACCGTTCGCTGCATCCGCAATGAAAAAAATAAGCCGATTTATATAACTGCTTTAACTGTCGCCCTGTTTGAAGAAACACGATTATTTAATGAGTTTAAATCACCTTACTTAAAACAAGCATTAATCGACATTATTGGCGATGACAAAGTAAGTTTAATGCAGCGTCATGATTATAAGCCTTTTACTAAAGAGCAGAAAATGGCTTATCGTGAGGAGGTTTTGAAACCAATTGTTAAAGCGACTTTACTACGTCATATTGGTTCATATGCTCCACATGCTGAAGCTATATATCAAGGAAATCGTTTTCGTTTATTAGATGTTGAAGAGCGTAATAAGTTGCTGTCTGGTATAAAGCGCAATTCGTATCTTTATCTGCGCCAAGGTGTAGGATTGCCGCAAAGGCGTTTTGATAAAAAAGAAGAGCGTGACGAATTCTTCACAATTGAGAATGCCAAGCTTGAGTTTATGACTCAGCTGCTTGATTTTGATAATCAAGGACCTGAATTACGCGATTTAATGCGTATTCCAATGGTTTATGCGTCATTTATGTTATCAACCAAAGAAGAATATGATTACCGTAATATGTATCGTGCCTACGACATTCTTAAAGAAGGCATGAAGCATGGAGAATACAATGCTAATTTTTGCGCACTGTTTTTAAGAATGGTGGGGCGCTTTCCTCTTGGTAGTGGTATTTACTTTATTTCGCATGAAACGGAGCAAATTGAAAAAGGCATTGTTTGTTCTTTATTTCCGAAAAACCCAGAAGAACCTTACGTAAAACAAATTACACGCAACCATATTCAATCGCTTAGTCAAACAGAAGTGTTGGTTGTTCGCAGCACTAACATTTATTTTGAATCAACCCGAGAAAATTCAGGCATAGATGAAGTGGTCTTTACTCAGCGATATCAACCTCCATACGTTTGGAATGCAAATGAAGTATGGGAGGTTCAAGTGCCAGCTTTAGTTTTTTGGAAAAAAGATGGCACCGTGAAACACAGTAATTTATCTATGCTTTAAGCTAACTTATTAAGTTGCTGTTTAAGCACAAGCTTTCTTTTTTGCCATTTTACAATAGGTAGTAAAATGGCGATTAATAAAATGGCATAAACCATATGTGGACCTATACCAAATACCAGCCCAAAACATGCTAAAAACCCGAGCATAATTGAAAGTCGATGTTTACTGGTTAAAAGTACCCATGCTGATGCCATTGTTGCTAGGTATATCACAGCAAAAACACCATTTACCCAATTAATTAAATCTTCTAAATCTTGTCCTGTAAAATGGGTTATCACCAGCACTAAGGCCATAATGCTTAATACTGTTGATAGCGCTCTGTGTGGCACGTTTTGTTGATTTGAGTGTGATAGCACACGAGGCAACACACCTTGCTCGGCAAAACTGGCAACCAGTTTGGCTAAGCTGGCGGTGTAGACATTGATTGTTGCAAGACCACCTGCAACACCTAATATGCCAACAATATAACTACCGCCACTAAAGTACGTATCAAAAACGCCAACCATAGCGAGTGTGGCATCGCTTGGATGATTTAATACTAACAATGTTGAAGCAATATAAATCATGCCAACAAGCACACTGCCGATGATCATGGCTGGTATCACGTCTTTATTAGGGCGTTTAAATTCATTCGCTAGATGAGACATAGCTTCTACACCTAAAAAGCTCCAGAAAGCTAAGCCTGCGGCCTGGAAAACAGCATTGTGTTCAAAGCTATCAAAAGTTGGATTAATTCCGTTAGGTTGACCTGTGCTCGATACAAATAACGCCATAACGATGGCGACGATAAATAAAGTAAGTAAAAATTGTAATTTTGCCGAAACATGAATGCCTTTTCGGTTTAACAAATATAAACCTGCTAACGCACTTAATTCCGCAATCAATAAGTGAAACCCATCGATGGCAATCATGCCCTGTACAAATTGAAATGTCATAATGACAGCTGCAGGTGTGCCTATCGGAACTACCAATAAAAACATTAAGCCAATCACGCGTCCTGCTGTTTCGCCAAACGCTTTTTCCACAAAATAAGCAGGTCCTCGTGAATGGGGGTGAATGGATGAGAGTTTGCCAAAGATGTAGGTCATAGGCAGCAGTCCAATCGTCAATAATAGCCAAGCGAATATTGCGTTACTACCCGACATTTCGACGGTCAATTGCGGCAGAATAAACACGCCTGTTCCGAGTAATGTTGTCGCCATCATGCCAGCACCTTGCCAGCGTCCTATACCATTATTATTTAAGCTCATAGTGTTTATGTGAGAGGGGGATTGATTGCAACAGTATAAGAATGTTCTTAAATACAAACTGATGTTGTTACTAGGCAATTCGGTAGATATACCGTTAAAATGACGGTTTTAGCGTTTATAACAAAATTTTTGATTGTTATGAGTAATAAGTATGCAAATGGATAAATTTGATCAGGCGATTATTGCCCAGCTAAAGATCAATGCTAGGCAAAGTGTTTCAGCTATCGCTGATGCTGTTAACTTGTCGCGTTCTGCAGTTACAGAGCGGATTAAAAAGTTAGAACGAAACGGACAAATCCGTGGTTATCAGGTACTACTTAGCGAATCACAAAAAGTAGGGGTGTCTGCATATTTTGAAATACAGCATCAGTGTGCGCGTTGTTCAAACATCGTAAAGGTATTTCAAGTCATTCCTGAGGTACTCACTTGTCATGGCATTACGGGAGACATGGACTTATTAGTGTTTGTGCAAACGGACTCAATGCAACGCTTACATGAAATCAGAGAGTATTTAGACGCTGAACCAGACATTGTAAAAATTAAAACGCATGTCGTTATGAGTGAATGGATTAACAATTTAGGGTAGTGCACGATGCATCAATTAGATCACGATTTGGAAAAAGAAAATACCCAAGTGAGAAAAACGCTTAGAGAAGACCCAACAATAGCAAGTTTGCTAAGTAGAATGCCAGAATCAGTACAACATAGTTTTACCGAAGAACAGCTTGCAAATTTACGTGTTGCCTTAGGTGCACGTAGTTGGGGCAAGCATAAAATTGATTTTCGTAGCACTATCTCATTTTTTTCATATCGATATTATTATGTTTTTGTCGCAGGTCGAAACCGTCGAGAACTTACAAGAGCTGAAAAGAGAATGGGCTTGCTTATTCAGTCTGCATTACTTACTACTTTTCTTATTTTTTGTTCGATGATGGGATTGCTTGTTTTATATCTAATCAAGTCTGCATTAGGTGTCGATCTGTTTCCTAGCTTTTCTCTTGGTATTTGGGACTGGTTTAAAGAAAATATACTGAATTAGCATTAACATTTGGTTACGTAAAGGGATAGTTATCTATAAATTGCTGATATAGCATAAGTAGGTAACAGGAAAAGGATAAACAATGAAAATAATCAAATCTCTCGCATTGGGTTTAGTGGCTGCATCTGTACTTGCAGCATGCTCATCTGCTGATAATACAGTTTCTTCTAAGGAAGAGAGCTTAGTTGCACCTATCGCAAAAAAAGTACCATTTAAGATGACGCAACATGGTCACACCCGTGTAGATAACTATTATTGGATGCGTGACGATAAGCGTCAAGACCCAGAAATTCTTGCGCATTTAGCAGCTGAAAATAGCTACACAGAACAGCAATTAAAGCATACGGAAAGCCTTCAATCGCAGTTATTTGATGAAATCAAAGGGCGTATTGTAAAAGATGACCAATCTGTACCAGTAAAAAAAGGCGATTACTTTTACGGAAGTGAAGTAAGTGGGGATAATGAATACCGCATCTACACACGTGCAAAAGATTTAGCTGGTACCAATAAAGAAGTGCTTCTCGATGTAAATGAGTTAGCAAAAAAGCACGAATATTTTAGTGTGTCAGGCTTATCTGCAAGCCCAGATAGCAAATTGTTAGCCTATGGCGAAGATACAGTTAGTCGCCGTATCTATACCATCCGAATTAAAAATCTTGAAACGGGTGAATATTTAAAAGACGAAATCAAAGACACCGAAGGTGATGTGGTTTGGGGTAACAACAATCAGTTTTTCTACTACATTAAAAAAGACCCTCAAACTTTACTTGGTTACCAAGTTTATCGCCATGTACTTGGTACAGAACAAAGACAGGACGAATTAGTCTACGAAGAACAAAATAAGGCTTATTACACTTACATCAGCAAAAGCAAAGATGGTCAGTTAGTATATATCCATCACTCAAGTACCGAAGCGAGTGGCGTTTCAATACTTAACGCTAATGATGTAAAAGCAACACCAACACGTTTTATCCCACGTGAAGCAAAACATGAGTACAGTATTGCTAAGCTTAATAATGACTTCTATATAAAAACCAATTTAAACGCGGTGAACTTTCGTTTAATGAAAGTAGATGCAGCAAATATTGGTGATAAAACAAAGTGGCAGGAAGTTATTCCAGCACGCGATAACGTTAAACTTGAAGATATTGAGCTGTTCAATAATCACTTAGTTTATCAAGAGCGTGAAAACGGATTGATACGTTACAAAGTTCGCGAATTAAATTCTGGAAAAGAAACTGAGTTGAAGTTTAAAGATGTGGCATTTGCTTCAAGTTTGTCTGGCAATCATGAACTAGATAACCCAAAAGTTCGACTTTATTATGCAAGTATGACAACACCGATTAGTGTTCTTGAGTTTTCATTAGAAAGTGGTGATAAAACCGTATTGAAAGAGCAAAAAGTACTTGGTGACTTTAATACTGATAATTATGTCTCTGAGCGTATTATGGTTACGGCGCGTGATGGTAAAAAAGTACCTGTTTCATTGGTTTACCGTAAAGATAAGTTCAAAAAAGATGGCACGAATCCACTTTACCAATATGGTTATGGCTCGTATGGTGCAACGTTTGATCCGATATTTTCATCATCACGTTTAAGCTTACTTGATCGTGGTTTTGTTTATGCTATTGCGCATATTCGAGGTTCTGAAATGTTAGGCCGCCCTTGGTATGACGATGGTAAAAAGTTAACTAAGAAAAATACCTTTAATGACTTTGTTGATGTAACTAAATCGCTTGTAGCACAAGGCTATGGCGCAAAAGATAAAGTATTTGCGGTAGGTGGTAGTGCTGGCGGTTTATTAATGGGTGCAGTAATCAATCAGGCACCTGAGTTATACCGAGGAGTAGCTGCACATGTACCGTTTGTAGATGTGGTAACTACGATGTTAGATGAATCGATTCCGCTAACAACAAATGAGTATGATGAGTGGGGAAATCCAAATGACAAAGTGTATTATGACTATATGCTAAGTTACTCTCCTTATGATCAAGTTAAGCGTCAAGCCTATCCAAACTTATTGGTTACAACTGGTCTACATGATTCACAGGTACAATACTTTGAACCAATGAAATGGGTAGCAAAGCTGCGTGAATATAAAACAGATAATAATCTGTTGTTATTCAAAACAGATATGGAAGCAGGACATGGCGGTTCGTCTGGTCGCTTTAAGCGCATCAACGACACTGCGCTTGAATATGCCTTCTTCTTAGATCTACTTAATAAGTAATATCAATAAGGGGCTTTTAGCCCCTTTTATTTTGCTAAAGTTCTTCTCCAGCTTCATCCATGGCAACAATCTCTGTTTCCTTTAATGCGTCAGTAATCCACTCGGCAAGTACTTCACAACTCAATACCTTTTCCATATACGCAGTGGCAGATGCGTTAAGCGAAATACCATAGGTTTTGAAACGCAGTGCTACAGGTGCATACATGGCATCAACAATACCCCACTCACCAAATAACCAGCCACCTTGTTGTTCAAATTGTGCATGTTGCTCACTAAATATTTGCTCAATGCGTGCAATATCAGCAAGGCTTTGTTGTGTTAGCGCTACTTTGCGTTTAGCACGAATATTCATGGGTAATTGATTACGTAGTGAATTAAACCCTGAATGCATTTCAGCTGCCAAAGCACGCGCTTTTGCACGGTGCCAAGGGTCAGTTGGCCAACCTTGATTTGATAAATAAGTTTCATTGATGTATTCGCATATCGCCAGTGAATCCCACACCGTAATGCTGTTATCAATTAAGACTGGAACTTTGGCAATTGGCGCAATATTGCTAAGGGTTTTAGTGAAGTCATCAGTCTCTAATTTTAAGTTGTGTTCATTAAAATCCAAGTTGAATTTCTTTAATAAAATCCAAGCTCTTAAAGACCAAGTAGAGTAGTTTTTATTGGCGATATATAAATCCATAGTGTTTTATGCTCAAGTGTTTATTTTACGGTATAACGCCAAATGTATAGTGTTATTTAACATCTGAATAGCGCATAATTCTTATACTATCTATCAGATTAATTGATGTGTTATGGAAATTGATGCACTTAAAAGTTTACTGGCGTTTGTAGAAACGGGCAGTATTACCCGCGCTGCAAAACAGGTTAATCGCACCCAGTCAGCTGTGAGTATGCAGATGAAGAAATTAGAACAAGATTTAGGAAAAACCTTGTTTGAAAAAAGCGGTCGCAACCTAATGTTATCTAAAGAAGGGCATCAACTTGTTGGATACGCGAAGCAACTTATAACTCATTACGATAGCACCCTAAATGCAATTAAATCGCATAATACTAAGCTGCGTATTCGGCTAGGCTGCCCTGATGACTATGCAAATACCATATTACCTAAAGTAGTTCGCAATATGCATAGTTTATGGCCGGACTTAGACTTACAAATTCGCTGCCTACCAAGTAATGTTATTCGTCAGCAGCTTGATAGTGGTGAACTCGATGTAGGCATAGTAACGCGCTCTTTCGATAGTGAAGAAGGTTTACTTATTGCCAAAGACCGCGGTGTATGGGTATGTAATGGTGATACTCAATTAGCAAAGCAAACCCCCTTGCCTTTGGTGACATTTCAACAAGATTGTCGGTTTCATCATGCTGCAATAGAAGGGCTGCATAAACAAGCGCGGCAATTTAAATTGATTGCGATGAGCGGTAGTGTCGCTGCAATGCATAGCTTAGTAAAAGAAGGGCTTGCAATTGGTGCAATGGCAAGCCTTAGTAAAGGTGATTTGGTTGAGCTTTGCAACGAGCAATTGCCGGATTTACCACAAATCAGCATTGTGCTTATTTGTAATGCGCACGCCAATAGTTTTATATCGCAACAACAACTCAATCAGCTAGGCAACTGCTTTTAGTGGTAGTGTCATAAATGTACTGTTGGGATCCGCTTGGTAGTCTGCAAAAGGGCCGCATTCTTTAAAGCCAAATTTAGTATAAAGGTTGCGGGCAGCTTGAAAATAGTCTTGCGTGCCTGTTTCAAGTGATAACACTTGATAGTGCTTTGCTATGGCAAGCTCAATAACATGTTGCAGTAATCTTGATGCAACACCTTGGCCACGAGCCTGTTTTGCTGTGCGCATTGATTTTATTTCTGCGAATGTTGTGTTGTGATGCTTTATTGCAATACAGCCTAATAGGCTATCGCCTCGCCATGCACTAAAAAATGTTATATCGCTTTGTTTAAGTGCGTTAAGGTCAAGCGCATGAACGCTTTCGGCAGGTGAAGTGGCATACATGTCATCTAAATGTTCTTGTAAAAGCGCAATGACATTTGGGCTGGATAAATCATCAATTTTAATGTGCATAAAAGGTCTTCTATAAATAATCCAACCTCGCTATTCATCTAACGTGCCAAATTATTACATTATTTAACCTATTGAATCTATTCAAAAATTAAAATTTGAATAGATTGCAGAATTTGAAAATCGTCATTGTTGCACTTTTTTAGTGCAAGCGGTGCTCATTTCTTTGGCGTCGCTCTTGCTTCTTAATTTACAGAGGAGTTAAGCTTAATAAAATTTATGATAGCTAGTGAGTTATGGAAAAATTTAACGATATATATATGCGTGCAGTAGATCGAAAAGGTGGCGAAACACGCCTTGAAATGCTGCTATCAAAGCCGCTCAGTGATAAAGAATTAGCTAAACTGCCTGATTCAGCTTGGTTATCCGAGTTCACAAAAAAGATATTTCAAAGTGGCTTTTATTGGTCTGTAATCGAGAAAAAATGGCCAGGTTTTGAAGAGGTTTTTTGGCGTTTTGATGTTGAGGCATTACTGATGATGTCACCAGAACAGCAAGAAAAAGCCGCCAGTGATGAGCGCATTGTACGTAATTATAAAAAAGTACAAACGGTGCAGGCCAATGCCTATATGATCCATGAAATCGCAGGCCAACATGGTAGTTTTAGCCAGTTTATAGCTGATTGGCCAAGTAACGATATTGTTGGCCTTTGGCAATATCTTAAAAAGCATGGTGCACGCTTAGGAGGAAACACAGGGCCTTATGCGCTGCGTGTACTCGGTAAAGATACTTTTTTGCTATCGCGAGATTGTGAAAGCTATTTGCGTGCACACAAAATAGTGGATGGTGGTCTACAAACGAAAAAGTCGCTGGTTGCAATCCAGCACTTTTTTAATGAACTGCAACAGCAAAGTAGTTTGAGTTACCAAGAGCTTAGTCAAATAATTTCATATAGTTGTGGCGATAATGTGGTTGGCATAAGCTAACTATTCAAGTTAACTGCGTGGCACAAACTCTAATACCGTAGCGTTAATACAGTAACGCAACTGACCATTTGGGCCATCATCAAACACATGGCCCAAATGAATATCAGATTCAACCGCACGAATTTCAGTGCGTACCATGCCAAAACTGTGATCAGGTTTTTCGTAGACTGCGCCTTTGACTGGTTTGGTAAACGAAAGCCAGCCACTGCCAGAATTAAAACGGTCGCGCGTATCAAATAACGCTGCGCCACTGAGCTTATCGATAAAAATACCATCGGGTGTATTTTTAAAAATCTCATACTGTTTGCAATAGCGATTATCTGTACCCTTATTGAATGCGACATTAAACGCTTCGCCTTTACCTAGTTTAAATGCTCCCACTATCTTGTAAAACTCATCACGAGATACATAACCTTGGCGTGCAAAAACTTCTTTGCCTTGCTCTAACAAAATAATGGTGGGGGTTGCCCAGGTTGGCGTTTTAATTGTGAGATCGTGAAGTTGATTCGCCGTTCTAAACGTAAGCGGAATTGAGCCAGCATACCCTTTTGCTGTCTCAGCTTTAAATTTTTCACAGTAAGGGCAGAATGGGGCATCAATGACCAAAATTTGTTTACCTTTTAACAGCGCACTGTTATCAAGTTTAGCGATAGTTTGTTGGTTAAATGTCACACCAGTTCGCAAATCAGGGCAGTAGCCATTAGGATTTTTGGCTAGGTAATCTTGGTGATATTCTTCTGCCGCATAAAAGGTATCAAGTGGCTTAATGCTGGTGGCTATTTTGCCGAAACCAGCTTGATTCAATAGAGATTGGAATTGTTTAGTGACAGCCATTGCGAGCGTTTTTTGTCGCTCTGAGTTATATAAAATAGTTGAGCGATATTGTGTGCCGACATCGTTACCTTGACGGTTGAGCTGAGTAGGGTCATGGTGCTCGTAAAAATGTTGTAATATTTGCTCAAGGCTAATTTGATTACGATTGAAAGTCACCTTTACGACTTCGGCATAGTTGTTAGGATTATATTTATTACTCTTTTTGATGATATTTCGGTAGCTTGCCTTAAAGCCGTTGCCATCAGCATATCCACTTACAGCGTCAATTACCCCGTTTAGCGCTTGATAGCGTTTTTCTGCACCCCAAAAACAACCCGAACCCAACACAATTGAGTCCACATGATTGGTCTGCGCTGTTGCGGCATGGGTCAAATTGGTAAAGCTTAAAAAAAACAAGCTGACACAAATTAAGTAGTTCATATTGCTGCCTTGTTAAAGTTATTTACTACGTAATAAATAAGACCTGAGATCGCTGAATTAAAATTCATTACCGCTAAACATCTAAATAAACCGCTTATCAATAAAAGACTTATATAAAGCAGAATGACAATATGCTTGTCGGCAATGAAAGCGGGAGGATTTATGAAAAAACTAATTTCAATTGCAGTAGCTGCTTCAGCATTATCGTTAGTTGGATGCAACACAACAATGGATGTGACTTATACACCGATTACTGAGCTTGAGACGCACACAAGTTGGGAAATAAACCCAGTAACAGGTTCTTGGGAAGCAGTTGAAAACACTGTGTATATTAGTGCAAAAGAAAAACAACACACGTTGCCGAAACAATACGATCGTTTTGCAAATAACTAGTATTACTCTGAATGCGCATGAGCAATCATGCGCTTTTTTAGAAGCGCGAAGTAAGTAATAAAGTGACTGAATCAAGTCCTGAATCATCATCACCAAGGCCAGCTCCTAAGCCAAAACTAAATGAAAAGTGTGGGTTAAACCAATACTGAGTTTGCACTTCAACGTTGTTGTTATCAAAGTCATTTGTTTGTGCAAGCGCTTGAATTCCAATAAACCAATTATCACTGAAGTAATAATCAGCACGCCCTTGATAGTAGTTTGCTTTTCCTGAAATTTGCTTAAACACAAAATCCCAACCTTGCCCTTGGGTTATTTTTGTATAGCGAACATAAGGCGTTAGGCGCCAATTGTTACTAGAATCCTCATTACCGAAATAATCGGTTTCATTACGGTATAAGTAAGTTGCACCTACACCCAGTTGCAGATTGTCAGTAATATTATTGCCAAGCTCACCGCTCAGTCTTAGGTAATGATTGTCGTATTCGTTATCAAGAGCGTATTCTGCACCTCCTCGAAATACCAATGCATTATCAAAATAATGTGTGTAGCCGACATCAACATCATAGAAATCATCTAATACCAGCGCACGTGTTGTTAGGCTGTTAATACGGTTGAGGTATGATTTTAGGTTATGGGGGCCACTGGCACTTGCGAGGTCATCAAATGCATAAGTGTAAGCTGCACCTACGAAGTGATTATCAAAATCATACAGGTCGGATATTCCGAAGTCGATTTGGTGTTGAATCGTGTTGTTAGCTAAGAGAGTATTGGAGGTAATCAATAACGCAATTGACAGTAGTTTTTTCATAATCGTAGTTGAGTTCTTTTTGCCAGCAGCATAAAGAAATAACTTCCTCGCGATAAGTGTGTAACTGTTTAAAATTGTGAGATATTGTAAATAGAGACTCTAAAAAATTTAAAGCATTAAGAAGCAACAATATGATCTGGTTTAAAGCAATTGATAAAGCATTGTGCGACAAGTTAGATGAAGGCCTTAACGGCAAAGGCAGTTTAATGAAAACCCTTGGCATCGAAATATGTGAAATTGGTGATGATTATCTAGTTGCAAGTATGCCTGTAACACCAGACCATCACAATCCAATAGGTATGCTTCATGGTGGTGCCAATGTCGTACTAGCCGAGACAGTGGCAAGTTATGCTGCTAATTTTGTGGTCGATACCAATAAATTCTATTGTGTCGGGCAAGAGATCAATGCAAACCATATTAAAGCGGCACGTAAGGGGATGGTGTATGCCACTGCAAGAGCAATTCATTTAGGCAAACGCACCTCGGTTTGGGAAGTTAAGATTACCAACCAAGCGGGAGAGCTTACCTGTATTTCTAGAATGACAGCTGCAGTGGTTGAGCGCCGATAATTGATCTATATCTAGTTCACTGTTAATAGCGCTAGTATTTTTAATTGTGCTGGCATATATCTTAGCTAGAGGTATATGCCAATGAGTGAAAAAAAACTAATTACGCTGCTTAAAATTGTTATCGTGCTTGGCCTGTGCCTTATTGGCTTAGGCTACTACTTAATTAATGTTGCTCATATTGAACAAAGTATGGGAGTAACAGGCATGATGATTGGCGGTGGCTGTTATGCGTTTGGCATTATTCTTTCACTACCTACAAAAATGTACCTCACGTTTATCTGGGTGACCGCAGAGCAACGACAAAAACAAAAGTAGCGAAATGTCGTTTTCATAATTTTCAGCCATACTTATTAGTAAGTTAGTGCTTCTTGTATTTATGAATAGTGTGATTCGACTTATAAGCCTAGTGTGCTTTTTACTAAGTAGTTCAGTTGCTGCAAGCGATGTAAAAGTTGCAGCAGGTAATTTTGTGCCTTATTTCAAAGCCGATATTCAAACTAATAAACAAGGTTTGTACGAGCTTTTGGTAACGTCTGCTCTAAGCAAAATGTTGATAAATCCAACCTTTGTAAATGTTTCAAATGAGGCGATAAAACGCTATTACCACAAAGGGCGAGTAGACATAGCAATCAATTGGACAGGTGAGTTTTTAGGTGAAGGTTATATCTCTGAATATCGACTCTTTTTTTATAACCGCGCAATATTAAGGCGTTCGAGCAGGTGGGCAGCAGCCACACAAATACTTGAATTAGAAGGAGCTCGAATCGCGAGTTTTTCTGGTGCAAGTTTAAACTTTGGCGCAAATTACAATTTACTGATAAATAAAGTAAACACCCGATACTTTGAAAGTGGTGATCAATTGGCTATCAACAAAATGTTACTGGCAAATAAAGTGGATATCCTGATTGCTGATTGGCTCAAATTTTATCGTTATATTAAACCATTGGGTTTACTTGATGAGTTTACATTCTTAGATGTATTACATAACTCAGGCTCTAAAATTATTTTCAAAGATAAACAGTTACGGGATGAATTTGATAGGGTAATTGAGAGTATGCATGCGAGTGGTGAGTTAGAACAACTCACCCAAGCATGGCTGGCAAAAAATAATTTACCTAAGGTGTCACATCATTTTTTGGCGAAGCGATCTTAAATGCCGCCACCGTCTGTGTGTAAACCACATTCACGATTTAAACCAAAGAAACGGGTTTCTTCTTCAGTCATTCCAGGCTCTAGTTTACGTGTGGTATGCACATCACCCATAGACACATAACCTTGCTCCCACAGTGGGTGGTATGGTAAATCGTGCTTCGTTAAGTACTGATACACATCACGGCTATGCCAATCAATAATTGGATAAACCTTCACCGTACCGCGGCTAATTTCAAGCACTTGCTTGTCGGCGCGAGTCGATGATTGTTGGCGACGCAAACCGCTAAACCAAGTACCAGCATCCAACTCTTTTAATGCACGTGTCATTGGTTCAACTTTATTTAAGGTATTGTATTGTTTAATACCTTGCTCGCCTTGTTCCCATAATTTACCAAACTTAGCTTCTTGCCATGCAGGGCTTATTTCAGATTTATACACTTTCAGATTGAGTTTCAATCGCTCTGTAAGCTCATCAATAAACTGATAAGTTTCAGGAAAGAGATAACCTGTATCCGTTAAAACTACTGGAATATCCGCTTTTTGTGATGTAACTAGGTGTAACATTACAGCCGCTTGAATGCCAAAGCTGGATGATAAAAAGTGTGTGCTTGGTAAATTTTCTAACGCCCACAAAACACGTTCTTCAGCAGAAAGCTGTGCTAACAAGCCATTTGCATCGGCAAGCATGGCATTTTGAACGTCTTTATCTAGCGTTAATATTTGCTTAAATTCACTCATGCATAAATTCCAAATTAGGGCGGCTAACCGCCCTTAAAATATTAAGCGTGGAAGTCTGTTTTAGAAACTTTCACTTCGGCAACGATTTCCTTGCGGATAGCGAAGTCACCAAAACATTCGCCTTCGTTGCGCTCTTTAGCCCATTGGCCAATTAATTCGTCTAGCGCTGGTAGGTAAACATCTTCACCTACGTTTTCTAGGTAAAGCTTAGGAATACGGGTACCTTCACGGTTACCACCTAAGTAAACGTTGTATTTACCTGGGCCTTTACCAACAAAGCCAATCTCAGCTAGCATGGCGCGACCACAACCATTCGGGCAACCTACGACACGCATAATGATGTCGTCGTTCGGAATTTCGTGTTTCGCTAAAATCGCTTCTGTTTTCTCAATAAGCTCTGGCAGGTAACGCTCAGCTTCAGCCATTGCTAGTGGACACGTTGGTAATGCTACACATGCCATTGAGTTAATGCGTTGCTCTGAGTATGAGTCGTCAATTAAGCCGTGCTCACGAGCGATTTTCTCAATAATGTCTTTTTGATCAGCTGGTACACCGGCAATGATCAGGTTTTGGTTTGCAGTCATGCGGAAATCACCTTGGTGAATTTCAGCAATCTTACGACAACCGGTTTTAAGTGCTTTATCTGGGAAATCTAAAATACGACCATTTTGAATAAACACGGTTAAGTGGTGTTTACCATCAATGCCTTCTACCCAACCAATACGATCACCACGGTGTGTGAACTCATATGGGCGGCTTTCTTCAAATTTAACGCCAGCGCGGTTTTCAACTTCAGCTTTAAATGCATCAGTACCGAAAGTATCAAGGGTATATTTCGTTTTTGCGTTCTTACGGTTAACACGGTTACCCCAGTCACGCTGTACAGATACGACGTGCTCGGCAATTTTTAGCGTGTGCTCAAGCGGAATGAAACCTAGATCATCAGCTTTGCGCGGGTAAGTGTTTACATCACCGTGGGTCATTGCAAGACCGCCACCAACAAGTACGTTAAAACCAACTAGTTTGCCATTATCTGCAATGGCAACAAAGTTAAGGTCATTCGCGTGAACGTCTACTTCGTTGTTTGGTGGAATAGTAACAGTCGTTTTGAACTTACGTGGTAAGTAAGTTGAACCTAAAATTGGCTCTTCTGTTGTTTCAGTCTTTTCACCGTTTAACCAAATTTCAGCATACGCTTTAGTGTGTGGCAGTAAGTGCTCAGAAATCTTTGCAGCCCACTCGTAAGCTTCTTGGTGTAACTCAGACTCAACAGGGTTAGTGGTACATAGTACGTTACGGTTAACGTCACCGGCAGTTGCAATTGAGTCAATGCCAACGCTGTTTAGCATTTGGTGCATTTCTTTAATGCCCGGCTTTAACACACCGTGGAATTGGAATGTTTGACGCGTTGTTAAACGAATACTGCCGTAAATTGTTTTATCGCCAGCAAACTCATCAATCGCTAACCACTGCTTAGGCGTGATAATACCGCCCGGCATACGTGCGCGAAGCATCACGTTGTGCATAGGCTCTAGCTTTTGCTTAGTACGCTCTGGACGAATATCACGGTCGTCTTGCTGATACATACCGTGGAAACGGATTAGCTGGAAGTTGTCCGCTGTAAAACCACCTGTAAGTTGGTCTTTTAAATCCGCTTCAATGGTACCGCGTAAAAAGTTACTTTGTGTTTTTAGTCTTTCGTTATCAGCAAACTTAGCATTTGGGTCTAGCTTGCTGTTAGGTTTGTAATCTGTGCTCATGGCTTATCCTAAAATTCTACTGTGACGGTCAGTGTGGTGTACTAGCAATTGCTACTAGTACACGTCTTTTTGATAACGGTTGTTGCTGCGAAGCTCTTTCAGATAGCTTTCAGCTTGCTCGTCATCTTTGCCACCATGGGCTTTAATAATGTCGATAAGTGCTTGGTGAACGTCTTTCGCCATGCGGTTAGCGTCACCACAAATATAGAAATGTGCACCTTTTTCTAACCATGCAAATACTTCTTCGCCTTTCTCGCGAAGACGGTCTTGCACGTAAACTTTTTCAGCTTGGTCGCGGCTAAACGCTAGGTCTACTTTGTTTAGTAGGCCAGACTTCACATAACCTTGGATCTCAACTTGGTATAAGAAATCTTGCGTGAAGTGCGGGTTACCGAAGAATAACCAGTTTTCACCTTCCGCTTCACGTGCATCACGCTCTTGTAAGAATGCGCGGAATGGTGCGATACCTGTACCAGGGCCTACCATGATAACTGGCGTGTTATCGTCGCTTGGTAAACGGAAGTTGTCGTTATGCTCGCTAAATACTTTAACTTTTACGCCTTCTTCAGCGCGGTGTGCTAGGTAGCCCGAACAACCGCCAAAGTGTTTCTCACCAAAGGCATCAAACTCTACAAGGCCAACTGTTAAGTGCACTTCTTCTTCAACTTCAGCTTGGCTTGAAGCAATAGAATATAAACGTGCTTGTAACTTACGTAAGCTGTTCGCTAGATCTTGTGCGCTGATATCGCTTGGGTTTTGCTTAATGATATCGAAGATCTGACGCGCTTCGATGTACTCGCGCATTGCTGCTTTATCTTCAACTAGCTTTAATAGCTCAGCGTTGTTGGTTGCTTGAGCGTACTTTTCAACAAAACCAGGGTAAGACTGAGTAAGCTCTAGTTTTTCAATTAACGCTGTGCGAATTGATAAGGTTTCTTCACCTAACGTGATTTCAGTTGCGCCATCAATGTTTAATAGTGCTAACGTTTCATCAACTAGCGCTTCGTCATTTAAGAAGTAAACACCTAGAGAGTCACCCGGAAGATACGTGATATCAGAACCTTCTAATGAAATCTCAATGTGACGAACATCTTTCGTTGAATCGCGACCTGTGATCTTTTGTACCACACTTAGCTCAGCCGCAAATGGGTTTTGCTTGGTGTATTGGCTTTGTGCTGATGCTGCACCGAATCCAGCCATTGGAATAACTTGTGCTGAACCTTGCGACTGTGCTTTGAGCTCAGGTTCGAATGCTTCAACTGCACCACCTATCCAAGCTGCTGCGTGATCATCATAGTCAACGTCTAAATCAGCGCGCGCAACAATGGTTTCTGCACCTAGAGCTTTAAAGCGCTCTTCAAAATCAATTGCAGTCTGACAGAAGAACTCGTAGCTTGAATCACCTAAACCGATAACCGCTACTTTAACGCCATCTAGCTTAGGTGCTTTTTTCGAACCTAAAAACGCGTGCAAGTTTTCAGCATCTTCTGGTGGCTCACCTTCACCGTAAGTAGAAACAGCAACAGCGATAAATTTTTCTTTCTTAAGTTGAGCTGGCTTGTAGTCAGCCATGTTCACAAGCTTCACTGCTAGGCCTTTTGCTTCAGCAGCTGCTTTAAGCTGGTTAGCAACGCCTTTTGCGTTACCTGTTTGTGAACCGTAAAGAATTGTTAGTGCAGCTGCTTCGCTAGCTTGTGGAGCTACGCCCGCAACTTGGCCCGAAAGTGATGCTGTATTGGCATTTGCTGCTAAGTAACCACTCACCCAAGCTTGTTGAATTGGGTTCAGTTCAGCAGTAAGCGCTTGTAACTTCTGTACTTGCTCTGGCGAAAGCGGGCTTGCTTGCGCCGATAGTTGACTTAACAACATGCTCATTATTCCTCGACAACCGATAGCTAAATTCTTTAGCACCTTAGGTGCTTCTCTGATGGTGAAATATAGCGAGCTCTAGGCGAAGAAAAAAATAATAGAAAGTGCTTTTATATTCCAAAAAGGAATGTATGACGTGTTATTTATAATTTTTAATAAAGGTTAACCGTTTAACCGCTTGTTGTAACAAGGATATATTGTTTTTTTGCTGTGTGAAGATTAATAAACGAACTTATCTTAGGGGAGAGTTAATTAATAAAATGGTAGGGCAGTGAGCTCAAAAGTAACAACTTGCTAACAGCAAAAGCGATGCTTTTAGCAAGTCATAATAGAATACAGACTGACGCTAAGTTAGATCTTTTGTCGCTTACTCGGTTGGATAAAGCGTAATTTCCATACCAGCACCGAGCGCTGAAATACGTAATAATGTATCGGCATGTAAAGCTTGGTTAAAGCACTTAGGATTTCTGCCACTTTGAAAACCAATATCAAATGTGCGCTTTGTACACCCTAACCATTGTTTAAGTGCATTGCGAGAACATGATTCAACCAATTCACATAAATGATTAATCATTTTGTCAGGTGTTGTAACATCAATGCTGGCTTCAATGCGTGCTAATTGTCGAGTATCGTCTTTGTCGTAATGAAGTACTACAGCTGACTTTGATAAATCGGATACTAGCTGAGCAATATCTTGCTTTGACTCGATTTCTAGGTCGACATTAAGAAACTGAATATCTGACATTGATGTTTATTCTCTGAAATTGCGTAGTCGCTCACTTTACATTAGATTGGCTTATATCTCTAGAGCGTGTTGACCTTTGCTGTCTATTTCTACAGCAGTTTGTTTGGCATTTAGACGAGGCAGAGCGATTGTAGTGTAGTTATTTTACATAAATGAGCGATAACATAGTATAAATGCCAAACAAGCGCTGCCTGTAAGGTTCAACCCAAACCGTTTTGCTCTTTGTTGTCGCTTTTTGACTTAGCCCGCTAGGTCTACAAAGCGCCGCCGCGATCAAAACGGTTTGGATTTGAACAGAATTTAGACCGTAAAGATCAACACGCTCTACCTTCGCAAAGATCATATTACGAACGAAAAAAACCAATAACGAGAATAATAATGAATAAAACATGGTTTAAATGGGCACGGAAATGTCATAAATGGTTGGGTTATATACTTGCGCTACAGGTTTTTGCTTGGTTGCTCGGTGGGTTAGTGATGAGTGCTATTCCTCTGGAATATGTTCATGGTAAACACTTGGCAAAACGGCAACTAGAAAACCCATTTTCTCAAGGTGTATATACAACTGACTTTAACTTATTTAAGGAGTATGACATTGCACTTAAAAAAGTTAATTTTAAACACTTCTTAAATACGCCAGTAATCGAATTAATTGGTGAAGAATCGCATGTTTATCTCCATGGTAAGACAGGCGAATTATTTACACCCCCAAACCAACAGCAAATAATTACACAAGCAAAGGCACATTACATTGGTGATGCAAGTCAAATAGAGGTTATTGCCACAAAACTCAAAGAGGGCCCGAGAGAAGTTGGCTATAAAACTAATATTTGGCGCGTAGACTTTGCTGACAACGTCAACACTACATTGTATATACAAGTTGATTCAGGCCAAGTAATTACTGTGCGCAGCACAATTTGGCGCATCTTCGATTTCTTTTGGATGTTGCATATTATGGATTACGACGAGCGTGAAGACTTTAATAACCCTTTATTAATTAGCTTTGCTGCGGTTGCTGTGTTGTTTTGTATTTCAGGAATGATATTGCTATTGCAAAATATGCCGTTAAGAAGAAAGCGAAGAGCCTTGGCAAATTGATTTGTTGTCATAAAGCTTTCTTATAAGTGCCGCCAATTTGTCATGGGATATTCTTAGCGTAACCTTATTACACATAAGGAAAGGGCTATGGCTAAGCAATTTTATTCCTGTATTTGGATTTCAGATGTGCACTTAGGTTACAAAGACTGTAAGGCAGATTTCTTACTGGATTTTTTAACAAACACCGAATGTGATGTACTTTATTTGGTGGGTGATATCATCGATTTGTGGTCAATGAAACGACAGTTTTATTGGTTGCCAAGTCATTACCAAGTGCTCGAATGCATTCGCAATAAAGCCAATTCGGGCACTCGCGTTATCTATATTCCAGGCAATCATGATGAAACCTTTCGTGCTTATGTAGGTGAAGCATTTATGAATGTTGAAGTTCATAAAAGTTTTATTCATACCGCTAAAACAGGTAAACGGTTTTTACTGGTGCATGGAGATGATTTTGATTCAGCCACTCGCTATAGCAAATTGATCAGTATTATTGGTGATAATGCCTATGACTTTTTGTTATTTTTAAACCGTTGGCATAATCGCGTTCGTCGTTTGTTTGGTAGTCATTATTGGTCGCTTGCCTCGTGGATTAAAAACCGCATCCATAAAGCGCGACAAGCAATCGCTGCATTTGAAAGCGCTGCTGTACACGAAGCTAAAAAGCAAGGTGTCGATGGCATTATTTGCGGTCATATTCATCAACCAGACATTAAAAAAATCGATGGTATTTTGTACTGTAATGACGGTGATTGGATTGAGAATTGTACTGTGCTGGTGGAAGATGAAGCTGGTCGAATTGAGTTGTTACATTGGTCTGATATTCAAACTAGTTTAAAAGTAGTTGATTTATCTCAGCAACAGCAAGGCAAAGCCGCATAATAAAAGGGCTTCAATATGATAATGAAGCCCCTTAATCACTCTATTCTTTCTCAATGGTGAGAATCACTTCACCCACTTTAAAACCAAACTTAATGATGTCGGTGCGATTGATAAGGCGTTTCTCATTTATTAAAAACATCCAATCATCTAAGGTTACTTCGAGCGGCTCACCTTGGTATTCAATTTGTAATTGATAGCGCCAATAAAGCGCGGAACCTTTGGCTTTGCCCATAGCGGTGCCGACCACGTCATTTGCCGTGCCTTTGTAATTGCCATTGCCAAGATTTTCTATGTACCACGTACGAGTTTGCTTTTCGCCATCGTCATAAACAAACCATTCATCCAGTTTTCCTTGATTGCCCTGCCATGACCCGACTAAATCAACACTAAAACGTCGAGTAAGGTCACCGTTTCTGTCAAGTACAATACCGTGTGCACTCAGTTTGCCATCGAAAAACTCTTCTAGTTTGAGAGTAGGTGTGGTGTTTGCGTAATCGTTAATGTCTGGGCTTGAACATGCAACTAAGAAGATAGAAAAAATAACCGCTAACCATTGCTTCATTTTGCATCTCCAATCAGCTTTTCTCGCAATTCGGGGCGAGTGGTTTTATTCGATAACCAAATATTTAAAAAGGCATCACCAAAGTCAGGATCTTTCACTGTACCTAACAGCCCCTCATTATTGAAAAAGCTCGCGCTGTTATCTTCATTGCGTGTCACAATCAGCATGTCATTTTTTTTAATGTTAGGCCAAATTGTAGCAAGTTCATTTAACCACATAGGTATATTTTGATGGGTCACGCCAATGTGTTGCCATTGGTCTGCGGTTGCTTCAATTAAATCGTTTTTATCAATATCGCGGTAGTAAGTAATTTTGAGCGCGAGTTGTTTGTCATCAAACGAATAGGTGTTTTTACTGCCAAATAACTCTGCTTTATAAAGCTCCCAAAAGAGCACTTTCATTTCGCCTTCACCGTATTTAACAAGTTGATTTGTTTGAATTGCAAACACACTTGGTACAAACAGCAGGCCAGCAAATACTAGTTGTTTTAACATGGCTAACGTCCAGCTAATTGTGTTTTGATTCTACGAATTTGCCTTGAAAAACGATCAGTGCTGGGAGCACAAACGCCCAGATTGTAGCGTATATTAAAAACAATGATGTTTGAGGTAGATAGGTTGTAATCGCTGAGAATTTTAATGCACCAAGATAACTAAGCGCACCACCAAAGGCACCAATAATAGCTATTTGCCAATGCTTGCACTTATTCAACCAACTAAGCGAGTGATTCACTGAAAGTACAAACATGACCCATAAACCGAGTAACCAAATTGGAAATTGTTGTGCTGTGAAATTAATAATCTCTAGTTGATAAAGCACAAAATCTATAGCACAGCCCAAAATGGCAAAAGGCAGCAATTTTGCGTCATCGCGTTTTGATGGCGATAAAACAAAGTGAAGAGCAATAATCGGCGGGATCAGCCAGTTGGCATTTGCTGTGAGTAGCGCACAGCAAAACCAAGCTAGCTGAAATAAAACAAGGTTAGTAAGCCAGAACTTGTTGGTCATCTTTATCAAGATAATGAGGCTTACGCATTACCAGTTGATGTGTGCTGATTACGCGCTCAATAAACGCACCTTCGCAATAGCATAAATAAAAATGCCACAATCGCTTAAATTGTTCATCAAAACCAAATTGAGTTAGCTCAGACCAAGCATTATCGAATTTCATACGCCAATCATATAAAGTGCGCGCATAATGTAGGCCAATGTCTTCCACATTGTCGATCATCATATTGGTTTGTTCAGCAATATGTTGGTTCATTACGGCATTTGACGGTAAGCAGCCTCCCGGAAATATATAACGTTGAATAAAATCAACATTATTGCGGTAGTGTTCGTAACGGGCATCTAAAATGGTGATCGCTTGGATCAGCATTAACCCTGACTCTTTAAGCAAGCTATTACACTTAGCAAAAAACTCTGCCATAAATTTATGGCCAACCGCTTCGATCATTTCAATTGAGACTAACTTGTCGTATTTACCTTCAAGCAAGCGGTAATCTTTTTTAAGCAAGGTTATTTTATCTTCTAAACCTTCTTCTTTAACCCGCTCAACGGCATATTCGTACTGTGCATCAGAAATGGTTGTTGTTGTGACTTTGCAGCCATAATTTTTTGCAGCAAAAATAGCAAGGCCACCCCAGCCCGTACCAATCTCAATCAGGTGGTCGTTGGGCGAAAGCTTAAGTTTGTCACAAATGGTTTTAAGTTTGTTAAGCTGAGCTGCATGTAAGTCGGTTGCTTGATTTGAATAAATAGCACTTGAATACATCATGGTGCTGTCTAAAAAGCGGGTGTAGAGCTCGTTGCCTAAATCATAGTGAGCAAGAATGTTTTTCTTAGAACCTGATTGGGTGTTGGCATTACCCCAGTGGAACAAAAAGTTTTTAATTTTAGTTAAGAATGATTTATTAGCTTCCACTTGATCAAGCGTGCTACTGCAGCGCGCAAAAACGCGAATTAATTCAGTTAAATTAGGTGATGTCCATTTTTTGGCGAGATAAGCTTCAGCAGCGGCAATACTGCCACCTTTAACAAAATCTACGTATAGGCTTGGGTTTAATACAATCAATTTGCCACGTAGTTCGCTTTTATCATTGCCAAGAAATGTAATTTGCCCGTTTTCTTCAATTTCTAAACCGGCATTGTCTATTTTATTAAGTGCATCTAAAACGAGTGAACGACAACGTGATGTGAACCACGATAATTCGCTTTCCTGAGTGAGACTCGCTGAGCTGGTACTTTGCTGCTCCATAATTATCCTCTCGCGTTTGGGTGCGCAATAAATGGGATGCGTTTGGCAAACAGTTTAAGGGCTTGCCAATAAATACCTGCAATTACTTTTAAGGTCATTGCAGGTGTGCTTAACCACGTTTTAAGCATATTAGAACGATTAAATTCACAACGTGATAGTGCCACTGTGGCATCGAACACTTTTTCAGCTTTATGATTTTCGATATGAATAAGTACTTTGTCATTTGGCGCTTTAACACGCCAAGCGTACTGCATATCTAAATCCATAAAGGGTGAAACATGAAACGTTTTATCCGTTCTTTGCTGTTGGGTTATATCTACTAAGTAATAATGACGTTCTAACCAAGGTGTGTTTGAAACCTCAACCAGCATGGTTTTGCATTCATCATTACTGTCGTAACAAAAGAAGAAATTTGCAGGGCTAAAATAAATACCAAAATTTCGGCATTGCCCCATAAACATCACTTTTGTGCCATCCCAGTTACCACCTAACTGTGTAACTTTAGTAGCAATACGTTGCTTTAAGTTGCCCGGTTCACCTTTTACATAATCGCTTTCAAAAAAACTGATCGGAGCAAATTTTTTTAAGCTAAACAAAGCACTGCTATTGGCAACTAAGTCTAGCTCATTTAAATCAAGTGCAAGCATATACATGTTGTAGCTAAATGCATGTTGCTTTGGTGAAAAGCGACGATGCCTAACTTGACCACGGTAAATGCCACTGTTCATGGCTATAACTCGCAGCCAAATCGTTTAGCGACATCAAGCGCACTGCGTACACCATCTTCATGAAAGCCGTTATACCAGTAAGCACCGCAAAAGTGGGTGTTGTTCTGGCCGCAAATAGTATCGCGCTGCTGCTGCGCAGCCATACTTTGTTTATTAAACACAGGGTGATGATAGACAAAGGTGCGTAAAATTTTGCTTTGGTCAATTTGGTCTGTTTGATTGAGTGTGACACAGAAGGTAGTGTCGGTTCTTAAGCCCTGCAAAATGTTCATATTATAAGTTACCGCAGCAGGGCGTGGGTTGTTGCTATCTAAACGATAGTTCCAGCTAGCCCATGCTAGTTGTCTTTTCGGTAACATATTGATGTCGGTATGCAGCACTACTTCGTTTTCGCTGTAAGGTATGCTACCGAGCACCGCTTTTTCTTGCTCATTTGCGTCAGTTAATAACGCAAGAGCTTGATCTGAGTGACATGCAAAAATAACGTCGTCAAATTGTTGTGAAGTGCCATCGGCAAATTCTACTGAAATACCAGTATCAATCCGAGTTACCTGTTTAATATCACTATTAAGCTTAATCTTGTCAGCGAAGTGCTGGGTGAGTGGTTTTACATACTCACGTGAGCCACCTTTGATAACATGCCATTGTGGCCTGTCACTGATATTTAAAAGCCCATGATTATAAAAAAAGCGAACAAAAAACTTTAATTCAAAATCACGCATTTCTTGCAGGCTGGTGGACCAAATTGCCGCACCCATTGGTAAAATGTAATGCTGACAAAAAAAGTCATTAAAAGCGTGCTTATCTAAAAAGTCACCAAGGGTAAGGGCTGGATCAATATCGGTTTGATGTAGCTGTTTACACAGCTTATTGAAACGTAAAATATCTTTAATTAATAACCAAAAGCGCGGTTTGAAGATGTTAGAACGCTGTGCAAAAAGTGAATTTAGGCCATGGCCATTATATTCCATTTGGCTCTGCACATTGTGCACACTAAAGCTCATTTCAGTGTCTTTGTAGGCAACACCGATTTGCGATAAAAGCTTTAAAAAATTTGGGTAAGTTTTGTTGTTACACACGATAAAACCGGTATCAATCGCATGCTTTTCGCCATTGTGTTCAATATCAACTGTAGCGGTGTGACCACCGATATAATCGTTTTTTTCAAATAGTGTAATATCGTACTTTTTTGATAATAAATAAGCGCAGGTAAGGCCCGAGATACCGCTGCCAATAATGGCTATTCTTTTCATTATTTAATCATCCTTATTGCGAGTTTGCGCCATATAAAAAAAGGTAAAAGTGCGAATGTTTTGAGCACTAAGGTAAAACGTTTTGGAAAATGAATATCGTAACGTTTTTGTTTCATACCAAGGTAAATTGCTTCTGCTGCTTGTTCACTAGTTATGCGACTAGGCATAGGAAAATCATTTTTGTTTGTTAACGGGGTTTCAACAAACCCTGGATGAATTGTGCTCACACCAATATTACTGCTTGCCAAATCTATACTCAGGGTTTTAGCAAGGTAACTTACTCCAGCCTTTGATGCTCCGTAAGCTTCTGCACGGGTAAGAGGTACATATACCGCACTTGAACTCATTAACCCCAGTTGACCACCTGAGTTTAACTGAGGTAACCACGCTTCTAAACAATAACCTACTGAAATAAGGTTAGTATTAATTACGCGAGCAAACAAATCGCCATCAAATTGTTTAGCATTGTCGATGTATTCACAGGTTCCTGCATTAAGAATGATGTGATCAAGTTTAATGCTTTTATCTAAAGCGCTAAAAATTTCGGTTTTGTTATTTAGGTCAAAGACCAGCGGGGTAATTTGGCTAAACTCACCACATAAAGCAGCTAATTTTTGTTGGTTTCTTCCACATGCAAATACCTTGAAACCTTGCTGTGCATAGTACTTTGCGAGTGATTCGCCGATGCCTGACGATGCTCCTGTAATTAATACTGTTTTCATGCTGTTGCACGCTTTTTAACGAGATTAATTAATCCACCAAGTACAGGAATATGTTGGTAAAGCATGTCGGCTGCATTGAAGTAGTCGCGGTGGAAAATCACTTTGCCATCTTGATATTCTAGGTAGCTGTTTCCGTCAAATGACACTTCTTTCCCTGCTTTGATTTTGCTGTGAGAAAAATACATTGTCCAATAAAGACTTACTGTATTCTCTTGCTCTAGAACCTTGGTTACTTCAAATCGACCAGCATCGAGATTCTCGTATAAATTAGAGAAGTATTTGGTGAGCGCGGGTAATCCATCAATTCTGTGTAAAGGATCAATAAACACAACATCTTGATGATAAATTTCAGTTAGCAAAGCTAAGTTGGCGCGATCCAACTTGTTGTACATAGCTAAAAAGTCATCAATATGTTGTGTGTTACTCATCTGTGTTTAACTCTTTCTGGTAGTAATCTAACGCTTGTAAACGTGCTTCTTTCAAATCTACAAGTTGTGGCCAATAAGATTTATCGCCAATAGAATCTAAATATGTTTGGGGCTGATGAATGTACTTTAATGGCACATTCGCAAGCTCTGGTAAGTACTTACGGATAAAGCTACCGTCAGGATCAAACTTTTCGCTTTGTGTAATCGGGTTAAAAATTCTGAAATAAGGTTGAGCGTCACACCCTGTGCCTGCGGCCCATTGCCAGCCACCACTGTTAGCGGCTAAATCACCATCAATCAGATGTTGCATAAAAAAGGCTTCACCTAAACGCCAATCAACGAGTAAATGCTTTGTCAGAAAGCTTGCCACAATCATCCGTAAGCGGTTGTGCATCCAGCCTGTTTGTTTAAGTTGGCGCATTGCTGCATCAACAATCGGAAAACCAGTTTGTGCATTGCACCATGCGTTGAACTTTTCATGGTGATCCGGCCAATCGAATCTTTTAAACTTAGTTTGGAAATCATGCAATTTATTTAAATTTGGAAACGACAGCAGCAAGTTGCGATAAAACTCGCGCCAAATCAGCTCGTTTAACCAAGTAAAAATTGGCGCTTTCATATCCTCTAAAATATGCGGATAATAAGAAATTAAATCATAAATAACCCGCTTAGGGCTAATTGCGCCAATGGTTAGGTAGGGTGAAATACCACTTGTGCCTTTAATAGCAGGGAAATCCCGATCATTTGCATAATCAGTTACTTTGTCAGTTAAAAAGCGTGGCAGTACATGTTGCATAAATTCATGGGCTAACGGCCATTTGCTGGAATCTTGCTTTTCGTAGTTAAAGGCAAACTGACTTTGCTGGGTTACCTCGTTATTTGATGGGGGAATGGCAGCAAGGTATGTTTGCTCAAAGCCTTGTTGTTTTAATACATTCAACCAAGCTTTTTTATAAGGGGTAAACACCTTAAACATTTCGCTTTGCTTATTTAGCACAGAGCCATAAGGTAAAATCGTATCTGCATCGTAAAGCGTGAGATTTATTGTTTGTGCTAGTTTGGTGTCGCGCACTTTTTCGCGTAGCTCAGGCTCACTATTTGCTAACACGGAAGAGGCCCCAATGGACCGACAAAATTGTGTTAGCTTTTCTCGCTGCTCATCAAAAGTATTGCATTCAATTACAGTGACTTTAATGCCTAACTTTGTAAGCTCGTCACTAAACCAATTTAAATGTCGCTCAATAAAATCAATTTGAATGCCTGAGTGATTATGTGTACGCCAAGTGTCATATGCGGTTATAAATACAGCATGTTTGCAGTTTTGTTGTAGCGCATAAAATAAAGCGGGATTATCGTCTAAACGAAAATCCCGTCGAATCCAGTAAAGTGTACTCATTTATAATCCGTATCTGAGCCTTAAATCTTTCGGATAAGGGTCTAGGTAAGCCTGATTAGCCAAGTAATCATTGGGGTAGTTTTGTAAGTGATGATTAATCAAGGTTAAAGGCACCATGAGCGGTACTAAACCCTCATTATAAGCCATGATATTTTCACTAAGCTCTTGTTTATTTTGCTTGGTAAGATGCTTTTTAAAATACCCCTGTAGATGTTGAAGAGTATTCGTGTGATTTTTCCGAGATGCTGGTTTTTTAAGCGCTTGCATCAACATTGAAATGTACTGATCCGCCAGCTCTTCAATCGGCAAATCATGCTTTTCACCAAGTAAGTTACCAAGTGCTTTATAAGCAGCCACATTATGGCTCATTACTAAATATTTTTGCTGGCTATGAAAAGTAGTTAGTTTGTGTTTTGATAGCCCTGAAGCTACTAAGTTTTGCCACTTTTTGTAAGTGAATACACGCAAAACAAAGTTTTCACGTAGGTGAATATCGTTTAAGCGTCCATTTTCTTCACAAGGTAAGTTTGGATTAAGTGCCATAACCTGTTTTGCGAATAGCCCTACGCCGTCGTGCTCACAACCTTTACCGTGTTCGTAATATACTTTAACACGTTCCATGCCACAGCTTGGACTGCCTTTCATAAATACAAAACCGCTCAGATTTGCCATTTTACTCGCTGCTTTGAATGCGTATTCATTCATTTCGTGAGTAACATCCATAGATCCGTCAGGGCGTGAAACGTGGATCATATCTTCGCGTTTTATTTGTCTAATGGTTGGCCTTGGTACTGGCAATCCAACGGCAACCTCAGGGCAAAACTTTTGATATTCCACGAATTTGCCCAGTTGGTTAACGCAAAAGTCAGACTTTTTATGGCTTTTATCAAAACGCACTTGCTCACCTGTTAAACAGGCGCTAATGCCAATAATAATTTTATCCTTATCTGCAACCATACAACCTCCTAGTAAATAAATTTACCGATAGGATTTAGCAATTTGCTTAAGCCCTGCGTAAAGTGCAAGGAGTCACTTGAAACGGTTAAACATAGGCAACCATGCTCAGTGATTGGGTTGTGAGTGTGTTTACCATCTAACCAAATAAAGTCGCCTTTGGTGTATTCGCCCATTTCGTCTTTAAAACTACCTTCTAATAATAGTGTAATTTCAAAACCATTGTGCGTATGTTCTGGAACAGAGCCATCGGCATCAATGTGCAATAAGCTAGTGTGAAGATTCGCGTCTTCTAAAGTCACGCGAGAGCGCGATAATTTACCTAAACTTGCCCAACTGCTTAGCTCAAGATTGCGAAGTACTTGAGGCAAATAAAATGTATTTTGATTGAGCGATAACTCAATTGGCTGAGCCAATTTAATTTCGTCGATGCCATCATCTAGAGTGATATCGTCAATCATGCTGGCAAAGTCAATTTCAGCAAATTGGCTTTGCTCGGCTTCATCTTCAACATAAGCGTAAGTAAATGTGTCTTTAGCAGCTTTTGCAGTAAGCGCTTCAACTTGTTGCTGGCAATGTGGGCAAAGCTCAATGTGCGCAGCAATAATCACAGAAATAGAGGCTGGTAGTTCACCTGCACAATAGGTTTTGAGCAGGGAAAGTTGTGGGTGATGCTTAATCATTATCTGCTCCTATGTGCTGTCTCAATTTAGTAAGTGCTAAACGCAAACGGGACTTAACTGTTCCGAGTGGGATATTTAAATTTTTAGCGAGTTGCTCTTGCGATAAATCTTGAAAATATACGCCTTGCACAATCTGTTTTTGATTGTCAGGCAATTGATTTAAATACTGTGCTATTTGCTTGTCCATTAAATGGTCTGCAAAAACATGCTCATCAGAGTTTTGTGCTTCTGCCAGAGGCCAAATATCATCACTAAGGGTATCTTCGTGGTTGGCTTGCATTTTACGTAACATGTCAAAGCTTATGTTGCGCATTACAGTGTAAACCCAAGTGGTTGCGGCGCCTTTTTCGCTATTGTATAGATGCGCTTTACGCCACACATTTGTCATTGTTTCTTGTAACAATTCGGATGCAAGTGCAGGGTTATTAAATTGCTTACGGCCAAAGCCGATAATTTTAGGAGAAAACCATTTAAATAAGCTCGCAAATGCGCGTTTATCACGCTTTTCAGCTATATCATTTAGCCAGCCTGACAAGGTCTTGCTGTCAATTTCTTGCCCATCTAAACTTGCGTTTTGCTTCATCGAAGATCGGTAGTTATTGGTTGTTGTTGATATCATCATAGCGCTCTGACAATAAAATCCATAGTAGCCATTACGGTAGGGGCGATAAAAGCGATCAATTTATTGACCTAAAATAATCGTTTTTAAAAAATCATCTGCTTTTGTAAAGCTATCTGCTTTTGTGAACAGTTGTTTTTTCTCAAACGACAGTGGCAAAATTTCTAAAAAACGGGCACAGACCCAATTTATATCGTCAAAATTGGGTTCAGGATAAAGCGCACCCTGTTCTGGATATTCTTCAAACACGTGCTGTAGTTTTGTAGCTAGTTGCGCGTGATGTGGTTGCTTGTTCTGTGTTGGCCAATGGGGGATCTCAAAACAATCGGCGAAACGTAATTTATCTTCATCCATGGTAATGTTTTCCAGACTAACTAAGCTTTTAGCCTTGATATCAATATGTAATAGCTCACCTTCTTGGCTAAAGTTAATAATATCAACCCATGCTCCCCAAGGTGGCGTGTTCAGCTCAGCCTTGTGATCATAAACGCATAACACAAAACCATTTTGCTGACAGGCAATTGACACCATTTTTAGATAACGCGGTTCGAATATACGTAACCGTGTAACCCCATTTGGTAGCAAAAAAATTGGTAATGGAAATACAGGTAGATTCATAAGTAGCTTATTTTGAACAACATAATATGCTTATACGTAATGTTGCTAAAAAAGATCCATCCCTTAGGAGATATACTTTGTCTTGGTTGTTTTTGTTGTTAGCAAGTTTGGCGTGGGTGCTGTTTGATATTTGCCGTAAACATTTAGTTGAAACACATCACCCTCTGCTTGTTGGGGCGGTTTTTAGTGTAGTAACACTGCCTATTTATCTGCTCTATTGGTTTATTTCGGATGCTGTCTTACCTGTTGCACAGGTTTATTACGGTTTGGCGAGTATTAGTGGGGTTTTAGCTGCTATTGGCGCGGTGTCGTTTATTGCAGCGTTAGGTCGCGGGCGATTTTCAGTTTTGTTACCGGTACTGTCGCTCACTCCGCTCGTGGCTGCTTTGATTAATGTACTGTTTTTCTCTGTGATCCTGCCTTGGTTGGCGTATGTGGTTATTGCCATTTGTGTTTTTGCTACCTTTCGGTTGCTCGGTGATGGCTTTAAAGTAAGTGAGCCAGGCGCCGGTTTTATGTTATTGGCAACGTTCAGTTGGGGGGCCTGCATCTGTGTAGACCAGTATGTACTGCAATTTTCCCACGTTAGTTTTCATGCGCTTTGGGTCAATGTGATTATGGTGTGCGTTTTATTAATTGCGCTCTTGTTTAATCGTTCCGCTATTACTTTCTCAAAAATGCATAACCGTTTTTGGTTGCTTGGTTTAATCGGCTTTTCTGCAGCTGTGTTATTGCAATTTAATGCACTGCGTTATTTGGATGCCAGCACAGTTGAAGCTGTTAAGCGTGCGATTGGCATTATCTCTGCCATGGCGATTGGGCGTGTGTTTTTACACGAGCAGCTTGAACGTCATCATTATTTGTATGGTGTAGTTATCATTTTTTCAGTGCTTGCATTTAGCCAAATAAATTAGCTACTTAAAAACATTTTCAAAATTAATTTAGATTTTTTTGAACTAAGTTTTGTCAGGCAAGTCTATTTAATTACAAGAACTGGTTTTCTTGTTAGATATTTCCCTGAAGCATTAGTTGTTGATGATGCACTTTCGGCTCACATCCCTGTGAGCCTTTTTTATTTCTACTTTTTACCACTGTAAATAACGCACCATTGAAATTTGCAAAACAATTTTTATAAAAATTCGGCAAAATTCTTTTTTATTTCCTATATTTGAAAGTACTTAGTTAAGAGTGAAAAAACTCTATGGATAGCATCAGAAAACATCCTGAAATAAAGTGCTTTGTCACCGTTGCAACTATCGTTGCGCAATTGGAAGTAATTTTAACTGAGGCTAAAAGCCTGTCTTTGACCTCTAAAAATGCGCGAGTGGTTGCAATTCGTGCCGGTGAAGCGGCGCTCGGTTTTAAATCGATCACCAATTTTATTAATGAATTTTCCGGTCGCACAATTCAAACCACAGAGCATATTAATTTGCATGCAAGTCAGTTATTTAAGTTGGCACTGCATCATTTGCGTGCAAGTCAGTTAGAGCAGCATTTGGCAAAAAGCCTCACAATACTTGACCACCCTGAAAGCAAAAAGCTCTATAGCGTGGCCGCAAGCCATGTCAAAGATGCCATGGTTGCACTTAAACACGAATTACAAAATCTGCAATGGCAGTTTGAAGAAATAGAGCAACAAATGCGCGCGGCAGAATATATTGCGGTGACATCTCGGGTTGAAGCGTCTCAGGCTGGCGAGTTTTGCGCGAGTTTAGAGTCAGTTTCGGACTATATAAGCTCCGCGGCAATGCGCATAAAAGGTGCAATTGAAACTAATCTTAATACACTCGATGAGTTAGAAAGGGTATTTAAATGAAATCGACCGATTTGTATCAGGGTAAACATCATAAATGGATCGTATTTGGGCGAGATCAGGGAAAGTCAGAAAAAATAATTGATACTAACCAATACATGATAGTGACTAATCAGCAAACCATGCTGTTAGACCCAGGAGGTATTGAGCTATTTTCAGCCATGCTAGCTGGTATTCTTAGTCATACCGAGCTCGACAAAGTAACAACCTTATTTGCCTCACACCAAGACCCAGATATTATTTCTTCGTTAGGGCTTTGGGATAAGACCATACCAAAAGCAAAGTTATACGCACCTTGGTTATGGGAAGGATTTATACGCCACTTTGGTATGGATAACATTGAATATAAATCGATTCCGGATGAAGGACAGGAGCTGCGTTTAGATTCAGTGACCTTCCGTTTTATTCCGGCTCATTTTTTACATTCGTCGGGCAACTTTCATGTCTATGACCCAGAAGCTAAAATTTTAATGAGTGGTGATATTGGTGCTGCATTAGAAGAGCCTGATGCCCCGATGTTTGTTGAAGACTTCGCACGTCATGCTGATAAAATGCGCTATTTTCATCAGCGTTGGATGCCCTCTAACAGTGCCAAGAAAAACTGGATTGCACGCGTGCGTGAGTTAGAAATTGATATGATGGCACCTCAGCATGGACGAATTTTTAAAGGCGAGGCGGTGCAGGAGTTTCTTGAGTGGTTTGATAATTTAGAAGTTGGTATAGTGAATTCGTAACGTGTTAATAAAGGAAGAGTGATGTTACGGAAATTACTTTGCAGTGTAGTGCTTTTCACGCCGTTAGCGTTAGTTGCAACTGAACAGGGTAAACAACAAGCTTTATATGACTTTGACCATAAAATTCACTATCGCCAAACTCAGTTAGCAGCCAACAAATATAAGCTGTCTATTCGGGAGGGCAGTTATCAAGAGTTTGCAAAACAATCGGTCTTTTTATTGCGCCTCAGCGCGCAACTTTGCAAAAGCGATGAATTTAATTTGAAGTTATTATCTGGCGTGCAAGAGTTTGAGAAGTTTCCAACTGAGCCTAGAGCAAATCCAGGCCCTTTAGTTGCTGAGCTAACTTGTTAGGCTTAGTCTTTATAGCCCCATGGCGCCGCTGGCGGAGTTATGGGGTTTGTTAAATCAAAATCGACTCTAAACTCGCGCCCCTCTCTCACCAAACGATAAGTGTATTTTTCAGGGTAGATAAATATCTGCCACGTATTGCCGATTGACTGTGGAATACCTTGTTTTACAAATAGCTCTTTTGAATATTGATCTGCAGGGAAAGACTGTACATGTTGCCAGCCAGCATCGATAGTGTGACCGCCATACATAGTTGATACATCATACTCACCATTTTTCATACGGTGGTCGTGTTTCAAGCTTAAACCTGAACCAGTTTTTGTGATAATCCAAGTGCGAGATGCATCATCGCCAACATGGAAAGGGATTTGTAACTCAGTATCGGTACATTTGCGTACATGCATCACGAGTTTTTTACCACTAAATGAGCCATTATCTTGATTATCAACCGTTACTTTACCTTGGTATGCTTTACCGCAGTGTGCCTTAAGCTGATTAAAAAACGCATCATGGCTTTCAATACTCACCTGCGGAGCTGGTTTTACAACGTCTGGCCCAAGAGTTTGAGAATTACTTGCAGCATTAACTGTAAGAGGTAGTAAGGTTGTTAAAATTGCCGCAGAGACAAGTGTGCTTTTCATCGCATAACTCCATATTAATGTGTGTAGTTCCAGGGGCGTTATTAAAAATGATTTGCTTATTTTGCATTGTTTGAAAAACAAATTGAGCATCATTTATAGCTGAAAATCAATAAGCAATCTTTGCAGCATACCATTCAAATTTCACATCTTCAGCGCGTTCGCGATGAAACTTTATCTAGTAGCAAAGAAAAGCCGTTATTTAGGCTTAGATAAGGAAAAAATCATTGTTGCATGTGCAACATATCCTATTGAAATCAATGTAACTTTAAGAAAAACTTGTTGTTTTGTGTCTATTTTAGGTATTAAATGTTTATTGTTAGTAAATTTTAATAATTTCCTAAAGCAATTGGCCGATTTGTCGACAACATATATGCGTTAGAACAACAAATCGTCTAATCAAGCCATATACAATCTCCCCACCGTCACTGAAGTTAAGAGGTATAAATGTTTCAAGCCATCAAAATAAAAACTAAGTTGCAGATCCTGATTGGGGTTGCAGTGGTTTCAATGGCTGCTCTCACGTTATTAAATGTTTACATTGCAGGGAAGAAGCAAGTATTAGTGGATGCTACAGAAGATTTAATTGCTACTGAGCGGGCTGTCGCAGATACATTGCGAATTGAAGTAAAATTTTTAGAAAAACCAGCACCAGAGTTTCGTCAGGAATTGGTGAATCGCGTAGATGATGCAAAATCGGCGCTTGGAAAGTTACAACAAAAATTGGCAACCTTTGATGTAAATTCAAATGCACTCACGGATACGCAAAATGCGCTGACATCATTGCAACGTGATTTCACTAAATTAGATGAATTGTACATAGAGTATGGCTACAACCAAGACTCAGGTCTTCGAAAAGAGTTACGCGGCGCGGTGCACGAATTAGAAGAACAAGCTAAAGTAACCAACCGTCTTGATGTAAGTGTTATGGTGCTACAACTTCGTCGCAGCGAAAAAGATTTCATAATGCGCGGCGATAGAAAATACATCACACGTATTAATGATACGGTTGAGAAGCTTGAAAAACTGTTACTTGCAAGTAATGAGGTGAAGCTTGTTGGTTTACTAAAACGCTACCAAACTGCGTTTCTAAAAGCGTCTGAGCGCTATCTGGCAATTGGTTTTAATCAACCTACGGGCTTGAAGAACGATGTTGCTGAAACTGAAGAAAAATTAAAGCAAACGTTACAATTACTAGGTGAAGAACTAACCGTAATTCAAGAAGATGTGTATGCAGATGCAAAAGTGCAGCAAATTGCATTAAGCCTTATTTTAGCATTCGCATTGGTAGGTTTTTTATTTGCCATTATTCGTTCGATAACCACTTCTATCGACAGTGTTATTACAGATATCGACCGCATTGCGCATTCAGGTGATTTATCAATTGAAGTGCGTAAACACGGCAAAGATGAACTTGCAATGTTAGCCGACAGTGTTAATGGGTTAATGAGTAAATTTTTATCTGTTTTACAAACAATTCAACACTCGGTTGAAATTGTGAATACAGAATCAACGCGTGTAGCACAGGTAGTTGAGTCAAGTGGCCGACAGCTGGTTCAGCAAAAGTCAGAAGTTGAGACGGTAGCAAGTGCGGTTACTGAAATGGGCGCGGTGGCACATGATATTGCGATTAACGCGGAAACGACCTCTAATCGTGTTGATACGGTTTCACAAAACGCGACAAATGGGCAAGGGCAAATTGAAGCGACCGTAGAGCAAATGACTGTGCTTAGCAATCAGCTCGTTGAATCGGCTGAGCAAGTGAATTTACTGCGTGAAAAGAGCAACGCAATTAATGCGGTAATGGAAGTTATTCGCGGTATTGCTGAGCAAACTAACTTACTTGCGCTAAATGCGGCAATTGAAGCTGCACGTGCGGGTGAGCAAGGGCGAGGTTTTGCGGTTGTAGCAGATGAAGTTCGTTCGCTCGCAGTGAAAACGCAGGAGTCGACCCAAGAAATCACGCAAATCATAACCGATTTACAATCAAGCACTGCAAATATTGTTGATAGTATTGAGTTGTGTAAAACGCAAGGCCTTCAAACTGCCGAACAAACAGATAAAGCAGGCCAAGCATTTGCTGAAATCATTGCTGATATACAAGAAATATCCGAAATGACATCAACTATTGCGGTGGCTGTAGAGCAACAGTCAACTGTAGCTCAAGAAATTAACCAAAATATTGTGCAGATCAGCGATTATGCTGATGAACTAGCAAATAGTTCGGTTGCTAATGCAGAGGCGTCACAGCAAGTATCACATCAAGCTGATGAACTTGATAATGCAATTAAGTGGTTCAAAATCTAACGACCCAGACCCACAAATAAATAAAGGCGAAGCTATTGTATAGCTTCGCTTTTTTATTGCTATTTATTCAGAATTGGTTAACTTTAATACAGCGAACGCAAATAATAAGGAAAACATATGGCGAGTTATACCAAGCATCAAGCAGGCACCTTTTGTTGGACAGAACTATGCTCTCAAGACTGGGCATCCGCTAAGGCGTTTTATACAGCGCTGTTTGATTGGACATTTGACGATCAGCCCATTGGTGAAGACCGCTTTTATACTATGCTGCAATTAAATGGCAGTGATATTGGTGCAATGTACCAAATGGAAGACGAGCGCTTAGATAAAGGAGTGCCAAGCCATTGGTTAAATTATATTGCGGTCGATAATGTCGATGAAATACTCGAAAAAGCGAAGCAAGCTGGCGCGCATGTTATTGCGGGTCCACATGATGTGGGTGATGCTGGACGTATGGCGATGTTTTTTGAACCTAATGGTGCAATGTTTGCTATTTGGCAAGGCAATGAACATTGTGGTTCACAAATTAAAAATGAAGCGCGTAGCGTCTGTTGGAATGAGCTTGCTTCAAAAGATGCTGCGGCAAGTCGCGAATTTTATTCATCCGTTTTTGGTTGGCAATACAAAATAGAAGACATGGATGGTATGCCTTACACCATTTTTACTGTTGGTGAAGAACAAGTTGCAGGCATGCTTGAAATGAATGAAGAGTGGGGCGATATGCCAGCCCACTGGATGACATATTTCCAAGTTGATAACTGTGATGCGACCTTAGAACGTGTTACTGAATTAGGAGGTACAGTGTGCGTACCTGCTACTGATATTCCTAATGTAGGTCGTTTTAGTGTGATTACCGATCCTCAAGGGGGCTTTTTCTCTGTAATAGAGATATAGCTTGGTAATAAAAATACTAAAGCTTGTATTTAATCAAAAAGATACCATTTCTATAGGGTCTGTTGATCTTTGTAGTTCAATTTTTGTTTTTTTGAGCGTGTTTTTATCGCGGCGCTCGATGTGTAGCCTAGTAATCTAAGCAAATATCGAGCAACAACGAGAAAAGCGCGCTCAAAAGAACCGTTCGGCAGCGTTTGATTTGCCCCGCAAGGATGTGGGGTAAGGTGACTTTGCAGGAGCACAAAGTCTTTGTCGGCTGACTTACATAGAATACTATGCCACGCAGCCTCTGCCTTGTATAAAACCCAATCAAACTGCTGCAAAAAGGAACTAAAAAGTTCAACTGACCCTTAATCTTTTTTATTTGGGAATTAGGTTATGTCAAAACATGTTGTGGTTACTGGGGCAAATAGAGGAATTGGCCTTGCCTTTGTAAAACAGTATATTTCTGAAGGTTTGAAAGTAACGGCTGTCGTTCGAACAGCCAGTGATGAATTAATCGCAACTGGCGCAAACGTGATTAGCGATATTGATGTTGCGAATGCGGATGATACTGAAACGTTAAAAAATGCGTTAGCTGGCCAGCAGATTGATATTTTAATTAATAATGCCGGTGTATTTAAAAATGAAAGTCTTGCCGATATGGACTTTGCAAGTATTGAAGAGCAAATCAATGTTAATGCCATTGCGCCTATTCGTGTGACACATGCTCTGCAAGGTAATTTAGGTGCTGGCAGTAAAGTAGCAATGATCACAAGCCGAATGGGATCAATCGAAGATAATGGTTCCGGTGCATATATTGGCTATCGCATGTCAAAAGCGGCACTCAATGCTGCTAGCAAAAGTATCGCAATTGAACTTGCTGCGCGTGATATTAGCTTAGCTATTTTGCACCCAGGTTTTGTACAAACGGCTATGGTTGGTTTTGCTGGGGATATTTCGCCAGAGGAGGCGGCAAGTCGCTTAATTGACCGAATTAATGAGCTTAACCTCAGTAATACAGGTACGTTCTGGCATTCAAATGGTGAGGTTTTACCTTGGTAGCCATTATTTAACCCGAGTTAAGGTTATTTAATCTGTAATAGGGCTTGGCAAATCAAGTAGTAGCGCAAAGCTGTATAACATGGTTTGCTCAGCCTCATTTATTTCATTATCCCAGTTTGCTGCAAATTCAATTGCTTGTAAAAATGCATTGCGATTTTTCACTGGTAAGCTAATCAAGGCCGCTAACATTTGATGTGCATATTGACTATCAAACTGCGTAAAAGGTAGAAGAGTTAGCCCTTTCATATTGAATTGTTGGCATGTGGCAGTAAAAGCATCTTGCTGCTCTTTAGCGTCATTGTGACCAATCACAGCAATTAAACTGACAAAATAACGCCAAGCTTGTATTAGCTGCTTTGTATTACGGGTTTTCAACAGTAATTTACTTTTGGCACGAGTGGTTTGCATTAAGATGATTTCTAGATAAAGCCAAACTAACAACGGATGGTTAAGTGGCTGATTTATCTGATTGTTATCTACCATTAATATTATTTGCCAACATAGTTGAGCTAGTTCATCTTTTTGCTTTGCTGGTAAGCAGTCTATGCTAGGGGCTGCAAGCTCAATAAGTTCAAAGCGCTGTTTATCACAAAGCTTTGTCAACTCAGTCTCAGCATTGTCTAAGGTGAAAGCATCTACATACTGTGATGAAAGTAAATAACTCAGTTGGTTGCTGCGAATATCAAACTCATCGCTTAGCAAAAGCATCGGTATTAACGTAAAACACGAGTATGGATCATGCACCAGTTGCGATAATTTAGCTGATAAATGATCTGTATTTGCGCGCACTGTTGGTTTTATTATGGGCGTTGTATTTTCGCTTAAGTATTCACGTGTTGCAGTGAGTTGCATTGCTTGGTAATTGGCAACATTGGTGCTTTCTTTAAAGCCATTTTTAGGGGCTTTAAAGCTAGGCTGAAGCTTTTGAATTCGATTAATAATTGGTGGGTGAGTTGAGAAAGAGCTGACCCATGGCATTCTTGTTTGATTAAAAAACAGATGACTATATTGATGATAATGTGCGTTTCGGTGCGGTAAGCGTAACCCTGCGGCAACTTTAAGTGCATTAGCAAGCGCTTCTGGATTACGATTAAATTGGCAGGCATTAGCGTCAGCTAAGTATTCCCGCCTACGACAGATGGCCGCTTTAATAAAATCCGCGAGCAAGGTACCAATATAACCATAGCTAATCAATGCGATAGCCGCGACGAGCTCAAAGCCAGATGAATTGTTTCTTCCGCGCTTAGATGTTGCGGCATGTTCTAAAATCCACTCACCTAGTAAGCCAATAAAACTAATTGCAAATGTTGCGGCAACCAAGCGGTTATTTAATTTGATGTCGCCATTCACTATATGGCTGAATTCATGGGCAACCACAGCCTGAAGTTCATCACGTGTGAGCTTCTCAAGTGCGCCGCGCGTTACCGAAATAACCGCGTTATGGTTGGTGTGTCCTGCTGCAAATGCATTTACTTGGCTTTGATGCAGTTGAATATAGACCCTAGGCACAGTTGTGCGAGCCGCAATTGCCATCTCTTCAACAACATTGAGCAGTTGCTTTTCCAGTGGATGAAAGGTGTTGGGCTGTACACGTGTTGCACCTAATTGTTTGGCAATTTGCGCACCACCTACGCGAAGTTGTCGGTATTTATAAATACCTGTAATTGCAATTAAACTAAATGTGATAACTGCTGAAGGAAGATGCCATTGGTACGGGTTTTGTTCACGGAAAACATCCCAACCGCGATACAAAATAAGATTAAGATTGCTTGCGATACGGGCATCAAAAATAAGACCAAAAAACCACTGAGCTATAACAACAATCATTATCACAGCAAGGCAAAAAAGGCATACCAATAACGCACTGGCACGCCTATTTTCAGCTTGTTGCTGAAAGAAGTTTTTCATCAGTTAAAGTTGTACGCTTGGTGCTTGACGATACTCTGATTGTGCTAGTTCTAACATGCTGGCGTCGTCTTTATGGCCAAATTTTGCTGCCACCAGATTATTTGGAAAACTTTGCTTGTACGTGTTGTATTGCATCACTTCATCATTGTAAGCCTGCCGAGCAAAAGCAATTTTATTCTCTGTTGAAACAAGCTCTTCATGTAAATTTTTAACTGTCTCATTGGCTTTTAATTCAGGGTAATCTTCGATTGTTACCTGTAGCCCCGATAGTGCTTGCGTTAGTATATTTTCAGCACTCGCTAATTGTTTGATAAGAGAGCCATTACTGGGTGCTTGTTTTGCTTGCTCTAAACAACTTAACGCGGCATTGCGGGCCTCTGTTACTTGTTTTAGGGTTGCATGTTCATGGTCAAGATAGGCTTTGCAGGTATTTACAAGGTTAGGAATTAAGTCGTGGCGACGATGTAACTGCACATCAATTTGTGCAAATGCGTTTACAACAAAATTTCTGTATTTCACTAAAGTATTAAAAATAACAATAATGAAAACCGCAGCAATCGCTAGTATAAGTAACAAAATACCAAGCGTTGTGAAGAAGTTATCAATTACACTGGTCATAAACCTTCCTTGAGAAGTGTCTCTAAATTGTCTACACAATGACGAAAATCGTCAAAAAATTCAACTATTTTGCTATTATAGCGATAAATACCCTTTTAATTTCGAGAGTCTTAATGGAACACGATAACTTAGCAACGGAAAGTGTAGATATTCCTTTATTTTTTCTAGCCCCTGATGCACCAATTTCTGAAGATGCAGAACCAGCATTTTTTGTTTCAATGGCCCTAACTGAAATGGTGATGGCTGAGATGTGCCAGAAGATCAATGATGATGAAACACATACTGTTTTTCTCAAGGATTACGCTTTGCTTGATGTAAATGCTGCATGGCAATCAGCGGTTGAGAAAATAGAATCGGTACAATTACACTTAAAAAAAGGGCCGCAATTAGCTGTTATGGTCTGTACTGACAATGGTGAGCAGTTTATATCGCCATGGCTTGAGTTTGCACCAGAATTCGATTTAGGCCTTGATGACGAGGACGTTGAATAAATGAAAAAGTTCGTTGTTTTATTTTTATTTTTGGTGGTGTCAGGTTGTACTGTTATGGCGGTTAATAACTTGCAGCAAAAATATGGTTCGCCTGAAGTAAAACAACGAATTGTCGATAGCCGAACAGATCAAGGTCGGTTTTATCATGATGCAGTTAAGCCCGTATTAGAAAGTCGCTGTGTTGTTTGTCATGGTTGTTATGACGCGCCTTGTCAGTTAAAGCTAACATCACCCGCGGGTATTGACCGCGGTATCAGCAAACAATTGGTGTACGATGGCACGCGCTTAGTAGCGGCAACGCCGCACCGCTTATTTGTTGATGCACAATCAACCTTACAATGGCGTGATCTTGGCTTTTCGCCAGTATTAAACGAATATCCAGAGTCACCAGAAAATAACCTTGCCGCGAGCGTGCTTTACAACAGCCTATTGGTAAAAAAATCAAATCCGCTGCCGCAGGTTGCTCAGCTCGGCAATGAATATGATTTTTCGCTAGACCGTTCGGCCAATTGTGCGAGCATCGAAAATTACCGAGAAACCGTCTCAAAACAGCCTAATTTAGGCATGCCTTATGGCTTTCCAGCTATTAGTGATAGTGAGTTTAACGTGTTGCAGCATTGGTTAATGCAAGGTGCGAAAATGGCAAACTTAGCAGCTGTTGATGAATATACTCACCAACAGGTAAAAAAGTGGGAAGCCTTTTTAAATCAAGACTCAGCTAAACATCAATTGATGTCACGCTATATTTATGAGCATTGGTTTTTAACCAATATCTATTTTACAAAAGCAAATGACGTCACTTTCTACAAACTTGTTCGCTCAAAAACACCCCCAGGTGAACCTATTGAGGTGATTGCGACACGCCGCCCGTTTGATGACCCTAAGGTAAAACGAGTTTATTACCGTTTAGAGCGCAATCAAGCCAGCATTTTAGCTAAAAATCATATTCCGCTGGCACTTGATAACAAAGAATTAGCAAGGTTGCATCAGCTATTCCTTGAATCAGACTATGAAGTTGCTCAATTACCGAGTTATCAGGTAGAAGTTGCTTCAAACCCATTTAAGAGCTTTGCTCAAATTCCTACTGAAGTGAAGTACCAATTTTTATTGGATCACGCACAAACAATTATTATGGGCTTTATTAAGGGGCCTGTTTGTCGTGGGCAAGTTGCTTTAAATGTGATTAATGATCACTTTTGGGTTGCATTCGTTGACCCTAAACGCATTGGCAATGCTAACTTAGATACTTTTTTTAATCAGGTCGAAGACTATTTGGCAATGCCTGCAGAGCAGCAAAGCAATGCCTTACCCATTAGCAGTTGGGTGAAGTATGCTCGTTTACAAGCGAAGTTCCTTGAGCATAAAAATGCAAAAATGAATACCGCTTTTGCTGATGGAAAAGGGCTAGATATGTCGCTATTTTGGCATGGCGAAGGGCATAATGATAATGCAGCACTGACCATTTTCAGACATTTTGATAGTGCTACCGTTGTTAAAGGACTGGTTGGGCAAGCGCCAAAAACCATGTGGGTATTAGATTATAGTTTGTTTGAACGCATACATTATTTGCTGGTGGCAGGGTTTGATGTGTACGGTAATGTTGGTCATCAACTTATCACACGTTTGTATATGGATTTTTTGCGCATGGAAGGCGAGCAAAACTTTTTAGCTTTTTTACCGCCAGAAGAGCGCAAGAAGCTAAGTGCGCAATGGTATCGTGAAGCGCCAAAAAGTTTGGTCGAGCATTTAAAATCAAATGAACAATTTAACCAGCCTACTGGGATTGAGTTTAGCTCGAATGATTTGCAAGCAGAGCTTTATAGCAAAATAAAACAGCATTTAGCGGCTGTTTTAAATCCTCGCTATAAACTTGAAGATGATGCTATCAGCCAAGCATTAAATCAGCTTAATCAATTGCCTAATTTAGCTGTGCAACAACTAGCACAAGTGTCGTTTATTTTGGTTAAAAATGGTAAAGAGCATCAAAGCTATAGCTTGCTTCATCATAACGCGCATTTAAATATTTCGAGTTTATTGAATGAAGGTGCCCAGCGTGAACCAAAAGAAGACACCGCAAGTTTAGTGAATGGCTTTATTGGTGATTATCCAGCTGTTTTGTTCTATTTGGAAAAAGATCAAGTAGATGAATTTGTCAGTAAATTACATAAAGTCACTGCTGAAAAAGACTATATCGCGCTTAAAAATGAGTTTGCGATTAGACGTACAGACCCTGCTTTTTGGCATTACAGTGATATTTTGCATAAAACTGCTAAACAAGCATTAACAGTTGAATATGGAATCTTTGATTACAATCGTTTTGAGAACAAATAGTTAATGGTTTTATCTTTGTGAAACTGATGTAAACAACATGCTAACACTTGATTTGTCCCTAAATAATTTGGCAAAATCCTATAATTCGTTCTAGTTGAGAATAACAATGAAAATTTTACTAGCGATATGCATTCTTGTATTTCCGTTTTTTGCACAAGCCGATAAAGTTCAACGTAAATGCTATAGCTCCGATGGCACAGTAAAGTTCACAACTCGCCGCTGCGCTGCAGGTGAGCGAGAGGAAATTGTGAATAGTGGTCAATCACTTATACAATTTGCTCAAAAGGCAAGCAATAATGTTGGCGGTCTTAATAGTGGCTTTGATAACTCAGATCTTACCTATTTCTTAAAGCAGAACTATTCTCAAACTGCCTGGAGTGAGAATATTGTTCGCAGCTATTTAGAACCAAACGAAGCAGTTGTTGTGGTGGATACTTTCCGTATTTATAAGCTTGAAGAAATTTGCCAAGCAACGATGAATTGGATTGATCAGTATCCGCATGCACGTTTTGACTTATCGTCTATGCGCCTTGAATTTAATACAGGCGAAACCTTCGATGCACGCTATGTTAAAAAGTCGCAATGTGATTTTGAACTGAGACAATAACACGGGCTTTTTGATACACTACGGCCAATTTAATTTTAGAGAAAAATAATGTCTGCTAATGTGAATAAAATCTGCACTATGCTGGAAATGCAAAATGCAATGAATACCAAAGTGCATGCTGAATGGTTTAATCAAGGTTTTGAATGGTACCGTGCTATTTGGGTTGAATGTGCTGAAATGCTAGATCACTATGGTTGGAAGTGGTGGAAAAAGCAAACACCAGACACAGAGCAAGTTATTCTTGAATTAGTTGATATCTTTCACTTTGGTTTATCGCTACGTATTGATGGCAAAACCAGCTATCAAGAAATTGCTGAACAACTGACAGCAGAGCTTGAAAAGCCAACTCAAGCTGATGATTTTAAGCAAACACTAGAACTATTAGCTGCAAGTGCAGTTGCAAATAAAACCTTTGATGCTGCAGCATTTGCTGGTTGTATGGCGCAAATCGGTATGAATATTGATGATTTATACCGTGGTTATGTAGGTAAAAATACCCTGAATTTCTTCCGCCAAGATCACGGCTACAAAGATGGTAGCTACATTAAAGTATGGCATGGACAAGAAGATAACGAGCACTTAGTTGAAGTGGTTAAATCACTGGATATTAACCAAGCTAACTTTGCTGATTTAGTGTATCAAGGCTTAAAAGAGCGCTACCCTGCTTAATTGCTTATGATAATTAAAAGGCCGCAATTGCGGCCTTTTTTGATCTTTTAGTGCGACTTTGAAGTAATGTATTCTGCTATTTTAGTTGCTTCACTTTTACTCATAGATTTAAACACCGGCATTTTACTATTACTTTCACCTTGCTTCATTTTGTGAATTAATTGCCACTCAACTAAACCAGTTCCGATATTGGCGGGGATCCCTTTAAGGAAATTACCTTTACCGTTATCGTGATGACAACCAGCACAATGATATTCGAATAGCTGTTGGCCTGACTCTAAGGATGGGTGGTTATGGGCATCATCATTACAGGCAACCAGCATTAAAACTAAGAATAAAATTAGGCCAATTCTAATCACGTTAATCACCATCGGACGTTAGCTATTAGTGAGTTTAGTGGGCAAAAGGCGTTTCACATCCTAATAATTAGAAAAGCACTAAGTCCATTTTGAAACAGTAAGATTGCCTATCTGTAGGGAAACACTTTGCATTATCTCCCATATTGAAAATTTATGTCTGAACCCTAACTCTGTCAAATTACGGCTAGGGTTAAGCAATAGGTAAAAGGGTGCGGTAATCTTCTATAGATAAGTAGCCTGGTAAGGTTCGCGCTTCTTTAGTGGAATCAGGGTTCGCAACGGCTAGCAAATGCTTAATGCCGTAGAGCTTTGCAGCTTCTAACACTGCAAGGCTATCATCGACAAATAACGTTCTTTCTTTGTCAAAGCCAAGCTTTTGCTCTACCTGCTGCCACAGGCTTTGTGATTCTTTACTCACGCCAAATTCATGGGTTGATACAAGCGCATCTAAATGCACATCAAAGGCTGTTTGTTCAATTTTTAATGAAAGGCTGTCTGGGTGAGCATTGGTGAGTAAGATTAGCTTTTTACCAGCCATCTTTAATGCTTGTAAAAATTCAGGCACATCTTCACGTACTGTAATTAGGTGTTTGATTTCTTGTTTTAATTCAACAATCGGCAAATCGAGTTGTTGCTGCCAGTAATCTAGGCAGTACCACTCAATCTGTCCTTCCACTTTTTGGTATTTTTTTGTTAGTTCTTCAAACGCTTGCTCTTTTGTTATGCCATGCTTTTCAGCAAGTTTTTGTGGGATTAATTCAAGCCAGTAGTGATTATCGAAATGAAGGTCTAATAAAGTGCCATCCATATCAAATAAAATGGTGTCAATTTCATGCCAATTTAACATAGGTTTTTTAGTTTAAACGTTTTATTATGAATCTAAACTGTAGTTTAACAGAGTTTGATGATGGCCGAGATAAAAGGATTAACCCCACCCGAAATAACGCAAGTAACCGAGGTTTCTCACAGTAAATTATTTACAGTTGAGTCACTTGATTTGACCTTTTCAAATGGTGTGAAAAGGCAATATGAGCGAATTAAAGGTGGAGGCCGTGGTGCAGTGCTTGTGGTACCCGTTGATGGCGAGGGTAATTTGATTTTGGTTCGTGAGTATTGTGCTGGCACGCATGATTATCAGTTAGGTTTCCCAAAAGGTCTAATTGATCCAGGCGAAACCCCAGTGCAAGCTGGTAATCGTGAACTAAAAGAAGAAGCAGGTTTTGGCGCTAAACAACTTGCTGAACTAAAGTTAGTGTCGTTAGCTCCCAGTTATTTTAATGCCAAAATGCATATTCTATTAGCACAGGAACTTTACCCTGAAAAATTAGAGGGTGATGAGCCTGAACCCTTAGAAGTCGTAAAGTGGCCTTTAAGTGAATGGCAAACATTATTGCAACAAACTGATTTCACTGAAGCACGCAGTGTTGCAGCTTTACTATTAGCCAAACAGTATTTGTCTTAATTTAGATTTACAGTAGTAGCGAATGAAAGAATTTATTGAGCCTTGTATTCAAATAGCGCAACAAGCAGGTGACGCTATTTTAGATGTTTATCATCAAGAAGATATTCAACTTTGTGAAAAGTCTGACAATACCCCTGTGACAAAAGCAGATCTTGCAGCAAATGAGGTGTTGTTGGCCGGCCTAAAAGCGCTAGCCCCTGATATTCCAATTATGTCAGAGGAAACTCCAATTCCTTCATTGGCTGATCGCGCAAACTGGGATAGGTACTGGCTATTAGATCCGCTCGACGGCACTGGGGAGTTTGTACTTAAGAGCGGTGATTTTGCTGTTAATATTGCCCTTGTTGAGAATAATAAGCCGGTATTTGGTGTGATTTTCTGGCCTACAGAAGGCATTACCTATTGGGCGATGGCTGATTTGGGCGCTTTTAAGCGAGAAAACGGTGAAGATACAAAAATACAGGTGCAGCGACAGTCACAGTTAAAGTTGGCTGTAAGCCGTAGGCAAAACATTGCAACGGTAAGCCAATACATTGATCATGAGTTTGACACTTTGCCGTTGGGTTCGTGTTCACTAAAAGCGTGCGCAATTGCGGAAGGGCGTGCTGATGCCTTTATGCGAATAGGTCCAACTGGCGAGTGGGATACTGGTGCTTCACAAATTATTGTAGAAATGGCCGGTGGTAAGCTTTTTGACGCTGAATTTAATCCGATTACCTATAATCAACGTGAAACTACTGAAAACCCTGACTTTATTATTACGGGCGACCAAAGCTATCCATGGCATGAAATGATTAAACCGCACAAGCGTTGATTGTAAATTAAGCAGTTAAACATGTTTTATCAGAAAACACTTGCATAACTTTAATAAATCTTTATTATAGCGCCTCACTTAAGCAGCAAAGCTTAAGAATACAGGCGCGGGATGGAGCAGCCTGGTAGCTCGTCGGGCTCATAACCCGAAGGTCGTCGGTTCAAATCCGGCTCCCGCAACCAAATCTTTGGTAGCCAATTCTTTTAGAATGAATTAAAACTTCTAAGGCTTGTTCACGTTCGTGAACCATTCTGACGCGGGATGGAGCAGCCTGGTAGCTCGTCGGGCTCATAACCCGAAGGTCGTCGGTTCAAATCCGGCTCCCGCAACCATTTCTTGTTTTTTCTTATAATTCAAACGTATTAATCCAGTATATTTCGCCCTTCGGTCGTCGTTAGTGCCTAACGCGTATCAAATCCGGCTCCCGCAACCATTTCTTGTTTTTCCTTATAATTCAAACTTATTAATCCAGTATATTTCGCCCTACGGTCGTCGTTAGTGCCTAACGCGTATCAAATCGGCTCCCGCAACTATTTCTTGTTTTTCTCTCATAATCCAAAATATTTCGTCTTACTGTTATCGTCGTTCTAGATAATCAATAGTTAACTAATCAAGCTTCTGAAAATCTTTCTTGTATCCGAATACTTATTTTTAAATTAAATTTTTCTATCTTGCAGACTTAATACTAGTCTGAGCATATCTTTATGCTGAATACCATTTTCAAAAATGGGCTTTGAGTAGTTATCTAAAAAGTGATTTTTAATAATGCTATCTACACGAAATCCTAATCTTTGGTAAAAGCTAAGCTGATGTCCAAATGTACCTGTGCCTAATTCAATCCGTAAAAAGTCGCTTTGCTTTAGCTCTGAAATAGCGAACGACAACAGCTTTGAACCAATGCCTAACGCTTGATGTGAAGGTGTTACGGCAATATTCATTAATTCAATACACTGTGAGCTTTGTTTTTTAAAAAGGCTGGCTCCCACTAGATTGGCATCCTGAGTGGCGGCAAAACAAAGGCTATTCGATAAATATGTTTTTATCTTTTCGACATCAGGATCTGCTTCTAATAAAAGTGATAAAGGCACTATCTCAGGTGCGATTTGAGAAAATGTTAGTATCGTTATTTCGTCCTTGAAAAATGCTTAATCAGTGTTTGATAAGCAGTATTTGCGGCTAAGTAATTATCAGAGTTGTGACTTGAAGTTTTGTCTGGGTGCGAGGCGAGCGCAATTTTATACCAAGCGCGCTTTACCTGCTTTAAATTGGCATTATTAGGTAAGCCAAGTACTTCGAAAGCGCTACTTACATCATGCAGCTCACAATGGTTATGAGCAGTGTAGTAGTGCCAAAAACTATCTAATAAACTCTTTATCTCGTCAGTAGAAATCACAATGTTTGATAAGTCTAAATAGTAGTCTGCCAATTTTGAATTGGTGTTGGACAGCTGGTTTTCTTGGGAGCGTATCAGTTGAATGTTAATCGAATCGATTACTACGGTGTAGCCAATAGTTTTGGCGTCAGTTTGCAGATTAAAGAGCGCATTCATCACTAAGAAGTTTTGTTTAAATAAATTTTGCTCTGAATCTTTATCGAGCGAAGTAAGAAGTTGCTGCTCTTTTAAATGGCTAAAAATTTGGTTGAGTTTGCAATTAGGTGATTGTAAAAGCAGATCAAAAATAGCTTGTTGCAGTGAGAATGAAATGCTTTCTAAGCTATTTTCCAAGTTTTTCATCCTTGTGGTGTGATTTGGGCAACGCTTGTTGCCCAAACATGATTCAGCTTAATGCTTTTTAGCATACGCTTCAGCTTGTCGCCAAACGCGCATCGTATTACCACCTAATAGTTTGATGATATCGCTATCGGAATAGCCTCTATCAAGTAATCCCTGAACTAAATTAGGGTAGCTAGCAACATCTTTTAAACCGATTGGCAGTGAATCGCCAACACCGTCATAGTCAGAGCCAATGCCAACGTAATCAATACCAATTAGTTTAACAACATGATCGATATGATTTAGCACCTGCTCTAAGCTTGCAAATGGGTATGGGTTTTTAGCAACATAGGCTTTACGGAAATCTTTAACTTGTGGTGCGTTTTCGCCAAACTCTTCTTTTGCTTGTTTTCGCGCAGCTTTCATCTTATCGCCCCAAGCACCTGCCGCAGACGTGACAAAGCTTGAACCAAAGTTAATTTGAATAACACCGCCATTTTCTTTCAGCGCTAACAGCATTTTGTCGTCCATATTACGTTCAAAACCAGGCGTGTATTTGCGTAATGACGAATGTGATGCAATCACTGGTACTTTTGACAGTTCCATGACTTGGTAAAAGGCATCATCTGAAATATGGGATACATCAATCAGCATACCAATGTTATTCATTTCTTTGACCAGCTCTTTACCAAATGGGCTTAAGCCTTTCCACTTACGACGAATATCATATGAAGAATCTGAAATATGGTTGCTTTGCGAATGGGCAAGGGTGATATAACGCACACCACGATCAAAGAAATGTTTAAGGTTAGCCATTTCTCCTTCCATTGGTGAGCCGTTTTCCATGCCCATGGCAAGTGACATTAAGCCTTGTTTAAATTGTGCTTCAACGTCGCTGGTGCTTGTGGCGATTGCGAATTTATCTGGCGCACGTTGTGCCAGCGCTTCCATACCATCAATTAGTTGATTGGCAAGCTGATAACTTTTGCCTTTACCTTCAAATTCTAAATTGGCCGGAATATAAATCGACATAAAAGGTACATTTAAACCACCTTTCACACCTCGTGGATAGTCAAAATCACCACCTTCCGTGGCTTTTGAGACATCATCCCATTTGTGATATATGCGGTATGGCACATCGATATGGGTATCGATAAGTAAGTTTTCTTGCGCTAGCTTAATTGCTTTATCGGATGCTTTAAATTCAGTCGCGTTGCTTGTAAAGGTAATGGCTAACGCTGAGGCGATAAGGCTTGCTTTTATTAGATATTTCATAGTCGATTCTGTGTCGTTGTTTTCTTTATTGTGCTTGCTTTAACTTTGAAAGCAATAGAATCGCGATAGAAAGATTAAAAACTAGTCGAATAGCATGATTTAATAGGTTTTAGGTGAGAGTAGAAAAGCGAATGCTTTTTCTACTCGTAGTCGACATGTGACTGAAAGTCACTGGCAGGCATAATATTGATTGTTTCATGTAATTCTGAAAACACTAATACCGCAGTGCCACTTTTTAATTGCGCTTTTACTTGCTCTATTTTTTGCTCTAAAGCGGCTTCTGCTTCACCATAATCGGTGCCTTCTCTTAGCACAAACTCTTTAATTAGGTTGGTAAGGGTATCTGGATCTATTTGGTCAATTGGCACAATCATCTTAATTTGCTTAATTGTTGTTGGAAAAAATACGGTACTTGTTGTTCAAGCCAAAATATAGGTCGGAATGGGTTTTTTCCACTAATAAAACCAACATGCCCACCTTGCTTAGATACCATCAATTTAACGGCGTTACTCACATCTGAAGTTTGTGGAATAGCCTCTTCTGACAGCATTGGGTCATCCTTAGCGTGGATCACTAAGGTGGGTGTTGTTATGCGTTTTAAATATTGCTTTCCGCTTGATTTTAAATAGTAGTCAGCAGCGTCAATAAAACCATGAAGAGGGGCCGTGACTTTATTATCGAACTCCCACAAGTCGTAAATATTTTCCAGTTGCTTCGCAGTGAGGTTAATAGAGTCTTTGAGGTGCTCCAGTTTTCGCGCTGTGGATTTTTTTAATCTGTCTAGCAGGTATTTTTGATATAACTTAAAGCAGCTTTTTTGAATTACTTTACACGATGATGCTAATGCAAAAGGGGCAGAGACTACCGCTGCCGCATCTAGCTGGCTGTTTTGTTCATATTCGCCAAGGTATTTAGTTAAAACGTTTCCGCCAAGCGAAAAACCTACAGCCATTAATGGTTTGTTAGGAAATCGCTGTTTTAGCGTGTTAACTAAAAAGTGTAAATCTGTGGTCTCACCACTGTGGTATGCACGGGCTTGCAGATTAGCTTTGTATCCGCAGTTTCTGAAATGTAGCAATACGACGTCAAAACCTGCGAGCGACAGGGCTTTCATCATACCTTTTGCATAAAAGCTATCAATGTTTCCCTCTAAACCATGCAGCACAATCGCTAAGGGCTTTTCGTCAGCTTCGATGTGTTCTCTGCTCCAAATGAGTTGAAGAAAATCATCATCGGGCGTTGCTATTTCTTCTATATGGTAATCAATAGCAAGAGTTGGACGAAAAAATCGCGGTAAGATTGTTTGTGCATGCCGATTGGTCATCCACCAAGCGGGCTTAAAGTTACGATCCATAACAGTGTACAAAGGAAAAAGATTGGCTCAGTGTAGCAGAAAAAAATAAAGCACCAAACTAGTTGCCTAGTTTGATGCTTTAGTGCGTCGTGCTTAATTCTAACAGGGGTTTTCAAATGCCAGACAGATGCTGATATTATCAAATTCTTACTAAATTGGTTATGACTCGCTAGGCTCTGAGTTTTTGATCTTGTTTATAAAAAAGCCTACGTAGAAAAGGCAAAGAACAATAACTACACCTAAAATGCCGAATGATAAAAACAGCACTGGGTCCTGAAAAAAGTCTCTAAATAGATTGCTCATTGTGTTTCTCCTCTAACGTCAACACGAAAGAGAATAGATGAAGCAGGGTTAAATGATCATGACTTAGATCAAGGTTTTTCCCACGTATTTCATCGCATTAAGCAAGTTGAATTAATGTTTGATCTAGGTCAGTTTTTGACACGTGTAAAGTATTAGAGAGATAGTATTGCAACGCGAGCGCAGCGTCGCTTTTTTGCTGTTTTGCCTTGTTATAAGTGCTTATTAATATCTGCTGTTCGTGTTTTTCGAGCTCTAATTCTGCGTTTAGTAAATGTGATCTCAGCGCTGAGTAATTAGGTAAGTCTTGTAATGTCTGCTTAAACAAGCTTCTTGTTTGGCGAAGCTGTGAGGTATACGTTGTGTTAAAGTATGAGACTTCAGTATGCAATGCATCAATTTGAGATGAATCAATGGGTAACTTGTGCTCCTTTAAATAAATAAGCAGCAGGCACAAATTTATATTGGCACCATGTTTGTCTTGCAGGGTTAAAAGCACGCTGCTGTGCGTGCTTTTGCTATAGTAATCAAGCGAAAATTGCCAAAGTAGATCAGTCTGCAAATTGCGCTGCAAAGTCAGCTTCCTCTGTTTCTAATTGTTCTAGTTTTTCTAACAGTGACTCTTCAATGTCGTTTAATTGCGGCGCGAGTTTAGCTTGTTCGGCTAGTTGCTTTGTGAGTTCCGCTTTGTTTTCTTCCTGATAAATACTGGCATCAGCAAGTGCATTTTCAGCAACTTGTAATTGCTCACTAACGGTTTCTAATTGCTTTTCAAGTTTTGCAATTTCACGTTTGAGTGGCTGCATTTTAGTACGGAATTCAGCCTCTAAGCGTTTTTGCTCTTTACGGTTTTGTACCTTATTTGGTTTGCTCTCAAGCGTTGCAGCGTCGCTTTCGCTTGTTTTATTACTGCCGTTATTTGCCAGCCAGGCGTAATAATCTTCAATCTCATAACCGAGTTGCGTTACTTGACCATCATTTACAAGGTAGAACTGATCCGACGTATTTTTAAGTAAATGGCGATCGTGCGATACCGTCACCATTGCCCCTTCAAATCCTTGTAAAGCCATTACTAAGGCATGACGCATTTCAAGGTCTAGGTGGTTGGTTGGTTCGTCGAGTAGCAAGATATTTGGCTTTTGAAAAACAAGTAAAGCTAATACCAGGCGTGCTTTTTCGCCACCTGAAAATGGCGCGACAGGGTCGAGCGCTTTGTCGCCATGAAATGCAAAACAGCCAAGGAAATCCCTGAGCTCTTGCTCAGATGCCATTTTATCAAGGCGCTGTAAGTGCAATAGTGGAGATGCACTTGGGTCAAGTGACTCTAATTGATGCTGAGCAAAGTAACCAATACGTAAACCTTGGTGATGTACAAATTCACCTGCTTGTGGTGCTAATTCACCTGCTAACAGCTTAATTAGGGTAGATTTGCCGGCACCATTTTTACCGAGTAATGCAATACGGCTACCAGGCACTAGGTTTAACTTAATGTCTTGAATAATGGTTACATCACCATAGCCTGCTTTTACTTTCTCAAGTGTTACCAGAGGGTTTGGTAAGCTTGGTGGCTCTTTAAAGCTAAAATTAAAAGGCGAATCGATATGTGCAGGGGCCAGCTTTTCCATACGTTCAAGCGCTTTAACACGGCTTTGTGCTTGTTTTGCTTTTGATGCCTTAGCTTTAAAGCGGCGAATAAAACTTTCTAGATGGGCAATTTGTTCTTGTTGCTTTTCAAAGTTGCTTTGCTGCTGTGCAAGTTTTTCTGCTTTGATGCGCTCAAACTGACTGTAGTTACCCTTGTAGCTGTGAATTTGCTGTTGGTAGACATGCCAAATTTCACTCACGATTGCATCTAAGAATTCTCGGTCGTGCGAAATAAGAATTAATGTGCCTGGGTAAGACTTCAAAAACTTTTCTAACCAATACACAGCATCAAGGTCGAGGTGGTTGGTTGGTTCGTCTAGTAGTAATAAATCAGCTTCTTGTAATAGGGCTTGCGCAAGGTTTAAGCGCATTCGCCAACCACCGGAAAAGTCTTTTACGGGCAGTGAAATTTGACCCTGTGTAAAGCCAAGGCCATGAAGTAACTCACTGGCTTTTGCTTCAATATGGTAGGCCTGCATTTCTTCAAGTGCTAGGTGAATTTCTGCTTGCTTAGCACCATCATTATTTTGTTCAGCAATATGAAGTTGTTCGCGCAGCGCATAATAGTCTTCATAGCCCTGTAATACGTATTCTAATGCAGAGATAGCAAGGCCAGGGGTTTCTTGCTTTACTGATGCAATGCGCCACTCCTTCGGGATATTGCATTCACCCATATCAGGTGTCAGCTCGTTGCGAATCAAAGCAAATAAGCTGGATTTACCACAACCATTGTTACCCACTAAACCTACTTTGTGGCCGGGAAACAGTGTTGCGTTTGCTTCTTTAAGCAGTGGTTTGCCACCGCGTAATAATTCGAGATTAGAAATTTGGATCATGTACTAACAGCAATTTGAAAACTTTTCTTGCGCTAGTATATCAAGTAATCAGTGTTGTTTGTTAAAATCGCGCTATCAACATTGGGAATAATTGAAAACTATGAAACAGAAAAAACGTTTTATTGCAGGTGCAACTTGCCCTGAATGTAAAAAGCAAGACACTATGATGCTTTATAAAGAAATGGATGTTGAGAAAGTAGAGTGTGTTGAATGTGGTCACACGATGACGCAAGCTGAAGGTCAAGTGCAGGCGTCTACGCGACAGTTCGAGCAAGTTATAGGTGTATTTAAGCCTGAGTAATCAGGCTTAAATTGAAAAAACTTAGTAATGTGGTGGGGGCGTTTCAAGTTCTTGACTGATTACAGAGGATGGTTTCATCTCTTTTAGCTTTTCGCCTACCAGTTCAATTTGACGAGACATTTTAGCCATTGCAAGTTGGTGTTGCTTTAGCTCGTCATTCAAAATATCAATTGTTTCATCTTGATACGCTACTTTCATTTCAAGCTCGGTAATACGCGCTTCAAGACTATTTATTTGTTCATTTGCCATGTTTCAGATAAACCGTTAGAACTTTCACTAATTATGGTGTCATTATCGCTAAAAGCGATGTCATATACTACTGCTGATTTAGGGCGTGAGTCTTGGCGAGGTGCTACCTGCCAAGTTTTGAGTTGTTTACCACTCGATGTATCCCATAAGGCAATAGTACGAGCAGGTGAACCGGTAACAAGCAATGATGTGTCTGTATTAAAGCGTACGGCACTAAATACTTTTTGCCTTGCATGAAATTGCAAATTAGCAATTTGAGAACCGTTTTGCAGATCCCAAATGCTTGCTTGTTTTTTGCTGTCCGCAGTAAATGCTTTTCGTCCTTCAGGATCAAGAGCCACTTTAGTAACGCGACTTGGGTGCGTAAAACGGTGGATTACTTGTGCACTGCGAGTATCCCAAAGGTAAGCTGTGTAATCGTTAGCACCAGTAAGCGCGAAATAACCATTCGGTGATAAATCAACCGCATTCACTTTTTCTGTATGGCCTAAAAACTCAATACGTCGACCAGTATTTAAATCTACGTGAATGACTTTGCCATCGCCACGACCATAAAGTACATAGCGACCATTATTGCTAATAGCGATATCACGAATACTGGATTCTTGGATTTTCCAAAATCCGATGTTTTCGCCACTTTCTAAACTCCAAACTGCAAAATTAGTGCGATCAGCGGTCACTGCGAACTTATCGTCATCACTGATGTCTATAGCCAGCACAAGGTTATCGGTATCTTGCTGGTGGCTCCACTGGTAAAGCAATGCGTTGTCATTCAAATTCCATACTGATACGCCATGATTAATAGAAGAGACAATCGCGAGCGTACCCTTGTTATTTAATGCTGCGGCATAACTGCCTTGTACAGCATGTTCTTGTGCATTTTTAGGAATCGCGTTCGAGTTATCACAAGCTGTTAAGGCAAATAGCATAAAAAGTATCAAGGTTAGGCGATATGGCTTCATTTTTAATCTAATTTTCCTTAACTCTTGGGCTACGAGAGGTTAGACTAGGACGAGTTTTGAGAACAAGGTAGTTACAGATATTTATTATCGGTTGTCTCAAGTATGCGTCTTTGTCGTCATTTTTGTGTTTTACATTGATGTTTGTCAGCCTATCATGTAACTCATTTAATTTTAACTTAGATAATTGTAGATAAAAGGCATTTTATTTGCCGGAGAAAAAAATGAAAAAAGTATTTAAACTTTCATTTGTTGCTGCATCAGTGCTTGCGCTTGCTGCATGTAACAAAGAAGCTCCTAAAGCTGAAGTGAAACTAGAGACCGAAGTACAAAAACAAGCATATGGTCTTGGCGCTTCAATTGGTGATTTCTTAAAGAAAGATCTTGAAGGCAAAACTGAAATGGGTTTTGTATTAGATAAAGAGTTAATCGTAGCTGGTTTAGAAGAATCTCTTGCTGGTAAATCAAAATTAACTGAAGAAGAAATCAAAGAGCTTCTAACTAAACTAAACACTGATTTTGCTGAAAAACAGCAAGCTGCTGCTCAAGCAAAAGCAGAAGAAGTTAAAGCGCAAGGCGTTGCTTTCTTAGCTGAAAATGCAAAGAAAGAAGGCGTAGTAACGACAGATTCTGGTCTACAGTATGAAGTTTTAGCGCAAGGTGAAGGTAAAAAGCCTTTAGCAACAGATACTGTTGAAGTTCACTATAAAGGTACATTAATTGATGGTACTGAGTTCGATAGCTCTTACTCACACGGTGAGCCAATTACTTTCCCACTTAATCGCGTAATTAAAGGTTGGACTGAAGGTGTTCAGCTAATGGCTGAAGGTTCAAAATTCAAGTTCTTCATTCCTTCAGAACTTGCATATGGTGAGCGTGATCTTGGTAAGATCCCTGCTAATTCAACGCTTATTTTTGAAGTTGAGCTATTAAAAGTAGTTCAGCCTGAAGCTGAAAAAGAAGCTGCATCTGAATAATATTTAAAAATATACGTTATTTTTTAAGCCACCTTTTGGGTGGCTTTTTTATTTGCATTTGTAGAATTATTGCTCTAAATTAAACCGACTAATCAGTCGGTTTTGTGTGTTTAATACTAGGATGCAATATGAGCTCGCCTATTCTTGATAAAATGGATACTGCTGAAGATGTGCAATCTTCACAGAATTTTTTGGAACAGCTAAATGCTGCTTTTGCACAGTTGAAGTTGGCTTATAATGCTAATAAACAACCTTCCTATTTAGAGCGCAAGCAAGTAATCCTAGAATTAAAGTCAGCACTTTTAGCAAATAGAGAACAACTGCTTAGTGCACTTAATGCGGACTATGGTAAACGGCCAAACTTCGATAGCTTAATGGCAGATATATTACCGAGCGTACAGCACCTAAATTACACTTTAAAACACCTTAAATCTTGGTTAAAACCAGAGAGGCGGCGTGCAGGGCTATTGTTAGCGCCATCGTCTATTTATGTTTATAAACAAGCGAAGGGCGTAGTAGGGGTCGTTGTGCCTTGGAACTTCCCTGTGTTTTTAAGTATTGGGCCTATCGTCACTGCTCTTGCTGCGGGCAACAAGGTGATGGTTAAGCTCAGCGAATATACGCCACATACGAATTCGGTTATTAGAAAAATCTTTAGTTCATTGCATGACAGTGTTGTGGTGATTGAAGGTGGGCCAGAGGTTGCAGCTGAATTTACTCAACTACCGTTTGACCATGTTTTTTTCACAGGCTCAACAAGTGTAGGCAAGTTGGTTGCAAAATCTTGCGCAGAGCGCTTGGTACCAACAACGTTAGAGCTTGGAGGTAAATCTCCTGTAGTGATCACTGCAAATGCGGATTTAGAAAAAGCCGCTGATGCAATTATTTTAGGTAAATCAGTCAATGCAGGGCAAATTTGTGTCGCCCCAGATTATGTTCTTGTAGAGAGAGCCCAGCTTCAAGCATTTTGCCAAGCTTACCTAACTCGCTTTGCGGCACTTTATGATCATCAAAAATTTAGCGAGGAATATGGCGCGATAATCAATGAGGCGCAGTTTGCTCGTTTGCAGTCAATGCTCGAAGACGCAAAAGCAAAAGGAGCTAATGTATTTGCGCCTATGGGCTATGAGATTGATGTTAAAAATAGGGCAATACCACCACAATTATTAACCAACGTTGATGATACTATGGCGGTGTGTAAATCAGAGATTTTTGGCCCCCTATTACCTGTACTGGCGTACGACGAAGTTACAGATGCGATTGATTATATTAACAGTAAAGAAAGGCCTCTGGCGCTTTACATAATGTCGCAAGATACATCAGAGGTAGAGGCAATATTAGAGCAAACACATAGTGGTGGCGTTTGTGTTAATGATACCTTGATGCATGTAGGCGCTGATGATGCTCCTTTTGGTGGTATTGGCGAGTCAGGTTTAGGTAATTACCATGGCCCTGAAGGATTTGATACGTTTTGTCATAAGCGAACTGTTTTAAAAACACCGTTGTGGCTTCCCCGAGTGAAACTTATTTTACAGTCCAAAAAACTGGCTCTATCGCTACTTACAAAGTTGTTTGTTCGTTAAATGGCTATTTCAAAGAAACAACAGTTATTGGATGCAGCGTTGGTCTTGTTTGTTGAGCAAGGTATATCCGAGACATCGACGGCTAGCATTGCCAAGCATGCAGGAGTGGCGACTGGCACTTTGTTTCATCACTTTGCAAATAAAAAAGAGCTGGTGGAAGCCCTTTATTTAAATTTAAAAGAAGCTTTGGTTACAGATTTAGCCTTGTCGGGTGAAATTGAAAGTAGCGAGCAAGCACTAGTTTTATGGCGAAAAGTAATAACCTGGGGGTTAACAAATCCAGAAAAAATGGCATTTTTTGGTATTTATTACTCCAGTCCTTGGGTGGAGTCATCATTTAAAAGCAGTGTATTAAACAATGTGTTTTCTTTTTTAATCGCATTTATCGAAAAGCAAAAAGCTGTAGGTGCATTTATTAATTTACCAACAGATTATATTGCGATGCATATTCAGCAAAGTTTGTTAAATACAGTGAACTATCTGATTGAACACAATTTGAATGCTAACAGTGATTTGGTTGATTTGAGCTTTAGTACGTGCTTATTTGGTTTACAGCATTAAATAAACAAAAAGGCGTAAATTACGCCTTTTCTTATTCTGTGTGATGAGTATATAAATTTTCGATAAGTTCGTCTTCAAATTCAAAGCGTTGCTCAAGAGCTTGGCCTAATGTGGATAAATCCTCATCGAAATTTGGTAGCAAGCTTTCTTCTTTAGCATTGGCGTAATCATCATTAAAGCTCAATGCAATATCTGTCGAAGCTGATATTTGCGGATAAAGTGATTGAGCTAGCTTTAGGCTGCTCGGGCCTTTCTCTGCACATGCTTTAACAAGGTTGTCGTAAATTTCGAAATGACCGGCTGAGAGGTAATCCATTAAAATCTGACAAAATTCAAGAATTTCACTTTTCTTTGGTAACGCTTGATCGCTTCGTTCATAGGGAGGTAAGCCTGCAAGTTTGCAATAAATTACAAGTAACTCCTGGCGTTCTTGCAACCAGCTATCAATGGCTGAGTGTGATCCGCCCCATTCTTGTTTCGCTTTTTCTAAACTCTTAAGCATAAATTGTGTCCCTTTACTTCAAACTAATTTCTATAACAATGAAATCTGGCGAAAAGATCAACTAATTTTTAACATTTTTAAGAGTAATAAATGTAACTAATTAATAATAAAAAGAATTGTCTATATACTGATTTGTGATTAGAAGCGGACTTTAAGATTTAAAAGTGCATATAAAAGAAAAAACCACCCAGAGGGTGGTTATAAAACTTTTTCCGACTTGATTAATTCAAGTTCTTATTTTTGTATCCTTTTTATAACAAACTATTTTCATTTTAACAACGTTAAATATTATAAAATGCGAGATTAAATGCAAAACACATCTAAAAAGCGAAATAATTGCATTTTTAGTGTAAGAGGGCTTGATCTTTCGCATAGTTAGTTGGCGTTCATAATGATACAATTCGGCCAGTTATAATTTTTAGGTTTTACACTATCATGAGTGAATTAAAGAACGATCGTTATTTACGTGCGCTATTAAAGCAACCAGTTGACCAAACACCTGTATGGATGATGCGTCAAGCTGGACGTTATTTACCAGAATATCGAGCTACGAGAGCGCAAGCTGGCGACTTTATGAGCTTATGTAAAAATGCAGAGTTAGCATGTGAAGTAACACTGCAACCACTGCGTCGCTACCCATTAGATGCGGCAATTCTTTTTAGTGATATTTTAACTATTCCTGATGCGATGGGATTAGGTCTTTACTTCGAAACCGGTGAAGGTCCAAAATTTGAACGCCCAATCCAATCAATGGCAGATGTTGTTAACTTACCAATTCCTGATCCTGAAGATGAATTAGGTTATGTAATGAACGCTGTAAGAACGATTCGCCGTGAACTTAATGGTGAAGTTCCGTTAATCGGTTTCTCTGGCTCGCCATGGACGCTAGCGACTTATATGATTGAAGGTGGCAGTAGCAAAACATTTGGCAAGATTAAGAAAATGGCTTTCTCTGAGCCTGAAATCTTACATATGCTACTAGATAAACTTGCGGACTCTGTAATCAGTTATTTAAATGCACAAATTAAAGCGGGTGCACAATCCCTAATGGTATTTGACTCTTGGGGTGGTGTGTTATCGCCGCGTGACTATAAAGAGTTCTCATTAACTTATATGCAGAAAATCGTTGATGGCTTGATCCGTGAATATGATGGTCGCAAAGTACCGGTAACGCTATTTACTAAAAATGGTGGTTTAAACTTAGAAGCAATTGCAGCGACAGGCTGTGACGCGGTTGGCTTAGATTGGACTGTAGATATTGCAGATGCGCGTCGCCGTATTGGTGATAAAGTAGCGCTGCAAGGTAATATGGATCCTGCAATGTTACATGGCACACCTGAGCGCATCCGCCAAGAAGTACAACGTATTTTAGAAGGCTATGGTAACGGCTCTGGCCATGTATTCAACTTAGGTCATGGTATTACGCCAGAGGTTGACCCTGAAAATGCAGGTGTTTTCATCAACTCGGTTGGTGAACTAAGTAAACAGTACCACAACAATTAATTTAAGAGCCTTGCAACCGCAAGGCTTTTTTCTTTATGGCAAATCACAATGATATTATTTGGCCCGGCAGCGTAGCTAAGGCCAAAGAAATTCAACAGCAGCTAGCCAAGCAAGTAGTTATCTCATCATTTCAAGGTGATATAAGTTACATTGCTGGTATTGATGTCGCATTTCCAAACAGTGGTAAAACAACCCGAGCAGCAGTTGTTTTGCTGGAATATCCATCGCTTCGTTTAGTAGAACAAGTTGTCCATGAATCGCCATCAGTAATTCCTTATATCCCTGGTGTTTTAAGCTTTCGAGAAGGTGGGGCGGTATTACAGGCATTGGGAAAACTTGTAAATCCCCCAGATATCCTGATGTTTGATGGTCAAGGTGTTGCGCATCCTTTAGGGCTTGGTATTGCTAGCCATGTTGGTGTGGTACTCAATATGCCGACTATTGGTATCGCAAAAAGTTGTTTGATAGGTGATTATAACGAGCCTGAACAGTTTAAGGGGGCCACGACTGATTTAGTTGTGCGAGGCCAGCACTGCGGATACGTGGTGCGCTCAAGAACAAATGTAAAACCGCTCTTTATCTCGCCTGGGCATCTGATAACAAAAGAGCAAGCGTTATCGCTTGCTCTTGAGTGTGTTACTAAGTTTCGATTACCTGAGCCAACAAGGCTTGCAGATAAGCTTAGTAAGAGTCAGTAGTTCTGTCTGCCATCATTGAAGCTTCACTTAATTCGATTAGCTTAATGTAGTTTTGTGCAGGCCAGCTACGGTTATTCGCTTCATTTAATGCTTGTTGTAACATTAATTGGCCTTCCTGAACACGGCCAAGCTCTGAATGAGCCGTACCAAGTACAGATAGAAGTACAGGGTGATTGTTATCTACCGCACGTGCAAGCTCAGCGTATTTAATAGCGCTTTGCGCATCGCGAAGTTCAGCAACGTCTGAAAAAGCAAGTAAACGAGAATATTCGATCATTGCTGGTAGATACTGATTATGAGCAGCTGTCTTCAACATTTTTGCAGCTGTGTGTACATCATAATGAATGCTACCATAATTAAGCATGGTCATTGCTAATTGATACTGTGCACGTTCATTACCAGATTCAGAAGCAAGCGCTAACCAGTTGAAAGCCTTTTCTTCATCAGGCTGACAGCCTTCTCCATTAGCAAAACAATGCATTAATCTCATTTGAGCATCATGATTGCCGTTAATGGCAGCTTTGTAATACCAATCGATATGTTCGTTATCAGACGCTTTCTCAATAACATCATGCTCAAGCATTAAGGCATAACGATTTTGCGCAACGCTATTTCCTTTATTGGCAAGTGCGAGAAGTTTTTCTTTGTATTCGTCTAACGAACGCTGAAACTCACGGTTTACTTTACTGTTATCAGAACCAAGCGTAAATGAAGTAACCAAGTCGAAAATACGACGCGGTTCACCTGTTGGACTGATATCAGGCTCAAACTTCCATTGATTAATTGCTTCTAACGCAAGATCGTCAATAATACCTTTCGGAAATGACGCAAGAATACGACTATCTTCAACGACCCCACTTTCGTTGACATTATAACCAATTGTTACCCACGCTTTTGAGCCTGAACGAGTATTGTTATCAATTTCAGGTTCAACACGTTCAATTAACTTAGCACGCTCAGGAAAGAAGTTGGTATGTTTAGCAATAGGTGCATAACGTAAATCGTGTAACTCTTTACCGTAAACATCTTTTAACTCAATGTAAGTTTCTTTCGCTTCGCGGCGAGAAGGCACTTCTTTACGTAAGCTACGGTATTTTTCTTGAGCTAGCGGGTGGCCGTAATCTTTTGCAATAAGATACCAAGCATAAGCTTTGTTAATATCTTTTTCGATACCTTGACCATTGAGATAGGCTGTTGCGAGATCAAACTGAGCATTGACGTGCCCTAATTTTGCGATCTTGCTTAATTCAGCAACGTATTTCTCAACATTTCCTTGTTTTTCATAATATTTTGCAGTTGAGTAGTCCGCGAAACTGCTTACAGAAAACAAAGATAGCGCTGAGGCAAGTAATATAGAGGGGGTTTTCATACTTAACAGCCTATTATTATTGTTTTAGGTTATTAAGTTTACAATAATTTTACACGATCACAAGCGTTAGTTTAAAAAATCGGCACTTTATGTGAAGGTTTGTAATAAACTCGTCATAAAGTGCCATTTCGCTTTATTTAATCAAGCGATTCAAACCATTAAGCGCAGCTACTCGGTAAGCTTCTGCCATTGTTGGGTAGTTAAATGTGGTATTAACAAAGTATTCTATGTTGTTACCACCATTTTTTTGCTCCATTACTGCCTGACCAATGTGGATGATTTCTGCAGCACGCTCACCAAACACATGAATACCTAAAATTTCTTTGGTTTCAATGTGGAATAGTATTTTTAAACTACCTACTTCGGTGCCTGCAATCTGTGCACGCGCTAGGTGTTTAAATTGAGCTCGGCCAACTTCATATGGCACTTTAGCAGCGGTTAGTTCTTGTTCAGAACGACCAACCGAGCTAATTTCTGGAATGGTATAAATACCACTTGGAATATCGCGGATCAGCTTTTTATTACATTCGCCGGTGGTAATTGCATCTGCAGCAATACGGCCTTGATCAAATGCGGCACTGGCAAGGCTTGGGTAACCAATTACGTCGCCAACAGCATAAACGTTATCGACTTCTGTTTGGTAATTTTCATTCACTTTTAAATTGCCACGACTATCAGAGGTTAACCCAATCGCCGATAAATTTAGTTTGTCTGTGTTACCTGTACGACCATTTGCAAAGAGTAAACAATCGGCTTGCATTTTTTTACCCGATTGCATGTGAACGATAACGCAATCATCACGTGTTTCTACTTTCTTAAACTCTTCATTATGACGAATTAAAATACCACTGTTCCAAAAATGGTAGCTAAGTGAGTCTGATGTTTCGGCATCAAGAAAAGCGAGAAGGCGATCACGTGTATTAATTAAATCAACTTTGGCGCCTAGGCCACGGAAAATAGAAGCGTATTCACAGCCAATGACACCTGCACCATAAATAATGATATGACGTGGGTCGTGCTTTAGCCCTAAAATTGTATCACTGTCATAAACACGCTTGTGATTGAAGTCGATTTCAGCAGGTCGATATGGGCGCGAACCTGTAGCAATTACTATGGTTTGTGCTGTTAAAGTTTCCTGACTGCCGTCGTCTTTTTGAATTGAAATGGTGTGGTTATCAACAAAGCTGGCTTCGCCATGAATAAGCGTAATGCGATTTCGGTCATAAAAGCTGGTGCGTAGATTGACCTGTTTTGAAATCACATTACTCGCATGATCTAAAATATCAGGGTAGGTCATGCGCTCTCTGTGAGCTTGAGAGTTAAACAGCGGGTTTGAGTTAAACTCGATTAAGCGACTAACAGAATGACGCAGTGCTTTTGAAGGAATTGTGCCCCAGTGCGCACAACCGCCACCTACTTTAGGTTGTTTTTCAACAACAGCAACACGCTTACCGCTTTTGGCAAGATTCATTGCTGTACCTTCACCACCTGGGCCAGTACCTATGATTATGGCGTCATAATCATACTGTTTTTTTATCGCTTGTTTCTTTGTCACAGAGAGTGTTCCTTTAACTAGTTTGTTGCGAGCCCTTTTATTAAGGCTTTATTTAACGCTAACCAATGCTGTTGTTGGTTAATTAAAGACGCTTTTATTTCATTATACTGCTTTTTCAGCTGTGATTGCTCGCATTGCTTGATCACTTTATTTTTACGCATCTCTAATAGACGCTTTCTTACCTTATAATAGTGCTGCAATTTACTTAATAACAACTCATACTCATTTTGCAATTTATCTAGTTGCTTATGACTAGCTTCTTTTTTAAGTAATGTTTGCTTAGTTCGCTCCATTAACGTTGCCGCTTTAGCTCGCTCGATTATCTCTTGCGGTGTTTTACGTAACTTAGAAGCCAACCCAACTAATGAAAGCGATTTTATCAGCCATTTTGTCGGATCGTAATGCCACCATCGGATACCATTGCGATAATCAGAAGCAAAAATATGATGGAAATTATGGTAACCCTCGCCATAAGTCAAAAGTGCTAAAAAGCCATTATCTCTGGCAGTATTAGACTCTGTATATGGGCGAGAACCCCAAATATGTGCCAGTGAATTTATGAAAAAGGTAAAGTGTTGGCTTAGTACCAAGCGCAGTAATCCTGCTAGTAACAACATTCCCCATACATTGCCAAATAGCAAACCAAGTAATAATGGAATACCGAAGTTAGTGATAAGAGTAAGCGCGAGGTAGTGCTTGTGCTGCCACATCACAATACGGTTTTTTTGTAAATCGCGACAGTTTGAATAATCGGTATAGCGATATGCTTGGTATTCGCGCAGCATCCAGCCAATATGGCTGTACCAAAAGCCTCGAGTTGCTGCGTAAGGGTCTTTATCTGGATCATCAACCTTACCATGATGCAAGCGGTGATCAGAGCTCCAATGTAAAGCACTATTTTGAACAGAAAAAGCACCACCAATAGCAAAAATAAATTCAACTACAGGATGTGTTTCGTAGGTTTTGTGAGCCCACAAGCGATGATAGCCAGCGGTGATCGACAGTCCGCAATAAAACATACATGCAACAAACGCAATCCAATTTGAAGTGCTGAAGCCGTAGGTAAATCCATACCACGGAACAAGGGTTATTGCTGCTAGAAAGGTGATGGTAAAAAAGAGGGTATTAAGCCAAATAATGGGTGGTTTTTTCATACATAAAATCTCAGCGTACACTTGTACGCTAAAATAGTTTTATATCGCTTTTTTATCAAGTGAAATCGACAAAATTCATAAATAATTTTTCTGTGTTAAACTGCATGCAAATTTTATGGGGGATGTATGTCGGGTATTCGTGCACAACAAAAAGAAAAGACGAGACAAGCGTTAATCGATGCAGCATTTAATCAATTAAGTGCTGAGCATAGCTTTTCTAATTTAAGCTTGCGCGAAGTTGCTCGTGAGGCCGGTATTGCGCCAACATCCTTTTATCGTCACTTTAAAGACATGAATGAGCTGGGTTTAACCTTAGTTGATGAAGCTGGCTTAATGTTGCGCCAGTTAATGCGTCAAGCGCGTCGACGTATCGAAAGTGGCGGCAGTATAATTAATATCTCTGTACTAACCTTTATGGAGTTTATTGATCAGTCGAGTAACCAATTTAGATTACTACTGCGTGAGCGCTCTGGAACGTCTAAAGCATTTAGAGCAGCGGTTGCCCGTGAGATTAAGCATTTTATTTTAGAGCTTGCTCATTATTTAGAAAATGAAACAGGATGCGATGCGAATCATGCATACATTCAGGCAGAAGCCATGGTGACTCTGGTATTTAATGCGGGAGCTGAGGCGCTTGATTTAACTAAGCCACAACGAGATCAGCTTACCGAACGAATTATTTGGCAGTTGCGTTATATTGCCAAAGGGGCTTCAAGTTACACAAAAGAAAAAAAAGCAGCTAAATAGCTGCTTTTTTTATTTACGCGTTAAAAACACACCCGATTCAATATGGTGGGTATATGGAAATTGGTCAAAAATCGCAAATCGCTCAATGTTATGCGTTTCTGTCAATTGCTGGAGATCTCGCTCTAGCGTATCTGGGTTACATGAAATATAAATAATATTGTCATAGCCCTGCACTAAGTCTGTGGTGTCTTTATCTAAACCAGCTCGTGGGGGGTCTACTAAAATGCTTTGGCAGTTGTAACTTTTTAAATCAATACCATTTAAGCGAGAAAATTCTTTTTCACCATTCATAGCCATGGTGAATTCTTCACTCGACATGCGAATAATATCGAGGTTATCGACTTTATTTTCAGCGATATTAAATTGCGCTGACTTTACAGACGATTTAGAAATTTCAGTTGCCAGCACGCGATTGAAGCTTGGGGCTAATGCAATCGAGAAGTTGCCATTGCCGCAATAAAGTTCAAGCAAATCATTTTCAAGGGGTTTTGATACGTCAATTGCCCATTCAAGCATTTGCTCATTTAATTTAGCGTTTGGTTGGGTGAAGCTATTTTCAACTTGCTGATAAACAAGCTCGCGATTATCCACATTAAGCTTTTCAATCACATACTCTTCACCAAGGACAATTTTTTGCTTGCGAGCTCGGCCAATGAAATCGATGTTAAATTCTTTACTTAACTCAGCTTTAAGCTTAGTTACTTCGTTCAGCCATTCATCATCAAGTTGCTTATGATAAATCAGACTTACTAAGATTTGACCGCTTAGCGTAGATAGATAATCGATTTGAAATAACTTTCTGCGCAAAATTTCATTTGGCTTTAAGCATTCCAACAAGCGTGGCATTAACTCGCAAATAAGCGGAGCTGCTGGATCAAACTGATCCACCCTTATTTTTTCTTTTGTTTCGGGATCAAACATAATGTGAAATAAATCTTCACCTTCATGCCATACGCGAAACTCAGCACGTTGTCTGTAATGTTTAGGTGCAGATGCAAATACTTCTAACTCTGGTGCATTAAATTGTGCGAATTGTTGGCTAATACGCTGTGCTTTTTCCGAAAGTTGCTCATCGTATTTTGAAGTATCTATTTGAATTACAGGCATATGCTTTTTAACCTCATGTTTGCGAGTCGCGCTATTTTAGGGTGTGGTTTTTCTTTGTCCAGTTTTAGCATAGAAAAAATGTGACATACTTACTTCAACAAAAGGTAAATTCTGACCGTTAAATCTAAGAATTAATACTTAAGTTGCTCACTATTTGGCCGATAAATAGACATTCTGAAATGGAGGCAATGATTATGAAAGTGGGTGGATTGGGGTATCAACCCGAAAACAAGTATGGTTTCTCTCAACAGAAACCAAATGAAATAGCACAAAATGCGTCAGCTAAAGACGTATTTACAATGTCGCAGCGACTAACGATTGCAAGTCAGGTCTCTTATCAAAAGATGATGGGAGCAATGCCATTTGAAAGTAAAGTAGAGCCTACCAAACCTGAAGATCTATTTAATTTTGAAGAGATCGCAAAAAACGTTTTATCGTTTGTTAAAGGCGCTATTTTAGGTGCTAAGGCTGATGGTGCCGATAATGACAAGCTAACGAGTATGTTCGAGCAAGCTCGAAAAGGGGTAGAGCAAGGTATTGGTGAAGCGGTTGAAGAGCTTAAAGACAGTGATCTCTACAACGATGAAATTGAACAAGGCATTGAAAAAAGCCGAGAGTTAATCTTTGATGGATTGGACGAATTTGAACAATCAATCTTCAATCCTGAAAAACAAGCATCAGCACTTACCGAATTTAATGGTCAAAATTATTACCAATTGGATAATGGCGCCAGTTATGAAATTAAAACCGCAGAAGGCGATGTGATTAAGCTTACTTATAATAGTGCGTTCAATTCATCTGAACAGCTATCATATAGTAAAACTGAAGACGGTGAATCGTTAAGTTATGCTTCATCACAGTCTAGTTCACAAGCATATTCATTTTCAGTAGAAGGTGATTTAAATGAAAATGAAATTGCTGCGATCAATGATCTAATGTCAGATTTGCAAAAAGTAAGCAATGAATTTTTCAATGGTTCACTTGATGAAGCGTTTGAACAAGCTAAAAAATTAAATCTGGATTCTTCTCAGTTAGTTTCAATGTCTATGAACTTACAGCAAACAGAAGTAAGAGCAAGTGTTAGAGAATATCAAACAGTACAACCAGGTAGAGAAATAGCAAAACAGTTCGAACCTATTAATGAAGGGTTGGAAGAAAGCTATGAAAAAGCCAAGCCGCTTAATATTGAAAGTCAGTTGGTACAGTTACTAACATGGCTTAATCAACGACAAGCGAGTAAAGAAAGCTTATTAGATTACAGCACTAGCTTTTTTGAACAGCTTAATAATAAGCAAGAAAAAGCAAAGTAAGCATAGCTTACCTTGAGAATTAGAAAATATATGGCAAACTACCCGAGTTAATAACATATTAGGTCGGGTAGTTTGGCAAAGCATATTGTAGTTTTTGATTCTGGTATTGGTGGTACATCGGTACTTGAACACATTCAAAACAAAATACCACATGCCAAGCTTAGTTATCTTATGGATAATAAGTACCTTCCTTATGGTGAGCTGTCCTTTGAATTTTTAACACAAAGAATTACAAGCTTACTCAGTCATTTTATCACTCTAATCGAGCCAGTTGATTTGTTGGTCATTGCCTGTAATACAGCAAGTACTCAAACACTCGACATTTTAAGGCAGCATTTCAACTTTCCAATTGTGGGTGTAGTGCCAGCCATCAAACCTGCTGCAGAGAAAACGCTTTCTAAAAAAATTGGTGTATTAGCGACACCAGCGACAGTTGCAAACGAATATACGGCAAGTCTTGTTAAAGATTTTGCAGCTTCTTGCAGTGTGTCTTTATATGGTTCAAGTCAGCTTGTGAAATTAGCCGAGCAAAAGTTTTGGACAAATGATCTAGATTCAAAACAACTTGAGCAAGAGTTAAGTACTTTATATATAGATAAAGAAATCGATCAATTAGTGTTGGGCTGTACACACTTTCCAATTATTGCTGAAGAGATCAAACTGCATATCAACCCTCAAACAACGTTATTGGATTCAGGTGAAGCAATTGCAAATCGTGTGCTTAGTTTACTGGGGGAGAGTGTAATGACTTTAGATAATAAAAAGCAGCCTGTTAGCTATTTTGCCACGGCTGCTTTTAAACAGACAAAATTACCAATAACGGTAATTACTAATTAGCACTATCTTCCATAGCACCATTCTCGTCAGATTTTTGCTTCGCTTCACGTACTTTTAAAGTGCGTTGCTGAAACTCTTTATCGTTTAGTGCAGAAATGATTTTATCAGCGTCTTTCTCAGCTACCTCGACAAAGCCAAAGCCACGTCGTTTACCTGTATGCTTATCCTTTAATAAGCGAACTGAGAAGATCTTCCCGTGCTGCTCAAATAAATCTCTAACAACCGCTTCGTTTGCTTTATAAGGTAAATTACCCACATACAGAGATTTGCTTGCTTCTTTTTCTTCTGTTGCCCCATTAGCAGAGAAAGTTGCAATAACACCACCAATGAAAATACCAATGGCAATAGCTAAAGATGAACTTGTAAGTACTGATGATAATGCAAACTGAGCTACTGCGTAGCCAATAAGAGATACGATAAAAATTATTATTAATGATTTTTGTTGCGATGAACTCATTTTAAAGATTCCGAATTACACAAATTAAACATAAAATTAACAAATGTTCATGCTTATCTTATCTTACTTTAATGACAAGGCAATAATAACAGCGCAATAAAGGGTGAAATTTATTTAAGTTAAGTTTAAAAAAGCCCCTTCAACGATATAAAACGTACAAAAATAGACTGTTTTGTATATATTTCGCCCGAACGATCCAAAAAACTAAAAAAAGTTTGAAATAGGGGTTGATCCAAATTCGGATCTCTCTATAATGCGCCTCCACCAACACGGGGAACGACGTAGCATAGCAGCGAATCACGAGTTGGTTGATTCAAGTAAAACTGAGTTTTGAAAGTTTTTAAAAATAATCAAAATTAAGTATTGACAAAAAAATAGGAAAGCGTAACATACGCAGCCCTAACAGCGACAAAGCGTCGCGGCAAACAAAAGCTTGTTTGCACTGTTCTTTAAAAATTTAAGCAATCATCTGTGTGGGCACTCGTACAGATTAAGTTCTAACATACGCTTTTAGCGTAACAAAATTTAGACTTAATTAAACTGAGTGACCAATTGA
>NZ_JBMMUG010000011.1:0-44252 GCF_049257255.1 Pseudoalteromonas aquimarina
CCTGACTCCATGCCGAACTCAGAAGTGAAACGAAACAGCGTCGATGATAGTGTGGGTTCGCCCATGTGAAAGTAGAACATCGCCAAGCTCCTAATTAAGTAGAAAGCCCGCTCAATGAGCGGGTTTTTTGCGTTTTAACGCCTAACAATTGTAGAAATAAGCAGCCATACTTCAGAATACTGCTGAATCCTGAATCCTGAATCCTGAATCCTGAATCCTGAATCCTGAATCCTGAATCCTGAATCCTGAATCCTGAATCCTGAATCCTGAATCCTGAATCCTGAATCCTGAATCCTAAATCCTAAATCCTGAATCCTAAATCCTCAAATTTAAACTATTTCGCTTATGAAGTTGTTAAAAATGAAATCGTAAGTTTAATAAATTAGTCATTAAGAGGGTTTATTCTTTGAATGCTAATGATATTTTACGCAAGAAAAAAGCTGGAGGAGAAAACCAGCTTTTTGCAGATCAGACAATGGAAAGATGAAAATCAGTATACGGATTCAGTATAGTAATATTTTCTTGTTTAATACAACTGTTTTGACTCTTTTTTGTACAAAATAATTTTGAAATAGAATAAAAGTGATTGGGTAGGTGCAACTTATACTCAGTATTACTATGATAGACACAAATAAAAATAATTTGGATGATCAGCTAAATGATAAAAATTATAAAAAAGCTATCAATATTCCTTCTAATATTAGCTTTAATTGCAACCGCTGCAGTTTATGGTGTGCTTACACTTAGTTTGCCTGAGCTGTCTGGGAAAACTTCGATCACTTTTATTGACAACGAAGTTGCATTAGAACGAGACTCTCTAGGGCATGCTGTTATTAAAGCTAAATCTCGCGAAGATGCAGCCTTTGCTTTGGGTTATGCTCATGGGCAAGATCGCTTCTTCCAAATGGATTTATTACGACGAAACTCTGCCGGAGAGTTGTCAGAACTTTTTGGTAAAGGTGCGTTAAACCTAGATAAAAAAATGCGTTTTCATCAATTCAGAAAACGTAGCCAACAAATCCTAAAACAATTACCAAACGCACATCAAGATATTCTAAACAGCTATGCTGAAGGTGTGAATTTGGCTGTAAGTCATATGCCTTATTCGAGTTTTGAATATTTACTCACTGGCGCTAAGCGAAATCTTTGGTTACCTGAAGATAGCTTATTAGTGATCTTTAGTATGTATCTCGACCTTCAAGAAAATAGTTTTAATCGAGACTTATCTCTTACCTATATTAATGAGAAATTTGGCGCTGAGATGGTTCGATTTTTAACTCAGCCAAGTGAATTTCAAGCCGCGCTCGATGGGTCGGAATTTGATTTAATTGAAACTGACATCCCGAATATAAAAAGTGAACTGTTGAGTTTTACCTCGCACAAAATTGATGAACCTCTTGATATTGGCAGTAATAATTGGGCTGTTACGGGGAATTTAACAGCATCAGGAAAAGCATTACTTGCTGATGATATGCATTTGGGATTAGCTGTGCCGATTATTTGGTACCGTACACAACTAAACTACAGTGATAACGATGAAGAGCATCAAATTACCGGTGTGAGTCTCCCAGGTGCTCCAGCAGTTGTTGTTGGAACTAATGGTAAAGTAGCTTGGGGGTTCACCAATGCCTATATTGATACGGTTGACTGGGTTGAGTTAGATAGTAGCTATAAAACAAATACGGTTATTGAAAAGATCGTAACACCAGAACAAGTTTATGATTATGCATTAGAAGTCAGCGAGTTTGGTCCTGTTAAACATATTGGTGGTAAAAAGTATGCGCTTAAATGGGTCGCTCACCAAGATTACGCTGTTGATATGGAGTTACTTAATTTAGAGCAAGCCACTAATGTTGAAGATGCCCTTACTATCGCGAAAACCATAGGTATACCTGTACAAAACATGTTAGTGACGGATGTTCAAGGTAATGCAGCTTGGCAGGCGACAGGTGCAATACCTGCACGCACACTCCCCAGTGTGATTGCAATAACCCCAGACCGCTTTGATGTAGCTTGGAACCAAGATGCACAAGATGTCCCGTTTGTGCTTAACCCTGAGCATGGCCGTTTATGGACAGCGAATAGTCGAGTCGTGAGTGTTGAGCAAGATAAACGCTATGGTAATGGCGGTTATGCGTTAGGCGCTCGTGCAGAGCAAATTAAACAACGCCTTTTTGAAAAAGAGCAATTTAATGAGCAAGACTTCTATGATATTCAGCTCGATAATAAAGCGCTGTTTTTGAAACCATGGCAGGAGTTACTACTTAAAACTCTGAAGTTATCACCAGACACATACCAACAAGATGTAAAACTTGTCGAAAATTGGGGGGAATGTGCATGTGCAGATTCTGTTGGCTATACCTTGGTAAGAAAATACCGCTCAGCAGTTATAGATAAACTCTTCTCGCCTGTAGAGGCTCAATTGCAAACTGAAGGGCTTTCATTATCGCCAATTAAACGAGACCTCGAGCCTGCTGCGTGGCAACTAATTAATAGCTTTACAGATGACTGGTTACCACCGACAGCTGCATCATGGCCTGATTTACTGACAACTACTTATAAAGAAATGAAACAAGACCTCTTGGTAAAACACACCGGTAGTGAAAACGGCTCGTTACTCGAGTTAAATTGGGGCAAAGTGAATGAACTTAATATTCAACACCCATTTAGTAAGCAAATACCACTACTAAGTAAATTACTCGATATGCCGAAAGCGCCAGCATTTGGTGACAGTTTTATGCCCGCAGTACAAGGAAAAGGCTTTGGTGCATCGCAACGTTTATTTGTTCAACCTGGAGCAGAAGACTCAGCTATTTTAACTTTGCCAGGTGGGCAAAGTGGGCACCCATTATCACCTTATTACCGTGCTGGATATGCTGATTATATTAAACAGGCAAAAACGCCGCTGTTGCCCGGGGAAATATTACACCGTATTGAGTTTCACCCGAAATAAAAACAAAAGGGCATCGCTATGATGCCCTTTAATTTAGTTAATAGTTACAAAAAGCTAATTAGTGCGAATTTACTTTAATACGCTCAACTAAATCCTTTGATTTGTATTCTTCTGATAAAGCAAAGTCTAATTGTACTAAGTGTTGTTTATTTGTATTTTTAGTTGGTGTGTATTTCCACTGTTTTAATGCGCGTTTTGCTTCGCGGTCAAATACCCCTTTTGGTTCAGCCGAAATAACTTTTACATTATCTGTTTGACCATCTGCTGTTAAGGTAAAGCCTAATACAACAGAGCCTTCAATACCTTGGTCAGCTGCTTCTTTAGGGTAAATAGGTTCAATACGCACAATAGGTTGCGCATCAGCTTTATTGTGTTTTTGATGGCCTTCACCATATTTAGCAAACGCAATGCTTGATAGACCTGCAAAAAGAACAAGGCATAGCAAAAGATTTACTAAAATATTCCCTTTAGGCATTTTTTGAATTGTATTTAAACGTTGTTTCATAGTGCTTTTCTCCGTGTAATAACTGTAGCTAGAAAGCGTGTTTTTAGTATCTGAAACACAAGCTAGTAATGCGCGACAATAGGCAATACGCTGTGTTCTATTTGCATGGGCGAGTACGGCTGCGTCACATGCGACTTCTTGTTGTTTTCTGTATTGGCTGTAACCAATCCAACACAGAGGGTTGAACCAAAAAATAAGTAATAAGGTAATTGCGAGGGCGTTACTCCAATTGTCTTTGCGCGCAAAATGTACCCATTCATGTTGAAAAATAAGTTTTGCTTGCTCGCTGTCGTAACGCTTATGAAAATCAAGTGGAATAAATAATCGTTGATGTATCAGGCCAAACAGCACAGGGCTATTCACTGCATCACTGAAATAAACAGGTAATCGATTATTCACCTTATGGCTAAACTGCTTACCAAAATTGAACTTTTTACTAATTGAGAGGTGTTCATAAAACACTAAAAAACTCATTAAGCAAAAGCCTGTTAACCAAATCATGCTAAGTAAACCGTACACATCCAGAGATTTAGACTGGGATGTAACTGACACAACGTATCGGTGCAATTCGGTTTCAAACGACATGGCACTTGAAACTGGCAGATTGTTCAATAGCAATACCAAAGGTACAAGCAACCAAAGTGTGTATTGAAACCGAGCGCTTAGATGATTTCGCAGCAGCTTGCTACAAAGTAATGTGCAAATGATGGCTAAACTGGTGGGCCATAATTGCTCTAATAACCAGTTAGTCATTTTTTTGTTCCCACTTGTCGATAAGGTTTTTCAACTCATCAATGTCTTGTTTGCTGAGATTTTTATTTTTAGCGAATCCAGTTACAAGCGGGGCAATGCGGCCGTTAAATAAGCGTTCAATTAAGCTTTGGCTTTCTTGTACTTGGTAGGCTTCTACTTCAAGTACGGGTGAATAAATATAGCTTCGGCCATTTTTTTCAAACTCGATCGCCCCTTTTTTCACCATACGACCAAGAAGAGTCTTAACTGTTTTTTCATGCCAGCTTTTCTCTTTGTTAAGTTCATCAACTACTGTTTGTGCATCGGCAGGGTGAACACGCCATAATGCTTGAAGTACTTCAAATTCAGAATTACTGATATCCATATTGATTACACCTGTAATTTAAAACTTGATAAAGAATTACAGGTGTAATCAATTTCGTCAAGTAATATTTTGCTGTTTTTTTAAACCATAAGTTGCTAGAACTCGTAAAAGAACAAAAACAAACAAGGGTCGCTATGAAAAAGTTAACCACATCAATACTGCTTTATATTGGAGTTTTATCTACCGGAACGGCATATGCTGATGTTGATTTTAAGTTAGAGAAACTATCTGATAATTTGCATGTTCTGTATGGGCAGGGCGGTAATATCGCCATTAGTACTGGCGAAGATGGTATTTATATCGTCGATGATCAGTTTGCTAAATTGAGTGACGATATCAAAGCGCAGATCAGTAAGCTTAAAGCAGGATCTCCTGAATTTGTGATTAATACTCATCATCATGGTGATCACACTGGTGGGAATGAAAATTTTGCTAATGCTGGTAGCCATGTTATTGCACATCACAATGTTTATAACCGATTGAAAGAAAAGCATGGTGAAGGTTCTAAATACCTTCCAGTGATTAGCTTTAGTAAAGATATGACACTGCACTTCAACAACGAGCATGCACAGTTATGGCATTATCACAATGCTCATACTGATGGTGATGCTGTTATTTTCTATGAACAGGCAAACGCAGTGCATTTGGGTGATATTTTCTTTAACTTAAAAAGCCTACCGTTTGTTGATGTCGATAGTGGGGGCTCGTTAGACGGTGTTATCAATGCGGTAACTGATGTGCTTTCAAAAGTGGATGATAATACTAAAATTATTCCGGGGCATGGACCGGTCACCAATAAAGCTGGTTTAGAGGCTTACTTAGTCCTTTTAAAGCAAGCGAGAGAACTTATGACAAATGCCATGGCAGATAATAAAAGTTTAGATCAGGTGTTGGCACTTAAACCGCTTACTAGTTTAGCGCTTACTTACTCAAATTGGTTACCAGAAGAGAGAGTGACAAAACTATTTTATTTAAGTTTAAAAAACACTTCTAAAAGTAACTAATATCATCGAAATCGCGGTTTTAGCCTTTTAAATGTGCCTAACTCCTTTTGTGTTGGGGTTAGGCCTTTTGTCATTTAATTCTCCAAAATAGCCAATAATTTGTTACTGTTTGTGTCACTTAATACATGGGAGTAACAAGTATGTTGAATGAAAAGAATGATTTACCAGATCTAACTATGGCGGTACCAAAGAAAAAGGGCCCAATTGTTGGAGCGATTGTTGGTTTAGTGGGTGTATCTTTGATTTATTCTGCGATGTACACAGTAGATGAAGGTCACGTTGGTATTATTAAACGTTTTGGTGAAGCGAAAGAACAAGTAAACCCAGGTCTTCACACTAAAATACCATTTGTAGATGATGTTGAAGTACTTGAAATTCGTACACGCAAGAATGTTGAAAAGCTAAATGCATCAACTCATGAGCAAATGCCAGTTACTGCTGAAGTATCTATTAACTGGACTGTGATGCGCGAGCAAGCATTTGATTTGTTCAAAAGCTATGGTGGCTTAACACAGTTTGAAAGCCGTATTCTTGATCCTAAATTACGCTCTGCGGCGAAAGATGCACTTGCCCGTTATAAGGCTGAAGAGTTGATTCAAAACCGTTCGCAAGTAATTGCACAAATTGAAGAGTTATTAATTGAAGAAATGAAAGAGTACCCAGTAAAACTAGATTCGGCTCAATTAGAGAATTTAGTGTTACCGCAAAAGTACATTCAATCAATTGAAACAAAACAAACTGAGAAAAACTTAGCGGCAGCAGAAATGCACCGTTTAGAGCGTCAAAAGCTAGAAGCGCAGCGTGAAGTAAATACTGCAATGGCACAACGTGATGCTGCAAAAGCAAAAGCGGATGGTCAAGCTTACTCAATTAGAGTTGAAGCTGAAGCACAAGCAGAAGCAATTAAACTTAAAGGTTTAGCAGAAGCAGAAGCTATTCAAAAGAAAGCAGAAGCCATCAAAGCAAATGCGACACTTGTTGATTATGTGCGTGCACAGCAGTGGAATGGCCAAATGCCAACGACAGTAATGGGTGCTGACCAAAGTATTCTATGGTCAATGGACGCTAAAAAGAAATAAAAAATAGGAGGGTGTATGGCGAATTGGTCTTGCCCTAAGTGTCAGTGCGAACGCTATGACACAGATGAAATTGCTACTACAGGCAGTGGCTGGTCAAAAATCTTTGATATGCAAAACAGAAAGTTTACAGCGGTAGTATGTAAGAACTGTACTTACACTGAGTTTTATCGCGGTAAAACAAGTACGTTAGGTAATATTTTCGATTTATTTACCAACTAACAAAAAACGCTGCAATTGCAGCGTTTTTTATTTTCTCTTTATTCCACTAAGGTAAAGCGTTTAAACACTTTTCCGTCGCGCTCTATTTCTTCTAAAAACATCTCTATTGGCCTTACCCAAAGGGCTTGTTCACCATAAAGCGGTTTATAGAGCACTAATGTCTCTTGTGTTTCACTATGGGTAACGGTATCAATTACTTGGTAAAAGTTACCTTTGAAATGTTGATATTTACCTGGTTGTATTTTCATTATAAAAAGCTCGAAACTTCAGTAATGTCTTTTTTAACTAAGGCGTGTTCAGGCACCGTTGCGTTTTCGGCGGGGTAACCTGCGATAATTAGCATATAAGGGCGCTCATTATCTTTATCGCGACCACAAATGTCGGTTAAAAAACTCATTGGTTTTGGCGTGTGGGTGAGTGTAACTAGGCCGCTATGATGAAGAGCTTGAATTAAAAAGCCAGTGGCAATACCTACACTTTCATGCACATAGTAATTGGTGTTCTTGTCTTCAGCATGGATACCGCCTTTCTTTTGACTAAAAATAGCAATTAACCAAGGCGCGTGTTCTAAGTAGGGCTTTTGGTCGTCAGTGCCAAGTGGTTTTAGTGCATCGAGCCACTCTTCACCTGCACGACCTTGGTAGAAAGAGCGCTCTAAATCTTCGGCTGCTTCTCGGATTTTCTTTTTCACATCCAAACTATTAATTGCAACAAAATGCCATGGTTGGTGATTTGCACCACTTGGTGCTGTTGCCGCAGCCTTAATACAGGTTTCGATTATTTCTTTTGGCACGGGTTTATCTGAAAAAGAACGAATAGAATGACGGCGTTTACTTGTGTTTAAAAACGTTTGTGCCTTTTGTAACATCTCATCCTGAGAGTATTCGATAAAATCTGTTAGTGGTACAGATTGATGATCTTGCATAGTTTGCCCCTTTTTATTTTTTGTTATATCCCGAGTGCTTTGGGTAATCAAGCTTGATTCACCTAATGAATAAAAAACACGCAAGTTAAGTATGGGTTAATACTGAACACATTAAGCTTGTATTAACGAAATTAAGAAAGTGAGTGAATCATGCAAGTATCAATGTATTCCCGTCAAAACGATGTTTCTTATCAAGCTAATAATCATAAGAATAATGTTGCTTTTCAGCAGGTTGAAACGTCATTAACTGCACAAAGTGCGAATGTCACCATATCTACCAGTGCGCAAGCTCTTTATGAGAAAGAAAGCACTCAGCCTGAAATTGGAGCATCACCCTCTATCGATCAAACCATTATAGAAACAGCGAAGGCAATTGCTGCTTATAAAGCGGTTTCAAATCTGATGGATGATAGTATTTCATTGGGTGAAGCGTTTTTAATTAAACATAATGATACTGCTCGCCAGTTTTATGTAGGTAAAAACCAACTTAATCATCAGGCTAATATGGCGGAAGCTTATTTGAATAATATTGATGGTAATTCTGAGTCAGAAAATTCTAATTAGCAGTGTTTAGCTTTACGGCCAATAAAAATTAAAGACTAAACAGTATTTTACAGTTAATCGATAAACCTTGAGTTATAGTAAATTATGCGATTAACCAAGGAGCTTGGCTGTGCGTATTTTGACTCTAATTCCTTTAATATTTTTACTCTCTGCCTGTGTTGTCTTTCCGGTAACAGATAAAGAAGCAACCCGTATTGCCAAAGTGCGCTGTGAGCTTTCTAGCGATAAAAAAATACTAAAAGTTGTTGATGTTGCGAAAGAAACTAATAGCTTTTATAGCGTCTCTGGCATCGTTCTATCACCAATTATTCTCCCTGTGTCAGGTCTGCTATCGGGTTCTTATACCTTGGTAAACAATATTTACTTTTATGGAGAGCAAAAAATAAAGTGTGATAATCGTGAGCAAGCTGACCTTAAGTTGAGAAATTAAAAGGATCACTTTTTATCGTTCTTTAAAATCGATTGCTGTTATCAAATTAATCTGTTTTATCTTTTTAAGTAATTTTCTTAATCTATATATCAAGCCAATCGGAAAGCATTAATTAATTTTTTCGATGACTAATTACATTATAGAGAGAGAAATATTATGAGCACATCGTTAATCAATACAACTATCCAACCTTTCAACGCAATGGCATACCACAATGGTGAGTTTGTTGAAGTTTCTGAAAAAGACGTTTTAGGTAAATGGGCGGTTGTATTCTTTTACCCAGCTGACTTTACATTTGTTTGCCCTACAGAACTTGGCGACTTAGCGGATCATTACAGCAAACTACAAGAGATGGGTGTAGAAGTTTACTCAGTATCAACTGACACACACTTTACACACAAAGCGTGGCACGATACGTCAGATACAATTAAGAAAATCCAGTTCCCAATGATTGGTGACCCTACTGGCCGTATTACACGTAATTTCGGTGTAATGATTGAAGAAGAAGGCCTTGCACTTCGCGGTACATTTGTAATTAACCCTGAAGGTGAGATTAAAGTTATTGAAACTCACGATTTAGGTATTGGCCGTGATGCAGCTGAGCTGGTTCGTAAAATTCAAGCTGCGCAATATGTAGCATCACATGATGGTGAAGTGTGTCCTGCAAAATGGCAGCCAGGCGCTGAAACATTAGCACCTTCATTAGACCTTGTTGGCAAAATCTAACTTGTCTTACTTTTACTGCCTGCTCTGTGCAGGCAGTAACTAAGTTTTAACGATTAATGTCATTTAAGGAATGATCATCATGAACAGTATTTTAGATAACAATATCAAAACACAATTACAGAGCCATTTTAGTAGTATTGTCGACCCTGTAGAGCTGGTTATTGCCTTAGATGACAGTACGAAATCACAGGAACTAAATGCACTTGCAAATGATCTTGTTGCATTAAGTGAGCATTTTGTATTGAAACAAGACAATACATTAAAGCGCAAGCCAATGCTTTCTATTCGTTCAGCTAAAAAAGGCACCGAAATTAACTTTGCAGGTGTGCCTATGGGCCATGAATTTACTAGCTTAATTTTGGCGTTGTTACACTCGGGTGGTGTTGCTACCAAAGCTAGTGAGCTTGAGGTGGAGCAAATTAAAGGGCTGCAAAGTACGCTTAATTTCGAAGTGTATATTTCGCTGAGTTGCCAAACATGTCCGGGAGTAGTGCAAGCACTTAATACAATAGCTGCTTTAAATTCGAATGTTACGGTTACGATGATCGATGGCGCACTGTTCCAAGATGAAGTGTCAGAGCGCAACATTTTGGCAGTACCAAGCGTGTATTTAAATGGTGAGCTATTTAGCCAAGGTGCACTTACACTCAGTGACATTATCAATAAGCTAGATGATGGCGCAGCAGAAAAAACAGCAGAGTTACTGTCACAAAAAGATGAATTTGATGTACTTGTTGTCGGTGGCGGGCCAGCAGGTGCTTCCGCGGCAATTTACGCGGCGCGTAAGGGCTTAAAAACGGGTATTGTGGCTGAGCGCTTTGGTGGCCAAGTGGCAGATACTGTTGGTATTGAAAACTTTATTTCGGTGCAAAAAACTGAAGGGCCTAAGCTGGTGGCGCAGCTTGAAGAGCATGTTAAAGACTATGATGTTGATATTATTACTCAGCAAATAGCCGTTACCTTGAATAAGTCTGGCAACGTAGAGGTTGCACTAGAAAGCGGTGCGACACTTTCGAGTAAAAGTGTGATTTTGGCAACAGGTGCACGCTGGCGTGAAATGAATGTTCCAGGCGAGCAAGAATATCGTGGTAAAGGTGTTGCATATTGTCCGCACTGTGATGGCCCGCTATTTAAAGGCAAAAAAGTGGCAGTGATTGGCGGTGGTAACTCAGGCATAGAGGCAGCTATCGATTTAGCTAATATTGTTGAACATGTCACCGTATTGGAGTTTGCCGACACGTTACGTGCTGATGAAGTGCTGATCAAAAAGGCCAACAGCCTAGGTAATATTGAGATTATTAAAAATGCGCAAACTACCGAAGTTATCGGTGATGGTACGCGAGTAACTGGCCTAAATTATACGGATCGTGTGTCTGGCGACGAGCATAGCCTTTCGCTTGCAGGTATTTTTGTACAAATTGGTTTAATTCCAAACACTGAATTCTTAAAAGGCAGTATCGAATTAACCCCATTTGGAGAGATTGTTATTGATGATAAAGGCGCTACATCAATGCCCGGTGTATACGCTGCAGGTGATGCGACAACCACACCATTTAAACAAATTATTATTGCTATGGGCAGTGGAGCAACAGCAAGTTTAGGCGCATTTGATTATTTAATTCGCCATGCTGATGGCACGCAGCAAGTAGCATAAGTTTACCCCTTATACATAATACGCCCACTATTATGTGCAAAGCCGCTGATCATTTTGATTGGCGGCTTTTTTGTTAATTATGGACAGAGCTGCAACAGTAAGTTGTATCCGATTTCCCTTTTAAAAAATACTACCATTATTATCAGCAAAGCAGCTGATTAGTTTGAACATCAGTATTTTTGTTAATAAACCGTTAATCACCGATTTTAACCTTTAATCATTTTTAGATGGTTATGTTGCATTTACTTTCCTTAGACTGACCGATGAAATATTGGCAATAAACAAAAAAGAGAACGCAAATGTTATCAATAACAGGGTTATCAAAAACGTACGACAACGGTGTAAAAGCACTGAATAATGTAAATCTCGAAGTGCCAAAAGGTATGTTTGGTTTATTAGGGCCGAATGGCGCAGGTAAATCATCACTCATGCGCACTATCGCAACACTTCAAACAGCAGATGCCGGTCAAATTACCTTTGATGGTATTGATGTCTTCAACGATCCGCAAAGTTTACGTAAACGCCTAGGTTATCTACCACAAGATTTTGGTGTGTACCCACGTATTAGCGCCTATGAATTACTTGATCATATGGCGATTTTAAAGGGCATCGAAAATAATGCTGAACGTAAGGAAGCTGTTGAAGGTTTACTGGCACACACTAATTTATTCCAGCATCGCAAAAAAGCAGTAAGCGGTTTTTCTGGTGGTATGCGCCAGCGTTTTGGTATTGCACAAGCACTACTCGGCGACCCTGATTTAATTATTGTGGATGAGCCAACAGCGGGCCTTGATCCTGAAGAGCGCAACCGCTTTCATAACTTATTAGTAAGCCTAGGTGAAGAAAAAGCCATCATTTTATCAACACACATAGTTGAAGATGTATCTGAGCTTTGCCCGAATATGGCAGTGTTAGCATCGGGTCAAATTTTACTAGAAGGTAACCCAATTGCGCTTACCGATCAGCTAAATGGCCAGATTTGGAAAAAATCGGTATCGCTTGATGAAGCACAAGAAATTGAATCGTCTATGCCACTTATTTCGAAGCGCTTATTTGCAGGTAAAACAATTGTACATGTAATGGCCGAAAATCAGCCAGAAGGTTTTGATGCAGCGCCGGCTAACTTAGAAGATGTTTATTTCTCAACGCTACTACAACACCGAAGTGCGGCGTAAGGAGGAGATATGTTTTTAAAAATGCTCGCCTTCGAGTGGCGCTACTTTACTCGACAACCTTCGTTTATTGTTACGAGTAGTATTTTCTTTTTGTTGACGTTTTTTGCGACGGTTTCTGAAAATGTGCAAATTGGCGGTGGCGGTAATGTGGTTTATAACGGCCCATTCTCTATCGCACAAACACTACTAATATTGGGCTTTTTTGCCATCTTTTTGGTGGTGAACTTTGTTGCAAGCACGGCAACCCGTAATGAAAGCTCTAAAATGGCGGAGATTTTATATTCCAAGCCAATAAACCCTGTTAGTTATCAGCTAGGGCGTTTTTTCGGCTCATTTGCTGTGGTATTAACTGTATTTGCGTTTGTGCCGTTGGGCATCTTTCTTGGTACGACTCTAGGGGCTGCTGCAGGATGGGTTGATGTTGAACGCTTAGGGCCTACGGTATTAAGCCATTATTTCACTGCATTCTTCTACTTATCAGTACCAACATTATTAGTGCTCGCGTGTATATTTTACGCGATTGCTATTCGCTTCCGCTCAATGATGGGTGTGTATTTAAGTGCTGTGGCACTCTTTATTGGTTATAACGTGGCGGTGCAATTTGCCAGTGAACCTGCATATCGCGAGTTAGCCGCATTAATTGATCCGTTTGGCTACAGTGCTTTTGCTGAAGTAACCCGTTACTGGACCATGCATGAGAAGAATAATTCTGCAATTGAGTTAAGCGGTGTACTACTGCAAAACCGTGCAATTTGGCTGGCAGCAGCGATTGCTATTTTGGCGTTGTTTGGTGGCTTTAAACGTGGTTTAACTCTGACTAAAGTAAAAGCAAAAAAAGCTGAAAAATCAGCCGTGAATGACAGTTTCACATCAGCACTTACAAACCGTATTAATATTAAAAATAGCCTAGGTATTAATACCCTTGCTCACCTTAAAACACGTACACTTTTTGAAGTTAAACAAGTGATTTTTAGTGCGCCATTTTTGATTTTAGGCTTAATTACCTGCTTTATGTTAATGGCGCCACTTTTCGACCCGCAGGGTATGTTTGGTACACCTAATTGGCCACTTACTCAAACCATGGTGCAATTAGTTGCTGGCTCTACGGGTTTATTAATGCTGGTGATTTTAGCTTACTACAGCGCAGAAGTTGTTTGGCGCGAACGTAACTCAGGTATGGGCGATATTATTGATAGTATGCCTGTAAACAACATTACCTTTTGGTTATCTAAGTTCATTGCAATAGCACTTGTTTTTGTACTGCTTTATAGCTTTGGAACAGTGGTAACAGTCGCTAACCAAGCGCTTAAAGGTTACACCAACTTTGAGTTATCTCAATATGCATTCCGCTTAGGTTATATCAACCTTGTGCCATTGATGATGACAGTGGTGATGGCATTCTTCCTTCAAGTAATTAGCCCTAACAAATATGTTGGTATGCTTTTGTTTATGGTGTACATCATTGGAACATTGGTACTTTCTAATTTTGGCTTTAGTCACCCAATGTGGCAATTTGCTGAAGCACCAAGTGTGCCATATTCAGACATTAACCAATATGGTCACTTCTTAACGGCACATAACTGGTTTATGTTGTATTGGTTAGGTGCAAGTTTAGTTTTAGGTGCACTTAGCTATGCACTTTGGCATCGTGGCCCTGAGCAACCATTAAAAGCGCGTATCAAGCTGGTGCCATACTATTTAGGTACTTATGGTAAAGCGACGGTTGCTGCAGGTTTAATTATCTTTATTGCCAGTGGTAGTTATATTTATCAGAACACCCGCGTATTGCATGTGTATCAAGAGCAGGATGATTTTGAGCTTGAACAAGCTAATTACGAAAAAACCTATGTTCAGCACAAAGAAGACAATATTCCGGTAATTACTAAGGTAAATATCAACGCGGATATTTTCCCTGAAGCTCGTAAAATCGAAGCGACCGCCAATATTGAATTTACCAATGTGGGCGATACGGCTATTGAGAAGTTTATGGTGCATAAACCGCGATATACCGAACAGTACTCAGTAGAGTTAGCTGGTGGCACATTAGGTGAATTAGATAAAACCTACAGCCTTGCATGGTTTACTTTTGATAAGCCACTTGAGCCAGGTGAAACGCGCAGCGGTAAATTAAGTGTAGTGCGTGAACATAAAGGCTTTAGAGCGGGCAATGAGGACTTTACGTTACTGAATAACGGTACCTTTATTAACAACGGTGATTTATTACCTCAATTTGGCTACTACGAAGGCTACCAAATTGTTGACCGTCATAAGCGTCGCAAACATGGTTTAGAGCCATTAGAGCGTGCCAATAAATTAGAAGACGATCGTTATTACAATGAAAGCTTCTTTGGTAAAGGTACAGGCTTTATTGACTTCGAGGCGACTATTTCAACGTCGGAAGATCAGTTTGCAATTGCACCGGGTTATTTAACCGAAGAGCGAGTAGAGAACGGCCGCCGTATTTTCCATTACCAAATGGATGCGCCAATGGTGAACTTCTACTCAATTATGTCTGCGCGCTTAGAAGCGAAAAAGGAAAACTATAACGGGATTGATATCGAGGTCTACTATCATAAAACGCATGGTATGAATGTGGATCGTATGATTGAATCGGTGAAAGACTCGATTGATTACTTCACTGAAGCGTTTGGCCCTTATCAGCATAAACAAATGCGCATTATTGAGTTCCCAGGTTACCGCTCATTTGCACAGAGCTTTGCCAATACGGTGCCGTATTCAGAAGAAATTGGTTTTATTACTGACTTACGCGACCCTGAAAACATTGACCCTGTTTACTATGTTACAGCACACGAAGTGGCTCACCAATGGTGGGGGCATCAAGTGGGTGCGGCAAATGTACAAGGCAGCGCAATTATCTCTGAAGCATTATCGCAATACAGTGCGTTAATGGTAATGGAGAAGAAATATGGCGCAGAGAAAATCCGTAAGTTCTTAAAATACGAGCTAGACCGTTACTTACGTGGCCGTACTACCGAAGCACTTGAAGAAATGCCGTTTATGCGCAGTGAAAACCAGCAGTACATTCACTATCGTAAAGGCTCTGTGGTAATGATGTCGCTAAAAGATCGCCTAGGCGAAACTCGCTTAAATAAAGCTTTGGCAGATTTCTTAGCGGAATTTAAGTATCAGAGCACGCCTTACCCAACAACGCTTGATTTAATGGCATACATTTCACAAGACGCAACTGACAGCGAAAAGCAATTTGTAAGTAACTTGTTTGAACACATCAGCTTATACGATTTAAAAACCACGGAAGTTGCGGTTGCAGATCAGCCAGATGAAAATGGGTTATACACAGTAACTCTCACCATTGATGCCAAGCTAAACCGTGCTGACAGCAAAGGTAAAGAAACTGAGGTGGAGTTTAGTGATAAAGTCGATATTGGTTTATTCAGTGCAGACCCAGAGGATTTATCAGCGGATAACACGGTTCTTTACTTACAAAAACATGATATCAAATCAGGTGAAAACATTATCGAACTGAAAGTAAAAGAATTACCTAAGTTCGCCGGTGTTGACCCATTTGTGAAGCTCATAGACCGCGATAGCGGGGATAATATTAAGAAGCTTTAATACTTATATTTCATATGTACTTACCAAGCCTTATCAGTTTTGCTGATAAGGCTTTTTTGTTTACTTGAATAACGTTATCCCGTAGTTTGGATTAACTTCTACTTTGAAAATAACGGGAGATTATGCGCTTTTTAATATGTTATCTGATGCTTGGTCTGGCATCGCTAAGTACGTTAGTTAAAGCAGAGCAAGTTATTCTTACAATTGCAGACCAGCGGTTTGAGCAGCCACTGGAATTTAATGTGCAGTTGCCAAAAAGCTATTCGCAAAAACCAAATAAACGCTATGTGCTGATGTTTGACTTTCACCCTAATGCCAAAAGTTATTTAACGGGTATGCATGATTGGATGAGTCATAATGGTGAATGGCCTTGGTTAGAAACCATTATTGTGACACCTGAATACGGTAACCCAGTAGGACGGTTATTTGACGCTACAGGCAAAACAACGCCTTTACTCGATTTTTTTGAAGCCCAATTAGTGCCAGAAATTGATAAACAATACCGTACTAACGGCTTTCGTATTTTTAGTGGCTTTAGGGTGAATGGTTCTGTGGTGCTTTCAAGCTTAGTGAATAAACCAAACTTGTTTAATGCACATATTGTGATTAGCCCAGAGCTCACCCCAGAGCAAGTCAATATTTTAAAGGGCTATGGTAAGAAATTAGCCAAGCTAAATGATAAACCACGTTATTTACTGTTTACCCATGGCGAAACAATAAAAGAAGATCATCAGCAGCATAGATATTCACAATTAAAATAAGAAATTAGTGCAAACGCACCCGCATCATTACAATGGCAATATCAAAATTATAAAGAGCATTACTTTATGTCGTTACCGGTATTATCTACTGCGTATGGCATAGAACAGATCTTTGATGAGATTCATAACGGCTTGGCACCTGAATCAAAAATAGCTAAGCAAGGTGTGGATGCTATTGTTGCGCATTATAAGCGTCTATCAACTGAAAAGTTCGGTTTTGAAGTCTCACCAAAATCGTCAATTAATGCTTTAGGGTTTCACTTGTTAGAAACATCGCCTGAATTGGCTAAAAAGGTGTTTAACCAAGCATTAGCGCTTTATCCGCAAGATGCATATGCTTATCACCACTTAGCCAAGGCTTATGCGGAAAGTAAAGAAATTGACAAAGCCATTGAGTTACAAGAAAAGGCAGTGAGCCTAGCAGCTAGTATGCTCACTTGGCATAAAAAGCGGCAAGCAAGTTATTTAGCTGAACTTAAGGCGCAGCAGCAAGCACTATAAAAAGGTAATTTTAAATGATGTATTTATGGAATAACGGTGAGGTTATTGAACTCCCTATAGGCAAAGCAGTTTGTGTGGGTCGCAATTATGTTGCCCATGCAGCAGAACTCGGTAATGACGTACCTACAGAGCCGTTACTCTTTTTAAAACCAGCGAGTAGTATTGTAAATGCAGAAGGGGAAGTGGCGTTAGACCATAGCTTAGGTGAGCACCATTATGAAGCGGAGCTAATGTTGTTAATTGGTAAACCGCTCAATAAGGGCAATATTGCAGATTATAAGTCTTGTATTGCTGGTTTAGGTGTTGGGCTTGATCTTACGTTACGTGATGAGCAAGCTAAACTGAAAGCGAAAGGGCACCCGTGGGAGCGCGCAAAAGCCTACGACAAAAGCTGTCTAGTGTCGCGCTTTGTACCGCTAGCGGAAAATGCTTTAACGCACAGTGAATTTTCGCTCTCGATTAATGATGAACTTCGCCAAGCAGGTGATACTAATTTGATGATATTTAAAATTGAACAGCTGCTGTCTGAAATTGTTAGGTATTTCTCATTACAGCCTGGCGACATTGTTTTAACGGGCACGCCTGAAGGCGTAGGTAAGCTTAATATTCAAGACAAGTTGAGTGTATCTCTTAATGGCGAAACGTTAGCAAATTGCACAATCGCTTAGAAAGCGGTTTTTATTTCATGCAAAAACATTATTTTTTCCTGAAAACGTATGCGAAGCAATGCGCTAAGTTTGGCCACACTTTACAATAAGCTTATCTAAATCAGGGGAATCATATGCAAGAATTTAAATTACCGTCGTTTGTAGCTGGCTTTTGGCGTTTAGATGAGTGGCAACAGCGCGGGTCTTCTTTAGCGCAATTCATTGAGCAACTGTTAGCGCTTGGCATAGATACGGTTGACCATGCGGATATCTATGGTCAATACCAGTGTGAGAAACTCTTTGGTGAGGCATTAACACCTCATTTAAGAGATCAACTTAAGATCATTACTAAGTGTGGTATTAAACCTGCGTGGCCTGAAAATGGCTTTGCTGGCAAAACCGCACACTATGACTCAAGCAAAGCAAACATTATTGCCTCGGCAGAACAATCACTGCGTAATTTCAAAACCGATCGCCTTGATGTGTTATTGATTCACCGTCCAGATTATTTAATGCATGCGGATGAAGTTGCAGACGCCTTTTGTGAGCTAAAAGCACAAGGCAAAGTGCTTAACTTCGGTGTATCTAATTTCACTGTTTCACAGTTTGAGTTATTGCAGTCGCGTTTGGACTTTAAGTTAGTAACCAATCAAATTGAAATGTCGCCGTTACACATGGAGGCACTTGAAGATGGTACGCTTAACTTATGCCAACAGCATCAAATATCACCTATGTTATGGTCGCCTCTTGCTGGTGGCGGTTTATTTGCCGAAACAGAACAAGCGCAGCGAGTTAGATCTGCACTGCAAAGTGTTGCCGAAGAAACTGGGTTAGATAGTGAAGACCAAGCAGCTTACGCGTGGTTGTTAACGTTACCATGTCAACCGAGTGTAATCTTAGGTACTGGAAAGTTAGCTCGTATTCAATCGGCAGTTGCGGCGAGCAAAGTACGTTTGAGTCGAGAGCAATGGTATCGCGTTTGGCAAGCATCAACAGGTCACAGTGTGCCATAAACTTAGCCTTGGACATTGTGTGCTGGTTATTAGTAGTCAGCATACATTTAACAAACGAAATAAAGGTGCCGTCAAGCACCCTTAGTTGTAGCAAGTTGGAGTAATTTTAGAGTTCAAAGTCCATGGCAAAGCCAACATAGACTTTTAAGTCGTCATCTGCATCTAAATCTGTTTGTGCCACACCAAAAGTGAAGCCGCCTTTTGCAATGCTGGCACCGTAGTCAATGTAGCTGTCATCTTCGCCAAACCACTCTGTTACAGTGTCGCCCATTGAATTACCAATATGGAATGTTAGCTCGGTTTCGTTAAGTACTTCGAAGGTTGCGTTTAGCTCTACGTAGAGTAAGTCTTCTTCTGAGCTTGCGCCAGACTGTGCATTGCTAAGGTAACTTACTTTACCTTCTAGCCAATTCCAGCTTAGGGCACCATAAAGCTCACCAAAGTCGATTGAGTCAACCGCATCTGGGTATGCGTAATATACATAACCCACATCGTAACCAAATTCACCCATTTCTCCGGCAAAACCCGCGTAAAAATCGAGTTCGTAACCTGGCTTATCACCACCAAAATCAACATTTGATGCCCATGTACCCGCATAAAACCCAGATTCATGGCTGTAATCAATACCACCAGACACTTGTGCGTTATCGCTAGTTTGCGTTACACCACGCCATAAGTAGTTTGAAGATACAGCTGCATTTGCTGTTACTTCTGCATAACTTGTTGCTGAGAAAAAGGCGATACTCGTAGCTGTGAGAGTTGTGAGTAATTGTTTTTTCATAATAATTCCTAATATTGTAGCGCTGAGTTAACTATCCATTAACAAAGTTTGTGCCTAAACTGAAAAGTTTAAGAATATCAAAGTACTAGTAGGAAATTATAAATTTGGCAAGATGAGGATGTGAAAAAAATGCACTAACACGGTGCGTTAAAATCACAAGGTGCACAAAAACTGCGCACCTTGTTTTGCGATTAACCGAAAATGGTACGCATCAGTGCGATGGTTTCATCAACGCCACGACCAGCAGCTACTTCTTTAACAATTGAATCACGCATATTTTTAATATGTTGTGGCATATCTTCTGCCGCTAACGCACGGTCAACTAATGCTTCTGCTGATTCTTTGCCGCGCTTGCGACCCGTTGATTTATCCGAGCTTGCGCGTTTTGGTTTATGAAGAGCTTTGTAAAAGTTTGAGTTTTCTTTCGCATCATCACCATAATAAGCAAACCAACACGGTACTAATGCTTTGTATTGCCAAAGAAGTTGCTCTTCTTCAGCTTCAGGTGTTGCGGCGATAAACCAAGGTTGCTTATGAATTGCCATAACGATGTCGTGCCAGTAACGGTCAAAATCTTGGTTGTTTAATCTTACTAAACCAAATGCTTGGCATAAAATATCAAGGCTAGCAGCGGTTACTGGTGTGAAAAAATCAGGTCGACGCATAGCTAGCAAACGTGTTGCTGGTGCAAGTGTGGCTTTTTCATTATCTACTGCTGCAAATGCAGTGATGTAACCGCGAACAAAGTCTAGGTAGTTTTCAAAAGTGATGTCACCTTCAAGCGGAATATGATTAAGCGCTTCATTCAAGTCAGTACAGCTGGTGGCAATCACATTGTGCAGTGCTTTTGCTGTTTTGGTTGACGCAAACCATTCAACATCAAATTTATAGACGCTTGGATCGTGTTTTGTGGTGTGTTTACCTGCAAATGCCAGTTTATCTTCTTCGATCATATCAACCAGCGAGGTTTCACGAATGCTTGCTATGTAGTTTAGTAACTCAAGCTGTTCATCCAGAACAATACGCTCTTTATTTTGTTGAATTGAGTTAAACACTACAGGCCAAGGTGTGATACGTAGCGTTTTGATTTGGCTTATGCTAATACCAGCTTCTAGTTGTTGCTGGATTTTCTTTAAAATTGGCAGCTGGTTTGGTTCAAGTAGATCAAAATTAATGCGTTTGCTTACTACATCAATTAACTCATAACACCAACCAGCAAAGTCTTCAGGATGGTTACTTACTTTTACGGCCATTAAGTTAAGGCTAACATCTGGAATAAGTTTTAAAATGTTTTGGTAGATGTTTGCTTCCACTTCAGAAAGTGGCATTTTCGATGGCGACGTAAGCAATTTTTTCATAATTAGTAAGTGACCCCAATATAATATTAACAATATCCTGCAAAGCGTTACGCAGAGCGGGCTGTGGATCATACTGAGATCTAATTTTGATGCAATATTGACTTCTTAAATTTCACGCCTGAGTAAACTAAAAACTTGAAGGTTATGAGTTTTATTTTTCCAAACGCCTTTTTCACGCATCACACCATCTAAATGAAAGCCAAGTTTAGTAAATAGTTTAGTTGACGCTGTGTTTTCTGGTAATACTTCAGCTTCAATTCGATTTAATGAGGCAATATGGGAAAACATCCATTTTGTCATGTTGGTAATGGCACACGATGCGAAACCTTGTTGCCAGAAATTGGGGTGGATCTCGATGCTGATTTTTGCTGTGCGTGTACAAAAATCATATTTGTAACCGCAGCTGCCAATAATTTGCTGGCGCGTGTTGCACTTTATTAGCCAGCGATGCCCGTTACTTTGTCTGCGTATTAGCTCATCTTGCTCAATAAGCTTTTTGTATCTGTTAGGTGTCCATTGTTGCTAAAAAGTGTTCAATTATCAATTGCTTGCGTGTGTTTTTGTGATTCTGTAGAATCTGGGCTTTTTTAATATAACGGACTATTATGAAAGCTCTATTATTTATACTTTCGATTGTTTTACTTACCGCATGTGGTGATAAAGATAGTAAACAAATCTCAACTGAAACCTCTGAAGATATATCCCTAAAAGGTTATTTAATTGATGGATATCCATCTGTGAATGGCGGGTATGGTTACAGTGTTCTGCCTGGTCAGAAAATATCTTGGCATTTGAACAGCAATGAAATGAAAGAGGGTTATATCACAATATTAGATATAATGGATAAAGAGATAGATCGATTTGATGCTATTGTGTCTCCGCAAACGATTCATAATTCAGAACCATGGAAAAATGGGTTTGGATACGAAGTTTCTGTAACTTATCAAGTGCCCTCAAATATGAAGTCTGGTGTATATTTCTTAAATGGAAATCGAGATTTTATGTTCACTGTACTTCCTGAACAATCAGCGGAAATTACTATAGTCATTCCGACCAATACAATGAATGCTTATTCTTGTGCAGGGGGAAGAAGTTCATATAATTGTAAAGATAACGCTGGATTAATCCATAAAAGAGAACCTGAACTAAGCTTTTCCAGACCAATTCGTAATTCAGATAGTTGGATTAAGGATGTTCTTATGCTTATGGAAGATTTCTTAGTATGGTCTCGGGATGACTTAGAAAAAAAATACAAAAGTATAGGCTACATAACTGATAAGGAGCTCGAGACATCACATTTCATTGATTCTAGCAAAGTCTTAATTGTTCCAGGTCACAATGAATATTGGACCTTGAATGCCGTTAATAATCTAGAAGCATATTTAGACAGTGGAAGGCATGCAATTGTTGCTGGCGGGAATATACTTTGGTGGCATTCCCGTTATAGTGAATTAGGTAGTCTTATTACATATAAAGCCAAAACTGAATTTGAAGAACCAGGTAAGGAAACAATTAACTTACAGTACGTTGGTAAGCCAGCTTATACGATCCTTGGCGGAAGTTTTGTATATGGCGGTTATAATGATGCTGATGAGTGGAACAAAAATATTAAAAAACCAATGAAAGTGGTCGAACCAAACTCTCCGATTTTTAGAGATACTTCAATAGGTTTGTGTAGTGAAGTCGACTTAAGTCATAACCATGAGCTTGATGGTGTGCCAATTTTAGGTTTTGATTCAACAGGCTATCCTGTTCCTAGCTATGGGCTGATAAAACAACATAAAGTTCAAATACTAGCTTATACTTGGGGATATAGAAACGGTCATAATCTTGGAACAATTCATGCTGCTCAAAGAACTACTAACTCAGGTTACATGTTGCAGTTTGGTTCGAATGGAGCTGCGGGTGCAGGGTTTAAAAATAGTACACAACACATATTTAAGAAAGTACTGAGTAATAGTGTTGAGATACTTTACAACGACATGTCGCCTTTCAGTCCTGAATATCAAATTCTTGAAGTTGAAACACAATACCTTACGCCGCATGAAGAAAAATTTAAAGGTGCCGTCTGCGGTTAATTTATAATAGTGCCTCCAGAGGTGTTCTTGGAGGCGCTAAAAGTTTAATATTATCAAGTTACTTTAGCTAGTAAATCTATTAATGAGTTTACTAAAAACTTGAAGGTTATGAGTTTTATTTTTCCAAACGCCTTTTTCACGCATCACACCATCTAAATGAAAGCCAAGTTTATTAAATAGTTTAGTTGACGCTGTGTTTTCTGGTAATACCTCAGCTTCAATTCGATTTAATGAGGCAACATGGGAAAACATCCATTTTGTCATGGTGGTTATGGCACACGATGCGAAACCTTGTTGCCAGAAATCGGGGTGGATTTCGACGCTAATTTTCGCTGTGCGTGTGCAAAAATCATATTTGTAACCGCAGCTACCAACAAATTGCTGGCGCGTGTTGCATTTTATTAGCCAGCGATGCCCGTTACCTTGTCTACGTATTAGTTCATCTTGTTCAATAAGTGTTTTGGCTTCTGCTAAGTCGCTCATAACGGGTAAATCGTAAAACTCACACACTTTTGGATTTGAAAATAACTGGTAAACAGCCTCGGCTTGCGCTTGTGTTTGTTGAACTAAGGTGATCTTGTCAGTTTTGATTTCAGGGAAGTTATCAATACTTAGATGAATAAGGTGATGACCCCATTTTTCATAGCGTTTCTGCTCTACAAGACCAAGGTTTGTAAGTATTTTATGTGAAGCGGTATTAGCAACATCTACTTCGCCAACAATATAAGAAAGGCCAAGTTGGTTAAATGCATACTCAAGTGCTGCGTGACTTGCTTCCATGCCCAAGCCTTTGCCCCAATATTCTGGCAACATGCGGTAGCCGATATCAGGTGCATTTAACTCGGGTTCGTATTTTAAGCCACAAAATCCAATAACTTGGTTGTTTTCTTTTAGGATCAAGGCAAAGCGTGCATAACCAACCTGGCTATATTCTTTTAGCCAAATATTGCGAATAATATTTTCGGCATCGCTTAGGGTGTTTACCCAACCTGCGTCTCCAGTATAAAGAGTGACTTCTTCATTACTGCTAAATTTGAATACTTGTTCAGCATCTTCGATTGTGAATTGCCGCATTAGTAGTCGTGGTGTTTCGATTAATATGTTCATTTTTATTCCTATACTGTATTGCTTTAAATCTTAGTTTTTGCCACAAATGCATAACAGATACAGTTTCTGAATTTTATTAGGGTACAGATGCTACATTTTAAATATCGCCAACTGACCGATTATTATCATCAGCTGATTTCTTCGGGTGAGTTCGTTAGTGGGGACAAGCTGCCATCCGTAAGAGCTTTGAGCAAAAAGCATAATGTGTCGATTAGCACAGCGACCAAGGTGTTAACTGAATTAGAATTGGCTGGATTAGTAACAGCGAAAGCAAAATCGGGGTATTTCGTTACAAAACAAAATAGTGATTTACTGTTTGGTTTTGGTGACAAGGTGATTAACAAACGTGACTTAAATGCACTATCGCTTGCTGAGTCGGTTCAATATTCATTTAATGATGAATCTATTTTGCCGTTGTCGTGTACAGGCCCCTCAACGGTGCTGGATAATGAAGCGATTATTAATAAGTTTTATCGAAAAGCATCTTCAAAAAGACCTTTTCGGTTGCAGCAGGACAATTTTGAGTTGGGGTTACCAGATCTGCGTTATGCTTTGGCTAAGCATTTGGAGTTTAATACCGAACTACTCTGTGGCGAGAATATCTTAATTACGCATGGTCGCAGCGATGCGTTAAATTTAGCTCTGGTTTCTCTAGGCTTACTACATAAAAAAGTTGCAGTTGAAGCGCCTAGCTCATTTTTTATTAATGCTAATTTGCAACAGTTGCAAATCGAAACAGTGGCAGTGCCAATGCAAGTCGACTATTCAAAAGAGATAGCTTTATTAGATGAAGCATTTCTCTCTGAGCCATTTAATGCGTATATTTTTAATCCGAACTTTAATGACCCAACAGGTCGATTACTAAGTGATGAAAATAAACAAGCATTAATAGCTTGGGCGCAATCGCGCAATGTGATTTTAATCGAATACGATAGGGGCGAGCTTTATTTTTCTGGGCAGCGTCCAAAATCGATTTTGCACCTGTTAAAAAGTCACCATAAAACACCCGTAATTAGTATTGGTGATTTTTCCGATACCGTAAGCTTTAGTTTTTCACTCGGTTACATGGTATGTCATCAATGTGTCGATATGTGTGCGTTTGCCAAACATATTACAGTTGAGAAACCCGACATGATTAGCCAAATGATGTTGTGTGAAATGATAACGTCATTGGAATATCGTAAACTTTTGGCAAGGTTGCGCAAACAAATGTGGCAGCAGTACTGTTTAACAAATGCGGTGTTAAAACCACTTTATCCCTATTTAAATGTAGCGGTTGTTAAAGGTGGTCCATGTATTTGGTTGAAATTGCCTAAAGGAAAAAGTTCTGAACTTCTATTTCAGCGCTTAATCAAACGCAATGTTGCGATTGCACCGGGAAAGATGTTTTTAGCAAATAATGACTTTGAAAACTATTTCCGGATCACCTTTGCCTTGCCGTGGGAGCCAAGAATGGTTCAAGGGTTAAACGTGCTAGTTGAAGAAACCTTATTATTTTTAGCAAGCTAGGTTTTAACTTCAATGGGCCTTAGCTATAGTAGCGATAGATGTGAAATAAGGGACAAACAATGAAAACGTTCGCAAAAGTTATCGGATTTCTATTACTGGGTATTGTTGCATTAATAGTGGCACTGCCATTTATTATTCCAGTCGATTATATTTTTAAACAAGTAACACAATCTGTTGAACAAACAACAGGGCGCACCCTTGAAATTAAAGGTGAGAAAAGCCTTTCTGTATTTCCAAAATTAACACTTGAGCTTAATGATGTAGCGTTTTCAAACTTTAAGCAGGGCTCACAGCCAAATATGGCAGCGATGGAGCAACTCGCAATACACATTCCTTATCTTTCGGTTTTATCTGGCGATATAAAGCTTGAAAAGTTTGTTATTAAAAACCCCAATATCCTTCTTGAAAAAATGCCAAATGGTGATGTGAATTGGCAGCTGGTTAAGGCAACAGGTGTTCAGGACGAATCTGCAACGCCTTCCAAGCAAGGTGGCTCGCAAGGATTACCTGAAGGGCTTGATATTCAGTTAGGTGAAGTCGCTGTGTATGGTGGTAGCTTTACCTACATCGATCATCAAAACAACACATCTCAAAAAGTAACGGATTTAGACCTAGCGATTCAATTACCTTCGCTTAAAAAAGATCTGGAATTAAAAGGTGCAGTTACTTATTTAGCGGAAAAATTTGAATTAGATGTGATGCTTGCCACTCCAGAAAAGCTCCTATTAGGGCAAGATTTTACATTAAAAACCGCGTTAGATTCACGTTTGGCAAAGTTAAATTTTGATGGTTTGGTTACAAAAAAAATGACTGATTTTAGTGGTCAGCTTGAGCTCTCTGGTGATTCAGTGAAAGACCTACTTAAATGGCAAAACCAGTCATTAGATGCAAAAGAAAACGCCTTTAATCAATTTGCAGTGTCGGCCAAAATGCATTTCGCAGGTCAGCAATTTAACTTAAAAGAACTCACAGCGACACTTGACGAGTTGGCAATAAAAGGTAATGCCAATATTACATTAACGGATATTCCAAATATTACAGCCAAACTTGATTTAGGGATGCTGAATGTAAACCCTTACTTACCTGAATCAATTGATGTGCCGAAAGACACGGGAACAGAAACCGCAGAGTCTAAACCACAACCTATCGTATGGGATGAAACTGCCATTGATTTATCTGCACTTAACAGTGTTAATGCTGACATTGGTATTGTTGCCACAGGCTTTCAGTTTAAAGAAATTAAACTTGGTCAAACTGAGTTGGCTTTAAAATTGAAAAATGGCACAGCACAGCTTGGGCTAAATAAATTTAAAGCTTATGAAGGTAATGGAACAGGGCAGGTGGTTTTGGTTGCTAAACGTGCGCCTTATAAAATGAATACCTCTTTCTCGTTTGAAGGTATTCAGGCAGAGCCTTTACTTACCGATGCTGTTGGCTTTGACAAGTTGATGGGTAAAGGGGAGCTTACTATCGCACTCAATACCCAAGGCCAATCTCAAAAAGAGTTTGTAAATGCTCTGCATGGCAGTATCGGTTTCGGTTTTAAGGATGGTGCAGTTAAAGGTGCTAATATTGCAGCAATGGTACGCAGTGCTGAACAACTCATCAATGGTGGTGGTCTTGATGCGAAAGGGCTAGAAAAGGGGTTTGATAATGCAGAAAAAACCGACTTCTCTGCACTTACAGGTAACTTCCAATTTGTTGATGGTGTAAGTAAACAAAATGACTTATCGCTTAAAAGTCCACTTATTCGCGTTAGCGGTAATGGTGATATTGATTTACCAGCAGCTAAAATCAATTATCGCTTAGTGACAGGTATTGTTGATTCAATAGAAGGTCAAGGTACACAAGATAAAAGCACCGGCTTTAAAATTCCAATTCGCTTAAAAGGCCCATTGCACGATGTGCAGGTTAAACCTGACATAGGAGATGCGGCAAAAGATAAAGCAAAGGATAAAATTAAAGATAAATTGAAAAACCTCTTTAATTAATCCGCTTTCTAAAGGCTTTGCAAATAATTTTAGTTTGCAAAGCCTTCACTCTTGATATTTGAAATTCTGAACCCCATTTCGTATTCCAGTAAACAGAAATAGCGTTGTACGTTTTTTGAACTCCTTGTTATTGCAAGGCTTTTTTTATCATTGGTTTAAGCTCTAAATTAATTAAAAAATAACCTACCACTTATCCATGTTTGCTGGTACAATTGCCCGCCCTTGAGCTGTCGATGACACGCTTAATGGTGAACAAATAAACGTTTAGGTCGTGAATTTGTATGAATTTACGGCAAATTTTAACTACACCGGAGCATATAAAATGATCCAAATGCAAACTCAGCTGGACGTTGCAGATAACAGCGGCGCTCGCAAAGTGCAGTGTATTAAAGTCCTTGGCGGTTCGCACCGTCGCTACGCAGCGATTGGCGATATCATCAAAGTTTCTGTTAAAGAAGCTATTCCTCGCGGTAAAGTGAAGAAAGGTGATGTTAAAAACGCAGTAGTTGTGCGTACTAAAAAAGGCGTTCGTCGTCCAGACGGCTCTTTAATCCGTTTCGATAGCAATGCGGCTGTTATCTTAAATGATAACCTACAGCCAATTGGTACTCGTATCTTTGGTCCTGTGACTCGTGAACTTCGTACTGAAAAGTTCATGAAGATCGTTTCACTAGCCCCAGAAGTACTATAAGGAGTCGATCATGGCAGCAAAAATCCGTCGTGATGACGAAGTAATCGTACTTGCAGGTAAAGACAAAGGTAAGCGTGGTAAAGTGCTTTCAGTTGTAACTGAATCTGGTCGAGTATTTGTTGAAGGCGTTAACTTAATCAAAAAGCACCAAAAGCCAGTTCCTCAGTTGAACCAGCCAGGCGGTATTGTTGAGAAAGAAGCGTCAATCGACGTATCAAACGTAGCGATCTTTAACCAGGAAACTGGTAAAGCGGATCGTGTAGGTTTCAAGATTGAAGATGGTAAGAAAGTACGTATCTTCAAATCTACCGGTAAAACTATCTAATAGTCGGAGTATACGATGGCGAAACTGCATGAAGTATATAAAGACAAAGTAGTAGCTGAACTAGTTAAAGAGTTCAACTATAGCTCTGTCATGCAAGTCCCTCGAATTGAGAAAATCACCCTTAACATGGGTGTGGGCGAAGCCCTAGCGGACAAAAAGATTCTAGAGAACGCGGTAAGCGACCTAGAAGCTATCTCTGGTCAGAAGCCACTTATCACTAAAGCACGCAAATCAGTTGCTGGCTTTAAGATTCGTGAAGGCTATCCGATCGGTTGTAAAGTAACCCTACGCGGTGAGCGTATGTGGGATTTCCTAGAGCGTTTAGTCTCTATCGCGATGCCACGTATTCGTGACTTCCGCGGCGTTAGCGCAAAGTCTTTTGACGGTCGCGGTAACTATTCTATGGGCGTACGTGAGCAAATCATCTTCCCAGAAATTGATTATGATAAAGTAGACCGCGTTCGCGGTATGGATATCACAATCACTACTTCTGCGAAAACAGATGAGGAAGGCCGTGCGTTGTTAACAGCGTTTAACTTCCCATTCAAGAAATAAGGGTAGGGTTATGGCAAAGAATTCAATGAAAGCGCGCGAAGCAAAGCGCACTAAACTAGTTGCTCAGTACGCTGAAAAGCGCGCAGCACTAAAAGCTATCATCTCTGACGTAAATGCGTCTGAAGATGATCGTTGGGACGCGGTATTAAAGCTTCAAAGCCTTCCGCGTGATTCAAGCCCTGCACGTCAACGTAATCGTTGTAACATCACGGGCCGCCCACATGGTTACCTTCGTAAGTTCGGCTTAAGCCGTATCAAATTACGCGAAGCTGCTATGCGCGGTGAAGTTCCTGGCCTTAAAAAGGCTTCTTGGTAATAGAATCACGGGAGTAAGACAATGAGCTTGCAAGATCCAATCGCGGATATGTTTACACGTGTTCGTAACGGCCAACAGGCTAAGAAGGTTTCAGTATCTATGCCTTCTTCAAAGCTAAAAGTTGCTGTTGCAAAACTACTTAAAGAAGAAGGTTACATCGCAGACTACGCAGTAGCTGGCGACGTTAAACCTGAGCTTTCTGTAGAATTAAAATATTTCGAAGGCAAAGCTGTAATCGAATCTCTACAGCGCGTTAGCCGTCCTGGTCTACGTATCTATAAGAAACGTGACGATTTACCAAAGGTAATGGGCGGTTTAGGTATTGCTATCGTTTCAACTTCTAAAGGCTTGATGACTGACCGTGCTGCACGTGGTGCTGGTATCGGTGGTGAAATCATCGGCTTTGTAGCTTAATCGGAGGGGAACTATGTCTCGCGTAGCAAAGGCACCTATTAATGTTCCTGCCGGTGTAGAAGTTACACTAGCTGGTCAGGACATCAAAGTTAAAGGTAAGAGCGGTGAGTTAACTCGCACTATCAACGATGCTGTTGAAGTAACGCTTGAAGAAAACGTAATCAAAACTCTTCCTCGTGAAGGTTTTGTAGACGGCTGGGCACAAGCAGGTACTGCTCGTGCGCTAATCAACAACATGGTTGTTGGTGCAGGCGAAGGTTACGAGAAAAAACTTCAGCTAGTTGGTGTTGGTTACCGTGCAGCAGCTAAGGGTAAAGTATTAGACCTAACTCTTGGTTTCTCACACCCAGTGAACTTTGAAGTTCCTGAAGGTATCACTGTTGAAACACCTAGCCAAACTGAAATTGTGGTTAAAGGCGCAGATAAGCAGTTAGTTGGCCAAGTTGCTGCTAACATTCGCGCATACCGTGAGCCAGAGCCGTATAAAGGTAAAGGTGTACGTTATGCTGATGAACACGTGCGTCGTAAAGAAGCCAAGAAGAAGTAAGGTAGAACGATGGATAAGAAAACAGCTCGTCTACGTCGTGCAAAACGCACTCGTAGAAACTTTATTGAACAAGGCGTTACACGTCTAGTTATCCACCGCACTCCACGTCACATTTACGCGCAAGTAGTAAGTGCTGATGGTGCTGTGGTAGCTGCTGCTTCTACTGTAGAAAAAGCGATTAGTGGTTCAATCGAAGGCACTAGCAACGTTGCAGCTGCGCAAGCAGTTGGTAAAGCAGTTGCTGAGCGTGCAGTTGAGAAAGGTATCGCTAAATTATCTTTTGATCGCAGTGGTTTTAAATATCACGGCCGTGTTAAGGCGCTTGCTGATGCAGCGCGTGAAGCCGGTTTACAATTCTAGGAGCAGAGAATGGCTAACGTAGAAGTAAAGCAACCTGAATTAGCTGAAAAGCTAGTTGCAGTAAACCGCGTTTCAAAAGTAGTTAAAGGTGGTCGTATCTTTAGCTTCACAGCACTAACTGTAGTTGGTGACGGCGCTGGTAAAGTAGGTTTTGGTTACGGTAAAGCACGTGAAGTTCCTGCTGCTATTCAAAAGGCAATGGAAAAAGCACGTCGTAACATGGTAAACGTAGAATTAAACGGAAACACGTTACAGCACCCTATCAAGGGTCGTCACGCTGGTTCTAAAGTATACATGCAGCCAGCTGCTGAAGGTACAGGTATCATCGCCGGTGGTGCGATGCGTGCAGTACTAGAAGTAGTAGGTGTACATAACGTACTTTCTAAAGCATATGGTTCTACAAACCCAATCAACGTAGTTCGCGCAACTATTAAAGCTCTTGACAACATGAAGTCACCTGAAGCTGTTGCTGCGAAGCGTGGTTTAAGCGTTGATAACATCCTGGGGTAAGACACGATGGCAAATACAGTAAAAGTAACTCAAGTAAAGAGCTCTATCGGTCGTTTACCGAAGCATAAAGCAACTTTACGTGGTCTTGGTTTACGTCGTATCAACCACACAGTGGAGTTAGAAGATACTCCTTGTGTACGTGGTATGATCAACCAAGTGTCTTACATGGTTAAGGTTGAGGGTTAATTCGATGCAATTGAATACACTTTCTCCTGCAGTAGGTGCAAAAAAAGCTGGCAAACGTGTTGGTCGTGGTATCGGTTCTGGTCTAGGTAAGACTGGTGGTCGTGGTCACAAAGGTCAAAAGTCACGTTCTGGCGGTAAAGTACGCGTTGGTTTTGAAGGCGGTCAAATGCCTATGCAACGTCGTCTACCTAAGTTCGGTTTCACTTCACGCAAATCATTAGTATCTGCAGAAGTAAATCTGTTCGAAATCGCTAAAGTTGAAGGCGATGTGGTAGAACTAAGCACACTACAAGCAGCTGGTATTGTTAAAAAGAACATTCAGTTCGTTAAAGTAGTTAAATCTGGCGAAGTTTCTCGCGCGGTTACCGTTAAAGGTCTTAAAGTGACTAAAGGTGCTCGTGAAGCGATTGAAGCTGCCGGAGGCAAGATAGAAGAATAATAAGGAAGTACTATGGCTAAACCAGGTCTAGATATGCAAAGTGCACAAAGCGGCTTAGCGGAGCTGAAGCGCCGATTACTATTTGTATTAGGTGCTATCATTATTTACCGTTTAGGCTCGTTCGTGCCGATCCCTGGTATTGACGCCGCAGTATTGGCCCAGTTCTTCGAGCAACAAAAGGGCACCATTGTTGAAATGTTTAACATGTTCAGTGGTGGTGCACTTGAGCGTGCATCAGTGTTGGCGTTAGGTATTATGCCTTACATCACCGCTTCGATTATCATGCAGTTGATGACACATATGCATCCAACTTACATGGAATTGAAGAAAGAAGGTGAGCAAGGTCGTAAGAAAATCAGCCAACACACTCGTTATGCAACGCTTGTGCTAGCTACATTCCAATCAATTGGTATTGCAACTAGTTTACCAAATATGATGCAAGGCTTAGTGGTTAACCCTGGCTTCGCATTCTATTTCACTGCTGTAGTGAGCTTGGTAACAGGTACAATGTTCCTAATGTGGTTGGGTGAGCAAATTACAGAGCGCGGTATCGGTAACGGTATTTCAGTTCTGATTTTTGTGGGTATTGTAGCTAACTTGCCGTCTGCTATTGGTTCGACTGCCGAAATGGCGCGCCAAGGTGATTTGAATGCTCTAGTATTACTATTGATTGCGGTAATCGTTTTTGCTGTAACTTATTTGGTAGTTTTCTTTGAGCGTGGACAACGTCGTATCGTTGTAAACTACGCTAAACGTCAGCAGGGCCGTCAGGTGTTTGCAGCGCAAAGTTCACATTTACCACTTAAAGTTAATATGGCAGGGGTTATTCCACCAATCTTTGCTAGTAGTATTATTCTGTTCCCTGGTACAATTGCGAGCTGGTTCGGTCAAGGTGAAGGCCCAGTTGCTGATACATTACAGACTATCTCATTAGCATTGTCTCCTGGACAGCCGCTGTATGCGATGGTTTTAGCAGCTGCGATCATCTTTTTCTGCTTCTTTTACACTGCGTTGGTATTTAACCCGCGTGAAACAGCAGACAACCTGAAAAAATCAGGGGCATTTATCCCAGGCATTCGCCCAGGTGAGCAGACATCTAAATACATTGATAAAGTAATGACACGCCTAACTTTAGCTGGCGCATTGTACATTACCTTTATTTGTCTAGTGCCCGAGTTCATGACAATGGCATGGCAAACGCCATTCTATTTCGGCGGTACATCAATTTTGATTATCGTTGTTGTTATCATGGACTTTATGGCACAAGTACAAACGCATCTGATGTCTCATCAGTATGAGTCTGTGCTGAAAAAAGCAAACCTTAAAGGCTACGGCCGCTAAGGGTTGACTACGGAGTTAAGTTATGAAAGTACGTGCTTCCGTTAAGAAAATTTGCCGTAGCTGTAAAGTTATTAAGCGTGCAGGTGTTGTACGTGTAATTTGCAGCGATCCTAAGCATAAGCAAAGGCAAGGCTAATTAAGTCATGCAGGCTGAGCGAAAGCTCGGCCTGTTTCATTGGTAGAAATCTGATATCGGTTGGGTATCCTATACGGGCTTTCCAGCATGATGATTATCAGATTCATTTATAGGAGATATGTTAGTGGCCCGTATCGCAGGCATTAACGTTCCTGACCATAAGCATGCTGTTATCGCTTTAACAAGCATCTATGGTGTAGGTAAGACTCGCTCTAAGGCTATCTTAGCAGCGACTGGTATCGCCGAGACCACAAAAATCGGTGAACTAAATGATGAAGTTCTTGACCAATTACGTGAAGAAGTTGGTAAGTACACTGTTGAAGGTGATCTTCGTCGTGAAGTTACTCTAAATATCAAGCGTCTTATGGACCTTGGTTGTTTCCGTGGCCTACGTCACCGTCGTTCGCTTCCACTTCGTGGCCAGCGTACTAAGACTAACGCGCGTACTCGTAAGGGTCCTCGCAAGCCTATCAAGAAATAAGGTGGGGTAAGTTATGGCTAAAGCACCAATCCGTCGTAAGAAGGTTAAAAAGCAAGTTGCTGATGGTATGGCTCATGTTCATGCTTCTTTCAACAACACTATTGTTACTATTACTGACCGTCAAGGTAATGCGTTATCTTGGGCAACTGCAGGTGGTTCAGGTTTCCGTGGTTCACGTAAATCTACGCCATTCGCTGCACAGGTTGCTGCTGAGCGCGCAGGTACTGCTGCTCAGGAATATGGTTTAAAGAACCTAGAAGTATTCATCAAGGGCCCAGGTCCAGGTCGTGAATCTTCAGTTCGTGCACTTAACGCACTAGGTTACCGTATTACAAACATTACTGACGTGACGCCAATTCCACACAATGGTTGTCGTCCACCGAAGAAACGTCGCGTATAACAATAGGTTAGGAGAAATAACATGGCAAGATATTTGGGCCCTAAGCTCAAGCTAAGTCGTCGTGAAGGTACTGACCTGTTCCTTAAGAGCGGCGTTAGAGCAATCGACTCTAAATGTAAGCTTGAAACAGCACCAGGTCAACACGGCGCTCGTAAAGGTCGCCTATCTGACTACGGTTTACAATTACGTGAAAAGCAAAAAGTTCGTCGTATCTACGGTGTACTAGAAAAGCAATTCCGTAACTACTACAAAGAAGCTGCTCGTCTTAAAGGCAACACAGGTGAAAACCTTCTTCAGCTTCTAGAACAACGTTTAGACAACGTAGTTTACCGCATGGGTTTCGCTAGCACACGTGCTGAAGCTCGTCAGCTAGTAAGCCACAAAGCGATCGTTGTTAATGGTAAAGTTGTAAACATTCCTTCATTCACAGTTTCAGCTGAAGATGTAGTTGAAGTTCGTGAGAAGGCTAAGAAGCAAGCTCGTATTACTGCAGCTGTAGAACTAGCTGAGCAACGCGAGAAGCCAACTTGGGTTGAAGTAGACACTAAGAAGCTAGAAGGTACATTTAAGCGTTTACCTGAGCGTTCTGATCTGTCTGCAGAAATTAATGAACAGCTAATCGTCGAACTTTACTCGAAGTAAAGTTAAAAGATAAGAGAGGATACACATGCAGGGTTCTGTTACCGAATTCCTAAAGCCAAAATTAGTCGATATCGACGCTGTAAGTCCATCGCGTTCTAAAGTAATTTTAGAACCACTAGAGCGTGGCTTTGGTCACACTTTAGGTAATGCACTTCGTCGTATTTTACTTTCTTCAATGCCAGGTTGTGCAGTGACTGAAGTAGAGATCGACGGCGTACTACACGAATACAGTGCGAAGGAAGGTGTTCAAGAAGACATCATCGAAATTCTACTAAACCTTAAAGGCTTAGCAGTTTCTTTACACGAGAAAGATGAAGTATTTCTAACCCTGACTAAATCAGGCGTTGGCCCTGTAACCGCTGCTGATATTCAACACGATGATAGTGTTGAAATTGCTAACCCAGATCACGTGATTTGTCACCTGACAACTGATAGCAGTGAAATCAGCATGCGTATTCGCGTTCAACGTGGCCGTGGCTACGTTCCAGCGTCGAGCCGTATTTCCTCTGAAGACGATGAGCGCCCAATCGGTCGTTTGTTGCTAGATGCATCATTTAGCCCGGTTGAGCGTATTGCGTACTCGGTTGAATCAGCACGTGTTGAGCAACGTACAGATTTAGATAAGCTTATTATCGATATGGAAACAAATGGTACGATTGATCCTGAAGAGGCAATCCGTCGTGCATCTACAATTCTAGCTGAGCAATTAGACGCATTCGTAGATTTACGTGATGTGGCTGAGCCAGAAGCGAAAGAAGAGAAGCCGGAGTTTGATCCGATTCTACTTCGTCCAGTTGATGATTTAGAGCTTACTGTACGTTCTGCGAACTGTCTGAAAGCCGAGCAAATTCAATATATCGGTGATCTTGTTCAGCGTACTGAAGTTGAACTTCTTAAAACGCCAAACCTTGGTAAGAAGTCACTTACAGAAATTAAAGACGTGCTTGCATCACGTGGTCTATCTCTAGGTATGCGCCTAGAAAACTGGCCGCCAGCAAGCTTAGCTGAATAATCAACGATAAGTTTAGTTAGAAGGATAGGGTCATGCGCCATCGTAAGAGTGGTCGTCAATTAAACCGTAACAGCAGTCATCGTAAAGCGATGTTCAGCAACATGGCTGGTTCTTTGGTGAAGCACGAAATCATCAAAACAACTTTGCCTAAAGCGAAAGAGTTACGTCGTGTAATTGAGCCTTTAATCACACTGGCTAAGACTGATAGCGTTGCAAACCGTCGTTTAGCGTTTGCTCGCACGCGTGATAAAGAAGTAGTTGGTAAATTGTTCACTGAGATTGGTCCTCGTTTCGCGGATCGTCCAGGTGGTTACACTCGTATTCTTAAGTGTGGCTTCCGTGCAGGTGACAACGCGCCAATGGCTTACATTGAACTACTAGATCGCCCAGCGACTGAAGAAGTTCAAGAAGACGCGCAGTCTGCAGAGTAAGATTTAAAGAATTAAAAAGCCGAGCAATTGCTCGGCTTTTTTATTGCCTGAATAACCTGATCTCGGGATAACAAATTACTTTCTAGCAGCTACTTTTACTTATAGCTGCGTTAAATTTGTTTGCAATAGGCTCGCTATTGACGCACAAATTTGCCTTGCTCTAAGAAAAACTATCAAGCTAGAAGGTTTAAAAAAACAAAATATATATTACAAATTTTTAGTTAACTTCTTACCCCTAGTTCAGGTTAAACAAAATTGAATGTTGAGAATGCAGGTAACACCACACAAAATATTTGCTGAACCCTGAACCCTGAACCCTGAACCCTGAACCCTGAACCCTGAACCCTGAACCCTGAACCCTGAACCCTGAACCCTGAACCCTGAACCCTGAACCCTGAACCCTGAACCCTGAACCCTGAACCCTAAATTTCAGGCAATAAAAAACCGGGTAAAAACCCGGCTAAAAAGGGGAAACTAAAACGTTACCTTAATTCATTAGGCATGTTGTATTGCGCCCAAGAAAGTAATTCAATGCGATTTCGACAGTTGGTTTTTCTAAACGCACTGTATAAATGTGTTTTAACTGTATGCGGGCTAATATTTAATTCATCAGCAATCTCTTTATTCTTTGCGCCTTTACTCATTAGGCTGATGATTGCACGCTCACGTTTAGTGAGTTTTACTGGCTCTAATTCAGCATCAGTAATTTGGTTAATTGCTTCTTTATTAAACTGTAGCAAGCGGTTTAATGCACTACACATTACATCACGGCGGAACCATAACTGGTTATCTAGCAGTAAGCGAATACCTTTCATTAAAACGTCAGCATTGTCTGTTTCATAAAACACACCACGAATGCCTGATAATAACGCACGGTTCGCCAGCTCAGTATTATCGCTAATATTGAAAAGGATGATGTCACAGTCAGTGTTTAGTTCAGAAATGTGGGTTTGCAAACGTTGCCAAACATTATCACCATTAGATTCAATAAATAATAAACGGGTATTGCTTGGCACTTCTTTACCATCAAAACCGTGAAGAACATTAAGGCCTTGTGTGGTTAATAATGGTTTTAGTACTTCTAATCCAGAATTGTTAGTTGGATTTGTGTTTAAAATGATAAATGCCGTGTTGTTCATTGCTAACTCAACAAAAAAAGCTTCAACAAAAATGATTGTTGAAGCTTAACATATTATTTAAACTTTTGTATTGTTTTTTTACAATGTGTAATACTTTTATCTAGGTCTTGGCTTTGTCTGTGTAAGGAGGCCAGCCGAGAACTTTGCCAGCAAGCATATGTAAATGAATATGGAATACGGTTTGTCCCGCGTTTTCATTACAATTCATTACCACACGATATCCATCGTCGGCAAAGCCATGTTCAGTTGCAAGTTGTTTAGCTACGTAATATAAATGGCCAACAACTTCACGGTCTTCTAGGTTTATATCGTTGATAGTGGCAATGGGCTTTTTTGGAATAATCAGCACATGAAATGGCGCTTGAGGATTAATATCTTTAAAGGCAAGACTAATATCATCTTCGTAGACAATATCAGCTGGGATTTCTCTATTAATGATTTTCGTAAATAGCGTTTCTTCGCTCATACTAACATCCTAGTAGTAATTTTGTGTTAATTATGCCAGTTTAGATTGATGGAATTTATCTGCAAGGGTTTTTGGAATAACAATGAAAAAACTACTGGGTATAACTTTACTACTGCCAATGCTGTCTTATGCAGCAACTGTTAAATTTGTAGAAGAATTGATACCACTTCAAGTGAATGAGCAGAAGGTTGAACATTCATTTTTCTCGAGTGTTAGCGAAATCAATTTACCTGCAGGTGTTCATAAAATAAAACTCAAATATAAAGACATTTATGAAGTTGATTATGATGAACATGAAACAGTCGAATCAAAACCGTTTTGGTTAATTGTGGACATTGATGATGCGAACCGTGATTATAAATTGTCGATACAACGCGCTGATGATATTTCAGCTGCGAAGAAATACAGCAAACAACCCTATGCTGATTTTGAAAAGTTGGGAAGTACTGAAAAACCAAAACGTTTGAATGCTGTTAATACAAAAGTTGTACTAGCAACAAATGTTTCACCAGTGCCAGCTGCTGTGGCAGCAACAAGTAATACTCAACCTGAAGTAGTCACGCCAGTAATATCAGAAATTAATGCTGTTGCACCAGCTGCACCTGCTAGCCAACAACCTAGTGCACTCAATATGCTTGAATTTTGGTGGTCTCAGGCAAGTGAAGCTGAAAAAAATGCATTTTTAAGTAATAAAAAAGGCAGCTAACACTGCCTATTATAAAGTCGTTAACAAACCTTATTTAAATAAGTTATCAACAGTACCTTGTGCAAGTGGGTGGTAACCAGGTTTTGCTTTTTGATACACCTCATTAGCCCATTCTTTTTTACCATTTGCAATCAGTGCTTTGTAGAGTGGTACAATCAATTTGCGACGACCAATACCTACAAGGTGATCTTCAAGTGGTCCGTAAATAGGCTCATAACCATTACCTACAGCCAACATAAACCATGCAAAGCTTAATTCATCATTGGTCGAATGCGTTAAATCAAATGCCTTATCTAGTTGTGACATTTTATCAAGCGCTAAGTCACGCGGTAGATTATTAATAAAGTGCAACCATTCATGAACGGTCCAATTGGTAGTTGGCAAAGCCGATATTTCACCTGTTGTTAACCATGCTTTTGCTGCAGCATCCACTTTAGTAAAGGCATTAGAGGTTGGATTTGGGGCATCTTCAGGCAAGCCTGGTTGATGGATCCATTCTTTAGCTTTCTCAACTGAAACAATACCTGGGTACTTGTTAAGTAAATTGTCTGCTAGATATGTTTCAAATTCAGCTGTGGTTAGTGATTTGAACGAATATTCTTTAAAGTATGAGCGCACAAACTCGTCAAAACGTTCACGGCCAAATTTCTCTTCAAGATAAATTAAGAAAAGCATGCCCTTAATGTAAGGCACCTTGCTAAATGCATCATCTGGATCGCGGCCATTTAACTTTAGGTTTAAGCGTGTATCGCCTTGTTCAAGGTTAGGCATTTGTCCATGTAAGGCAGCAGTATCAAGTGCTTGTTCCATTACTGCGCGATCACGACCAAACACTTCTTCCATAATACGGTTTTCAACGTATGACGTGAAACCTTCGTTTAACCATAAGTCTTCCCATGTCGCGTTAGTTACAAGATTGCCAGACCATGAGTGAGCAAGTTCATGCGCAATAAGGTTTACGAGGCTTTTATCACCGGCAACAACTGTTGGTGTAATAAATGAAAGGCGTGGGTTTTCCATACCACCAAATGGGAAACTAGGCGGCAACATTAATAAGTCGTAACGACCCCACGCATACTCACCATAAATTGCATTGGTTTTTTCAATCATGGTTTGGGTGTCATTGAATTCCGCTACAGATGCATCCAGAATGGTAGGTTCTGCAAAAATCGCTGTTTGATGCGACATTTCTTTATATTCTAAATTACCCGCGCCAATTGCAATCAGGTATGGTGGAATTGCTTGTGGCATCGTGAATTGGTAATCACCATCTTTAATAAATGCATCCGTGTTGTCTGCACTCATAACTGCGCGTACATCTTTTGGTGTTTGAATACGTGCTGAGTAAGTTACACGCATTGCTGGCGTGTCTTGCACTGGGATCCAGCTTCGCGCATGAATGGCTTGCGATTGGCTGTACATAAATGGTTGGGTTTTTGTGGCTGTTTGTTCTGGTGTTAGCCATTGCAAACCTGATGCTTGTGGCAAGCTGTTGTAATAAACGCGCACTTTCTCTGCTTGGTTAGCAAAGTTGATGGTAAGTTTGGCTCCTCTAACGCCATCATCTTTTGCAAGTTGCCAACTTGCTTTACGCCAGTTGCCATCTTTGTCTTTGTAAAGCACTTTATCAATAACAAGATCACGGGTGTCTAAAATAAGCGTTTTAGCATTGTTAGTGCGCCAGTCTAGCGTATGCTCAGCAAAACCTTGAAGTTGCTTTTGTTCGAAATCAATCTCAAGATCTAGGTGAATGTGTGTTGAAAGCACTTGATCTAAATTACTGAAAGTGTGTTCATCTACAGCGGCGTGAGAGTTGGTTGATAAACTCATTGCTACGAGTGCTGCGATAGCAGATAACTTCATCTAATATTCCTAAAAACGGGTTGTATACAATTATTGTCAATAATACGCACTTCTATGCGTTGAGTAAAAGAATGCGTTAATATGTGCGTAATTTTATAGTTAGGTAATTTGAGCACCTATTTTGATTTCTTTACTGCAGCATCACACCTTTGCATTACCTGCATTTGCCACTAGTTTGATTCGTATTGAACAGTTAAACGAGTTAAATCAGGTTGATTGGCACATCCCTTTTATTATTTTAGGTGAAGGGAGTAACACCGTATTTGTTGATGATTTCCAAGGGCAAATTATTCAAATAGCAAATAAAGGTATTTCAGTAAATGAAACAGATGCTAGTTATATTATTGAAGCTTCAGCGGGAGAAAACTGGCATAGCTTTGTAAGTTTCTGTGTAAAGCAAGGTATGTATGGCCTTGAAAACTTGGCACTAATTCCTGGTACGGTTGGCGCGGCGCCAGTACAGAATATTGGCGCTTATGGCGTTGAAGTAAAAGATGTCATTACTAAAGTCAGTGGTTTTAATATTGTCACGGGTGAGCATCAGGTCTTAACCAATGAAGAGTGTGAGTTTGCTTATCGAGATTCTATTTTTAAACATGCTCTGCTTGGCAAGTTTATAATTACATCGGTCGAATTTGAACTTCAAAAAGAGTGGCAAGCTAATTTAAGTTATGGGCCGTTACAGTTTTTGCAAGCACCCACTGCACAACAAGTAATGGATGAAGTAATTGCTATTCGTTCAAGTAAATTACCTGACCCTAAACTACAACCAAATAGCGGTAGCTTTTTTAAGAACCCAATTGTGTCAAATGGGTTAGCTCAATCACTGTTAGAGAAATATCCGTCAATGCCAAGCTATTTCGTTTCAGACAAACAAATCAAATTAGCGGCTGGCTGGTTGATTGAACAAGCAAATCTGAAAGGCTATAAAATAGGCGGTGTAGAAGTGAGTGAAAAACAGGCGCTGGTTTTAATTAATAGCGATGGTGCAGTTAACAAAGATTTACTCGCAATGATTACACATATTCAAAAGGCAGTGTTGGCAAAATTTGGTGTTGCCCTTGAACATGAAGTAAGGCTAATTGCAAAAAGTGGTGAAACCAAAGTTGAGGCGCCAACATGTCACAAATAACTGGGTCCAAATTAGCTATTCTTCAAGCGTTGAAAAATGGTGAGTTTATTTCAGGTCAGCTTTTGGGTGAACAACTGGGTATTAGTCGGGCTGCAGTTGCAAAGCATATTAAATCTCTATGTGAACTCGGGTTAGATATTTATAAAGTAAATAATAAAGGCTATTGCTTAAAACAAGAGATTGCTTTGATATCTAAACCCGAACTGCAAGCTGAGTATCAAAAATTATCTGGGCAAGTTGGTAATTTTGAAACCTTTGCCAGTATCGATTCAACAAATACTGAGCTTATGCAGCGCATTGCAAGTAAGCAAGTTCTTACTTCGGGTGCTGTTGTTGTAGCTGAAATGCAAAATGCGGGTCGCGGTAGACGAGGCCGTGTTTGGCAATCTCCTTTTGGCGCGAACCTTTATTACAGCTACTACTGGTTGCTCGATGATGGTTTGCAAGCGGCAATGGGTGTGAGTGTTGCTGTTGGGTTAGCTGTGTTTGATTGTATTAAGGCGCTATATAACGTCGAAGTCAGTTTAAAATGGCCAAATGATATTCTGGTGAATAACCAAAAGTTAGCGGGTGTTCTTGTTGAGCTTGATGGTCAACCAGAAGGGCCTTGTCACTTAGTGATAGGAATTGGATTAAATATCGCAATGCCAGAAAGTGCCAGTGAGCATATTGACCAAGCTTGGGTGGATTTAAAGCGTTTAGGGCTTGAAGTAAATAAAAATGAGCTGGCGGCAGCGCTCACTTATTATTTAGAGCAGCGTTTAGCGCAATATCAAGCTACAGGGTTAAGTGAAATGTATTCTGAGTGGAATAAAGTAAATGCATTTGCAGAACAACTTATCACTTTAAATACAGGGCAAAAAACGTGGCAAGGCATATGCGTAGGTATAGATAAACAGGGTGGGTTAGTATTACGCCAAGATGGTATTGAGAAAACATATTATGGCGGCGAAATTTCAGTACGTAAGGTTAATCAATAATGAAGTTATTAGTTGACGTAGGTAATACTGCATTAAAACTCGCACTATATAATGACGATAAGATTACTTTTGTTGAACAACAACAGTTAAATTGGCAAGGGATCGCGCAAGTATTAGTCGCCAGTGTGCGAGCAAATCCATTACTGGATAGCTTAGTGAGTAAAGCAAATGAAAAAGGAATCGAAGTTAAATTCGCAAAAGTCAGTGCACAACAAAATGGTGTTACGTGTGCTTATAGTGAATTTAAAAACCTTGGTATTGACCGCTGGTTAGTGGTTTTAGCAGCAGCTCATTTATACCCAAACCAATCATCTATTATTATTGACGCAGGAACAGCAACGACGGTAGACGTACTAATTGATGGTAAAACCCATAAAGGGGGTTGGATCATACCGGGTATCGATTTGATGATGGAATCAATCGTTGTGCGTGCAGAAAAAGTGTTTGCCAATGAGACTGTAATGTTTGAAAACAACCTTGGTAGCAATACACCAGAGGCTCTCAGTTATGGTTGTTTAGCTGCCAATTTAGGTTTAATCCAACAGGCAAGGGCATTATTTGGTGAAAATATCCAAGTTTTATGTACCGGTGGTTACGGAAAATTACTTGCACAGCATCTCGAAAACAGTGAATTTATCGAAGATTTAGTGCTGCAAGGGTTAGTCGCTTACTAAAAAACACAGGATAACAGCATAAATCTGCAGCGATTTGTCTAAAACTTGGACGTTTGAACAGATACTTTCATTTTTTTTAAAATTAATGGTTGCATATCCTAAAACCTTGCCTTAGAATCTCGCCCCGTACTTAAGCAGTATATGTGCCGACTTAGCTCAGCTGGTAGAGCAACTGACTTGTAATCAGTAGGTCATCCGTTCGACTCGGATAGTCGGCACCATTTTACTTTCACTATATGAAAGTCTAGCTTTAAAAGAATTTGTGGAGGGGTTCCCGAGCGGCCAAAGGGATCAGACTGTAAATCTGACGGCATTGCCTTCGATGGTTCGAATCCGTCCCCCTCCACCACTTACTCTTGACGGTTAGAGGTAGTTAAGAACAGGTTCCGAAAGCGGGCATCGTATAATGGCTATTACCTCAGCCTTCCAAGCTGATGATGCGGGTTCGATTCCCGCTGCCCGCTCCAGTTTCTGGTGTGCTGATATAGCTCAGTCGGTAGAGCGCACCCTTGGTAAGGGTGAGGTCGGCAGTTCAAATCTGCCTATCAGCACCAGTACCGAGTCACAACCTTTCTTAAATATTTTCCACTTCCTTTAATTTGTCATAAACTTATTCAATTATTTGAATACGTCTGCGCTTTTTGTAGACACTTTACATGTAATTTTAGTTATATAACTTTATAGGTTCCGTCATGGCAAAAGAAAAGTTTGAACGTTCGAAACCGCACGTAAACGTAGGTACAATCGGCCACGTTGACCACGGTAAAACAACTCTAACTGCAGCAATCACTAACGTACTTGCAAAAGTATACGGT
>NZ_JBMMUG010000012.1:0-36565 GCF_049257255.1 Pseudoalteromonas aquimarina
AGCTGCTTCTGCTTGCTCAGAGCGTTGCATATTTGATTGAACCTTATCAGCAGCCGCAATATCTTTAATATCTTGTCTAGCTTGCTTAGCTTGCCCCGGATTTCTAATTTCTTCAGCCAAGCGCCCCCCCGGAGTATTTGCTATAGCTTCTTTAGCTTTATCAACTCGCTCAGCTACAGCATTACTAGCTGAAGAAGCCATACCTTTCATTAGGTTTGCGCCAACATCAGCCGCAAACTTAGCGCTTGTTGCTGCACCTTGTTTAATTGCGCCTAGTGTTGAACGCTTTTCGTTGTTTTGTTCATTCGATGATTCACCAGAATCAGAATTTGAAGATTCACTATCTTGATTACTAGATTCATTTGTAATGCTTGAACTAGAAGTATCAAATCCCATACTTTGACTAGAAATCGCATCACTAGAGCTAGAAGATGATTCACCAGAACTAGAAGATGATTCACCAGAACTAGAAGATGATTCACCAGAACTAGAAGATGATTCACCAGAACTCATTGAACTGCCTGATGACTCAGCGGCATCCGTTGTATCAGTGCTAGTTATTGAAGAACTGCTTGATTCACTACTACTCATGCTTTGTTGTTGTCCAGATCCCATTGCAGAAGCAAATGAAGAAGAGCCAGAATCACTAGAACTAGAAGAATCACTAGAATCAGAAGAATCACTAGAGCCTGAAGAAAATGAGCCGCTTCCTGAATCCATATTAGCTTGAGCTTGCTTTATAGCTGACATAATTGCAGAGCCAGCACCGCCAGCGTTTGCAGCGAAGCTTTGCATTGCTGCTGAACCAGCCGCTGCTGCCGCACCCATACCAGCCATAGCTCCAACGGCTGCACCAGCACCAAAGTTACCGATACCTTGTTGGCCTACATCAGCACCAGTAATAATGCCTGATATTGTTGAAGGTAATTTGTTAGTGAGAACTAAAAGTGTAATCGAAACAATTAGAATAATTGCCATTTCTGAGAATGTAAGAGTGCCACTCATATTTTGCTCATAAGTGGTAATAATATCTTGCCCTATGCCAATTAATAAAACCATAGTCATTAATTGGGCTGCTACACCTAGAACTGTTTTGAAATAGTTCATAGCTATGTCAGAAGTCCATTTTGAACCCCCAAAGCCTAAGAAGAAAATACCAGCATACGCTAATACCCACGCTGTTATTAGTAATAGCAGCATGTTAATTGCTACTAGCGCTAATATGACCAAGACAATTAGGCCAATAATGATTAACACAACACTATCAACAGGTTTAGTCAGGCTGCCAGATTCTAATACCCTATCAAATATTTTAAAGCCAATATCAACAATACCTGAAGGCGTTATAGAGGCGCCTAAACCTGTAGCTTCACCTGCTATTTGCCTTAATGAATTCACAATATCTAAGGCGAAATTTGCACCATTTTGAAGTAGCCACCAAAAGAAACCTATAAAAATGGTAAATCTAATAAACTCTGAAAAGAACTCGCCTAAATCAGCCTTTTTCAATGCCATGAAACCAAAAGTAAATATCATTCCAAGGCTGGCTAATAACCAAAAAAGCCAAGTAGCGTGTAAGGTTATTACTGCTGTCCATGTTTGGGCGCTTAGTGCATACCTATCTAGTACACCGTCTAAAACGTCATTACTGGTAATATCAGCAAAAGCATCGGGCGAATAAAAGGTTAGCCAACATACCAGAATGGCTAATGAAGCTTTTGCTATGAAGGCTAACGATTTCACTGTTACCACTCCTTAGCTTTGCTAGGCTTATATCTAGATTCTCTAGCTTTAAGAGAATTACAATGCTGAATAGCATGTTTAACTAAAGTAGGGTGTTCATCTAATTCATTAACTACTTTGCAATCTACGTTTGCGATAAACTCTCTTATTTCCGCTTCGTTTGGTTCACTTTCACCGCAAGCTGCTAATGTGAAAATTAACGCTAATAAAGAAATCTTTTTCATTTTTTTCTCCTACTACCAGGCTCTGCCTGTACTTTGTTGATAACGGGAAGCTCTCAAAGCTTGAGAAGCTGCTGTTTGTCTTGCATCTTCATCTTCTTTTGTTTGCTTCTCCGCAGATAAAGCGCTTTGTTGTGCTATTAATAAAGCTCTAATTTGAAGTAATTGATTTGCTTGATTTGAAGCTAATTGACTGGCGTGTTGTAACGCTTCTAGTTGACCTGAAGAAGTCTGTGCGTTTGATTGTAAATCGCGTAATTTATCAGCATCGCGCTCTAAAGCATCCTGTTGTTCATCTATACTTTTAACTAAAGCATCATTAGCTTCTTTACGAATTTCTGAACTTAGTTTTTGCTGTTCTTTGTTTTGTGCAGCTAAAGCTTCAAGCTGTTGTCTACTACAGCCACCTGAAGTAAAACAAGGCAACTGCTCATAGTAATCAACATCTTTAAATTTACCGATGTAAGCGTCTATAGAACCAAACTGATTTTTAAAGCCTCTTACAGAGTCACCTATAGCTAATACATCACCAATAATTTGTCGCGCATCATCCCAAAGCCAATTATCTAGATTCATAGTGTTTTGGATTTGGTTTTGATATTGCTGAAGTTGAGTCTGATAGCTTTGTATCATTTGCAAACCTTGGCTAATTGACTCGATAACTTCCAAGATACTTTGAGTTAGGCTTGCAACATCAATAACTGGAATACCTGCATGAGCTGGTTCAGGCTTGAATGTTGCAATGGCGCCTATTCCAAGAACCAACGCACACGATAAATTTGCAGCAATAAGATTTTTCTTAAATAGTTTCATTTTATATTTCCCTATTTGTAATCAAAGTTTTTGAAAGGACGGTCAAAAACAACATCTTTACTGACCATGATGTTAAATCTATAACCCGGGCGAATTTCAATAGTTGGAGCTATGTTTAGGTTTTTCATAATCATTTTCGCAGCGGCTTGTCCTAGTTGTTGCCCCATAGCTTCACTAAGAGCAGAACCAGCATCTTTTTTATCACCAATTGAAACACTACTGTCTTGCGATAATTCAACACCAGCGGTAATGACTGACATCATTAAAGCTGAGCCAAAAATACGAATAAAATGATGATTTACTTTATCTTCAAAACCAGCATAACCAGCACCATCAGCGCCAGCCATTGAACCAATATCAAGTGCTTTACCATCAGGAAACACTAAACGCTGCCAAGCAATCATTACGCGCTCTTGACCGTAGGCAATGTTTGATGAATATGAGCCAATTAAGCGTGTACCTTGAGGTATTAATAAGCTATTACCTGTTGGCGTGTCATATACGTTTTGTGCTACTTGTGCGTGTATTTGACCCGGTAAATCTGAGTTGATACCTGACACCATTACACCCGGAATAACAGAACCAGCACGAAGTTCATAATCAGAACTAGGCGCCTCAATTGTGCTTGCTAAATTCCATCTTGAAGCACTACCATCGAATGCTTTGTACGCATCGCCTGAGTTTGATTTAACCTGTATTGATGAAGGTGAACTTGAGCCACCTAAACCCCCACCAGAGGCTAAAGACGAGTTACCAGTCAAAGAGCCTAGACTACCTTTAATCGAATCCAATTTAGCTTTATAAGCCGCCATTGGATCGCCACCATGTAACATTGCGTTAGTGCTAGCTAGTTGCTGTTGTACTTGCGCCAGCTTTGCTAATTGATCTTGACGGTTATTGCTACCATCATTAAACGCAAAGCTTGTCTTAGGTCGGCTGAAGCTACTAGATGCGGCTTTACTGCTATCAAACTGAATACTTGAATTGCCTAAAGCTGCCTCTTCAAGTCGCTTTATTCTTGCGTCTTGAATACGTCTAGCAATTTCATCTTCACGCTGTTTGTTACGGTTATAAGAGCTGTCACCAGAACCATTTGATAGCCTTCTCGATTGTTCTGCAATTTGCTGAACCTCGGGGCTAAGTTTTGCGTTAGTTTCTTCAGGTACTTTTTCAGAAGCTAATTCCGTTTTATCTGATTTATTAGTATCAGACATACCTTCAGCTTCAACATAACCAGATTCAAAGCCTAATGTGATTTCTTTTGCAATAGCTGAACTATCTCTAGCATGGCGTTTTTCTTGAGTTGGTGCATTTGATCTTGCTTCTTGTTGTTCGGCTCTATCCATACCAACGAGCATTATTACAAACAAGAAAATACAAACACCTATACCCATGATGATTAAAGGCCAGTTGTTAACTCGCTTAACACCTGTAGGGGTTGATTTTGGCGAAAGTAGCTCTTGATTGTCTTTTGTTGCATCAGTCATAAGACCCCCTTAACTCGCTAAATAAGCCCACTCGCCAAGCGGTCTAACATTTTCTTGGCTTGTGTCATATAGGCGGCTGATTGGTTTCTGATTAACAAAAATAGTGATAATAATTTGCTTATCAGATAGATGATCAATGATGTATGCCACACTTAACCCTGAAGGTGTTGTAGTGTTCTCTAAATCATCTTCAGGTGTTGAAAACTCAGTAACGCCATAACCAAATTCGCGCATATTCTTAACTAGTGCAGTTCCAAACTTATCAGCGGTTTCATGCTTGAAATACAAAGTTGTTTTAGCTGAAGGGTAAAGAATATCTATTTGATTAATCACATCTTTAGCCAAAAAGTTAGCGATATAACTATTGTTTACAGCATTATTAGTTGTGAAATCACCGAATTGTTTAGGCGCCTTAGCGCAACCAGTAACAATTACTAATAGAATAAGGATTACTAAATGTTTCATTAGTTAACCCCCCGGGTAATTGTTATCTTGGTTTGATTACGGCCAACACCAGCAATCATAATGGCTTTATCAAATACCGTATCAACAATGTAACGGCCATTTTGAACGCGATAATTCACCATAATTTCCTCGTCTGAAGAAAACATAGCTTCATTTTCTCTAACAACTAATAATGTTGGTGATTCAGTTTGTGCCATTTCATCAGGCATCTGAATAATCGTTTTAGTACCATCGTTATAGACGCGAACAGGCTTCCATTTTGCTTTACCATCAATCGAATATTTAAAATCGAGATTACCTAGATACTCGCGTGTAGCTGGCATTGTTTCACGTTCAATTTCTTGGTGTTCAATGCGCTTTAAATTATTGAACTTAGCTAGTGACTCTTCAGGATATGTAAAACTGATTTTTGGCATAAACTCAGTTCTATGAGAGCGCAAACGCAAGTTATAAGAACGTCTATCTGTTGTAACGATTAACGTTGTATCTAAGCCAACGTCAAGCGGTTTGATAATTACATGAACTCTTTGTAATACACCGCTACCCGTTATTGCTGGTTCAACATTCCAACGCGCTGTATCTCCCAAATGTACGCTATTTACGTTTTCACCAACTTGTAGCTGAATGTCGCAAATTTGCATCACAGCACAGGTGATAATTGGTTGATTTGAACCGTAGATAAAATTGATAGAACCATCTAACCCGGCTACTGGTTTCATGCCTTTTTCACTAGCTTGTTGCCAGCGTTTAGCAATAGCGATAGCTTGTTGCTCTTGGGTTGTTAGAGTTGGGTTTTTACCCGGGAAAAAGAGATCACCATAATCATACTTTGATTCTTTTTCAGAGGTTGTTGCGCTTACACTAAAAGATAGTACAGCAGCAATTAATAAAGATAAGGCTTTCATTTTACATATCCCTTAAAGTGTTTTTGACCAGTTGTATTCAGTGATATAAATGCCAAGAGGATTTAATCTAATGTTTTCTTCACTCGTATCTGATGTAGGTTCAATGACTGTTACAGTTACTAGTGCTTTCATGCGAAAAGGCTCTTCTGTAAGAATCCCTGTTCTATCTCTAACTGTTTCAATCCAATCAACTTGGAATGTTGTTTCTGTTTGAGGTATTACAGATAAAATTTCTACAGATACGGTTTCAGTAGCCGCACGTTTGAAAGGGTTTGATTCAGGATTACCGTTTAAATGCTCCGACATTTTATTAGTAGCTGAATCACCGGGGATTAGATTTGCATATACACCAAATATTGCTTTACGTTGTAATTCCACATCTGGCGTTACAATTCTTGCTTGTGAGATAAATGAAGCAACAGTTGATTTTATTACACGTATATCAGCTTTATGTGCTTGATAAGCTGGACGAACAGCAGCAGCGCTACCAAGTTGATCTACTTCTATAACGTAAGGTACAAATTTGCTTTGACTACCAATTTTAATTAAACCACCCACAGAGAACAGAGTGATAATTCCCATTAGTAAACAAAGCACCATCCACATGTTACGCTGAGATACTACCGAGCTAGTGTGATCATTCCAGCGTCTACGTTGATTTAAATAAGGCGCTTCAACTGGTTTTGTTGTTGCCTTATCAGAATTAGCTTCTTTAGTGCTATTTTTCTTTTTAAAAAAATCCATAATATTTAAGCCGCCCTTTGATTTGCATTAGATAAACCTTTATGGTCGAGATAATAAGCTACCCACTGTTCACCATATTGAGATTCAAGCTGTTTGATCAGGTTTATCGTTTCTTTGTCACTAGCACCTACAAACGCAAGTTGTAACCTACCAAGCGCCAATTCAAATAAACGTCTTCCTTGCTCAGAAACGTAGTAGTATTGACGCTTTTGAACAGCGTTAGCGATGATTTCAATTTGCCTTTCATTTAGACCCATAGACTTATAAATTGCGGCTGAGTCTTCCTGACGAGCATTAGGATTAGGTAAGAAAATTTTGGAGGCTGTACTTTCAACTATTACATCTAATATCCCTGAATTAGCAGCATCACTTAAACTTTGTGTAGCCATTAATACCAAGCAATTAGCTTTACGTAATACTTTCAACCATTCCCTTATTTTTTCTTTGAAAGCCGGGTGTGCAAGCATCAACCAAGCTTCATCAAGGATAATTACTGCTGGTTGCCCTTTCAGTGATTTTTCAATGCGGTGGAACAGGTAAAGTAGCACTGGTAATGCGTATTTTTCGCCAAGATTCATAAGTTCTTCAATCTCAAAGACATTGAAGTTACTCATAGATAAACCGTCTTCTTCAGCATCGACCAAATGACCCATCAAGCCCTCAATCGTGTATTGCTTCAGTGCTTCACGCACATCTAAATCTTGAATACTTGATACAAAATCAGTCATAGATTTAGAGCCAGTCTTAGCCATATTCTCAAGCGCATTAGCTATTTCAGTACGCTGTGAAGGGGTTGTATATAAGTCATTAAGTTTCAAGATGGTATCTATCCACTCCATAGCCCATGCAAGATCAGCTTTTGATTCTAAAAACTGTAAAGGACAAAAGTTTAACGAGCTACCATCACCGCCAACTTCAAAATGATTGCCATTTGAAGCTTTAACAAGCGGAAACATCGACATACCCTTATCGAAAGCGTAAATGCTCATATTTGGGTATCTTCTAAACTGTGCAGCTAACAAACATAAGAATGTTGATTTACCTGAACCAGTAGGGCCGAATACAATCGAGTGACCAACATCGCCAACATGCAGATTTAAACGAAATGGTGAACTACCACTTGTTAAACATTGCATTAAAGGAGGGCTATTTGTTGGATAAAATGGACAAGGCGCCACATTTGAACCAGCCCACAAAGTCGAAGATGGAAGCATATCAGCTAAGTTCATAGTGTTGATTAAAGGGCGTCTTACATTTTCTGAACCATGCCCCGGCAATGAACCTAAATATGCTTCTAATGTGTTGATAGTTTCTGTTCGAGCAGAAAAACCTAATTCATTAATGGATTTTTCAACATAATTTGATGCAGCTTCTAATTCTTGTCTATTTTCAGACATAAGAACGACAACGCTTGTATAGTAACCCATCGCAATAAGACCGCTGTTAATTTCAGCTAAAGCAGCTTCAGCATCGTGAACCATACTGACAGCATCTTGGTCTACTACACCATTGCTAGTATTAAATACTTGATCAAAGAAACCTCTTACTTTTTGTTTCCATTTCTTTCTGAACTTTTCCATGCTGCGAATTGCTTCATGTTGATCTAAAAAGATGAAACGACTTGACCAGCGATATTCAATTGGTAATTCAGCTAACCTTGTTAATATTCCCGGGTAAGACTCAAAAGGCATACCTTCAATAGAGACAGTTTGAATAAACTTATTGCCTAACTTTGGAATGATGCCTGAATGAAGCTCTTCAGCACCAATTAGCTGATCAATGTAAATTGGCTGTTTTGGTAATTGAACCGGGTGATTTTTACCAGTTACGCAATATTGTAAATAACGCAGAAAATCATCATAAACAACTTCACTACCATCTTCTAAATGCTGTTTAACAGCTTTTAAGCGTTCCATTTTGAACACACTAGAAAGGTTACTTTCTATATTGTTTATGTTCTTCTTAAACTGCTCGATTAAGTCAGTAGTTCGCTTTCTTTGTGATGGTTTAGTTGAATCGTCATCAAACATTAATTCAACAAACTTTGCTTGTGCTAATAGAGGTGGAAAATATGTAACTGTCAGTACAAAAAAACCTTCATACTGATTTCCTAAACTGTTAAAAAACTCTCGCCTTTCTTCATCCATTGCGCGAGTTACAGGATCAGGGAATTTTGATAAGTCGGCTGCAGAATAGTTTGGTGAATTACGTCTAATAGCGTCTACATGTATCATCCAACCATTACCTAGTTCAGCAAAGGCTTTATTTATACGGGCAGAAACTAATTCGCGTTGTGCGTTTGTTGAGCTGGCATTGTCATCACCTTTATAAAGCCATGACGCCATGAAAGAGCCATTTTTATTAACAACTACACCATTATCTACAATTGCTGCATAGTTTAATAAATCGACTGTACCAGCTTCTTTTTTTCTAAATCGATCTAACTCTTGATGCTTATTTACTTCAAAAATCTTTTGAGCAAAAAGAGCTAATAAAATTAAAGAAAGAAAAGCTGTTGAGTAAAGTATGAAATCTAACATTATTTGTAATCCTTCATATTCAGCCTGAACGGTGTTGATCTCGCTGGATAGTAAGCTGCATATTTACGGTGTCTTAGATATACATGGCGCATTTGTGGATCTGACTTTGCCATGAGTCGAAAAACCCATAGACAGAAAAACCAAATCCCCAAGCCTACAACCGTAGCCCTTAACTCCTGCGCTGAAAAAATCAGCGCAAAAGCTAAGAGGCCAGCGAACATTACCAACTCACGATCACCACCCATGAAAAGGTTGGCTCTGTTACCAACTTTTCGTATTGGAATAGTGCGTAAGTTCATTTCGTCACCTAGCTAGCAAGAGTCGCTTTAACTGATCCAATTGCATAATCAGTGATAGCTGTAATATGAACAGGATCGATTACTGCACCACGGCTAAAGAAGTTAGACATGATATTTTGAGCGCCAACTAATAACGCCATAACAAGAATAAGAATGACTAATGAACGGAAGAAACCGTTTAAATCACCGCCAAAAATAAGGACACCGCCAGCAATTACGATACCTACAATTGATAAAGTAAATGCAACAGGGCCTGTAACTGAGTTACGCAAGTTTTCAAGCCAGCCTTCATAAGGCAGACCCCCACCAGTACCAGCGGCTGCGTTAGCATCAGGAGCAATAAAAACAAATAATGTGATTACAGCTAACAATAGAGTTTTAAATAATGCGTTGGACATTTCTAAGTTCCTTTTCATTTTGTTTGAACATGTTTAGTGATGTAGGCGTTATTTTCATAACCGTGAACTTCCAAAATATCTTGAATACTTCGACCTTCTGGAGTTCTGGCTATATGGATAACTACATGCACCGCTTCGCCTATTAACGGTTCAATATCCTTTGGAGCTGATTGATTACGAGTAATTAGAGATTTGAGCCTATCTAATCCCGCTTTTGCATTGTTTGCGTGAAGTGTTGCAACTCCGCCTTCATGCCCTGTATTCCATGCGTCAAGCAGATCAAGAGCTTCAGCACCGCGAACCTCACCAACTAGAATTCGGTCAGGTCTGCCTCGTAGAGTTGTTTTAAGTAGGTCTGTCATTGTCACTGTTAATGACGTGAAAAATTGGACAGAGTTTTTTGCTGAACACTGGATTTCACCAGTATCTTCAATAATAAAAATGCGTTCTTCAGGGTTTTGAGCAACCATTTCACCAATAATTGCATTTGTTAATGTTGTCTTACCTGAGCCAGTGCCACCGATTACTAAAATATTTTTGTGTTCTGATACAGCTTTGCAAATAGCCTCTTTCTGTTCAGGTGTCATTGTGCCGGTATCAACATATTGATCGAGAGTAAAAATAGCTGTGGCTTTTTTACGAATTGCAAATGATGGTGCAGCAACAACAGGAGGCAACCAGCCAGCAAAACGGCTACCGTCTAACGGTAAAACACCTTCCAAAATTGGATTTTCAGTTGTGATAGTTGTATCTAGGTAGGATGCAATAGTTCTCATTGCTGCTTCAGCTTTAGCTGGTAGCATGGTTCCTATTGGCTTCATTTCTTCGCCAAGGCACTCTTGCCAAAGAGTACCATCAGCGTTAAGCATTATTTCTACAGTTTTAGGATTGCGAAGCGCTTTTAAAAAGTCAGCTCCAAAATCCCTTTCTAGTTTTTCAAGAATTCTAGCGTTTGGTGATTGCTTATTCACAAAAAAAATCCGATATTCCGTTCCAATTGCTTGTAACGATATATCGAATTTGTATTTTTGACAATGTTTTTTTAACTTTTTATCGTGCTATTTTTTATTTTGGCGTTTTTCCTTAATGGCTTTTCTTGCTTCTTTATCCCAAGTTCTAACTTGATATGCCTTATGCTTAGGTAAAATTGCGCCTACCCGTTCATACCCGGCTGGTAAATTCTCAGTTTCTTGGTGGTATTGATCTAAAAGCTCATAGATTTCAGAATCAACATGCTCAAGCATTAAAGGTAAAGGTACTGAAAGCGCTCTGCTTATTTGCTCCATTATTTTTAAGCTTGGGTTGCCTTTACCATTTGTCAGGTCTGAAAGAAAAGATGCGGAAACACCCGACAATTCATGCAGCTCATTTTTTTGTATTCCTCGCTCTTCCATTATGCGAAGAACATTTGTAAAAAAGATTCGATCGTACATTCTTTAATAATCCAAAATTTTAGCGGCTAAAATTTTTTGTTTAGCTTAACTTGTTGTTTTTTGTCTATATCTTCGTAGTGAACAGTTTAGTGTATATTTATTTTTTGCATAAACAATGGTGTTTGATGTATATTCTTTAAAAGCTACAATGTAGCCTTTTTATCCACAGAATTTGTGGATAAGTGCTAAAAGCTACATTTTGCCCTAGTAACTTATTTAAGTATTAAAAGCTACAAAATGCCCTAGTAATAAGGTTTACAGCCTAACTGCTACATTTTGCCCTAGTGTATTTACGCCATATAAAAGGCTACAAATAGCCCTTGCTCTTAAAAGAAAGGCTTATGTTTACTTTTGTTTTATTGGGAAGTGATTGTTTTTAAAGCTTTATAAGTTGGTTTTGGCTCAAAAAACAAAGGTTATCTGTGTTTGTTAAATGCTACATTTTGCCCTAGTTACTTATATAAGTATTAAAAGCTACAAAATGCCCTAGTAATAAGGCTTGCAGCCTAAGTGCTACATTTTGCCCTAGCTGATAAAAATGAGAGTTTAAAAGCTACAAACTGCCCTAGTAATAAGGCTTATATCCTAAATGCTACAAACTGCCCTAGCAGCTTAGAAAAATAATTAGAGGTGTATCAATGCAAGATTCACGAAGTCGTTTACTTTCAAAAGACGTAGATCAATCTCAAGCTGTTGTTGAAGCTAAATATTCAATATCGAAAGACGAACAGCGCATTTTAGTATTAGCATCACAGAAAGGTAAAATTGATAAAGATGGTTGGTTTACAATCCGAGTAGCTGATTATGCTTTGGCATTTGATTTAACATCAAATGAAGCATCAAGAGATATGCGACAAGCCTATAATAACTTTTGGTCACAAAGTATAACTGTTGAAAATGGTGATGGAAAAGAGCTTGAATTTAGATGGATTCAAGCCCGTGAAAGAGATAGAAAACTTGGTACATTTGGTTTTCAGTTCACTGATAAGCTATTGCCATATATACAAGATCTTAGTGAGCGTGTTAGTTATCCATTAAAAGATGTTGCACAAATAACAAACCCTATCCACATGCGTTTATATGGCTGGCTTTACGGTTATCTTGAAGTTGGCGAGTTGGTGCTAGACCTCGATTATATGAAAGAAAAGTTTGTACTTAGCTCTATGCCAGCATACGCAAAGTTTAATAATTTCAAAAGGCGAATACTTGATAGCGCTGTTGAAAAGATTAATGAAACAACCCCAATAATTGTAAATTACGAACCTATAAAAGAAGGTCGTAAAATTAGCAAAATCCGATTCATAATCACAGAAAAGCCAAAGGCTACAAACTGCCCTAGTTAAATGTAGGGCAATTTGTAGCTTTTAAATGATCTATATTGATCATTCGATAAAATGAATTTATTTTAGTTTTAATGATTTCACAGGTAAGTGAAAAAAGAATTAAACGCCAGAAAAGAAAAAAGTCAGGTTGCCGCCTGACTTCTTAGAAAATAGCTACCTCAGTTGTATTTCAAATTTGCCGATTTGAAAACTGAAGAAGTAAACCCTTGCGTGGGTAGCTTTATTCTATGTCTTAGATTTCGTTTTTTCAAATTAAAACTAGAAAATAGATGAAGCTTAATTATAACGATAAAAAAGCACACGCTCCGCAGCAGTACGGAAAACGAAGTGAACGTGTTTTAGCAAAGCAAAATAGAGCAAGACTAGCTAAAATGCTAGAGCTTCCTAGTAGCTATGCTGTTCTTCAGGCGCCTTCAGGCCGAACTACCCAAAAACAATATTTAATTGATTGCTTCCGACTAATGGATTTATTAGTGTCTGAAATGTGCTTTGTTTCAAGAAAAGTTGGTGTATCAACAAAAAATGGATTTTTATTAAGAACTTGGAACTATGTATCAGAAAAGCTTAATCTTCCGTTATGGCGTGTAAAACAGTGTTTGACCTGGTGTTATAAAAAAGGTTGGCTAACTTCAGATCAACCCCGAGAACTCTACACTGATGAAAAAGGCAATGTTGCGTATAAAGGACTAGCATCAATTAAACGCATCACTCTTAAATACTTTCAAGATATTGGCTTACATGATGAATTTAAAACAGCATGTAAAGCTGCGCGAGAAGCTATTAACAAGCTTGCAAATAAGTTAAATACTAAAGTTAAGATCCTTTTAACTCCTATCACGATGCTTCAACGGTTTGCGCGTAAAGCTGCAAATTTAATGTTAAGCAATACTGACGATATAAATAGCAAGTTAGATAGGCTAGAAGCCTCTATATTCACAACCTAATACAATCTGTTAGCAATTCATAGTTATGCCGCTGTAGCGGCTCTTATGCGTTGCTGCTATCAAAAATTAAGTGTTTCAAAGCCTGTATTTTCTGAAACTTTGGCACTTCCTACGCAAATAAAGCTTTCTATCCGAACCAATGTCTAAGAATTTAGCTTAGATCTGTGTATAAGTTGTGCCTAACGATCCCTAACTACTCCATAAGAAAACAACTATAGACTTTGCGTCATATAGCTAAAGCTATATTAATAAATTAATAATACTTATTATTTAAGCATCCACCCTGTGGATGAATGATGCCTCGCCTTCGGCTCGATGACGTTTATTAGTTCTTCTAACCCTTAATGCTGCAAATAAAAATCATACATTGTTCAAAACTGATACCAGTCTTCGACAAACGCCAAAAGGAAAATGTGAAATCGAGTTTTCTAATTACTTTGCATTTCAAATAAGTTTTAAATTTGTTTAGCTAAATATTCGATATATCGTTGCAAGAATGAGTTATATAAAATACTATATATCGAAGGTTTGTATTGTTTGGAACTTAACAATGAAATTAGTTAATGCAGTAAAACCAAGTGAAAGGCTGAATTTTTTATCTCAACAATTAGATGATGATTTTGGCTATATAACTAGTATGTTTGAAATGTCAGTTTATTACTATATGGATAAACTTTGCATAGATTACAGTTCAGGCATTTGGGAATATTACAAAATAGACAATGCTTTTTTTATAGCTCCGATTGGTGATAAGTCATATAGAATGGTTTTGCCAAGTAATAGCAATAAAAAAGACAATATAGCTGTTTGTAATATTACCGCTGGTGTAATCGTTTGTTTATTTGCTTTATCACATCTATCTAACATGATAAAACATGAAAAACTACTTGATTGTTTTGATGGTCTTGTTAGTTTTGCGGAGACATTGGAAAGTAAAGAAAACATTTCAGCAATCGTAGACATTGAATAAAAAAATTAAACGCTGATATGATTATAAAAAGGAATTAAATATGCGAATTTTAAAAAAAATATTTACCTTTTTTGTAGACCTAGCTTGGTACATTTTAGTAATACTTTACCCGTACCTAAAAGCGATATTATCATTTTTGGCGTTTATTTATTTTATTAAAGTAATCATTACATGGGATGAATCCCCCGGTGATAACTTAATTATTTTTACATCACTATTTATTTCACTCACAGCGTTAATGCTGTTCATAACTAAATACAAACCTAAAAATTTTAGCGGCTAAAATTATTGTTACCACATTATTGTTTAGCTAAACTAAGGCGTAATGCCCTAAATGCTTAATTGCTAGATTTGGAGGTGTAAGGTGGAAAATGGATAAAAAGCTATCAAAAGAAGAATTTGAAATATATTCAAAATCTTTGAATTTTAGCGAAAGAAGATTAGAAATATGCCGTTTGGTACTTGTTGAAGGCATAAAACAGGCTGATGTTGCTAGTAGATTTAGCATTTCAAAAGGCGCTGTATCTCAACATAAGAAAGCATTTTTAGAAGCTGTAGAAGCTCACTTAATACCTAATGGCTTTAAAAAAATTACTGCTGTTTTGCCTAATCATCATGCGTATCAAGTTGAAGTGTGGGCAAAAAAAGCTGAAGAGCAAATAAGGAATAAGAATGAAGAAATTAACAGTGGCGCAACAAAAAGGCGGTGTAGGTAAAACTAACACCCTTTTTCACCTTGCTCATTACTTCAGTGATCAAGGTAAAAAGGTTGCTGTAATAGATATTGATACACAGGCCAATTTATCATGGTCTTTAGAACACTATAAGCAAGCAACTTATACAGCTTATGATTTCTTTGTTGGTGATATAAATATTAATAACATTACATCAGAAGAAAACATTGTTTTGTTTGAAGCTATCCCGGAACTATTAAATTTAGAAGCCGAATCTTTATCTGTTGTGGGTGAGCAGTTTAAAAAAAATGTTGATGCGTTGAGTAGTAAATTTGATATTTGCTTAATTGATACAGCGCCAGCGTTAGGTGTCAGATTGACTTCAGCACTTTATGCTGCTGATTTCACTTATACACCTATTGAAATGGCTGGTTACTCGGTAAATGGTTTAAATATGATGATACAAACCATAGAAAACCTAAAATCAGCTAACCCTACTCTATCGTTTATTGGCGTTATTCCTAGCAGATTTAACGGTAGACATAAAACGCAAGTTCAAAACCTTGAAGATCTACGTAAAAACACAGATCTTTTAGCACCAATCAAAATTACTGAACGAGTCGCTATTGCTGATGCTGCTTTTTACAAACAACCAGTTTGGAAATTAAAGAAAGGCGCGAGAGACGCAATTAAAGAAATGCGTGAATTTGGTAAATTTATTGAATCTAAAATGGAGTTATAAACATGGGATTAGATGCAATTGAAAAAAGCAATATTTCATCTTTGCTTAAAAGCAATAACAATACTGGCTTAGGAAAGCCTGTAGAGCTAGATATAAGCATTGTCCATGATGATCCAAATAACCGTGAAGATGTAACTGAAGAGTTCTTAGAAGAGCTTACAGCGGATATTAAAAGCCGTGGCGTAAAATCACCTGTATCAGTAAGACCTCACCCGGAAATTCAGGGTGAATATATGCTTAATTTTGGTCATAACCGTAAAGCCGCATCAATACGAGCTGGCAAATCCAAAATACCAGCATTTATTGATGAAGAGTTTGAAGATTATGATCAAATAAAAGAGAACCTTTTAAAAGAGAGTCTAAGCGCTAGAGATTTGGCTAATTTTATTCAACGTAAGTTAAATGAAGGCGTGAAAAAAGGTGATATTGCTAAAAATATCGGTAAAAGCGCGAGTTTTGTATCTCAGCATGTAACGCTGTTGAAGTTACCAGAACCAATTAATGAAATATATGAACAAGGTAGATGTTCAGATGTAACAGTAGTTAATAGTCTAGTAAAACTTTATGGTAATAACCCGGATGAAGTTTCATTATGGCTTGAAGATGAAACACAAGATATTACAAGAACTAGTGTTAATTTGTTGAAAGATTATATTGCTGCTGAAGCTGTTCATTCTGATGATGTTGAAGAAGAAGTTGAGCAAGTTGAAACTGAAGAAGTTCAAACGCCAAGTAAAAAAGATTCAACAAAAGACACTGATCCATCAAAATTAAAGAAAGCAATTGTTCAAATTGAGTATCAAGGCCAGTCAGCGCGATTACTATTAAATGTTAGACCTACTGAAGAAGGATTTGCATTTATTAAATTCGATGATGATGGAACTGAAGAAGAAGTGCCATTAAAAGACGTTCAATTAAAGAGCGTTATTGAAGGTTAATGAATAAATCTTAATTATTTGTAACAAAAAAACCGCATTTTGCGGTTTTTTTTTGTCATTGTACCGATTTAGGCCATATTTAATGCTGTAATCTTATATATAATAGAATGTAATTGTTTATCTTAACTTTCTGAGGTTTTAATAAAATAATGAGCAAGTTTCGCGTTTTGGTTATGAATGGCCAAAAGCTGCTTGAAAAGGAAGTACAAAATAAGTGGCAAGTTGAAAAAGTAGATAAGTCGTCACTTAAAGCAGGTATTTATAATATTTATAACGCCAAAGAAGCGGATAGTAACTCTGAATACAGCGGAGTCATCATTCATTCTGGCAATGAGACAACTTATCAAGAAGTAGGAAAGAATAAGTTTGTATCTCATAAAACTGAATCGTTAGGTGTATCAGTAAAAGATGGTACAAACTTAACCATTAGTTACTCAGAAGGAAAAGTGTCTGTATCTCAAAACACACAGACACAAAAGAAAGGCTTAAAACGCTAATTTTAGCGGCTAAAATATAGCAGCATAAGCAACAATTAAAGCTGAAACGGTAGTCAAAATTGAGGCAAATATATTTGCTACTGATACCGTTTTAGTTTCCTTTATTTTTCCTGATATTTCATCTTTGATATTAATAACAGACTCTTCAATAGCTTCTTTCAGCAACTTTTTATTTTCTTCAGTGCTTGTTTCAATTGCCTGAGTAATAGTTGCTGTACTAGCTTTTAGAGAAGAGTTAATAATATTTTCGGCAACACTTTTAGCCTCTTCACTCCAATCAGTAGTTAAAACTTCTAAATTAGATTTCAATTCATTAAGTAAAGATTCTTGTAGTGCCTTTTGAGACTCGATTAATCGCTTATTCAACGTATGAACAATTAAAACTGGATCATTTTTTGTTAGCTTTACGCCATGTTCAACCATAACTTCATGGAGTAAAGCCTCAATGCTAACTTCATTTCCCATTAGATCACCTCTGCAATATCCATAACTTCAAACAGTTGTTTTTTGATCAGCTTTAAGCGTTGTTTGGTCATTATTGTTAAACCTTCAGCTTCTAACGCTTCATCAAAAGTTAAGCGGTCAGAAAGAAGATCACTTAAATCGTGACCAAAAGTTTCTTTTTTGAATTCAGGTATAGGTACAATTGCAGATACTCGTTCTTTATTGTTTTTGTAAGCTTTTAACTCTTCAAAAGAACGTCCTTCATGCTCAACTGCACCCCAATAAGGATTAAGCCAAACTACAAACAAACTAGGCTCTGCAAACTGTTTTGCTAACTGATTAAAGCCGTTAACTGTATCTAGTAAAGCTTGACCACCAGTGACCACAGTATGAATTATTAATTGATGACCCATAGAAGCCAACAATTCAGGAATTTCATTACTTAATAAATAATGTGCAAGTGGAACAAATGTAGCAGCGCCATTATCAATAATTACATCTTGTTCTATTGTTGCTATTTGTTCGATTAGTGAATCGAAATTACGCGGGTTAATTTCATCACCATCCATTATTTTTAGTGGATTTACATTTAAGGACTTATATCCTGCAAAAGTGGCATTTACAGGATCAGTATCGAAACAAATAGGTGTTTGCCCTTTCTCTGATTTGTATTGTGCAATTAGAGCGCTAACAAAAGACTTACCAACGCCCCCCTTTCCTTGTAGAACCATGTGAATTTTAGCCATTACAAAATATCCTCTTTGTTTGCCACGTTACTAAATTCAAAGCTTGAGCTTTTATTTTTTTGTGGCGTTATTTTTTGTTCATTAACTGAAGCTTTATGTTTTTGCTTTTGCGTTAATGTAGTTTCAAACTGCTTAGTTTCATTATCCAAATATGCTTTTATTTGTTTGCAAAAAGCTTGATATGTAACCTTGATTTTTTTCTCTTCAGACAACGTGATCCAAATTTGACGTAACGACCAGCCAGCAGAACGCGCTTCCTGAATATCATTTTTCAAGGAAATTAAAGACGCTTTATTAACCACTCTACTATTGGATTTTTCTCTCTCTATACGCTCAGCAATGCGCTCAGACAATTTTTTAGTCATGTTTATTTCTTTTTTATACGTTGTTTATACGAACGCGCTACAAGCGTTATGCTTTCGATATATAGAATTTATTTTATATCTTTTTGCCTAATAAACAAGCTTTATTCGATATATAAACTATACATAATGTTCGATATAGTGTTAAAGTAATCTTTATTAATGGAGTTATAAAAAAGATTTTAAGGGCAGGACAGGTGAAGTAGGACTACCAGCAAGCTGGACTACTTCACAAATATTATTCGCATAAATGCTCAACAAGTCCTGTTCTGCGAAGCAACGGCTACCGCCTTAAAGGATTTAAATATGAGTGGAAATACAGATAAAACGAGAAAAGAAACAGTACCTATTAAGGTCTATGTGACCCCACAAGAAAAAGACCAAATAATAAGTAATGCAAACTTATATAGTTTGAGCGCATCCAATTATCTTAGAAACTTAGGACTAGGATTTTCTGTAACACCAACAATTGATCAAGAAGCGGTTTCGGCTTTAGCAAAGCTCAATGCTGATCAAGGGCGACTTGGTGGCCTTTTAAAAATGTTTCTGAGTAATGATGAAAAGCTTAGAAAGTTTAATGAAGCAAATCTGATTCAAGGCATTGAAGAATGTTTGAATCGAATATATTCAATCCAAGAAACGCTTTATCACAAAGTCTCAAAACTTTAGCGGCTAAAATTTTGAGGTGAAATGTGATCACTAAAAAAGTACCAATGAACAACCCTCGAAAAAGTAGCTTCAAATCGTTGGTTGAATATTTAGTTGATGATCAAGACAAGTTAGAACGAGTTGCAGAAACACGCATAACTAATTGTCACTCTGACTCTATTGAATGGGCTTCAATGGAAATCGAAGCTACACAGGCAAGAAATACTAGGGCTAAATCAGATAAGACTTATCACCTTATTATCTCGTTTCCTGAAGGTGAAAATCCATCAAATGAAGTCCTTGAAAGTATAGAAAATGAGATATGTGAAGCACTTGGTTTTGAAGAGCATCAAAGAATAAGCGTAACGCATAGAGACACCGATAATTTACATATTCATTTAGCTATAAATAAAATCCACCCGGAAAAGTTAACTTTGCACGAACCATATCGAGATCATTATGTGAGAGATAAGAAGTGCATTGAGCTTGAACAAAAGTATGGTTTGCAAGTTGATAACCATAAAAACAAAAAAACCATATCAGAAGGCAGAGCATCAGATATGGAATCAATGACCGGGCTTGAAAGCTTACTTTCACATGTAAAAGGTTTTGCTGATGAAATAGAAAAAGCTGAGTCGTGGGATGAATTACATAAGCTACTTAATGACAAAGGTGTCACATTAAGCAAGCGAGGTAATGGTTTAATTTTTAGCTCTGGTGAAATATCAGTAAAAGCAAGTAATGTTGATAGAGCTTTTTCAAAAGCAAAGTTAATAGAAAAACTTGGTGAGTTTGAAGAATCTAAATATAAGTCAAACAGTGATTATGCACCGCAACCAATAAATCTTGATGCAGATTCAAAAACACTTTTTCAAATCTACAAAGACGAACAATCACAAAATACTAAAATCTTAAATGCTGAGTTACTAGCTTTATCAGCCGAGCGTACTACAGCAATAAATTTAATTAAAAACAAAACGAGCTTAAAACGCCAAATGCTAAAGCTTGCGACTCCGGGCATTATGAAACGGATAGCGTTAAAGCATATTAATAATGAACAACAAAAAGAACTTAATAAGCTTCATCAAGATTTAAGTAAAAAACGTTCATTACTCTTTTCTGAATATAAAAGAAAAAGCTGGAAAGAGTGGCTTAAAGTAAAAGTAGTAAATGGTGATGAAAAGGCACTTGAAGCTTTAGAGAAAAGCAACAAGTACCAGTCACAGCAAAAAGGAAATACTTTTTATTCGGATGATAAAAAGGTCACTACACACAAAGTATTTAAAGATTTTGTGAACAACGTAACGAACAAAGGAACTGTTGTTTATAAAATCGCAAATACAGCAATTAGAGAACGAAAAAATAGCATTAAGCTAGGTCTTAATCCCACAGAAAACGGCATGTATGCAGCACTTGTAATTGCTGCTTCAAAATACGGCAATTCATTATCAATTAGCGGCAGCGATGATTTTAAAAAGCAAGTTGCCTCTATTGTATCAACCAAAAATTTAAATATTACATTCACTGATAAATTTACAAATTCATTAATTGAGGAAATGAAAAATGACAACGGAAGACGAAAACTTAGCATCGCTTCTGAACGAACTAGATCAGTCAGAGCAGACAGAACAGGAAGCACCACAAGAGGCGAAAACAGAACTAGAGGAAGAAACAACAAGTCCGACAATTTTAGACGTTCAGGACTCACTGAAGCCCAAAGAATACACAATATGTCAACAGTGTCCGAACTCGGTTTGGTTCAGCTCGAAAAGCGAACTGAGTTGTTATTGCCGAGTCATGCACGTAGTGATCTGGAACAAAGAAAAGCAACTAGCACTGAAGCTGTGCGATGGAATATATCTAGGTCAGGAGGAATAGACCCAATTACAAAATTTATTGAGGAAAGAAACGAAAAACGGCAAAAAATATTCGATATACCGATTTATAAGCGATATACTGAATCTGTTTCAGGTGATTTTATATACAAAGGATTGCGGAACGTAAGTGGTGAATCATTGCTTTTAGTGAGTAAAAAAGACTCAGAAGAAATATTAGTTAAAAGTATTGATGCAAAAACGAAAAACCGAGTAATGAAGCTGAAAGTAGGCGATGTATTACGGATTACACCTACAACAGTAATCACTAAGAAAGGTCTTAAACGATGAAAGATAGAAATAACAAAGTCGGCCCTCAAATTAAGGAAAAAAAGCAGATTGATGTAAAGGTTTATGTATTACCTGTTATAGCTATTCTAATTGCTTCTTTATGGTCTGCTACACAACATTTTGCACATAGTTTTAACTATAACGACTTATTAGGTACTCATTTCAATCATATATATTTCCCTTGGCAAATATTAGTATGGTCAACTGAATTCTATTCAGATCAACCTCGCGCATTTATAGTGTCGGGTTCAATTGGTCTAGTTGTATCAGGTGTTGGACTATTAACAGTTATTATTCATAGAATTGTTTCTGCCAATAGCTCTAAGGTTAATCCCTACCTTCATGGCTCAGCACGTTGGGCGAATAAGAAAGATATAGAAGCTTCAGCATTATTTTCTGATACTGAAGATTCCGTTTTTGTAGGTGGTTGGGAAGACGAAAAAGGGAACTTACATTACTTGCGACATTCAGGCGCGGAGCATGTTTTAACTTATGCGCCTACTCGTTCAGGTAAAGGTGTGGGCTTAGTAATTCCGACTTTGTTATCTTGGGTTAAAAGCTGCGTTATTACTGATTTAAAAGGTGAATTATGGGCTTTAACTTCGGGCTGGCGAAAATTTCACGCCAGTAACAAAGTTATCAAATTTGAACCAGCATCTTTAAATGGTTCTATCAAATGGAATCCACTCGAAGAAATCAGAATCGCCACTGAGTACGAAGTAGGCGATGTTCAAAACCTTGCTACGTTAATGGTTGATCCAGATGGAAAGGGATTAAATGACCACTGGCAAAAAACATCACAAGCGCTGCTCGTTGGTCTTATCTTGCATGTTTTATATAAAGCTAAAAATGATGGAGCAATAGCAACACCTCAATCTATTGATGCTGCATTAGCTGACCCGGATAGAGATATATCTGAGTTGTGGATGGAAATGACACAATATCATCATGTAGATGGTAAACCCCATTCAGTAGTAGCCGCAGCCGGGCGCGATATGATGGATAGACCCGATGAAGAAGCTGGCTCAGTGTTATCAACTACAAAATCATATTTATCTCTTTATCGAGATCCAATTGTTGCGGCTAATACTTCAGCGTGTGAATTCAAAATTAAAGATTTGATGAACCATGATAACCCGGTAAGTCTTTACATTGTTACACAACCAAATGACAAAGCACGTTTAAAGCCGTTAGTACGAATTTTGATAAACATGATAATTCGTTTATTAGCTGATGAAATGTCGTTTGAAGGTGGTAAGCCTGTTGCATCATATAAACATAGATTGCTTATGATGCTCGATGAATTCCCTTCACTTGGCAAGTTAGAAATATTGCAAGAGAGCTTAGCTTTTGTAGCTGGCTATGGCATCAAATGTTATTTGATTTGTCAGGATATAAACCAGCTTAAAAGTCGTGAAACGGGCTATGGTCAAGATGAAACTATAACGTCTAACTGTCATATTCAAAACGCATACCCACCGAACCGCATCGAGACAGCAAAACATTTATCATCATTAACAGGCCAAACAACAATCATAAAAGAAGCTGTTACCACAAGTGGTAAAAGAATAAGCGCGATGCACAGCAATGTATCTAAAACTCAACAAGAAACAGCCCGGGCGCTTTTAACAGAAGATGAATGTTTACGTATGCCAGCACCTAAAAAAGACGCTAAAGGCATGATTAAAGAAAGCGGTGATATGGTTATTTATGTTGCTGGTTATCCTGCTATCTATGGCAAGCAAGTCTTGTACTTTAAAGATCCTACCTTTGACGCCAGAAGCAAAGTAAAGGCGCCAATTGAATCCGATGTAATCCGTAAAACAATTGTGAATAAGCCTATTGAGGTCGCACTATGATTAAGAAAATTACGATACTTCTCATTTTATTATTTTGTACTGCTTCAGTTTTCTTCTTAGCTGGTGCGCGAGTTAATTACACTGTTTCATTTCCTATAGGTCTTTATTGGACGCAAGAAAAAACTGTTGAAACAGGTGATTTAGTTACTTTCTGCCCACCTAATACAGATGTTTTTAAATCAGCCCGGGAGTATGGATTTATTACTTATGGTTTTTGTGCAAATGAATATGGCGAATTGATGAAGCGTGTTGTTGCTCAAGAAGGTGACAAAGTAACGCTTAATCAAAATGGCGTAAGTGTTAATGGTGTATCTATACAAAATACAAAACCAGTAGCAATGCAAGATTTCCCACACTTCAAATTACATAACTACACCTTAAAAAAGGGTGAAGTGCTTTTAATTTCTGATCATCATCCATTGTCATTTGATGCGCGCTATTTCGGCTTGGTTAAAGCGACAAATATACAAGATGTAGTTAAGCCTATATGGACTAAAGAGGAAGCATAAATGAAACGAGTTTTTATTGCTGAAAAACCAGAGCTAGCAAGGGCTATTGTTGAAGGTCTTGGTGGTGGAACTAAAAAGAATGGTTATTATGATTGCGGTGATGATTGTGTTACATGGTGCTTTGGTCACATGTTACAACTGAAAGATCCTCACGATTACGATGCTAAATATCAGAAATGGCAAATGCTAGATTTACCTATGTCATTTGTTCCGTGGGAGCTAAAACCCGGCAATGATAAAGAAGAGCAATTAAACATAATTATTGATTTGCTTAGTAAATCTAAAAGCTGTGTTCATGCTGGTGATGCTGATGCTGAAGGGCAGTTGTTAATAGATGAAATTCTTAATTACATTAATTATCAAAAGCCAGTTGAACGTGTTTTGATAAATGACAACAACTTGGCGCCAGTTAGAAAAGCGTTAGCAAATATGCAGCCTAATTCTAATTTTTATGGATTATCTCAGGCAGCAGAAGCAAGAAGTGTTGGTGATCAGTTATATGGTTTTAATATGACTAGAGCTTATACACTTGCAGCAAGAGATAAAGGGTATCAAGGTATTTTATCAGTAGGCCGGGTTCAAACACCTGTACTTGGTTTAGTTGTAAGACGCGATCTAGAACATGAATCACATAAGAAAAGTTATTTTTATGGCGTTAAAGCAGATTTTGATATTGCTGGAACACAATTAAAAGCGCAGCTAAAAGTAAACCCTGATGACCCTCAAGACGATAAAAACCGTATTAATGATGAAAGCTATGCTAAAGACTTGTCAAAGGCTCTAATTGGTCAAGCAGCGCAAATAAACGCAGCGTCTACAAAACGCAAAACAGAACAACCGCCACTACCTTACAACTTATTAAAGTTACAAACAGATGCGTCTAGAAAATTTGGTTTAAAGCCAGATAAAGTAAAAGACATAACGCAGCAACTAAGAGAAAAATATAAGTTAATTACTTATAACCGTTCAGATTGCCAATACTTAGGCGATGAACACCATTCTGATGCAAGCGCAGTTATGGGAGCAATATCGACTACTGCACCGATGCTTTCCCGAATTGCTAATAGTGCCAATCCAAGCATTAAAAGTAGGGCTTTTAATTCAGAAAAAGTAACAGCTCACCATGCAATTATTCCTACAGAAGCAACCGCTGATTTTAATAAACTGACTCAAGACGAGCAGAAAATATATATATTAATTGCAAGGGCTTATTTGGCTCAGTTTTTCCCACCTTTTGAATATGACCAAACAGATATAGAGATTAGCTGTAACAATCGCTTGTTTACTTGCGTTAGTAAAATGCCGAGAGTATCAGGCTGGAAAGCGCTTTACTCTAACGATAAAGGCAATGAAGAAGTCGAAACTACAAATGACGCTATAGAAGCCGATCTAACTCAGGTTAGCAAAGGTCAGGTAGGCAGTTGTACTAACTCAATTGCAGAGGCGAAAGAAACTAAGCCCCCGGCTCGTTATACGATTTCTACATTATTAAATGATTTAACGCGAGTCGCTAAATACATTAAAGATCCTGAACTAAAAGCATTGCTAATAGAACGTGATAAAGATAATGCAGGGGAGCATGGCGGTATAGGTACGCCAGCAACGCGAGATTCAATCATATCAAACTTATTTGAACGAGGCTTTTTAGAAGAAAAAGGTAAATCAGTAATCAGCACTCAAACAGCGAGAGATTTTTACAACATTTTACCAGATATAGCTAAATATCCCGATATGACGGCTGTTTGGCATCAACAGCAATTAGATATAGAACACAATAAATCAGATTGTTTAAGCTTTATTAGCGGTTTAAATAACTTCATTGCTGAACAAGTTAATGAAATTAAAAATAACGGTTTAACAGGTTTAAAAATAGACGCCCACAAATGTCCTACATGCAAAAAGCCATTACGAAGAATTAAAGGTACTAAAGGGCATTTTTGGGGATGCACTGGCTACCAAGAAGGTTGCAAAACTTCATTACCAGATAAAGCCGGAAAACCAGACTTTAATCAGAAAAAACCTACACCGTCAAAACTGCATAAATGTATGTCGTGTTCATCACCACTAATCAGACGTAAATTCAAAAAATCATTTTTTTGGGGCTGTAGTAATTACCCTAAATGCGAACAAAGTTACCCGGATTTAAAGGGTAAACCTAACTTTTCAAAACCAAAACTAACAGAGGTCAAATAACTATGAGTAAAAGCATATCTCAGGAAACACAAGACGTTTTAATTGAAAGACAGGATGAACTTGAAGTGCCTGGTTCTCAAGTTGAACTCGATGCTGATATTGCGGAAGCGGCTGGCGCCTTTGAAGAAGACGCATTAACTGAAGATGAAGCATTAGATAGCGCAATTGATGTAAATAACGAGCAGTAATAAAAACGATGACTAAACAAGGATTGTCAGTTGAACAAGTAAAGAAAATTTACGAAGAATTTATAGCGGAATTTAATGGCAATTTTGATGTTTTGCCTTTTATACGTGAGAGACAAGAAGATATTTATGGCGAAGAAAACTCAGCAGAGCGAACAGGCGTCACAATCCAAGGAGCCTACCACCCGGCAAGACGATTTATCACCCTTGCAGCTTCCAATTTGGATAACGAAAAAGCCGCCAGAACAACAATTAGACATGAATTGCTCGGACACTATGGACTCAACACTTTTACACCGATTGAGAAAATGGGCGTCCTATCTAAAGTTCTGGAAACGCAGCAAGAAAAATCACTAAAACACGTTTGGAATAAAGTTAATAAATTCTATCCAGAGAGAAACGAACTAGAACGAGCTGAAGAAGTATTTGCTTATGTAGCAGAAGAAGAGCGCTCATTCATTGGACAAGCTTGGGATAATGTACGCTCAACGCTTCAGAAGGCTTTAAGAAAGGCTGGTTTATCAAAGAAACCTCTTACTATATCTGAATTGCGCGTAGAAGCTCAGGCGATTGCTGAAGGCATTAGGAAAGGCGAAAGGAAACAACAAACTTTCCCTAGTGCTGATGATAAACAGTTTAGAAAGGAAACAACTATGAAACATAGCAACAAAAAGCCTTTTCACGAAATAGTGGCAGAAAACCTAATAAAGCAATTGAAAGAAGGAACTGCACCTTGGCAAAAACCTTGGACACCGGGGCAAGCTAGCTTCATGCCATTTAACCCGGTAAGCGGAAAGCGCTATAAAGGAATCAATGCTATTCATTTAATGGGGCAGGGTAAAGCTGATCCACGATGGTTAACTTACAAACAAGCATCAGGCTTAGGCGCCCAAGTAAGGAAAGGCGAAAAAGCAACAACGGTTCAATATTGGAAGTTTACAGAAGAACGCATTAAACGCGATGAAGAAACAGGTAAGCCAATTATTAACCCTGAAACAAAAGAGCCTGAAAAAGAAATTGTTGAATTAGAGCGCCCTAAACTTTTTACCGCAAGTGTTTTCAATGCTTCTCAAATTGATGGTTTACCTGAATTAGAACAGCCAAAAGTGAATAGTTGGGAAGCAAATCAACGTGCTGAAAAAATCTTAAACTCTTCAGGTGCTAACATAAATGAAAGTGAACTTGATAGGGCGTTTTACCGTTCTTCAACTGATTCAATTCATCTACCTAAGCGTGAATTGTTTGATGATAGTAGTAAGTTTTATGCTACTGCGTTACATGAACTAGGACACTGGACAGGACATAAAAGCCGATTAGATAGAGACTTAGCACACCCCTTTGGTAGTGAAGGTTACGCCAAAGAAGAATTAGTTGCAGAAATATCTTCAATGATTTTAGGTGATGATATAGGAATAGGGCATGATCCCGGTCAACACGCAGCTTATGTAGATAGTTGGGTTAGCATTTTAAAAAATGACCCGTTAGAAATATTCAGAGCTGCGGCAAGTGCTGAAAAAGTTAAAGATTATGTTTTATCGTTGGAGAAAACATTATCTCAAGATCAAATCATCGAGCAGCTAGAAAAAAACCATGATTTAGCAGTTGAAGGTTATAGCGCTTTAGAGTCCTATTTTAATTATCGAGATATAGCAAAGTTACACCATTTTGAACCTGTTATCAGAGAATCTTCAACAGGTGAAAGCGATTATGAAATTGCTTATATGGATGGTAACAAAGAGATCCCTATACTCACACAGTTATCAGGTGGTGATGGTAAAGCGGTTACTTATTTCAACGGGGAAAGAGTCAAAGACTTATTTTTCTCTAGCGATAGAGATACACAATTAGACGCTATGATAGAAGCTTTTACAATGTATGAGCGACAAGAGCGAGAAATCAGAGAGTCTATTTCAGCTAAAGTAGAAAGTAATGAATCAACGTTTAAAGTAGTTACGCATGATGAAAAAATTCTTGTAGATAATATTGAATCATTATCAGTTGCTAGTGATATTAAAGATTCAATTAATGTTTTAGCCTTGGCGTTGAATAGTGTTGAATCTGGTAAGCTTCATCCTGAAGAGTTTAATGAATTAGCTGAGCTGAATAATACCTTACCAATAGAAAATGTTCAGAATTGGACGGGTGAAGTAGTCTTAAAATCTGATGATGAAAATATAGCTGTTACATTAAAACAAATTGATGCTGTGAGCGTTGTTCACTCAACACATGAAAGCGAAGAAGAGGCCGCTTTAGCTGCATCAAAATTGAAAGCGATTAAGCAACAATCAGAAATTTTTAAAGGTGGTCAGGAAATGAAAGAACAACAGCAGAAAAGGGAGGAAGTGAAAGCTAATTTTGCGAAAGAAAATACAGATAAATCTAATCGTGTTTTCTTAAATGTACCTTACAAAGAGAAAGAAGAAGCTAAAAACTTAGGTGCTAAGTGGGATAGGCAAGCGCGACAATGGTATATCCGATCATCAATGAAACAAGAGCCTTTTTCAAAATGGCTTGATGCAGAAAATAATAAGCAATCAATACCTGTAGAAAGTAAACCAGCACCAGAAAAACATTCAGAAAAGCTTTATCTTGCAGTACCTTTCAAAGACAAAGATAACGCTAAAAAAGCCGGGGCTAAATGGGATTCTACCGCTTCAAGTTGGTATGCAGATGCTAGTTCAGATATGAGTGTTTTGAAAAAGTATTTACCTGATAATAGAGCTGTTCAGCAATTGCCGAAACAAACACCAGAACAAGAATTTGCTGAAGCATTAAAAGAAAATATACATGCAATAGTAGATGGTGATCACCCTATTATGGATGGTAAAAAACACCGAATTAAAGTTGAAGGTGATAAAGCTGGCGAAAAATCCGGGTTTTATGTTGCTCACTTAGACGGACGCCCGGCTGGTGTGATGATGAACAATCGCGTAGGTGAAAAGATTAATTGGAAAGCACAAGGGCAGAAGTTATCTCAGGAAGAAAGAGCAAAACTTAATGCAGAAGCTGCTTTGAAAAAAGCAAAACGTGCTGAAGAACAATCTAAGCATTTTGATAAAGTATCAGTTGCACTAACAGAACTATATACATTGTCACAACCAGCAACAAATGAGGCCGCTTATCTAAAAGAAAAAGGGGTTGATGCTGATAGTTTACGTATTGTACCAAGTGATCCTAGTGTCATTCCTGAAAGCTCAATTGTTAAAATCGGTCGTAACTTTAAAGAGTCAAAACAGATCCGGGAAAAGAACCCTGAAGCGATTGTATTTACTTCAGGTGAACTTTTAGTACCAGCGCATGACAAAGACAATAAGTTATGGCAATTGCAAGCAATACAGCCTAATGGTTCAAAGCGCTTTGCTTCAGGTGGCAAAAAAGAAAGTAGTTTTTTTGTAGTAAGTGGCAATATGGAAGCTTTAAAAACTGCACCAGCAATTATTATCAGTGAAGGGTATGCTACAGCTAAATCAATGTCGTATGCTTCCGGCTTACCAACAGTAGCCGCTTTTGATTCAGGCAACTTGAAAAAAGTAGCTGAGATTATGCGTGAAGTGTTTCCTGATAAGCCTATTATTATCGGTGGTGATGATGATAGGTTAAGCGCAGAGAAACACCCTCAAAAAGTTAACGTAGGACGGGTGAAAGCTAAAGAAGCTGCTGAAGCTGTGAACGGTGCGGCTATATTCCCGGTGTTTGCTCCCGGGGAAGCTGAAACTGGTTTGAGTGATTTTAATGATTTACAACAAAAGTCACTTCTTGGAGTCGAAGCTTTAAATAGACAAGTAAAAGCCGCGATTAAAAAGACAATTGAACGCCAAAAGGAAATTAAGCAAAAACAAGAAAATGTTGTTGAGCTTAAACAGCAATCAATAGAACCTAAAAAGCGAGTAATCAGCCGATAGTAACAAAGAAAGCCCTTTTAAAAGGGCTTTTTTTTACATCAAATTTGTAAGTGCATTGGCTAGCGTTAACAAGCCGAATATGATTTGCTTATTAACTTCTATTTTAAAGTGACAATTAAATTCAATTTTCACCTTTTTCTCCTTAAATGATTTAAAGGTGTTGAAAAAAAGTGAGCCAGTGCATAGTATCATTTGTGTCAAGAAACGAATTTTTGCATAGGCTCAGCCTTGTGAAACTTCCTCTAAGGGTAGGCTTTTTAGCCTGCCCTTATTGTTTCTATTGGAAAATTCCTTTTCTATTGTCGAAGATAGGGGGGTTTAAGCTAAACATCAAGCGCCATTAGGCGCTAAAAATATTGGAACAATATTTTACTAACTCCAATGTTAATACCCACTAACTTTCCAAGTTTCATACTATTAACCCGTATAAAAAAACAACGTTTAAATTACGATAAAAAAAAATATTAAAATTTTTTTGTTTGACCGAAATTAAGCAAAGTGCTTTTACCTATAAGCGCTGTATGTTGTTGTTTCATATTGGCTAATTAACTATATATATGGTTATCTGGTTGTTTTTTTAAAGTGTGATCAATTTCACAAATGTAATACTTTATTATTGGTTTTATTGCGTTGTTTGGTATAATCTTCTTATGCCCTAAAAGAGGCATCACTCACCAAATGGAGTACACAATGAAAAAGTTAGTTAAATATACGGAAGTAATCGAAACGAACAGTGTTGTGATTAAAAGAACCTGTGAACTCTCTATCGAAGAAAAAGCGCACCAAAAAGCGAGTAATACAAAAGTATCTTTAAAGCTGTTTACTATTGTGTTGCTTGAAATTATAGCCGTTGCTGTTGTTTATATTTGTAGTGATGACTTTGGATATAAAAACGTAGTCGAATTAATAAAAACTATAATCAGCACTATAAAATGATAAAGGGGCTTTACGCCCCTTTTTTTGGATATTATGAATTTAATTTCCTATTTAATCATTTTAAAATGTCGGAAAGCTTCTGTTATCCATACAAATGCGTACTGAGGACATTCATAAACTCTTTTTTCTGTATCTACTCTATTATGAGGGGGTCTTCTTGGCAAACCATGTAACTCTTTCGCGTGGGCTATCCAGCAAGTTTTTACAATTCGCTTTTCTTTTTTCTTTATATACTCCTGAATGTCTTTATAAGTTGCCATTCTTTACACTCGATAATTAACTATTAGAATAGTGCTCAGCAATTTCATCAAGAGAATCACCCACTTTGTTTAGAGCATCGGCTACGTTCTCGATAGCTTCACCGATTACTTTAGCTTGAACATTAGCACCACAATCACTTATGGCCGCTTGCATAAATGCTGCAATCAGTGCTGGATTCTTTTCAGCAAACCCTTCACCAAACTGTTTGTCTATCTCAACAACTGCATCACTCATGTATACTGAGGCGGCAATTGAGCCCTGCTTAAAAAGTGATTCTAAAGAGGCTGATATATCTGTCATTTTAATTTTCCTTTATTCCAATGAGTTTTATCCCTCATTTATCAGTTACATTATGAGTTTGAAAATAAAAGCCCATAATTTTTGTCTACGCTATCACATTAATATGCTGATACACAGACTAGGGTAAATAACAACCAATACATATTTCCTTATAGTAAGCCACTGTTGAAATAGTGGGAACGTGTAAAACTTATTTATACGTTAAAGCAAACGCTGTTTTTTTCGGTGAAGTCGTAAGGATTTTGTGACTACACCCTCAAGCGTAAATTTATCAAGCGAACCGATAGAAACGGGCTTAAAGTCTTCATTGGCGGAAACAAGGCAGCGATTAGTGAAATCGAGTTGCTTGCAGACAAATTCATTATTGTACTGTGCCACGATAATATCACCGTGTTTTGCTTCAACGGCTCTATCAACTATCAGTAAATCACCATCGTAAATGCCGACCCCGTTCATACTGTCACCAGATGCCAAGCCGATAAATGTGGCGTTTGGATGCTCAAGCAATAATTCATTGAGGCTCATACCAAGCTCGGTATAAGCATTAACATCATCAAAATTTAAATGTGCTACGTTCACAATTGCAAAAAATTAAACTGTATATACATACAGTTTAATTCAAAGAGTGAATAAAACAAAAAATAATAAAGTCTCAGCAGTACCATCTATAACTAGCAACACCAAATAGGCACGTAACGAATGATATGTTAAATAGCGCTATCCATAATTTAATATTGCCTTGGCAAATTTAAAAAACACCTTTATGATTAAGTGGTGAATTTAAAAAACACCGCGCCAAATTTAAAAAAATTGTTTTTGGCTATTAAGGGCTTTGTTTTAATGTGTTCGCAAGCGAACAGGTTTTAACGCCATAAGAAGAAATATGAAATTAGAAAAGTTACGAGTTTACTTTGAAGCTGGTGATCTAATTAGCGCATTAGTTACCCCTGCATTTAGTGACGGTAAAGGTTGGTTGTTACAAGTTAAACGACAAAATGGCGTTGTGCTAACTATGCAGCTAGACAAGAAAAAGTCTTTAGGCGCTACCGGCTTTCGTGAACAAGAAAGAGTGTTTAAATCTATTGATGCGGCTGTTAAGTCGGCTGAGTCGATAGGGTTTAAAGAAGTAAAAGTAAATACAGTTTTCAAGCATTAAAAATAGCAAATATTTTGTTGTTTTTGTGTTTTTTCCTTTGAAAATAGCAAATATTTTGCTATTATTACTTTGTGGTTAGGGCATTGGGCTTTAACACTAAAAGTAAGGAGTTATATGGGAAGAAAAAGGAAAACTAAAAAGCGTTCTAATCCAAGTCAGGACGAAAAGGAAAGGCTTGAAAGATTGGAGCTAAGGCTGAAGATACTAAGGTTAGCAATTGAAATTCCATTAGTAACAACAGCCCTAATAGTCGGAATCGACAAGATTCTAAAACTTTAAATCAAGAGGGGCTGCAACCCCTCTTCATTCAATTAAAGGATAGCATAGTGATGAAAGTGAATAAAGAATTACTCCCTGTAGTTGGTGTGGTAGTGGTTACGGTTCTTTGTGTAGCCGTATATTTCGCGTTTTTGAGGTAGATTAATGTCAGCATCAAGAGAAGCTAAGAAAATGGGTTTAAAGAGCCTTAAAATAGCTATGGAGATGACAGGGCAATCAAGGCAGAACTTGCAAAACTGGTATCAAGATAAGCCTGATTTGTTTCGCGTAATTATTGAGGGTTGTATTTCAATACAAAAGAAAGAATTGGAAGCAGCTAATAAGCAATGAAAAACGCATTATTTATAGTCGTTACATTCATTTCGTTTTCAATTTTTGCGCGAGGTGGCGCTTCTGCAATTCCTAATACTTCTAAATGGAAAGAAGCTGATTATGTGCAATATCATTGCCGTGGTGAAATTGAACATAGACTACCAGATAAAACAAGGGTTGATTGTCTTAATGATACACACGCTATTGAATACGATTTTGGTTATAAGTGGCATGAAGCATTAGGGCAAGCGCTTTACTATTCAGCCATGACAAGTAAAAAGGCTGGTATTGTTTTAATTGTGAACCCAAAAACAAAAGAACGGTATTTAGCTAGGCTTAAAAAGACGATTGAAGCGCATAGCTTAAATGTAGATATATGGGTAATTCACTCGAAATAGTGTTTTTTAGATAAAAAAAGGGCTGCAATTTGCAGCCCTCAAAAAGTTGGAAATAAGAATTTACTTCTTATTTCGTAAACTTTTTACACTAACCGCAATTCTTAGGGTTAAATGAATAACCGTCAGAACAGGGATAGCGATTACTAGAACTTCAATCATTCTAGAACCCCCCATAGTCTATGGGAGTGAAGCTCACCACACCAAATGCGTCTTACTTACCTTGCTTTAGTGAGTTAACCTCTGCCTTAGAGATATACGCTCCTCTACCCGGTTAGACGCACATCTGATTACCAGTCAGATAGCAAGGATTTAAAAGAATCCGTTAAAAACCGTTGAGAAGCGAGCCTCTCCAGACTCAGGCTTATTAAACACCGATTAGTAAAAAATATCAAGCTGAAATATAACGCAAGAGTTACTAAGTAACTGATAGAATAGGTGTTTTTTTTATCTTTTTTTGCTTTTTCTATTAATAGACAATAGGTTAGAGCTATTTATCAAATCTAAATTTTTTTTTATTTTTTTTGTGGGGATAGAGAACTTATTTTGTAGGGGTGGATAACTTATTCAGTTTATTGCAATTATAAAACAACATATACTTTCAAAGGTTTCTATAATTACGATCCATAAAGATATTAACCAACTTACTTTACTTTAATAGATACAATACTGGTATGACCAGTTAAATTAAAAATTTTACAAATAGGATTAAATACGCAAATCAATTTATTTAATTTGTAAAAAATCTATACTTTCAAAGGTTTGTATAGTTATTTATTAACCTACTGACTTTAATAAATATTTAACTGGTCTAATCAGTTAAGTTAAAAGCTTTACAAATAAATTTAAATACGTAAACTTAACCATGCCTTAGAGATATACGTTCCTAGCAAATCGTTCTCACGAACGTTTGCAAAATCACCGATCACCAATCGGAGATTTTAGGAAATAAAAGGTCTTCGACTTCAAACCGGAGATTTATATAAAATTAATCAGGTATTTTTAAACTTTTCGCAAAGTTAAAATTCCATCAATAAAACCCGACTACCAATCGGGTTTTTTTGTGCCTTTAATTTATTCAAAAAGTATTTCTAAACACTTTTTTACAGCCCATGATATGAAGCCTTGTTTGATACCTTTTTTAAAAGTGTCATTTGTATAATCGTTAGACTCTTCTTTATTTTTATTATCTAGCATTTTTTACCTTCTTTATTGTTGTTTCTGGAACCCTAGATTCATCTAACTACTTTTATACATGCAGGAATAAGCGCACCATACATTATTGTTATGGTGGAGTAATGAATGAGAAAATTTTTAAGTCTGAAGATCTAGGTGTGGGTATATCGACTTATAGGATAGTTGTTTTTGTCGATCATATTTTATTATAACACGAATGAGAATTATTTGTAAAATGAGAGGTTAATCGTAACTTTATGGCGTTTAACTTTTATCATGTAAAGAACAAATAACCAGCTTCACGCATTGGTATTCTTATGATGATAAACGCGATTAAATGAACCGGGTAAAAGTAATAAAATAACCACTTTGACCATTTTGGTCTTGTATAGTTAATGCTCAAAGGTTTGAACAAAAAAACAACAATTAATGATGACAGGGCATAATAATTGTTATTAATGAATGTCAGGCTTAATAGACAGAAAACAATTAAGAACAAGAAGCGAAGTTGTTTTGTTTTGAATAGGTAGTAACTAGCGATTGGTAGCAAAACACCTACATGAAAAAACTCTACAAAAAATCCAGCAATCAGAAAAACAAGTAAACCTGTTATTGCTCTTTCTTCTACTAGTAAATAAATAACCAATACAGAGGCCGCAAGCGTGAATAATATGTTTAAAGGCCAGATAGCATATATATTGCCTAAATAAGCGTGTGGTGGTGTTGCTAAGATGCCAAATATAAATAGACGCTTTACAACTTTTAAAAGAGAAATGCTGCTTATGTTTGCCCTCGCGCAGTTATAGCCAAGAATGAAAGCAAACAGAGGTAATGCTAATCGTCCAACTTCATAGCAAAATGGCAAAGTGCCATTGAATAAATATTTGTTTACGTGATCAGCAATCATAAATAGAAGCGCTAAATATTTCAGCGCTTCTAGTTCGCCATCACTAAACTTAACGTCTACGGCTGAACTTGGCACAATTCAGGGTTTCCATTTTGCTGGTGTTTATTGCTGCACATATAGCGCTCGCATCGCTCCCACTCATGGCTCCCTATATCATATTGATCACAATTATCAGGAATCGCAGTTGCATTATTGCACTCTTGTCTATGATTACTGTCGTTGATGCTGTCGCAAGTCATATCATCGTAACCAACAATTTCATCATTCGCGTTTTTTCTCGGGCACTTTGGCTTAATGCCAAATGGCCCGATTGTGGCTAAATAAAGACTCCATCTTGTTAAAGCGGCTTGGCACTCAGCATGTGATTCAGGAATTGCTATACCGATAGCGCATACTCTAGCTTCACATGCGTATTTTTGACCTTTACTTAAAATTCCAGCTTTCGCATTAGCTGAAAGAGCTAATAGCACAGCTACTAATAATATCTTTTTCATTTAACTATCCTTATTTACAGAATTATCTATTTGATTGTTGCCTGATAAGAAGCTTCTAGCTGCTTCTGCTTGCTCAGAGCGTTGCATATTTGATTGAACCTTATCAGCAGCCGCAATATCTTTAATATCTTGTCTAGCTTGCTTAGCTTGCCCCGGATTTCTAATTTCTTCAGCCAAGCG
>NZ_JBMMUG010000013.1:0-33838 GCF_049257255.1 Pseudoalteromonas aquimarina
TTTGGAACCACCTGACTCCATGCCGAACTCAGAAGTGAAACGAAACAGCGTCGATGATAGTGTGGGTTCGCCCATGTGAAAGTAGAACATCGCCAAGCTCCTAATTAAAAGAAAGCCTCAACATTGTGTTGAGGCTTTTTTTCATTTAAGCGTTTAATAAATTTACAATGCCTTAATTCATCCATGAAGCTGGGTTACATCGGTCTTCCATGACCTCACCTCATTACACTGCGAAACTTCGTTTCGGTTGTAATTCGCCTAATTAAGTAGGGTCGATAAAAGACCTTCATCCATGAAGCTTATCGACATTCGTACATCCATGTACATCAAAGCCCGCTCAATGAGCGGGCTTTTTGCGTTTGGGTGCTAAACGATTTTAGAGTTAAGCAATCCGGCTTCAGAATACTGCTGAATCCTGAATCCTGAATCCTGAATCCTGAATCCTGAATCCTGAATCCTGAATCCTGAATCCTGAATCCTGAATCCTGAATCCTGAACCTGAATCCTGAATCTAAGCTATTTCTGCTTGTTCTTGTGGAGAGAAGATGACCTTTGGATCGATAATAATACTGTGCTTATTATCCATATTAATTAAGCCTTTCATCATATGCCTAGTTTGCGGGTCAATATCAAAACCTACCGAAGTTAAATGCTCTAGAGGCTTAATATCATCTTTATTTACCGTTAATGAATCTTCGACTTTATCTACTAACAGCCCTATATGAGGTGTTTTACCGTCTTTGGTGGTGAAGATGATGATTGGTTTATAATCTAGTGTGATTTGTTCTCTAGCTGTTTGGAATAAGCGTACTAATACAGTAAAAATCTTACGTTTTTTCTCGTGGAATAAAGCTAACGCTTCGCCTGATGGATCTGATTTTTGAATAGTTAATAATTCATCCGCCATAGCGTGTAGTTCACGATGAGGTTTATCAAACTTTTTTAAGATTACTCTGAGCTCATCGTTGTCTGTTTTAAAATTGTTGTACCATGCACCAAAAGCGCATTTGTCTGGGTCTTTGGCTTTTTCAAATGGTACGCCATTGGAAAGACTATTTTCTAATGCGTCTAACCAATCTTGATGGTCTTTCTCTCTTGCAATAAGTAAATCAGAAAGCGCTTGGTTTGCAACGTGTGTTGATTGGTTATTTAACACAATGCCCAAATCGAAAATAGGCGTAGGAGTACCAAGGTAGTCTTTTACACCAATAAAGCTTTTATTCTCATTAGGGAGCTCTGTTAAATTATTTTCGTAGCGTTCTGTTAATAAAATATCGAGTATTTTTAAAGCGATTGTCTTAGAGCCAACTTTAAAATTGATAAAGTCCATATACGTTTCTTTCCAAACATTCACATTTCTTAAATAGAGCATAGTTGAGCTTGTCAAAAATGCACGTATGATAAGTAGCTAACTTCCCGATTATTATATTAAAAGACAGTATTGTAATGAAAAATAAATCAAAGCTACTTGTTACCAGTCTAGCATTGTTTTTAAGTGCAAATACATACGCAACTTCAATATCGCTAAGTGTAGAAGAGCAAAGGCTAACTGAACAGCACAAGTACGATGCAACGTTGGTAAACGCAAAAGACTTATCAGATTTTGCAGAGCAGTGGTTGCTTGTAAAAGATTACACCCAAGCAAAGCAACTTTTACACACTGAAGGCACGCGTTTGTGGTCAGAGATAAAATCACAAGTGAAAAGTCACAGCCGCTTTGATGATAGACCTTTATATTGGCAGCGTTTAGCGATTAAAGCCCACATTAAGAAACAACCTTTAAAATTCTCAGAGACCGAATTAGCAAGTTTACTCGAGGTGTTTGAAAATGTGTCGCGAGGTTATGCTGATATTGATTATCGCTATAACACCGCGAAGCAAATTTTTATTACTGGGTTTGATCCGTTCTTATTAGATAAGAATATTGGGCAAAGCAATCCATCTGGCTTAGCAGCAATTAGTTTAGATGGCAAAGTGATTGAATTAAATGGTGTTAAGGCTGAGATTAATGCTGTTATTGTGCCTGTTCGCTATGAAGATTTCGATAACGGCGAAATTGAATCGCTTTTAGCGCCGATATATTTAGGTGGAAATGTTGATTTGGTATCAACTGTGTCAATGGGAAGAGAGCATTTTGACCTTGAGCGTTTTCCTGGCAAGCGCAGGAGCGTTACAGCACCTGACAACTTAAATGTGCTTTCGGGTGGAACAAAAGAAGCACCTATTATTTCAAAGTTGGCTGGGGAGACACTGTCAGGTGATGAGTTTGTCGAATTTAGTTTACCTGTTACTGCAATGCAAAAAGCGAAAGGTAAGTATCAAGTAATCGATAATTTAAAAGTGGTTACATTGGAAAAAGGTGAATTACAGCCTAAATTACTCGCTGAATTAGATGGGCAGACAGCGGTTTCTGGTGGTGGCGGTGGTTACCTTTCGAATGAGATTTCTTATCGTAGTATCCGACTTCAAAACCAACTTGGCACTAAAGTACCGACTGGTCATATTCATACTCCACGAATCAAAGAGTTTGATAATGAGACCAATAAAGCGATCGTTAACCAAATAGAAGAAATGCTAAAGCAAGCGATTGCGGCTATTTAGAGTAAGTAAAATGATTTAAGAAAACTGTGTTGCCTTTTACCTTTTCGGATAATTCAACATAGTTTCTTTTTGCTTTATCAAGCTTCTCTTTGGCTTTATTTAGCCCTAATAAAAGGCAATCGTTGGTGAGCTTGTTACACCCTTTAGCTGCATTATAAAACAAGTATGCGTTTGCATAACCTTCGAGGTGGACTCTGCTTGGCTTGTCCACTCCGGCCTTTTCCATCAAGCTTAAAAAGCGCTTGCACCATTCTTCCGAGCAGCCATTTGCTGTTGGCATTACTTCAGTTACTAAAATGCGACTAGGTTGCTTTATACGTGAAAATAACTCTTCACTTGATACAAAAGATACTGATGTAAATTGTGGATTGTAATTTTGCCGAGCCGCTAAGTTAATAAAATGCGCTAACGGTTTATAAGTACCTACAAGGCAAATTGCTTCAGCACCGCTGCCTTTGAGGCGCTTTAGCGCTTCTTCTATATCTTGCGTATTTCGTTTAAATCGGGCAATTTCTACTGGCTTTAACGCATAAGGCTGCATCGCTTTTTCTAAGCCATTTTGTACTGATAGACCAAACTCATCAGCTTGAATTAAAAAGGCAATTTTCTTGAATCCCATATGCTTTACTAGATAGTCAATTTGAACCTTTGCCTCGTCGTTGTAGCTTGCACGTAAATTAAAAATATGTGCTTTATGACGTAACAGATCGGCACCTGTAAAGGGAGTGAGATAGGGAATATTGTGAGTATCAATGATTGGTTGAATTGCGTTTGAGGTTGGCGTACCAACATAGGAAAATAGCGCATCTACTTTAGCTGTATTTATAAAGTAGCGGGTATTGATCACTGTTAAATGCGGTTCGTATTGATCATCGCGAGATAAAAGTTCAATTAAACGCCCATTAACCCCACCGGATGCGTTTACTTCATCAAAAAAAACGCGGGCTCCTTGTTCTAACTGCACGCCTAATTGAGCTGATGGTCCACTGAATGCTGCGGACATTCCCAACTTAATTGAAGGCTGCTGTGTTGCTAAGGCAATGAGTGGAAGACAGCAGGTTACTATGATCAGTCTAAATATTAAGATAGTGGCTACACCATTCTTGAGCGGCTTGTTTAAGCGCTAAATTAAGTTGCTTTTTCCCAGTTAATGCAAGAGCTTCAATCACCTCCGCTTCTGGCATATTTTGTAATACTAGCTTAATTATCAATTTTCTAGAAACATTTTCCAGTTGTGATAATAGCTTGGGGTATGTTTTAACTTGGTCAAACAATGCATAGCGTGCTTGATCAAAGTTAACTTCACCTTTACTAAAGCGTAATACCAAGTTTGTATTACAGTTTATCGGTTCTATTGGTGGTTGTCTGTTCGACAATAGGGTAAGTACTAGCTCACTTTGTAAATGTGAGAATGAGCGAGATAACTCAAAAATGAACTGTTGTTGGAAATGTTGATTTAACGAGTTTAGTTGCGCTTCAAGCTTTGTTGCTTTAATCACTAAACAAGAGTGCTCACCACTGGCTTTATCACGCTTAGCCCCCAGTTTGATAATTGTATAGTTTTGTCTCAGCCAAAAATTGCAAAGCTTACTTTCTGCACCAAAACTTGCACCGATAAAATCCACTTCATTACATAATAAAGACTCAATTGCAATGAGTAACTGGGTGCCTATGCTTTCGCCTTGGCAAAAAGGGTTAACGGCAATGCGAATAATACGGGCATAACGTTTTGCTAACAGGTGTTTATCACCAAGCAGTGTGGCAGTGGATTGTGCCAGTAGGTTGCCCTGAGGTCTTCGCAAGCCGGATATAATATCACTAGCTAAGGGGTCATCTATTTCGCCTTCTAAGGCAATCAGTGCAGCAGCTAATATAGTGCCATTTTGTTCAGCAACAAATAACTTTAGATTATTGCCATCGAGCATATGCCTTAAATCGTTCGCGCTAGTTTGATAATGCGCCATCACTAAAACAGCAAATACTTGCTTTAATAAAGATTCATTATTTGCTAATTGCGGTTGTGTAATTTCGCAAAAATTAATTTGTTTTTTGTGATCAGGTGATGGCTCAGCAAAGTCGGCATTCAGTACAAGTGATTGATAAATTGTCTGTTCTAAAGGATCGTTTGAATTGTAGCGAATTGGGGCTGCTAACTCTTTCAGTTGGCAGTTACTGCGGGCTTTTTTCAGGTAAGGAATAAAGCGTAAATTAAACCCTCTACCAGTGCCTTCATAACCATGAAGTGTTGTTGCAAAGCCAAGCTTTATCGGTAAGTCGAGCGCTTTTTTTAATAAGCTTACAGGCAAGGTTGCCGCTTCATCAATTAATACCAGATCGTAGTTTGTCGCTTGGTTAAGCAATGCATCAGGTGCAATAAAATCAATCTTTACGTCATCATTAGTTAGTTGCTCGAAGTGTTTATATACAGTGGCAACAGTTTGCTTATGATGGGCACAAATTGCCACGCGCTTACCTTGTGAAACATAATTTGCGGCAAGCATGCCGAGTGTTGCAGATTTTCCTCTGCCTCTATCGGCGGTTAGTAAAAACGTGGCGCGGCGTTTAGTGATAAATTTGCTTAATTCAGCAACGAGATTTTGCTGCTCTTGATACTGAGTACTCTCAGTTGCAGCGTACATTGGGATTGTTGGCAGTGCATGGTGCTCTGAAACAATCAAAGTCTGCTCGCTGTTCTTAAGTAACGAAATTAACCGAGTTTGAAAAAGTGAAATAGGCTGATGCGGTTTATTAGCACTTTGAAAACGAGCAAACGCGGGATCAGCTTGCTTAGCGTAACTTTCAAAATTTGGCATTAGCAGTACCAGTAGGCCGCCTGCTTTTACCGTACCAGTCACGGTTGCTAGCTTATCTGGCATCAGCCCTGAATTTACGTCAAACACCACTGTGCTGTATTCTTGCCCTAATAACTGGTGATTATGTTCGGGCCAAAAATTAACGGAGGGGTGGTTACTCAGGGTTAATAAATCGGGGTAAACCGTTTTTAAGGTATTAACTTGTTGCCAACACCAATGCTCACTCCCTGACAAAACCAATAACTGACGATGCTTACTCGTTAGCAGCAACTGGTGTAATTGGTTAAGCCAGGTGTTAGTCAGCATAATTTACATCGCTTGTAATTTCGCATACATGGTAACTAACCACTTAGTACCATGTTCATCAAAGTTAACTTGAATACGCGCCTGTGGGCCCGTGCCTTCATAGTTTAGCACTGTACCTTCACCAAACTTACCGTGCATTACACGCTGGCCGAGTTTAAAGCCAGTATCGTTAAAGGTTTCTAAACTGATGGTATTGCTAAATCGGCCTGTGGTTTTAGGCTTAGTGATTTGTGTTTTAATTCGAATTTCATCTAGGCAATCTTCCGGTAACTCGCGAATAAAACGCGACGGGCTATGAAACTTTTCTTGCCCGTATAAACGGCGGCTTTCAGCGTGGCAAATATACAGTTTTTGCATCGCGCGTGTCATACCTACATAACACAGGCGGCGTTCTTCTTCTAAACGGCCGGTTTCTTCTTGGCTTTGTTGAGATGGGAACATGCCTTCTTCAACGCCTGCCATAAACACCAATGGGAACTCTAAGCCTTTGGCCGAGTGCAGAGTCATCATTTGTACTGCATCTTCGTGTTCGTCTGCTTGCCCCTCGCCTGATTCAAGCGCGGTATATGCTAAAAAGCCATCAAGCGGTGAGCTAAACTCTTCTTCATCTGGCAGTTCGTATTGGCTAGTAGCGTTAATTAATTCTTCTAAGTTTTCTACGCGTGCTTGGCCTTTTTCGCCTTTTTCTGCCATATACATCGCCATTAGGCCCGATGTTTGAATAGCGTATTTGGTTTGCTTATCTAGTGATTTATCGAGAATATTGTCTTCAATCTGATCGATCAGCTCAATAAATGAATTAACCGCATTGGCAGCACGACCCGCTAAATGCTTTTCTGCAAGTAAGGTTTTTGCTGCATACCACAGTGGTAATGATTCGCTACGTGCACAATCACGAATCAGACTTAATGTGCGATCGCCAATGCCACGCGTTGGGGTATTAATAATTCGCTCAAATGCCGCGTCATCATTGCGGTTATTTACAATGCGTAAGTAGCATAAGGCATCTTTGATTTCTTGACGTTCGAAGAAGCGCATACCGCCGTAAATTCGGTAAGGGATTCGCGGTGATTGAATATTTAATTCAGATTCCAGTACACGCGACTGGGCGTTGTTGCGGTATAAAATGGCGCAGTCTTGCAGTGCATTACCTTGTTCAAACCAAGCCTTAATTTTACTAACAATAAAACGGGCTTCGTCAAGTTCGTTATAAGCAGCGTACACGCCAATTTGTTCACCTTGATTGCCGTCAGTCCACAGCTCTTTACCCATACGCTCGGAGTTATTGGCGATTAAATGGTTTGCCGCCTTTAGAATATTACCTGTTGAGCGATAATTTTGTTCTAAGCGAATAGTTTGTGCATCAAAATCACTAATAAACTGTTTAATATTCTCGATACGTGCGCCACGCCAACCATAAATACTTTGGTCATCATCACCCACAATCATGATCTTGTTGCTTTTGCCAGCAATCAACTTTAACCATTGATATTGAATGGTGTTGGTATCTTGGAATTCATCTACCAACATATGTGGAAAACGCTGTTGGTAGTGTCGTAACAAGGTTGGTTGGTCGCGCAATAATTCGAAACAACGCAGTAGAATTTCGGCAAAATCCACTAAACCTGCACGGTCACATGCTTCTTGATAAGCGGTATAAATACGCAGCATCATTTGCTCGTTAGGGTCAAACGCTTGAATATGTTTAGGGCGTAAACCTTCGTCTTTTTTAGCGCCAATATACCAAGCCGCTTGTTTGGCTGGCCATTTCTTCTCATCAATGTTCATTGCTTTCATCAAGCGACGGATCATCCTGACCTGATCATCAGTATCGAGAATTTGAAATGATTCTGGCAAGTTTGCTTCTTTATGATGAGCGCGCAGAATACGATGGGATAAACCGTGGAAAGTACCAATCCACATGCCGCCAACTGACGCTTTAAGCGTTGTTTCAACACGGCTACGCATTTCTTTGGCTGCTTTGTTGGTAAAGGTTACCGCGAAAATGCTGTAAGGCGATGCATGCTCAACTTGCATTAACCAAGCAATTCGATGGACAAGTACGCGAGTTTTACCTGAGCCTGCGCCTGCCAGCACCAGCATATTTTGTAGCGGGGCGGCAACGGCTTCGCGTTGATTGTCATTTAAACCATCTAATAATTCAGAAACGTCCATCGAAGTTAACTCTTTACCAAAATTGGCAAAAGTATAACAGGAGTTGATTTAATACCAAATAGAATACTGTTTTTATAAACAGGGGTTATTTTGTTTCTTTGAATTCTTTATCTATCTTGTTAAGAAGCGAAACCCGATCATTTAAATAAGTGCGAACAAACTTAATGCGCTCTTCTTCGGGTAAAGTAGCTACTACCTTTTCAGTGTGCTTCATATGAAGCCATTCACGAACTATGCAAATAATGCTTTCACCGCTAAATAGAACAAGCATTAAAAATACGAAGCCAAAAACCCATAAAAATGTGTCTATACTATGCCCTTTAGTTGTCTATATCAGATATTAGTTTGCCAATTCTGAAAACAAACGCTTCTCCCGTAGTGTCTGACGCTCATAGGTTGAGAAAATTAAAATGCTGTCATCACTTGTTGTTAATCTCACCGAAATTTCTACAGTAAAGAAAAGGGCGTACGGAGTTACTTCTAGTTTACCTAGCTCACCTAAGTTACAACTTAAGAATACGTTTTTACCAAATGCAAATGGATTAAAGTTGGTATCTTGCAGTTGGCCATCAACATAGAGTTTTAAACCGCCAAACCAGTGGTTAGTAATACGAATCTCGTGTTGCGCTAATTGAAATTTCCATTCTGAGTACATAGTTACGTTTTCCTAATTGAACTACTTTGTTTGTTGGCTAATTTACTGAATTCTTAGAAAATGAATTAGGGAAAATGATAAACGGCAATTCAACCTGCTGTAAGGAAAGAATATGGACCTTACAGCAGATAGTGGTTAGATAAAGGCTTCTAAATCAAATATATCGGATATGTCTAAGTGAGCTAACCCATTGTAACGGTAGGGCACAAAAGCATTTTCTAGCCAAACACTATAGCAGCCAGCGTTGTTAGCACCTTGTACATCTGAATCAAGGCTATCACCCACATGCAAAATCTCGTTGAGATTTACACCTAATTGCTTGCAGGCCAAATCAAACATATCGCTTGCTGGTTTTGCGTTGCCATGAGGCCCTGCTTGAAGTACTAAATCGAAGCTATCTTTCAAATTAAATTGGCTTACATCGACATTACCATTGGTAATGGCAATCACTTTATATTTTTTACGAAGTGCTGCGAGTAAATCGATTACTTCAGATGCTACCTCAATATCGCTGCGTGCTTTGGCAAATGCGTTATAGGCTTGCTCTGCATGGAAAGCGACATTTTCGACCTTTAGTGTTTCTAAACCCCAAAGTAACGCCTTTTGACGCCATAAGGTTACATCATTAATAATCTCAGGGTGTTCTAGCGCATAGCCATTTCGGCAAGTGCGCCAAAAGTCGCCGTTTTGCGCCGCCCATTCAGGAATTGCAGCAAGGTAATCTTGCTGTGCTTTTATGGCGTTTTTAATGATAGGGCGGTTGTCGTAAAGGGTATCGTCTAAATCAAAACTAATCACCTTTACGGCAGAAATCGCTCGGTTAAATCGTATCATATTACTTCTTTTTGGCCCTTGGATGCGTATTGTCGTATACCTTTGCAAGGTGTTGAAAATCTAAGTGCGTATATACTTGGGTGGTTGATAAATTACTATGGCCAAGTAACTCCTGCACTGCACGTAAATCACCGCTCGACTCTAAAATATGTGAAGCAAAGCTATGGCGTAATTTGTGTGGATGCACATTGGCACTTAGCCCTTGTTCAATGCCCCATTTCTTCATACGCGCACGAATTTGTCGAATCGACAGGCGGCGTTTTTGTTTGCTAGTAAAGAGTGCCATTTCATCTGTATTTGCAAATTCTGCACGCACTTTTAGCCACTCTTTTACCGCGCTTATGGCTTTACGCCCAACGGGAATGACACGCTCTTTACTACCTTTACCCGTTACGGTTAAAAGGCCGTTAAAGATCGCCTGTTTATCATTTAAATTAAGGCTAGCAAGTTCAGATAAACGCAGTCCCGATGAATACATCAGCTCCATCATGGCTTTATCACGCACGGCTAAAGTATCTTCTGGCACAATTTCAAGCAGTTGATTTACTTGGTCAACATCGAGGTTTTTGGGCAGCGGCTTGGTGAACTTTGGTCCCTTAACAAGCTCTACCGGATTAGCTTTTGCTAAACCTTTGCGTATTAGAAATTTATAAAAGCTACGCAAACAAGAAAGATGCAAGTTAATGGTTCTGGCTGATAAATTGCGGCTCTTAAGTTTGGCAAGCAGGCCTTTAATATTTTCTACTTCAATCGCCTGCCAGCTATTTACGAACTGCGAAAAATAGTGCGCTGAGGTTACCAAATGACGTTGATAGGCATCAACGGTGGCATCTGAATAGTGCTTTTCGTAGCGCGCAAAGGCCAAAAATAAATCTAGGGTATGTTGCCAATCTTGATTAAGTGGCTCTGAAGTTGTCATATCTGAGCAAGTTTTATTGTAAGCGCTTGAATAAATTCTAAAACAAACACACTGCTTTGTTCAGGGTGATAGTGTGCTTCATCCTTACTCGCAAAGGCTAAAATCGCTGTTGGTTTTGTTGTTTCACCCACTAAATAAACTGCAGCAGAGCCCACAGATTTTTTAAATAATAGCATTTGCTCATCTTGGCTTAGGCGCCCTAAAAAGCTTGGTTGTTGACTAAAGCGCTGATCAAGTAAGGTTTGGTGAATGTCTGGATTAAACAGAGTAAGTTGACAATCAAGTAAGTTAAAACCTTTGCACAGTGTTTGCGAAAGTTTTTCTTGTAGCTCAGCAAGTGTATTTGTTTTTAGCAACAAGCGATGACATTGATTGAACACCTTAAAAATATGCTCATTATTCGAAGCATTTTCAATTAGATGTGCAAGTTTACTTGTCAGTTCGCGGTTTTTATTTTGCAGCAAATTTTGCTGGCGACGCACTAAGCTGGTGGTACCATTTGGCTCGTTATAAATAGATAAACGCGAAAGTAGTTCAGGGTGCTTTTGCAAAAAGTCACTGTTTTGTTCTAAAAAGTCGACTACTTGGCGTTCATCTAATTCACTCATAATGCAATTTGGCCATCAAATACATGCTCGGCAGGGCCAGACATTTTTACTGAGTGACCTTCGCCTTGCCAGTTAATGGTTAACTCGCCGCCGGGCAATTCAACCTTTACTTCATTCGCAAGTTTCTTTTGCATAATACCAATTACTACCGCTGCGCACGCACCACTGCCACAGGCGAGTGTTTCGCCAGCGCCGCGTTCCCACACACGTAATTTAATATGCTCAGGCGAGATAATTTGCATAAAGCCAATATTGGCCTTTTTAGGGAAACGCTCATGGTTTTCAAGTAGCGGGCCTAACTCAGTTACTTGGTCTGAATTAATATCGTCAACTTCAAGCACACAATGCGGGTTACCCATAGAAACAACTCCGCAAAATATCGTGTGTTCACCCTCACGAATAATGTAGGTGGTCTCGCGCTTGGTTGCCTTAAATGGCACTTTAGCTGGGTCAAACTTAGGTTGCCCCATATTTACACGCACTTTTCCGTCTTTTTCGTTATGCAGTGTGATATTGCCAGCTTTCGTTGAAACCTGAATGCGATGACGGTTAGTTAGGCCTTTCATGCGAACAAAACGGGCAAAGCAACGGGCGCCGTTTCCACATTGTTCTACTTCATGACCATCGGCATTAAAAATACGGTAGTGAAAATCAAGATCTGGGTCATACGGCGCTTCAACCATAAGTAATTGGTCAAAGCCAATACCGAAGTTGCGATCAGCTAACTTGCGAATTTGGTCTTTTGAAATAAAAACATTTTGCGTGACATTATCAATAACCATAAAGTCATTGCCTAAGCCATGCATTTTAGAAAAATTTACTAGCATATGTATTAACTATGGTTGTGCTTAAGGCAGTGTACACTCGTTTCGGTATAGGTCGTCAATAGTTTCGCGTTTGCGGATCACATGAACTTGCTCGTCATCGACCATAATTTCAGCCACGCGAGGACGCGAATTGTAGTTTGAGCTCATGGTAAAACCATAGGCGCCAGCGCTACGTACGGCAATTAAATCGCCTGCTTCAATGCACAAATCGCGGTCTTTACCTAAAAAGTCACCGGTTTCACATACTGGGCCAACAATATCGTAATTTTCGGTTTTACCTTGTCGTGGTTTAACCGCAATAATATTTTGCCAAGCCTGATAAAGCGATGGGCGCAGTAAATCATTCATGCCTGCATCAACAATCGCAAAATGCTTACCTTGGTTTTGTTTTAAGTACTCAACATTGGTGACTAAAATACCCGCGTTAGCAGCAATCGCTCGGCCTGGTTCAAAAATAAGTTCAATTTGTGGTAGTTCAGCTAAACACTCGGTGATTTGACTTACGTATTGGCTTGGGTGCGGCGGCGCTTCTTGCGCTTCTTGCGCATATGGCACACCTAAACCACCACCAACATCTACATGGCTAAGCTTTATGCCATGAGTCGCGAGTTCTTTTACCAGCGCAATCACTTTTTTAAGTGCCGCAATAAATGGCTCAACTTCAGTAAGTTGTGAGCCAATATGAAAATCAATACCTTTGATATCTAAGTTAGGCAAGCTCGCAGCTTTCTTGTAAACATCAACTGCAACTTTAATATCAATACCAAATTTGTTTTCTTTCAAACCCGTTGAAATATAAGGGTGGGTTTTTGCATCGATATCTGGGTTTACGCGAATAGAAATCGGCGCAGCTACATTCAACTGGCTTGCAACTTCTGAAATGCGTTCAAGTTCCGCTTCAGACTCTACATTAAAACACTTAATGTTATGCTCAAGTGCAAACGCAATTTCGTCATGAGTTTTAGCAACACCCGAAAACACCACTTTGTTGGTGTCGCCACCGGCAGCGATTACACGCGCTAACTCACCTTTTGACACAATATCAAAGCCAGAACCTAAACGTGCTAACACGTTTAAAATAGCGAGATTTGAGTTAGCTTTAACGGCATAACAAACAAGATGGTTATGATGGCTTGCGGCATCACAAAACGCTTTGTAGTGGCGCTCTAGCGTTGCTCGTGAGTAAACATAGCAAGGTGTACCAAATTGCGCCGCAATATCAGCAACTTTCACTTGTTCAGCGTACAGCTCGTCATTTTTATAGTTAAAATAATCCATTTACTGCTGCTCCGTAGGCGTTTGCTCAACAGGTGTTTGCTGCTGTTGTTGATTTGTTTGTGCTGCATCTTCTTCAGCAAGATATAGCGGGCCTTTTTGGCCACAGCCAGCTAAAACAAGCAAAGTACCACTAATAAATGTTGAAACTAATTTCTTACGCTTAACCATATCGTCTGTTTATAAAACTTATTACTGACAAGTGAATGCCACGGTTGGTATTATGGAATAGAGATTATCAGAAAAAAGCGTAAAAACGCAGGATATTGACGTTTTTTCTTATGCTTTATTGGCATCAAAAAATCAAATTGGAAATTAACCTATGACAGACCAAGAATACCATCAGTTAATCGAAGACTTATTTATTAACTTAGAAGAACAAGTTGATGCGTGTGAGGTTGATTTAGACTATGAATCTGCATCGGGTATTTTAGAAATTATTTTTCCAGATGGTTCTAAGATTATTCTTAACAAACAAGCGCCTTTACACCAATTATGGGTGGCAACTAAGTTTAATGGTCACCATTTTGAGCGCCATGGAGATAAGTGGATTGATAACCGCAGCGGTGCCGAATTTTGGCAATTTATGAATGATGCGTCTAGCAAACAAGCAGGCACAAGTATTGTGTGGGAAGCTGAATAAATGAGCTTAGAAGCTGTTGTAATTGACCCGCAATCTAGCCACAAAGCAACCGTTATTTGGCTGCATGGTTTAGGTGATTCGGGCGATGGGTTTGCGCCTATCGTACCGGAGATTAATTTACCAGCAGAGCTGGGGGTTAAATTTATCTTCCCTCATGCGCCTATTCAACCGGTCACCATAAATGGTGGTATGGCAATGCGCTCTTGGTACGACATCAAATCTCTTGATCTAGATAAACGCGCCGATGAACAAGGTGTGCAACAATCTGCTGCGGCAGTGCAGCAATTAATTGAAGCTGAAATTGCCAAGGGTATTGAACCAAGTAACATTATTTTGGCTGGCTTTTCGCAAGGCGGCGTGGTGTCTTTGTATTTAGGGCCGCGTTTACCTTATCAGCTAGCGGGTATTATGGCGCTTTCTACTTATATGTGTGAGCCTGCTAAACTTAAGTCGGAAAAACAACAAGCTAACTTAAATGTGTTTATGGCACATGGTAGTTTTGACGATGTTGTACCTATGGGTGCTGGTGAAAGTGCATACCAAACTTTATTGGATTTAGGTTATGACGCAAGTTGGCAAGTTTATCCAATGGCACACCAAGTGTGTTTAGAAGAAATTAAGGCGATCCGTACTTGGTTGATTTCGCGCTTAAACTAGGGAGATAGAGTGAGTCAAAAAATAAAAATTACTGCGACACTGGCAAATAGTCAAAAAAAGCAAAATACAGTTAATCAAAAAATTGAATACCAATGGCATTGGTCGCGTGTTTTTGCTGCGCTTGTTCTCGTAGTAACCGTTTTGTTTTTGCTTACTCTTTATATTTTTCCAGCAGATGACCAAAAACAAAGTGCTAAAGCAGTGGTTAAACAAGGTGCTGTGGTTAGTTCAAGTACGCTGAATTCGGCGGAAAAAACAGAAGATATTATAGCTTTAGAAACCGAAAAGGTTGATTCAAGCCAGTCTGTTGGCGTTGAATCAACACAAGAAGCTGCGTCAGACACTCCAGCCGATAAACCAAGAATTCAGCAAAGTCACCCTGATTTGACTGAAGCAACCGGTGATGTAATTGAGCAGGTTGCGCCTATTGTTTCAGAATCTTCGGTTGTTACGGATGCACCAAATACCGAACCGTTAACCGCTGAAACTCCTGAACCTGAAACTCTATCAGAACCAGAGCAAACCGAGCCATTAGCCGATATTGCGCTTGGAGCAAAAATGGATACGCAAAGTGTATCGCGCGCGCTGTTATCTCGCGACATAGTTGCTCGTGAACCAGTTGATATTATTGGAGAGCGAATAGCCCGTGCGAGTTTTGCTAAAAAACTCTATTTTTTTACGGAAGTTAACGGCCTGAAAGGTAAATTAGTGCGCCATAAATGGTATTTTCAAGATCAATTGCAAGCCGATGTTGAACTAACGGTTTATGCTGAGCGTTATCGCACTTATTCATCAAAAAATATCGCGGCACTGCAATTAGGTATGTGGCGTGTAGAATTAGTCGCAGAGGGCAAAACCCTTGCGAGCAAGCAATTTATAATTACTGACCAGTAATCGTCAGTGTAGGAAAGTTATGTCACAAGATAAGTCTATTATTCGTATCGCAACTCGTAAAAGTGCGCTGGCACTTTGGCAAGCTGAATTTGTAAAAGCTGAGCTTGAAAAACATCATGCTAATTTAACGGTAGAGCTTGTGCCTATGTCGACTCAGGGCGACAAAATTTTAGATACACCGCTAGCTAAAATTGGTGGTAAAGGCCTATTTGTGAAAGAGCTTGAAGTTGCCATGATGGAAGGGCGTGCAGATATTGCTGTGCATTCAATGAAAGACGTTCCTGTTGAATTTCCTGAAGGCTTAGAGCTACATACAATTTGTGAGCGTGAAGATCCGCGTGATGCATTTGTATCTAACAACTATAAATCATTAGCAGAGTTACCACAGGGCGCTATTGTTGGTACGTCGAGCTTACGTCGTCAGTGTCAGCTAAAAGCGGCGCGTCCAGATTTAGAAATTCGTGATTTACGTGGTAACGTGAATACCCGTTTAGCAAAGTTAGACGCTGGTGAATACGATGCAATTATTCTTGCTGCAGCAGGTTTAATTCGATTAGAAATGCCTGAGCGCATTGCTGATTTTATTGCGGCAGAAGACTCATTACCGGCAAATGGTCAAGGTGCTGTGGGCATTGAATGCCGTAGTGATGACGAAACAACAAAAGCTTTGTTAGCACCTTTAGAGCATACTGAAACGCGTTACCGTGTGCTAGCCGAGCGTGCAATGAACCGTAAATTGCAAGGTGGTTGCCAAGTACCAATTGGTGCATTTGCAACGGTTGATGGCGATACGCTTACATTACGAGGCCTTGTTGGTGCATTAGATGGCTCTGTAATTTTACAGCATACTCTTACAGGTGATGTTGCGAATGCAGAGCAAATTGGCGAGCAACTAGCTGAACATTTATTGGCGCAAGGTGCGGATAAAATTCTTGCTGAAGTTTACGCAAGCTAACAAGGAACGACAGTGACACATATTTTACTCACTCGGCCAGAGGAAAAAAGCCAGCAACTCGCCGAGCATCTGGCTGAAAAGTCGATAAAAAGCATCATTCAACCTTTATTGGCGCTTGAAGCTATCACCGTGAGTGAACAGCAACTTGGCATGCTAGATGATGCCGATATTGTATTATTTGTGTCACAAGATGCTGCGCGCTTTTTACATGCACTGAAGCCTGAGTTAGCAAAAAACAGTGTTTGCCTAGCGGTAGGTAAAAGTACTGCCGAAGTGGTAACAAAGTTATTTGAAAAACCGTGTGCCAGCCCAATAGTTGAAACAAGCGAAGGTTTACTGGCTATGCCTGAGCTTAACAACGTCGCGAGCAAGCGAATAGTGCTGGTAAAAGGAAAAGGCGGGCGCAATAAACTTGCAAAAGAGCTAAAAGAACGTGAAGCGATTTTTCAGCCGCTTGCTGTGTATCAACGCTTAACCAATCCCGAGCTTACAATAGAACTCGCGCAAACATGGCAACAGCGTGGGGTCGACTCGGTGGTATTAACCAGTAATGCAAGCATCGATAGCTTTCTTGCCGTCGCAACCAATAAATCTTGGTTGGCAACACTTACTGTATTTTTAGTGAGTGAGCGTTGTGTTGATTATTTCAACGAAAAAGCCCAAGCTAAACAAATTATTAATTGCCAAGGTGCTGATAACGAAAGCATTTTAAACGCAATATTAGAACAGCATAAACCTCAACAGAGTCACGCTATGGAACAAGAAAAAGATATTACCGCAAAGAGTACAATTAGCGATAAGCCAGCGAATAAGCCAAAACCAGCAACGGGTGCGGTAAAAGCGCCAACTGAAAAGCAATCTGGTACAGGTAAAGCAATTGCTGTTGTTGCGTTATTAGTATCACTTGCTGCTGTAGGTGGGCTGGGTTATGGCTATACGCTGTTTCAACAACAAAAAAACTTTCTTGTTAAATTAAATAGCGAGAAAAACAGCTTGGCAGAGCAAATAGCGAAAGCAAATACTCAGACGCTTGCGCTTAAAAATCAAAATCAGCAATTACAAAGTGAGCTCACGGCACAAGTAGCGCAAGCAGAGTCAGTATTAAATCAAAAAATAGTGCAACAGCTACAACTAGCCAATCAGCAAGAGCCAGAACTTAACCGTGAAGAAGTAAAAAGCTTATATCGCATGGCGGAGTTTAAAGCGCTGGTACAAGCTGACTATTTAGGCGCAGCTGCGATGTTGGCAAGGCTTGATGTTTTACTTGAAAGCTTTCCAGGTACGCAGCCCGCACGTGAAGCTCTGCATCAAGATATTCAAGCGTTAAATGCTGTACAAACTGTGGATGTTGAAAGTATTTATTTAAGGCTTTCGGGCTTAATTGCCAATTTGGATAAGCTACCACTTAACATGGTTGTGTTGCCTGAAGAGGCAGATAAAGTTAAGCAACAAGCCCTTTCAGATAATGTGGATGATTGGCAAGCAAACCTAAAACGCAGTTGGGATTTGCTGGTCGATGACTTTATTAAAGTACGCAAACGCACCGCACCAATTGAGCCTCTATTAAGCCAAGAAGAGCAAGCCCTTATTCGTCATCAGTTGCGTTTTTATATGGTGCAAGCACAAACGGCTCTGGTTAAGCAGCAAGCGGTTATGTTTACTGCCGCGTTACAGCAAGCCGCTGAAGTTTTAAATAATTACTACGATGTGCAAGCATCTGAAGTGGTTTATCTGAATAGCCAATTATCAGCGCTTCAATCACAACCTTTAGCGTTTAACCCTGAGTTTACCTTTAGCTCAGAAGCGGCGATTAAGGAGCTATTATGAGTAAGGCAATAATTAGCATTGTTATTGCGTTAATTGTCTTAGCACTAGCACCTATTGCTATTGGTGAAAAAGGCTATGTATTAATCGCGTTTAATGACTACACAATTGAAGGTACGATCACCGCATTTGTAATTGCGACAATTTTGCTAGCTGCATTTGCTTTTTTGATTTACAAAGTGGTGCGTTATGTTTTATCACTTTATGGCGTTACCCGCTTTAAATGGGCATTGCGTGCGGATAAGCGCAAGCAAACTAACTTAAAAACAGGTGTATGGCAGTTTATTAATCGCGACTTTGTAGGTGCACAAAAAAGTTTAGCAAAAGCACATGTGCCAGCAGGTTGGGAAAATATCGCCCAAGCAATTTCAGCACGTGCTGCACTCGAGGTGGGCAACAAAGCTGAAGCAAGATTGCACCTAGAGCAAGTATCAGAGGATGATACGCCATACATAGCGCAAATGCTGGTGGAAAGCGAACAAGCTGAACTTGCCAAAGAAAGCATGGAGCAAATCACCAAAAATAAAAAGGCTACAAATCTAGAGCTTGCCAATTTTGCCGAGTACTTAGTGGCACAGCAAGATTGGTCAACACTTAATGATCAGCTAAGCCGCTTTGAGAAAAAACATGCACTGAGTGATGAGCAGTGGCAACAGCTATTTGAGCGTTATTTTGCTGCGTTAGACCTAAACGCACTAAACAGTGCGTACGGTAATTTGCCTAAAAAGCTCAAAGAAAAAGCCGAGTTCCATTACTTAATTAACCTTGCGTCATTTGCTCCTGAGCAAACCGACAAATGTTTATTAAAACTAGCAAAGGGTGATAAGTACCGTGAAATTTGGCAAGTGCTTAGCAAGTGCACTAATACCAAGCTTTCAGATTTACAAAAGTTTGTGCAAACGCGTCTTAAAAAATTACCTGAGGACGAAACCTTATTACTTACGCTGGCATACATTGCCAAAGCGCAAGGTGATTTTGAGCTTGCCTGTAAGGTATTTAATAAAGTTTTAAGCAAAGACAATGCAAACAAGCATTGGCGTATTGCAGCTGAATGTTTTAGCCAAACAGGTCAGCTTGATAAAGCCGTATCGCTTTATCAAACCTATGCTTAATACCAATTCTGTTAAGTATGTGATCAGGGATAGCGCTGGATAAATGAAATGGTAACAAGGCGGAGTTTTTCTTATGTAGTTGTTCTACATTGATAAATTTTAACGCAGTTAGCATGATATTTAGCCCGCTAGGATGATTAGCTACTTAAGTGAATTGGTATAATGTGGCTAAAAATTAACGTAATGATTAAAAAGCGCCGATGGGCGCTTTTTTTATATTTGCGCGAATAGGACCTATGTCCTAAGCAATCCTTGCTTTTATAGCTAAACTACGTAGAATCCGCGCAATTTTAAATTTTTAAGGGTCAAGCCATGATCGATTCAACTCTTCCTCTTCTTGATTTACACCGTCACCTTGATGGAAATGTTCGTTCAGAAACCATTTTAGATCTTGGCCTAAAATTTAATATGGATTTGCCAGCAAGCGATGTTGAGTCGCTGCGCCCACATGTACAAGTAATTGAAAATGAGCCTGACTTACTTGGTTTTTTACAAAAGCTAGACTGGGGCGTAAAAGTGCTGGGCGATCTAGACGCATGTCGTCGCATTGCCTATGAAAATATGTTTGATGCAAAAGGGCAGGGGCTTGATTATGTTGAGCTGCGTTTTAGCCCATTTTATATGGCGCAAACCCACAACCTAAATATTGCAGACGTTGTTGCTGCGGTAATTGACGGCGTAAAAGCGGGTAGCCGCGAGACGGGCGTTCAAGCAAAGTTAATTGGTATTTTATCGCGTACCTTTGGTGTTGATGCATGCCAAGCAGAACTTGATGGCTTACTGGCACACAAAAATGAGCTTATCGCACTCGATTTAGCGGGTGACGAGCTCGGTTTCCCAGGTAACTTATTTGAAGGCCATTTTAAACAAGCGCGCGATGCAGGCTTACAAATTACCACTCACGCAGGTGAAGCCGCAGGCAGCGAAAGCATTTGGCATGCAATTAAAGAACTTGGTGCAACACGTATTGGTCATGGTGTTAAAGCAATTGAAGACGCCGCACTGATGGATTACCTACGCGATCACCAAATTGGTGTGGAATCGTGTTTAACCAGCAATATTCAAACGAGCACCGTTGCAGCAATGGCAACACACCCACTTAAGCAGTTTTTAGCACACGGTATTTTAGCCACCATCAATACCGACGATCCAAGTGTAAGTAACATTGAAATTCGCCACGAATTTGAGGTGGCAGCACCACAAGCAGGTTTAACTCAGGCTGAAATCACGCAAGCACAAAAGAATGCATTACAAATCGCGTTTTTAAGTGATAGTGAGCGTAAAGTGTTAATGGGGAAATACGCGTAACGCTATAGCGTTATTTTTCAAAAAATGTGCGCCTCCCTGCATTCCTAAAAAGCCCATCCTTGGGCTTTATGTTACTTTTCTTTGCTTCGCCAAAGATAAAGTAACCAAAAGAAAGGCGACCGCTAAATCAAACTTTTCCTCACATCAACTTTGAATTTAAAGATAAACGCCATGAAGCAACGTCCATGTTGTACATGGCTTGCTCGACCGCTTCGCTCCCTGTCTCGCATTATCAAATTCAGACCTGATGCTTCGGGTTTGATAAAAGCGGAAAAAACTTTAACAACGGTCTTCAAGATCGAAACTCAGCTGTTATTGAATAACTTCATCTCTTCTGTGTAGAAAAGAACAATTCTTCCTTAATATTTTTAGCAGACAAGTTGCCCGCCTTCTACAACTTATAATATGAAGGTTTTCAATTAACTATCTGACTAGTAACAATTAATTATTGGTGTTATAAATTGACTTTTAATTAACAGTTAGTTGCTTTCGTAAATAGTAGGTAAGTACATGAAAGAGAAGTCGGTATCATTTGATCTCGAAACAGACCTAGCCATGTCATTGCGGTGCTTACTTGACGCTTTGTCTCAAATTGAAAGTGAGCGTCTAGCAATCAATAGGAATACAAAATCTCAAATAAAGGATTTCCTGGAAGAGTTGAACACACAACTAAAGGGGTTCGCAACGCGTAGTATTTTTACTATGCGTTGGTTTAAGTGATTAAGGTGGTCTGCGACGGTTTCTGTATTGCGTTTCTCACCCATTAACTGGACGATATTTATTCAAGGAGACTGACAGAAATGGAGAAGTTATTGGAAACACTAATCTCATCAACATTGTTGATTGGAGCGATAACTTTTTTATCAAAAAAGTTTATTGAGAGTTATTTCAAAACTCGTGAAAAAGAGTCTGAGCTAACGATAAAGAACCAATTTGATAGGGAGATTATTGAGTTTAAGAACTCAATTGAGAAAGAATCTTTAAGGTATAATACGAAAGTAGCAGGAGTTTTTGAACGTCAAGCAAATGTTATTTCAGAGTTATATTCTCAACTATATGAGTTAGAGTTTAGAATGAATGTGGCGATAAATCACGGCACACCTTGGGATGAGAAGTATCAAAAATTTAAAAGCTGTTATTTTAAACTTAGAGAATTTTGGGGTAAAAATAGAATCTTAATCCCCAAAAATGTTGATGTCGAGATTGAAAAGTTACTTAAAGACGCTTTTTGGAGTGTAGAAAATTATGGTGCTGGTGAACGCCAATTTTTAGGTCAGGATTTTGAAGCCGGTACTGAGAAAAAGAATGAGGCTAAAAAGCTTAAGGAGTCAATACCAGTCATAATGGAGCAATTGCGAAGTTCATTTAGGTGTATGATCGGGGTTGACGACTAAGAATTTCTCGCCGTTTATTAAGGTATTACCGCGGCCTGAGTTTAGCGCTTTTGTGGACTTGAAATCTGGTTTTAAAGTTCACTCACAGTACCCATAAATCAAACCTGAAAGCGGAATTTAAATGAATAATGCGAGACAGGGAGCGAAGCGGTCGAGCAAGCCATGTACAACATGGACGTTGCTTCATGGCGTTTATGTTCACATTTTAATTTTGCTTGAAGAGTCAGTTTGATTTTTGGGGCGGCTTTTTCTTGGTTCGTTCTTTTTAGCCGTTTAAAAAGAATGAACGAGTGCGGCATGGATGCCGCAAGATAAATACATGGATGTTAATTAATAAATACTCCCTTTAACACTCCTTATATTTCTCCTGCACTAGTTTCACATAATGCGCGAGCGATTTATCGCCATGGGTGGTAAAAGTGAGTTCCGTAAGTGATACCGCTTGAATGCGGTCTATGCGAAATTCACGATAATCATTTCGTAAGCGGCAGAAGGTGATTAGCGTCCATTTGCCACCCCAATACACCATGCCTAAAGGTTCAACTAGGCGGGTGGTGGTTTGCTGTTTGGCATCGGAATAATCAATGTTTACACAACGGTGTTGCTCTATGCCTTGGCGTAAGGTGAGGGTAAAGGCTTGTTGCGCTTGGTTGTGACTCCAACCCGATACTAAATAGGGCAGATCATCCACTTTTTGTTTTAAGCTACTTGGTAAAACAGCCTCAATTTTAGCGAGTGCAGAATGGGCTTTATCGGCTAAAACAGGATCAGTCCACTCACTTACCATGCGACTACCTAGCATTAAGGCTTGTAGCTCTTCGAGAGTAAACATCATGGGTGGCAGGTCACATTCTGAAATAAGGTAACCAATGCCTGCTTCGCCTTCGATAGGCACGCCCGATGTTTGCAAATGTTGAATGTCGCGGTAAATGGTGCGCTCAGATACGTTTAGTTTATCTGCTAGCTGTTTGGCGGTTACAGCAAGGCGGCGGCCTTTAAGTAAGTTAACCAGTTGAAATAAACGCTCAGATTTATGCACCATATTTCCTTCATTGAATGCGCTTTACGTGTTAATTATGCGTCACAAGGTGTTTGTGACACTACATCGTAGTGCTCTAAAATAACACTTTCTTTTTCAATTAACTTGGCGAATTGTTGGCAAATTTCATTTTCATAAAATGCTTCTTGCACACGTTTAGCATCTGCCATGGTGGCAAAGTAAACCACATCAACGTAAATATTGTCGCTTTGCTGTTTGGCAAGTGACCGGTACAGCACACCAGTTTGGTTATTGAGGAACTGCTGTAATGCATCATTAGCAGCGGTGAATTCGGCTGCTTGGGTGGTTTCTGCTAATTTAAAGTTTACGATTTCGATTACGTTACTCATCATTTGTCTCCTTTGAAATGATGAGGTTATTTAATCAGGCTGGTGTGTCAGGGAGTGTCAGTAGCAAATGATCTCGAAAATAAAAAAAGGAGCCAAATGGCTCCTTTTAGAAAATCACGATATCTATTATTTGATGAATGCAAAAGCATCTGCATACATGTTTTCGCGAATTGCGCCGTGATTAATAAAGTCATCACGAACAGGGCCAATCATATCGAAGCGACCTGCCATATAGATTTCATAAGGCTCTAGCGAAACAATGTCTTTCATTACTGCTTTATGCACATAGCCTGTGTGACCTTGCCATGTATCAGTTGCGTGTTCTACTACAGGAATAAAGTTGAAGTTAGCTTGGCTTGCAGCCCACTTTTCCATTTCTTCTTTTGCGTAAAGTGCTGACTCATCGCGTACACCCCAGTAGAAGAATACTGGGCGTGTTGATTTGATTTCAGCAAGGTGATCAGCCATTGATTTTACATATGAAAAACCTGTGCCGCCCGCAAGCAATACCACAGGTAGCTCAGACTCAGTGCGTAGTTGTGAAATACCTAAGCCTACTTCAAGCTCAGCTTGCGTATTATTAGCAAAGTGCTCTTTTAGGTGATCAAGCGCTTGCATGGCATAGCTGTTTTCTTCTGATGCACCAATATGTAATTCTAATAGCTCTGTTTGGCTTGGGCGGCTTGCGATTGAGAATGCGCGCTTATCCTTTTCACCCAATACCAGTTGCAGGTAATGACCTGCCTCAAATGACACTGGCTCACTTGGTTTTAGTTCAACTTTATAAACAAACTCTGTTAATGGAGTAATGCTTACCACGTTTGCTTTAACTAATTGCATTTTTAAACCTTTTCACGACGCAAGTTTAACTGCGTTACTTTTCTAAAATGTTGAGTGAATCCCAAATTTCATCAACACGTTGTTTGACTTTATCGTCCATTACGATGGGTTCGCCCCATTCGCGGTCGGTTTCGCCAGGCCATTTATTGGTGGCATCAAGCCCCATTTTTGATCCTAAGCCAGAAACAGGTGAGGCAAAGTCGAGATAATCAATAGGGGTATTTTCGATCATTGTGGTATCGCGGGCAGGATCCATGCGCGTAGTAATTGCCCAAATCACATCGTTCCAGTCGCGCGCATTCACGTCATCATCACACACAATAACGAACTTAGTATACATGAATTGACGTAAGAATGACCAAACACCCATCATTACGCGTTTAGCATGACCTGGATATTGCTTTTTCATTGTAACCACGGCCATACGGTAAGAACAGCCTTCAGGTGGTAAGTAGAAATCCACAATCTCAGGGAATTGCTTTTGCAAAATTGGCACAAACACTTCGTTAAGTGCGACACCTAAAATAGCAGGCTCATCAGGCGGACGGCCAGTATAAGTGCTGTGGTAAATAGGATCTTTACGATGCGTAATATGCGTTACTGTCATCACTGGGAAGTCATCAACTTCATTGTAATAACCGGTGTGATCGCCATAAGGTCCCTCTGGTGCCATTTCGCCCTGTTCAATATAGCCTTCTAATACAAACTCTGCGCTGGCAGGAACTTGTAAGTCGTTCGAAATTGACTTTACTACTTCTGTTTTGCTGCCGCGTAACAATCCAGCAAAAGCATATTCGCTAAGGGTATCTGGTACAGGGGTTACTGCGCCTAAAATGGTTGCAGGGTCTGCCCCAAGCGCTACCGACACAGGATAAGGTTCACCCGGGTGTTCTTTACACCATTCTTGGTAATCCAGTGCGCCGCCACGGTGTGATAACCAGCGCATAATGATTTTGTTTTTACCCAGTAATTGTTGGCGGTAAATACCTAAATTTTGACGCTTTTTATAAGGCCCTTTAGTTACCGTTAAGCCCCAAGTAATTAGTGGTGCTGCATCGCCCGGCCAACAGTGTTGAATCGGTAGCTTAGTTAAATCAACATCATCACCTTCAACAATCACTTGTTGGCATGGTGCCTTTTTAACTTCTTTTGGCGGCATGTTGAGTACTTGCTTAAACACAGGTAGCTGGCTTAGCGCATCTTTAATGCCTTTTGGTGGCTCTGGCTCTTTTAAAAAGGCGAGTAACTTACCAACTTCTCTGAGTTCTGATACATCTTCTTGCCCCATACCTAAAGCAACACGCTCAGGTGTGCCAAATAGGTTGGCAAGTACAGGAATAGAATAGCCTTTTGGACTTTCGAAAAGTAGTGCAGGGCCTTTTGCACGCAAAGTGCGGTCGGCTATTTCGGTCATCTCTAAGTAGGTATCAATTTCTTGCTTGATACGCTTTAGCTGACCTTTCTTTTCTAACAGTTCGATAAAGCCCCTGAGGTCTTTATATTTCATAGTATTGTCAGGCTTTTAATAATAAAAATTGATTGGTGATAGTATAACCTTTTGCGCAACTTACGGGCAATTGTATTGCCGTTTGCATGGTTACAATTGTTTATACTTCTGTGGATGCTTTTTGGTTTGGTATTCAATAGAATAGGCAAACTTTCTTTTAATAAAGGGATTTTTTATGAAATCTATCTTGCCATTGTCATTATTGTTTTCAAGTTGCATGTTATCTGCAAATGAAACATATATTGGGGTCGATTATTTTGCATCAAGGCTTGATATAGCTAATGAAGAAACAAATCCAGCTATGGTCAACTTACGTCTTGGCACGGAATTATTTCGAAAAGTTTTTCTCGAAGGGCAATATATGGTTTCATCCAAGGATGATGATTTATATCGCTTAAATATGGATTATGGTGAAAGCTATGGTGCATATGTAAGGTTTGAATCTCTGACAGAAGGTGATTTGATAACTGAAATTAGTCTTGGCTATTCATCTACAGACATTAAAACTATTGGCCCTGAAGGCACTTATTCTGGTAACGATACTGTATCTGGCTTTGCTTGGGGCATTGCTTTAAACCAAAAAATACGGTGGGTAGACGGGTTAAAGCTAAGAGCAGGGTATCAATCACTTTATGATAAGGATGATATTAAGCTCGATGGATTTACTTTTGGATTTACATACGCATTTTAAGGATAGCCTTTCGTGAATATTTATAAGAATAGTTTGATCGCAATTAGCGTAATGGGTTTGGTTGCTTGTAGTGACTCAGAAGATACAAGTGAACTAGTAAACGCTGTTACCTTAGAAGCGCAACGTGCCAATGGCACAATAATCGAAAGTATAACCTTCAAAGGTGCGAATGTTCGTTTAAAGAAAGGGCAAACACAACAGCTTGTTGCTTGGGGTAAAGACAGTAAAGGTGATGTTAGAGATATAACAGATGAAGTTGAATGGTCTTCATCAAATGAAAATGCTGCAACAATCTCGAAAAAAGGTTTAATAACAGCGTTAAATGAGCTAAAGGATGATCAAGGAATCGTTGAATTTACTGCAAAAACAATAAATGGAATTACAGCTGTAGCTAAAATTTCTGTAAGTGGCATCAGTGCTAGCAGTTTAGAGCTGTTGGAAGTAGCTGATCTCGATACTGAAGTTAATATGTGTCTCGATGCACAATTGGGTGCAAAAGTTACATACGAAGATGGGTTCATTAGTGATATCAGTGCACATAATATTACTTGGAGTATCGAAAACTCTAAAACTGCCAATATTACAGATGACGGTTTGCTCTCGACATTTGGTAATCAAACAGAAGATATTTCGATCATTGCTGAGCACAGTGATGGGGTTACAAAGGAACAGAGTTTTAAAGTAATAACAGATAACCTATCACATATTATCTTGAAAAACGGTGACGATAACGTTTCTCAGCTTCAATTAAATTTATCTCAACGAATATCTCTAGCTGCAGAGTTATATTTAATTGATGAATCAAAATTTAATATTACGAATAGTACAACTTGGGAAAGCAGTGATTCCGAAATTGTTTCTGTTTCTAATTACGAAACAACAAAAGGTAATACAGTTGCTTTATCTGTTGGAACGACAAATCTTATAGCTTCATGTGGTGGCTTGGATGAGTCATCTAATGTTGCGGTTATTGGAGATTCAACTTTAGAAAGTCTCAAAGTAAATGATGGTATTGAAAAAATCACCATTGAGAGAGGCAATTCAATAGACTTGACTCTTTATGCCGATTTAAAAGGTTTATCTGAAGATCTTAATGTTTCTGAATTTGCTGAATGGAATTTAGGTGCAACTGATTTAGCAAAAGGGGAAATAAAAAAGGTAGGAACAAAAGATGCCTATTATGAACTTTCTGCCAATCAAAATGTTAGTCCAGGCTCATTTACATTAATCATGTTCTATCAAGGTAAATCAATAGCCATTCCAGTATCTATTATTTAAAGGTTTACCAAGATTTATTTTTAAAATAAATCAATTTCACCATTAGCAGCGCTCTCACTGGTTTTATTTTCGTCTCTTAACTTGGTGCGAGTGCTGGTATTCCATTCCATACTATTAAAATCAAACAATTCGAGCTTTTCTTTCAGGCTGGTTGCTAGGTTATATAAATCATCGCTGGTAACCGATTGAATCTTTGAGCTAGAAAGTGCATCTGAATTGAGCTCTATCATAGAAGATACCGACGACTGCGCTTCGTCAGACACCGCTTTTTGCTGCTCGACTTGCTGGTGGATTTGCTCCGAAAGGTCATGAATATTGCTCATAGCATCATCAATTTGATCGATCTCTTGATTAGCTTGCTGCGATAAATCAACGGTGTGTTTTGTTTCTTCATGCGCTTTCAGCATAAATTGATGCACTAAGTCTGTTCCAGATTGAATTTTACTGACCATAGCGCTAACTTCTTGCGTTGATTGGCTGGTGCGAGCCGCCAAGTTGCGCACTTCATCGGCCACGACTGCAAAGCCTCTTCCTTGCTCACCAGCACGTGCTGCCTCGATTGCAGCATTAAGCGCTAATAAATTGGTTTGTTCTGCTATTGAATTTATGACCTCGATAATCGAAGTAATTTGATCGCTGTCTTTTTTTAATTGGTCAAGCTGTTCGCCCGTTTGCTCTATCTTTTCAGCAAGGGAAATTAAGCTTGCTTGACTCACATCTGAGTCAGTGCGTGTTTTTTTCACGGATTGCGTTGCATTTGCCACTGCTTGATAAATTTTTTCAAGATTATCATCAAGCTGAGTTGATACCTCCAACATAGCAGCCATAGAAGAACCTAACATTTCACCATGGCTATGTTGCATAGTGGCTTTTTGCGTCATTGAGGAATAGGTGTCTTTTAATTCATTCGCCATAGGGTATAACCTAGCTGATGAGGCGTAGACTTCGTTAAGTAAATGATCCATCAATTCCAGCCAGTTATCGATTAGAACACTCTCTTTAATATCTTCTTCAGTACCATTTTGTTGAAAGCGAAATTTCAAATTTACTTTACTTGGATTTGAGACAGCATTTGCAAATGCTTTGAGGTTATTGTTTTGTTTTTGAAAACTTTGCTTTGCTTGCCAGCCGCATAAAATAAGTAAAAGCGAGAACACAATTTGCAGCGATATTAACAGTGCGCTGGCATCGGCTAAAAATAACAATAAGAGGGAGCATGCACTAAAGATAATGAGACAAGGAAATAGTAACTTACGTATTTGCATAAATCTGATTAATAACAGGTAGGTGTTTAATAGTTATAGAACAGATTTTTAGGTGAGAAAAGAAAAGCGCCGGTAATTTACCAGCGCTTTAATGTTTGTTGCGATTATTTTCGCTTCATTGAATCGAAGAACTCATCGTTGGTCTTGCACATCGCAAGTTTATCAATTAAGAATTCCATTGCATCGATTTCTGACATCTCATGAACGATTTTACGCAGGATCCACATTTTTTGTAGTTCGTCTGCTTTCGTTAATAGCTCTTCACGACGTGTGCCTGAACGGTTGAAGTCGATTGCTGGGAATACACGTTTTTCCGCAATCTTACGGTTAAGGTGTAATTCCATATTACCGGTACCTTTAAACTCTTCGTAGATAACTTCATCCATCTTAGAGCCAGTATCGATAAGAGCTGTTGCAATAATCGTTAAGCTACCGCCTTGTTCAACGTTACGTGCAGCACCGAAGAAACGCTTTGGCTTATGTAGCGCGTTAGCATCAACACCACCAGTAAGTACTTTACCAGATGAAGGAATAACGGTGTTGTAAGCACGTGCTAAACGTGTGATTGAGTCAAGTAAGATTACAACGTCTTTCTTGTGTTCAACTAAGCGTTTTGCTTTTTCAATTACCATCTCAGCAACTTGTACGTGACGACTTGCTGGCTCATCGAATGTTGATGCAACTACTTCGCCTTTTACAAGACGTTGCATTTCGGTAACTTCTTCTGGACGTTCGTCGATAAGTAAAACGATTAGTTCACACTCTGGGTGGTTTGAGCTAATAGACTGCGCAATGTTTTGTAGCAACATTGTTTTACCCGCTTTTGGCGGAGCTACTAATAGACCACGTTGACCTTTACCAATTGGCGCTGCTAAATCAATTACACGTGTCGTGATATCTTCAGTACTACCATTACCACGTTCCATACGTAAACGGTCGTTTGCGTGCAGTGGTGTTAAGTTTTCGAATAGGATCTTAGTGCGAGAGTTTTCTGGCTTATCGAAGTTTACTTCATTTACTTTTAGTAGAGCAAAATAACGTTCGCCATCTTTTGGCGGACGAATTAATCCATTAATTGTGTCACCAGTACGTAAGCTAAAGCGTCTTATTTGGCTAGGCGATACATAGATATCATCTGGTCCAGCTAAATAAGAAGCTTCGAATGAACGAAGGAAGCCAAAACCATCTTGAAGTATTTCTAATACGCCACCGCCATAGATGTTTTCACCACTCTTTGCGTGAGCTTTTAAAATGGCAAAAATAATATCTTGTTTTCTTAAGCGGCCTACATTTTCAAGTCCCATGGACTCAGCTAGTTGTACAAGTTCGTTAATCGACTTATTTTTAAGTTCGCGTAAATGCATATCGGTGGGTTCTTTAATGTTTTTTTCTCAAGGTTTTTGAGTAGAAGTAATAATGAATAATTACTAAGGATAAATATGATGTAATAAGTTAGCAGCTCTTGCCGAAAGCGTCCAGTGTTTATAAAAAATAATCAACGCATAAATTAAAAAGGCTGGATAAACCAGCCTCTTCAATTAGATGTTGTCTTCTAAAAATTCAACAAGTTGAGTTTTAGAAAGCGCACCAACTTTAGTTGCAGCAACACCGCCATCTTTAAATAGAAGAAGTGTTGGAATACCACGAATACCAAACTTAGGTGGTGTACCTGAGTTTTGGTCGATGTTTAATTTAGCAATTGTTACACGACCAGCAAATTCTTCTGCTACTTCGTCAAGAATTGGCGCGATCATTTTACATGGACCACACCACTCAGCCCAAAAATCAACTAGTACAGGGCCGCTAGCATTAACTACATCAGACTCAAAGCTATCGTCTGTTAGTTGGATAATTTTATCGCTCATTGGGTTCTCCGATAATTTTCGCGAATTTATTTATAGCGTATTTAAACACTATTGTTTCTTATTGCAAGTTTAAGCGTTATGCTTATTCGCTATGAATAAGACACATTTAACCGAAACAAAGTTTGCCGACTTTGACATCGCACCGGAAGTGGTTGCCGGACTAACTCGCAAAGGCTTTGAACTTTGTACGCCAATTCAGGCAAAAAGTTTACCTTATGCACTACAAAAACGAGATATTGCAGGGCAAGCGCAAACGGGTACAGGTAAAACCATTGCGTTTTTAGCCGCGACTTGTCATCACTTACTGGTAAACAGCAAAGGGGCAAGTAAACACCCAAGAGCACTTATTATGGCGCCTACTCGGGAGTTGGCATTACAGATTTATAATGATGCAAAAATCTTTGCACCAGACTGTAAGCTTAACCTTGGCATTGTATATGGTGGCGAGGAATATGAAAAACAACAGGCGCAACTTGAAAAAGGTGTAGATATTTTAATTGGCACAACGGGCCGATTGATCGATCTATATAAGCAGGGCTGTTACAGTCTAAACGATATTGAAGTTGTAGTACTAGATGAAGCTGACCGTATGTTCGACCTTGGCTTTATTAAAGATATTCGTTATTTACTACGCCGTATGCCTGAGGCGACGGAGCGTTTGAACTTACTGTTTTCAGCGACGCTGTCTTATCGTGTTCAAGAATTAGCGTTTGAGCATATGACGAATCCTGTACATGTACAGGTTGAGCCAGAGCAGAAAACCAATCATCGTATTCAAGAAGAGCTTTTCCATACTTCTCAAGATGATAAGATTCCACTTTTACTTACATTAATAGAAGAAGAGTGGCCAGAAAAAGCGATTGTATTTGCTAATACAAAGCACATGTGTGAAAACGTTTATCAGTGGATGAAAGCAGATGGGCACCGTGTAGGCTTATTAACGGGCGATGTTAATCAGAAAAAACGCATCTCAATTTTAAAGCAGTTTACCGATGGCCAGCTTGATTTCTTAGTTGCAACCGATGTAGCTGCGCGTGGATTGCATATCGATGCTGTAAGCCATGTGTTTAACTTTGACTTGCCTGATGATTGTGAAGATTATGTACACCGTATTGGTCGAACTGGCCGTGCAGGTGCTTATGGTCATGCCATCAGCTTTGCTTGTGAGCAATATGCTTATAACCTTCAACCAATTGAAGAGTATATTGACCACGCGATTCCGTTATCACATTATGATAAAACTGCATTGTTAGACGACATTCCAAAGCCTCGCTATAACCGTGCAAAGCGTCCAAATCAAAATAATCGACGCCCAAATAAACCAGCTCAGAGAAGAGCTCATAGTTAGTTGTTTTTTTTGAGGTATCAATGCTAACCGTTGATAAAACAAATGATCAAAACTGTTATGCCGTAATAGATTTAGGTTCTAACAGTTTTCATATGTTAATAGCCAAAGCCGTAGCCGGTGATTTACAGACAATTGGTCGAGTGAAGCGAAAGGTTAGGTTAGCGGCAGGATTGGATGAAAATAGCCAACTAAGTATTGAAGCCATGCAAAGAGGGTGGGAGTGTCTTTCTCTTTTTGCTGAGCGCTTACAGGATATTCCGAAAGATAATATCACGATTGTTGCAACAGCAACGTTACGCTTGGCTGCAAATGCCCAGCAGTTTGTTGAAAAAGCTGAATTGATTCTTGGTCACCCTATAAGAGTGATCAGTGGCGAAGAAGAGGCGAAAACAATCTATAAAGGTGTAGCACACACTTCATCAACACTCGGTAAGCAATTAGTGATTGATATTGGTGGTGCAAGTACCGAAGTCGTGATTGGTGACGGCTTTAACCCGCTTTTATATAAAAGTTTAAATATGGGCTGTGTCACCTACCTTGAAAAGTATTTCGAAAATGGCTTGTTAACCCATGATAATTTCGAAGCAGCAACAGTTGCTGCTAAAGAAATTATCGCACCAATTATTGCTGAGTATAAAACGCTTGGCTGGTTAAGTGTGTCGGGTGCTTCTGGGACGGTACAAGCCATTCAAGAAATTATGATTGCACAAAGACAAGATGATTTACTGACGCTTGATAAACTCAACGCCATAAAACACCAGGCTGTGCTTTATAAATCTATCGACAAGCTTGACCTGCCAGGGCTAGTGCAAGAACGCAAATTGGTATTTGCGTCAGGCCTTTCTATTTTAATCGCTTTATTTGAAAGCTTAGATATAGAAGTAATGGGACTTGCTGGTGGCGCATTAAGGGAAGGGGTTCTCTATTCGATGATCCCTGAACTGCATAATTCAGATATTCGTGCTCGCACAGTTAATAGCTTTATAACACGTTACCATATTGATGCGACTCAATCTCAGCGTGTAGCAGATATTGCCTTATTACTTGCAAACCAAGTAAAAAGTGAATGGCAATTATCTGATGAAGATTTATCGATTCTTGAAGCGGCAGCTAAATTACACGAAACAGGTTTACTGATTGGTTATAAAAAGTATGGTCAACATGGCGCATACATTATGAAAAATACAGATATGCCTGGATTTACCAAAGCACAAAAGAATCGTTTAGTCTTTTTGGTGAAGTACCATAAAGAAGATATTGATAAAATTAACCTTGAGCCGTTAGGTTGTTTTTCAGATATTACTTATAAACTGCTTCATATACTTCGTTTATCAGTGATTCTGAGTATGCGTAGACAAGATGACGTGCTTCCAGAGTTAAAATTAGTTACATCAAAAAGCGACTTATCAATCGTTATTCCACATATTTGGTTTAGCCAACATCCTTTAATGCAGGCAGAATTAGAAGCTGAGTGTGAATACCTTCGTAAAGCTGGTCAAACTTTACACATAGCTGTTAACTAATTGATCAAAACAAAGCGCTTTTTGTTAAGAAAATAGACGTTTTGCTCACTTGCTGAGCAAACGAATCAAAAGTTTAAATTTTCTTGCAAAAAGTGCTTGCACTGAAATCGAATCTCCCTATAATGCGCATCCACCGACACGGAGCACAGCAACAACAAACGCTGAGTTAAGTGACCGGGAGTCAAACGGAAAGTTACTTTGAAAAATATATTAATTTTCTAGTTGACTTTAAAAGTGAAGCGGTTAATATAGCGCTCCACTTCGCAGCGAGAGAGGCTGCAGCAAACACAAGGTTGTTTGCACTGTTCTTTAAAAATTTAAGCAATCATCTG
>NZ_JBMMUG010000014.1:0-25283 GCF_049257255.1 Pseudoalteromonas aquimarina
AGTGTCTGGTGGTAAAGTACTGGCCTTTAATGCTGCCCTTGCTATCGTACTGATTGTGGTATCAATGTTAAGTTCTGGCCCTATCGCCATGTGGACAATGCTCGCTGTGGGTTTATGTAACTCAATTATGTTTCCAACTATTTTTAGTCTTGCAATTAACAACTTAAAAGAGCATACCTCACAAGGGTCGGGCATTTTATGTTTGGCTATCGTAGGCGGTGCCATTATTCCTGTTTTCCAAGGTATGGCGGCTGATACAATTGGTCTTACTCTTTCGTTTATTATTCCTGCCGTATGTTACGTATTTATCGTATTCTACGGTGTGAAAGGACATAAAACAGACGCTTAAGCACAAAATAATCCAGTGTTTTAAAGGCCACATAATGTGGCCTTTTTTTATCTAGATCTTAGTTAACACTAGGGCTGTTTTATTAATCAATAAGACTCTCAGTCTAAACGCCACCAAATTAGCTTTCTCACTTTGTTGCAAATCAGACTTATGATCTATTTCCAACATTTAGGTATTTTTTGACTAAAAATCAGCCACAAAGAAGAAAGTTCGCTAATGTTGTCTAAACTTTAAGGAATGATTTGTTTCTACAATGGACAGTATTAATGAAATTAAACTTTTCAAATAAGCCTCTATTAAATAACTATAAGGGCTTTACGTTAATCGAAATCATGTTAGTTGTATCGATTATCGGTATTTTAGCAATGATTGCACTGCCTAATTACCAAGGCTATGTGAATGAATCAAAAGCCGCTTCGCTTTTATATCGAGTTCACTCTATAGGCCTTGCCTATCAAGACGTTATTGCTACAGCTCCAGATGCATTAGCCAAGCCAGATGAGTTATCCAGTGAGAAATTTGGCTCACCTCCTGCCTACTTACCAGGCTTAGCGAGTCAGTTCACAGAAGAGTTTAATATTGAATTTTCTGCACAGTTGGTTAATCACTCTGGCTATTTCAAGTATACCGGCCATGAGGCTTTCCCCGTTTTATTTTTAAAGGCAAATGATCAAAACGGAATAAATGTGCTTAATGCACTAGATCATGTCACTAAGTTACAACATTCTTTTGTAACACCAAATATAATGATTATTGCATTAGCAACTCCATTTGAAACACACCAAACAAGTGGACAAGCTTTAGTAGCCACAGCGAGTCAACCACAGCCCAACCCACTAACAACACAAAAACCACATAGCTCTCCTTGTAATCCAGGGTTTTATCTTTGGCCACCCGAGCCAGGTCAACAATATGGAACGTGTCATTCATCACCTCCACCAAGTAATGCAAATAACAATGGCGGAAGTATTAATAACGGCCAAAGTACCTCTTCAGGGCAATCAAGTTCAATGACTGCAAATAATGGTAATAGCGCGAGCAACTCTGGAAGCCAATCAAGTACATCAAGTAGCTCCAACAGCCAAACCAATACTGGCGATTCTAGCTCATCTAGTAGTGCTAACAGTCAATCAAATACGGGCAGTCAAAGTAATGCGGGTTCTCACTTAAATTGGCCACCTGGTTGGGCTAAACACCCTGACAAACATCAGGGTCAACATCATGGTCATCATTAATTAATTGGAGTGCTAAAAATGGATTCTACAAACAAACGCTGGCAAGAGAATATTGCAGAGGCGATGAATGAAACACAAAAGAATCAGTCAATGAATAGTCGCACAACTATTATGTTACCAAGCTGGATAACATACGCTGTGTGCATTGTATTCGGATTTTTAATTGCTAAAACAGCTGTTACTGGCGTAAAAACACACCATACAAACTATGACAGAGATTACCAAACCGGCAGTTCTGTTGCATTATTAATGGTAGCCGAAGACGTAGAGCACTATAAAACAAACTATGGCAAGCTTCCCGACGAATTACCTAGTCCTATTGCCGCAGTGATCGATGTTTCTTATGAGAAAATTAGCAAAGATCATTTTCGTCTAACTATGCCTCATGGCGATTCAACGATTACATTTGATGCCAAAGACGATAAAATTTACATGGACTAACTATGACTGAAAATAATGAAATACATAGAAGTAATCAAACATTTCAGTGGCTTCATCGTTTTTGCCTTGAGCATATAAAAAATAAAGAACTTAATATTGATGAGCTCTTTGAAAGCAATTGTGCTCTCAAAGTATGGGAAAATGCAGAATCAATTCTTCAAGTCGATGCGAATACACTAACAAGAATGGTCGCCAAGCATTTTGAGCTGGATGTCGCCGATAGTCCACAAAATATAACTGAAGAGTTGTTGCATTTCGTGCCTCTAAAAGTAGCCAAAGAATATGGTATTTTTCCGCTAAGTTTAACTGATGGTCAACTCATAGTAGCTTCACCCCAACCATTTGATTCAGATATGGAATCAATGGTTGAATTTTTAACAAGTCTTCATGTCACATCTCAATTGGCTCATCCTAGTGTTATTGCAAAGTGGACCGAGTTATTTTATGAAGACAATGCGTTGTCTCAGAACGATATTGTTATCAAATCCAATCAAGCAAATACTTCATTCTCACAGTCAGAACCTATTTCTGCAAACTCAGCCATAGTTAAAATTGTTTCTGAGATGCTATTGGAAGCATTTATTCTAAAAGCGAGCGACATACACATCGAACCTTTTCAAGGAGGTGGTGTAGTTCGTTATCGCATTGATGGTATGTTACGGGTTATTTCAGAGTTACCATCTCAAGTATTCATTCCGATTATCCAACGTATAAAAGCAATTGCCCGTCTAAATTTGGCTAAGAAAATGGTTCCTCAAGATGGTAGTGTAAGTTTGGAATTAAAAGGTCAAGATGTTGATTTACGTGTATCCACATTACCTGTTCGAGGCGGTGAAAAAGTCGTCATTCGCCTTCTGATTAAATCAGCGGTAAATCAACTAGATATGATTGGCCTTCAAAACAAAGAACTCGAAACGTTTAAAAACTTACTTCATAGCAGCGAGGGAATTTTTGTCATAACAGGCCCTACTGGATCCGGCAAAACCAGCACTCTTTATTCTGCTCTTAAAGAAATAAATGCCCCCGAAAAATGCCTTGTCACCGTTGAAGACCCCGTCGAATACGAGATTGAGGGTATTGCCCAAGTTAATATCAACCCAAGCCAAAATCTTACTTTTTCGAGTGCACTTAGAAGCATTTTAAGGCAGGACCCAGATGTCATTTTAATGGGCGAAGTGCGTGATGAAGAAACCGCAGAAATTACGTTTAGAGCAGCTATAACCGGGCATTTTGTTATGACTACCTTACATACCAGTGATGCCATCACAACAATCCCAAGGCTGATTGGATTAGGTGTCTCCCGACCTGTCTTAGCTGATTCATTGAAAGGTGTAGCAGCGCAGAGGCTTGTAAGAAGGCTTTGTTCTTGTTGTAGTAAAGAAAGCAGCGAAAATGAACATGGAAAACGCCTTAAAAGCATTTTTCCAAAACTTAATATTATGGCACCTGTTGGTTGTGATAAATGTAACCAAACTGGCTATAAAGGCCGTATGCCTTTGTTTGAAATCATCACGATGGACCAAAACTTAGCTGATGCAGTCAGAGCTGGCGAAAGCTCAAGTGCACTCAGAGAAATAGCATCTAAAAACGGTGCCAGAAGCCTCTATCAAGTAGCTATTGAGGCTATTTCTAATGGGCACACTTCCGCTGAAGAAATTAATAGAGTATTAGGAGAATCATTTTGGAAAGCATGCAGTGAAAAGCCATAACTGCAATTGCATTTTAAATCACAACAAAAAATTGACGATTTATGGGCATATTGGCTATTGAATCCACATAAAAATAATTTCATTTAGCGGTTTTTAAAGGCATACAAGATGATTTCAACGTTCTTTGGTGATTTGGTTTAAAAAATGCATACAAAACGCTGTATGCATTTAACAAATTTCAAAAGTTATCACCATGAACAAACAAGCTAATATAGTGTATGTTTTGAGCGGTTACGCAAAGTGCGCAACTTCAAACAACGATAAGTACAAACTTGGTAATAAACACTCTATCGGCCTATTAACTACCGATGAAAACTATCAAAAAAACATCAAAAAGCTTAAAAGCTTTATAAAAGGGCTGGGTTGGGATTCCATCATGTTTTGTACAGTTGAAGAAGTAGAAGATATTAACTCGTTATCAAATAACGTATTGATCTCTAGTTTTATTCGCGCTCAAGAAAATGGCCAGTCGCTAGTCGTCAACGATCAGCCGATTACGGTGCATTAACAAAATGCTATTTATTTACTTTAACTGTAGATAGTGATTTTAAAGGTCATTATCTACTTGATGTTCTGTTTAAATATGTGCGGTACGCAATTGATAGCAATAAACATAAAATTGCAGGTAACAGTAACGCCATAAATTGATAGCGAGAAAAGCATAAAGCGCCTAACACCCCACCAGAGATAAAGCCAATAATAATAAAAGTGAAGAGTTTCACTTTTCGCTTATCAAGCCTGTCTCCTCTACAGATGGCACCTAGCATAATACCCAAATCAGTAAAAATACCTGTTACATGTGTCGTTCGTATAATAGCGCCGCTGTAGGTTGTTGCTAGCGCATTTTGTAAGCCACACGCGGCTGACGCAAAATAGTAACCATTGTGTGAGCCACTGGTTAAAAACCACGATGAGATAAGTAATAAAATAAATTCAATAAATAGCGCGGTATCGTAGTGTCTTCCTAATTTTAATGTGGAGCCATGTAATAAAAATCCGGCGATAGAAGCCCCAAGTAAAAATGAAAGTAAGATGCCTAAAAACTGAAATGCTTTTTGCAATGAACCACTAAAAATTTCAGTACCAAGCAACGTGGCTGTGCCAGATAAATGAGATATAGATTGATGGTCAAAGCCAAGCACACCCACAGCATTAACAAAGCCCGCTATCAAAGATAAAATTAGAGCGCCGAATTCTACCCATTTAGGTAATTTGGAAATCACAACATTTAATCCCCTGAAAACACACTCTTTTGAAAACAATAATAGCTAAAACGTTAAATAGCTCTTGTAGTTACTATCAAGATTTATCGATTGTTTTTACTATACATTGACTTGGTATGTTAAATCTTTCACATCATCACCTGTCATGCCACGAAATCCCCAACAATGCTTTGGTTGCTCTTTGATAGTGATTTCTATATCCGTTGGTGAAATGCCAAGTGATGATTCAATATTATGAAAAAGCGCCATTATTAAGGCTTTTTTAGTTGCAGGTGCTCTACCTTGCATCATATTGATTTCAATTACAGTGTAAGCATCTGTGCGGCCATCTGGATAATAAAAATTTGATCTATCAAGGGGCACTATACGATGGGCACGTTTACTTTCTGGAAGGCCCAACACGTCAGTCATAGAAGCCTGAATAACTTCAGATAACTGCGCTTTAATTGGGTTTAGCAGCTCGTTAATTCCATAAATTACAACCATTTTTCTTCCTTAAAAATTTATTCATAGATTGTTTAGCTAAAACTCATACTCAATGCCAAAGCGCAGAGTATGGTGTTTACCTGGTTGCGATACTTCAGTTACAAAGCTTGCTTCCCACTTTAATTGCTTTTGCCCATCAAAACGGTAGGTGCCCATAAAGCCTGGGCCAATGGCAGCAAAACGCTCGCCCACATGAAACTCAACGGAGGGTTGAAAGGCACTTAAATAACGGTAACGCACTTTGCCACGCATTGCTATTTCAAGTTCATTTTCGGCCGTATCGCCCCATTCGTACGATAAAATACCATTTAGTGTGGCACTCACTTTGCCAAGCTCTTTTTCAACAATCAGGCCACTAGAGAACTCATAATTAGCCTCGCCATCTTGCTTTTCAATTTCAAAAAATGCGCCCCAGTCTGAGCTGTATTCACCCTGCTCAGTGAGCATCCAGCGGGTTTCAATTTCATAGCCCGAAACGGTAAAGTTATCATCACTATCACGTTCGCCAATCACATAAAACTCGATGGATTTATTCTCTGTAAACGCCTGCCCGTAACCTAAACGCTGCGCCAGTAAATTGCCAGCATCGGTGTTACTCGACATTAATCGCCATTCCACTTCGCGTTCGTTCGCCAATACATAAGGGTGGTAAATTTTATCTACCGTCATATTGTCAGCTAAACAGCTGGCACTCACCAATAATAGTAAACAAGCAACTGATTTAGTCATTACTATCCTCACTTGAGCGAAGCGCTAAATTTGATTTAAAAAACGTAATTAACATAATTACCAAAGACACGGTATAGGTGATAACAAAGGCGAAAGTGGGCGATGATTCGTACCCCATAATGGCGCTTAATACGCGGCCATATTCCGATTTATCTGACAGCCAATTTTCAAGCACAAAAGCGGTACTACCGGCATCGATTAAATCTACTTGAGATAATAAATCAGACACCTCAGCTAAATGCCCAGCCACAAAACTTGAAAACAGCACTGCCAATAATACACGGTAGCCTTTGGCCTTTAATTCGTTTAATACAAATAACCAAAGCACCGCAAAACTTAACGTAATGCCGAAGCCTAAAAAGCACGCCAATAAAAACTGCTGTAGCGAACCAACAGAGTTAACACTTACGGTTAAATAGTGGAAAAACCCAGCCAGCTTTAAACTTGCAAGTGATATCACAGCAACTATCACCGAATATTTCATGATGGTGGTTTGCCCACTTATCAGTGAAATAAATAACCCTACCGCAAAAAGCATCAATAAACTTGAGCTCACCACTTCCACCCCAGCTCCATCGAACAGCGAGCTAATGCTTGGTGCACCTTTTAATAGTGCGATTACACAGCACACAATGGCCAGTAATGCTAAAAAAAGCGAGCGCGGCGAATAACTTATATGGTTAAACAACACTTTGAGATAACAAAGCAATACACATAAAGGTAAAATGTCGCGCAAAAAGATTATGACCGTATTAATCAGCATTTTTTGGCTCCTTCGCAATCACCTTACCGCGAGCGGTATCTGGGTGAAATTCACCAAAAAACTCGTATTCACCAGGAGGTAGTGGGCCAACAAAAATCGTTGCTTTGCGCTTCGCAAAAATGACTTTTTCTCGGTTCATATCAAAACTATCAAACTCTTCGTCAGAGTCATCTAAGTTAGTGATCACCAGTTTTATTTTTTTATTAGCAGGAATTTCTAGCAGCTCAGGGTAAAACACATGATCCTTAAGTGTTAAATGAAATACCTCGCGCTCGGCAAAAAGTGAAAACGAGCAAAATAACAAACATATAATTAGGCGCTTCACTGCACCTCCTTATGATCTGTTATTGGTAGGTAAACTTTCACCGACAAACCACCTAACTCCCCGTTTTCAAGTGTCATGTTACCATTTAGCAAATCCACAATATGCTTAACAATGGCAAGGCCCAAGCCCGACCCTTTTACCTTAGTTTGCTTTGATTCTTCACGGTAAAATGGCGTCAGTAAATCTTGCATTATGGTGATATCTACTCCGCTGCCAGAATCAGCAACTTCGATGCCCATCATATTTGTTTCAGCGGGGATTTGACGAATTAAAATACGCTGCTTTTTGCCAGCATATTTAATGGCATTACGTAGCAAATTATCAAACAAGGTTTTCAAAGCAAATTCTTCGCCAATCACCACTGCATGTGACATTTGCAGTTCAATTTCTTGTTGCTGCGAAATAATCTCATCATAACGCGCGGCAATTAATGCTTGTATTAATGATTCAATATCAATGAGTTTAAGTGTTTCATTAAAGTTTTCAGGGGTGTAGCGCGATAACGCAATAATTTGCTCAACCACTTGTGCTAAACGCTCAACCTGTTGCTTTAAATCGGCTAAATCGTCTTGTGTAATGTCTTTTTGGTTAAGCTGATAACTTAAATTATGTGCGGTAATGGATAACACACTAATTGGCGTACGCAGCTCATGGGCAATATTGGCGGTTAAACGTTTTTCGCGATCAAACGCCAGTGCCAAACGCGCCAATAAATCATTAATTTTGTCAGTCACCGGCAAAAGCTCAGTCACCATGCCTTGGCTTGCCACAGGCGTTAAATCGGTATGGTCTTTTTTGCGCAGGGCATTACCGAGCGCTCTTAACGGCCTGATATTTTTACGCACCAAATAAAACACTAACAAACCAATAATAGGCACCACCATCACCACAGGTGAAATGCTGACCATCAGTAAATTTTCAGAAGCCAATTGACGTTTGCTCAAAGGCTCTGCCACCAGCACCGAAAAAGGCGCACGTTCAAAACGATATAAACGCCAGCGCTGGCCACCAAAACCTGCTTCAAAAAAACCGCTTGGTAGTTCATTTGCTAAATGTTGCTGGAACGCACGTGGTAAGGTTTTAAAGTCAATTTCTAATTGCTGGCTTTGCCTAACAAGGCCGTGTTGATTGGTGATTTGAAATAAACGATGTGCGCTGCTTGTTAGTGTTTCACTGTTATTAAGTGCCAACGCTATTTCTGCAAATTCTTGTAATTGTGCATCAAAAAGCTGCATTAACTGCTTAGAACTGCTGCGATAACTGTGCAGCGCAGCAAAAAAGGTTGCCAGTACCACGCTTGCCAAAATTAAGCTTATCAGCTGGCCTTGCATCGACTTAGCATTATTCTTTGACAAGATAGCCAACACCTCGCACCGTAGCAATAAACTGCGTTGGTAAACGTTTTCGTAAGTTACTAATGTGCACTTCAATGGTGTTGGAGCTAATTTCTTCACCCCAATCGTAGAGTTTTTCTTCCAAGCTTAATTTAGATTGAATGCGGTTGGTGTTTTCCATCAGCGCACGCAGCACCATATATTCTTTTCGAGATAAATCAACCGCTTGATTATCAACCAACAGCTGATTATTTTCAGTATTTAATGTGACGTTGCGAACTTGAATAAGCGCCGCATGATTAGTACCTGCACGGCGTTCTAGTACGCGAATGCGCGCCATTAATTCGGCAACATCAAAAGGCTTTGCCAAGTAATCATCGGCGCCCTGATCAAGCCCTGTTACTTTACTGTCAATATCGATGCGCGCCGTTAAAATAAGTACAGGCACCGCGGCATTAATTGCTTTTAGTTGAGATAACACCAACAGACCATCAATATCTGGCAAGCCTAAATCGAGGATCACTAATTGATATTCCGCCCCCTGGAATGATTTAACCGCAAGCTCACCAAGTGCGACCCAGTCCACTGCGTACCCTGCATTTTGCAGCGATGTTTTAAGGCCTCTGGCAAGAGGCCCGTCATCTTCAACTAATAACAATCTCATTTATTATCTTTTTGACAGTTTTTTATTCACTTTAACCAATAGCGCATTTATCTCTTCTTTGCGACCTTCATCCGCCAGAGGGCGTTCACTTCGCGCTGGGGCATTTAATGCTTTTTCGAGAAAAACTTTCGCTTTTGCGTATTCTTTCTCATCATACATAAACTCACCATAAAAGTAATTGGGATCAATACCTTCTGGATTAATTTTAAGTGCCGTTTCGAGCAGAGATTGGGCTTTTTTATCACTGCCAAAGGCAATCGGCCAACCCGGTACTTTATGATACAAAATACCCAAACTGGTATAAGCTGAGCCACTCAATGCTTGCTCATCAATGGTGAGCGCTTTTTCAAATGCCGCTTTGGCATTTTTTGCATGTGTTAACGCACCTAAACCACCTTTTGCGCCAGCATAGCTTGATTGCACAATGCCATACCAAATCCACGACTCTGCCGAGTCTGGGTAAGCTGCTTTTAAGTTTTCGGTTTCTTTAATAAGGTTTTCATAGGCTTTTAACTGCGACTCTTCTTGCAACTTATAGTTGGTGTTTGCCCAATTATGTTGAATGTTGAGTAGTTCAGTCGTAAATGGCTGGCTCGCCTGTGCCACTGAAAAGTGACTTGCAAACGCAAATGTTGCCGCAACAAGTAAAGTAGATGTTTTCATAATTAAGCTTCCTTCAAAGATTGCGTAAAAAAGGATTTAATTTTTTTGACCTTGCGCGCTAACGCATTGTCAACCAGTTCAGGGAATGCACCGTTTAAGCGCACAAATAGTTTTTCAGGCCAGCCCAAAGTTTTGCGCTTTGCTGAGCTATCTAACAATGCGATAAGCGCACTTGCCACTACTTCAGGTTCATCCATTTGGTTACCAAGTAGCTTGTTCATTTGCACTACTTCATTTGAGTTGATAGCGGTATTAGTCGCCCGTGGCGCAAGGTACTTAATTTGCTTATTAGAGTTTGCGTATTCACGGCCAAGCGCTTCGCTAAAACCACGTAGGGCAAATTTACTGGTGCAATAGGCCACGTAACCAGGGTGGCCTATTGCACCAAGTGCTGAGCCAACATTAATAATAGTCAGCGGATGTTCACCTGCTTCAATTAACGCTTCTTGGCTAAGTGCCATTGCCGCAGTAACGTTTAATTTTAATAAACGCTCAATTTCATCAAGCTGGGTGTCTGTGAAAGGTTTAAACAGCGATAAGCCAGCGCAATTAATCAGTAAATCGAGTTTGCCAAGTGATTTAACAAATGCCATTAAGTTTGAACGGCTGGCGCTATCGCTTAAATCTGCCAACTGGTAAAAGTGCTCGCCCGGCAGTGCATTTTTAAGGTGATTTAATTTGCTTAAATCACGGCCACTGATCACTAACGTGTAGCCACGAGCTGCTAGGGTTTTGGCAATTGCTTCACCAATGCCACCGCTTGCACCTGTTAGTAAACATAATTTTTTAATCTGACTCATAAGATACACTCCGAGCGGTGTTGGTTAATTAGGCGACTTGTTGCAAGCGAGCTTGATCAAGCGCGCGGAAAATATTGCCATAAAGCACATAAAAACGTTTTGCTGCATGAATAATGGCAGCTTGCTGCTTTTCATCATCAATGCGGTTCATAAGCGTTTCAAAAAACTTCACATGTTCTTGGTCTAGTGAGCCGTGCGAACGTAAATAGCTAAATGCGTTATTTGGCAGTGACAATTTATCTTTAATGGTGGCAGCAGCTAAATCTGCAATTGCGACGCTGGTGCCTTCCAGCACATGGACCATGCCAAAAAAAGCCACTGGCTCAATGCGGTTAATGGTGTCGTAGGCGTAAGACACCATCAGCTCTGTTTCAAACAATGGCGTGCTATTACGCACCGCTTCTTTATCAAAACCACATGCTGCAATGTCATTTATAATCCATTCTTGATGGCCAAGCTCTTCTTCAATATATTCTGCGACGGCGTCGCGTAACCATTCTTGTGAATGCGGCAGTTTGGCACCTAAATTCATCAATAAAGGAACTGTGTGTTTTACGTGGTGAAATGCTTGGCCTAAAAATGCCACATAATCATCAAGGGCAATTTCGCCTTCAAAACAACGCTTAATAATTGGCGCCGATAATAAATAGTTTTTTTCAGCTTCTGTTTCGCTAATTAATTTCTCGAAAAAGGTCATAATCAATTCCTTCTAAAATTGCTTTAAGCAACAAGCGATGATGCTTGTCGTAAAAATGTTTGGTTAATGGCTGCGCGTTTAAAACGGCCATTTTCGGTTAGCATGCCTTGCTCATAGCTAAGCGGTGCATCAAGTAAAATAAAGTGATTTAGTTTGGCGTAATCAGGTAATGCTTGGTTGATGTGTGCAAGGCTTGCCGCAATTTGCTCATTCGCAACCCCTTGCAATGGCATTAAAAGTGCAACGAGTTGTGATAGACCGTCACCAATTACTACGGCTTGCAAAAAAAGCCCAGTAGCATCCAGTAACGACTCAGGCCACTCTGGTGAAATATTACGCCCCAAACTATTGATAATTAAATTTTTAGCGCGCCCATTTAAATAGAGTTTATCGCCTTTAAATTCAGCAAGGTCGCCTGTGCGAACGGTGTCTTGGTACCAGCTGTTTGGCTCAGCTAAGTAGCCTAAAAAAGCATTTCCTTTTAGTACCAACTCGCCATTTTCAATGGTGCCTGTAACATGTGGCAATAACTTACCCACGCTACTATCGCTGTTATCTTCAAGGGTATTAAGTGCAACCACAGAACTTGCTTCTGAAAGCCCGTAACCTTGGCATACAGGTAAACCACATTCACGCGCAGCGGCAATTAAGGCTTTATCAACTTTGCCACCGCCAACCGCAACAAATTTAAGGCTTTGTGGCGGTTGCCAACCTTGTTTGCAGGCAACAACTAACACCTTCAATAACTCAGGAACTAAATTAAGCGTATGCGCATCGCTTTGCGCTATTGTGGTTAGCAATGCTTGCATATCCACCAAGCGACTGCCTGAAAATCCGCGCTTACTATCACTGATGATTTTGACCGTACCACCACACAGCAGTGGCGCATAAATCCCAGCTATGTTCTCTAACAAGGTGCTAAATGGCAGTAAACTCAAGTGTTTTGGATTACTTAGACCAATTACATCAATTAAGCTTTTGGCAACGGTTAATTGATTATCGCGGCTTAAACACACGCCTTTAGGAGTGCCCGTTGAGCCTGAAGTAAAAGTAACTTTTTGCGTGCCTTCAGGTAAGGCAACATCACCGTGATAACCGACTTCATTGATAACTAAACCAGTTCCTACTAGTGGTTTGCTATCTGCTGTTGGCTTTTCAGAAATTACATGGCTCACTTTGCAGCTGTAAATAACATGCTGCTTTTGCTCTTCACTAAAAAAGTCAGGTACTGGCACAATCAGTAAATTGCTGCTCATTGCCGCCAAGTCCACCACTAGCCAATCAAGCGAATTTGCAGCACACAGTGCGATGCGCTCTACCCCTTCCATTTGCAAAAAGTCACACACCACTTCGATTTTTTCATTGAGTGTTAAATAATCAAATGATTGCTCATCGGTTATCACTGCAATATTGCTTTGATTATGGTTTTTAAGAACATTTAACATGTGAAACGCGCCTCAAATTTGTTTGCTAAACGGCCAATTGCAGGCGATAAAAAACGGTAAAGCTGCAAATATTTAGTGCGGTTACGGATAACCTGATTTAGCTGATCTAACGACAGTAAATACACATGTGGGTTTGTACGGTAGTAACTACCCCAGTTTTCTCCTTGATTTGGCAGACGTTTTGCCTCTGCTTTTACCAGCTTAATTAGCTTTAAACCGTAACGTTCAAGAATGCTCGCAACCTTGTGCGTTGCGCAAAAAGCCAAAGCTTTTACGTTCTGATGCACTAACGCCAAGGTTGAAAGCATGAAAAGCGGTGTTGATAAATTACGACCATTACTAAATAAGCTGCCGTATTCCACGATTTGCTCACGATTGATTTCACCAATATGTGCTCTTGCATAAGATTCAATTGGTGCATCTAGGTAATGTTCTAAAAACAGCGGCTCTGTCGCACGGCGAATACCGATTGCAGCTGTTTTTCCAGCAAAACGTAATTGCAGTAGCAGTGGCATGGAAACACTAATTTCTGCTTGGTAACGGTCTGCATAGCCTTGTTCAATAAAACGTGCAATATGCGACGCTTGCGCCAGTGGCGCTAACTCAAAGCGAGGTAATAACGACGCTGTAAAACTGAGGAAATTATCTTTAGGCTTTAACATAAAACTGCTCTCCATCTTGCGATAGAGTAACTTTATGAGACAAACCTTAAATCAAACTTAAGAAATGTTTGGTTTAAAATTAGCAATCAATAAATCCAAATTTTACCTTTAAAAATGAGCACTTAAATTAAAAACTAGCAACATTAATTTATTAACATGTCAAAATGTTAAAGGTTCACAACATTTTCAAACAATTTACCCAAAGTAGTTAAAAGCACGCATTGATAGGCTAAATGCAATTATTACAAATTGAGTAAACTAGGATGTTAACCACCAAACCACTTTTTAAATCTCTGATATTTTCTGTTTTGTCGCTTACCCTTGTTGCCTGTTCAAGCGACAAAGAAATCGAAGTTTCGAAACCAAATGATGGGCAAACTATCGCTGAATACGTTGCAAGCCAAGACTTTTCTGGCGCGGTATTAGTAGCTAAAGATGGACAAATTTTGCTGAGCCGTGGCTACGATTACGCCGAGCGCTCAAACAAAATTGAAAACCGTTTCGATACGGTTTTTCGTATTGGCTCAGTTACAAAACAATTCACCGCAATGGCGATGTTGATATTAGAAGAACGTGGCCAGTTAGCGCTGACTGACACTGTTGCTATGTACCTAAATGACTATCCAGATGGTGAGAAGATTACACTGACACATCTGCTCAATATGACCAGCGGCATTAAAAACTATACCGAGATGGGAAACTTTTCATCTTACAAAAACACCTCGCTAACCCCGCTTCAATTAATTGAAAAATTTAAAGATACACCGCTCGAATTTACGCCGGGTAGCAAGTTTAAATACTCTAACTCAAACTACGTGATTGCAGGTTATATAATTGAACAAGTAAGTGGTCTGTCGTATGCAGCGTTTATTGAGCAAGAGATTTTTCAAAAACTCGGTATGACTAATAGTAGTTATGGCAAAGACAAAATTGGCTACGATAAATTTGCACAAGGCTACAGTAACAATAAGCCTGTTGGCGGTATTTCAATGACGGTGCCTTATGCCGCAGGCGCATTAGTATCAACAGTGGAAGATTTATATAAATGGCATCAAGGCGTTACTAACCGCGCACTCATTTCAGAAGAATCAACGCAAAAAATGTACACTGTGGGGTTAAATGGTTATGCCCTTGGCTGGAATGTAAGTACTAACCGACACAATGAAAAATTCTATCAACATGGTGGCGGTATTGATGGCTTTGTAAGCTATATTTTACGCTCTGAGCAAAGTGGTTACTTTGTTGCCGTGCTTGCCAACGAAGAAGAGTTCCCATCAGGAAACTTAGCTAATAATATTATGAGTTTAGTGGATAAAGACTAAGCTTTTGCGCCGCATTTTAAAGATGCGGCGCAACCTGTCAATTTACCCCATCACATGTTGGCTACGACACTTTGATACTAAATCAATCAGCGGCTTTTCTGTTTGTATATTTATAGACAGTAAACCAAGTAAACTACCAAACAACGCATCATGAGATGAGGGTTTGGTAGCCTCATTTGAAAGGCAGTTAAAATCAAATTTTGCCTCTTGCTGATAAGAGTCAGAAAGCCAAACCAGCATCGGCACCTCAGTTTGTGCTTTTGGCGCAAACGCATAAGGTAAACCATGCAAAAATACACCATTTTCACCTAGAGATTCACCGTGATCCGAAACATATAACAGCCCTGCATTAACATTGTTAAGAGAACTTAATTTGTTAATCAAATCGGCTAATAATGAATCTGTTTCAAGCAAACTATTGTCGTAGGCATTAATGATTTCTTGAGGTGTGCAGTTTGCAAATGTCTCGTCTTTGCACTCAGGTAAAAACTGCTTATTTGCTTTTTCACTTCGGCGAAAATACGCAGGTCCATGGCTGCCTTGTTGATGCAGCACAATAAGAGTGTTTTGTGGCTTAACACCAAGTTCGTTAAGCGATGAAAAAAGTAATTTGTCAGGGCAGCCATCCTCACATTGCTCGCTTCTAGTTACATCGAATGTCTTGACCCGATTACATACATCTTTGCAGCCGCCGTCATTTTCGCGCCACATCACATCAAAGCCAGCACGAGCAACAATGTCGACCACGTTTTCACTGTGTTTTGCCGCAAATTCGTCATAATTTTGTTTATTCATCCAAGAAAACATACATGGCACTGAGTGGGCCGTTGCAGTTCCGCAACTTGTCATCTGACTAAAATTAACAATAGGCAAGGCGCTTAACTTTGGATTGGTATTACGGCTATAACCATTTAACGCTAAATGATCGGCACGCACCGTCTCACCTAGTACCACAATAAATACCGTCGGTTTTTTAGAAAACGCATTAAATTCGACATCACTTGCAATAGTAACAAACGATTCATCGCCTTTAGGAAGTCGGTCTTTTACAAAGCGTTTTGTCGCAGACACCACATTTAATGGTGTCGCGTAATACCGTAACTCTTTATGCATGCGGAAATATCCCGACAAAGATTGATACTGCAAAAGTGCAAATCCGCCAAGCAGTATCAAAATACTGGTTAATGCCGCGCTGTATTGAAGTGTTCGCTTGAGAATTGGCTGTAAACGAGGCTTATTAAGTAACATAAGCAGACTTGGCAAAATCGCAAATAGCAGCAAGTGACGAACAAACGGCCAAGTAATCAGATCGTTCGCTTCAGATACATTGGTTTCAAACATATTTTGAAGCATGTGGACATCAATCATAGTGCCAAAATGGTGCGAAAAGTAATTAGCGCTGACACTTGCGAGAATCAATAAAATTAACATTGGTTTAAACAAGTACCCTGGGCTTAAAAGTAAAACTATTAAGCTGTTAATTAACAGTAATAAAAATACCGCAGGTATGAACACAGATGAGTCAAGCTGCTGAAAAAATACATTATTACAAGCAAAGGTTAACCACAGCACTACCGCAAATCTAACAAAACTTTTGCTGGCAAAGAGTCCATTTAATTTGCCAAATGAAAAATGCGAATTTAATCGCTGTTCAAAGAAAAACGCACTACGCATCATTTAATCAACTCAATACATTAATAACACAACGCGTTTGAGAGTAATCCTGCTAGCTTAAGAAAAACTTAAGTTATTTTTTTATACATTTAAATCAGCGTATAAATATGCCTTAATACTCGGATAGAAGCTGTAATAAAAGGGATAGCATGTTTATTGGAGAATTTAGCAAACGGGTTGGTACTACCACGAAAACCATTCGTCATTATGAAGCAATAGGGTTATTACCCGAAGCAAAACGCCAAGGCCGTTATCGCGTTTATGACGAACGCTACATCGAAACCGTAAAGCAAATTCGCTTGGCACAATCCCTTGGTTTTTCACTTAATCAAATAAAACAATTATGCCAAGGCGCGAATATTAATTATGGTTTGCCAAAAAACGTATTATTAACCGCGCTAAGCGAGCGTGAAACGCAGCTAAAAGCACAAATCGCCAAGTGCCAACAACAGCTCAACGACATAAAAAGTTTTAATCTCCTACTCGAAAATTCTAACTGCGCTTAATTAACCTTTGACTTTGCCCTATAGGGCAAAGCGTACACTTGTGCTCGATGTTTAATAAGGAGCACAAACACAATGCAAAACTACAATAAATGGGTAGCACGAAGCGCCTACTACGATTTAATTATCACGACACCGTTTGCCATTCCTGGTGTTGCCAGTTGGGTAATCAGTTTGTTTGCCAGTTTGCACCAAACACTTGGCTTTCAAGGAGAATTTCCCGCTTTTCAAATACAGCATTTACTGTTTGCCCATTTACTGGGCTCAGTTGTGATTGTGTGGTCGCTGCTTAGAATAAAACATACCAGTCCATTGCTTGGCTTATATGATAGTTTTGCGAGAGTACTTTTCAGTATCTTTTATATTTATGCAATGATCCTTGGCGCAAGCCCGCTTATTTTACTTTTTTTAATTCCAGAGCTATTTTTTGCAGTCGTGCAAAATGTGGGTTATTACCAGTTAAAAAAACAACACGTTCGAATACCGAGTGTTGCTTAATCAACACATTAATTAGTAAAAAGGCTCAAATAATTGAGCCTTTTATTACGTAAACTTGAGGTTAGTTAGAAAAAGTATTTATCAATTTCTGCTTGCGTCATTAAATGAATATCGTCTGCAGGGGCCGCATTTATCGTGAAAAAGTAAAACTCCGGACCAAGCTCTTTCCCTAATATTTCCCTAAAATAGGTTAACTGCGCACCATGAGCAGAATGGTTCTTGCCAAGCTCGCCAGCGTCTTTATCACCTTCACAGCACCATGCATGTACGCCGAGTTTTCCACCAGGTTGATACTCTTTAGTAACGCCTGCCGCATATAAATCAACACCGCCCGAATAAGCTTCGCCATCGCTGTTCATCACTGTAGTGTATTGAGCTTGGCGAATTAATCTGCCAGTGTGCATGTTAATATCATCATTCACTGAACCATCAACACTGTTAAACACAATGCGATTTACACTCGGATGATCGAGTAATAATTCTTTAAATTGAATGTAGGTTTTAGTGCCAAGTGTGCCTGAAAGAAAAGCGGAGTTATTTTCAACCACCAGCTGACTATTACCACCCGAGAACAAACTTTCGTTTATCACCATTTCAAAGTCATACTGCCCCGTGGTTTTTTGATCAACAATAACCCCAGAAAGTGTGAATTCTGCGTCTTGCTCGAGTAGTTCAATCCCTTCGCCAACCAGTGCATTTTCATTGTCGTTGTGTCTTACCACTGCCAGTTCATTTTTCGGTTTTTCGTTCTCAAAATCAAAACCGAGCACAATAATGCCGTCATCATAGCGAATGTAAATTACACCTTCTTCCATATCGAAATCGAGCATTTCAAGCGCAGAACTTTTACCATCAATTTGCACAGCAAGTTTTGCAGCCAGTTCTTTGTAGTCAGCCACATAGGCCGCAACATCAGCAGGTTTAATTGCGTGTACTTCGGTTACTTTGTTATCTACAGAGTTTGAAGATGAAGAGCTGCCACAACCAGTTAATAAAATGGCTGCGGCAATCATTGAGGGTAAAAATAGCTTCATAATGCGTTCCGTTATGCTTAATAAAATTCGCCGGCAAGATTAGCATTTAGGCCTGTAAGATAACGTTTAGCTTTGTGAGCAACTGTAGTATGTCGCTACATTTTAAGACAGCTTTTAACAAAGAAGAACTTGCGTCTAGGCTGTTTAAATAAAAAGGCAGACCTTGTTTAGTATTTAAACAAGGCCCTCAAGTTTGCTTATAATTGATTTAAGCCATGTCGATTAATAAATGAAAATACGTGACCAAGCACTTGTTGTTGAAGCGCTTTACGGTCAACGCCTTCACGGTCTTTACATAACAACACACCTTGCGCCTTAAAGTTATGTTCGCATTGGTTAATGTAAATAAAGTGCCCTGCGCCTTGTTTAATACCAACTAGCTCCGCATTTTTAATATGCTCAGCATAATATTGTGCATGTTGCTTGAACGGCAAAAAGTCATTTTCAACTGAGCCAATCACCAAGGTCGGTACTTTAACATCCATTAAACTGCTTTCATTTACAGCGTGGCCAAGGGCAGGATCAAGTGAGATAACGGCTTTAATGCGCTTATCCAGCATATGTGATTGCACTTCACTGATTTTGTTTATTTTATCGTTTGTGTATGGCGTTGCTTTTTGCTTGTTATAAGCACAGCTTTTATCGTTTTTAGCCCCAGCTAAAGCGCAGTAACGCTCTGACTTTCCGGCTTCTAACTTTGCCCCCGCAAGCGCCAATGCCGTAAAGCCCCCAGCAGAGTGACCTAGCATCAGTACATTATTAGTCTCGATATTTAGATTAAATAACCCTTTATTGGTTAATTGCTCAAGGGCAAAGCTAACTTCTTCTGGGCGCTGCCAAAAACGTGCAAGTACACTTGGGTCGATTGTTTGTTTACCGTACACCCAAGATTCGCCATAGTGAGCAACGCCTACCACCAGCCAGCCTTGTGATGCTAAGGCATAACCTAACCAATTCATTTCAATAGGTGAGCCAAATGCGCCGTGCGAAATTAACGCAATTTTTCGCTTATTTTGCGATTCAACTAAACACACTGTTGCGCCACAGTTAGCATCGCCTGCCAAATACCACAACTTAACCTTTACAGGCTGATTAGTTTGCTTATTAAAAAAATCGAGATCGTTAGATTGCAACGTATTTTGGGCGACTGTCTCATTGCCTTGTGCGCTCATTGCGTTATTTGTAAAAATTAACACGATAGCAAGTAACAAAAATCGGATTGGCTTCATTTAAGGTTATTCCATTAAGCTAAGATGATTTTACTTTAACCAATGAGGTTGTTGCGTGTCTGTGCAGAAAGTGCGATTTGAAAATGTAATCTCACTTTAAATAGCATCACTTTCCACCGCAAAATAAAGCTCAGTAATCAGTTTTTCAGCATCTGTATCTGCTGGGTTGTTTAAATAACGCTGCACAATATGCTGATCTTTCAATCGTATTTGATTAGGCAACACCCAATGAGCATATACCTGAGATATGGTTTGCCACATTGTATTGTGCGGCCCTTGATGGCTAAAACAAGCGTAGCGCCCACCTTGCAGCGTGTAGTGCTCTAATTGCTGCTGTTGAGCTAACCCTTTTAAAAATCCTGCAAAAAATTGGCTTTGCATTTGCTCACCTACCCAAGGATTATCAATCGCCACACCAATAGGTTGAAGCTCACTAAAATCAAGCGGTGCGGCAAGCTCGCTTAAGCGCTTATAGAGCTGCCCTGCCACCTTTGAAAACGATTGTTCATTAAAGCCAGCACCGTAAAAGCCGAGCACGGTGGTTTGTGGTAATTCGCGCCATTTTGGTTCAAGTTTAAACGCTTCAGCTAATTTTTTTGGTGGTAAATTGCCAGCGCGTTCATTTAGCGGTGATTTACCATTTTGAATATCAGTTGGGGTACACGCAAAATTGTTTTTAAACGCACGGGTAAAGGATGACGGCGAATCATAGCCAACACGCATTGCGACTTCTAATATGTTCTCTTTTCCGCTTTTTAATAAAAACATCGCTTTTTCAAGTTTTTGCCTTTTTATAAACTCACCGAGCTGAAACCCCGTTGCGGCAAAAAACATGCGATTGAAATGATATTTTGAAAAACCAGCATAATCGGCAAGTGCTTCAACATTGATTGCTTTATCACTGTGATCATAAACATATTGTGCCACTTTGCTGATAATCGCGGCATTAAACTGCGTGGGACTGCTTGCCATACATTAATAGAATTTTTTCATAATTATATTAGCAAGATAGCGAATGTTAATCAGTGAGTCGAGTGAATTTTATAAGGCATAAAAAAGGCCTTATTGATGTTCTTCAATAAGGCCTTTTTTGTAATTTTGCCTAGCTCAAAATTGAGTAAGCCAAATTAACTTACAGTGTTTCTTCTAACCATTTGAAGAATTCACGCTGCCATACAATGCCGTTTTGCGGCGTGAGTACCCAGTGATTTTCTTCAGGGAATAGCATAAAGCGGCTCTTTAAACCACGTAGTTTAGCTGCTTGGAACGCGGCAATGCCTTGCTCAACTGGTACGCGGTAATCTTTACCACCGTGGATCACAAACATAGGTGCATCCCACTTTTCAATGTGGTTAATTGGGTTAAATTGACCGTATGCTTTTTTCGTTGCTGCATTGTCTTGCCAATATGCGCCGCCTAGTTCGTTATTTACGAAAAACAGCTCTTCGGTTGTACCGTACATGCTGCGTAAATCGAAAATACCACAGTGTGCGATAAAGGTTTTAAAACGACCTTCGTGGTTGCCCGCTAAATAAAACGCTGAATAACCACCGTAACTTGCACCAATTGCACCGATACGTGAGTTATCTACGTAAGACTCTTTTGCTACATCATCAATTGCTGCAAGGTAGTCTTCCATTACCTGACCGCCCCAATCATTGCTGATATCTTTGTTCCATTGCTCACCATGACCTGGCATACCACGGCGGTTAGGTGCTACCACAATGTAACCCTGTGATGCCATTACTTGGAAGTTCCAGCGGAATGAGTAGAACTGAGAAAGCGCAGACTGTGGACCACCTTGTAAATAAAGTAGCGTTGGGTACTTTTTACTCTTATCAAAGTTAGGTGGGTAAATTACCCAAGTCACCATGTCTTTACCGTCAGTTGTTTTTACCATGCGCTTTTCAACATTGGGTAAATCAAGCTCTGCGTAAAACGCGTCGTTTTCTTTGGTAAGTGCAGTAAGCTTTTTGCTATCAAGATCAAAACGGTAAATTTCACGCGCGGCGTTCATGCTGTTACGTGTAACAACAAGCTTATCTTTTAATACAGCTACAATGCCGTTTACATCATATTGGCCGTTGGTAAGCTGTTTGATTTTAGGCTGTGCTTTGGTTTTAGTGTTTACCGACACTTGAAATAACTGCACAGTACCGCCCACTGGTGCTACAAAATAAATGGTTTTACCGTCAACACTCCATTTGAAGCTGTTTACGGTGCCATCCCAATGCGCTGTTAAGTTATAGTCGCGGTCGTTAACACGCACAATAATGTCTTGTTTATCGGCTTCGTTACCCGCTTCGTCCATTTGTAACCATGCTAAGTGGCCTTTCGGTGAAAACGCTGGGTACTTATCGTAACCTAGGTTTTTCTCGGTCAGGTTAGTGGTTTTTTTGCTTGCTAGGTTGTAACGATAAATATCGGTATTGGTGCTTTGAACATATTCAGTACCCGTAAGCTTTTTGCTCACGTAGTAAATGTTTTCACCTTTTGGACCCCAAGTGTAATCCGACGAGCCACCAAATGGTGCAGTTGGGCTCTCAAATGGCATGCCCTGCATGATGTCTACTTTTTCTTCGGTTTTTAAATCTTGATAGAATACATGCTTAAAGTTACCGTCTTTCCAAGTATCCCAATGACGGTAATTTAAGTCATCAAATACATAGGCATTTGCTTTGCCAAGTTCTTTATGGCGGTCGGTCGCTAAAATATCTTCTAGTTGTACTTTTTCATGGAACAACTTTTTGCTGCCATCTGGTGAGATACTTTTATCAATCACCACGCCTTGGTAGGCCTCTAGCAGTTGTGATTCACCGCCTTTAAGCGATACTTGATACACTTTGCTGCTGAAATCGTTTTTCTCAACGCTTGGTGTTGTTACTTTATAAATAACGTGGGTTTTTTCTTTGTTTAAACCAAGCGCGCTTACGCGCTTTAATTGCCAAAGTTTTTCTGGTGTCATTACCTCATTGGCGTAGGCACCCGCGCTTAGAGCAACCCCCAAGCTTACAGATAAAATAGTTCGCAACATCGCGAAACTCCTTTAAAGAATAGACTTGCTAAGACTACAGAATTAAAGCCTAAAATGAAAAGCTAGATGCGACTAAAAAAAGCAAAAACTGAAATAAAACCAAAATACCGATTCAAAACCATCATTAATTGCTTAACAATTAAGCATTTTTGCATATGATGATAAATAAATGTATTTGCTAGCTATACTAAAAACACACGCTAATAAAAGAGATGTTTCATGCATAAAGCCCGCTTTATAATCATGCTGTTTTTACTGATAAGTAATTCGATTAAGGCTGCACCAACACCCAATGATGCTCGTACTATTTATTGGCAAACGTATCATAGGCCACCAGGCATCATCAAAACGGGGGAAGATCAAGGCACTGGTTTTGTTGAAAATGCCTTACAACTCATTACTAAGCAAATGCCCGAATATTCCCATAAATATCCAATTTCTTCTCTTACAAGGGCATTAACGGATATGAAATCACATAAAAATGTCTGTCACCCAGCGCTATTTAATACCGAAGAGCGTTCAAAATACATTTTATTTTCAAAAGCTTCTATTATAAATCCGGGCAATCGTATTATCGCGCTAAAAGGCACTCTTGATCACCTAGCCGAAGGTAACACTATTGATTTAAAGCGCTTACTGGAAAGGCATGAGTTTGATTTTAGCTTGATAAAAGAGCGCTCTTATGGACAAGCAGTAGATGATAAAATTGGACAGCATTTATCAGATAGTCAGTCGCAACTATTAGCGAGTACCGAACTTGGTACAGTGTTTAATATGGTGTTAAAAAAGCGCGTTGATTTCACCATCGCTTTTCCTTTTGAGCTCAACTACTTTGTTGAGAAAAATGGCATTGGACAAAATCAGTTTGCAAGTTACTTTATTAAAGATATTCCCAATTTTTCATTAGGCTACGTTGCCTGCCCTAAAAATGAGTGGGGCAAAAGTGTTATTAACAAAGTAAATAAGGTACTTAGCAAAACCAAGCTAGAAAACAGCTATAAGCGGGCTGTTACTGCTTGGTGGGGCGAAGAACAATTCTCAAAAGAATTCGAAACCTTTTATCAAACGCAGTTTTTAACCCATTAAAAAGCCGCTTCTTTTAAAAGCGGCTTTCGGTTGTATTTTTGCTTAAAAGTACAAAAACCTTATCTTAAAGCCTAGGCTGCCTTAAGGTAAGGCTCTCGTCCTTTATGCTTGTTGTTACGCTGATAACTACCCTTGCCTTTCTTTGCCTTTTCAACTTTGCTTTTAAACAACACACTGGTTACTAATGCTTTAATTGCATTGTCTTTTATTTCACCACGACCATGGTCATGCTGCATTTTTTTAGTCTTGCTCATCACTTTCCTCTTGATTAAAAATGAGTCAATTAATTCGCAGCAATAGTATCCGAAAGTTATAAATACACAAGCGCTGGTAGTGCTTTTTTTATGTTTTTTAATGATTTTTTTGAGGGCGTTAAAAAATGTATTTAATCGCCTACAAATGCCCAACACTTACTTACATTTTTCGCAATAATCATCCGTAATAATTACACCTATAGTTACTTTATTAATAGGTTAAACATGACGTTTTTTACCAAAGCCACAACCCTAACAGCAGCATTACTTTTAACTGCATGTGCTCATCATAATAATGTTCGCCCAAGCAGTGACGGCAACCATTACGTTGACTTGTATGGCGAAACCAAAATGGAAGTTTCAGAACAAGCATTTAGCCAAGCAAAGTCGTACTGCAAAGAGTCAAAGTCTAAGCCTTATGTTGTTTCTGAAAAAGTTGATTATATTGGCAATATGAGTGAGCAAGACTATTTAACAAAACGCAATATCGCTAATGCGGTTGAAGCTGCAGGTACTGCTATGTGGATTTTTGGCAGAAGCCATGTTGATGACGCAGGTGCTGCACTTAGTATTGGTGGCGATATTGCAGGTGATGCCCTTGGTAACCCTTATCAACTGCATTTAGTGTTTAATTGCAAATAAGCCTGTTGTCAATTAAGTCAGATGTAATATCCGACAATAAAGTTTGGATCTGTACAGTTCATTTTCTCGACCAAATTTTGTCAATGAGAGCTGTTTATGACTAAATCATCACAGCCAAATAGAATACCTAGCCATCAATTTTAAAAACTACATACGCTTTAAAAAAACAAATTAAAGTTTTTATTTATTATTAAATTGAAGAATCAAAACCCACTTAAATAAGTGGGTTTTGATTCTTTACAGCTACCTAAAAGCGGTTGCTATAGTCCGTTGAGTTTAATAGAGAATTCAATAACTCTACTATGTTATCAATAAAAAAGCCCATTTGTTAAATGGGCTTCTTATCATTTAAATCTTTCTAAAAGCGGTTACTAAAATCCACCGAGTTCAAAAGCGTATTCAATAATGTCGCCTCATCATTACTGTCTAATAACGCTGCGCCATCACTTAACTCCTGCGAGCTTATGCTTCGTTCCAGTAAA
>NZ_JBMMUG010000015.1:0-18797 GCF_049257255.1 Pseudoalteromonas aquimarina
ACCGTATACTTTTGCAAGTACGTTAGTGATTGCTGCAGTTAGAGTTGTTTTACCGTGGTCAACGTGGCCGATTGTACCTACGTTTACGTGCGGTTTCGAACGTTCAAACTTTTCTTTTGCCATTTTCTTAAATTCCTATAAAGAAATTAAAGTCCGATCCCACATGAATCGGACCGAACTAAAATTACTTAACAGCGCGAGCTGCAATAATTGCGTCTGCAACATTTGATGATGCTTCTGCGTACTTGAGGAATTCCATCGAGTACGAAGCACGACCTTGTGTAGCAGAACGAAGGTCAGTTGCATAACCGAACATCTCAGCAAGAGGCACTTGTGCGTTAACTTGCTTAAGACCACCTGGCGCTTCGTCCATGCCTTCGATCATACCGCGACGACGGTTTAAGTCGCCAACAACATCACCCATATTTTCTTCTGGAGTGATGACTTCAACCTTCATAACTGGTTCTAATAGAGCTGGGTTCGCTTCAAGCGCACCTTTCTTGAATGCCATAGAACCTGCGATCTTAAACGCCATTTCATTCGAGTCTACATCATGGAATGAACCATCAAATATCGTCGCTTTAACGCCTAATACAGGGAAGCCAGCTAACACACCATTTTGCATTTGCTCAGCAACACCCTTTTCTACCGCAGGAATGTACTCTTTAGGAACAACACCACCAACAATTTCATTAACAAAAACGAAATTCTCAGCTTCTTCGTCCGTATAGTCCATTGGCTCAAGTTTCAGCCATACGTGACCATATTGTCCGCGACCACCAGACTGACGTACAAACTTACCTTCAACTTCAACAGCTGAACGGATAGCTTCACGATACGCAACCTGAGGTTTACCAACGTTACATTCAACGCTGAATTCACGTTTCATACGATCAACGATAATATCTAAGTGAAGTTCACCCATTCCTGATATGATGGTCTGGCCTGATTCTTCATCTGTTTCGACACGGAAAGATGGATCTTCTGCCGCTAGTTTACCTAGCGCGATACCCATTTTTTCTTGGTCAGCTTTGGTGCGCGGTTCTACCGCCACTGAAATTACTGGCTCAGGGAATTCCATACGCTCAAGTGTGATGTGTGAATCAAGTGAACACAATGTGTCACCTGTTGTTACATCTTTCAGACCAATTGCTGCCGCGATGTCGCCAGCGCGAACTTCTTTAATCTCTTGACGGTCATTTGAGTGCATTTGCACGATACGACCAAAACGCTCACGTTTAGCCTTAACAGGGTTGTAAACTGTATCACCAGTTGAAACAACACCTGAATAAACGCGGAAGAAAGTTAGCGTTCCAACAAATGGGTCAGTTGCAATTTTAAATGCAAGCGCCGCAAATGGTGCGTTGTCGTCAGCAGGACGTTCTTCTTCCGTCTCGCCGTCGTCTAAAACACCTTGGATTTGCTTAACTTCAGTTGGTGAAGGCATGAATTCAACCACTGCGTCTAGTACCGCTTGTACACCTTTGTTCTTAAATGCAGAACCACAGGTCATTGGAACGATTTCGTTCGCAAGCGTACGCTGACGAATTGCAGCTTTGATTTCTTCTTCGCTTAATTCACCATCTTCTAGGTACTTTTCCATTAGCTCTTCAGTTGCTTCAGCAGCAGACTCAACTAAGTGAGCACGCCATTCTTCAGCAAGGTCTTGAAGGTCAGCAGGAATATCTTCATATGTAAAGCTCATACCCTGATCTTCTTCAGACCAGTTAATCGCTTTCATCTTGATAAGATCGACAACACCTTTGAAGTCGTCTTCAGCACCGATAGCTAGTTGGATTGGTACAGGTACAGCACCTAAACGGCTCTTAACCTGTTCAACTACCATCAAGAAGTCAGCACCTACGCGGTCCATCTTATTAACAAAGATCATGCGTGGTACTTCATATTTATTTGCTTGTCGCCACACCGTTTCCGTTTGTGGCTGAACACCAGATGAAGCACAAAGTACTACAACTGCACCATCTAGAACACGTAAAGAGCGCTCTACTTCGATGGTGAAATCAACGTGTCCTGGGGTATCAATAATATTGATGCGGTGGTCTTGGAACTGAGCGTCCATACCTTTCCAGAAACACGTGGTTGCAGCAGAAGTGATCGTGATACCACGCTCTTGCTCCTGCTCCATCCAGTCCATAGTTGCGGCACCGTCGTGAACTTCACCGATCTTATGACTAAGACCGGTGTAGAAAAGAACACGTTCTGTAGTGGTGGTTTTACCCGCATCTACGTGGGCACAAATACCGATATTGCGATAACGCTCAATTGGAGTTGTACGTGCCATAATATCCTCTTAAAACTTAAGAGCTTACTACCAACGGTAGTGAGCGAATGCCTTGTTCGCTTCAGCCATACGGTGAACGTCTTCACGTTTCTTAACCGCAGTGCCTTTGTTTTCAGCAGCATCGATCATCTCTTGAGCAAGACGTAAACCCATTGATTTTTCACCACGTTTACGAGCTGCTTCAACTAACCAACGCATACCTAATGCATTGCGACGAACAGGGCGTACTTCTACTGGTACTTGGTATGTTGAACCACCAACACGGCGAGATTTAACCTCTACCTGTGGGCGAACATTATCAAGTGCAGCTTCGAAGATTTCTAGATGCGCTTTGCCTGATTTCTCAGCAGCCACGTCTAGCGCACCATATACGATTTTTTCAGCAGTTGACTTCTTACCGTCTAACATTACTACGTTAACGAATTTAGCAAGAAGCTCTGATCCGAACTTCGGATCTGGAAGAATTTTACGTTGACCTATTACGCGTCTTCTAGGCATTTTAATCTCTCCGATTTCTTCAGGTCCGCTTTACTACAGCGAATCCCCAAAACAATATTAATTACAAATTTAAGTGCTTGGCCTTACTAACGGAGAACCATTAGCCCTTAGGGCGCTTCGCACCGTACTTAGAACGAGCTTGACGACGGTCGTTAACGCCTGCACAGTCAAGTGCACCACGTACAGTGTGGAAACGTACACCTGGTAAGTCTTTAACACGACCACCACGGATAAGAATTACACTGTGCTCTTGAAGGTTGTGACCTTCACCACCGATGTATGAAGTTACTTCGAAACCATTCGTTAAACGAACACGCGCTACTTTACGTAGAGCTGAGTTTGGTTTCTTAGGTGTTGTTGTATATACACGAGTACATACGCCACGCTTTTGAGGACAAGCCTTAAGCGCAGCTGAGTTATTTGATTTAACCTTGCTGCGACGTGGCTTACGCACTAGCTGGTTGATAGTTGCCATTAAATAGCTCCTAATAATTAAACTAAACTACTGAAAAAAATCCGCCCTTTTACTTCACTGAGCAAAAGGGTGGCGGAATTTTAATGAGCAAAGTTTAACCTGTCAACATAAACCGCACATATAGCCCAAATTTAGGCTATACATGCAGGTTGACGATAAAGGTTACTCTTGCTCGCCTTCGATGCCAGCATTAAGTGCATCGGTTAGTGCTTGTGATGCTTCATCTACACTAACTGTTTGCTCTTCAACGCTTTCACCTTGTTTGCGACGATTGATACGGTCTTGGTGGTAGGCAAAACCAGTACCCGCCGGGATCAAGCGACCTACGATTACGTTTTCTTTAAGACCACGTAATTCATCGCTCTTACCATTTACTGCTGCATCTGTAAGAACACGTGTTGTTTCTTGGAACGATGCTGCAGAAATGAATGATTCTGTCGCAAGTGATGCTTTAGTAATACCCATTAGCTGAATTTCATATTTAGCTGGGATCTTACCTTGCTCTTCAAGTTCACGGTTTGCGATGTTAACGCGCGCCACTTCAACTTGCTCACCTGCTAGGAATTCTGAATCACCACCGTCTAGGATGATACACTTACGGATCATCTGACGAATGATGGTTTCGATGTGCTTATCGTTAATTTTTACACCCTGTAAACGGTATACTTCTTGTACTTCGTTTACGATGTAGTTAGCAACATCGGTAACACCACGTAGGCGAAGGATATCGTGCGGAGACTCTGGACCGTCGGCGATAACTTCACCTTTCGATACTGATTCACCTTCGAACACGTTAAGCTGACGCCATTTTGGAATCATCTCTTCGTATGCATCACCTTGCTCTGGTGTAATAACTAAGCGTTTCTTGCCTTTGGTTTCTTTACCCATGCTCACAGTACCTGTGATTTCAGCAAGAATTGCAGGGTCTTTCGGCTTACGTGCTTCAAATAAGTCAGCTACGCGAGGTAGACCACCGGTGATATCGCGTGTTTTCGAACCTTCTTGCGGGATACGTGCTAATACTGCACCAGCCGCTACCGTTGAACCATCAGACACTTCAATTGTAGTGAATGAAGGAATACGGATTTCTTGTAAACCACGCTCATCGTTTTCGATGATTAGCTTAGGCTCTTTTGCGTTAACTTTCGCTAGGTCTTTAACAACCATACGCGTTAGACCAGTAAGCTCATCCGTTTGTGATTCTACGTTTGAATCATCAATGTCGCTGAACTGAACTTTTGATTCGTGTTCAACGATGATTGGGTGGCTATGCGGGTCCCATGTTGCAACGATATCGTTACCAGCAACTTCAGCACCATCTTGTACAGAAAGAACAGCACCGTAAGGTACTTTATAACGCTCTTTCTCACGACCGTGCTCATCAATAACTGTGATTTCAGTTGAACGAGATGTAACAACAATCTTGCCATCTGAGTTAAGAACGTATTTAGCGTTATGTAGTTTTAAGCTACCGTTGTTCTTAACTTGTACGCTGTTTTCAGCTGACGCTCGAGATGCCGCACCACCGATGTGGAAAGTACGCATCGTAAGCTGTGTACCTGGCTCACCGATTGACTGAGCTGCGATAACACCAACTGACTCACCTGGGTTAATCAGGTGACCACGTGCAAGGTCACGACCATAACAGTATGCACACACACCGAAGTCATTATTACATGTGATAACTGAACGTACGCGTACTTCGTCAACTGAGTTTTCTTCTAAAAGATCACACAGTTTTTCATCAAGCATTACGTTACGTTCAACAAGTACTTCATTAGTACCTGGCTTTAATACGTCTTCTGCTACTACACGACCTAATACACGCTCGCGTAGCGGCTCTACAACGTCACCACCTTCGATTAGTGGTTTCATTGTTAGACCATCTTCAGTACCACAGTCTTGCTCGTTGATTACTAAGTCTTGTGCAACGTCTACTAGACGACGCGTTAAGTAACCCGAGTTTGCTGTCTTAAGTGCTGTATCGGCAAGACCTTTACGCGCACCGTGCGTCGAGATGAAGTACTGTAGTACGTTTAGACCTTCACGGAAGTTCGCCGTGATCGGTGTTTCGATGATTGAACCATCTGGACGTGCCATTAGACCACGCATACCCGCTAACTGACGGATCTGAGCGGCGCTACCACGTGCACCTGAGTCGGCCATCATAAATACTGAGTTGAATGAGTCTTGCTCTTCCTCAACACCTTCAGCGTTGATTACAGTATCTTTTGATAAGTTTGCCATCATTTCACGTGATAAGTTTTCATTTACACGTGACCAGATATCGATAACTTTGTTGTACTTTTCACCCGCAGTTACAAGACCTGACTGGAACTGTTGGTTGATTTCGTTAACTTCTGCTTCAGCAGCTTCGATGATCTCAGCTTTAACTGGTGGGATTTCCATATCGTTAATACCGATAGAAACACCCGACTTCATCGCGTAGTGGAAACCTGTGTACATTACTTGGTCAGCAAAGATAACGGTATCTTTAAGACCTAGACGACGGTAACACTCATTTAGAAGACCAGAAATCTGCTTCTTACCCATTGCCTTATTAATAAGTTCAAATGGTAAGCCTTCAGGCATAATTAGTGAGAAAATTGCACGACCAACTGTTGTTTCAACTAGGTGTGTAATTTCGCTTCTGTCGCCTTCTTCGCTGATAACTGTTTCAGTTAAACGAACTTTAACGCGTGCGTGTAAGTCAGCAACACCTGTACGGTACGCTTTCTCAGCTTCTTTCGCGTCTTTAAATACTAAACCTTCACCGTTCGCATTGATGCGATCGCGCGTCATGTAGTAAAGACCTAATACAACGTCCTGTGAAGGTACGATGATTGGCTCACCATTCGCTGGTGAAAGAATGTTGTTGGTTGACATCATTAGTGCACGTGCTTCTAGCTGTGCTTCTAATGTTAACGGTACGTGTACCGCCATTTGGTCACCATCGAAGTCAGCGTTATATGCCGCACACACTAATGGGTGTAGGTGAATCGCTTTACCTTCGATTAAAACTGGTTCAAACGCTTGAATACCAAGACGGTGAAGTGTTGGTGCACGGTTAAGTAAAACCGGGTGCTCACGAATTACTTCATCAAGGATATCCCAAACTTCCGGTACTTCACGCTCTACCATCTTCTTTGCAGCTTTGATAGTAGTCGCCATACCGCGGCGCTCTAATTTACCGTAGATAAATGGCTTGAATAGCTCTAGTGCCATTTTCTTAGGAAGACCACACTGGTGTAGTTTCAGTGTAGGACCTACAGTGATTACAGAACGGCCTGAGTAGTCAACACGCTTACCAAGAAGGTTTTGACGGAAACGACCTTGCTTACCTTTGATCATGTCTGCAAGCGACTTAAGTGGACGCTTGTTAGAACCAGTGATCGCACGACCGCGACGACCGTTATCAAGTAGTGCATCTACCGCTTCTTGTAACATACGTTTTTCGTTACGTACGATAATGTCTGGTGCAGCTAAGTCTAAAAGACGCTTCAGACGGTTGTTACGGTTGATTACACGACGGTATAAATCATTCAGATCAGATGTTGCAAAGCGACCGCCATCTAGTGGTACTAGTGGACGTAGATCTGGTGGAAGAACTGGTAATACAGTCATGATCATCCACTCAGGGTTGTTACCTGATTGGTGGAATGATTCCATCAGTTTAAGACGCTTAGTGATCTTCTTACGCTTAGTTTCAGAGTTAATTGTTGGTAACTCTTCGCGCATTTCTGCGATTAGCTGACCAAGGTCTAGGTCACGAAGTAGATCAAGTACAGCTTCTGCACCCATCTTAGCTTCGAACTCGTCACCGTGCTCTTCTAATGCATCTAGGTATTCTTCTTCACCTAATAGTTGACCACGCTCAAGCGTTGTCATACCTGGCTCTGTTACTACGAATGATTCGAAGTAAAGTACGCGCTCGATATCACGTAATGTCATGTCTAACATTAAGCCGATACGAGACGGTAATGATTTAAGGAACCAAATGTGCGCTACAGGGCTAGCTAGCTCGATATGACCCATACGGTCACGACGAACCTTAGTTAATGTAACTTCTACGCCACACTTTTCACAAATAACACCACGGTGCTTTAAGCGTTTATATTTACCACATAAACACTCATAGTCTTTTACTGGGCCGAAAATACGAGCACAGAATAAGCCGTCGCGCTCAGGCTTGAAAGTACGGTAGTTGATTGTCTCAGGTTTCTTTACTTCACCGAATGACCATGAACGTACCATATCTGGCGAAGCTAGACCGATGCGGATCGCATCAAACTCTTCGGTCTTGTTTTGTTGCTTCAGAAACTTAAGTAAGTCTTTCACCTTAGCTCTCCTAAAGGAGGTTAATCTTGGGGGCGGTCCATTTTAGCCACCCCAGCTATTCGTTCGCGAAAGGCGCTTAACTCTTTATTAGAGAAGCGCCGAATCGGCTTATTCTTCTTCCAGCTCGATGTTGATACCTAGTGAGCGGATCTCTTTCAACAATACGTTGAACGATTCTGGCATACCAGGTTCCATCTTGTGGTTTCCGTCTACGATGTTCTTATACATCTTAGTACGGCCGTTAACGTCATCCGACTTAACAGTAAGCATTTCTTGTAGCGTGTAAGCGGCACCGTATGCTTCTAGTGCCCATACTTCCATCTCACCGAAACGCTGACCACCGAACTGAGCTTTACCACCAAGTGGCTGCTGAGTTACTAGGCTGTAAGAACCAGTCGAACGAGCGTGCATCTTGTCATCTACTAAGTGGTTTAGTTTCAGCATGTACATGTAACCTACAGTTACTTTACGCTCAAACTCATCACCAGTACGACCGTCATAAAGTGTTACCTGACCACTTGAAGGGTATCCACCTAGCTCAAGTAGCTCTTTAATTTCACTTTCTTTTGCACCGTCAAACGCTGGAGTTGCGATTGGTAAACCGCCTTTTAGGTTTTCAGCTAAGCGACGGATTTCATCATCAGAGAAGCTAGCAATATCAACCTTCTGACGACAATCACCTAATGCGTAAGCTTTAGCGATGAATTCACGTAATTCGTGAAGTTCACGCTGTTCTTTGATCATGTCTTCTAGGCGTTCACCGATACCACGTGCAGCAAGACCCATGTGTGTTTCTAAGATCTGACCGATGTTCATACGTGATGGTACACCTAGCGGGTTTAGAACGATATCTACGGTACGACCACGGTCATCGTAAGGCATATCTTCTACTGGTACGATTGTCGAGATAACACCCTTGTTACCGTGACGACCCGCCATTTTATCACCCGGTTGAATACGACGTTTAACAGCTAGGTAAACTTTAACAATCTTAAGAACACCTGGTGCTAAATCGTCACCTTGAGTGATCTTACGACGCTTAGTTTCGAAACGCTTATCGTATTCCGCTTTTAATTCGTCATATTGCTCAGCTAGTTGCTCTAACTCGCCTTGCTGTGCTTCATCAGCTAGGCTTTGTGTTAGTAGCTTGTCTGCAGCAAGACCTGCAAGTGATGCTTCATCTGCACCAGCTGCTACAAGTAGCTTGCGCGCACGGCTTAAAACACCTTCCTCAAGGATCTTGAACTCTTCGTTGAAGTCTTTCTTCGCTTCACGAACTTGCATCTCTTCGATTTCAAGTGCGCGCTTGTCTTTTTCAACACCATCGCGAGTAAATACTTGAACGTCGATTACTGTACCTGAAACTGAGTTTGGTACGCGTAGTGAGCTGTCTTTAACGTCAGACGCTTTTTCACCGAAGATAGCACGTAGTAGCTTTTCTTCAGGAGTTAACTGCGTTTCACCTTTAGGCGTTACTTTACCTACTAAGATGTCACCGCCTTTAACTTCAGCACCGATGTAAACAACACCTGATTCATCAAGTTTGCCAAGTGCAGATTCACCTACGTTAGGAATATCAGCAGTAATTTCTTCTGGACCTAACTTGGTATCACGCGCGATACACTGAAGTTCTTGAATGTGGATCGTGGTTAGACGATCTTCTTGAACTACGCGCTCTGATAGTAAGATTGAATCCTCGAAGTTATAACCATTCCATGGCATGAATGCCACGCGAAGGTTCTGACCTAGTGCTAAGTCACCTAAGTCTGTCGAAGGACCATCTGCAAGTACATCACCACGTACAACCGGCTCACCAACCATACACGTTGGTTTTTGGTTGATACATGTGTTCTGGTTAGAACGTGTGTACTTAGTTAGGTTATAAATGTCGATACCCGCTTCACCTGGAACGCGCTCATCTTCATTTACGTTTACAACGATACGGCTCGCATCAGCGTAATCAACCACACCGCCACGCTTAGCAACGATTGTTACACCTGAGTCTTTCGCAAGTGTACGCTCGATACCTGTACCTACTAACGGCTTATCAGCGCGTAATGTTGGTACTGCTTGACGTTGCATGTTCGATCCCATTAGTGCACGGTTCGCATCATCGTGTTCTAGGAATGGGATAAGTGCTGCTGCAACTGAGATAACCTGCTGTGGCGATACATCCATATACTGAATGCTGTCGTTTGGCATAAAGGTTGATTCACCTTTGTGACGACAAGGAATTTGCTCATCAACGAAACGGTTTTCTTCAGTTAAGTTTGCGTTTGCCTGTGCAATTACAAACTGGCCTTCTTCGATTGCAGATAGGTAATCAACTTCGTCAGTTACAACACCGTCGATTACTTTACGGTATGGTGTTTCTAAGAAACCATAGTCGTTAGTACGCGCGTATGTAGAAAGCGAGTTGATTAGACCGATGTTTGGACCTTCCGGTGTTTCGATAGGACAAACACGACCGTAGTGAGTTACGTGAACGTCACGTACTTCGAAGCCTGCACGCTCACGTGTAAGACCACCAGGACCTAACGCAGAAATACGACGCTTATGCGTTACTTCTGAAAGCGGGTTGTTTTGGTCCATAAACTGAGATAATTGCGATGAACCGAAGAATTCTTTAACCGCTGCAGAAATAGGCTTAGCATTGATTAGATCTTGCGGCATTACTGCATCAAGGTCACCTAAGCTTAAACGCTCACGAACTGCACGCTCAACACGTACTAAACCAACACGGAATTGGTTTTCAGCCATTTCGCCTACTGAACGGATACGACGATTACCTAAGTGGTCGATATCATCAACTTCACCTTTACCGTTACGGATGTCAATTAAGACCTTCATAACAGCAACGATATCTTCTTTACTTAGCGTACCTGCACCGTAACCTTCTTCGTGGCCAACACGGCTGTTGAACTTCATACGACCAACTTGAGAAAGGTCATAACGCTCTTCAGAGAAGAATAAGTTATCGAATAGTGCTTCTGCTGCATCACGCGTTGGTGGCTCACCAGGGCGCATCATGCGGTAGATTTCAACAAGCGCTTCTAAACGATCGTTTGTAGGGTCAACACGTACTGTTTCAGACATGTACGCACCGCTATCAACTTCGTTGATATACAGTGTATCGATTTTGTTAAAGCCAGCTTTGACAAGTTCAGCCATTAACTCAAGTGAAAGCTCAGCATTCGCTTCTGCAATAATTTCACCTGTATCTTCGTTAATGTAGTTTTTCGCGATTACACGACCAATGATGTACTCATGTGGTACTTCAAGTTGAGTAACGTTGTTCTTTTCTAATTGTTTGATGTGACGCGCAGTAATACGACGACCAGATTCAACAATTACTTCACCAGAAGGATCTTTAATATCAAAGATCGCTGTTTCACCGCGTAAACGTGATGGAACAAGTTCCATTAATACTTTGCCGTCTGCTACTTCGAACGTTGTTGTTTCGAAGAAGATATCTAGAATTTCTTCTGTTGAGAATTCTAGTGCACGTAAAATGATTGACGCTGGTAACTTACGACGACGGTCAATACGTACATACAGATTATCTTTTGGATCGAATTCAAAATCTAACCATGAACCACGATAAGGAATAACGCGTGCATTATATAAAACTTTACCAGATGAGTGAGTTTTACCACGGTCATTGTCGAAGAATACACCTGGTGAACGATGTAGCTGAGAAACGATTACACGCTCAGTACCATTGATCACAAAAGTACCTGTATCGGTCATGAGCGGGATTTCGCCCATGTATACTTCTTGCTCTTTAATGTCTTTAACTGTGCCTGGTGCTTCCTTGTCCATTAACACTAAGCGAAGCTTAACGCGTAATGGTGCAGAATAAGTCACACCGCGGATTTGACACTCTTTAACATCAAATACTGGCTCACCAATACGATAACTTACGTATTGTAGCTCAGAATTTCCCGAGTAACTTTTGATCGGGAAAACAGAACGGAATGCTGCTTCAAGGCCGTGATTGCCTTCTGCGTCCGGACTTAAGAATTTTTTAAAGGATTCTAACTGCGTAGACAGTAGAAACGGCACATCCAACACTTGTGGACGTTTACCAAAATCCTTACGGATACGTTTCTTTTCAGAATAAGAGTAAGCCATGGGGTTCCTCAGCTTGCTGACTTTTGACCCAACTGCTCATAAAAATGAACAGACTAACTTGGCACTGTGGCCAATACTGCAACACCAATTGTTAATTAGCTAAAAACATTAAAAATCAGTTGGTTGCGAAACTAATAATTAAACAACTTAGCTAATTATTTTGCGTTTGCAAAGCCGAAGCTCTACAGCGCAAAAAGGCCGGTGAATAAAAATTCACCAGCCCTTGCCTGATTTTTGGTCAGGCAGCTAATCTAGCATAAGCTAGATTATTTGATCTCAACTTCAGCACCAGCTTCTTCAAGATCTTTCTTAAGTGCTTCAGCTTCTTCCTTAGATACACCTTCTTTGATTGGTGCAGGAGCTGACTCAACAAGTGCTTTAGCTTCTTTAAGGCCAAGACCAGTTGCGCCACGTACAGCTTTGATTGCAGCAACTTTGTTACCGCCAGCAGCAGCTAAGATTACGTCGAACTCAGTCTTTTCTTCAGCAGCTTCAGCAGGACCAGCAGCAACAACAGCAGCAGCTGCAGTTACGCCGAACTTCTCTTCCATAGCTTCAACTAGTTCAACAACTTCCATTACTGACATTTCAGCAATAGCGTCAAGGATTTGGTCTTTAGATACAGACATTTCAAATTTCCTAATAATTACGAACCATTAATGGTTCTAAAAATACTTTACACCGAAAAAGAACAAAAAACAGCTTAAAATTAAGCAGCTTGCTCTGCTTTCTGTACACGTACTGCTTCAATTGTTTTACACAATTTACCAGCAGACGCTTCTTTCATAGCGCTCATTAAGCGTGCAACTGCTTCGTCGTATGTAGGTAATGTAGCAAGCATGTCTGCATTTACGATATTACCTTCAAAAGCCGCCGTTTTAACTTCAAAGTTTTCATTCTTCTTCGCGAAATCTTTAAAGATACGCGCTGCAGCACCTGGGTGCTCAGAAGAGAAAGCAATTAAGCTAGGGCCAACTAGTGACTCATTTAGACACTCATAATCAGTACCTTCAACAGCACGTTTAGCTAAAGTGTTACGAACAACTTTCATCCAAACGCCTGCTTCACGAGCTTCTTTACGAAGGGCAGTGATAGCATCTACAGTTACACCACGAGAATCTGCAATAACTGCAGAAAGAGCACCTTTGGCAACTTCATTAACTTCAGCAACAATTGCTTTTTTGTCTTGAAGGTTTAAAGCCATGGGTGTTACTCCTGGTTCTATGGGGACAAGCCCCTGTTTACTCATCTTCTAATCAAAATTAAGATTAGAAGTGCTTTTTACGGCGAGAGCCAGAAGATTAGGAAAAATCTTGCTGGGGATTCACACCGTCTACGTAGGAAATTAAGCAAGTCAATTGATTCGCACCTACGGTCTTGGACGGAAGCCTAATTTATCGCTTTTGCTTGAAAACAAGCGCGAAATTATAGACTCCAACCCGAATTTGGTTTTATTGCTGTGTTTGAGATAACCTCATAACTCAACAAAATGGCGCAAAATTATAGACGAAATTTTGCACCATGTAAACGCTATTCTCTAAATTATACTACTTGAGTATTAAGAGTAGCTTGGTCTACAGCAACACCTGCACCCATCGTAGTAGAGATGCTTACTTTCTTAACGAAAGTACCTTTCGCAGTAGAAGGCTTAGCTTTCTTAAGAGCTACGATTAACGCTTCAAGGTTTTCTTGAAGTTGGTTAGCATCGAAGTCTACTTTACCGATAGTTGTGTGGATGATACCGTTCTTGTCGTTGCGGTAACGAACCTGACCAGCTTTAGCGTTTTTAACTGCTTCTGCAACGTTAGGTGTTACAGTACCAGTTTTAGGGTTAGGCATAAGACCACGTGGACCTAGGATTTGACCTAGTTGACCAACAACGCGCATTGCATCTGGAGAAGCAACAACAACGTCAAAGTTCATTTCGCCTTTCTTAACTTGCTCAGCAAGGTCGTCCATACCAACTAAATCAGCACCAGCTTCTTTAGCAGCATCTGCATTTGCACCTTGAGTGAATACAGCAACGCGAACGTCACGACCAGTACCGTGAGGTAGTACAGTTGCACCACGTACGTTTTGGTCAGATTTACGAGCGTCGATGCCAAGGTTTACAGCAACGTCAACACTTTCTGTGAATTTAGCAGTAGCTAGTTCTTTAAGAAGAGCAACAGCTTCGTTGATTTCGTACTCTTTAGTTACGTCAACTTTTTCGCGGATTACGCGCATACGCTTAGTTAATTTAGCCATTCTCAATTACCCTTCTACATTCAAGCCCATTGCACGTGCAGAACCTGCAATCGTGCGAACAGCTGCGTCCATATCAGCAGCAGTAAGGTCAGGACGTTTAGTCTCAACGATCTCTTCAAGTTGTGCACGTGTTACAGTACCAACTTTCTCAGTGTTAGGACGACCAGAACCAGACTTGATACCTGCAGCCTTCTTAAGAAGGTAAGAAGCAGGTGGAGTCTTCATATCAAAAGTGAATGAACGGTCACTGTATACAGAGATAACTACAGGTACTGGAGCACCTTTTTCGATAGATTCTGTACGTGCGTTGAACGCTTTACAGAATTCCATGATGTTAACACCGTGTTGACCTAGTGCAGGACCTACTGGAGGACTAGGGTTAGCCATACCAGCAGCAACTTGTAGCTTGATTAGAGCTTCAACTTTCTTTGCCATTTTAATAACCTCATTAGTGGGTCTTAGCCTTGTGCGTGCGAGGACACGTACTCAAGCGGCTTCCCAAATTAAAAAATTCTTTGCTTTTGCTATCACCAGATAACAAAAGGCCGCTGATTATAGATTAACCAGCGGCCTTTTTCAATACGATCTTTGAAGAATTATTTGTCAGCTTCTACCTGACCAAATTCTAATTCTACTGGAGTAGAACGACCAAAGATAAGAACCGATACTTTAACGCGGCTACGATCGTAATCTACTTCTTCAACAACGCCGTTGAAGTCAGCAAATGGACCGTCAGTAACACGTACCACTTCACCTGGTTCAAATAATGTTGCCGGCTTAGGAGCGTTCGCATTTTCTTGTAAACGGTTAAGAATGCGGTCAGCTTCTTTTTTGCTGATTGGTGCAGGACGATCAGATGTACCACCAATAAAGCCCATTACACGTGGTGTGCTATTTACCAAGTGCCAGCTTGCATCATTCATATCCATTTCAACCAGTACATAACCTGGGAAAAATTTACGCTCTGAACGACGCTTTTGACCAGATTTCATTTCTACTACTTCTTCAGTAGGAACTAAAACTTCACCAAAACTGTCTTCAAGACCTTGGATTTTAATGTGCTCAATGATTGTTTGAGCAACGCGTTTTTCAAAACCAGAAAATGCTTGTACTACATACCAGCGTAGTTTCTTTTCTTTGTTCTCATCCGCCATGGGATCAGATCTCCAATCCAGTTAAAAAGCCAACAATTCTAAACAAAGCGCCATCTAAACCCCAAAGGATAAGCGCTGTGATTACTGTTGCAATCATTACGATAAAAGTAGTTTGAACCGTTTCTTGGCGTGTTGGCCACACCACTTTACGTACTTCTAACTTCGCTTCTTTCGCAAATGCGATAAACTCGCGACCTTTACCCGTCAACGATGCAACGCCTAAACCTGCTGCAATCGCAATTACTACACCAACTGCACGTAATAATACAGATTGATCTTCAAACATGTAATTGCCAACAACTGCGCCTGCTAACAGTGCAATTGCTACAATCCATTTTAATGCATCCATTGAGCTTGATGGAGCTTCAACATTCGCGCTCATAGTTATTTACCTTAATACTAGACACAACAACCCGCCATTAAGACAGGGTTAATCCATAAAATCCAAACTTTATAACTTACTTAACAATCAAAAAATAAATTATCAGGTTTAGACTTCGAATTAAAGTGGCAGGGGCGACAGGACTCGAACCCGTAACCGTCGGTTTTGGAGACCGCTGTTCTACCAATTGGAACTACGCCCCTGCAAAGTGGATGCCCATTATACTGACCAATTCTTTTAAAACAAGGGTAAAAGATGCTCACCAAGTAATTATCTTAAGTTTGCAATGCTTCTGTTGGTAAATTTTTAGTCTCGAGCAATAAAAAGCCCAGCTATTGCTGGGCTTTTTTAGAACTTAGAAAAGTCTAATTACTTATTCTTTTCTTTTTGTTCTGCAATTACAGTCTCAGCAACGTTTGCTGGACATGCTGAGTAGTGTGAGAACTCCATAGAGAACTGACCACGACCCGAAGTAATTGTACGAAGGTGACCGATGTAACCAAACATTTCTGAAAGTGGTACTTCACCCTTGATGCGAACGCCCATTGCGCCAGCTTCTTGGTCTTTGATCATACCACGACGACGGTTAAGGTCACCAATTACGTCACCTACGTTGTCTTCTGGTGTGAACACGTCAACTTTCATGATTGGCTCAAGAAGTTGAGGACCCGCTTTTGGAATAGACTGACGGAATGCACCTTTAGCTGCGATTTCGAACGCGATTGCTGATGAGTCAACTGCGTGGAAAGCACCGTCAAATAATTCAACTTCAACGTCTAGTACTGGGAAGCCTGCAAGTACACCTTGCTCCATCATTGACGCGAAACCTTTCTCAACTGCTGGCCAGAATTCCTTAGGAACGTTACCACCAACTACTGAAGATGAGAATGTGAAACCTGAATTTGGCTCACCTGGCTTGATGCGGTAGTCGATCTTACCGAACTGACCAGAACCACCAGATTGCTTCTTGTGCGTGTAGCTATCTTCAACTAATTGAGTGATAGTTTCACGGTAAGCTACCTGAGGCTGACCAACGATTAGGTCTACACCGTAAGTACGCTTAAGGATATCAACCTTGATGTCTAGGTGTAATTCACCCATACCTTTAAGGATTGTTTCACCTGAATCTTCGTCAGTTTCAACTTGGAATGACGGATCTTCTGCAACCATCTTACCGATAGCAATACCCATCTTCTCGTTACCACCTTTATCTTTAGGAGCAACAGCGATTGAGATTACTGGATCAGGGAAGATCATCGCTTCTAGTGTACATTCGTGCTTAGGATCACATAATGTGTGACCTGTTTGAACGTTCTTCATACCAACAACAGCGATGATATCACCCGCTTGCGCTTCTGAAATCTCGTTACGGTCGTCAGCTTGCATCTCAACCATACGGCCGATACGCTCAGTTTTACCAGTTGCAGAGTTAAGAACTGTATCACCTTTCTTCATACGACCAGCGTAGATACGGATGAATGTTAATGCACCAAAACGGTCGTCCATGATCTTGAACGCAAGCGCTTTTAGTGGCTCATCAGCATCAACAGTTGCAACTTCACCAGTTGGCTCACCAGTTTCTGGATCTGTTAGCGGCTGAGGATCAACTTCAGTTGGAGAAGGTAGGTAATCAACAACAGCATCAAGTACTAATTGAACACCTTTGTTCTTGAACGCTGAACCACAGTAAGTTGGGAAGAACGCTAGATCACGAGTACCTTTACGGATACAAGCTTTGATTTGTTCCATTGAAGGCATTTCACCTTCCATGTACGCTTCCATTAGGTCATCGTCTTGCTCAACTGCAGTTTCGATAAGCATTTCATGGTATTCTTCAACTTGATCTACCATGTCTGCAGGAACGTCTTTAACTTCATAGTTTTCTGGAAGACCTGAGTCATCCCAAACGTATGCTTTTTTCTCTAGTACATCAACAACACCACAGAACTCGTCTTCGATACCGATTGGAAGTGTCATAACTAGTGGGTTTGCACCAAGTACTTTTTCAACTTGACCAACAACGCGGAAGAAGTCAGCACCCATACGGTCTAGCTTGTTTACAAAAATAACACGAGCAACTTCTGACTCGTTCGCGTAACGCCAGTTAGTTTCTGATTGAGGCTCAACACCACCAGAACCACAGAATACACCGATACCACCGTCAAGAACTTTAAGTGAACGATATACTTCAACTGTGAAGTCAACGTGTCCAGGAGTATCGATAACGTTTAAACGGTGACCTTTCCACTCACATGTAACCGCTGCAGATTGGATTGTAATACCACGCTCAGCTTCCTGTTCCATGAAGTCAGTTGTAGATTCACCATCGTGAACTTCACCAGTTTTGTGGATTTTACCAGTTAGCTTAAGGATACGTTCTGTTGTAGTCGTTTTACCCGCATCAACGTGGGCAAAAATACCGATATTTCTGTACTTAGATAAATCAGCCATTTCTTTACTCTAATTAATTAAAATTTTTCGCGCGGAGTATAACACTAGTTGATGACAACATCATCTAATAGTGGTGTATTTACAGCAATAAATGTACAAATTTTAGCTTATTTTAGTTTAAGCTTTTTACATTTAACTGTTTATAGCTTGAACAGCTATAGCTCAAAAAAAGCACAACACCGCTGCGAATGTTAAAAATGAAAAAAACCCGCGTAACTATTTACGCGGGTTTTTCAATGCGTTTGCATTTCTATAGTTGATTACTCAACGATAGAAGCTACAACACCAGCACCTACTGTACGGCCACCTTCACGGATCGCGAAACGTAGACCTTCGTCCATCGCGATTGGAACGATTAGCTCAACAGTCATCTTGATGTTGTCACCAGGCATTACCATTTCTACGCCATCTGGTAATTGGATATCACCAGTTACGTCAGTTGTACGGAAGTAGAACTGTGGACGGTAGCCTTTGAAGAATGGCGTGTGACGACCACCTTCATCTTTAGAAAGTACGTATACTTCTGAAGTGAACTTCGTGTGAGGAGTGATTGAACCAGGCTTACATAGAACCTGACCACGCTCAACTTCATCACGCTTAGTACCACGTAGAAGTGCACCAATGTTCTCACCAGCACGACCTTCGTCAAGTAGCTTACGGAACATTTCAACACCAGTACAAGTAGTAGTTGTAGTATCTTTGATACCTACGATTTCTACTTCGTCGTTCACGTTTACGATACCGCGCTCAACACGACCTGTTACTACTGTACCACGGCCTTGGATTGAGAATACGTCTTCGATAGGCATTAGGAAT
>NZ_JBMMUG010000016.1:0-16478 GCF_049257255.1 Pseudoalteromonas aquimarina
AGTGTCTGGTGGTAAAGTACTGGCCTTTAATGCTGCCCTTGCTATCGTACTGATTGTGGTATCAATGTTAAGTTCTGGCCCTATCGCCATGTGGACAATGCTCGCTGTGGGTTTATGTAACTCTATTATGTTCCCAACTATTTTTAGTCTTGCCATTAACAACTTAAAAGAGCACACCTCACAAGGGTCGGGCATTTTATGTTTGGCTATCGTTGGCGGTGCCATTATTCCTGTGTTCCAAGGCATGGCGGCTGATACGATTGGCCTTACGCTCTCATTTATTATTCCTGCTGTATGTTACGTATTTATCGTATTCTACGGTGTGAAAGGACATGTGCCATCAACTACTCAAGGACAAATCAATGAATAAACACCTGTTCTCGCTCTCAGCACTTTGTTTGGCACTGAGCGGCTGTATGTCGGGCAATGACAATGCCAAAACAACAAACACTAAAAACGATATTTGGCCAAAAATCACAAGTCCTGTGAAATACGATGCTGCGCTTGAAAGTAAAATTGATGCGTTATTAGCGAAAATGACACTAGAGCAAAAAATCGCGCAGATGATCCAACCTGAAATTCGCAATATCACCGTTGAAGATATGCGTCGTTATGGTTTTGGTTCTTATCTAAATGGGGGCGGTTCGTTCCCAAATGGCGATAAACACGCTACACCAGAAGACTGGATTAAGCTCGCCGACGATATGTATATGGCGTCAATTGATGACTCACTCGATGGATCTACGATCCCTACTATGTGGGGCACCGACGCAGTGCACGGCCATAACAATGTGATTGGGGCAACACTATTTCCACATAATATTGGTTTAGGCGCGGCAAATAACCCAAAGTTAATGGAACAAATCGCGGCTATCACAGCAAAAGAAGTGATGGTAACCGGTATTGACTGGGTATTTGCACCAACAGTTGCAGTTGTTCAAGACGACCGCTGGGGCCGTACCTATGAAAGCTACTCTGAAGATCCAGCACTTGTTCGACGTTATGCGGCATCAGTGGTAAAAGGCTTACAAGGCGAAGTGGGTAAAGACTTTTTAGGCAATGAGCGTGTAATTAGTACAGTAAAACACTTTGTAGGCGATGGTGGCACAGTAGACGGTGACGACCAAGGCGATAATCTATCATCTGAGCAAGACTTATTTGATATTCACGCACAGGGCTATGTTGGCGGTTTAAATGTTGGCGCACAGTCTGTAATGGCTTCATTTAATAGCTGGCACGGCGAAAAAGTACACGGTAACAAATACCTACTTACCGATGTGCTAAAAGACAAAATGGCTTTCGATGGCTTTATCGTTGGTGATTGGAATGGTCATGGGCAAGTGGCGGGTTGTAGCAATGAAAGTTGCGCGCAATCAATTAACGCTGGCCTTGATATTTTTATGGTGCCTTCTGATTGGAAAGCCTTAATGGGAAATACCATCGCACAAGTAAACGCTGGCGAAATTGCACAATCGCGTGTTGATGACGCTGTGCGCCGTATTCTGCGGGTAAAATTCCGCGCGGGTTTATTTGATAAGCCGCGTCCTAAAGACAGAGCGCTTTCGGGTAAGACTGAGTTAATTGGCCAAGCAGCGCATCGTGACGTTGCCGCACAAGCAGTACGTGAGTCGCTAGTATTGCTGAAAAACAACCAGCAACTATTACCGTTATCACCAAAACAGCGCATTTTAGTGGCAGGTGATGCAGCAGATAATATTGGTAAACAGTCAGGCGGCTGGACAATCACATGGCAAGGAACGAATAACCAAAATAGTGATTTCCCGGGTGGTTCATCTATTTTAGATGGGCTACGCAGTCAAGTTACTGCCGCGGGCGGTACACTCGATTACAGCCTCGATGGCAGTTACTCAGAGAAACCAGATGTTGCGATTGTGGTTTTTGGTGAAGAGCCTTACGCCGAAGGCCATGGTGACCGTGCAAGCCTTGAGTATCAAGCGGGTGAAAAACGCGATCTTGCCTTACTTAACAAATTTAAAGCTGCCGATATTCCGGTTGTAGCCGTGTTTATTAGCGGCCGCCCTATGTGGGTTAATGCTGAACTCAATGCCTCAACTGCGTTTGTTGCAGCATGGCTACCTGGCTCAGAAGGTGCGGCGATTGCCGATGTGCTACTTCGTAATGCAAATAACAGCGTGAATGTTGAATTTAAAGGTAAACTGCCATTTAGCTGGCCAATCAACCCAAATCAACACATTGATTTTTATAAAACCAGTGACGAAAAACCGTTATTTGCATACGGTTATGGATTAACATCCAAATCAAATACTACCGTATCAAACGACTTACCTGAGCAATTTGAGCGTAAAGCGGGCGATGTAAAGAGTGTGTCTATTCTCGAGGGTGAAGTGAAAAAGCCATGGCAAGCATGGTTGTTCTCAGGTGATAACAGTGAACAAATTATGTCTAGCACCATCAGCCTTGAAGGTATCAATTACCGTACCATTGATAAAGTTATTCAAGAAGATGCACGCAAAATTTCTATCACTGGCGAAAAACCAGCAGGTCTTCGTTTTGCAAGTAAAAGCCATTTCCGTGAAGACTTAAGCAACTTAGTATCGGACAAAGCGCAATTAGTCTTTGATGTGAAAGTCGATAGCAACAATGCTAAAGATGTGTGGTTAACCATGAATTGTGAAGGCACCGCAGATGTACCGGGCAGCTGTCACAGTAAAATGGACATTGCAAATTTACTCAATGCAAAGGCAGATGGTCAATGGCATACCCTTTCCGTTGATTTAGCTTGCTTTACTCAGCAAGGCATTAAGTTTAATCAACTGGTAGTGCCATTTGAAATTGGTTCATCACAGGCGCTGGAGTTATCGCTAGCCAATATTAAAATAGTGCAATCTGAAACACCTGCTATGCATATGTGTCAGTAGGTTTCCTGCCCACATTAAAGCCCTTTTCAAGTGATTTGAAAGGGGCTTTATTCACTAATTACATTCACAAAACATTCAATTTCAAATACCGCCCCTTGATTTTCTACCCGTCGACTGGTGATTTCGCCATTTAGTAACTGGGTGACTAAGTTATAAACAATGTGCATTCCCAAGCCGCTACCTCCTTGATTGCGTTTAGTGGTTACAAAGGGCTCAAACATGCGTTCGCGCACTTCTTCCGAAACACCTTTGCCATCATCTTGATAAAGCACTACGAGTTTACCGTTATTAAGTGTCACCGAAATTGCGATATTGCCTTTACTTAGGCCATCAAAACCATGTGTTACCGAGTTTTGTATAAGATTAGACATCACTTGATACCAAGCACCAGGATAGGTTTCGACAATTAAGCTCGGCGAACACGCTATGGATATAGTGATTTCTTTGCCTTTGGTTAAGGGGGAAAGTGAGGTACGCAATTGCTCCAAATAATCGCTCACTTGTACATCACGCATTTGCTCAGAAGATTGATCGACCGCCACTTGTTTGAAGTTTGAGATTAATGCTTCTGCACGTTCTAAATTGCGCTGTACTAATTGATATGCTTCTCTTTGCTTATTTATTTCGTTAACTAGCGTAGCTTGATTAAGGGTTTTATTTGCCAATTGCGACTCAATAAGTGCAATACTCTCCTCTGAAGATGAAACACCTGTAATGGCGATGCCAAGTGGGGTGTTAATTTCATGGGCAACACCGGCCACTAAATTACCCAGTGACGCCATTTTTTCACTTTCTATTAAGTCTTGCTGCATCTTTTCAAGCTCATCTAACGTTTGCAGCAATTGCTGATTGTTCTGTTCAAGTTGCAGCGTACGTTCTTGTACTTTTTCTTCTAGCGAATGGTTTAGTTTTTCCAGTGCCAATTCATTTTCTTTCAGTTTTTGAATATCTTGAATACCACCTGCGATACGCTCTGCAATACCTGAGCTATTTCGGCTAACTACTTTTCCGCGGTCACGTACCCAACGAAAGCCACCGTTTTTTTGTTTAACCCGAATAGCGATTTCGTAACTGTCAATTTCACCTGAGATACAGCGCTCTAGTTTGTCTTCAAGTAAAATACAATCTTTTGGGTGCACATAATGATGTAATTCATCTAACAATACTTCATCTTTTCGTGAGCCAAAATCAAGATGGCTGCTTACACTAAAGCGGTGAATAGTATTGTTGGCAATATGCCAATCCCATAAGTCATCGCCACTTGCCCATAAACTAAGCTCAAAGCGTTCATTTAATTGCTTCATCACATTGTTATCAGAGAGCACCTGGCGGTAACGTTTCACCCGCGAGTAAATAATCAATGTACTGATAATTAAAGCCATTATCACATAGCTTACTTTTGCCAGTTTAGACGCCCACCAAGGGGGAACTATGATGAGATTTAATTGATGCGCAGCGGATGCATTATTAAAACGGTCAACTAAATACGCTTCTACCGTATAATCGCCAGGATTTAAGTTAATTAAATCAATCTGGTTACGTCCCTGCTCTAATTTAATCCATTTATCGCTTAGGCCAACGACTCGATAATACAAATGAGAGAGTTTGTCCGATGCCAAACTCGTTGAAGAATAAGCAAGCGAAAGAATATTTTGCTCCGCCCTAAGCTTCAGTGATTTGGTAAGCTCAGGCACCGTAGTAAGCTCAATTGAATTTAACGGCGTGAGCTCTTTTTCAAGCACATTAATTGAACTTAACTGCACTTTAGGTTTTTGCCCTGCATTTTCAATTGCACTTGGGTAAAACTGATTAAAACCATTGGCACCACCTAAAAATAAGCGCCCTTTATTAGTTTTTAGCACCGCATTAAAATTAAATTCGTTCGATTGAATACCATCATTTCTAAGGTAATTTCGAATGCTGAAGGTGTCACTGTGAATATAACTAAGGCCACCACTCGTACCCGCCCAAAAGTTACCATTATTGTCTTTAACAAGTGCCCAAATTGCATTATTTGCAAGGCCATGTTTGCGCTCAACGATGCGTGCCAAAGTCATGTCAGGATTAACAATACTAAGGCCTTTATCAGTAGCAGTCCAAATTCGCTGCTGTTCATCTTGTTCAATCATAAAAACTAAATCTGAGCTTAAACCTTGTGTTTGATTTATCGAAACCAAGGTGTTGCCATCAAATTTAAATAACCCCATGCCAATACTGCCAAACCATAAATTATCGCCATCACTATAAAGCCCTGTTGCATGGGCTGGCGCGTTTTTATTTTCAGGAATAAAGTGATTAAACAGATTGTTCTCGGGGTTAAATGTCAAAAGGCCTTGGCTTCTTGAGCTAAAGATGAGCTGCCCTTTAAAACTTATTACCGAATTAAAGCTTTCTACAACTTCGCCATTAATTTTTGGCTTAACTAGCCAAGTATTGCCTGTTGATAAATCAAGTTTTGCCAAGCCTGCGCCTCGACTGGTGATCCAAAGCGCATCACCAAATATAAAAAGATCGGTAATAAATGTAGTGTTTAACTTTTTAAGCGATGGATAAACACTTTCAGCTGCATAAAATTGTTTATTTTTATATAGGTAAATACCTTTTGAAGTACCAATCCAAAGGGTGCCACTTGCATCAAGTGCAAAGGTTCTTACATCATAAAAATCGCTGGTTCGCACTGCATTTTTAAAGTTATAAACATGACCAAATGCGTTACTTAATTCGCGATAGTGGTAAAGCCCTTGTGTTTCTGTACCTAACCAAATATCTCCTTCTTGGCTTTTATATGCCGATAACACTGTATTTTCTGAAAGCCCTTTTTGATTGCCAGGTTGGCGTTTGAAGTGATGAATAATTTCACCCGAAAGGGATAACTGAAATGCCCCTTGGCTGGATGCAATAAGTAAATCAGCTGGCAATAATGTTAATTGAAACACCTCTACCATCTCGTTAATTGGTAGCTGGTTACACCACAGTTTCGTTAAAGGAGCCAGCTTATAAAGGCAAGCGCGCTGTTTGCTATCTATTACCGCGATAGCATTTTCTCCAAGACCGACCAACTTAAAGTTACCAGCTATCAGCAAGCTGCTTTCAGTTGTGTCAGTTTGTTTTGATAAAATGCCGTTTTCAGTTAAGGCAAACCATTTCTCTTGCCCAATATGCACAGCTTTAATCTGACTTGTAGTAAATACATCTTGCGCTGTCAGCAGGCCTTTGTCTGATTGATAAATATAAAGTGCATTGTCATCCGTTGTGATGACAAGCGCATCATTGTGGCACGATAAGCTTTTGATACGTTCAACCGACTGGTCCTGTTTATTAATATCAACGCGCTCAAACTCGCTGGTTTCAAAATGATAACGAGAAAGCCCCGTTTGTGTACCAATCCACAGAAAATCTTCTTGACTGCAAAGTGCCGTAATAAAACCACCTGCAAGATTATTTGAAAGTGGCTGCGCCGGAAAAAAATGCTTAAAGCGTTTGCCATCAAAGCGGTTTAAGCCTGATTGTGTACCAAGCCAAATATAACCAAATTTATCTTGTGTAATTGCAGTCACAGAAGCTTGGCTTAATCCATTATCAAAGTCATATTGCTGCATAACTTGGGCGATATCATCAAATACCACTGCTGTTTGCGTTTGTGACCAAGTAAATTGTGCGAAAAGCGTTAACAATAGCAATAAGCTCGCCCAAAGCGCGCTTAGAAAAAGGTTTATTATTGGGGAGCGTGAAGCACGCTTTAACACCATTTTTTGCATTAATTAATAATGGTTAGCGTAATAATATCCGTCAAATTTTGATTTCAAAAAGAAATGAACTTGTGGCGAGTTTTCGGAGTGTTTTTAGTTTTCAACTCTTAGAACTTAAATAAACCAATGTGCGTTAACAAATGCTCACTCACAGCCTCAACTTTCAACAATGATATTTACTTTTCACGCTTTTTTGACTTTTTAAACAGCAATTAACATACAAAAAATAAATAAAAGTTAATTTTATTTTTAACATTAAACAATTAAATTGAATAACAGACAAAACCCAACCAATTGATTTTTAATACCTAATATATCTATATAACAAATATCTCAGTAATTCTTACTAACCATAAATAAAATTAATTGATCTTTATTTAGTTCTGACTTACTTTTATGTAAGCGCTTACATTGTTCGCGTTTTTATTTCCCGAGAAATGAAAGCGCTTACATTTCTCGGAAAGGGAAATTGAGCGTTCTGTTAATTCAACAACATTATGACAATAATTCTAATAAGAACTGATATCTAAATTAAGGCAGACAGCATGAAAAACAATCGCTTTGCAAAGACAAAGATAGCCACCAGTCTCTCCGTAGTACTAGGGGTTTTATCTACGCCAATGTACGCCGATGAGGCGACAAAAGACGATGTGGAAGTTATTGAGGTCAAGGGTATCCGTGGCTCTGTAATCAAGGCTTTGGATGTAAAACGTTCGGCAAGCGGTGTTGTTGATGCAATCTCTGCTGAAGATATTGGTAAGTTTCCTGATACAAACTTAGCTGAATCGCTGCAGCGTATTTCAGGTGTATCTATTGACCGTGCCAATGGTGAAGGTAGCAAGGTAACTGTTCGTGGTTTTGGCCCAGAGTACAACCTTGTAACACTTAATGGCCGTCAGATGCCAGCATCATCACTTGAAGCAACTACTGCATCAACATCACGTGCTTATGACTTCGCAAATATTGCCGCTGAAGGCATTGCTGGCGTGGAAATCTATAAAACAGGTAAAGCAAGCGTACCATCTGGTGGTATGGGTTCAACCATCAACATACTGACCACTAAGCCGCTTAACTCACCAGGTCAAAAAGCGACATTTGGTTTAAAAGGTGTAATGGATCAATCAACTGACGAAGGTGCATCAATCACACCTGAGCTTTCAGGTTTATACAGCAACACCTTCGCTGAAGATACAATTGGTATTGCACTCTCAGGCTCTTACCAAGAGCGTGAAAGTGGCAACGTACAAGCTAACAGCGGTGGCTGGCGTACTTTCCCAGGCAACATCAATGGTTGGGACTGGGGCGGCGGTAATGCTGAGTGGGGCGGTTTAATTCCAGATGGTGATAACGCGCACACTAACTACCCAAGCGCTGATTCGATTTACTCAGTGCCGCAAAGTTTAGGCTATGCATTCCACGAAGTGCAACGCACGCGTACCAATGGTCAAGCGGTTATTCAGTACCGTCCAATGGACAATGTAACTGCAACACTTGACTACACGTATGCGAAAAACGAAGTATCTGATCAATACAACGATGTTTCTGCATGGTTTAACTTTGGTCCGTCAACAGGCGAATGGTCAGACGGTCCAATTGCAGCGCCAATTATTTATTCTGAAGCGTTTGGCGCACCTGGCGATTTAGCAATGGGTGCTGGTAGCTTCGATACGGTAAACGAAAACAAATCGCTTGGTTTTAACGTTGAATGGCAAGTTAACGATAACCTTGAACTGCGTTTTGACTACCATGATTCAAGTGCTGAATCTCGTCCAGATAGCCCTTACGGAAGTAACAACGTAATTGGTATGGCAACTTGGGTGCGCTCAGTAACTACTGCCGATTTCAGCAAAGACTTCCCTGTACTAAGCATTACTTACCCTGATGGCTTTAACGGCATTCAGAGCAAAGATATGCGCGTTACCGGTAGTTCATTCCGTAACAGCATGATGCGCAGTGATGTAACGCAAGCACAGTTTGACGGTACTTTTGTGTTTGATAATGGCGACCTTTCAAGCATTGATTTTGGTATTTCATCAACTGAAGTGAAAAACCGCTCAGCGTTTTCTAACGTACAACAAGACAACTGGGGTGGTCTTGGTGCAGAAGGTGACTTAAGCGGCATTGATTTTGTGCTTGATGATGTAGGTTCACATTTTGATGTACCAGGTGCTGGTTCAAATATGTTACTTGAAGAATTCTTCCGTTGGGATTTCGACTCAGTTCGTCAAACTGCCAACGACCTTTATGGTGCACTTGGTTCAGCGGGTGATTGTGGTACCTCTTTCTGTGCGTCTTCAAACTACACTACAGACCGTCGTACTACTGAAGAGCAGCTTGCAGCATATGTACAAGCTAACTTCCAAGGTACCATCGTAGATTTACCTTACAACTTAAACATCGGCTTACGCTATGAGCAAACTGACGTAACATCAGCTGCATTAGTACCAATTTACAACAATATTGCGTGGGCGGGTGATAACGAGTTCAACTTAGTTGCAACTGGTGAGCAAGGCTTTACTAACCTAACAGGTGATTACAGCAACTTCCTACCAAATGTTGATTTCAACATTGAAGTAGTTGAAGACTTATTAGTTCGTGCCTCTTACAGCAAGACCATTGCTCGTCCAAGCTATGCAGATATCCAAGGTGGTCAAACACTTAACTCGCTAGTGCGTATTGACGGTGGTACTGGTAGCCGTGGTAACCCTGACTTAAAACCATTTGAATCTAATAACTTAGATCTTTCTGTTGAATGGTATTACGACGAAGGTAGTTACGCAGCTGTTGGTTATTTTGTCAAAGACAGTACAAACTTCATCGGCCGTACCACGGTTGAAGAAGAGGCGTTTAGTCTAACTCACCCAGCAATGGGCGACCGTTATGCTGAAGCTGTTGCAGCTGTGGGTAATAACAACACGCTCATTCGTGAATACATCAAAGAAAACTACCCAGAAACACTGGATGAAAATGGCTTTATCTTAGGTGTACCGGGTGATGACTTTGCAAAATTCGACATCACAATTCCTGTTAACCAAGAAGATGCAAAAATCTACGGTTGGGAATTTGCAGTTCAGCACCTATTCGGCGAATCAGGCTTTGGTGTAATTGCCAACGCAACGATTGTCGATGGTGATATCGATTACGATAAAGAATCACAAGATGAGCAGTTTGCAATCCTTGGTATGAGTGACTCGTATAACTTTATCGCATTTTACGATAAAGACGGCATTCAAGCGCGTATTGCTTACAACTGGCGTGATGAGTTCTTAGCGAGCACCGTTAATACACTTGGCTTACAAAACCCTATTTTTGTTGAAGAATACGGTCAGTGGGATGCAAGTGTAAGCTACGAGTACAACGAGAACCTGACACTCTTCTTAGAAGGTATTAACCTTACAGATGAGTACAGCCGTACCCATGAGCGTTCGTCGTTACAGGTTGTTAACGTGACGCAAACTGGGCCTCGTTTCAACATCGGTGTACGTTATACCTTTTAAATAACCAAAATAGCGAAAAAGCCGCGTTTTGCGCGGCTTTTTCGCAAATCTCTCAGTAGCATCTAATATAACTATTATGTGACTGAAAAATCAGGTGTTGTAGTAATGACAAATGCAGTAAAAAAGGTTGTAATTGTGGGCGGTGGCAGTGCTGGATGGTTAAGTGCCAGTATTCTTGCAGCCGAGCACAGTAATGCGTCATTACCTTCCCCTATTCAAATTACGCTGATTGAATCAAGTGACATTCCCACTATTGGTGTGGGTGAAGGAACTTGGCCTTCAATGCGCGACACGTTACAACAAATCGGTATTTCCGAAACCACTTTTTTAAACGAGTGTGATGCCTCGTTTAAACAAGGCTCTAAATTTATCAACTGGCGCACTGCAAGTGGCGACAGTTACTTTCATCCGTTTTCGTTGCCCGAATCCTTTAATCAACTGAATTTGGCTGTCCATTGGTTACCTTACCAACATGAAGTGCCATTTGAACAAGCTGTTTGCTTTCAAGATGCTTTGTGTAATGCACAACTTGCACCTAAACAAATTTCAACGCCTGAATACAACTTTATTGCAAACTATGGCTATCATCTTGATGCAGGAAAATTTGCGCCTTTACTTAAATCACATTGCACAGAAAAACTCGGGGTTATGCATATTGATGACAACGTGCAAGATGTTAGGCTCACAAGTAATGGCGATGTGGCATCGGTGTTTACCGAAAAACACGGTGAAATAACTGGTGATTTATTTATCGACTGTAGCGGCCTTCACAGTTTATTAATTGATAAAGCACTTAAAGTCCCTTTTGTTAGTTGCAAAGAGGTGTTATTCAACGACCGCGCACTGGCAGTACAAGTGCCCTACCAACATCCTGACGACAATATTAATTCGGCGACTCACAGTACCGCTGTCGCTAATGGTTGGATTTGGGATATAGGACTGCAATCACGTCGCGGCATTGGTCATGTTTATAGCAATGATTTTTGCACCAAAGAGCAAGCTTTCGACGCACTTGCCCGTTATGTGTCAGATACCTCAAATTGTGATATCAACAAACTCACCGTGCGCGAATTACAAATTAACCCAGGTTACCGCGAAAAGTTTTGGCATAAAAACGTGGTTGCCATTGGCATGTCAGCAGGATTTATCGAACCTTTAGAAGCCTCGGCTATCGCTTTAATCGAGCTATCTGCCAAATTTATTCGCGATCAATTTCCGCAAAATAGAGCGATGATGGACGTCATTGCCAAACGCTTTAATAAAAAATTCCATCAGCGTTGGCAGCAAATTATTGATTTTTTAAAGCTGCACTACGTGTTATCAAAGCGCGATGACTCAGCATATTGGCGCGCTGCAACAAGTACCGAAACACTATCACAAACGCTGCGCGATAAATTACTGTTATGGCAATATCAAACGCCATATCTTTATGATTCATTTGAAACAGAAGAGCTATTTCCCGCAGCAAGCTTTCAATACATTTACTATGGTTTGAAAGGGAAAACTGCGTTTAACCCGTCGCAAAAATGGCATGCTGAACACGCTAAAGCAAAAGCGCTGTTTCAACAAAATCAACAAAAACGAAACCAATTACAACAACAGTTAGAGCCAAACAGGGTATTGCTAAACAAAATTAAGCAATACGGCTTAACAACGATTTAAGAAAGGTGGCCCTCGATGGCAAAATTTGAATTAGTTAACAACATTGCTCATAAAAATATTAAAGTAAACACCAAAGCAAGTGCGCAGTTTGGCGATAATGTCTGGTTTGCACTGACCTTTCCTGATGAGTTTCGCGCCATTCAAAACCAATACCCTATTTTCTTTCAGAAAAACAGCGTAACAGGCCAGTTTATGCCTGTTGCTTTAATGGGTGTTAAGCAAAATGAAAATCTGTTCTTAACTGACGACGGCTGGGATGGTTATATTCCTGCAACGATCAAGCGTCATCCATTTGCTATTGGCCATCAACAGCAAAACCAAGGCGGGCAAACTGAGCTTACACGCGTTTTAACCATTGATATGGAAAGCCCGCGTGTAAACGAAACACAAGGCGAAGCACTGTTTTTAGAATATGGCGGCAACAGTGATTACCTAGACCAAATGGCTGATTTAATGGAGGCCATTCACCATGGCGTAGAAAAAAGCGCTCACTTTATTGAAACACTGCTTGGCTATGAGCTCATTGAACAATTTACTTTAGATGTGACTTTAAACGACGGCTCGCAAAATCAAATGCTTGGTTTTTACACCATAAACGAAGATAAATTAGCGGCGCTTTCTGACGAGCAAACTCTTAACCTTGTTAAACTCGGCTACTTGCAAGCGATTTACTTTGTTATTGCCTCACACGGCAATATTGCAGAGCTTGTTAAACGTAAAAATAAACAGCTAGGTCTCTAATATGAACTTAGAGAGCATCAAACCCGTTACTGAGCTTACTAACATTACCAGCAAAGATATTTCTGGTGCGTTATTAAGCTCAGAAACACCTTTGCTCTTTAAAGGTGCTTGCAGCCATTGGCCCATGGTACAAAAAGCCATTCAGTCTAATGAAGCTGCTGCACAGCATTTACTCTCGCATTATACTGGCGAGCCAATCAATGCATTTTACGGCGAGCCAGAAATTAACGGCCGTGTTTTTTACAATCAAAATATGGATGGTTTTAACGTAAATGCGCACCAATTACCGCTGCATTTAGTGATTGAAAAGTTATTGTCATGCCAAAATGATGCGAAAGCTCCCACGGTATATATGGGTTCAACAAATACCGCTCGTTGGTTCCCAACCCTTGAAAACGAGCATGACTTTTCACTTGCAAACGCTTCGCCACTAACCAGTGTGTGGCTTGGAAATCAGAGTAAAATAGCAGCGCATTTTGACTTTCCCACTAACCTTGCCTGCAACCTTGCAGGTAAAAGACGGTTTTTGCTTTTTCCACCTGAACAAATCGAAAACCTCTATGTTGGCCCCTTAGAATTTGCCCCAGGCGGACAAGCCATAAGCTTGGTAGATTTTGAAAACCCCGACTTTGACCAATTCCCAAAATTTGCCGAGGCGCTAGAACATGCTCTTATCGCTGAATTATCACCGGGAGATATCTTATTACTGCCCAGTATGTGGTGGCACCAGGTTGAAGCCAAAACAGGCTTCAACCTGCTGCTTACCCATTGGTGGCGTGACACATCCGCATTTTATGGTCGCCCAGATAACGCGCTAGAGTTGGCAATTTTATCTTTGCGTAGCTTGCCAAAAGCACAACGTAAAGCCTGGCAAGCCTTATTCAATTATTACGTATTTAATGACGAACTAGACTCGCTTGAACATATTCCAGAACATGCAAAAGCAGCGCTCACTTTGCCATTACCAGAGCAGCAAGCATTAAAGTTACGCGCAAGTCTTCTTAACAAACTAAAACGATAGAACACCGAAAGCAGTGGAGATACAGATGCAAAACAAAGTAAAAAACGTCGTAATTGCAGGTGGTGGTACCGCAGGTTGGATGGCCGCGGCGGCCTTTAGCAAACTGCTTGGAAACACGATAAATGTCACACTTGTTGAATCTGATCTTATTCCAACCGTAGGCGTGGGCGAGGCAACAATCCCGACTTTGCATATCTTCCATCGTTTACTCGGCATTAAAGAGCCTGAATTTATGGCGGCGACCAATGCGACGTTTAAATTGGGCATTAAATTTGAGAATTGGCGCCAAAAAGAGCAAGACTACATCCACTCGTTTGGCTTTTTAGGGCCTGACTGCTGGGCCTGTGGTTTTCATCACTTTTGGCAAAAAGGCAAACAACAAGGCTATGTATCTGAGCTCGGTGATTATGTTGCAGAACATTTAGCGCAGCGTGAAGGTCGCTTTGCGGTATTACCAAACCAAGATATGAATCACGCCTACCACTTAGATGCCGCACTTTATGCTAAGTTTTTACGCGGTATTGCAGAGCAACACGGCGGTAAACGTGTTGAAGGCACCATAGATGAGGTGTTACAAAACCCAGAAACCGGATTTATCACTGCATTAAAACTGACCTCTGGCGACATTATTGAAGGTGACCTATTTATTGATTGCACTGGTTTTAGAGGACTTTTAATCGAGCAGACTCTGCACGCGGGTTATGACGATTGGAGCCATTATTTACCATGCGACAGTGCCATTGCAGTACAAACTGAAACCGTCAGTAAACCGGTTGCATATACTCGCTCAATCGCACGTGACGCAGGCTGGCAATGGCGAATTCCATTGCAAAACCGCACCGGAAATGGCCATGTATTTTGCAGCAAGTATTTATCAGATGATGAAGCAGTTGCGACATTGCTTGATAATATTGAAGGCGAAAGATTAAACGAGCCACGTGTTATCAAATACAAAACTGGTGCGCGTAGAAAGCATTGGGTTAAAAACTGTATCGCCGCAGGCCTTTCTTCAGGCTTTATTGAACCATTAGAATCAACCGGCATTCACCTATTTCAAAAAGCCATTGTCCGTTTACTGCAACTGTTCCCAAATGATGGTTTCAATCAAGCGGATATAAATGAATACAATGAACAAACTCGCCTTGAAGCGCTGAGTATTCGCGACTTTATTATTATGCACTACCACATTACTGAGCGAACTGATACGGCATTTTGGCGCTATTGTAAAACCATGCCGATTCCAGACTCTTTGCAACATAAACTTGATCTATTTGAACAATCTGGCCGCATTTTCAAAAAAGAACACGATCTTTTCGCCGAAACTTCTTGGGTACAGTGCCTGCTTGGCCAAGGCTTAGAGCCTAAAAGCTACCACCCAATTGTCGACAGCATGAGCGATATGGAGCTGAAAAACTTTCTGGATAATGCTAAACGCAATACGCGAAAGAAAGTAGATAAATGGCCGGATCATTGGGAGTTTATTCAATACTACTGCGCAACTGCTAAATAAGTTTGAAGGGCTATAACACAATGAAATGGATTACTGTATTTGCAGCTTTTTCGAGCATCATGTCACTCAACTTAAGTGCTGCATCACAAAACAGCTCTAGTGGCTATCAAACAACACCCAATACAAAGTGGCAGCTTGTTTGGCAAGACGATTTTTCTGGCGAAACACTTGATGGCAGTAAATGGAATATCGAAGTGAACTGTGATGGCGGCGGTAATGACGAGCAGCAATGTTATACCGCCAATAACGACAACCTGTTTTTAAAAAACGGCGCTTTGTATTTAGTTGCGAGAAAAGCAAACGATAAAGCATTAAAACCTTTTACCTCTGGGCGCATCAATTCCAAGGGTAAAGCTGAATTTAAATATGGCCGCTTTGAAATCAAAGCCAAACTGCCATCAGGGCAAGGGGCGTGGCCAGCCTTTTGGATGCTGCCTAGTGAACAAGTTTATGGTACTTGGCCAAAGTCTGGCGAAATAGACATTATGGAAAGCGTTAATCTTAAAGTGCCACTCAAAAACGGTAAAATTGAAAACACCGTTCATGGCACGCTTCACTACGGCCATGATTGGCCAAACAATGTCTATTCAGGAAAAGCTTTTGATTTTGGTGGTAAAAGCAACCCTGCAGATGGCTTTCATCTTTATAGTGTTGAGTGGGAAGAAGGCGAAATAAGGTGGTATGTAGACAACATTTTATATGCGCGCCAAAAACAAACCCAGTTAAACGAAAACGGGAAATTCGCCCATCAAGGCTGGTATACCCTGAGCTCAATTAACAATAGCCAAAAGCAAGACGTATTATATTCAAAAGCCCCTTTTGATCAGGCGTTTCATTTAATTCTAAATTTTGCTGTTGGCGGAAACTGGCCAGAAAATACAGGACAAAAAGGGGTAGATGCTAACGCCTTTGACGAAAATAACCCGTTTATTATTGAGTATGTAAAAGCTTATCAATGCCAAGCAGATAAACACACTGGTAAAGGGTGCGCAAGCTTGCCTAAGCTGAAATCTAGTTTAGATAAGTTACTTGTTAATGGTAAAGCCCCAACCATGTAAAAATAAAAACCTATTAATCAATGGGTTAGCTTTTTAAATTTTATGCAATCGTATGTAATGCTTTCAACTAAGTTACATATTGTATACTTTAGCGTTTTAATATTAATAACTACAAAAAATTGACAACATATTAAAGGAAACGACATTGAGCTCACCCAATCCACTAAACCAGACCGTGCAAGTTGAGGCAAATAACACCTCTAACACCCAGTTTGCACTCGTTGCTTTAACTAGCCTCTTTTTTATGTGGGGTTTTATTACCTGTCTTAATGACATTTTAATTCCCTACTTAAAAGAAGCTTTTACCCTTAATTACACCCAAGCAATGCTTATTCAGTTT
>NZ_JBMMUG010000017.1:0-6218 GCF_049257255.1 Pseudoalteromonas aquimarina
ATCTAAGCCATTATCGTATTCATACTTATTGGTCAGTCCATCACCGTCTGAGTCACCATTTGCATCAGCTACAACAGGGTTGGTTCCGTTAGCAACTTCCCAACCATCCGGTAAACCGTCATTATCTGAATCTGTGTCTGTGATATCTGTTCCAAGATTTTTCTCAGTAATATTATTTACACCATCACCATCTGAATCTAACGTGCCGCTTATATTGTAAGTAACAGATGTGGATACACCAGCAAAGTCGCTAAAGGAGTACAACATATAATGCAACTCTGCATTTGCAGTTTGATTTGAACAGGTCTCATTATTACCGCTATTCCAAGAGCGGCAATCAAAGGTCGCTCTAGTTGGAGCTTGACCTGAACGCGTATATAAATCCGCATCACCTGTTCCGCCAGAAGATGAAACTGTTACGTCAGAAGCACCTTCAGGAATAATAATACTGCGTTGAATTTCATTACCAGCGCTCGCGGCTAAATTAGCTTCAGTATGGGTAATCAAAATTTCATCATCAAATGAGATTGAAACGTGGTACTCACCACCGTTACCATAGTCATCAAATCCAGTAGTCCAATTCTCATCTGGCGTTTGCGCTTCGACATGAATAGAGTACGTGCCAGGTGCAAAATCATTTGTATACGTAAAATAATCATTAAGCGGAGTAACATTAGCAACCGTTGCGGAAGTATGAGTTGCAATTACCTCTCCTTGGTCGTTTTTCAGTGTGACCTTGAATGTTAAATTGGCAGCTCTTGTTTCACCTTCAACTCCCAGTGAAGACTGAACCTGAACCTTTGCAATTGATTGTGTTGCAATGTTAAATTCAAACACATCAACATCGACAACATCGTTTATCCCGCTTGGTGTTATTTGTGCATAATAACCACTTTCAGGTACTGATAAATTTGTAGCTGACCCTGAAGAATTTGCTACATCATCATCTAACACTCCTAACACATCTCGAAGGATAGTTAGATCGTTTTGTGATGAATTATTTGCATCAGGATAATCACCTTTACTCCATTGAACGTAAGATTGGCCAAATGGAGCCCCCATCACAGGTCCCCACACACCATGACCACCATAATAGCCTTTGCCTGACGTTCCGTGGTGAGAAAGTCCCATTTGATGGCCTGACTCGTGAGAGTGGGTCATCCCCATTGAACCCGCTGATAAATTCCACGTCCACCCAGTTTTGTAGTAATCCGAATCTAATCCAAATATACCTACATAAGCTACACCACCCGCTGAATTTGGGTAGAATGTATCTCTTGTCGCTGTTGTTGTGGCAATAATTTGACTGCGATTTACCACAGGGGTGTTGTTGTAAACACTCTGGCTAGTTGTAATATTTACATCAAATGGCGCATAATCTTCAGCCATTTCCTTCCATGCTAACCACATTAAGTAGCGTTCATTGTCAGAAAAGCTAGATGTATTCCCATCTGTATCAAATGGATCATAACTGATGGAATTTCCACTGTTATATGCATCATTCCAACGCGTTCCTGAGAGAGTCCCCCCCCAGTTATTGATGTATATAACATTTGTCGCACCAGGACGACTCTGTAATCCTTGTAATGTAGTTAAGTCAGGTGTTAATTCAGAACTTAAAGGAAAGTTTAATGGAGAATTTGTGTTTTGTGCCTCTGGGAATTCAGCACACTGATAGCTTGCAAAATCTTGCTCAACAAGCACCCCTTCACCTTGAGAATTTAACTCAACATTATATATTTTATTGTTCTTTGCATCAGTAATAAATAAACTTTTTATATCTCCATTTAAGATGGACATCTCAATACTACCAGCGCCTTTTTCAAGGCTTGCAATCAATTTTGCTGAACTTAATATTTCGCCTTCTCGCTTCGGTATGCCATTAGGAAGTTCAGTCGTTACCTTTGCATTGTAAATATTGGTTTGATTGGGAAAGTTAACTTCAAACTTTGATCCCAAGGTCAGTAAGTTATCAGCGTTTTGATTAATTTTTATTGTTGTTGCTTTTAAACTATTCTCAGAAGAAGCTGTTTGCGTATTTTTACTTACTGCGTCGCTTGCTGTATAAGAAAATAAGTGATTCTCAGTGCTTGAATTTGCATTATTTGCAAAAGCAATCAAAACAGCACTCAATATACCTATTTTTTTCATTACTTTTTACCTATTACATACATCTCTGTTCTAATAATAAACAATTAAGTATTAAAACTCACCTCGTTTGTTGAAATTATTTCATTCAAAGAGCGCTGTATCACTAGGTGTATTTTCTGTCTTTAACTTGATAACGGTAATGATGAATTTAGAAATAAACTAAAATGCTCGAAAAGCTATATTTATTATTAAGTTTTTTTTTTGAAGTGGGTTACGTTAGACTTGCTTTACCAAAAACCATTTAAGTACAAAATGTTCTCTAATACTAAGAATCACCTAGGCTTTTTGATTTTAGCTATCCTTGCAGTATATTCCTTAAGTCTTAATGCCCCATTTTATTTAGATGACTTTAGAAGTATTCAGGAAAACTATCTTTTACAAACAGGTTCAGTACAAGACTTTTTTCTGCAAAACCGTTTTATTGGCACTATGACATTTTTTGTACAAGAAAAGTTGGGAATAAACTCTGTTTTAGAGTACAGATTGGTCAATATTTCAATTCACATTTTAAATACTTTTTTAGTATACCTCTTAGTTAATAGCTTGCTAAGTTTGTGCGGTAAAGAAAATAAAACAATTGCTTTTTTTTCTGCTTTGATTTTTGCAATACACCCTTTGAATAGCCAACCGGTTATTTATATTGTTCAACGTTACAGCTTGATGTCTGCATTCTTTTATTTACTTTGTACTCTTACATATATTGAGTTTCGAAAAGCAATTAATACAAAGCATATAACAAGGACTTTAAGTTTTGTTTTAATTTTAATTATTTCAATGTTTTTAGGTTGGTTCAGTAAACAAAACTTCATATCAGTTATTTTTGTATTAGTTATATTAGAAATTTTATTTTTCAAACGCGATAAGTCATATAAAACACTTTATAGCTCACTCCTATTTTTAGGAGTCTCTTTACTAATTGTAAGTTTAACTACAGAAAGTGGGAAAGAGTTCATTAAGTTAATCGACAGCGCATCCAGAGAAACAAAAGACATTTCTAGACTTGATTACTTTTTCGCTCAGCTGAATATACTCTGGATTTATATTGGTAAGTTTTTTGCGCCAATTGATCTACGCTTAGAATACTCAATATTCTCTAATTCATTTTCCAACTTAACTACAACTGTCAGTTTTATTGGGCATTTATGTCTATTAGTTAGTAGTATAGTGTTATTTAAAAAGCGTCCAGAAATAACCTTTGCTATATTATTCTTTTATTGCGGACACATGATTGAATCAAGCATTATTCCTATTCGAGATTTTGCATTCGAACATAGAACTTATATATCAAACTTTGCTCTATCTTTTTTATTGATATCTTTTGTTACTGAATGTGGCAAAGCATTTAACAAACAAAAAGAAGTAATGGCTCTTATATCAATAACTGTCGTTACGTACTCTGTTTTTACACTCCATCGAGCTGAAATGTGGTCAGATAAAGAGGCTTTTTTTGAGAATGAAGCATCATTGTCCCCAAAAAACCCGCGAGTGTTAACATCACTTGCAAAAATATATCGTAATAATGGAAAAGTTGATGAGGCAAATAGCACATTAGAGCTGGCATACAAGTATTCTAACAATAAATTAAGAGATGACGTGGCATCTAATTATTTTGCTATGTTAGTAGAGCAAAAACGCGTTAATGAAGCGACAGAAGTTGCAGAAAAACTACTTCCTCAAACCAAAGATCTACTATCGAAAAACCAAATATTACATAACTTGGGTGCACTATATTTTCAGCTTGGAAACCTTGAACAAGCAAAGAACTATTTTAAGAAAGTTTGTAATAGTAAAAAACCGCTTCCAGAATCATATTACTCTTTAGCTATTATCGCTCTGAAAGAAAAAGATTTATTAAAAGCCGAGTCAGTTTTGCGCAAGTTGGTAAACTTTGCACCAAATTATGAGGCTGGAAATCAGCTTTATCTAAAAGTTTTAGAAGCTAAAAAAATGATTAATAGAAGAGTTAAGTAACTCTTCTATTTTAGCACCTTTAAATGTTTTGGGCGGTTGTTCCAAACTAAGTCTTCAATACCTGAATTAGGTGAAAATGCAGTTGGTGCAGACAATAGCAAATCCCTAATGCGTTGGTGTTCAAAATTATGGCAAGCTTCATCTAGTTCATCTAAAAGAATCTTTAATTGACTCCAAGGTAAGTACTGTTCATGAGCAGTCATAATACGTTCATGCTTTGTACCACTCACGTTATCACCAATGAGCAACTCTTCATATAATTTTTCACCTGGACGGAGACCTGTAAATTCAAACTCAATAGTTCCTTGCTCACCTTTTTCATTGGCAACTTTATGTCCTGACAAGTGAACCATCTTAGTAGCCAAATCATGTATTTTTACAGGTTCCCCCATATCTAATACAAATACATCTCCTCCAAGTCCCATAGCCCCAGCCTGAATTACCAGCTGTGATGCTTCTGGTATGGTCATAAAGTAACGTGTTATTTCGGGGTGCGTGATTGTAATTGGCCCCCCTTGTTCAATTTGTTTTGTGAACAAAGGTACAACTGATCCTGAAGAACCAAGTACATTACCAAATCTAACCATGCAAAAGCGGGTTTTATGATGTTCATTTGAAAGTGCTTGTAATACTAACTCAGCCATTCTCTTTGTTGCACCCATGACATTTGTGGGCCTCACAGCTTTATCGGTGGAAATAAGAACAAATGTTTCAACTTTGGCTGCTATAGCAGCCTTTGCAACGGCTAATGTTCCAAAAACATTATTTCTTACACCTTCGACTACATTAAACTCTACCAAAGGAACATGTTTATAAGCTGCTGCATGATATAAAGTTTGAACAGAGAATGACTCTATCACCGCATTTAAACGATTTTCTCTTTGAACAGAACCAAGTAAAGGAAAAACTTCTACATTTAATGATAATTGCTCCTTTAATTCGAGAAGCTCTTTATCAATACTGTATAGTGCATATTCTGAAAGCTCGAACAGAATGAGTTTTTTTGGACCAATCTTAATAATTTGACGACACAATTCTGATCCTATAGATCCTCCTGCGCCAGTAACCATAACAATTTTATCAACAATATTTGCTTTTAATAAGCTTTGTTCTGGAGATACCGGTTTACGACCTAGCAAATCATTAACGTTGACATCATGTATATCATCAATTTTGTGCTTTCCTTGAATTAAATCATTAATACCAGGAATACTTTGAACTTTAACTGGAAGGTGCTCTAGTTCAAGTAATATAGCTTTTCTTCGCTGTATATCCACACTCGGGATCGCAAGCAGTAATTTGACTGGTGACAGGTTTTCAATCACATTTACCAACTGTTTATGGGCGTAAATACGCTTGCCTAAAAGTTTTTTTCCAACTTTGGATTCATCTTCATCAATAAACGCAGCTACGAAAAACTCTTTTCCATTATTCAATGCAATTGCAAGTTGCTCACCAGCAGAGCCTGCTCCGTAAATAACCACTTTTTCTTTTTGAGACAAATTTTTGGAGTTAAGTAAAGCCTTGAATGCAATTCGACTGCCCCCTACCAAAAGGGCTAATTGAACTCCATAAAAATAAGGAACACTCTTGACGATTGCAACGTCAAGATAAAACGCTGTCATGACCAAAACAGCAACAGAAGAAAGAATACCGCTAGACACAACGATTAGAACTTTTGTATCAATGTAGTTCAAAACTGCATTGTAAAGACCTATTTTTATAAAAACGATTAAAGACGCTAGGTTTACAATAACACAAAGAGCAAACATATTATCATTCAGAATGTTTCCGCTTGATTGGAAAAGGAAGACTGAACTCCAAAATGACATATTTATAAAAATAACATCTGCAATAAGTGCAGGAAATTTAATTTTTAAATCAGCCATAATTCTTAACTTTTTTGATACTTTCACGCATATTTTCCGTAAAGTTTATTACTTTGAATAATAACATGGCAACTAAAGTAAATTACATAAAAAAGCCGGTTGATTTGCTTTAATCAACCGGCGTTTCTTTCTACTACTTGCTATTAAAAGCGGTTACTAAAATCCACCGAGTTCAAAAGCGTATTCAATAATGTCGCCTCATCATTA
>NZ_JBMMUG010000018.1:0-1593 GCF_049257255.1 Pseudoalteromonas aquimarina
ATCAAAATCAGAATTCATTGAGTCGGACGTAAGTCCAAAAACACTTTTAATTGAAGAGTTTGATCATGGCTCAGATTGAACGCTGGCGGCAGGCCTAACACATGCAAGTCGAGCGGTAACATTTCTAGCTTGCTAGAAGATGACGAGCGGCGGACGGGTGAGTAATGCTTGGGAACATGCCTTTAGGTGGGGGACAACCATTGGAAACGATGGCTAATACCGCATAATGTCTACGGACCAAAGGGGGCTTCGGCTCTCGCCTTTAGATTGGCCCAAGTGGGATTAGCTAGTTGGTGAGGTAATGGCTCACCAAGGCGACGATCCCTAGCTGGTTTGAGAGGATGATCAGCCACACTGGAACTGAGACACGGTCCAGACTCCTACGGGAGGCAGCAGTGGGGAATATTGCACAATGGGCGCAAGCCTGATGCAGCCATGCCGCGTGTGTGAAGAAGGCCTTCGGGTTGTAAAGCACTTTCAGTAAGGAGGAAAGGTTAGTAGTTAATACCTGCTAGCTGTGACGTTACTTACAGAAGAAGCACCGGCTAACTCCGTGCCAGCAGCCGCGGTAATACGGAGGGTGCGAGCGTTAATCGGAATTACTGGGCGTAAAGCGTACGCAGGCGGTTTGTTAAGCGAGATGTGAAAGCCCCGGGCTCAACCTGGGAACTGCATTTCGAACTGGCAAACTAGAGTGTGATAGAGGGTGGTAGAATTTCAGGTGTAGCGGTGAAATGCGTAGAGATCTGAAGGAATACCGATGGCGAAGGCAGCCACCTGGGTCAACACTGACGCTCATGTACGAAAGCGTGGGGAGCAAACGGGATTAGATACCCCGGTAGTCCACGCCGTAAACGATGTCTACTAGGAGTTCGGTCTTTCGAGACTGTCTTCCAAAGCTAACGCATTAAGTAGACCGCCTGGGGAGTACGGCCGCAAGGTTAAAACTCAAATGAATTGACGGGGGCCCGCACAAGCGGTGGAGCATGTGGTTTAATTCGATGCAACGCGAAGAACCTTACCTACACTTGACATCCAGAGAACTTACTAGAGATAGTTTGGTGCCTTCGGGAACTCTGAGACAGGTGCTGCATGGCTGTCGTCAGCTCGTGTTGTGAGATGTTGGGTTAAGTCCCGCAACGAGCGCAACCCCTATCCTTAGTTGCCAGCGATTCGGTCGGGAACTCTAAGGAGACTGCCGGTGATAAACCGGAGGAAGGTGGGGACGACGTCAAGTCATCATGGCCCTTACGTGTAGGGCTACACACGTGCTACAATGGCGCATACAGAGTGCTGCGAACTCGCGAGAGTAAGCGAATCACTTAAAGTGCGTCGTAGTCCGGATTGGAGTCTGCAACTCGACTCCATGAAGTCGGAATCGCTAGTAATCGCGAATCAGAATGTCGCGGTGAATACGTTCCCGGGCCTTGTACACACCGCCCGTCACACCATGGGAGTGGGTTGCTCCAGAAGTAGGTAGCTTAACCTTCGGGAGGGCGCTTACCACGGAGTGATTCATGACTGGGGTGAAGTCGTAACAAGGTAGCCCTAGGGGAACCTGGGGCTGGATCACCTCCTTATACGATTTAGAAC
>NZ_JBMMUG010000018.1:1693-4843 GCF_049257255.1 Pseudoalteromonas aquimarina
ATACAAACCATTTTGGGTTGTATGGTTAAGTGACTAAGCGTATACGGTGGATGCCTTGGCAGTTGGAGGCGATGAAGGACGTATTAACTTGCGATAAGCCTAGTCAAGCTAGTAAAAAGCGCTTGAGACTAGGATTTCCGAATGGGGAAACCCACCACTTAGTGGTATCACTTACTGAATACATAGGTAAGTGAGGCGAACCGGGAGAACTGAAACATCTAAGTACCCCGAGGAAAAGAAATCAACCGAGATTCCGAAAGTAGCGGCGAGCGAAATCGGATTAGCCCTTAAGCTTTAGTGTAGTTAATGGAATGTTCTGGAAAGTTCAACGATACAGGGTGATAGTCCCGTACATGAAAACTTATCTAAAGTGAAATCGAGTAGGTCGGAGCACGTGAAACTTTGACTGAATATGGGGGGACCATCCTCCAAGGCTAAATACTCCCAACTGACCGATAGTGAACCAGTACCGTGAGGGAAAGGCGAAAAGAACCCCTGTGAGGGGAGTGAAATAGAACCTGAAACCGTATACGTACAAGCAGTAGGAGCAGATTCGTTCTGTGACTGCGTACCTTTTGTATAATGGGTCAGCGACTTATATTCAGTAGCGAGGTTAACCGTTTAGGGGAGCCGTAGTGAAAGCGAGCGTTAACTGCGCGTTTAGTTGCTGGGTATAGACCCGAAACCCGGTGATCTAGCCATGGGCAGGTTGAAGGTCAGGTAACACTGACTGGAGGACCGAACCGACTATCGTTGAAAAGCTAGCGGATGACCTGTGGCTAGGAGTGAAAGGCTAATCAAACCGGGAGATAGCTGGTTCTCCCCGAAATCTATTTAGGTAGAGCCTCGGACGAATACTATTGGGGGTAGAGCACTGTTAAGGCTAGGGGGTCATCCCGACTTACCAACCCTTTGCAAACTCCGAATACCAATAAGTAATATCCGGGAGACACACGGCGGGTGCTAACGTCCGTCGTGGAGAGGGAAACAACCCAGACCGCCAGCTAAGGTCCCAAAGTGTATGTTAAGTGGGAAACGATGTGGAAAGGCCCAGACAGCCAGGAGGTTGGCTTAGAAGCAGCCATCCTTTAAAGAAAGCGTAATAGCTCACTGGTCGAGTCGGTCTGCGCGGAAGATGTAACGGGGCTAAACATACCACCGAAGCTGCGGCTGCGAATTTATTCGCGGGGTAGGGGAGCGTTCTGTAAGCTGTTGAAGGTGTACCGGGAGGTATGCTGGAGGTATCAGAAGTGCGAATGCTGACATGAGTAACGATAAAGCGGGTGAAAAACCCGCTCGCCGGAAGACCAAGGGTTCCTATCCCATGCTAATCAGGGTAGGGTGAGTCGACCCCTAAGGCGAGGCCGAAAGGCGTAGTCGATGGGAAACGGGTTAATATTCCCGTACTTGGAATAATTGCGATGGGGGGACGGAGCAGGCTAAACAAGCATGGCGTTGGTTGTCCATGTGAAAGTATGTAGGCTTGAATCTTAGGAAAATCCGGGATTCTTTAAGGCTGAGATACGAGACGACACTCTACGGAGTGGAAGTTGTTGATGCCATACTTCCAGGAAAAGCCTCTAAGCTTCAGATTATTTCGAATCGTACCCCAAACCGACACAGGTGGTCAGGTAGAGAATACTAAGGCGCTTGAGAGAACTCGGGTGAAGGAACTAGGCAAAATTGTACCGTAACTTCGGGAGAAGGTACGCTCTTACTGGTGATGAGACTTGCTCTCTAAGCTGGCGAGAGTCGCAGTGACTAGGTGGCTGGGACTGTTTATTAAAAACACAGCACTCTGCAAATTCGAAAGAAGACGTATAGGGTGTGACACCTGCCCGGTGCCGGAAGGTTAATTGATGGGGTTAGCTTCGGCGAAGCTCTTGATCGAAGCCCCGGTAAACGGCGGCCGTAACTATAACGGTCCTAAGGTAGCGAAATTCCTTGTCGGGTAAGTTCCGACCTGCACGAATGGTGTAACCATGGCCACGCTGTCTCCACCCGAGACTCAGTGAAATTGAAATCGCAGTGAAGATGCTGTGTACCCGCGGCTAGACGGAAAGACCCCGTGAACCTTTACTACAGCTTGGCACTGAACATTGACCCTACATGTGTAGGATAGGTGGGAGGCTTTGAAGCAGAGACGCTAGTTTCTGTGGAGCCGTCCTTGAAATACCACCCTTGTAGTGTTGATGTTCTAACATAGGCCCCTGAATCGGGGTTGTGGACAGTGCCTGGTGGGTAGTTTGACTGGGGCGGTCTCCTCCCAAAGAGTAACGGAGGAGCACGAAGGTTTGCTAAGTACGGTCGGACATCGTACGGTTAGTGTAATGGTAGAAGCAAGCTTAACTGCGAGACAGACACGTCGAGCAGGTACGAAAGTAGGTCATAGTGATCCGGTGGTTCTGAATGGAAGGGCCATCGCTCAACGGATAAAAGGTACTCCGGGGATAACAGGCTGATACCGCCCAAGAGTTCATATCGACGGCGGTGTTTGGCACCTCGATGTCGGCTCATCACATCCTGGGGCTGAAGTCGGTCCCAAGGGTATGGCTGTTCGCCATTTAAAGTGGTACGCGAGCTGGGTTTAGAACGTCGTGAGACAGTTCGGTCCCTATCTGCCGTGGGCGTTTGAGAATTGAGAGGGGCTGCTCCTAGTACGAGAGGACCGGAGTGGACGAACCGCTGGTGTTCGGGTTGTGATGCCAATTGCATTGCCCGGTAGCTACGTTCGGAATCGATAACCGCTGAAAGCATCTAAGCGGGAAGCGAGCCTCGAGATGAGTTCTCACTTTAACTTTAAGTTAACTGAAGGGCCGTTGAAGACTACAACGTTGATAGGCGAGATGTGGAAGTGCTGTGAGGCATTAAGCTAACTCGTACTAATTACCCGTGAGGCTTAACCATACAACGCCAAAGTGGTTTAGACCCGCAGAAGTTGAATAGATTAAGAACTAAAGTAGATACTTTACTAAAAAGCTTTCCAGATTTAGATTTAAGAAGACTCTTAAGTCAACCAAATTTGCTTGGTGACCATAGCGTTTTGGAACCACCTGACTCCATGCCGAACTCAGAAGTGAAACGAAACAGCGTCGATGATAGTGTGGGTTCGCCCATGTGAAAGTAGAACATCGCCAAGCTCCTAATTAA
>NZ_JBMMUG010000019.1:0-4288 GCF_049257255.1 Pseudoalteromonas aquimarina
AATCGCGATGGACGAAGGTCTACGTTTCGCGATCCGTGAAGGTGGCCGTACAGTAGGTGCTGGTGTTGTAGCTTCTATCGTTGAGTAATCAACTATAGAAATGCAAACGCATTGAAAAACCCGAGCTTAGGCTCGGGTTTTTTCGTTTTGAGATAAATATTTTAGCAATCATCCCTTTTACACCATTCGGAGTAAAACAATTAAAAGCTAAATTTGTGCTATTTTTAATGAGGTAAATTATTGAAATAAGCATGAATTAATGCCAAAAATCTCTAAAACGTTATTAGACCAAACTGGCTTTGCATTTATTTTTATAGCCTTCAGCTATTTTGCATTTGGTTTAATTGGAACCTTCTTTCGTATTGAACCTGGTTTTGCAAGTGCTGTATGGCCTGCAGCAGGCTGTGCTGTGGTGTTGGTGCTCTATTTTGGCAAAAAGGCGTACTTTCCATTATTTTTAGGCGCATTATGTGCCAATTTATATAGTTCAGGTGTTTCACTAGAGCAAATCACAACTTCAGATTTATTTTGGAACGCTGTAAGAGCTTTTGGCGCATTACTTCAAGCAGTTGTCAGTTTTCATCTTCTAAAAAAGTTTTGTGATTTTCCTTTAAATCTCAATTCCGCATATTCTTTGTTGTCTATTTTATTATTGATAAGTCCTGTCGCTTGTTTAATATCAGCATCTATCGGTGCCACAAGCTTGTACCTGCAAGGTATCATCCCATTTTATATATTAGATTTTGTTTGGTTTACTTGGTGGGTTGGTGACAGTGTTGGCGTACTATTCTTTTTTCCATTGTTGGGCATCTTATTTCCATCTAAATATTTTTCTAAGATTAGTAACAGCAAACTTGTCATTTTGGTGGGTATTATTTTGCTTGCCTCTGTTTGTTTTACTTTTACCTATTCAAAAGAAGTGTATAAGAAAAATCTAAATGGAAAGTTTTCAGAAATTACAGAGAAAAAGATCTACGAACTTGAAATACTAAAAAGGCAAATCGAAAGTAACCTGTTTGCATTAGCGACACTGTTTAGAAGTGGGTTATCCCCAACAATTGATGAGTTTCAACTTATCGCTGCATCTTTAAATGATGGCATCATCCCTTATCGTGCAATTGCATGGCTTGATAGCTTAGATGTTGAGCAGCAAAAAAACTGGATTAAAAAGCAAGAGAGCCGAGGTTTAACTAATTCAAAAGTTAAAATCCTTGATGAAAATCGTTTACACACTAAAATATTTCCAATCGGTTTAACTGCACCTTATGCCAATAATAGTTTAGCTATTGGTATTGACCTTGCGAGTCACCCCGTTGCTGGTGACACCGTATTTGAAGCGATTAATGCTAGAGCTATTCGTGCTACACCACCAATTCGCTTAGCGCAACAATCTGATAAAGAAACCGGCAATGTTATTTATTATCCGGTGTTTAGTGTTGAAGATGAAAAGTTAATCGGGCTAGCTGAAATAGTAATAGAAGTTGATAAATCATTAGAGCGACTATTGATTGATAATAATGTGAGTGACGCTTATGATTTTTCAATTTTAGATATTAACTCCCCAAGTCGCCCTTATGTTGAAGGATTTAATAATAATCATTTAACATCACATGACCTGCACTTTTCTAAATCTTACGAGTTAATGTGGTTTGGTCGTAAGTGGCTAGTTAATTTTGAAAGTACAGATGGCTTTGAAAATACCAAAAAAGATTGGTTAAGTTGGTTAACTCTTATTGTTGGATTTATTGTTGCGGCTCTTGGCGTGACATTCACTCTCATTATTTCTGGCTTTAATGATCAGCTGAAGCGCAAAGTAAAAGACAAAACAACTGAACTAGCATCAGCTATTCAACAGTTGAAAAAGGCAGATCATGTTAAAAATGAATTTATAGCTAACATGAGCCATGAAATTCGCACGCCTCTTAATGTTGTACTCACCACCTTACAATTATTAAAACAATCCAAGCAAGCATTAAAAGAGCGTGAACTAATTGAGAGTGCACTGTCATCTGGTCGTACTCTTCTTACCATTATTAACGATATTTTAGATGTGTCTAAACTTGAAGCAGGCAAACTGGAGATTGAAAACACAGAATTTGACCTTGAGAAACTGGTGCTTGATACAATTAACGAACAAGCGACTATAGCTGAAACTAAAGGATTAAATTTGTCTGTTAATTCAATGCAACCTGTCGAAGGTGTTTGGTATGGCGACCCAACACGAATTAAACAAATATTAATAAACCTAATAAGTAACTCAATTAAATTTACCGATACAGGTAAAGTTGAGGTTAACGTTAGTAAATATAAGCAGGGCGTGTTGTTTGAAATTTCCGACACAGGTATTGGAATGACTCAACAGCAAATAGACAAGCTGTTTGAACGTTTTGAACAAGCCGATAGTTCGACTACTAGGCGTTTTGGTGGAACTGGTTTGGGGCTTGCCATTGTATCTCAATTGATTTACTTGATGAATGGCAGTATTGAAGTATCAAGCGAGCTAGATAAAGGAGCAAAGTTTAAAGTTAAATTACCTTTAAAACACAGTGGTAAGAAAAAGTTAGTTCAACAAAACGATGATGAACAAACAATGCCAAACTTAACAGGCAAAACGATTTTACTTGCTGAAGACAATAAAGTTAATCAAATGGTATTTAAAGCAATCATTACCCCAGCAAATGCAGAATTGATAATTGCAGAAAATGGCCGAGAGGCTATTACGTTACTTGAAACCCATAGTCCGGAGATTATTTTTATGGATATTCAAATGCCAATTATGGATGGTGAGATGGCTTGTATAAAGATTAGAGAAACGAACAAAGAAATTCCAATCGTTGCACTTACTGCAAATGTGCTAGAAAGTGATGTAGCTCGTTATTTAGCTGAAGGATTTGATGCACACCTAGCCAAACCAATCGAAATTAATAAACTAATAAAAGTGCTAAGTGATTCTCTAGCATAAGATGAGAACCACTTTCTTATTGAATGCATTCTTAGTCACTATTACGCTCATGTGGTAAATCACTTAAATACTCAACGAACTCAACTTCAAATCCATTTGGGTCAATAAAATACGCATTTTTACGAAAAGGGTGTTTGCTGCCTTTATCTATAGCAAAACCTGCAAGTTGCATGCGTTTTATCAAAGCATCTAAATTTTTTACAACATAAGCAAAGTGCGCAAGCCCAATTTGATGACCTGAGAGTTGTCTATTTATGCCCTCACCATGATCACTGAGCGCAATATAATGATAGTCATCACCAAAATGAATCCACTTACGTGGTTTACCGTTCCAATCGCCAGCGCCTTCTGAACGAATATACCAATGTGGAAAAGCGGCTTGATAGAAAGAAAGTGACTTTTTAAGGTCTGTAACAACAAGATTCACATGCTCTAAAAACATTATATTTCCTTATTTAAGTGCAGAAGTTGAAACGAAAATTGAGTGACAAGTAATTCTTTTTAAATATCGAGTAAATGAGTTCATAAAATGGCTCCTTGGTTAATTTTAGATTGCACTATAAAAGCTCAAGTTAACTTTAGGTAAAGTGTTGTTTTTATTTTTTTGAAATAATTTTTATGTGATGATTGATAAGTTGATTAATTAATGAGGCAAGTAAGTGGAAGTAGTCGTTGTAGAACAGTCCAACATGCGAGTTTATTTAAACTTATTACAAGGGTATGAAGCAGAGTTTTCAGCAATCAATGGAAAGCTACCTAACTTAATGGGGCTTTTTGATCTTGATACAGAGCTTGTTGATAATGTGTTTGGCTTAATTTGCTACATTAAAGATAGGCCCATCGGTATAGCTGCAATTAAAAAACACACAGCAGCAAGTTTTGAAGTTTCTGAATTCTATGTTGTACCAAGTGTAAGATTTAAAGGGATAGGTTGTGAATTTGCCCATTGGATTTGGCAGCATTACCAAGGAGAGTGGCAAATAAAACAAATTAAAGGTGCAGATAAAGCAATTGCATTTTGGCGAAAGGCAATAAAAAGCTATGAATCACCCTATAGTGAGAGTGTCATTGAAGATAGTTATTGGGGTGAAGTAACTCAACAAACTTTCAACTCAAGTAAATAAAAAACAGTTTTATAGTCTTAAATGCTACTTAATAGCTCACAAAACTAGCAATTATGAGCTGTTTTGTACGTATTTCACTCGAACGATCCAAAAAACTAAAAAAAGTTTGAAATAGGGGTTGATCCAAATTCGGATCTCTCTATAATGCGCCTCCACCAACACGGGGAACGACGCAGCATAGCAGCGAATCACGAGTTGGTTG